>VGBR01000031.1 GCA_016870355.1 Actinomycetota bacterium | reverse complement strand
GGTGGCGAAGAGGGTGCGCAGGTCATCGCCGCCGAAGCAGCAGTTGGTGGTGATCCCGCGCCCGGGGATCTCGAGGAAGTCGACTTCGGTACCGTCGGGATCGAAGACTCGGATGCCGTGATCGGCGGTGACGGCGACGTAGAAGCGGCCATCGGCATCGACACAGAAGCCGTCACCGGACGCGTCGCCGAGTCGTTCGACGATCCACTCTTTGGTGCCGTCCGCGCGCACGCGCATGAGGCCGTGGCCCTCGACGACGACCACCGTGCCATCGGGTTCGAGTCCGATGCCGTTGCAGTACGCGAAGCCGCCGAACGCGACTGCGGTCACCCCGTCGGGCGTCATCGTGTGCACGCGACCCTTGGGTTCCGGCGGCGGTGGGTGATGGGGTGGGTCGGTGAACCAGAGCGTGCCGTCGGCCGCCACCACGAGGTCGTTCGGGGCGAGGAAGCCGTCGTCGGCGAGGTAGGTGACCGCGCCGCTCGCATCCACCCGCTGGATGCCCGGCGTGATTGGCTTGTATGGCGCGGACACATGCAGACCGGCCCTCTCGAAGTCGATGCCACCGTTCTGGGTCACGACGAAGCCGCCGTCGTTGGTCGCGATCGCCGCGTTCGCACCGCCGCCGGTGATCGCGATGACCTCGAGCTCACCGGTGTCGAGGTGCACGCGTAGAACCTGCCCTGACGCGACCGCCGTGCACGCGAGGGTGCCGTCGGCGCACCACGTCGGCCCCTCCGCGAACGCGATGTCCGTCGCGACGATCGTTGCGGTCTGCGCCACGGCGCCACCGTAGTGTCGGTGCCGTGGCCCGCCTCTTGCTCGTCCGTCACGGTCAGTCCACGTGGAACGCTGAGCACCGATGGCAGGGTCACTCCGACCCTCCGCTCTCAGATCTCGGGGAGCGCCAGGCGCGCCTCGGGGCCGAGGCCGTGGCCCTGCTCGACATCGCGGTGCTGTTCTCCTCAGACCTCCAGCGGGCCCGCCAGACCGCTGCCCTCCTCGCGCCGCCTGGCGTCGACGCCGAGGTCGTGCCGGCAGTGAAGGAGCGCACCGTCGGGGAGTGGGAAGGGCTCACGCGCACCGAGATCGAGGAGCAGTACCCAGGGATGCTGCGCAGCCCGGTGCGGCCACCAGGCTTCGAGAGCGACGAGGCACTGATCACGCGCGTGCGGCCAGCGCTCGTGTCGCTTGCCGAGCGAGTCGGCGATCGTGCCGCGCTTGTGGTCACGCACGGCGGTGTGATTCGGAGCCTCGAACGCCTCTTCGAGTCGACTCCCGACGTGCTTCCGAACCTCGGCGGGCGATGGTTCGTCGTCATCGGCGACACGCTCGAGCTGGGCGAACCCGAGATCCTCATCGATCCCCACGACGTCGCGCTCACGGCTCCCAGAGAGGAGTAAACGAGATCGGGTCAACGCCGCTGACCATCGAGTCGACGTTGCGGGCCAGTGGAGATCGAGCACTGGCTCGGATTCGTCGCTCCGCTCGAGCGGCGGGCGGCGGCTTCGATGTTCCGTCGGCGACATCGATGGCTGTGCGGCCAATTCGGGTGACGACTCGGTCCGCAGGCTGAGCACGAACCGCTTTTCGGCGCCCTGCCGGGCGGCCGATAGGATGGTCGGTCCCCTCGAGGCAGGAAGCAGCCCTTGTCCCACCCCGAGCTGGCGGCGGAGCAGCAGTACGTCGATGCTGCGTACGCACGCCTGGATGCCATGCGCGACGCCGCCCGTCGGGTCGCCGAGGGCTTCGCGAACCCCGGCGCCGGCGGCACCCACCAGGCCCGGCTGGAGCGCGACGTCGCCGAAGACGTGACCCGGCGCCGGCTCGCGGCGCTCGACATCGGCGACGCACCGCTGTGCTTCGGACGGGTCGACCTCGCCACGAACGGCGCGTCAGGCGGCAACGGCCACCACGCTCCTCGAACCGATCCGGGTGATGACGCGACCTATTACATCGGGCGACTATCGGTGGCCGACGAAGAGCAGACGCCGCTCGTCGTCGACTGGCGGGCCCCGGTCGCGGAGCCGTTCTACCGGGCCACCGCGATCGAACCCATGGGCGTCGTTCGCCGGCGCCATTTCCTCACCAAGCCGGGCGCCGGCCGTGAGCTCGTCGGGCTCGACGACGAGGTGTTCGACCGGGATGCCGTCGAAGAGTCGGGGATGACGGTCATCGGCGAAGGTGCGCTGCTCGTCGCCCTCGAGCGGTCGCGCACCGGTCGGATGACCGACATCGTCGCCACGATCCAGGCCGAGCAGGACGAAGCCATCCGGGCCGGGCTCCCTGGCGTCCTCGTGGTCGCTGGCGGCGCCGGCACCGGCAAGACCGCGGTCGCGCTGCACCGCGCCGCGTACCTCCTCTATACGCATCGCCGGCAGCTCGCGAGCCAGGGCGTGCTGCTCGTCGGCCCGAGCACGATCTTCCTGCGCTACATCGAACAGGTCCTCCCGTCGTTGGGTGAGGACGGCGTCCAGCTGTCGACGCCGGTCGGGCTCAAGCCCGCGTACCGGGTGAGCGCTCCGGAAGCCCCGGCGGTCGCGAAGGTGAAGGGCGACCTGCGCATGGCAACCGTCGTCGCCAACGCGCTACGCGATCGCGAGCACCCGCTGGCGAAGGACCTCGTCGTCACGCTCGACGGCACGCGCCTGCGGCTG
>VGBR01000030.1 GCA_016870355.1 Actinomycetota bacterium | reverse complement strand
GGTGTGCTCGTCGGAGAGCTTGCCGAGGTCGCGGTTGACCAGCGCGGCGGCCTTCTTGAGGATCGCCATCCCGCGGATGACGGGCTTGGGCATGCGATCGTCGCCAATCGCGAAGTGGTGCAGCGACCGCTCGGTCTGGGCACCCCAGTAGCGCGCCGCAGGGACGTCGATCGAGCCCATGCTGTCGCTCTCGGTCCGGACGTCACCCTTCTTGCTCGTCATGCCCGCTCGTGGCCCTGCGGGACGGGCCGCTCGGACCCCAGCTCACTGCGCCGCAGGGTACCTGCGGCGCCGACGCTCGCCTTTGGCACGATCTCGACGCTACTCCTGGTCCCAGGACTTCTTTCGATCCGCACGGCGTACGTGCCGGTCCATCGTGGCGCGCACGACCGGTCCCAGGAGGCCACCGGCCTTGGCAAGCATCGCAGTCGACGAATCGAACGTGATGACGAGCCGGTTCCGCTCGATGCCTGCGACGATCCGCTTCCCCACGGCATCGGCGGACCGCACCTTGATCGTCGCCGAGATGCTCGCGGTGGCCGCCGGCTTCATCTCCCCCTCGCGCGCGAGGCCAGGCGTGTCGGTGTCGGGCGGATACGCACACGCGACGACAATTGCATGCGGCTTGAGCTCGGCCCGCAGCGTCTCCGCGAGTCCCCGCACGGCGAACTTGGCCGGCGAGTACGCGGAGTACCCGTACACACCGACGATCCCTGCGCCCGACGAGACCATGAGGACGTGACCTCGACGCCGCTCGATCATCGACGGCACGACGGCCCGCACCGGGTTGAGCGTGCCGAAGTAGTTGAGTGCCATCTGCTCTTCGAACACGCTCGCGGGCAGCTCCTCGAAGTGACCGGGCCGAGCTCCGCCCGCACTGGTCACGAGCACATCGACGGGTCCCAGCTGCGCGACGAGCAGTCCGAGGGCCGACTCGAACGACTCGGCATCTGTCACGTCGGCCGGTTCCGCGGCGACGCGGGTCCCGTCACCAATGGCTGACTCGAGGGCGTCCTCGGCAGTAGCCAGTCGATCGACGTCCCGCGCCACGAGTGACACGCGAGCACCGCGTCGGAGTGCGTGCTGCGCAGTGGCGAACCCGATCCCGCTGGAGCCACCGGTGATGAGCACATGTGCGTCGGCCAGGCTCGTCATAGGTGGTGATCGTGGCACGCCAGCGAGTCCGCCACCGGCCCCGACGCCTTGCGAGAAGACGGCAACGGCCCCGCGTATGCTCGCCGGTCGCATGAGCAGCGTGGTCACCGACATCTCCGAGGCGTTCGTCGAGCGGTTCGCGGCGCTCGATCCGGTCATCGCGACCTTCGAAGGGATCCCGGGCTACGACGACGAGCTCACCGACTACTCCCCCGAAGGGATCGACGAGCGGCTGGCCCACAGCCGCGCCGTGCTGGCCGAGCTCGACGAAGCGCCGGTCGACGACGAAGGCGACCGCATCGCAGCCGAAGTGCTCCGCCGTCAGCTCGAGATCTCGGTCGACCTCGCCGAGACCGGCGAAGAGCTCCGCCCGCTGCGCATCATCAGCAGCCCGGTCTCCGACATCCGGATCGCCTTTGACCTGATGCCGCGCGACACCGACGCCGATTGGGAAGCGCTCACCGCTCGCACCGCTGCGGTTCCCCACGCCCTCGACACGCTGATCGCCGCGCTGCGCGAAGGCATCGCCCAAGGCCTGGTCGCCGCGGAGCGCCAGGTGCTGGCCTGCACGAAGCAAGCCGACACGTGGGGTGGACGCGAAGACCGCGCCAGCGCCTTCTTCTTGGGACTGGTCGAGGAGTTCGACGCCAGCGGGAGCACGGACACTGGGTTGCGCGCGCGCCTCGACGAAGTTGCCGGTCGTGCGACCGAGGCCTACGCGTCGCTCGGACGGTTCCTTGTCGACGAGTACCTCCCTCATGCCAGCCAGGTCGACGGGTGTGGTGAAGAGCGCTACGCGCTGTGGGCGCGAGTGTTCAACGGCACCGACCTCGATCTCCGAGAGACCTACGACTGGGGATGGGAGGAGCTCGCGCGGATCGAGCACGCGATGCGAGAAGCCAGCGAGCGGGTGCTTTCCGGGCAACCGTTGGAGGCAGTGATCGAGCACCTCGAATGCGACCCGACTCGCTCGATCGACGGCGAGAACCAGCTGCGCGGCTGGCTGCAGGAGCTGATCGATCGCACGATCAGCGATCTCGATGGCACGCACTTCGACATCCCCGAGCCGATGAAGCGATGCGAAGCGATGATCGCCCCGCCGGGCGGCGCCGCCGCGATGTACTACACGGGTCCGTCGGAAGACTTCACTCGTCCCGGCCGCACGTGGTACCCGACGCTCGGGCGCACGCACTTCCCGCTGTGGGGGGAGGTGTCGACCTGCTACCACGAGGCGGTCCCCGGTCATCATCTTCAGATCGGGATGACGCGCTACCTCACTGAGCGTCTCAACCGGTTCCAACGCACGCTCGCCGGGAACTCCGGGCACGCCGAAGGATGGGCCCTCTACGCCGAGCGCCTCATGGGTGAGCTCGGCTACCTGGACGACGCGGCGTTCGAGCTCGGCATGCTCCGCGCGCACGCGATGCGCGCCGTGCGCGTGATCGTCGACATCGGTCTGCATCTGGACTTGCCGATCCCGGCGTCGAGCACGTTCCGGCCGGGCGAGCGCTGGACGCCCG
>VGBR01000029.1 GCA_016870355.1 Actinomycetota bacterium | reverse complement strand
GGTGATGGAAGTGGCGCACCGAGTGCTCGCGGCCGGTGCTCCCGACGTCCCGCCAACCCGCGCCGTCCGGCAGACCGGCGAGCGCCCGCAGTACACACAGGTCGGCCCGGACGACCTGGTTGACGCGGCCGCGAACGCGGCACGTTCAGCCACCGGTGCCGGCACGGTCGCGATCGTTGCCGCCCCCGAGCTGCATGACGGCCTGGTCGCTGCGCTCGCCGACGAGGGCGCCGTGGCCGACACCGTGGAGGCGCTCGACGCGCCGATCGCAGTGCTCACGCCCACCGAGGTGAAGGGACTCGAGTTCGACCACGTCGTCGTGGTCGAACCATCCGACCTCGTCACTGCTGACGCGGCAGGGTTGCGCATGTTGTACGTCGCGCTCACCCGCGCCACCCAACGCCTCGTCATCGTGCACGCGGCGCCGCTTCCTGAGCCGCTCGCGGCCGGTCTGTCGTCTCTCGGCGGCGCGCCCGTCGCGGCGTCATAGCCCCGATGACCACGACCCCGACCGACCTCGATCACTCCGCCGGCGATGTCGGCTGGGACCTCGGTGGCCTCGTCGACGGGCGGGGTGAGGCTGGTGTCGACGCACAGCTCGACGACGCGGCCGCGATGGCCGACCGCATCAGCGATCAGTTCCGAGGCAGTCTCGCCAAGCTCGACGCGGCGGGTCTGGCCGGGCTCATGCGCGACGTGGCTGAGGTCTCCGAGCTGATCGGGAAAGCCGGGTCGTACGCCGGCTTGTGCTTCTCGGTCGACACCACCGACGCCGCCATTGGCGCGTTGCTCGCCCGTACCGAGGAGCGCGCCACCGCGATCTCCAACGAGCTGCTCTTCGTGGAGCTCGAGTGGGCCGCGCTCCCCGACGAGCACGTCGCGCCGTTGCTCGCCGATCCGGAGCTGGAGTTCTGCCGGTACCACCTCGAGTCCGCGCGACGCTACCGGCCGCACCTTCTCACCGAGCCGGAAGAGCGGATCCTCAACGACAAGGCGGTGACCGGACGCAACGCGTGGGGACGCTTGTTCAGCGAGCTCACGTCGGCCATCACCCTCGACATCGACGGTGACGCGGTGCCGCTCGAGGAAGGGCTGTCGCGCCTGATGTCGCCCGACCGCACGGTGCGCCAGTCGGCCGCGGCGGGCGTGACCGCGGGACTCGAACCCGGCCTGCGCACACGCGCATTCGTCTTCAACACGTTGCTCGCCGACAAGGGGACCGATGACCGGGTCCGTCACTACGACCACTGGCTGGCGAGCCGCAACCTCGACAACCAGGCCAGCGACGAGTCGGTCCAGGCGCTCGTGGATGCCGTGGTTGCTCGCTACGACATCCCGCAGCGGTGGTACGCGCTGAAGGCGCAGCTGCTGGGGATGGATCGCCTGGCCGACTACGACCGCATGGCATCGGTCGGTCAGTCTGAGTCCTCGTTCGGCTGGGCACACGCGAAGGATCTCGTCGTCGACGCCTACAACTCGTTCTCGCCCGAGATCGCCGGCATCGTGCAGCGGTTCTTCGACGACGACTGGATCGACGCGCCGGTGCGGCCGGGCAAGCGCCCCGGCGCGTTCTGCGCCTACACGGTGCCGTCGCACCATCCATATCTGTTGCTGAACTGGACGGCTCGCCGCCGCGACGTGCTCACGCTCGCGCACGAGCTCGGGCACGGTGTCCACGCGTACCTGGCGCGCGAGCAAGGCGTCTTCCACCAGGCGACGCCACTCACCCTGGCCGAGACGGCGTCGGTGTTCGGCGAAACCGTCACCTTTGGGCGGCTTCTGGCCGAGACGACGGATCCCGACGAGCGGCTCACGTTGGTAGCCGAGAGCCTCGAAGGCCAGATCGCCACCGTGTTCCGGCAGATCGCCATGAACCGCTTCGAGGATGCCGTGCACACCGAGCGGCGCGAACGCGGCGAGCTCAGCACCGAGCGGTTCGGCGAGCTCTGGCACGACAGCCAGGCGGAGATGCTCGGCGACGCGGTCGAGATCACCGACGGCTACCGCGCGTGGTGGTCCTACATTCCGCACTTCATCGCCACGCCCGGTTACGTCTACGCGTACGCGTACGGCCAGCTGCTCGCGTTGAGCGTGTATCGGCAGTACGAGGAGCGCGGCGCCGAGTTCGTGCCGTCGTACCTCGAGCTGCTGTCACGCGGCGGATCGGCACCGCCAGAGGAGCTCGGTCAAGTCGTCGGCGTGGACCTCGCCGCCCCATCGTTCTGGGACGGCGGCCTCGAGATCATCGAAGAGCAACTAGAGGCCGCCGAAGAAGCCGCAAAGGCCGCGGGCCGTCTCGTGTGACGAGTTGTCGGGCCTGAAGGCCCAACAAGTCCCGACAATGACTAGATCCTCGCGAGCTCTTCTTTGAGCTGGTCGAGGCCCATGGGGCCCAGCTCCAATGCTCTGGAGTGGAAGGCCTTGAGGTCGAACGTGCCGTTCGCGCGCTTGCGTGCGTCGTCGCGGCAGTCGAGCCAGACGCGCTCGCCGACCTTGTACGAGATGGCCTGGCCGGGCCAGCCGAGGTAGCGGTCGATCTCGCTCGACATGAACTCTTCATCGAAGTGGCTGCGCTCGATCGCGAACGCGAGCGCGTTCTCGGGCGTCCAGCGCTCGCCCGGCCGGAACGTGCTCGACGCCGGGATCGGCAAGTCCAGATGCAGACCGATGTCGACGATCACGCGCACGGCGCGCATCGCGTGCGCGCGGAGCATGCCGAGCTCGAA
>VGBR01000028.1 GCA_016870355.1 Actinomycetota bacterium | reverse complement strand
GCTCGCGTCCGCGTGGCAGCGCTCCGCCCCGCCGCCGCTCGCGCGCGGTGGTGGCGAGCTCGTGCAGCTCGGCCGCTATCTGCGCCGCTAGCACGCGCGGAAGCGTCCGGCGCACCCGCGCGCGCCGGCTCTCAGCCGCGACGTCGGCTCAGCCCGGGCTCCGCGACCGCCTCGCCCGCGTTGTCCTAGCCTACTGGCAGACCGTGAAGGTCATGGCGTTGGACAGACCCGTGGTGCTCGCACTCGCGGGATCGCGCATCCACCACTGCGCGTACACGGTGTCGCCCGGGTTGAGCCCGACCGAGTTCATGTAGGCCGTGGTGAACCCGAAGGAGTAGCTGCCCGTGCACGAGTTGCCCGTCGCGTTGCCGCCGGAGTTGACGGCCACCGTGCGCACGGTGGGATTGCCGACGCACTTGTAGCCGCCTTGGAAGGGCGTCGTGCTCCAGCTCGCGCCCCAGAACAGGAGGCCGGACTTCTGGTTGAGCACGTTGAAGCAGCGCACCTGGAAGTTGCCGGCGCTCTTGGAGGGCTGCACTCCGTTCGTGAAGATCGTCGGGAGGCACCCGAGCGAGTTCGTCTTGGCCGTGCAGTACGTCCCGACCGAGGTCGCATTGACGAGCAGCGGACCGAAGGTGCGCGTCGGGCCACGGTTACCGGCTCCATCGACCGCTCGCAGGTGGAAGTAGCGTGGCGACGACGACGACGGCAGCACGAAGACCGTGCCGGTAGCGCCCGCGCCCAAAGCCGTGCCGACCACGGGATCCCACGCCGGCAGCGTATTGATCGCGTACAGGTAGCTCGCGAGACCCGACGTGGAGTCCGTGGACGCGGCCCAGCTGACCCCCACGCTCGTATCGCACGACTGCACGCCCACGGAATGCGTCGACGAGGAAATCACGCCCGGCTGCGTCGGCGGCGTGACGTCGACGCGGAAGGGACCGTAGTTCGCCACCGAGTTGCTCCAGTTGCCCGAGTTGTCGACGGCCTTGATCCCCCAGTACCACGTGCCATCGGGAATCGGACGCGTGAAGGTCGTGACGTTCTCCATGTCCTTGATGCTGAGGATGTCCGGGGCCGTGAAGAGCGAGATGCCATAGGCTTCGCCATAGCCGTCGATGCCCGAGAGGTTGTCGGTGGCCTCCGTCCAGTTGAAGACCGGGTTTGAGTTGCTCACCCACGTGTTGAGCGGGTGCGTCGGCGAAGTGAGGTTCGATGGAGCGCTCGGAACCGTGCCGTCGACGTAGATGCTGATCGAGTCGGACAGGTCGACCCAGTTGTCCGAGCGCGCCTCGACCGAGAAGCTCTTCAAACCCTCGGTGGCCCAGCGCGTGGTCCAGGTCACGCTGCGCGAATCGTTCGGCTTGATATCGCCCACGAGCACGTCGCGCCCGGACTTCTGATTGTTCATGTAGTTCGCCGTCGCGCCGTCGTCGAGCACGCCCGTCGAGTTGACCAGCGTGTCCCCGGACGACGTCGAGTCGAAGTACACCGCCGAGGCGATGTACTCGGGATTCGTCGCCGTGGCGGTGATGTTCACATTCTGGTCGGGCTTGATGAACACGTCCGACGCGGTCACGTTGAACGTGCCCATCGGCGTCGTGTCGTCGTAGTGCACCAGCACCGCCAAGCCGACCTGGCAGTTGCTCGTCGCGCTGTCGGGATGGACCTTGATGCGCCAAGTCCCCGCTCCGGGGTTGTTGAGCAGGCGAATCTCGGTGTTGTCGCGCGGCGACTGCTGCGAGGAATACTCGCCCGTATTCGTGGTCGCACTGATTCCTCCCGTCGGCGCGTCGATCCACAGGTCGAGGTCGTTGACGAGTGCCGCCGACGCGCCCGCAGACGCCGCCACTTCGTGGTAGTACATGCACACGGCGATGCGCGTCGCTCCGGCGGAAACCGTGACATCGACATAAGCGCCGTTGGCCGTGTCCTGGGTCCAGCCCCAGAGGTACCCACCTCCCAGGCCGTAGTGCGCCTTGTACGCCTCGACGCGACCCGCGCCGAAGTTGTTGAGGTGCGCCGTCGTGCTCATACTCGGCGCAGTGAGCAGTTGGTCGTCCTTCGTCATGGCGCTCGCCATCAGCAGCGCTCCGAGCGTCGTCGGATTGTGGCGCAGGAACGGGTAGTGATCGGTGAGCTGAGAGGCGAGCCCCGTGACGTGCGGCGCGGCCATGCTCGTGCCCGACTTGTTCACGTAGCCGGTGCCCGTTCCGGCCCGGGCCGAGCGGATCGACGTCGCCGGCGCGACGACGTTGGGCTTCCAGCGGTTGTCGGCGGTCGGCCCGCGGCCCGAGGCGGAATACATCTCGCCCGGATCCTCGACGCCCGACGCGTAGTCGCACACACCCCCGACGGTGAGAGCGTTCTTCGAAGAGCCCTCTCGGCTCACCGTGCCCGCGCCGGGTCCCCAGTTGTGCGCGATGATCACCTGCAACTGGTCGTTCACGAACACGCTCGCGTCGATGGTCCGGCAGTTGGCCTCGGTGCCGAAGGAGCCGCCGGCGGGCGATGGCGCTCCCCAGGAGTGATTGATTGCATGCGGCCGCGGCGTGACGTTGAACGATCCGTCGGTCACCGCCGAGTCCATCGCTCCCAGAATCGTCGCCAACGACGACCCGCCGGAGTCGCAGCCCGCGCCGTAGAAGATCTTGGTGTTGAAGTAGCGCGTCGTCGGCAGATTGCCGAGTCCATTCGCCACGCCTTCGAAGCTGTCCTCGACGGCGCCGCTGCCGTGGATCGTGCCCGCGACGTGCGTGCCGTGCTCGCAGGGATCGTCCGTCGTCGCTTCGTTGCTGCCGGTCAGGTTCGCCGCCCACCAGTAGTAGCCGGTGATGCCCGAGTGCGAGTAGTCGATACCGGAGTCGACCTGGCCGGCCACCGCGGCTCCGGCGCCGTCGTAGGCGGTGCGCGTCCCGTCGGCGAGGATCATCGGCATCGACTCGTCGTGCCCCAGCGTCGGCGCGACATCGGGCTCGACGAACTGCACGAAGTCGAGCGCGACCAGTTGCTCGATCTGCGACGGCGCGATGCGCGCGCGGAACGCACGGATCGAGTCCACGTACTCGTAGACGTCGATTCCCATGCGCTGCAACGCTTCTTGCTGCCAGCCGTTGGACATCCACGCGCGCGCGCCCGCGTTCGGATCCTCGACGACGGTGACGCCGTCGGGGCCGCCGAACTCGAGCGTGCCGACACGCCGCGACGTGGAACGCTCGCACAGATCGCTCTCGTAGAGATTCACGTAGACGTCGAGCAACTTGCCGTCTCGCAGCAGTGCCAGCGAAGCCGGCATGCAGCTGTGGACTTTTTGCCCAGCCCGCGGAAGGCCGATCCAGCGCACGAAATCGAGCGCGGAGACCGAGTCGATCGCCTCGGGCGTCAGCGCGACCTTCATGCAGTAGTGCGGATGGAACTCGAGCACGCGCGCGCCGAGACCGCGCAAGACGTCGAGCCGCGCATCGGTGATGCGACGCGAGAACATCACGAAGGCGTAGGTCTCGTTCGTGGGACGGCTATCGCCATACTCGGTCCGCAGGCTCGCGAGGAGTGCCGGGTCGACCCGCTCGTCCGCGGGCGGATAGTGCTTGCCAGCGACGAAGCCGAGGAAATAGGGATCTCCCGAGGCGGGTTCGACTTCGCGATCGCCGTCCGGGCTCGCGACCACGATCGCGGGGTTGGGCAGCGGGACTTCGTCGCCGGTGGCGGCGATCGGGACCGTCGTGTAGCTCCCCCCGGCGACGACCACGTCGGGTTCACGCTCACGGGCAGCGGCCGACGACGGCACGGAGAAAGAACTCGCGTGGGACTGGGGCGAGAGCGCTGCAGCGAGAACGAGCCACATTGGGGACTCCTTCGAAATCGGTCCACGGTTGGGGGGATAGGAACTTCAAGCGGATGACATCCGCCGGAGGCGGTCCGCGTCGACCATCCTATAGAGGCTCGCCGCGGCTGGACGATCCGTCAAGTGGTCCAGCAACGCGAGCGGTGCGGGCGCCGTCAACCGCATCGCTCCGGTCTTCGGCCCGCTCGAGGTCTACATGAACCGCAACTGCGTCCAGGGCGGCGCCGCGGCCTTCCAAG
>VGBR01000027.1 GCA_016870355.1 Actinomycetota bacterium | reverse complement strand
CCTCACGCTCCAGTTCCTCGGGAACCACGCCGATCTCGACGCCGTCGCGGCCGCGCTGCGCCACGTGTCCGCGTCCGTGGGACACGCGCAGCTGGGCGGTGGCGGCGCCTTCCCGTCGGATCGTCGGGGCCGGGTGCTGTGGGTGGGCTGCACGACCGGCGGCGCGGTGCTCACGCAGGTCGCCAGCGCGGTGGCGTCCGCAGTGGCGCCGCTGGGCTACGAGCCCGATGCGCACGCATTCCATCCGCACGTCACGCTGGCGCGCCTGAAGCCACCGGCGGATGCGCGAGCACTCGTGGCGTCGCTCGATGCGTCGTCGTTCGGTCCTTCGTGGCCGGTCGACGAGGTCGTGCTGCTCCGCAGCTTCACCAAGCCGACCGGCGCCGAGTACGTGCCGTGTGCCCGAGTGCCGCTCACCTGACGGGGCCGCGGCCAGGTCCTTGACCCCGAACACCCGTTCGGGTACGGTGGCCCCCGGAATCACAGGGCTGTAACTTCCGGGTCCGAGGACCCGGGGTGGCTGTCACACCCCCGTGAGTTACTGACCGAGCGCTTCCCCAGCCGCACAGAAATCCAGGAGGAACCCCAGTGGAACGTCACGAGGCTCTCGAGATGGCACTCGGCCAGATCGAGAAGAACTACGGCAAGGGCTCGATCATGAAGCTCGGCGAGCACGGCAACGTCGGCGTCGCCGCCATCTCCACCGGCGCGCTCGCCCTCGATCTCGCCCTCGGCATCGGGGGCCTGCCCCGGGGCCGGGTCGTCGAGATCTACGGCCCGGAGTCGTCGGGCAAGTCCACCCTCGCCATGCACGTGGTGGCCGAGGCCCAGCGCAACGGCGGGGTGTGCGCCTACGTCGACGCCGAGCACGCGATGGACCCGGTGTACGCGTCGGCCATCGGCGTGAACGTCGACGAGCTCTACATCTCCCAGCCCGACACCGGGGAGCAGGCGCTCGAGATCGCCGACATGCTCATCCGCTCGGGTGCGCTCGACGTGATCGTCATCGACTCGGTGGCGGCCCTCACGCCCAAGGCCGAGATCGAGGGCGAGATGGGCGACACGCACGTCGGCCTGCAGGCCCGGCTCATGAGCCAGGCGTTGCGCAAGCTCACCGCCAACCTCAACAAGTCCCGCACGATCTGCATCTTCATCAACCAGTTGCGGGAGAAGATCGGTGTGATGTTCGGCAGCCCGGAGACCACGTCGGGCGGTCGTGCGCTGAAGTTCTACTCGTCGGTGCGGCTCGACATCCGCCGGGTGGAGACGATCAAGGACGGCGCCGAGATGATCGGCAACCGCACGCGCGTGAAGGTGGCGAAGAACAAGGTCGCGCCGCCGTTCAAGATCGCCGAGTTCGACATCATGTACGGCAAGGGCATCAGCCGCGAAGGCTCGCTGCTCGACGTCGCGGTCGACCTCGGCATCGTGAAGAAGTCGGGTGCGTGGTTCACCTACGAAGGTGAGCAGCTCGGCCAGGGGCGTGAGAACGCCAAGCAGTTCCTGGGCGAGAACCCCGACCTCGCGCTCCAGATCATGGACAAGATCAAGGTCGAGGCCGGCATCGACGACGTGCCCATCGACTTGGTGCCCGCCGACGACATCGACCTCACCGCGCTCGATGCGGTCGAGGAGCAGGCCGCGGCGGCCACGCAGTCGGACTCCACGGAGCCCACGGCGCCCAAGACCAACGGGCGCTCGCGGACGAAGAAGGCCGATACCGCGGAGGTCGAGTCCTAAGTCCCTTCACCACCAGCCCAGCCCACGAATGGAGACGGGGTGCCCGCCCCGTCTCCATTCGCGTCTGGATCAAGAGATGCCGCGAATGATCGCGGCGGTGCCGGCGATGCCTGAGAGCGTGAGCATCGCGGGGCGCAGCCAGCCGCCATCAACGTGCAGGTGGAAGTGGCGGCTCAGCCAGAGCCCGGTCGCCATGACCGGTACGAGCTCGAGCGCGAGCACCACTTGGTCGCCGGTGATCGTGCCGGCGGCGATGTAGCCGACGACGGACAGCGACGCGCTCACACAGAAGAACGCGCCCAGGGTCGAGCGCGCAATCGGGCCGCTGCGGTGCTGGAAGAGAAGCGCAAGCGGCGGCCCACCAACGGCCGTCGCAGTCCCGAACAGGTTCGAGATGAACCCGGCGGAGAGGGCAGTTCGGGGTGTCGTCGGGATCGGTGGTGACACCACGCTGAGAATCACGCTGCCGAGCACGGTCGCGCCCACGATGACGGCGAGGGCGCGCGCATCGGCGACGCGCACGATCAGGAGGCCCAGCGCCGTGCCAGGGAGCGCACCCGCCAGCAACCAGCGGATGGCCAACCGGTCGAGCGCATGGTGCTCACGCACCAACGTCGTCACCGCGATCGGCAACGCAAGGAGCACGAGCGTGGCCGGGAGCGCCTTCGGCACGATCAGCGCGACGAATGGTGCCGAGAGCATGTTGAGCCCGAGACCGATGGACCCTTGGATGATGGATCCGAGCAGCACGATCGAAACGACGAGGACGAAGTCGATCACGCTCACGTGCACGGCGGCGATCCTGGCAGAGTCGGCTGAACCGCCCGTACACTTTGCGCACTTCGGGGGAGGTGTGCGTGGTCGCGTTCGGCGGCATCGTCGGGTTCCTGATCTTCGCCTTGTGGATCTGGGCGATCTTCGACTGCATCTCGACGGACGCGTCGTTGTGCCGCAACTTGCCCAAGGGCGTCTGGCTGATCCTGGTGATCTTCCTTCCCACGATCGGTTCCCTGGCTTGGCTCCTCCTCGGACGTCCGGAACGCGCGGGATGGCGACCCGGGAGCACCCAGTACTCCGGACATCCCGGGAACCCGCTCGGGCTGGAAGACCACCCGCGCTACACCGGCTCGTTCGGGGTGTCGGACCGTCGATCCGCTGAGCTCGACGAGCAGCTCGCGCAATGGGAGCGCTAGCAAGCGGAGAAGCGAGCGCTCGAGTCCGGTGACAAGCCCGCGATCGAAGCGCCGCCGGCCGATCGTGACCTCGATGCGTGGGAGGCCGATCTCGCTCGCCGCGAGGACGAGCTGCGGCGCCGAGAGCTCGAGCAGCGCGAGCGTGACGTCGCCTCCCGGGAGCGCCAACCCGACGACGAGTGACGCTGGCGCAAGGCCAGGCCGCTGGAGCGCGCCGCCGCGGACCTCATCGTCGACCGTCTCTGACCGACCGGGGGGCGAAGCGCAAGCGGAGACTCGCGGCGCGACCGCCTGACACCATCGCCATGGGCTGACGGGTTCTTCGCTCGTACACTTCGGGACGTGAATCGGCGGTTCCACGTGCGCACCTTCGGGTGTCAGATGAACGAGAACGACTCGGAGCGCATCGCGGGCTTGCTCGTTGCGCAGGGAATGGAGCCGACGGCGGAGGCCGAGGACGCCGACGTCATCGTGCTGAACACGTGCTGCATCCGGGAGAACGCCGACAACAAGCTCTACGGAAACCTCGGTCGACTGAAGGAGCTCAAGGCTCGCCGCCCCGACCTTCAGATCGCGGTCGGCGGCTGCCTCGCCCAGAAGGACCGAGAGGCCGTTCTCGAGCGGGCCGGGCACGTCGATGTGGTGTTCGGGACGCACAATCTCGGTCGGGCAGCTGAGCTTCTCGAACGTGCACGCGCCGAAGGACCGATCGTCGAGATCCTCGACGAGCATGACGCCGACCCGGCCGTGCTTCCGGCGCGCCGGGAGTCGAACCACTCGGCCTGGGTGACGATCCAGATCGGGTGTGACAACTCCTGCACGTTCTGCATCGTGCCGATGGTGCGGGGGCCGGAGGTCAGCCGTCGGCTTGGCGACGTGGTCCGTGAGGTCGAAGAGCTCGTGGCCGACGGGGTCACCGAGATCACGCTCCTCGGCCAGAACGTCAACTCCTACGGGCGTGATCTGGGCGCCGGGCAGTACCGACCGCAGTTTGCCGACCTTCTCCGCGAGGTGTCAGCGGTCGACGGCATCCGCCGGGTGCGGTTCACGTCACCGCATCCGAAGGATCTTCGGCCCGAGACCATGGCCGCGATGGCCGAGAGCGCGGCCGTCTGCGAGCAGCTCCATCTCCCGCTTCAGTCGGGGAGCGACCACACGCTGGCGCGCATGCACCGGGGCTACACCGCCGCTCGCTACCTCGATCGACTCACCGCCGCGCGGGCTGTGATCGACGACCTCGCGGTGACCACCGATCTCATCGTCGGCTTCCCTGGCGAGACCGACGATGACTTCGAGCGCACCCTGGACGTCGTCGAGGCCGTTGGCTTCGACTCCGCCTACACGTTCGTGTTCTCGCCGCGGCCCGGCACGGTGGCCGCGACGATGACCGACGACTTCGTGGCGCCCGAAGTGACGCGGGAACGAATGGGCCGTCTGACCGGGGCCATCGAGCGTCACGCTCTCGCCCGCCACGCGGCACGGGTCGATCGAGTCGAGGAAGTTCTCGTCGAAGGTGCATCCAAGAACGACGCGACGCAACGTTCGGGTCGCACCCGCCAGGGCAAGCTCGTGCACTTCCCCGGTGGGGAGCACAGCGCTCCGGCTGGCTCGTACGTCAACGTGCGTATCGTGCGAGCGGCGCCGCACTGGCTCCAGGGCGCGAT
>VGBR01000026.1 GCA_016870355.1 Actinomycetota bacterium | reverse complement strand
GAATGCACTCCTCGCTCGCCCGCCCGTGGCCGGCCTCGCGCTGTCGCGCACGTTGGGTCTCCATGTCGTGGCTCACCTGGCAGCACGCCACGGCATTCACGTGCAGCTCCGTCCGGCCGCGCCCTCCGGGGTGACTGCGCTGGTGGTGCTGCCACCCACCCTGCTCGTGCCCGCCGAGCATCTCGGTGGCGCCGATGCCGCGGATGGCACCCGGAGGTCGAAGCCGTCGGAGGCTCCAGCCACCACCGCGTCCGAGCCCCCGGAGCCCGGGCCCACCGCGTCGCCAGCCGCCGAGCCCATCTCGGAGGACGACGTGCCGGCGCGCGAGCCAGAGCCGGCGATGGCCGCGGCGACGGCGCGTGCGACGACCAACGGCACGGGTACGAACCTGGTGTCACGCGTTCCCGGCACCCACCTGACGCACCGGCCCTCGAGCCACCCCGCGAACGCGGCCACCCGTCGGAGCGCCGAAGGGGTGCACGACCTGCTCAGCCGGCACGAGCGCGGCAAGCGTGACGGCCGCAAGGGGAGCCCATGATCAAGCTGAGCTCGGAGGCGCGCAACCTCAACTGGCTGGTGTCGAACTTCGTGGCGGGCGTGCCCGGAGTGACGCAAGCGGCCGTCGTGTCGTCCGACGGGTTGCTCGTCGCCATGTCGGAGGGGCTCGATCGGGTCGCCGCCGACCGGCTCTCGGCGGTTGCCGCCGGGCTCCAGAGCATCGCTCGCGGGGCTTCCGGGCCGCTCGACGGTGGCGCAGTGCACGAGGTGATCGTCGAGCTCGAGCACGTGATCCTGTTCGTGATGAGCGTCAGCGAGACGTCGGTGCTCGCGGTCGCCGCGTCGCGACCGTGCGACGTCGGGCTCGTCGGCTACGAGATGGCGGTGCTCGTCGAGCGGTGCGCGGCGGCGCTCACGCCGTCGCTCGTCGCGGAGCTGCAGACCGCGCTGCCGCGGTGATGGATCCCAGCGCGCACCGTGTGCCCCGACGTCATCCCCGGCTCGTCCGCCCCTATGTGCTCACGCGCGGCCGGACGCGGGCGCCAGGACCGCTGATGGCCTTGGAGGCGAGCGTTCGTCGCATGCCCGAGCCGGCCGCCTTCCCGGCCAGCGCGCCCCCGGAGTCGCACCGCATCGTCGATCTTTGCGTGTCCGCGATGTCGCTCGCCGAGGTCTCCGCGCGCATGCTCCTGCCCGTCGGCGTGGTGCGCGTGCTCGTCGGCGACCTCGTGACCGCGGGGGTCGTGTGGGTGGACGACCCGCACAGCGTCGAGCACGCGACCGACGTCCGGCTCCTCGAAAGGCTGCTCGATGGCATACGCGCTCTCTGACCACGTGCGGGTCACCGCACCGCCCGTCGCGATGAAGATCGTGGTCGCGGGCGGGTTCGCCGTGGGCAAGACGACGTTCATCGGGTCGATCTCGGAGATCGAGCCGTTGCGGACCGAGGCGGAGATGACCGTCGAGAGCCTCGGGGTGGACCGCGGGGGTCAACCGGGCAAGACCGGCACCACCGTCGCGATGGACTTCGGTCGCATCACGCTCGGCGCTGACATGGTGCTGTACCTGTTCGGCACCCCGGGACAGGATCGGTTCTGGTTCCTCTGGGACGAGCTCGTGCGTGGCGCCGTAGGCGGCGTGGTCCTGGTCGACACCCGCCGAGTCGCGGAGTGCTTCGCGGCGGTCGACTACTTCGAAGCGCTCGGCATCCCGTTCGTGGTGGCCGTGAACCTGTTCGACGGGCTCGCGACGCACCACCCGCGCGCCGTGCGCGAGGCGCTCGCCGTGCCGGCGAACGTCCCGATCGTGCTCTGCGACGCCCGTCGCAAGTCCCACGTGCAAGAGACGCTCGCGCTGCTGGTGGAGAGCGCGCTGCGCCGCGCCCAGAAGGCCGCGGTCTGAGCGCTCGGAGCGTTTCGTCGGCTTCTGCCGGCATTGCGGGTGCTCGGTGCCGGGCGTACCGTGGCGGGCCGCGAATCGCAACGGGGGGCTACGCAATGCGACACCAGAGCGCGAGGACCCCGTGAGCGTCGAGCTCCGGCCGCTCGGCGTCGCGTGCAACATCCAGTGCCAGTACTGCTACCAGAACCCCCAACGCGATGCGGGCAACGTCCCGCGCTCCTACGACCTGGACGCGATGAAGGCGGCGGTCGAACGCGAGGGCGGCCCCTTCACGCTCTTCGGCGGCGAGGCGCTGCTGGTGCCGGAGGCCGACCTCGAGGACCTGTTGGCCTGGGGGCTCGAGCGGTACGGGTCGAACAGCATCCAGACCAACGGCGTGCTCATCAACGACGCGCACATCCGCATGTTCCGCCAGTACAAGGTCGATGTCGGGATCTCGATCGATGGTCCCGGTGAGCTGAACGACGCGCGCTGGGCGGGCACCCTCGAGCGAACCCGTGAGGCGACGGCCAAGGCCGAGGCTGCCATCGAGCGCCTGTGCCGCGAAGGCACCCCGCCGAGCCTGATCATCACGCTGCACCGCGGCAACGCCACCGGTGCCGCGCTGCCCACGATGCACGACTGGTTCCGGCGCCTCCAGGCGCTGGGCATCACGAATGCCCGCCTCCACGCCCTGGAGGTCGAGAGCGACGACGTCGGCGCCGCGTACGCACTCTCGGCCGAGGAGAACATGGCCGCGTTCACGAGCTTCGCGAGGCTCGAGGCCGACCTGACCACGCTGCGCCTCGACGTGTTCGACGACATGCGCAACCTCCTGCGCGGGGCCGACGACCAGACGACGTGTGTGTGGAACTCGTGCGATCCCTACACGACCCGCGCCGTGCGCGGGGTGGAGGGCTACGGGCAGGCCAGCAACTGCGGGCGCACGAACAAGGACGGGATCGACTTCGTGAAGTCGTCGGTCGAAGGCTTCGAACGCTACCTGGCCCTCCACGCCACACCCCAGGAGCATGGTGGGTGCCAGGGGTGCCGGTTCTTCCTCATGTGCAAGGGCCAGTGCCCCGGCACGGCGATCGATGGCGACTGGCGCAACCGCACGGAGCACTGCGATCTCTGGAAGGGGCTCTTCCGCGGCCTCGAGGAGCAGCTCCTCGACGCGGGTGAGGTCCCGCTGTCCGCGAGCCCCGAGCGCGCCGACGTGGAAACCGCGTTCCTCGAGATCTGGGCGAGTGGCCAGTCGACGTCGATCGCCGGTGTCAAGCGATGGATGACCGAACGCGAGTCGGCGACCGTGGGCGCGCCGCATGGCGACGCTCCGCACGGCGACGCGCCGCATGGCGACGCTCCGCACGGCGACGCGCCGCACGGCGATGCCTGAGCTCCCTGTCGCTCCTCCCGGCCCTGACACGGCACCGGCCTCAACCCGCTCGATGGAGCGGCTCGACTTCCGGCTCCCCGACTTCACCCGCGTGGCCTGGGTCAGCGATGCGGCACGCGACGCGTGGCAACCCCGCCTGACTCGCATCACCGCGGCATGGCTCGAGATCGAGTGGCGGGCGGTCGCGGCCGGCATCCGGCGTTGCGCGATCGCGACCGCCTCGCCCGAGGACTTCCTCACCGAGGCCACCCGTTGGGCCGATGCCGGGCTCAGCGCGATGCCGATCGAGATGATGGGCATCTCCGGTCAGCCCTACGCGGCCACACCGGTCGCAGCCGAGCCCGGCGGGCCGTTCGTGTTCAGGTTCGTCGTGGGCACGATCGACGACGTCGCGACCTTCAAGCGCGCGTGGGAGGCGGCCGACGACGAGACGATCGGCGATCTGCTCGGCTACCCCGCGTGCTGTCGCGAGTTCTTCCGCCGCGTGTGGGTGGACGACGCGATGGTCGACACCACGTGGCCCATGGCGGTCGGGAGCGTCGACTCGCTCGATGGGACCACCACCATCGAGGTCGCGGGCCCACCGCAGGCGAACATCCTCTGGCGCTGGATGGGTGCGCGCGCGGTGCCACACCTTCCGTGTCGCTTCGACTGCCCCGCGACCGTCGAGCTCGCCGACGCGCTCGTGGGGGTCGGGCGCGACGCCGGCTTCGGCGAGGAGATGGACTGGCTCCTCGAGGTGCTCTCCTGGCCGGTGGAGTGGTCGGCACTGCATGGCATCGCCGAGGTGAAGACCCCGGTGCTCAAGGTGTCGACCCGCACCGATGCGACCGCCGGACGGTACGTGGTGCGGCGCGAGGGCACCGGGTTCCCGGCCGAGGGCGCCTACGGCCTCGGCCCGCCGTTCCGGGTGCCGGTGAAGCTGCGCCTGAGCACCACCCGCGGGTTCCGGCGGGGACTCGAGCACGCAGCCGAGCCGCCGGGCCGTGCCCGGGCCGCGTGGTACGCGACCGACAATGGCTTCCCGAGCATCGCCGCGATGAACGATGCGCACCGCCCGGTGCTCGATGCCGCTGCCGCTGCGCTCGGGCGCCGGGGCGGCAACGTGCTCGACCTCGGCTGCGGCAACGGTGCGCTGCTCGAGAAGCTCGACGCCGTCGCACCGGGTGTCGTTCCCTTCGGGATCGACCTCGCTCCGGCCAGCATCGAGCACGCCCGGGCGCTGCACCCCGGCGCCGCCGAGCACTTCGTGGTGGGAGACATCTTCGACGACCACTGGCTCTGGCAGGAGCCGGGGCACTTCGCGTTGGCGATCGTGATGCCGGGGCGGATGCTCGAGGTCGGGCCGGACCGGGCCGCGGCGCTCCTCACGCGGCTGGGGAGCCACTGCGACCAGATCCTCGTCTACGCGTACGGCGACTGGCTCGACCGGTCGGGAGGTCTCCCGGCTCTCGCCCGCGAGGCCGGCCTCCTGGTGGTCGACTCCCAGCACGGCTCGGCCGCGGTGGCTATATTGCGCGCGGCATTCCCAGGGGGGGGGACGCGATGAGTTCGGACGCCCGCGACGACACCACCCAGTCGGCGGACGACGACGAGCGCGCGGCTCGCCAGCGCGAGTTCTCGCGCCGGGAGCTGCTCCGGGCCGGGATGGCTGCACCGGTGGCGCTCGGCGTCGGCGGCGCCCTGCTCGCCGCGTGCGGCGGCGACCACACCGACGCGGCGAAGCCGAGCGGTACGACGAGTACCGCGCCCACGACGCCCACCACCGCCGCGCACAGCGACACGCCGCATTCCGATGCGCCGCATTCCGACACCGCGCACGTGGACACCGCGCACGTCGACTCGCCTGGGGTCGTTGCGCACGCGGACACCGCGCACTCGGACATCGAACACTTCGATGCGCACGTGGACGTGGTTGGGCTCCCTCCATTCCACTTCGACACTCCCCACGACGACATCGCGCACGCCGACACCGCCGCGCACACCGACCACGGAGATACCGGGCACGGCGACGTGGCCCACGGCGACCAGAACTAACCGCGCGGCCGATAGCCTCGGGGGGTGCCCGAGGCGTCGACGTTCTGGATCGAGACGCTCGGCTGCCCCAAGAACGCGGTCGACTCCGACAAGGTCCGGGCGTCGCTGCTCGCCGACGGACTCGAGGCGGCGGGCGCACCCCACACCGCCGACGTCGTCGTGGTCAACACCTGTGCGTTCGTCGAAGCCGCGCGCCAGGAATCGGTGGAGACGATCCTCGCCCTCGCGGATGTGCGCGCCGCTGGTGCCAAGCTCGTGGTCACTGGGTGCCTCGCCGAACGCGAAGGCGATGCGCTCGCGGCCGCGATCCCCGAGGCCGACGCGGTGGTTGGGTTCGCGGGCGAGGGCGGCCTCGCGTCCGTCGTACTCGGCCCGACTCGCCGCGGCGCCGGAGGCGCTCGCCAGGGACCGAATGAAGGCGGGGTTCGAGACCTGCTCGAGCTGCCGCGGGCCGCGCCGGAGGCGCCGTGGGCCTACCTGAAGGTCGCCGAAGGCTGCGACCGGGCGTGCACGTTCTGCGCCATCCCGTCGTTCCGCGGCACGCAGCGCTCCCGCACCCCCGATGCCATCGTCGACGAGGCCCGCACGCTCGTCGAGGGCGGGGTGGCCGAGCTGGTGCTGGTGGCCCAGGACCTGGCCTGGTACGGCCACGACGTGCGCGAGACCGGGGCGATCGTCGCGTTGCTCCGCCGTCTGGACGCCGAGCTCGTACCCGACGGGCTGCGCCGGATCCGCCTCCTCTACCTCTATCCGAGCGAGGTGCGCGACCCGCTGGTCGCCACGATGCTCGAGCTCCCGAGCGTCGTGCCGTACTTCGACCTCTCGCTCCAGCACGCCGACCGGGCGTTGCTGACCCGGATGAAGCGCTGGGGGAGCGGCGAGCGGTTCGTGTCGATGATCGAGGGCATCCGCGCGGCGGAGCCCGAGGCCACCTTCCGGTCGTCGTTCATCGTCGGGTTCCCCGGCGAGACCGAAGCCGAGCACGACGCCCTGCTCGCGTTCCTCGCCGAGGCGCGCCTCGACTGGGCTGGCTTCTTCCCGTTCTCCCGAGAGGCCGGCACGCCGGCCGCAACGATGGACGGTGCCGCGCCTGCCGACCTCGTCGGCGAGTGGCTGCGTGAGTGCGACGAGGTCCAGACGCCCATCACCGAGGGGGCGCGTGATGCGCTCGTGCGCGCGGGTGTCGAGCTCGAGGTCTTGGTCGACGGCGTCGACGACGACACCGGCGATG
>VGBR01000025.1 GCA_016870355.1 Actinomycetota bacterium | reverse complement strand
AGCAGGGCGGCGACAACGTCATCGACTTCGCCCTCGAGAGCGAGACCGACACCGGCAACGGCTTCTGCCTGCCTCGCTCGCAACTCGCGATCTCGGGCATCCAGGTGGCCGCGGCGGTGTACGACATGCTGGTCGTGCCCAACAGCAAGGGCGAGTTCGTGCCCTACCTGGCTGAGTCCGTCGAGGCGAACGACGACTTCACCGAGTGGACGATCACGCTGCGCGACGGCGTCACGTTCCACGACGGCACGCCGTTGGACGCCGCCGCCGTGAAGCTCAACCTCGACACCTTCGCCGGCCTACCGGGGCTGCCGAACACCGGCCTGCTGTTCCCGAGCGTCCTGCGGCCCTTCTATGGCGAGGCCGAGGTCGTCGACGACCTGACCGTCGTGGTGCACCTCACCAACCCTGTCCCGCAGTTCCCGTCCTTCCTCTACGGCACGGGGCGGGTCGGGATGGTCGCGCCGGCCCAGCTGAACTCGGGTGACGAGTGCGCGACGCGCATGATCGGCACCGGTCCCTTCGTCTGCAACGACGACTGCTGGACGCCGGGCGAGAACATGGTGCTCGACGCCAACCCGGACTACTGGCAAGAGGGGTACCCGAAGGCCGACCAGCTGATCTACACGCCGGTCCCTGAGACGTCGCAGCGCCTGACCGCGCTGCGCGGTGGTGAGCTCGACGTGCTCACGCTCGACAACGGCCAGGACATCATCCAGCTCGGCAAGGTCCGCGACGAGTTCGACGTCGTGGTCCAGAAGCCCGCGTTCCGCGAGATCCGCTACTACTTCATGAACGCGTCGGCGGCACCCTTCGACAACCCCGACGCACGCCTCGCGGTGGCGAAGGCACTCGACCGCAAGAAGATCGATCGGGTCATCCACAAGGGGTTCTTCGAGCTCGCGCACGGCATCATGGACGTGAAGGCTCCGGGCTACCTCAAGGACGCCGGCATCCCCGAGCACGATGTCAAGGAGGCAGCCCGGCTCGTCGAGCAGGTCAAGGCCGACGGCGACGGGACCTTCGAGCTCGTGCTCCTGGCCGACACCAGCGACCCGTCGAACGTCCGCGAGTCCCAGCTGATCCAGGAGCAGCTCGAGGCCGTCGGCATCACCGTGACGCTGCCGCCGACGGCGAACCAGGCGTCGTTCATCAACGACGCGGTCGCCGGCAACTTCGGGCTGTTCCTGTGGCGCAACCAGCATGGAGGGGCTGCACAGGACATCGACGCGGACCTCTTCCCATGGTTCGGTCAGACCTCACTCGTGAACTTCGGTCACATCATCGACGACGAGCTCGAGGCCCAGCTGCAGGCCGGCCGTGAGGCGGCCGACATCGACGAGCGCACCACGGCCTACCAAGAGGTGAACCGCATCATCTCTGAGAACGTGTACATCCTCCCGATGTGGTACGTGGACTGGACCATCGGGTCGAGCAAGGACGTCAGCATCAAGGCACCGCCACTGCCCGACGGTGGCGGCCAGCACCTGTTCGTGTACGGCCGGGTGCCCGTGCTCGGCCTCACGAACAAGTAGGCAAGGAGGAGAAGGGGGGGCAACGAGCCACACCGACCCGAGGGCCAACGGGGGGCTGAGCGACGCATGAGGGCGATCGCGATGCGGGTGGTCCAGTTCGTGGTCGTGCTGTGGCTCGTTGCGACCTTCACGTTCGCGCTCATCCGGATCATCCCGGGTGACCCGATCGACATCCTGCTCCCCACCCAGAAGTCCAACCTCCAAGCCAAGGCAAAGGTCAAGGAGGTCAAGGAGGACCTGGGGCTCGACAAGTCGATCTTCACCCAGTACGTCAACTACCTCGGTGACGTCGTCACCGGGGATCTCGGCAAGGACTACGGCTCGGGACGCCCCGTCACCGACATCCTGAAGAAGGCCCTGCCGGTGTCGTTGCAGCTCATGCTGTATGCCCAGATCCTGGCGCTCGCCATCGCGATCCCGTTGGGGGTGTTCACCGCGTACCGCGCCGGCACGAGAGCCGATCGAGCACTGAACGCGACCGCGTTCGGGTTCTTGGCCATGCCGAACTTCGTGTTGGGACTGCTCCTGTCGTTCATCATCGGAGCCGAGCTCAAGTGGTTACCGAGTGTCGGGTACACGCCCGGCTGGCTGGATCCGATCTTCGACTCGAGCCGGACCGGCAACTTCGGCGATCACATCCAGAGCATGATCTTGCCGTCGCTCACGCTCGCCGTCGGCCAGATCGCGGTGTACATGCGCCTCCTGCGCAGCGACATGATCGCCACGCTCCAGGAGAACTTCATCACCATGGCCCGGTCCAAGGGGCTCTCGGACCGCCGCATCCTCTGGCGCCATGCACTGCGGCCGTCGAGCATCACGCTCCTCACGGTGGCCGGGCTCAACGTGGGCACGCTCATCGGTGGCGCCGTGGTGGTCGAGGTGATCTTCAACATGGGCGGGATGGGCAAGGCCATCGTGATCGAGCTCAACGAGAAGCAGTACGTCGCGCTCCAGAGCCTCATCCTGGTGATGGCCGCGCTCTTCGTGCTCGTCAACTTCCTCGTGGACGTGCTCTACGCGATCGTGGACCCAAGGATCCGCCATGCCCGCGCCGCCCACTGACGGACCGCGCGACGATGGCCGGGACGTCCTCGTCCAACCGGCCAGCGAGGCCCTGCTCGCGCCCGAGCGCGACGGACCGGTCGTCGAAGGCGATCTGGTCGCGGCCGCCGCCACGGACACCCACGCGAGCACACGCGCCCTCGGGCTCGGCGCCAAGCTGGCGATGGGCTGGATGGGCCTCATGATCGTCCTCGCGGTGTTCGCCCCGCTGCTCCCGGTCGGGGACCCAGAGAAGACGATCACGCTCGATCCGCCCTGCCCGAAGGTCCAAACGCTCGGCCGGACCCTCGAGGTGTGCGAGATCACCGGGCTCGGCCCGTTTGCCGACGACGGCACCGCCCCCGGCTACCTGCTCGGCGGCGACGGAAACGGACGCAGCATGCTGGCGCGTCTCGTCTACGGCACACAGAGCTCGCTGGCGGTGGCGACCGGGGCCGTGCTGTTCGGCATGCTGATCGGAGGCAGCCTCGGCTTGATCGCGGGCTACTTCGGCGGCCGCGTCGACACGATCCTCACGGGGTTCTTCAACGTCTTGCTGTCGATCCCGGCGATCATCCTCGCGCTCGCACTCGTCGCCTTCCTGTCACAACAGAGCGCGAAAGGCGGTCAGGCGAGCGGCCTGCCGCGCGTCGTGATCCTCATCCTTGCGATCGGCGTGGTCGCGGTCCCGCTGCTCGGCCGCATCACGCGCGCCAGCGCGCTCCAGTGGTCACAGCGCGAGTTCGTGCTCGCCGCCAAGGCCCAAGGCGCCAAGCACGCTCGCATCATGGTCCGAGAAGTGCTCCCGAACGTGCTGCCGGCGATGTTCTCCATCGCACTCCTCGGCATCGCAGTGGCGATCGTCGCCGAAGGAGCGCTCGCGATCCTCGGCGTCGGCGTCCAGCCACCCACCGCTTCGTGGGGGAACATCATCGCCATCGACCGGTCGTTCCTCACCTCCGGCTCACCGCACGTCGTGATCGAGCCCGCGATCCTGATCTTCCTGACCGTGCTGTCGCTCAACTACCTCGGTGACGTGGTGCGGGCCCGCTTCGACGTCAGGGAGGCCGGCATTTGACCGACGCGCGCTTCGCCGCTGAGTACGAGGGACCGCTCCTCGAGGTCTCCGACGTCAAGACCTACTTCGAGACCGATCGCGGTCTCGTGCGGTCGGTCGACGGCGTGTCGTTCACGCTCGAGCGTGGCAAGACCATCGGCATCGTCGGCGAGTCGGGATGCGGCAAGACCGTGCTGTCGCGCTCGATCATGGGATTGCTCCCCCGGCGCGGGCTCGTCCGACAGGGCTCGATTCGCTTCGAGGGCAACGAGCTCATCCACCTCACCCCGAAGGAGATGCGAGCGTACTGGGGGTCCCAGCTGGCGATGATCTTCCAGGACCCGATGACGTCGCTCAACCCGGTGATGAAGATCGGCAAGCAGATCACCGAGTCCATCCGTGAGCATCTCGACGTCGACAAGGACTTCGCGTACGAGCTCGCCGAGAACCTGCTCCGCTCGGTGCGCATCCCCGAGCCGGCGCGACGGCTGCGCGAGTACCCACACCAGCTGTCGGGGGGCATGCGCCAGCGCGTGTGCATCGCAGTCGCCCTCGCGGCGGGTCCCAAGCTGTTGTTCGCCGACGAACCGACGACCGCGCTCGACGTCACCGTGCAGGCGCAGGTCCTCGACTTGATGGCGCAGCAGCAGAGCGAGCGCTTCATGGCCATGGTGCTCATCACCCACGACCTCGGCGTGGTCGCGGGTCGAGCCGACGAGATCGCGGTGATGTACGCCGGGCGCATCGTGGAGAAGGCACCGACGAGCGTGCTGTTCCGCGACATGAAGATGCCGTACACGCAGGCGCTGCTGTCGTCGATCCCGAAGCTCGCCGACGAGAGCCACGTGCGGCTGGCCACGATCCCGGGTCGGCCGCCCGATCTGGTGAACCCGCCGAAGGGCTGCAAGTTCGCGCCGCGGTGTGCATACGTGCAGGACCGCTGCAAGGAAGAAGAGCCGCCGCTCACACCGAGCACAAGCCCCGGTCATGAGTTCCGGTGCTGGTTCCCGGTCGGCACCCCCGAGGGCGAGGCCGCACTCGAACGCAACAAGCAGAAGGGACTGCGCGCCACCGAGGCGCTGGTCGCCGCGGACACGGTGGAGACCTGAGGTGACCGACTGATGGCCGGATCCGGAACTGCACACCTGCGCCCCGACGGCGAGGCGATGCTCCGCGTGGAGCACCTCGTCGTGGAGTTCCCGGTCGGGCGCACCGGCCTGAAGGTCAACGCGGTGTCTGACCTGAGCTTCGACATCGTCGAGGGTGAGACCGTCGGCCTCGTTGGCGAGTCGGGGTGTGGCAAGTCCACAACCGGGCGCGCCGTCATCCAGCTCCCACCACCAGTGTCGGGAAGCGTCAAGCTCGACGGCGTCGAGCTCACCGACCTGCACGGCGAAGCGCTGCGCCAGGTGCGCCCCCGCATGCAGATGATCTTCCAAGATCCGATCTCGTCGCTGAACCCCCGTCGGCGCGTGCGCGACATCGTCGCTGAGGGGCTCGAGATCTGGGAGATCGGCGACGAGCAGTCGCGCGCCGCCAAGGTAGAAGAGGTGCTGGAGACTGTCGGCATCGATCCCGCGAACGGCGGGCGTCGACCGCACGAGTTCTCCGGTGGGCAGTGTCAGCGCATCTCCATCGCTCGTGCGCTCGTCACCGAGCCCAAGCTCATCATCTGCGACGAGCCGGTCTCGGCGCTCGACGTCTCGGTGCAGGCGCAGATCATCAACCTTCTCGGTGACATGCGCGAGAAGTACGGGCTCGCGCTCGTGTTCATCGCGCACGACCTCGCGGTCGTGAAGAACGTGAGCGACCGAGTGCTGGTGATGTACCTCGGGAAGTTCTGCGAGCTCGGCCCACCCGACGTGATGTACGCGAACCCCGCGCACCCCTACACGGCCGCACTGCTCCTCGCGATCCCCGTGCCGGACCCCGAGATCCGGCCCGACTCAGAGCAGATCCTCGCCGGCGAGCTCCCGTCACCGATGAACCCCCCGAGCGGTTGTCGGTTCCGCACGCGCTGTCCGAAGGCCCAGGACATCTGCGCCGAGCAGGAGCCCGAAGTGCGCGAGATCCGCCCGCAGCAGTGGGTCGCCTGCCACTTCCCAGTGGAACCAGGCGAAACCCTCGACTTCGCCAGCGCCGTCACCTGATCTCGGTCGCTCTCTGCGGGGCGGGAGACGGGTTCGAGGGCGAGGTCGAGAACTTGGGTGACGTCGTCGACGAGGTGGAACGAGCTCGTCACGAACCGTCCCTGGCACGTCATCGAGGTCGGGGCCGTTGCGCTCGAGCTGGCGCACCAACAGATGGTCGCGCGCGATCGCGACCTTCTCGTCCTCGGTGTAGCCGTCGAGGCGGATGACCTCGAGGCGGTCGAGCAGCGGACCGGGGATCGACTCGGCGACATTCGCGGTCGCGAGGAACAGCACGTCGGAGAGATCGAGGTCGACTTCGAGGTAGTGGTCGCGGAACGTGTGGTTCTGCGCCGGGTCGAGCACTTCGAGCAGAGCGCTGGACGGGTCGCCTCGCCAATCGGCACCGAGCTTGTCGACCTCGTCGAGCACGATCACCGGATTCATCGTCTCGGCCTCGATGAGTGCGCGCACGATCCTTCCGGGGCGCGCGCCCACGTAGGTGCGGCGGTGCCCACGGATCTCGGCTTCGTCACGCACGCCACCCAGCGAGACACGCGCGTACTTGCGGCCGAGCGCGCGAGCGATCGACTCCCCGAGAGAGGTCTTGCCCACACCAGGCGGTCCGACCAACGCGAGGATGGCACCGGCACCGCGGCCAGGCGTGTCGGTCATCCCCCGCTCGGCCGCGATGGCTGCCTTCGCTTCGTCGCTCTCGAGGGCGATGGTCACGACCATCTGCGGCAGGACGACGCCCGTCGACAGCGGGAGGAGCGGCAGCGTGGCTCGTTCAGTCGTTGGCACAAGCCCCAGAACCACAGCGCCCCGCGGTTCATTCCCGACCAGAACGATCGGCTTTACCCCCGTGTTCAGGGCTCAGCCGGGTTCGGTCATGTCCTCGGGGCGGACCCATTGGTCGAAGTCTTCGGCACTGAGGTGGCCGAGGGCGACGGCCGCCGTCTTCAGGTCGGTGCCCTCGTGGTGCGCGTGCTTGGCGATCTCGGCGGCCTTGTCGTACCCGATGTGGGGTGCGAGCGCCGTCACCACCATCAAGGAGGTCCGCACGTACTGGTCGATCTGCTCGCGATTCGCCTCGACTCCCTCGACGGCGAAGCGCCGGAAGTTGGTGCACGCGTCGGCAAGGAGCTCGGTTGACCACAGCAGGTTGAAGATCATCACCGGCTTGTAGACGTTGAGCTCGAAGTTGCCCTGCGTGCCGGCGATGCCGACGGCGGCGTCGTTGCCGAGCACCTGCACGCACACCATCGTCATGGCTTCGCTCTGAGTCGGGTTCACCTTGCCCGGCATGATCGACGACCCGGGCTCGTTCTCGGGGAGCACGAGCTCGCCGATTCCCGCCCGCGGTCCGGACGCGAGCCACCGGATGTCGTTCGCGATCTTCATCAGCGATGCGGCGAGCGTCTTGAGCGCGCCGCTCGCGAACACGATCCCGTCGTGCGCGGCGAGCGCAGCAAACTTGTTCGGTGCGGAGACGAACGGGAGCCCGGTGAGCTCTGCGATCGATGCCGCGCACTTGTCGGCGAACTCGGGTGGGCTGTTCAAGCCGGTGCCCACCGCGGTGCCGCCGATCGCGAGCTCGTACAGACCGGGCAGCACGCTCTGGAGGCGAACGAGATTGTCGTCGAGCTGCGCGACGTAACCCGAGAACTCCTGGCCGAGGGTGAGTGGCACCGCGTCCTGGAGGTGGGTGCGACCGATCTTGACGATGTCGGCAAACTCGGCCGACTTCGCCGCCAGCGCGTCGCGCAGCTCCGTCACCGCCGGGACGAGGCGGTGCACGATCTCCTCAGCGGCGGCGATGTGCATCGCGGTCG
>VGBR01000024.1 GCA_016870355.1 Actinomycetota bacterium | reverse complement strand
AGAGTGCCGCCCAGTCGTCGACCGCTGGGTCGATCGAAGAGGGGGGAACACGGATGCGCCGATTCTTGGCTGTCATCACCGTTGGTCTGGTCGCGGCCGCACTCGTGGGGACGCAGGCGGTGACCGCAGGTGCCGGTGGGGGCAAGAAGACCCCTGGTGTCACCGACACCGAGATCCGGGTCGGCGGGTACGCCAGCCCGCCGAACGACACGCTCAACGTCGCGTACCCGGAGGGCTTCGAAGGAGTCGAGGCCTACTTCGAGCTGATCAACAAGCAAGGTGGCGTGCACGGTCGCAAGCTCAAGCTCGTCGCGAAGGCGAGCGATCAGGGCCAGGCCTCCACCGGTGCCATCACCGTGCGCAACCTGGTCGAGGAGAAGAACGTCTTCGCGGTGCTCCCGATCATGACGAACTCGTTCACGCTCGGCGGGAAGTACCTGTCCGACAACGACGTGCCGGGCTTCGGCATCAACGTCGAGCCGGCGTGGTGCGCGACCGCCGACGAGCACGCCGTGATCGAACGAGCGCTCATCGAGAACCAGGAAATCCAGGAGTGCCCGCGTGACACCCTCTTCGGCGAGAAGGGCTCGTTCCTCTGCTTCGAGTGCCCAGGCGTGGCACCGTCGTACATCGCCATGCAGGAGGGGTTCACGAAGGTCGCGGTGTTCGGCTACACGCACATCTCGTCGGCCAAGTGCGTGAACGGTGTGACGGCCGGCTTCGAGAAGTACGGCATCGAGGTCGCGCATGCCAACCAGGCGCTCGAGTTCGGGTTCAGTGTCACCGAGATCGCGGCCGACATCCAGGCGATGAAAGACGCGGGCGTGCAGTTCGTGGCCACCTGCATGGAGTTCAACGGTGGGTTCAAGATCTCCGAAGGTCTCCGTCAGGCCGGCGTGAACGACGTGGTGTTCTACGCACCGGAGGGCTACCGGCAGTCCACGCTCGACAAGGCCGGTGACGCACTCGAGGGTTGGATCTTCCGTCTCGGCTTCGCGCCGTGGCACGGCAAGGATCTGCCCAAGGGCACCAAGCAGTTCCTGAAGGCGATGAAGAAGCGGGGCATCGAGCCGAGCGAGCACAGTCAGGCTGGCTGGATCAACGCCGCGCTCTTCGTTGCGGGGCTCGAAGCGGCCGGACCCGACGTCACACGGGAGTCCTTGGTCGAGGCCATCAACAGCATCACCGACTTCACCGCCGACGGGATGCTGCCGCCGATCGGCTGGCAGCCCGGTGGTGGTGGCCATGGAGCCGGGTACGAGGCGTGCGACGTGTACGAGCAGGTGCGCGACGGCGAGTTCGTCACGATCTACGGCCAGCCGGGCCAGCCGTTCGTGTGCTTCCCGCTCACGCCCGCGCTGCCCGACGAGCTCACGCCCTACTTCCGTCCGCTGAAGGCAGGGGAGACGCCACCAACGCTGGTGCCAGAGGCGGCCGTTGGCTGAGGGCAAGGGCACTCACCGAGATCCGACGACGACGACGCCAGCGGTGACGCCCGGCATCGACTGGTAGCGCGCGCCCGATGGACTCCTTGGTCGACTGGGTGGTCCAGGGTGTGCCCATCGGGTGCATCTACGGCCTCGTCGCCGTCGGTCTCGTCCTCACCTACAAGACGTCTGGCGTCTTCAACCTCGCGTTCAGCGGCCAGGCGTTCCTGTGTGCCTGGTTCTGGTACGACCGCATCGTCAACCATGGGTGGGCGATCTGGGTCGCGTTCCTTGTCACGGTGTTCGTGGTGGCGCCCCTCACCGGGCTCCTCCTCGACCGCGCGCTGTTCCGCTACATGCGCACGGCATCGTGGCAGGTGAAGCTGGTTACCGCGCTGGGCCTGCTCGTCGCGTTCCCCGAGATCGTCAAGGCCCTGTATTCGTACACGCCGGGCGACTTCCCGCCGAGCCTGGCCGGCTTCCTCGGACGCTCGTCGATCGACTTCTTCCCGATCGGTGACAACACCCTCAGTCCCGACTCCCTGATCATCATCATCATCACGGTCGTTGCGGCGACGGTGCTCGGGTTGCTCTTCCGCTACACCGCCATGGGCCTCCAGATGCGGGCCGTGGTCGAGAGCCCGCGCATGGTCGAGTTGGCGGGCGTCGACGCCGAACGCGTGGGGATGGTCGCCTGGATGCTGTCGAGCACGATGGCCGGTCTCGCCGGTGTGCTCCTGGCTCCGCAGTACCAAGGCGTGAACGGCACCGAGTACCAGCTCGTGATCGTCGCGGCCATCGCCGCGGGCGCGGTCGGCCGGTTCCAGAACATCCCGATGACGCTCGTGGGTGCCATCGGCATCGGCTTCGTCGGCCGGATGCTCCAGGACCTGCTCGCCAGCAGCACGCTCGCGCTCGACGTCCGGCCCTCGCTGCCGTTCCTCGTGCTGTTCCTGCTGCTCGTGTTCTGGTCGCGCTTGCGCGAAGGCCGAGCCGCGGCCGATCCGCTCGCCGGAGTCGATCCGCCGCCGCCCGCGATGGCGCACGAGTACAAGGACGAAGCGCTCCAGCGAACGACCAAGCTCCTGTTCCCGGTCTTCATGATCGGCTTCATCACCGTGATGCTCACCCTCGTGAGTGGGCCTTGGGTCGCGCGCATCACGCTCGCGTTCGTCTACGCGGTGATGTTCTTGTCGATCACCGTCTTCACCGGTCTCGGTGGACAGATCTCCCTGGCCACCGCCGGGTTCGCGAGCATCGGCGCGTTCGGTGCGGTGCACCTGTTCCGCGACCTCGACATCCCCTCCCTGGCGACGTTGCCCATCGCCGCCGTGGGCGCTGGGGTCGTCGGTGCGATCCTCGTCCTCTTCATGGACGGGTTGCCGGCCCTGGTCGCGCGGGTCACCCGGCGACCTCCGGCACGGTTGGCCGGCTTGTACCTCACCCTGGCCACACTGGCGTTCGCGCTCATGCTGGACAAGACCGTCCTGCGGCGCGAGTCGGTGATCGGCGGGGACTCGGGCTTGCCGATCGACCGGCCCGACTTCCTCTCGGCGGAGCACGACCGCCGCTGGTTCCTGGTGGTGTTCGCGATCTTCGCGGTCGTGGGCTTCCTGGTCATCCTGATCCGGAACGGGACCACCGGCCGCTACATGGCGGCCCTGAGGGGCAGCGATCCCGCGGCGGCCTCGATCGGGATCAACGCACGAATGCTGCGCATCAAGCTGTTCGCGATCTCGGCCGGCATCGCGGGGCTGGGCGGCGCGCTGCTCGCGCTGCACTCCGAGAACGCGACACCGCGCGAGACCGTGTCCTTCCTCGGCATCGTATGGGTCGTGCTGGTGGTCACCCTCGGCTCGCGCACGGTCGACGGTGCCGTGAACGCGGCGCTCGGGTTCGTCATCTTCTCGACGTGGTTGCTCCCGGAGCTCGGCTTCAAGTCGGAGTTCGCGATCGTGCTCTTCGGGCTCGGTGCGATCACCTACGCCCGTCATCCCGAGGGGATCGTCGAGTTCCAGACCCGTCGCAGCATCCTGGCCCAGATCCGCGCCCGGGCGCTCGGGAACCGGGCCAAGGAGCTGAAGGCCGCAGGTGAGCTCCCCAAGGAGTTCACGCCGGTTCGGTTCGCGGCCGGGCCGGTGTTCGCAGGACCGCTGCTCTACTTCGCGTACATCCTCATCGGCAGCCTCTTCACCGAGGGCTGGTTGAGCGTCCGCAGCCCCACCATCTTGTTCTTCATCGTCCCGAGCCTCCTGTACGGGTTCGGATGGATCCTGCTCACGAGCCTGCGGCTCGAGCGCGACGGAGGTGTGCGCTTCGGGTGGTTGATCCTCACCGCGGGGGCGACGGTCGGCGCGTTGGCCGGGGTGTGGTTCGACAGCGAGGGATGGCCGCTGCGCGGCAGCCTCGCCGATTGCGTGCTCGTGGGCGCCGCGGCCGGGTACGCGTGCGCGGCGTTCTTCTTGCTGCCCGTGCACGTCCAGACGATCGCCACGCGGCGGAACTGGCTCACGACGCCGATCTCCTGGCGGGAGGGCCGTGCGCCGGCCGGCTTCGTCGTCTTCGGCGCGCTGCTGCTCCAACGCACGACGCTCACGGGCCAGTCCACCGGCAGCCTGTTCGAGCAGGGCTTCCCGCCTTCGGGCTGGCCCGTCTTCTTCGTGGTGTCGGCATGGGTGATCGTCTGGGTGCAGTGGGTCGCCAGCGTCCAGGGCGCGGTGAACGAGCTCGCGATCGGGGGCGAGGGCTACGAGCCGCCCGAGGAGAAGACCCACCTCGCAGCCCGTGAGGTCGCGGTGGCCGTCCCGACCGGGGGCTCCGAGTGACCGACGTGGCGACGAGCGTCCCGGCAGAGCGCAGCGGCCCGACGCCCGGCAAGCTCCTCGACGTGCGCGGGATCACGATGCGCTTCGCCGGCATCACCGCACTCAACAACGTGCACATCGATGTCGAGCCGGGCGAGCTGGTGGGCCTCATCGGCCCGAACGGTGCGGGCAAGACCACGCTGTTCAACTGCTTGCTCGGCATGCTCCAGCCCCAGGAGGGCGAGGTGTGGTTCGACGGCGACGAGATCAGCTCCTTGCCCGTGTACCAACGGGCCCGGCGAGGGTTCGGGCGCACCTTCCAGCGGCTCGAGCTCTTCGCCGGCATGTCCGTGCGCGACCACTTCCTCGTCACCGAACGCCAGCGCAACGGCAGCGGCAGCATCTGGAAGGACCTGCTGAACCTGGCCAAGCCCTCGGCCGACGAGCAGGCGCGCGCCGAGAGCATGATCGAGCTGCTCGGCCTCCAGCGCGAGGCCGACCAGCCGTGCGAGTCACTCAGCCTCGGACGCGGCCGGTTGCTCGAGCTCGGGCGGGCGCTCATGACGCAACCCAAGCTGTTGCTGCTCGACGAACCGTCCTCCGGGCTCGACGTGAAGGAGACGGCCGCGCTCGCGGAGCGGCTCGCGATCGTCCAGAAGGACCACGAGTTCGCGGTGCTGCTCGTGGAGCACGACGTGGAGATGGTCACGAACCTCGTGACCCGGATGTTCGTGCTCGACTTCGGCACGATGATCGCTTCGGGCCCCACCGACGAGGTGCTCGGCAACGAAGTCGTGCGCAAGGCCTACCTGGGGGACGTGGGGTGACTGGACCCGCCATCCCTCGTGCACCTGCCCCGGCGCCCGGCGGCACGCCGTTGCTCGAGCTGCGTGACGTCGAGGCGAGCTACGGGCCGTTCCGGTCGCTCTTCGGCGTGTCACTGACGGTGGGTGACGGGTCGGTGATGGCGCTGCTCGGTGCGAACGGCTCGGGGAAGACGACCGTGGTGCGGGTGTGCTGTGGCCTCGTGAAGCCCACCATCGGACACCTCTTCTATCGGGGTGAGGAGATCACCGGCCGACGCCCGTACCGGCTGGCGCGCATCGGCATCGTGCACGCGCCCGAAGGTCGATCGGTGTTCTCGACGCTCAGCGTCGAGGAGAACCTCGCGCTGACCTTCCGGCAGGTGTTCGGTCGGGCCGGCGCCAAGGACGCGATCCAGAAGGCGTTCACCCAGTTCCCGCGCCTCGGCGAGCGGCGCAAGCAGATCGCGGGCACGCTCTCGGGCGGCGAGCAGCGCATGCTTTCGCTGGCCCGGGTGCTCGTGCACGAGCCCAAGCTCCTCATCACCGATGAGCTCTCGCTGGGTCTGGCACCGGTGATCATCGACGAGGTGTACCGGACGCTTGCGACGATCCGCGAACATGGGACGTCGCTGCTCATCGTCGAGCAGCACGTGCACCAGGCGCTCACGCTCGCCGACGACGTCGTGGTGATGTCCAAGGGCCGCGTCGCCCTGTCGGGCCCGGTCGCTGCGCTCGGTGACGTGAGCGAGAGCATCTTGCCGGCGGTGCACGGCGAGGTGCCGCCACCGGGCAACGGCTCAGCCTGATCGCCGCACCGCGCGCGCGAAGAGGCCGCCCCGAAGGGCGGCCTCTCGCACTGCTTGGTGGAGCTCGGCCTACGCGTCCTCGAGGTCCGAGGGGTCGCTGCCCGAGAGGATCTCCGAGCACGGGCCCGACTCGAGCACGCTGGCGTTCCCGAGCGCGGTCAGGTCACAGAAGGCCTGCGCAGTGACCTTCCACTGCTTGCTGCCCTTCTCCAGGATCGCGCTGCCCGGGGGCGCGATGCCCGGTGCCGGCTCCCCGCCGAGCACGAGGTCATAGAGCACGTCAGCGGTCTTCTTGCCGGTGCAGGTGACCTCGTTGACCTGGACCGAGGTGGTGGCCGCGGCCGCCTCGTTCGCCGCCGAGCTCTCCTGGTAGAGCGCGATCAGCGCGGGGCTCTGCACCGGTGGGCCCATGTACTGGATGTAGGGCGCCTTGTCCTCGAACGTCGGGCTGCTGGCCCCGTCGAGGAACTTGAAGTACGCCTCCTCGATGGCCTCGATTGCCGCGGCCTTGGTCTTGCCCTTGCACTTGGGTGCCTTGCCGCCTTGTGCGCCTGCGTCGGCCGCCGCCCCGACCACGAGCATCCCCGCGGTCAGCGTGGCGATCAGCAGGACTGCCGCTCGTCTCCGCATGTTCCCCCCTGTGTTCGGCCCTCGGGTGAGGGCGCAGCCCGTGGGCCTGACGATGGTGTCAGGAATATAGCCGGGGGTCCGGCGTGCGCGACCGCGGGCGCTCCGTGGAACCCACCCGCGGTCGGCGTTCGCTGTCTCTGTAGTCGGGCGGCGATCAGCCCTCGAGGGCGATGTCGACGCAGGGGCCCTCCTCGAGCAGCAGAGGGTCGGCCCTCGAAACTGACGTCGGCGTCACCGCAGGTCGTCGTGCAGTGGCACCGAAGATGCCGGCGTGGACTGCGATCGCCAGTGTGGACACCATCTCATCAGGGTCGACCCGCACCTGCTTGGACTCGAGGTAGTAGTTCGACCGCTCGATCATGGCGACGAACGCGAGCGCGGCGACGCCGGCGTGCAGGTCGGGGGCGGCTCGCTCCAACCGAGCCGCAAGCTCCTGGGAGAACTGCACGACGAGGTCACCGCCCACCGTCCCCATCTCGCTGTCGACGATCTCGGCCTCGGTCCAGGTCTGGATCACGCCCCCGTACCGTGCGTAGAGCGCCCGGAACCGGGTGAGCCAGTCGTGCAAGTCGGCATACGTGTCGGAGGAGGCGTCCGGCTTCAGGTCGGGGAGCTCGCGGGCGAGCGCGAGCATCTCCTCGGCGACGTCGACCGCAAGCGCACGGAAGAGGTCTTCCTTCGAGGAGAAGTACAGATAGAAGGTCCCGTGCGACGTCTTGGCGGCCTTCACGACGTCGTCGACGCGCGCCGCGTGGTAGCCGCGGGCCGCGAGCACCTGGGCGCCGGCCGCGAGGAGCCGTTCGAGTGTTCGTTGGCCGCGTGCCCGTAGCGCCCGATCCCGTCCGCGCGGCGGCGCCGGTCCCTTCGTCGTCCTCCCCATGCCCCCCATCCAGGGAGCGACGGTAGGTGCGCTCTGACAGTCGTGTCACCTTTTCGGTGCCCGCGATACGCTCCGCCGCCATGACGCAGACCAGCAGCAAGATTGGGTACGACAAGATCTCGGAGGGCGACGAAGCGCCTCCGCTGGAAGTGGGACCCCTCACCCGCACGAACTTCGTGCGCTACGCGGGGGCGTCGGGCGACTTCAACCCGATGCACCACGACGACACGATCGCCACCCAAGTGGGCAACCCGTCGGTGTTCGGCCACGGCATGCTCACCGCAGGACTGCTGGCCCGGCTCCTGAAGGACTGGTTCGGTCCCGAGGCGCTGCGGAAGTTCCAGATGCGCTTCTCGAAGCAGGTCTGGCCCGGCGACACCCTCACCTGCACCGCAAAGGTGACGGGGAAGCGTGAGGCACCAAGTTCGGATGGGCAGGTAGAGAAGCTCGTGGACGTCGAGTGCGCGGTCACCAACCAGGACGGCACCGAAGTGCTCACCGGCACCGCCACCGCCAGCCTTTCCTAGGTCTGACATGGCTGGACTGCTCGACGGAAGAGTCGCGGTCGTCACCGGATCGGGTCGCGGCATCGGCCGCGAGTTCGCGCTCTGCATGGCCCGTGAGGGCGCGAGCGTGGTCGTCAACGACGTCGGCGTGTCGCTCGACGGCCAGGGCACCGCCTCTGATCTCGGAGAGCTGGACCCCGCCGCGCAGGTGTGCAAGGAGATCGAGGCGCTCGGTCTGCCCGACGTGAAGGGTGTGCCGAACTACGACTCGGTCACCGACTTCGACGGTGCCGCCAACATCATCAAGACGGCCGTCGAGCACTTCGGCAAGCTCGACATCCTCGTGAACAACGCCGGCATCGTGCGCGACCGCACGCTGGTCAAGATGTCGGAAGAGGACTTCGACTCGGTGCTTGCCGTGCACCTCAAGGGTTCGTTCAACTGCGCCCGGCACGCGGCGCCGGTGATGAAGGAAGCCGGCTACGGCCGCATCATCAACATCACCTCGTCGGCCGGCCTGCGGGGCAACTTCGGGCAGACCAACTACGGCGCGGCGAAGGCTGCACTGATGGGCCTCACGTTCATCTGGTCGATGGAGCTCGGACGGTCGGGCATCACGGTGAACGCGGTCGCGCCCGCGGGCGCGACCCGCATGACTGCGGGCCTGTATGAGAGGTCGGGAGAGAAGCCTCCGCCCGAACAGGATCCATCGCTCAACGCGCCACTCGTCGCGTTCCTCGCATCGGAGCGCGCCGGTCACGTGAACGGTCAGATCCTCGGCCGCACCGACTACGCCTACACCATCTTCCAGCAGCCGAAGCAGATCGCGTTCATGTGGCGCGACGGTGGCTGGACGCCCGAGCTCGTCGCCGAGCACTTCGACCAGGTGCTCGGCCAGCACCTCCAGCATGTGGGGATGGTCTTGCCAGCGGGCATGGAGTTCTCGGGCGAGCCCAAGAAGTAGCGACCGCTTGACCTACCGCGTGGGAGTGGACGCTTGACCTACCGCGTGGGAGTGGTGGACGTCGTCTACTGGAGCGAGCCCGATCCGGTCCGACGAGCACTGATCGCCAAGGACGCGGGCTACCAGCACATCGACGTCAGCACTGACGTTGATCCGGCGTCCCTTGTCTTGCCAATTGGGTGCCCGACGTCGTTCCCGAAGCCGCAACCCGGTTGGTGCACGACGCCGGCGCCCACCGACTCACCCGATCCCGCGACCCACTCCGAGATCTGGGAGCGCACCGTGCGCTGGTTCAAGGGCTCGCCCGGCGCGCTGCTCGAACCATGGGCCGGCGCAGTGGTCAACTCGGTTGAATCTGCGAAGGCGATGATGGCGGAGGTGCCGGGACTTCGACTGCTCGTCGACACCGGGCATGTGTCGGACTGGGGCGAGGACGCGCTCGACATGCTCGAGTTCGCCGATCACGTGCAGCTGCGCCAGGGGAAGCCGGGTTCGACACAGGTGCACATCGATGACCCGTCTGGCGTCGTCGACTTCACTGCCGTGCGCAAGCGCCTCGATCAGCTTGACTACCAAGGGTGCGTGTCGGTCGAGTACTTCGACCTCCCCGACCTCGGCTGGGGGCTCGACGATCCCGCGCAGTGGGCGTCTGATCTGCGAGCGCATTTGATCACCGTTGGCTTCGGAGTCGGTTTCGGAGCACCGTCTTCCTGATCTTGCCCATCGGCGTGCGCTCGAAGCTCTCGCCCTCGGGGAGGAACACGATCTCCTCGGGCACCTTGTACTTCGCGAGGTTCGCGGCACAGTGCGCACGGATCTCGGCTTCGATGCCCTCGGCCTTCGCTCCTTGTGTCAGCTGAATGAACGCCACCACGCGTTCACCGAGTCGCTCGTCGGGTGTGCCCACGACCGCGCACGCCTCGACCCGCGGATCTTCGTGAAGCACCCGTTCCACCTCGGCCGGGTACACGTTCGCGCCACCGCGGATGATGACGTCGTTGCGTCGGTCGGCGACGAACACCTCGCCGTTCTCATCGACTGATCCGAGGTCACCGGTGTGCAGCACACCGTCTCGGAGCGCGGCCGTACTCGCGTCCGGTTGTTGCCAGTAACCGAGCATCGGCGTGTAGACGTCGGCCCACTCACCCTCGCGTGCGGGCCCCACGCACAGCTCGCCCACCTCACCGGGCCCGAGCTCGTGGCCGTCGTCGGCGGCGGCGAACACGCGAACGTGCGGAAGTGCACGGCCGGCGCTGTTGGGCACGGGCGGAGCTGCCGGGTTCGTCATCGTCACCGCGGTCGGCGCCTCGGTGAGTCCGTAGCCAATCGTGACCTCGGCCCCGTATCGGGCGCGGTACAGCTCGCGGAACGCTTCGGGGCAGTCGGCGCCGCCGACGCCAGGGGTGCGCAGGCTGGCGAGATCCGATTCGGTGACATCGGGGTGGGTGAGCAACCCGTGGAGGATCGTCGGCACGCTCGCGAAGCTGGTGACGCGCTCGTCACGGATCCACGCCGCGAGCCCGACCGGATCGACCCGGTCGATCGCCACGCAGGTGCCACCCACCTGGAACGTGAGCAGCGGTCCCAGGCAGATGAGATTCAGCAGAGTGAGAGGCAGCATCACGCCGAATCGGTCGTCGTCTTGGTACTGCCCCCGATGGCGGGCGACCGCCCCTGGCAACAAGAGGTTGTGCTGACTGTGCACGGCACCCTTCGGGTAGCCGGTCGTGCCGCTCGTGTACGCGATCGCCGCTGGCGCATGCGCATCGACGTGGTCGCGCACTGGGAGGGAATCACGGGCCGGATCCAGCAGGTCGGTGAGCAGCTCGTTGCCGGGGTCGAGGAACACCTTGGCGCCAGAGTCGTCGAGCAGGAACCGCTTCTCCGGCGGCGCGAGCACCTGGGGGATGCCCACCCAGATCGCACCGATGCGCATGCACGCGAGGAAGGCGACGACGATCGGCACGTCGTTCGGCAGCGACGCAGCCACCCGATCGCCGGGATTGATGCCAACACTGCGAAGCGCGTGCGCGGCTCGGTCGACCTGCGCGTCGAGCTCGGCGTACGTCATGCGTCCCGCGCGTCCGATGAGCGCCTCTCGATCGGGGTGATCCCGCACGCCGCGGTCGAGCACCGCGGCCGCGGTCTGCGGCCCGCCGCCGGGGATCACGCCGTCACCCCGACAGGTGCCAGCCGCCGCTGGCGTTGATCGTCTCGCCGGTGACGAAGCTCGACTCGTCGGAGGCCAGCCAGGCGACCACGGCCGCGATCTCCTCGGGCTCGCCCATCCGGCGCAGCGGTCCTCGGGCCGCCGATGGTGCCAGCTGCTCCGCATGCTTCTCGACGAACTTCGAGCGCACGATGCCGACCGCCACCGCGTTGGCACGCACGCCGTGGGGTCCCGCTTCCACTGCCACCGTGCGCGTCAACGACTCGAGGCCGGCCTTGGCAGCCGCGTAGGGGCCTTCGGTGCCGCCGCCGCCCAAGGCGCTGGCGACCGAGGAGATGTTGACGATGCTGCCTCGACCCGCGGCAGTCATCGCGGGCAGCACGGCACGCATGAGGTACCAGCAGGCGGTGAGGTCCACCTCGAGAACATGATCCCAGTCGCCGGGGTCGTAGGTCGCCACGGGTCCGAGCACGTTGATCGCTGCGTTGTTGACGAGGATGTCGACGGGACCGACGGAATCAGCGATCTCGGTGAGCACCGCGTCGACCCGGGCACGGTCGGTGACGTCGAGCGAGAACCCGAGCACGCGGGTCGACGCGAGCTCGGTGGCAAGCTCACGGGTCGTCGCGTCGGTGCGTGCTTCGTGCACGTCGGTCACCACGACGGTGGCGCCGTCGCGTCCGAGTCGTCGAGCGCACGCCTTTCCGATGCCAGCCCCGGCCGCGCCGGTGACGAGCGCCACGCGCCCCGCGAGCGACGCGCTCATCTGACGTCGATCGTGTCCAGCAGCCCCTTCAGGTTGTCGCGCATGACGCACCGCACATCCAGGTCGGGAAGCCCGTGCAACCGCTCCGCGAACGTCACGGGATCGGCCAACCCCTCGGGGTGGGGATAGTCCG
>VGBR01000023.1 GCA_016870355.1 Actinomycetota bacterium | reverse complement strand
GTCCTTGATCGTCTCCACCCGGCGGATGTCGAGCCGCACCGACGAGTAGAACTTCAGCGCACGACCGCCCGACGTGGTCTCCGGGCTGCCGAACATCACGCCGATCTTCTCCCGCAGCTGGTTGATGAAGATGCAGATCGTGCGGGACTTGTTGAGGTTGGCGGTGAGCTTGCGCAGCGCCTGGCTCATGAGCCGGGCCTGCAAGCCGACGTGCGTGTCGCCCATCTCGCCCTCGATCTCGGCTTTGGGCGTGAGGGCCGCCACCGAGTCGATGACGATCACGTCGAGCGCGCCCGAGCGGATGAGCATGTCGGCGATCTCGAGCGCCTGCTCCCCGGTGTCGGGCTGGGAGATGTAGAGCTCATCGACGTTCACACCGATGGCCGATGCGTAGACCGGGTCCATCGCGTGCTCGGCGTCGACGTAGGCGCACACCCCGCCGTTGCGCTGAGCCTCGGCCACCACGTGCATGGCGAGGGTGGACTTGCCCGACGACTCCGGGCCGTAGATCTCGACGACCCGACCGCGGGGCAGGCCCCCGATGCCGAGGGCGAGGTCGAGGGCAAGCGCGCCGGTGGAGATGGCGGCGACGCCGACGTTGCCGTGCTCGCCGAGCTTCATGATCGAGCCCTTGCCGTAGTTCTTCTCGATCTGGCCGAGGGCCATCTCGAGAGCCTCGTGACGTTCCACTGGGGGTTCCTCCTGGATTTCTGATCGGCTGGGGAAGCGCTCGGTCAGTAACTCACGGGGGTGTGACACTCCCCCCCGAGGCCCACCGGGGCGAAGTTACAGCCCTGTGATTCCGAGGGCCACCGTAGCCCGAACACCCGTTCGGGTCAAGGATCGCACGCGTTCGGATGAAGACCCAGGCCCCCGGGAGGACCCAGGAGGTCAGAGCAGGGTGCTGAGGGCTGCGAGGCGGGCTTCGGTCTTTGCCAGCTGCCAGCCGCCGATGTCGACGATCTCGCCGGCTTCGAAGTCGGCGTGCACGGCCTCGCGGATGTCGAGGTGGAGCTGGTCGATCGTGACCGTCGCCCAGTAGTCGGCGGGTACGGCGCCGACCGGGGCGAGCTCGGTGAAGAGGAAGTCGGCGTCACCTTCGGCCGGTGCTACCGCGAGGTAGGCCGCGCCGATGCGCGCGGCCGCGGCCGCGTCGGCGAAGAACGCCGACAGCGTCGGCGCGCTGACCTGGGCCGGCACTGCCGCCTCCGCCGCGGGCACGCCACGCAGACGGGTCGTGGAAGCGACGAACGCGCCGATCACTGCCCCGAGGAACCCGCGGCGACCGATCTCCTTCATCCCCTCCGGATCGCCTCCGCTCCGTCTCACTGGTCGAGCACCTTCTGGAGCCGCTCGGCCATGCGCAGTGCGAGCGCGGTGATCGTGAGCGTCGGGTTCGAGAAGCCCGACGCCGGGAAGACCGAGCTGCCCGCGATGTAGAGGTTCGCGACGTCGTGCACCTCGCCGTGCTGGTCGACCACACCCTTCCTCGGGTTCTGGTGCATCCGCGTCGTGCCCATGTGGTGGTTGCCGTACTTCACGGCCAACGGCTCGGGCGGCTGGAGATGGACACGACCCAGACCCTGCGCGGCGAGCTCTCGAGCCAGCACGGCGCCACCGCGCGTCACGGAGGCGTAGTCGTCAGGGTCGAAGCGCCAGGCCAGGTCGACGCGCGGCATCCCGAGGCGGTCGAGCTCGGTGGTGAGCGTGACCCGGCTCTCAGCGTAGGGAGTGGGCTCCATGTTGACGGCGAGCTCGAAGTAGTTCGTCGACACCCGCCGCCGGCCGTTGATCTCGATCATCACGAGCTCGGGTCGGACCACACCGGTGCGGCCCTCGACATCACCGATCAGTGACGCGATGTCGGCACTGGCGATCGGCGCGGTCTCGTCACCAGGGAACCGACCGGCCAGCAGTGCCGAGAGCGCGGGGATCTGAGCCTCGCGCGACGCCCGCGGCGTGAGCGCGAAGTGCCCGAGCAGGTAGCGCGGCAGCGCACCGCTGCGGTCCTTGATCCCGGCTCGCTCCATGGGGACCCCGACGAAGAAGAACAGCTCGGGGTTGGGCGCCGCATCGGAGATGACAACGCGGCCGGTGGCCAGGAGCGAGTGGTCCATGAAGTAGCGGCCGACGAGATCGTGCTCGTTCCCAAGGCCGGCGGTGCGTTGCGTGTTGGACGCGAGGAGCAGTCGGGGGTTCTCGATGCCGCCCATCGCGAGCACCACGATCTCGGCGTCGACGGCGATCTCGTTGCCGTCGAGGGTCTTCACGTCGACGCCGGCCACACGCCGTCCCTGCAACCGCACGTTGCTGACGTTGGCTCCGAGCACCACTCGCACGTTCTCGGATTCCTCCAGCACGGTGCGGTACTTCTCGCCGAAGTGCGTGCCGGGTCCGATCTGGTAGATGGCCGGGCGGACCGTGTCGGTGTCGATCAGGGTCTGCAGATCCGGGATCTGCTTCTCCCAGAACGACGCGTCGTACTCGAACGGCCCGAGGTCGCACATCTTCTGCGCCTTCGGGTAGTAGGGATCGAGCTCCGAGCGTCCGAACGGCCAGCCGCTGTTCGCAACCCACGATCGCTTCTCGAAGTCGACGGCATCCATCGGGCGCGACTGGCCGGCCCAGTGATTCGTGGTCCCACCGAAGAAGCGCAGCCGGCCCCCGACGAGGTTGTTGGGGATGCCGCTCATGGTGCCGCGGTAGAGGTTCTGGGTCGCTTCGGTGAACTCGAACGTGCCGCTCTCGAGGAGGATCACATCGTGGTCGGTGTCGGCGAGCTCACGCGCGATCGTGATGCCAGCCGCACCACCGCCCACGATGCACACCGCGGCTTGGAGCGTGGTTCCTCGCGGGATCTCGTCGGCGCGATCGAGCATGAAGAGTGAGATCCTACCGGCGGACCTTTGCGTCAGACCCTCACGCCTCGAGCGGCACGCGCGCGATCGCTTCGTACTCTGCACCCGTCGGACGGGTGACGCTGCGGAACAGCACGAGCTCGCCGACCGGCCACGCCGCGCCGAAGTGAGCGGCGTCGAGGGACTCGACCAGTGCTCGCGCGTTCGCGGGTGGCTTGAGCCGGGCGAGCGTGATGTGCGGGTGGAACGCACGCGCCTCGGGTTCGTAGCCGAGCGGTGCCAGCGCACCTGCCACCGCGGTCGCCGCGTCGGAGAGCACGTCGCCGCCGGTCGTGCAGCCCACCCACACGACCCGCGCCCGACGATCGGACGGGAAGGCGCCGCCACCGCCCAGCTGCGCGTGTCCCACGGACGCGGACACGTGGCGCAGCGCGGCCGCGACGGCGTCGAGATCGGCGTGGTTCCCGAGGAACTGGAGCGTGAGGTGCCACTGCTCGCGGGTCGTCCACCGCCCGGCAGGCGAGCCATCGCGCATGGCTTCGACGGCCTCGCCGATCGCGTCGAGCACGGGCGCCGGGGGCACGACCGCGACGAAGGCGCGGCCGACGGCGCTCACGGCTCCCTCGTCAGGCCAGCGCGTCGAGCCGCAGTCGCACCAGGTTGAGCAGCGAGATCGTGGCGAACTGCCGGATGCGGAAGCGGTCGCCGGGCAGATGGGCTTCCATCGCCTCGGGCGGCGCACCCGGCACCGACAACCCGAAGAACACCGTGCCGACCGGCTGACCGCCTTGCTCGGTCGGGCCGGCGACGCCGGTGACCGAGATCCCGACGTCGGCACCGAGCACGCGTCGTGCGCCCTCCGCCATCTGCTGCGCGCATTCCTTGCTCACCACGTTCTCCGCGGTGACGCCGAGCACCTCGCGCTTCACCTCGGTCGCGTACGACACGATCGAGCCGCGGTACACCTCGCTTGCCCCGGGCGGGTCGGCGAGGCGGGCACCGACGAGACCGCCGGTCAGCGACTCGGCGACACCCAGCGTCCAGCCCCGGTCGCAGCACCGCTGGATGACCGCGTGCTCCATCGTCTCGTCGTCGACGGCGAAGACGAGGTCGCCGAGAATCGTCCGGAGCTCGGCTTCCTCGGCCTCGATCAGGGCCGCCGCTTCCTCTTCGGACGCAGCCTTCGCGGTGAGCCGCACGTAGAGGCCTTCGATGCCTCGCGCGAGGAACGCGATCGTCGGGTTCTGCTGTGCGTCGACGCGCGCCGCGATCATCTCGGCCAGCCCTGACTCCGAGGTGCCCCACGTCTTCAACGAGCGCGACATGATCACTGACTGCTCGCCCGACAGCTCCAGCAGGTCGGGCAGCACGTGGTCGGTCACCATCTGCTGCATCTCGTAGGGCACCCCGGGAACTGCATAGATGACGCGCTTGCGCCCGTCGGCACCTGCGACCTCGGCCCGCACGCCGGGCGCGGTGCCGAGCGGGTTCGGGATCGCCGACGCGCCGATCGGGATGTCGGCCTGACGCAAGTTGTTCGCGGGCATGTCGCGTTGGCGGATGCCGAACAGCGCGGCGATGTGCTCGATCAGCTCCTCACGGCGTTCGAGCTCGACGCCCATGACCTCGGCGATCGCTTCACGGGTGACGTCGTCGGGGGTGGGACCGAGCCCGCCGCACACGATGAGCGCGTCGGCCTCGGTGAGCATGTCGTGCATCGACTCGACCATCCGCCCGAGGTTGTCGCCGATCTTGCGGTGGTCGTAGGTGTCGATCCCGACCGTGCACAGCTGCTCGCCGATCCACGCACTGTTGGTGTCGACGATCTGACCGAGCAGCAGCTCGGTGCCGATCGCGAGCACGTCACATCGCATCTATGCACTCGCTCTCTGCGGGCGGGGATACCCCGCCCGCAGCCGTTCGCCTCCACTGGTCGTCGGCCAAGGCCGACTCCTGCTCCGCCGATCGGCAAAGCCGTCGGCTTCGCGCGCTGGCGAGCCTCCGCTCGCTTCGCTCGCTCCAGCCGCACTCACAAGTCGCACTGGTTCATTCTTCCCAGAAGGACGCATACAAGAGGTCTATCGCCGAGATGACCGTGATGGCGACTGCGACCCAGACCGCGACCTCGTGGAGGTTGTGGTCCTCGGCGGTCGGCGGGAGCAGGACCAGCGAGACCACGAGGAACTGCACGTTGGCCTTGAACTTGCCGAGCCAGCGCGCCGGCAGCGAGTAGCCGCGACGGCCTTCGTAGATCCGGTAGGCCGAGATCAGGACCTCACGCCCCGTGATGATGCCGACGGGCACCCATCCGAAGTCGCCGTTGATGGCCAAGGCGATGAAGCCCCCGAGCACGAGGATCTTGTCGGCGAGTGGGTCGAGGAACGCGCCCGATCTCGTGGTGCCGTCGCGGCGGGCGAGGTAGCCGTCGAGGAAGTCGGTGAGCCACAGGATCAGCCAGCTCGTGAAGATCGCCCAGCTCGGTCGGCCCTTGTCGAGGATCCAGATGAGCACCGGGATCGCGAACAGCAGCCGCAAGATGGTGACCGCGTTCGCGGGCGTGCGGATCGCGTTCTCGCCGAACCTGCGGACACGTTCGCTGGTGATCGCAGCAAGCTCGCTCGCACTGTCGATGGCGCGTTCGGCGATCTCTCGTGCATCTGCGCGCTCACGGCGCGCCGGGCTCATGCCACGACCTCGATCGGATTCGCAACGAGGTCGACGCCGAGCGCGTCGGTCGCCTTTGCGCGCACGACCACGCCGGGCCGCGACGCCGCGCCTTCTAGGCGAACGACACCGTCGATCTCGGGTGCTTCGCGGTGCGTACGACCGACAGCATCGCCGGTGTCGTCGTCGACGCCGTCGACCAAGACCTCGAGCTCGACACCCGCGCGCACGAGCGCATCACGCGCCCCCTCGGTGATGGGCGTCTGGACCTCGTCGCACTCACGCAGCCATTCGCCGACCAATTCGGCCGGCGCGGCACCGTCCATCGTGGCTGCGGGCGTGCCGGCCTCTCGGGAGAACGGGAAGAAGCCAGCCCAGTCGAGGCGCGCCTCGGCGAGGAACGCGACCAGGGCGTCGTGCTCGGCTTCGGTCTCGCCGGGGAACCCGACGATGAACGACGACCGGAACACGGCCTCGGGCTCCTGGTCCCGGATCCCGTCGATCATCGACACGAAGCGCTCGCCGCTCCCCCACCGCTTCATCCGGGCGAGCAGCGCACGGTCGGCGTGCTGGAGCGACAAGTCGAAGTAGGGCACGACGGTCGGGAGCTCGAGCATGGTCGAGACAAGCGGATCCCGGACCTCACTCGGGTAGAGGTAGAGGAGCCGGATCCGCCGCAACCCGGATGGCGCGAGCTCGGCATCGAGGCGCCGGAGCAACGGCACGAGTGCCCCGGTCTCGCGCACGTCGTGGCCGTACCAGGCCAGGTCTTGCGCGACGAGTACGAGCTCCGCGACGCCGCCGTCGACCAGCTGTCGAGCCTCGTCGACGATCGCATCCGGTGTGCGGGATCGTTGCGTGCCGCGGAAGGACGGGATGGCGCAGAACGTGCAGGCCCGGTCGCAACCTTCGGCGACCTTCAGGTAGGCCCACGGCGCGCTCGGAATCGCGCGCGGGAGCTCGAGCAGGTCGCGCACTCCGGTGGGCTTGCGCCTCGGGGCGTCGAGCAGCACGTCGGCGAGCGCGCCCTCACCACCGAACCCGATCACGGCGTCGGCCTCCGGGATCGCCGCCGCGAGCTCCGTGCCTTCCCGCTCGGCGAGGCAGCCCGTCACCACGAGCTTGGAGCCCTTCCGACGGGCGTCCGCGAGCGCCAGGATCGTCTCGACCGACTCCTGACGCGCGGCTTCGACGAACGCGCACGTGTTGACGACGACGACGTCGGCCGAGTCAGGTGCGGCCGCGGCCACCAACCCGTCCGCGACGAGCGAAGCCCGCACCTTGTCCGAGTCGACCGCGTTCTTGGGGCAGCCGAGCGTCTCGATCCAGAACGTCGGCGCGGCCATGACGCAGGATGCTACTTGCCACCTATGTTCCGGATTCTCGGCACGCTGAACAACACATGCGTGGGTTCAGCGTGCCGAGAACGCGGAGGTGGAGGTGGCGGTGGTGGCGCTGCCGCGAGCGCTAGACGACGGCCTTCTGCGCGCGGCGGAGGGCGCTTTCGACGAGGAGTGCGAGCGTCTCTTGCACGTGTGTCTTGCGGCGTGCGTCGCACAGCACGATCGGCACGTTCGCGGGAACGGCGAGTGCCTCTCGCACCGCGCGGGGATGGTGCGTTGCAAGCCCGTCGAACAGATTGACGGCGACGACGAACGGGATGCCGAGCGCTTCGAAGTAGTCGACGGCCGCGAAGCACTCCGCCACGCGTCGGGTGTCGACGAGGACGACACCCCCGACTGCGCCGCGCACCAGCTCGTCCCAGAGGAACCAGAACCGGTCCTGCCCAGGGGTGCCGAACAGGTAGAGGACCATGTCGGCACCGAGCGTGATGCGCCCGAAGTCCATCGCGACCGTCGTGCCGGTCTTGCCCGGCTGACCGCCGCGGTCGACGCCGAGACTCTCGATCGTCATCTCCGCCTCGGTCTTGAGCGGCTCGATCTCCGAGATCGACCCGATGAAGGTGGTCTTGCCTACTGCGAACCCGCCCGCGACCACGATCTTCATCGCGACGGGCGGCGCGGTCGTGGCCCGCACGTGGTCAGAGAGCGCGGATGCCATCGAGCAGCCTCTCGAGGAGCTGGACGTCGGTTGCGTGCTCGACGCTGTGGGGATCGTCGACCGCCACAACCCCGGCAGTCACGAGATCACCGATAAGCACCCGCACGACACCGATCGGAAGGAACATGCGAGCCGAGACCTCGGCCAGCGACATCGACGGCTCGCACAGGTCGACGATGCGGTACGACTCCGGTGGCGCACTCGCGGGGAACGTGGCCGGCTCGGGCATGCGCCGCACGCTCGCTTCGAGAGCCACCAGCGGCCCGGGCGCACGGGTACGACCCCGGGTGAGGACGTACGGGCGGACGAGCCGAGGGTGGCTTCCAGGGACACGGCGGACGCTCGGGTCCATCACCGCGGCAGCGCGGTCTGGAGCTCCGCGACGAGGCTCGGCGTGAGCGCGGCCGCGCAGCGCTCGACCAGCACCGCCATCTCGTAGCCGACGAGGCCGACGTCGCACGGCCGCGACGCGGCGACCGCGAGCACCGACGTCTCGCTGACGCTCATCACGAAGAGGATCACGTGCTCGAGCTCGACGATGACCTCGTGCACCGCGCCACCGTCGAGCGGACCCGACGCGCCGCGGGCGATGCTCTGAAGACCGGCGGCAACCGCCGAGAGTCGGTCGGCGGCGACGCGATCGAGCCCTTCCGACATCGCGACGAGCAACCCGTCGGATGACACGACCGCGGCCTGCGTCACGCCGGGGACGCCGGCGACGAAGTTCGACACGAGCCAGTTGAGGTTGCGCGCTTCGGAGCTCAGCTTGATCATGTGTGCCCCTTGCGTCCGTCGCGCTTCCCGCGCTCATGGCGGCTGAGCAGGTCGTGCACGCCTTGGGCGCTCCGCCGCGTCGCCGACGCCGGCGTGCCGTTGCTCGGCTGGTGGGTGAGGTGCGTGCCCGGCACGCGCGACTCGAGACCCGGGCCGGTGCCGTTCGACGTGGCCCGCGCTGATGCGCTCGCCATCGCGGGCTCGGGTTCGCGCGCCGGTGCTTCGTCCTCGGTGACCGCTTCGGCGACGGCTGGCTCGGGGACGCCAGGCGTCTCGGCGAACGCGGGCGTGGGCCCGGCCGCGGCTTGAGGTTCAGGCGCGGGCGCCGCGTCGACGTCGTCGTGGTGCTCGGCGGGCGTGAGCAACGTCGGTGGCAGCACGACGAGCGCGGTGATCCCCGACGGCAAGGCCGGACGGAGCTGCACGTGAATGCCGTGGCGTGCTGCCAGGTGAGCCACGACATGGAGACCCAACGTGCGCGACAGCGCGAGGCCGGCCACGGGCGGGCGAGCGAGGAGTGCATTCGCCTGTGCGATGCGCGGCTCGTCCATCCCGATGCCGCGGTCGGTGACACCGATCACGAAGCGCTGGTCGAGCCGGCGACCGCCGACCGTCACCGGCGTTGACGGCGGTGAGAAGGCAGTCGCGTTCTCGAGCAGCTCGGCGAGAAGGTGGGTCAGGTCGGCAACCGCGTGACCGACGACTGCGACGTCACCCTCGAAGCCATGCGCGTGCAAGCGGGCGAACTCGGCGATCTCCGCGGCGGAGGCCCGGACGACGTCGAGGACCGGAACGGAGTCACCCCAGTTCCGGGGCTGCTCGGCGCCGGAGAGCACGAGGAGGCTCTCAGCGTTGCGGCGCATGCGAGTGGCCAGGTGGTCGAGCTCGAACAAGGACGCGAGCTCGTCGGGATCGGCGGCGGCCTCGAGGTCGTCGATCAGCGAGATCTGCCGGTCGAGGAGACTCTGGTTCCGGCGTGCCAGGTTCACGTAGAGGTCGCCGATGCCCTTCTTCAAGAGCTCGGACTGCTCGCGGGCGACCGTGACCGTGACCTCTTGGATCGTGTTGAACGCCTTCGCGAGATCGGCGATCTCGTCGTTGGACTCGACCTTGATCGGAGAGAGGTCGGTCAGCCCTTCGTCGCCGAGGTCGCCGCCGCGGTGCAACGTGTCGACGAGCTGCGGGAGCCGGCGCTCCGACATCTCACGCGCGCTTCGGGTCAGCGCGCGCAGCGGCTTGCTCACCGAGCGAACCATCGCCCACATGAGGATGAGCGCCATCCAGATGACCGCGGCCGTGCCGAGGGCGACGACGATCGCGACGCCGCGGGTCTCGGACTGGCGCGCGTCGGCTTCGGCGTTGACCACCTCTTGCACCGCGACCACGCCACCGTCGATCGCGGCTTGGTGCTCCAGCGCGAGCTCGCGGTACTCCTCAGTCGTGGTCGCGACGTCGGGGAACTCACGCGGCAGCGTGGTCTCGGTCGCGGCTCGCACCGGATCGCTCGGGGTGTTCGTCGCGCCGCTGGCGGCATAGGCGTTGCGTTCTGCTGCGCTGCCCACCTCGGCGAACAGGCGCGCCTGCGCCTCTTGCTCGGTGATGGCACGCACCCAGTCGTCGACGTTCGGAGTGCCACCAGCAAGGTGCTCGGTCACGACGACCGCTTCGTCAGACACTGCTAGCTGGAGGCGCCGCAGGTCGACGATCGCACCGAGGCTGGTGGCGAGCGTCGGGTCCTGGACCTCGCGCGCAACCTTCGACGCCGCGGTGAGCACGGCGGCGCCGACTGCGGTGAGGTCGGACGTGGCACTGCGCTCGACGAGCCGGTTCGTCACGTCACGAACGGCGCGGCGAGTCGGGCTGCTGACGCCGTCGAGCTGCGGCATGACCGCGTCGAGCGCGTCGGCGGCTGCGTTGGTGCGGCGGTGCGCGTCGCGAAGGTCCCGGCGGGACGCCCCCGGGTCGGCCGCGATGACGGCCTCGTCGCCGGTGGCGCGAGCGACCGCGGTCAATGCTTCGAAGGGGCCGACGGCGCTCGCGTACTGCTCCTCGGCGGCCAACGCTCGGAAGCGGTCGGCGATCGTCACGCCCGCGAACACGAGCAGGACGAGCAGAGGCACGCTCACGACCAGGACGAGCCTCGACCGGAACGACAGCTTGCGCAGCAATGGAACCCCGCGGGCCTAGGGCCCACCCCACTGGCGTGTCGGCACCCCGGGGTCCCGGCCTTGAGCCACCGGGCCTCGCGCCGACGGTTCTCGTGACGCTCAGGTCGCTCGAGCGACCCTGAGCGTCCCCAGAATGCGGTTTGGGTGCTTACTCGGACGCTCGCTGCTCCATCTCGTCGAGCTCGTCGGCGGTCATGAGGACCGACCGGGCCTTCGAGCCCTCCGACGGGCCGACGATGCCCCGCCGCTCGAGGAGGTCCATCAGCCGCCCGGCTCGGGCGAACCCCACCCGGAGCTTGCGCTGCAGCATCGAGGTGGAGCCGAGGCCGGAGCGCACGACGAGATCCATGGCCTCTGCGAGCAGCTCGTCGTCCTCGTCGTCGGCGCTCCCGCGCGCGCCGGACGAGCCGCTGCCCGCCGCCTCGTCGGCGATGCCCTCGACGTACCAGGGCCCGGCCGCCTGACGCTTCCAGTGCGCGGCCACCTCGCGCACGCAGCCCTCGTCGACCCAGGCGCCTTGCACCCGACGCGGACGGCTCTCGCTGGCGGTCACTACCAGCATGTCGCCGAGGCCGATCAGCTTCTCCGCCCCGGCTTGGTCGAGCACGACGCGCGAGTCGGCGATGCTCGTGACGCTGAAGGCGAGCCGGCTCGGCACGTTGGCTTTGATGACGCCGGTGATCACGTCGACCGACGGCCGCTGCGTGGCGATGACGAGGTGGATGCCGACGGCGCGCGCCATCTGCGCGATGCGACAGATGCTGGCCTCCACGTCACGCGCCGCCACCATCATGAGGTCGTTGAGCTCGTCGACCACGACCACGATGAACGGCAGGCGCTCGTAGCCCTTCCCCGTCGTGCGGTCCGGCGCGTCGACGGTGGGCAGCTCGCCGCGATCGATCGCGGCGTTGAACCCGGTGATGTCACGCACGCCCACCTCGGCGAGGAGCTCGTAGCGCATGTCCATCTCGCGCACCGCCCAGTCGAGCGCGTTCGCGGCTCGCTTCGGGTTGGTGACGACCGCGGTGAGCAGGTGCGGCAGCGCGTTGTAGGCGCCGAGCTCGACGCGCTTGGGGTCGACGAGGATGAGCCGCACCCGGTCGGGGGTGTTGCGCATCAGCAACGACGTGACCAGCGAGTTGATGCAGCTCGACTTGCCCGACCCGGTCGCTCCGGCGATGAGCACGTGTGGGAGCTCGGCGAGGTTGAGCATGACGCTGCGGCCGTTGATGTCCCGGCCGAGGGCGACCTCGAGCGGGTGCGTGGCCGCCTTGGCCTCGGATGAGGAGAGGATGTCGCCGAGGGTGACGAGCTGGCGTTGGCGGTTCGGCACCTCCACCCCGATCGCCGACCGCCCGGGGATCGGGGCCAGGATCCGAACGTCCGGTGACGCCATCGCGTACGCGAGGTCGTGATTGAGCCCGGTGACCCGGTTCACCTTCACGCCCGGCGCGAGCTCGAGCTCGTAGCGAGTGACGGTGGGGCCGATGGTGGCGCCGATCAGCTTCGCGTCGACGCCGTGCTGATGGAGCGCGGCCTGGAGCAACTTGCCGGCTTCGTCGACGAGCTTGCGATCGGTCGACGCGGCGTCGCCACGCTTGAGCAGCGAGAGCGCGGGGAGCTTCCACGCGCCGCCCTCGCGCTTCTTGCCCGAACCCATCGCGGGCTGCCCATCGGCTTCCTCTTCGATGGCCGGCACCGCGTCGTCGAGCGTGTCATCGATCTGCGCTGGAGAGGCAGAATCGGCGAAGTCGGGCATCCCGGCCGCGGCCGGCGGCGGGAACGAGTTCGCGTCGGATTCGAGGTCGTAGAGCTCGGCGTCGTGCCCATTGAAGCCCGGCGCGTCGGCATGCGTGAGATCGATCTCGTCGATGCCGTGCAGCGGATCGTGACGTTGCGACGGTGGCGGGAGGTCGCCGTACGCGCGGGCCTGCTCACCGACCCAGCGCGCGCCGCGCCCCATGCTCGCGATCACATCGCGCATCGGCACACCGGGTGCGAGCAGCGCACCGAGCACGGCGATGCCGGCAAGCACGACTGCGGCGCCGACGACGCCGGTGGC
>VGBR01000022.1 GCA_016870355.1 Actinomycetota bacterium | reverse complement strand
GTGAGCCCCAGGCTCTCGAATTCGTCGCACCACTGGTCGGCGGTCGCGCGCAGCGCGGCGCGCTCTTCCGGCGACCATCCGTGCTCCGGTCCGGAGCGCGGGTGCGCGGCGAGGAACTGCTCGAGGACGGCATGGATGAGCGTGCCGCGGTCGCGCCCCGAGATCCGGTCGCGCGCCTCGGGTCGCTCGACCGCGTCGACGTGCAGGATCTGCGCGAGCAGGTAGCGGAATGGACACTTCGCCCAGTTCTCCAGCGAGGTGGGTGACAACGTGGCTTCCTCACCTGGTGGCGTGATGAGACGCGCGTCGATCACGCCGTCCCAGGCGTCGAGGCGACGACCAGTGCGCGAGCGCACTGCCCGCAACCCGGCCGCGAGCGCAGGTTCCGCGCGCACCAACGGATGGCGGATCCGTGCCCCTTTCCATCGCAGCAGGGACTGGAGGTCGTGCTCTTGCAGCGACGCGGGAACCGTCGCGTCCCGTACCTCACCGTCGAACGACGACACGACGCGGACACCATCGAGCCCGTTCGAGCGGCCGGAGCCCGGCTCGAGCTCCTCAGCCGCTACGAGCCGGCCCGCTCGCAGACTTGCTGTCTCCAACAGCCAGGCCGCCGGCCGCGCCGCACGCTGCGCGCGGGTGTCGGCACGCGGGAACGAGAGGATGCGCTCGGGCGCGATGCTCAGCGCGGCGAGGTATGCCGCGCGGTCATTCGTGCGACGGTCGCCGCGGCGATCGAGCGCACCGTCGACGCGGTCGCGCTCGACGTCGGGCAGCACCGGGTCGTCGCGAGGTGGCGGGGGAAAGGCGCCCTCGTGCATGCCGACGACGAAGACGACGTCGTAGTCGGTGCCGAGCAACGCGCCGACCGGTGCGACGAGCACGCCATCGCCGAACGTGCCGGTGTGCCCGACGCTGGCGTCGAGCTCCTCGTCGAGTGCGTGACGCAGCGCGACGACACTTGGCGGCTCGCCGAGTGCATCGAGCCCTGCGAGTGCTTCGACCGTGGCCCGGACGCGCTCGAGTGCGACCTGCTCGGCTTCGGGTGCGGCCGCGGGCAGGGTTCGACCGAGGTAGTGGTCGAGGAGGCCGAGCACCCACGCGGACAGCGCGGTCCAGTCGCCATCCTCAGGTGGCTCAAGCTGGTCGGCCAGCTCGATGATGAACGCATCGAGGCGAGCGCAGTCGTCGAGCACCCAATCCGGCCCGTCGACGGCGAAGAGCGTGCCGTCGCGCTGGGCCCGGCGTTCGAGGTGTGCGCGGCGCTGCGCCGCGTGCCGTTCGAGCCGCAAGTGCCACTGGTCGAGGCCGCTCACGACGTTCGCCGCGCACGACAGGCGGTCCCATCGGGGGCCGGGGACGCGCCGTCCGCCGCGTTCCTCGACGATCGGCGCGGTCGTGAGCAGCTCCATCACCGCGTCGCGTCGGAAGCCGGTGTCGGCCAGAGAGAGGAGGCCGAGGGTCGCTCGTCCCGCCGCGAAGTCGCCCAGGCGTCGCGGTGACGGCCCGTGGGCAGGGATGCCGGCAGCCGCGAGGTGCTCGTGCAGGACGCGCGCGTACGGCTCCGCAATGCGATAGGTGATGGCCATGCGATGCAGCGGCATGCCTGCGTCCGCACGGCGCAGCACGTCGCGCACGGTCGAGCGCACCTCCTCGTCGGCATCGGGGCACGACACGACGGCCGACCCGATCGGCAACGAGGGGGAGCCCGCTGCGGGAGTCGACGCCGGGCCGAGGACGGCTTCGAGTTGGGCGGCGAGTGCGTGCGTGGTCGCGTCGACCAGCGGATCTCCGGTGAGTCCCAGGATGGCGCGCGCTCGACCCCTCGACGAGAGCGCGCCGATCAGCGCGAACGCACCCGGGCTGACCGAGCGAGGCAGGTGGAGCACGACCGTCCCGATGTCGGCGAGCGCAGCCCCACCGTCGTTGACGACGCGGGCCGCGGCGTGCAGCTGGTCCTCGTCGTCGTAGTAGTCGCTCGTGAGCTCGCGCACGCGCCGATGGATCCGGACCACGGTGGCGGCGCGGCCGCCGCCCTCGGCGAGCGCTCCGAGCGCGTCATCGTCGAGCTCACGCAGCTCGGACAGCGTGGTCGCGAGGCTCCGCACCGTCGCCGGGTGGCGGGCGACCGGGGCGAGCTCGCCGGGATCCTCGGCCAGCGCGGCGTGGATCGCTCCCAACGCCAGCGCTGGTGTGAGCGGCCGGCGGTCGGGCTCGGCCAGGAAGGGCGCGCCGAGGAGCTCGGCGACCCGAGCCAGCCCCATGAATCGCACGTTGACGAACCCCTGTCGGGCGCCGATGCTCCGCCGCAACGAGAGCCCGGCATACGTCGAAGGAACCGCCACCGTGACCGGCGCAAGCCGATCGGCGCTCTGAACCCCAGCAATGACCGAAGCCAACGCATCACGAGCAGGCGCACCATGGGCCACCAGCTGCAATGCACCGTCCATCGCCACCTCCCGAATGAGGCTACCGATGGGGTGTGACAAGCCGATCGGGGGGCGACGCCAGGGGCGCCGGGCGCGTATGCCACCATTGGGGGCTTCATGCGTCGACTCCCCCAATATCTGAAGAACAGCTTCATCGTCACGTCCATCACCGTGCTCGGGCAGCTCATCACCGCCTTTCGCGCCCTGATCGTCACCGTCGTGATCGGCGGTGTGGCCGTCGGTGCCTGCCTCGCGGCCCTGCTCGTGCCCGCGGGCACGCTCGCCGACGCCAGCTACTACGAGTCGACGAAGCTCGGTGAGCTGTCGCAGCTCTACCAACGCTCGATGGTCTACGACTCCGCTGGCGGGGTCATAGCGGTGCTCGGCCTCGAGAACCGTGAGCCGGTCAAGAGCCTCGACGAGGTCCCGGCGATCCTTCAGCAGGCCGTCATCTCGGTGGAGGACAAGACCTTCTGGGACAACAACGGCATCGACGTGCGAGGCACGGTGCGTGCGTTCATCAAGAACCTCACGCGGGGCGGTGTCGTGCAGGGCGGGTCCACCATCAGCCAGCAGCTGATCAAGAACCGGATCCTGTCCAACAAGCGGAGCATCAATCGAAAGATCCGCGAGATCATCCTCGCGATCCAGCTCAACAAGAAGTTCTCCAAGAAGGAGATCCTCGAGCAGTACCTCAACACCGTCTACTTCGGCCAGGGCTCGTACGGCGTGAAGTCCGCGGTCGAGCGCTTCTTCCAACAGGAGACACCCTTCGGGCCGATTCCCACGACCGCGCTGGCCGACGTGAGCGTCGGGCAGGCGGCGCTGCTCGCGGGACTGATCTCGAACCCCGAGGGCAACAACCCCTTCGTCGATCCCGAGAAGGCGCGCCAGCGGCGCAGCCTCGCGCTGAAGAACATGCTGGATGAGGGGTACATCACCCAGGCGCAGGTCGATGCAGCCGAGGCGGAGCCGATCCCATCGGTGAAGCCGGTGGCCGAGCTCCGGCCCACGACCGCATGGGCAGAAGAGGTGCAGGACCGCCTCTTCAACGACCCGATGTTCGCGGTGCTCGGCGAGACGCCCAAGGAGCGCAAGAACACCGTCCTCACCGGCGGACTCAAGATCTACGCCACGCTCGACCCGAAGATCCAAGGCGACGCGAACAACGCGGTGCGCGCCATCCTCCCGTCGGGGAAGGCAGGGTTCACCGCGTCACTCGTGTCGATCGATCCGGCCAACGGTTTCGTGAAGGCGATGATCGAGGGCGCAGGCTGGACGCAGGAGCGTCAGTACAACATCGCGACCAGCTATCCCGGTCGGCAATCGGGTTCGACGTGGAAGGTCATCACGCTCGCGGCCGCGCTCGCGACCGGTGCATCGCCCGCCGACCTGGTCGACGGATCGTCACCGTGTGAGTTCAAGCAGTACGGCCGCACGGTGAACGCGGGCGAAGGCAGCTCGGGGATGCAGACCATCCGCGCCGCGACGGCCCACTCCACGAACTGCGCGTTCGCGCGCATGGAGCTCGGCACCGGGTTCCAGGCCGTGATGGACACCGCGCAGAAGATGGGCATCACCCAGAACACGCTGAAGCCGATCCTCACGCTGACCCTCGGCACGATCGAGACCACGCCGCTCGAGATGGCGAGCGTGAGCGCCACCATCGCCGGCGGTGGCATGTACCACCAGCCCACGTTCGTCTCGAAGATCGTGGCGCCCGACGGCGAGGTCGTGTTCGACGCGCTCGACCTCGTGCCGAAGCGGGCGATCGCCAAGGAGACCGCCGACTGCGAGACCGACCTCATGCGCGGCGTGGTCAACGGTGGCACCGGCGGTGCAGCACGGCTGAACGACCGGCCCGTGGCCGGCAAGACCGGCACCACGGACAACCAGGCCGATGCCAACTTCATCGGCTTCACGCCGCAGCTGGCCACCTTCGTGTGGCACGGCGACCCGCTGCTGCGAACCCCGGGTGCCGGCTTCGGTGGCGGCATCCCGGCCCGGATCTTCAAGCGGTTCATGGATGCCGCGCACCAGGGGTTGCCCGTCGAGCAGTTCCCGCCACCCGGTCCGTACTGTGCGCGCGCGGCCGCGTTCATGACCGAGAACGGCAGGGTCGCGACCTTCAACGGCTTGCTGCCCGGCCAGAGCACCATCTCCACCCAGACGCCGCCGACGGTGATCGTCAACCCGCCGACGAGCCTCCCGACCTCGACGACGAGCACGACGCTCTATCCGCCGGGCTGTGATCCGCCGTACACGAACCCGCCCGACCCGGACTGTCCTTAGGGTCGGCGGACCGATCGCGCGCGTAGCGTCGGCGGCGTGACGCCACTCGAATCCCTCCTCCTGCTCCAAGAGCACGACCTCGCGCTCGATCGGCTTCGTCACCGTCGGGAGACGCTGCCCGAGCGCGCCACCCTCAGCGCCGCCGAAGCCGCGGTGACCGCGTTCGGCGCTCAGCTCGTGACCGCGAAGGCGGCACGCGACGAAGTCGCCGCTGAGGGCAAGAAGCTCGATGACCAGGCGCTGACGCTCGCGGCCCAGGCCGACGGGCATGAGAAGCGGCTCTACTCCGGCGAGATCTCGTCACCGCGCGAGCTCCAGGCGCTCCAGGACGACGTCACCCACCTACGGCGCCGTCAGAGCGAGCTCGAAGACCAGTCCATCGCCGCGATGGAACGACAGGAGCCACTCGACGCTGAGGTTGCCCGGCTCGATGGCGAGCGCGCGGTTGCTTCGGGCGCGGTCAAGGCAGCCGAGGACGCGTTGCAGGCGGCAGAGGCCGAGATCGACCGCGAGGCCGGCGACGAGAAGTCCGCCAGGGATGAGATCGCGGGGAAGATCGACGCGACGCTCGTCGCCGACTACGAGAAGCGGCGCGTGATTGCCAACGGCGTGGGTGCGGCGCGTCTCATCGGCAACACCTGCCAGGGCTGTCACCTGACGATCCCCGCATCAGAAGTCGATCGCATCCGCAAGGGCCCGGCCGATCTGATCGCAACCTGCGACAACTGCGGGTGCATCCTCGTCGCCACCACATGAGCACCGTCGAGACGGTGACGATCTTCTGCGACGGTGGCTCGCGCGGGAATCCCGGCCCGGCGGCCATCGGGGCGGTGGTGCTCGACGCGAGCACGACGCCACCGTCTCGGCTCGCGTCGGTCAGCGAGTGCATCGGGACGACGACGAACAACGTGGCGGAGTACCGCGCGCTGATCGCCGCGCTCGAAGCAGCCAAGCCATTCGGCGCGCGCACCGTGCGGGTGCGGGCCGACTCGCTGTTGGTGATCAAGCAGCTGGAAGGCGCGTGGAAGGTGAAGCAGGCACATCTGCGCCCACTGCACCAAGAGGCCAGGACGCTGCTCGACGAGTACGAGCATGTCGACCTCGCTCACGTGCCCCGTGAAGAGAATGTTGATGCCGACCTGCTCGTGAACGCCGCGCTCGACGCCGCAGGCTGACGCACGAGCATGCTCCTCTGGTACGTCGGGCTGTCGGTCCTGCTCGTCGCGAACATCTTCCGCAGCAGCGGCATCGACTTCCGCCTCGTCGCCGGGGGCGCGATGCTGCCGTTGCTGATCGACGTGCCCGTCGGTCACTGGTGGTTCGGTCACGCGTTGCTGTTCCCCGTCGCGCTGCTCACCGTCGTGATGATCGGCACGATCGGCGGGGCCCGACTGGTCCGCCGGCGCTTGCTGTGCGTTCCGATCGGCGTGTTCTGCGGTCTCGTGCTGTCAGGCGCGTTCACCGCCGAGAAGGTGTTCTGGTGGCCAACGCTCGGTGAGCGCTTCGGCAACCATTCGCTGTTGCCGGTGTGGTGGGCGGTGCTGATCGAAGAGGTGGTGGGGCTCGTCGCGATCTGGTGGGTCGTCGGTCAGTTCGACCTCTACCTGCCCGGGCCGCGCGAAGAGTTCAAGCGCACCGGCCGCCTCCGGGAGAGCCCGCAGTCGTGATCGCGCTGGTGCGCCACGGCGAGACCGCGACGAACCGAGACGGGCGGTTGCTCGGTCGAGCCGACCCGGTGCTCACCGATGCCGGAGCTGCACAAGCTGCCGCGTTGGGTGCGCACTTCGCGCAGGCGACGCCTCCCGTTGCCGTCGTGAGCAGCCCACTCATGCGCGCGCGTCAGACCGCGGCCGCCATCGCCGCTCCGTTCGGCTTGGAGGTCGAGGTCGACGACCGCTTGGTGGAGATCGACTACGGCGAATGGGACGAGAAGGGGTTCGCCGACGTGCCCGCGGACGAGATGCGGCGTTGGCGCGCCGACCCGGCGTTCGTGCCTCCGGGAGGGGAGAGCCTGGTCGTCGTGCACGCGCGTGTGCAGCAGTGCGCCGACGAGCTGCTCACGCGCGCGGGCGACGAACTCGTCGTTGCGGTGAGCCACGTGTCGCCGATCAAGGCGGTGGTGGCGTGGGCGCTCGGCGTCGGGCCGGAGATCGCGTGGCGCATGCGCCTCGATCTCGCATCGATCACCCGCGTCGACCGCGGCCCCTCCCTCCTCTCCTTCAACGAGTCACCCCCCGGTTTTTCGGCACGCTGACCTCCTCCATGTATCTGTCAGCGTGCCGAAAAACCGCTCTGGGGGTGGAAGGTCAGGCGTGGGTGATGAGGGCGTCGGCGATGCGCTCGGCGGCGTGGCCGTCGCCGAAGGGGGTTGCTTCGCCGGTCGGCGCCGATCGGGTGGTTGCTTCGGCAAGCAGCGCCGTGGCGCGGGTCACGATGCGCTCCGCATCGGTGCCGACGAGCTCGAGGCAGCCGGCGTCGATGCCCTCGGACCGCTCGGTCTCGTCGCGCAGCACGAGCGTCGGGACCCCGAGCGCGCACGCCTCTTCCTGGATGCCGCCCGAGTCGGTGAGCACGAGATCGCTGGCCGCAATCGTGTGGACCATCGACACGTAGTCGATGGGGTCCACCAGCGACACGTTCGCCACGTCGCCGAGCACGTCGTGCACGGTGGTGCTCACGGCCGGGTTCGGGTGGACGGGCAGCACGATCTCCACATCGTGTCGATGGCCTTCGGCGACCGTGCGCATCGCAGCGCACATCCGTTCCAGCGGCTCACCGAAGCTCTCCCGCCGGTGCATCGTGACGAGCACCTTGTGGCCGGCATCGGTCCGGAACGCCGGGGTAGCGGCGTGGTTGCCGAGCACGAACCGGACCGCGTCGACCACGGGGTTGCCGGTGACGATGACCTGGCTGTCGTCGACGTTCTCGTGCAGCAACGCGTCCCGGGCCCGCTCGCTCGGGGCGAAGTGCAGGTCGGCGACGGTCGTGATCACGCGGCGGCTCAGCTCTTCGGGGTATGGCCGCCACTTGTCGTTCGTCCGCAGTCCGGCCTCGACGTGAGCCACGCGGACACCGCAGTAGAACGCGGCCAGCGCCGCCGACGCCGCGGTCGCCGTGTCGCCTTGCACGACCACCCATGTGGGCTGCTCGGTGACGATGACGTCGGGCAGTCGATCGAGCACCGCGGCCGCGACGTGCGCGGGGTGCTGATCCGGCCGCATCACGTCGAGATCGTGATCGGGCGTGATCGCGAACGGACGCAGGCCTTCGTCGAGGAGCTCGCGGTGCTGCGCGGTCGCGCACGCCGACACCTCGACGCCATTGTTCTCGGCCTGGCGACGGCGCAGCTCGAGGATGACGGGACCGAGCTTGATGGCTTCGGGTCGCGTGCCCAGCACACACAGCACTCGAACCGCCACGACCGCTTGCCCCTCTCGATGCCGATCTCGTTCGTGCTGTGGCACGACGTCGGCCGGTATTCTCGCGCCCTGCGGCGGCGTGCGTGTAGATGATGAACGAACCTCCTCCTTCTCCCCGTTCGCCACACGAGCTGGAGCACGAGGTCGCCCGCCTCGCGCGGGCGGTGCGCGAGCGCGATGCCATCATCCGTCAGCGCGAGGACGACATCGCCGCATTACGGAGCGAAGCGGCTCGCAGGGAGCTCGAGCTCGAAGCGCGGGGGCTCGCCGCCATCGAAGCCGAGCTCAGCGAGATCAAGGCGTCACGGGCGTGGCGCGCCGTCGACCGGTATCGGATGTTGCGGGCCCGAGTGCGGGCCTTCCGGGCGCTGCGCCGTCGACTCACTGAGCCGACACGGCCGCCGACACCGCTAGAGACGACATCCCCGTTGAGCACGCACCAGCAAGGCCGTCACGACGTGGTGGTTCTCTCCATCATCGACTGGGACTCGCGGTGGCAGCGCCCGCAGCAGCTGGCATCGAAGTTCGCGGACAACGGTCACCGCGTCTTCTACGTGCGGATGTCGGGGTTCCTCCCTCCAGGTGAACGCGCCTATGAGCTCGAGGAGCTGCGCGGCAACGTGTTCGGCGTCACCGTGGCAACCCGGATGCATCCTCGGGTCTACGAGCAGCCGATCGAGCCGACGATCGCATCGGCCGTCGCCGACTCATTGGCGGCGTTGCGGGCCGAGCACGACATCTCGCTCGCGGTGGCCTTGGTGCAGATCCCGACATGGCAGCCGGTCGCCGCTCTCGTACGAGAGCGGTTCGGGTGGCAGGTGGTCTACGACTGCATGGACGAGTGGAGCGGCTTCCCTGGCATCTCGCGATCGGTGATCGCCGAAGAAGAGCGCCTGGCCGCGACGGCTGATCTCATCGTGGTCAGTGCGGCGAGGCTGTTGGAGAAGTGGTCGAATGCCGGACCACCGGTCGTGCTCGCCCGCAATGCGACGGACTTCGAGCGGTTCGCCGTCGGCGACAACGGGTCCGAGCTCGACGACTTGCCGCGGCCGATCATCGGGTACTTCGGTGCCATCTCCGAGTGGATGGACGTCGACCTCGTGGCCTGCGCGGCCAAGGAGCGTCCCAGCTACACGTTCGCGCTGGTCGGCGCGCCTGAGGTCGACGTGCGCGCGCTCAAGCGGCTCCCGAACGTGCACCTGTTGGGCCAACGCCCGTACGAAGAGATCCCCGCGCACCTCGCCGCCTTCGACGTGTGCATCATCCCGTTCCTCGTGAACGACATCACTGCGGCGACCGACCCGGTGAAGTTCTACGAGTACTTGAGTGGCGGGAAGCCGGTGGTGTCGACGTGGATGCCGGAGCTGCACGAATACGGCGAGCACGTCACGCTGGCGCACGATCGAGCGGAGTTCCTGGCCGGCATCGATGCGGCAGTGAACGAGGACGATCAGGCCCGGCGAGAGGCTCGGATCACCCTGGCCCGAGCCAACGACTGGCAAGCGCGCTATGAGGCCATCGAGGATTCGATCGCGCAGGTACTCGGTCGGCTGAGTGTCGTCGTCGTGACCTACGGGAACTACGAGCTCAGCAAGCAGTGCATCGAGAGCATCCTGGTCAACACCACGCATCCCGACTTCGAGGTCATCGCGGTCGACAACGCGTCGAGCGATGCAACGCCGGCGTACTTGCGCACCTGTGCAGCGAGTGACTCCAGGGTTCGAGTGGAGCTCAACGACGAGAACGCCGGGTTCGCCGGCGGCGCGAACCAGGGGCTGGCACTCGCGACTGGTGAGGTGATGGTGATCCTCAACAACGACGTCGTCGTGCCGCCGGGGTGGCAGGCGCCGATGCTCCGCCATCTCGAGCAACCCGACATCGGGCTGGTCGTCGCCAGCACCAATGCATCAGGCAACGAGTCGCGGATCCCCGTCACCTACACGGATCTGGACGAGATGGAAGCGTTCGCTCGCACCCGGAGGCGTGAGCACGACGGCCGTGCGTTCGACATCCGCGTGGCCGCCATGTACTGCGTCGGGATGCGGCGCGAGGTGTTCGAGGCCCTCGGCCCGCTCGACGAGCGCTTCGCGGTGGGCTGGTTCGAGGACGACGACTACTCGCACCGCGCCCGCTTGGCTGGATACCGGGTGATCTGCGCCGAGGATGCGTTCGTGCACCACGTGGGCCAGGCCGCCTTCCAGCTGTTGTCGCCGGCCGACCTGGAGCACCTGTGGGACGCGAACCAGCAGCGCTACGAGGAGAAGTGGGGCGTGCCGTGGGAACCCCACACGCTGCGCCCCGAGCTGGACTGAGCGCTACTCGGCGGCGACCGGGATCGTGATGCGGGCCGGACGGGCGTGCGCGCCGTCGGCGTCCACCACGAACCGGCCCTCACCCGGGCCGTCGGCGACGGGCATCCCGAGCGCCTCGAGCAGCGCGTGGTCCTCTTCGGGGGACCGCCCGATCGTCGTGAGGTAGTTGCCGACGATCAACGCGTTCGCGCCGGCGAGCAGACCCATGGCCTGGAGCTCGCCGAGCACGCGCTCGCGTCCCCCGGCGAGCCGCAGCCATGCGTCGGGGAGGATCAGCCGGAACAGTGCGATCGCCTGGAGCGCCTCACGCGGTGAGAGCACGGTCTGGTCGGCGAGGGGAGTGCCGGGCCGCGGATCGAGGAGGTTGATCGGCACCTCGCAGGGTCCGAGCTCGGCGAGCTCGAAGGCGAAGTCGACACGTTGCTCCAGCGTCTCGCCCATGCCGAGGATGCCACCGCAGCACAGCTCCATCCCCGCATCGATCGCGAGGCGCGCCGTCTGCACCCGATCGTCGTAGGTGTGGGTGGTGCAGATGCGAGGGAACACCTCGCGGCATGTCTCGAGGTTGTGGTTGTAGCGACGCACGCCAGCAGCCGCCAGGCGCTCGGCTTGCTCAGGGGTGAGCAGACCCAGCGAGCACGCGACCTCCAGCCCCGTCTCCGCCTGCACCACGCCGACCGCGTCGATCACCTTGCGCAGGAGCCGCTCCTCGGGCCCGCGCACCGCGACGACGATGCAGAACTGCGTGGCGCCCGCGGCCTTGGTGGCGTGGGCGGCCTCGAGCACCTGGTCGAGGTCGAGGAACGGGTAGACGTCGACTTCGGTCTCGAAGCGCGCCGACTGCGAGCAGAACGCGCAGTCCTCGGGGCAGGCCCCGGACTTCGCGTTGATCAGGCTCTCCAGCTCGACCTCGGGCCCACACCATTCGAGCCGCACGCGGTGGGCGAGAGCCACCAGGTCGGGCAGCCGGTCGAGAGGGACCGCGGCAACCGCGGCTGCCTCCTCGCGCGTCAGTCGACGCCGCTCCTCCAGGAGCGCGCGTTCAGCAACGGCGAGCGCGTTCTGGGGCACGAGACGAGCGTAGACGGTGGCCTTCCTTGTGCTCCGTAGACTCGCGTGATGCGGACGATCGCGCACTGGATCAATGGCGCACCGGTCGAGGGGTCGGGCGGGACCGCACCCGTGTACAACCCGGCCACGGGTGAGCAGACCGCCGAGGTGCCGCTGGCCGACGTGGCACAAGTGGACTGGGCGGTGGCCGCGGCGAAGACCGCGTTCCCCGTGTGGTCGGCGACGCCGCTCTCGGCCCGGGCCGAGATGCTGTTCCGCTTCCGCGAGCTGCTCGACGGCAACCGCAAGGAGCTGGCCGCAGTCGTCAGCTCCGAGCACGGCAAGGTGCTCTCCGACGCGATGGGCGAGGTCGCGCGTGGGATCGAGAACGTGGAGTTCGCGTGTGGGATCCCGAACCTGCTCAAGGGCGACTTCTCCGAGCAGGCCGCCAGTGGTGTCGACGTCTACTCGCTCCGCCAGCCGCTCGGGGTGGTTGCAGGCATCACGCCATTCAACTTCCCGGCGATGGTGCCGCTCTGGATGCTCGCCAACGCGATCGCCTGCGGCAACACCTTCGTGCACAAGCCGTCGGAGAAGGACCCGTCGGCGTCGCTGATGATCGCGGATCTCGTGAAGCGGGCGGGCGTTCCCGATGGGGTGCTCAACGTGGTGCACGGCGACGCGGTCGCGGTGAACCGGATCCTCGAGCATCCCGACATCGCGGCGGTGTCGTTCGTCGGCTCCACGCCGGTGGCGCGCCACGTGTACGAGACGGGCACCCGCAACCACAAGCGAGTGCAGGCGCTCGGTGGGGCGAAGAACCACATGGTCGTGCTGCCCGATGCCGACATCGGCATGGCCGCCGATGCAGCCGTGTCCGCCGGCTTCGGCTCGGCCGGGCAGCGGTGCATGGCGATCTCGGTGGTGGTCGCGGTCGGCGCGGTGGCCGACGACCTGGTGGCGGCGATCGCCGAGCGCGTCCCCAACGTCCGAGTGGGCCCCGGTGACGATCCCGAAGCCGAGATGGGCCCGCTCGTGACGCGGGAGCTGCGGGACCGGTCAGCGGACGTCGTCAATGGCGCCGCGGCTGAGGGTGCGACCGTGGTCGTCGACGGGCGGGACCGCACGCCCGAGGGGGACGGCTTCTTCATCGGCTGCTCGGTGGTCGACCACGTGCAACCGGGGATGCGCCTCTACGACGAGGAGATCTTCGGGCCCGTCCTCTCTATTGTGCGCGTCGACACCTACGACGACGCGCTGCGCCTGGTGAACGACAACCCGTACGGCAACGGGGTGGCGATCTTCACCCGCGACGGCGGCGCGGCCCGCCGCTTCCAGTCCGACGTGCAGGTGGGGATGGTCGGGGTGAACGTGCCGATCCCCGTGCCGGTCAGCTACTACAGCTTCGGGGGCTGGAAGGCGTCGCTCTTCGGCGACACCCACATGTACGGCCCCGAAGGCATCCACTTCTATACCCGCGGCAAGGTTGTCACGAGCCGCTGGCCCGACCCTGCCACGAGCGAGGTCGACCTCGGCTTCCCCCAGCACCGATGAGGCACGAAGCCCGTGACCCCTCGATGACCGTCGTCGCGCCGCTGGAGACCGATGCCTACGCCGAAGTCCTGCCACTCGTCGCCGCGTATCAGCGGTTCTACGACGTCGACCCGGATGACGCGCGCAACGAGAGGTACTTCCGTGGGTTCCTGGCCCCGAGCGACCTCGGCATGCTCCTCGGCGCCCGAGTCGACAGGGCACTGGTCGGGTACGCGTGCCTGCACTGGCGCAGCGACACCGTGGCCGCCCGCGACGTCGTGTGCCTCCACGACCTCTATGTGAACGAGGAAGCCCGCGGGAGGGGAGCCGGTCGGGCGCTGCTCGAGGCTGCCGCCGCGATTGCCCGCGACCGTGGGGCAGAAGCGCTGGTGTGGAGCACCGCCCCCGACAACGCCGTCGCCCAACGCCTCTACGACCGAACCGGCGCGACGCGCTCCACGTGGATCGAGTACGACCTGCCTGTGGCACACTGATCGAGGTGGTGAGTCGGCCAGGCGGCCGCGTACCGACCCTTCCTCGTGGAGGTGATCGGTCCGAGGAACGTCCGGACTCCACAGGGCACGGTGCTGGGTAACACCCAGTCGGGGCGACCCGAAGGAAAGTGCCACAGAGAACAGACCGCCGATGGCGGGTCAATCTCCGGAGTGACCCGCACAGGCAAGGGTGAAACGGTGCGGTAAGAGCGCACCAGCATCCGGGGTGACCCGGGTGGCTCGGCAAACCCCGCCAGGAGCAAGGTCGAACAGGGGGAGTGCGGCCCGCACGCAGACACCCCCGGGTGGACCGCTAGAGGTGACGGGCAACCGTCACCCGAGAGGGATGGCCGTCGGGCGTCGCGAGACGCTCACAGAATCCGGCGTACCGGCCGACTCACCACCACTTTCCTGGCCTCGACGTCCACTACACGAGTCGGTGATGGGTGTGACAGGGATTCGTGAACATTCCTTCGTTCTTCGAGGCGAGATGCAGAAGGGTCACTGGATTGCGATCTTGCCTTTGAGGATGGGTTGTTCGAAGTCCGAGAGCAGGACTTTGACGGTGATGGCCCATGTGCCGGGGAGGGGGATGTCCACGCTGGGGGCGTAGTAGTGGCCGGGGCTGAGTCGCCGCAGGGGGATGTCGAGGTCGGGGATCCGCTGTTCGGGGAGCGCGATGGTCACGGTGACGTTGTCGACCTCGATCGGGGTGCCGGTCGAACCGGTGACCGTGACATGAACGGTGTTGAGACCGGCAGTGCCGGGAGTGAAGGCAATGTCGACGTCGGCTTCAGGGCTCTGCAAGTACACGGTTCCAACTTCGACGCCGTCTGCAGTTGATGCGAGCGCGGTCGTGCCGGGTGGCGCGTTCACCAGCAGGGTCGAAGCGGCGAGGACGGCGACGGCCAGGATGACCTCGACTGCGACGTTGATGCGCAAGCGCCGGACTTCGCTTTCGAGTTCTTCGGGGGTTGGCTCGGGGTGGTCGTCGGCACCGCCGGCAACTACTGGGATGGCTTCATCTAGTGGTGGTGCGTAGAGCCAGGTCACGATGTTGCGGCTGAACATGGCGACAACGAGCAAGACGCCGAACACGATGAGCTTGATGACGAGGATGCGTCCGAACTCCGTGTCTCGGAACGCGTCGAGGCTTCCGAGCTGACGCCACGCCTGGAACGTGCCGGTCGCGATGAGGACGGCGACGCAGATGAGCGCCGTCCGCGAGAAGCGTGGAAGGACCGCGGCGAGGCCTTGGACGCTGCCCCCCGGGAGGACTGCGCCGCTGAGGACCACGAGCCCGCCGAACCAGATGCTCATCGCAAGTAGGTGGAAGGCGTCAACCGGGAGCGCTAGTGCGACGAGGTCGCCGGTTGCGGCGTGACCGGCGATGCCGGGGGTCATGACGATCCCGATCGTCGTCACGCCGGCCGTCGCAAGCCACCAGCGCGGGAGCGGGTCGGGCTCGCTCGCTGATTGGGCGGCGCGGAAGAGGCGGGGGAGCAGAACGGCCGCGATTGCGAGCAGCACCAATCGAAGCAGGGCCATCTGACCGAACCGGGTGCCAAAGGTGTCGACGACGACATCGAGGTCGATGATGTCGCCGGTGGGCAACGCCCGAGAGTATGGCCCGTAGACAAGTCCACCCAGGATCGTGCCGACCGCGAGCGTGGCCCATCCGGTCCAACCGATACGGCGGGCGCGCCGTGAGGTCCGCGCGTGACGCCAGACGATGACGCTGAATGTCGCGGTACCGACAAGCAGCGCGATGCCCGCGAAGACCAGCCAGCGCGCGATCCCATAGAGCGCGCCGAGCACACCGTCGGACTGTTCGTCCTCGAGCAGCTTGTCAGTCAGCCCGCGCAGCTCTTGGCTGGTCGCGTTGGTGCCGGCCCCGACCTGGAAGGTGAAGGCTCCCCGAATCGGATGAGAGTCGGCCGAGGTGACCCTCCACGTGACGATGTAGGACCCGGCGGGAAGCTCGGGCAGTCCCACCCGCACGGTCGTGCGCTCGGGAGTACGGACGGAGCCGGTGTCGATGCGGTCGCCGCGGCCATCGAAGACTCGGACCGCGTCAGGTGAGGTTTCGACCGATTCGGTGTAGCGAAGCTCGATTGCGGCGGGCGACCGGTCGAGGATTTCGCCCGGTGTCGGGGTGCTGCTCACGAGCTCGGCGTGTGCAGCGGCGGGAGCCGCGAACGCGCCGAGCGCACACGCGGCGAGAAGTGTCGCCGCGGCGATCCGACGGGGACGGCGAGTCACGCGAGCAGGACCGGTCGGGGTCGGGGCGATACCCGCGCGAGCAACCAGGCGACGACGAGTCCAAGCACCTCTGGACCGTGACCGAGTTCGGCCGCCAAGCTGGCTCGTCCGTTGGCCACGTCCACCGCGGAGGTGACCAACAAGCAGCACACGAGTGCCGCCGCGATGGGGAGCAGTCCCGAGATGCGTTCGGGGCGCCAAGCCGCGATCAAGAAGCCGACACCGAGCGCGACGGTGAACGACCCGAGATGCCGTGCCGTGTGAATGGGAACTCCAGCGTCGTCGCCGAAGAGCAGGGCAGGGCTGGCGAGCGCGATCTGGACCAGCGCGACGCCTGCGAGGACGATCCGGAGTGGGTCAATCGACGTGCGTACCCGAGGCGCGGTGCTCGTCGCGTGCATCACCGCGGCGGTGAGATCGGGTACAGCCGGCGCGGGATTGATTCGAAGCGACGCGTGCAAGCGACGGGCACGGTGCTCGTATCCCTGGCAGCTCACACAGGTCGCGAGATGAGTGTCGATTGCGACAAGGTCGAGATCCGTGGCTTCGCCGTCGAGGCGAGCGGAGATCGATTCCTGAATGCGCGTGCAGTCCATGACCTGTAGTCGCTCCTAGGTGCGGAGAAGTTCCCCACTATCTTCGATCGCGATGGACGAGTTGACGCGGTCGCTCCTTGCCGCCCGGGACGGCGATCGATCCGCCTTCGCGGCGTTCGTTCAAGCATCCCAAGCGGAGGTTTGGCGACTCGTGAGTGCGCTCGTCGGGGCCGACGATGCCGACGACGTCACCCAGGACACCTACATCCGGGCGTGGCGGTCGCTGCCGCGGTATCGGGGCGACGCGTCCGCGCGGACCTGGTTGCTGGTGATCGCCCGGCGTGCCAGCGCCGACGCGGTTCGGAGCGCTCAACGGCGCCGGCGACTGGGTCTGCAGATGAGTTCGTTCGCTCACGGCGAGGTCATGGATGACGCCGACCGCGTCGAGATCGAGGCCGTGATCGCCGGGTTGCCGCAAGACCGACGCGAAGCATTCGTGCTGACCCAAATCCTCGGATGTTCGTACGCCGACGCCGCGGCTATCTGCGGTGTACAAGTTGGCACGATCCGATCCCGTGTGGCGCGCGCCCGAGCCGACCTCATCGCCGCGATCGACGACGAAGCCACCGGATGAAACGCCAGGCGTGGCGGCTCATCCGCATCGCCATGTTGGCGGCGACGATCACGATCGCGGGTGCGGGCCCTGCTGCCGCGCACCAAGGCGGAGTCGAGCCGAGCAACTATCGAACCGAGATCCTGAGCGTGAAACCAGATCTCTCCGGCGTCGAGCTGCGGGTCATCGACCTCGGGGATCGCCTCGAGCTTCGCAACGACACCGAGCGTGACGTGTTCGTCATCGGATACGACGACGAGCCGTACCTTCGGATTGGACCACGCGGCACCTTCGAGAACCGACGATCCCCTGCGGTGTATCTCAATCAGACCCGCGATGCCTCTGACCCGATACCGGAGTTCGCCGACCCCGAGCGGGACCCGGTATGGCGTCGGATCTCCGATGCTCCGGTCGCACGCTGGCACGACCACCGAGCGCACTGGATGGGAGGCACCGACCCTCGGACGGTCCAGCGCGCTCCGGACGATCGTCACCTCGTGCAGCGGTTCACGATCGTTCTGCAGGCCGATGGTGAACGAGTCCGGGTGCGCGGTGACGTGACTTGGATCCCTGGCCCCTCACCCTGGCCGTGGGTGCTCGGTGCGCTTGCGGCCGGCGGTGTCGTCGTGTTGGTCGCCCGGTCGCGTGCAGCGCGCGTCGGTGCTGGCACCGCACTCGTCGCGCTCCTGGGTGCACAATCGGTTCACATCGTCACGACGATGATCGACACCACCGAGCCTCTGGCGACGATGTTCGTACCCAGCCTGCTCGCGGTCGGCGGCCTGATACTCGCCGTGGTGGCCATCGTCATGCTGCTGAGGCAAGGCCTCGATGCCGCCGCACCCTTCCTTCTCATCGCCGGTCTCGCCGTGGGGATCACCGGCGGTCTCGCCGACGTCCTGGTGCTTGGACACTCACAGGTGCCTGCCAGCGGACCCGCGTGGATCACCCGCTTGGCGGTGAGCACAGCACTCGGGGTCGGCGCGGGATTGATGATCGTCGGCATCATCGAAGTTCAGAGAGGCGCCCCCGGCCGCCGGAGGACGATGCCCGCACGATCTTCTCCCTGAGTTCGGGAACCTTTTGGTCCGCTGCGACGACTACCTGGCTGAACCCGATCGAAAGGACCCAAGATGCGTCGTCTCACCCGCGGAGTTGTTGCCGGAATCGTGTGCGCGCTGGTCGTCATCGTGACCGGCATCGTTCCCGCTGGCGCTCACGTGACCATCAACCCCGACAAGGCCGAGCAAGGCGACTTCGCCATCGTCAGCTTCTCGGTTCCCAACGAGCGTTCCGATTCGGGGACCGTGAAGCTCGAGGTCAAGTTCCCAGAAGATCATCCCATCGCGTTCGTCAGCGTCCAACCGAAGCCGGGATGGACGATCACGGTCACTCGCCGCACACTCGACGAGCCGATCGGGGAGCACGGCGATGAGATCGACGAAGTGGTGGACACGATCACATGGGAAGGTGGCCCGCTCAACCCTGGAGAGTTCGACCTCTTCAGCATCTCGATGGGTCCGCTACCCACCGACGTGAAGCGACTCGAGTTCCCCGCCGTGCAGACCTACGAATCAGGCGAAGAAGTCCGGTGGATCGAGACGGCGTCCGGCGGCGACGAGGCCGAGTTCCCCACACCCACGCTCAAGCTCAAGGCGCCGAAGAAGAACGGACACGACTGAACCTCTGATTCGAGCGACACCCGCTTCGCGCATGAGCCTCAAGGCGACCCCCGCGCCGTGGGGCTTCATGCGTCCCACCCTGTGCTACTGATTGAAGCGTGCAGTTCAGTCCTCAATCAGTCCTCAGCTCAACGAGAACTGGTGAGCAACGCTGCACAACGCTGAACAATGAACTCGCAGGTCAGCTGCTCTTTCGGCAGGTGGCCGCAGGTCAGGAGAGTGCAACCGACTAGATCCGGCGTACCGGCCGACTCACCACCACTTCCGCCTCAATCGCGGACTGGTATCCTGTTGGCATGCGTGCAACCATTGACAAGGCAGGTCGCTTGGTGATTCCCAAGCCATTGCGGGAGCGACTGGGCCTGCGGCCTGGGACGGTCGAGGTGACGGCGGACGGCAACGTCCTGAGGGTCGAGGCCATCGCCGGATCGGAGCTCGCCGAGCGGGACGGCCGCTTGGTGATCCCGAAGAGCGGCGCGGTCGTCACCGACGACGACGTTCGAGCACTGCGCGATGCCGACCACTGGTAGCGGCGCCGACGCGCCGCTCCTCGTCGATACCAGCGTCGCCATCGCCCTGGTGGTTGAGGATCATGAGCACCACCGCGTGGCGACCGATGCCGTCGGCAACCGTTCGCTCGGGCTCGCCGGGCATGCTGCGTTCGAGACGTTCTCGGTGTTGACGCGCTTGGCACCACCAGCACGGCGCACATCGGCGACGGTGTTGCGACTGCTCGAAGGGAACTTTCCCGAGAGTCGCTTTCTGTCTGATGAGGACGCCAGGGGCCTATTCGGCGGGCTCGCCACGCTCGGGATCGCTGGCGGTTCGGTGTACGACGCACTGGTGGGCGCAGCCGCGCGAGCGCACGGGCTTCAGCTCGCCACGAGGGACCGCCGTGCGGTCGAGACGTATCGGGCGCTCGAGGTCGACGTGCTCTGGACGGGATGATCTCGTCCGCACAGAATCCGACGTATGACCGACTCACCACGACCTTCTGATGCCGGAGACGTCGGCTCCCTCGGGCGTCGAAGGCTGGCATCATGCCGACGGTCAGGGCGTCGTCCCTGGCTCGCCCGACAGCGCGCGGCGGACACCATCGAGCACGTCGGCGCCACGCGCGGGCGCTGCGATGGTCACACAGCCATGCAGCAGCTGGCGGTGGCGCTCGGCCGAGGGGGTCGGCGCTTCGACGACGACCGGCACATCCGGGTAGTGGCTCCGGATCGCAGTGAGGACGCGGCGGTGCTCGACCCGGTCGAGGTTCAAGCTGTGGAACACGACGTCGGCCCCCTCGATCAGATCGCATGCACCCGTGGCGAGCAGGCTGCACCGGCCGCGCGCGAGGTGGTCGGGTCCACCACAGACGGCGACGTCGTACCCACCTCGTTCCAGGACGCGCTCGGCGGCGTACGCGGTTCCGAGATCGTGGTTCTCGAGGAGCACGACGCCGACTACGTCGAACGCCAGCTGATCG
>VGBR01000021.1 GCA_016870355.1 Actinomycetota bacterium | reverse complement strand
CCGACGCTCAAGCCGCCGCCGCCGGCGGCGGCGACGAGGACGTGCAGGCTCGCACCCGGCGACACCGCAACCCGGGCCTCGACCACCGCCCCTCTCCCGCCGGCGCCGCCACTACCGGCGCCGCCGCCACCACCCGCCGCGCGGATCGTCACGAAACAGATCCCGGTCGGCACCGTTGCCGCACTCGCCCGGAATCCCGGCGTCGACGACGAGAACAAGGAGACCGGCGCCGCGCCCGCCGGCCACCCCCACAGCGCCGGTCCCGCCGTTAGGATCACCGCCACACCGAAAGCCCGCCGAGCACCCACGAGACGACCCCCAATCCCTTAACCCCTTCGAACGTGCGCGCATGCTACCAGCGTTCGTGTGGGGCGTGGTCAGATGTCGAGCGATGGACACGACGGACCAACCGCCTTCCCTAGAGACCCGCCCGCACGACAACGCACACACGCGCGGGCACCGGGACACCCAGTACGCCAACCCGCAAGCGTTCGGGCATGGCGCGAACATCAAGCGCGGCCGTGCGGCGTCATAGTGGACGAGAGCCATCCGACCGCCGTTCGCGTCGAGGCGAGACCTAGCCACTAGGGCCGCTAGACGCCAACGACCGCGCGCTCAATTTTTCCCTGGCCCCACGAGCCGGCGTTGGCGAACCTGATCGCCGAGATCCTCGTGCTCCACGGCACGCGTCCGGATCTGGTGCGGGAAGTGCGGGTGTGCCGCAACCTCGCCGAGATCGTGCGCGGCGAGGCAGTGGTCGAGGCGCCCATGGACATCGCCGCCCTCATGATGAACCGCGGCAGCCCGTTCCGCCCGTTCATCTGATCTCAGAGAAGGGTCAGGCGACCTCGAGGGGGATGGCGTCGTAGGCGCACGCGAACGCGCTGGGGACCTTCTTCGGTTCGGCACCGTCGACGAGCCGCAACTTCGGAACCCGCCGCACCAGCTCCTCGAACATGACCCGGATCTCGAGGCGTGCGAGTGACGCGCCGAGGCAGAAGTGCGTGCCGAAGCCGAACGCGACGTGATGGTTGTGCTCGCGGGTCACGTCGAGGGTGTCGGGGTTGTCGAAGACTCGTTCGTCGCGGTTCGCCGATGCGTACATCAGGACGAGCTCATCGCCCGACTTCACGTTCTCGCCGAGGAGCTCGTGGTCCTCGGTCGCGGTGCGGCGCATGTTGAGGATGGGCGTCACCCAGCGGATGAACTCTTCGACACCGGTGGCACCCAAGATCTCCGGATCCGCGGTGAGCTTGGCGTGCTGGTCGGGGTGTCGGGACAGCTCGAGGCACATCGTGCCGATCACGGTGCGCGTGGTCTCGGCGCCGCCGTCGAGCAGGAGCAGCGCCTCGTGGATGATCTCGTCGTCGTTCATCGGGCGCGTCGAGCCGTCGGGGAACTCGACCTCTTGATGCGCCCACACCGAGATCAAGTCGTCCTTTGGCTCGTCGCGGCGGACCGCGAGCACTGCCAGTGCCTCGGTCGCGAACTCGAGCACGGCGTTCATGACCTCTGGCGTCGCCTCGGGGTCGCTCCCGTCGAGGTTGTAGCGGCCGCCTTGGAGCATCGTGACCTCGGACCACTCCCGGCACTTGTCGGCCAGCGACGACGGGAAGCCGAGCATCTCGCAGATGATGCGAGCGGGGAGTGGTGCCGCGAGCGCGGTGATCACGTCGCCGCCGCCGTCCGCGAGCCAGGCGTCGAGCAGCTCGGTGACGACGCCGCGCACGTGATCCTCGTGCTGCTTTACCGAGCGCGGGGTGAACCGTCGCGCCACGAGCCGCCGCTTGTTCTGGTGGAGCGGGTCGTCGTTGTTGATCGACGACACGTCACCAACGATGCGCGGCCGCGAACCCAGCGACGACGTGTAGCGCCGTGGGTCCTTCTCGACCGCGACGATGTCGTCGTAGCGGCTGATGCCCCAGACCCGGCTCACCGGATCCCAGTACGCGGGCGCTTCATCGCGCAGCCGGCGGTAGGTCGGGTACGGGTCGTCGGCGTAGAACCGGCCGTCCAGCAGGTTCACGTCGAGCGTCATGCGTGCACGTCCTCCGAGCTCTCGAAGCGTCGAAGATTAGTGTCCGCCCCGTGACCGCCGGATGGGAGCCGCCGCCGCGCATCGACACGCGGTTGCGCGTCATGACCTGGAACCTGTGGTGGCGCTTCGGGCCGTGGGAGGCGCGTCAATCCGCGATCCTCGAAACGTTGCGCGCCGTCGACGCCGACATCTACTGCTTCCAGGAGGTCTGGGAGACACGCGACGGTGAGAGTCAGCTCGCCGGCTTCGCCGAGGAGCTCGGGATGCACCACTTCGGTGCCGCGGGCCTCGACCTCGAGCTCGCGCCCGAGAGCCTCGGCAACGGGATCCTGTCGCGGTGGCCCATCACCGCTACCGAGTTCCGTCCCTTGCCCGCGCCAAGGGATCTCAACGAGCTGCGGGTCGTGCTGCGGGCCGACATCGACGGGCCGCGCGGCCCCATCGAGGTGTTCTGCACACACCTGAACTGGCGCATGGACCAGAGCGACGTCCGTCAGGACCAGCTGCGCGCGGTGTGCGAGTTCATCGACGAGACGAAAGACCGACGGACGTTCCCGCCGATCCTGTGTGGTGATCTCAACGCGGAGCCGTCGTCCGATGAGATCCGGATGATGACCGGGCACTCGAAGGCAGCGGTGCCGAAGCTCATCTTCTTCGACACGTGGGCTGCCGCGGGCGATGGTCCGGGCTACACGTGGATGCACGAGAACCCGTTCACGCAGCTCGACGCCGACCCGCGCCAAGCACGCATCGACTACGTGCTCGTCGGCTACCCGCACGAGAAAGCCGCTGGCGAACCGGTTGCATGCGAAGTTGCGGGGAACAAGCCCGCGGACGGCGTGTGGCCGTCGGATCACTACGGCGTGGTCGCCGAGCTCCGCTACTGACGTGGCCGCGAAGGTCGGAGACCCCGACGCGATTGTCACCGCCGTGCGAATCGAGCCCGGCGCGAAGGCCTCGCTCGACACGCGCGACACCGAGGACAAGGTCGGCTTCGAGAGCGAGGCGCAGGCCGACGACATCCTCGACGGCCTGCGCGACGAGATCATCTCGTTGCACGACAAGCTCTGGGCCGAAGCCAAGCGCAGCGTGCTGCTCGTGCTTCAAGGGATCGATGCGTCGGGCAAGGACGGGACGATTCGCAAGGTCCTGAGCGGGATCAACCCCCAGGGCTGCCGCGTCGCGAGCTTCAAGGCGCCGAGCGACCAGGAGAAGGCGCACGACTACCTGTGGCGGGTCCACGCCGAGTGTCCGCCCAGGGGCCAGCTCGGGGTGTTCAACCGTTCGCACTACGAGGACGTCGTGGCGGCGCGGTTCGTCGGCGCGGCCGACGATGCCCATTGCCGCCTGCGCTATCAGCACATCTCGGACTTCGAGCGCATGCTCACCGAGGAAGGCACGACGTTGGTGAAGGTGTATCTCCACATCTCGAAGGACGAGCAGCGTGAGCGGTTCCAGGAGCGCATCGACGACCCGACGAAGAACTGGAAGTTCCGCGAGCGCGACCTCGAAGTGCGCAAGCAGTGGGACGAGTGCGCCCGGGTCTACGAAGAGGTGATCACCGAGACGTCAACTGAGCACGCGCCCTGGTTCGTCGTGCCGGGGGACCGCAAGTGGGTGCGCGACGTGGTGGTCGCCACCCTCCTCGTGACGACGCTGCGTCGTCTCGATCCGCAATATCCGCCGCCGGATCCGGCGATCAAGGGGCTCGTCCTCCCATAGCGCGGTCGCTTTGCCGCCCCCGGGTCCGATCGGCAAGAATGGTCGACCCATGGCAGTCGAGTCCCGAGATTCCATCTCGCTCAAGCCGGCGGAGCTCGACGAGCTCGGGCAGTTCGTCAGCAGCGTCGGACTTCCCCTCACAGAGCAGCAGCTCGATCAGCACGTGGAGCAGTTCCCCCTCGTGGCGATCGTGACCACCAAGGACGAGCTCGCCGGCATCCTCTTCGGATCGCTTGAGCGCATCGGTGGCACCCCGTGCATCCTCTGGGGTCTCGGAGCGATCAAGAAGGGCCAGACGGCTCGGGCCACGCTCGAGAGCCTCGTGGGCGAGCTCTACCGCCGGGCAGCGATCTCGTTCCCCGACGAGGACGTGCTGGTCGCAGGTCGGATCGCATTTCCCTCCGCATACTCGCTGTTCGGCGTGCTGAGCGACGTGTGCCCCCGTCCCAAGTACACGCCCAACGGTGAGGAACGGGCCTGGGGTCGGCGGCTGGCGCGGCGATTCGGGTGTGATGCCCGCTACGACGACCGCACCTTCAAGCTGAAGAAGGCCAAGCTCAGCGAGCCGGTGCTCGACTCGCGCCACGTGAAGCTGGGTGGCAAGGCCGCAGTCGACCTCGTCGGTGTGCTCGAGCCCACGAAGGGCGAAGCGCTCATCGCCTACGGCTGGGCCATGGCCGAGCAGCTCGCCGACGGCCTCGCCGGTCCAAAGGGCAAGTAGCTAGGCGCGAGTCACCGCCGCGTCGAGTCCGGCGCGGAGCTCTCCTGCGGTCGTCACCGGCTTCTGACACGCGTAGTGCTCGCACACGTACGCGGCAGGTTCCCCGTCGACGAGGGTCTTGTCTGTGAGGAGCGGTGATCCGTCGCTTCCTTCACTTGCGCGCAGTACGACGGTGGCCGGCAGCAGTCGGCTCGTGACCTCTCGCCAGAGCGACGTGGAGTCACCGATGACTGCGACTTCCACTGGCGGAAGCACGAAGCGTTCGATCGCGCCGAGCAGGTACGCGAACGCGGTCGGGTGCTCGCCGACGAGGTTGGCCATGCCACGCAGCCAGGATGCGGCCAGGTCTTCGTAGCGCAACTCGCCGGTGAGAGCGGCGAGTCGGAGCAACGCGTTGCACGCGAGCGAGTTCTCCGACGGCGTCGCGTTGTCTTGCATGTCCTTCGGCCGCACGATGAGGGTCTCGGCGTCGGCACCGGTCGTGAAGAAACCGCCGCGTTCTTCGTCGTGGAACAGCCGGACCATCTCGTCCGCGACAGCTCGCGCTTCGGCGAGCCACGCGACGTCATCGAGCTCGGCCAGCGTGAGCAGCGCCTCGAGTAGCGCCGCGTAGTCCTCGGCGTAGCCGAGCAGGTTCGCCCGCCCGTCCTGCCATGAGCGCAGCAGGCGACCGTCGTCGCGCCGCAGCTCCGAAAACAGGAACCGCGCGTTCGTGCGCGCCGCGTCCATCCAGTCGTCCCGCTCCAACGCCGCAGCCGACTCCACGAGCGCCCGCAGGAACAGCGCATTCCACGCGAGCAGCACCTTGTCGTCGAGCCCTGGCCGCACGCGCTCGGCTCGAATCTCTCGCAGCCGCGGGATCACCCGCTCCACCTCGGCGGGCCGGTCCTCGGTGCGGTCGACGGCATGGAGGATGTTCCCGCTGTACTCGGTGTGGGGATCGACGAAGTTGCCCTTGTCGGTCACGCCGAAGAAGCGGATGACCTCCGGTGCGTCGTCGCCGCACAACGCCCGCACTTCATCGAGCGACCACAAGTAGAACTTGCCTTCGATGCCCTCGGAGTCGGCGTCCTCGGCTGAGCACCACGCCCGCCCGTCGGCCGCGGCGAGGTCGCGGAGCACGTACTCGATCGTCTCCTCGACGGTCCGGCGGTAGCGCGGCTCGCCCGTCACCAGGAAGCCGCGGAGGTAGGCGCCGACGAGCAAGGCCTGGTCGTAGAGCATCTTCTCGAAGTGCGGCACCAACCAGTAGTCGTCCACCGAATACCGGTGGAATCCACCGCCGACGTGGTCGTACATGCCGCCGGCGGCCATGCCGTCGAGCGTGACGGTCAGCGTCTCTCGGAGCTCCGGCGACCGGTCGCGGACCATGCGGCGTGCCAGCACGTCGAGCGTCATCGCCTGCGGGAACTTCGGCGCCCGTCCGAACCCACCGAACCGAGCATCGAACTGCGTGCTGATGTTCTTCCACGCGCGGTCGAGGATCTCAGGCGTGAGCGACGCGCCGTCGCTGTCGCTACCGCCGCCGAGTGTCGTGGTACGCGCGATCGCATCGTGGAGCTTTCCAGCCGCGTCGAGCAGCTCGTCGCGCCGAGTGGTCCACGCCTCGTCGATCGCGTGCATGACGCGCACGAAGCCCGGCATCCCGTGGCGGTCGTCCTTGGGGTAGTACGTGCCGCCGTGGAAGGGACGGCCGTCGGGTGCAAGGAACACAGTCATCGGCCATCCGCCGCGACCGGTCATCGCCTGCACCGCCTGCATGTAGATGGCGTCGACGTCGGGCCGTTCCTCGCGGTCGACCTTCACGTTGACGAACAAGCGGTTCATCTCGCCGGCGACCTCGTCGTCCTCGAACGACTCGTGTGCCATCACATGGCACCAGTGGCACGACGAGTAGCCGACCGACAGCAGGATTGGGCGATCGCGCTCCCGAGCCGCGGCGAACGCGTCCTCACCCCAGGCGAACCAATCGACCGGGTTGTCGGCGTGCTGGCGAAGGTACGGGCTGGTCTCCGACGCCAGTCGGTTCATCACCACTCGGTCGCTGCCTGCGGGACGGGGTACCCGCCCCGCGGCCGGTCGCTCCCTGGCGAGCTCACTCGCTTCGCTCGTTCGCCGCTTTCGTTGCAGTCTCCTTGGCCCAGCGGTAGTCGGGTTTGCCTGACGGCGAGCGCACGACGGTGTCGACTTCCACGACGGCTCGCGGTGCCTTGTAGCCGGCGAGCTTGGTGTGGACGTGCGCGCTCACGTCGTCGATGGTGACGTGTGCACCCTCGCGGGGCTGCACGACTGCGACGACTCGCTCGCCCCAACGCTCGTCGGGCACACCGACGACCACGGCGTCGAACACGTCGGGATGTGCCTTCAGCACGCCTTCGACCTCTTCGGGGTACACCTTCTCGCCGCCGGTGTTGATCGACACCGAGCCGCGCCCGAGCACGGTGATGGTGCCGTCATCCTCGATCCGGGCGTGGTCGCCGGGTACGGACCAGCGGACGCCCTCGACCACCGGGAACGTGGCCGCGGACTTCTCCTCGTCCTTGTAGTAGCCGAACGGGATGTTCCCGCGGCGGGCGAGCTTGCCAACTTCGCCGACGTCGCACTTCGAGAGGTCGTCGCGCAGGACGGTGTTGTCCTCGGTCATGACGAACCGCGGCTGTGAGGGGATCTCGCTGTCTTTCTCGACGACCATCGTGCCTTGGCTGCCGGTCTCGGATGCGCCGATGCCGTCGATCACGATCGCGTTCGGCAGCTTGGTGGCGAGCTCGCGCTTCACCGACGGCGAGAGGATGGCGCCGCCCGAGACGATCACGATCGTGCCGGAGGTGAGACCGATGTCAGGGGAGATGTGATCGAGCGCTTCGGTGAGCGGACGGCCCATGGCGTCGCCCACGAACACCAGGAAGTTGACGCTCTCCTTCGCGACGAGCTCCCACACGTGTAGAGGATCCAGATGCCGGTGGTCGTCGATGATCACGGTGCCGCCCATGTACAGCGCGCCGAACGCGAGCCAGTGCGCGGTGCCGTGCATGAACGGGCACGCGGGCAGAGTGCGGGTGAAGCCGGCTTGGGCGCGCTCTTGGATCTCGTCGGGTGACGAGATGGGGTTGCCGACGCCGCCGCCGCCGAACGCTGCGAAGAAGATGTCCTCGTGGCGCCACATGACGCCCTTCGGCATTCCGGTGGTGCCACCCGTGTAGAGGATGTAGAGGTCGTCGGCCGAGCGGGGTTCGAAGTCGCGGTCGGGTGACGCGCCCGCGAGCGCCTCCTCGTACTCGATGGCGTGCTCGAGGCTCACGTCTGCGCCCGATTCGTCGTCGACCCAGAGTGCGAGCGCGAGGTCGGGGAGGTCGCTCTGGATGGCGGCGAGCCGCGGTGCGAGCTCCCGGTGCAGCACGACAGCCTTGGCGTCGGCGTTGTCGAGCAGGTACTGGAGCTCACCCTCGACGTAGCGGTAGTTCACGTTCACCGGCACCGCGCGCAGCTTGAACGCGGCCAGCATCGCTTCGAGGTACTCGGTGCCGTTGTAGAGGTAGAGGCCGATGTGGTCGCCGGCGCCGACGCCGTGGGCGGCGAGCACGTGCGCAAGGCGGTTGATGCGCTCATCCGCGTGCGCATAGGTGAGCCGACGGGCGCCGCACACCATTGACTCGTGATCGGGCACGGCGTCGACCACGCCTTCCCACAGATCGGCGAGGTTGTACGTGCGGGTCACAGGCCGAACGTACCTTGCTGGTGGCTCAGGCCAGCTGGCGAGCGAGGTGCTCGGGGGTCAGCGGGTCACCAGTCGCTCTGCTGACGAGCTCATCCCACCGCAGCGACGCGCCGGGCGCGAAGAGCTCGTCGGCAAGGAAGCGTCCCGCCTCCTCGCGGTCGACGACCCCGCCGGTCCGCGCGTGGATGGTCGCGTCGAGCTGTGACGCCACCAGCTCTCCATACAAGTAGTTCTGGTAGTAGACGGGCACGACTGCGAGATGGATCTTGGCGGCCCACTCCGAGCCGCGGAGCTCGTCAGGCCGGCGCACCCGCTGGTAGCGCTCGACCAGGTCCCACCACAGCGCGTCGAGGTCGGCATCGGGGTCGGCGTAGAGCTGGCGCTCGAAGTTGGTCACGACGAGCACCCAGCGAGCGAAGGTGAGCAATGACGCCCGGCGGGCAAGCGCGAGGCGCGGCGCGAGCTCGTTCATCGTGATGTCGTCGAGGCCGACGACGCGTTGGAGCCACGCGGGATCGCGCACGAGCCGACCGAAGAACATCGCGACGCCCTCGGTCGTAAGCGGGTGCGACGCCTCTCGGGCCAGCCACGGGATGTCGCCCCGCACTTCGCGGTCGTAGATCGCGTGACCGAACTCGTGGAGCATGGTTTCGGCCCAGCGCTCGTTCTTCTCGACGTTGCACAGAACGCGCACGTCACCTTCGCGGTCGATGTCGATGCAGAACGCGTGCTGGCTCTTCCCGTCGCGCGCATACAGGTCGCTGCGCTCGAGCACCGGGCAGATGTCGAGGCCGAGCCCGTCGAACGTGCGCACCGTGAGCGCTTCCAGATCAAGACCTGCGAAGAAGGGATCGAGATCGATGGCGCCGCTCGTGGGTGGCTCCTGGAAGAAGGGATCGTCGACGTGCCAGGGCCGCAGCTCGTCGACGGTGCAGCCGAAGCGCGCCGCGAGCGTGTTGTCGAGCTCGGCCTTCCAGACGGTGAACGGTTGCGCCGTGACCTGGTCGACGGCGTCGAGCGTGGCGAAGAGGCGGTCCTCGTCCATCTGACCCGTGGCCAGCGCCAACGCGAAGTGGTCGCGGTAGCCGAGCAGACGGGAGGCCTCGTTGCGGAGCATGGCCAGATCTCGCACCCGGTCACCGACCTCGGTCCCGATCTGCTTCGACGCCTCCCATGCGCGCTTGCGAAGCGCCGGATCGTCACTCGTGCGCAGGATCTCCAGGATCGCGTTGTCGTCGACGCGCTCACCGTCGAGCTCGCCCCGGAACGTGTTGAAGGTCGCGTCGACGGAGGTCTCGAGCTCGACGAGTTGCCGCCGCATGCTCTCGGGCAGCTGGTGCGGCGCGCTCATGTCGTGCAGCACATCGAGCTGGCGGCGAAGGATCGGATCGAGATCAACGGCCTCACGCGCGGCCCGAATCGCGGCGAACGCATCGGGATCCGAGAGCGCGGCGCGCCGGGCGAGGTCGGCTTCAGCTTGACGGGCCGCGGTCTCGTCAGATGCGTTGGTGCTCGCGTCCCACCACGCACGGGCGAGATCGATCTCGAGCGGACGCAGCCGCGCTTCGAGGTCTTCGACGAGCTGCGCGGGGCTGGCGGTCACGGCGGGGAGTCTATGGACGGTCGCGGCGCCTGCCAGCAGGCTTCGTTGCCACCGCGAACAGCGCCTCGTCGACGCAGTCGACGGGATCGGGCACCGCGGCCGCGAGCAGAGCGCGAGCGCGCTCGCGGAACTCGGTCCAACGATCGTCGCCGAGCCGCTGGCGAAGGAAGCGGCTGCGGTAGGTGGTGTCTTGACCCGTCAGCCAGTCGTCGAGCGACAGGCGGTAGCGATACGCGCGCCCCCCAACCTCCACGTGCCGCAACCCGGCGCCTTCCAGCGCAAGGCGAAGGTTCGCAGGGTCGTCGAAGAAGTCGTCCCACGGCGTGCCCGCGGCCGCTACCGCGTCGAGGTCGTCGATCGACGCGAACTCCGCAGCTGCGGTGTTCCAAGCTTGGTGTGCGGCGCGGTCCTGGGTGTCGTCGACTGGCGGTCCCTCGCCCAGCGAGCCCCACACGGTCACGCCCAGGCGTCCGTTGGGGAGCAGCACCCGTGCCATGTCGGCGAGCACCGGCTCGTACTCGGGCACGTGCGCGATCACGAGGTTCGCAACGACGCGATCGAACGTCGCGTCGGCGAAGGGGAGGCCAGGCGCGGCCGACGCGGCGCGCAGTACCGACGGTTGGCGCTCGGCGCGCAGCATCGCGGTCGACGGGTCGATCGCGACGACGACACCTTCGGAACCCGTTGCCGTGAGCGCGACGTCGGCCGCGACGCCGGTTCCGGCTCCGACGTCGAGGACCGTGCCGGTGAATGGCGGTGCCACCTGCGCGACGAGGTCCCGGGCAAGCGCCGCGTTCCTATCGGCGCGGACGCGGGCATACGCGTCGACGACGGAGTCGTACGAGCGCCAAGCGTCGTGATCAGGCGCTGTCGGCACACCGAGACGATAGGTTGCTGCAGTCCTCATGAGGGGAGTTTCTGTGCCCGGGATCAAGTTTGGAGCGTTCGCGCCGCAGGGATGGAAGACCGAGCTGGTCGGCATCCCCGATCCGAGTGACAAGTGGGCGAAGTGTCTCGAGACGGCGCAGCTCGCTGAAGAGCTCGGCTACGACTCGATCTGGGTCTACGACCACTTCCACAACGTGCCAGCGCCCGCGCACGAAACGGTCTTCGAGTGCTGGACGGTCTTGGCTGCCATCGCCGCCGCGACGTCGAAGATCCGGCTCGGCCAGATGGTGAGCTGCACGTCGTACCGTCCGCCCGCACTTACGGCGAAGATCACGTCGACGATCGACGTGATCAGCGGTGGGCGGCTCGACTGGGGTGTCGGGGCCGGTTGGTACGACGGTGAGTACCGCGCGTACGGCTACGAGTTCCCCGAGGCGAAGGTGCGCATCGGCATGCTGCGCGAGGCGGTCGAGCTCGTGAAGATCATGTGGTCTGAAGCGGATGCGAAGTACGAAGGTCGCTACTACCGGCTCGACGGCGCGCAGTGCGATCCGAAGCCTCTCCAGCAGCCGCACCCGCCCATCTGGATCGGGGGCGGCGGTGAGCAGCTCACGCTCCGCGTCGTTGCTCGACTGGGGGACAAGGCGAACTTCGGCGGCTCGCCTGAGCAGTTCGCCCACAAGCGCGACGTGCTGCACGGGCATTGCAAGGACGTCGGCCGCGATCCTGACGAGATCGAGCTGACGACGTGCATGGAGGTGTGTGTCCGCCCTACCGAGGCCGACATGCTCGCCGATGTCGAGGCGGGCCGGGCCGGTTCCAAGTGGGGCGAGCCATACGAGTCATGGCGCGACAACAACTTCGTGGGCACGCCCGAGCAGGTCGCCGAGAAGCTCCAGCGCTACATCGACTTGGGTTGCACGTACTTCGTGCCCTGGACCGCGGACTACCCGGAGCACGACACCCTGCGGTTGTTCGCAACGGAAGTCATCCCGAACTTCCGTTGACATCGGTTGGTGCGCCCGGGCGGCGGCTTGACCGCCGCCCGACACCCTCGCGGCGGGATCGGTCGCGCTGGGAGGGGCCGACGGGGAGGGCCCTGCCCTCCCCGTCAGGAGAACCAGATCTTCTGGTAGTCGCGCGACTGTGGGTGAAGCAGGAGTGCGACGAGCGCGACGTCGAACATGAACCCGATGATGACCGGGAACGCCAGGACGTCGGCCCCGAACACGACGAGCATCACTGCGACCTGGAGCAGCGCGGCGCCTACCGCGACCATGTACCCCCACTTCTTCTCGTTCGCGATGCCGTACCCGCCAGCCACGAGCCCGACGCAGATGAGCAGAGTCCAGAACACAGGTCGCTCGTCGAACTCGAACAAGAAGATGAAGAAGGCTTGCAGGTAGCAGAGCATCGTGCCCATCACGAGCGTCTGGGGCTGGTACTGGTTCAGCCAGCGGCGTTCGTTCACGGGACCATTGTGGTCGACGCTGGGTGGTCCTTTGTGATCGGGTGCCGAGCGCGGAGCTGGCCGCATGCGGCGTCGATGTCGACACCCCGGGTGCGTCGGATGGTGGCCGCAACGCCCGCCGCGCGCAGCCGATCGGCAAGCGCGCGCAGGTGTGCCCGTGGTGTCGCGCGCCCGGGGAACTCTGCGGTGGGGTTCAACGGAATGAGGTTGACATGCGCGCCGCCCACCCCGGGCCAGGCTCGGAGCAACCGGGCCAACGCGTCGATCTGCTCCGGCGCGTCGTTCACGCCGGCGATGCACGCGTACTCGAACGAGACCCGACGACCGTGGGCACCGGCGACCTCGGTCGCGGCGTCGAGCACCTCAGTGATGGGGTAGCGCGCATTGAGCGGCACGAGCTGACTGCGCAGGTCGTCGTCGGGCGCATGGAGCGACACCGCCAACGTGACGGGTAGCGCTTCCTTCGCGAGCCGCCGCATCCCCGGGACGACACCGACCGTGCTGATCGTCAGGTGACGGGCCGAGATCCCGAGGTCGGTGTGGAGCCGCTCGACGGATGCCCACGTCTCGTCGTAGTTCGCGAGTGGCTCGCCCATCCCCATGTAGACGACGTGCGTGACACGCTGCGGACAGCCGTGGCCGGCGCGCACGACCTGCTCGACGATCTCGGCCGCGTCGAGGTGCCGCTCGAATCCGGCCTGGCCTGTCGCGCAGAACGTGCACGCCATGGCGCACCCGGCTTGCGACGACACGCAGACCGATGCTCGCGACGGTGAGCGCATGAGCACCGTCTCGACCTGGGCGCCGTCCCGCCGCGACTCGTAGAGCCAACGTGTCGTCTGGCCATCGTCCGAGGTGGTGGCCGTTGCCGTCGAGAACGCGAGTGGGAGCTCATCGACGAGGCGGGTGCGCAGCGCCTTGGGGAGGTTCGTTGCGTCCTCGAGCGGCACCCGCTGCCGGTACAGCGCGTCCCGGATCTGCTCACCGCGATAGGCAGGCTCATTGAGCGTCTGGAGGAGCTCGCCGAGGTGTTCCTGCGTGACGCCGTATCGCGTGCTCACGACACATCCCGGGCATACGCGCGATCAGCTCGCGCCACGGTGAACCCGAGCGATTCATACAGGCCGACGGCGGGTTCGTTCGACGCGTCGACGAAGAGCATGCCGACCGGTGTTCCTCGCTGGTGCAACGAGTCGAGACCCGCGACCACGAGCGCGCGACCGAGCCCGGTGCCTTGGTGATCGGGGTCAACGCCGATCACGTAGATCTCGCCGAGCGCCTGCGGCTCGTTGGGTGGCGCGGCGGGATGGACCTTCGTCCAGCAGAAGCCGGCGAGCCCATCGGGCGCGTCGGCGAGGAGGAAGCCAGCCGGCTCGAACCACGGCTCGGCTTCCCGGCGACGGAGGTCGTCGTCGGTCCAGGTGCCTTGATCCGGATCGCGCGCGAAGGCGCGGGCGTTGACTCGCAGCCACTTGGCCTCGTCCCGACCGGGCTCGAAGGCGCGCACGTTGATGCCGGGAGGCCAGCTCGCCGCTTCGGAGAGCGGGAGCGGCACCCGCATCTGCCACAGCTCTCGTGTGCGCGCAAAGCCCGCTGCGGTCGCGAACCCGTCAGCACGGTCGTCGGCGCCGAACGCCCACAGCACGAGCCGTTCGCCGCGGTCATCGGCCACCGCGTCCGCCGCGGCCTCGATCAGGTTGGTCGCAACTCCCGACTCCCGATGGTCCGGGTGAACGACCACCGCAGCGGCGTGCTCGCCGTCGGGACGCAGACGAACGTGCACGGCTCCGACGGGTGCTCCGTCCGCCTGCGCGATCACGAGTGCCGTGTGCGAGCCGGGAGCCGCGAGGTCGAGCCACACGTCATCACTGAACGACGGGTGTCCATCATTCGCCTCGGCCGCGTCGGCGAGCGTGCGCAGCACGGCGACGTGTTCGGGCGCGACAGGGCGATGTACCCGCACGTCGACCATCACACGAGGCTACCGGCCTATCGTGCGACCGTGGCCCGACCGAGGGGCGCGCAAGCGCGCGCCGACACCGTCGTCGAGCGCCTCACGCACGAGTATCCGGGTTCGGCGTGTGAGTTGTGCGCGCTCGTACACGACAACCCGTTCCAGCTCTTGATCGCGACGATCCTCTCAGCGCAGTGCACTGACGAGATGGTGAACAAGGTCACGCCCGAGGTGTTCGCTCGCTACCCGTCACCGCCTGCACTCGCCGCCGCCAACCCGGACGACGTCGAGACCCTGATCCATCCGACCGGCTTCTTCCGGCAGAAGACCAAGAGCCTCATCGGCATGGCCCGCGCGCTCGAAGAGCGCTTCGACGGCCAGGTGCCGAAGGACCTCGACGATTTGGTCACGTTGCCGGGCGTGGGCCGCAAGACCGGGAACGTCATCCGGTCGGTGGCGTTCGATCTGCCGGGGTTGCCGGTCGACACGCATGTCGGTCGGCTGTCACGCCGGTTGAAGCTCACGAACGAGACCGATCCGGTGAAGGTCGAGCACGAGCTCGATCGCATGGTTCCGCCCGAGGCGCGCGGCGGCTTGTCGCTCCGCTTGATCCACCACGGCCGACAGGTCTGCGACGCCCGCCGCCCCCGCTGCGACGTCTGCCTTCTCAACGACGTCTGCCCCAGCGCCTTCAAGGTGTGAAGTGGGCGATCGCGCGGTCGAGCGAGCGGCGAGCGGTGGTGAGGGCGCGCTCGGCCGCGAAGGCGTCGGACGCGATCGCAGTGCTCGCAGTGTTGTCGTAGCGCTCCGCGATCGCGGTCACGCGCTCGAGCACGTCGTCGACCTGCGCGCGCAACGTGGAGAGCTCTGCGAGATCTGAGTCACTCATGGGTCAATCCTTATTCGCAGGTGGCTCGGGGGATGCTGAGTACGATGGAACGGCTGTCATGCTCGCGCGCCTCGACCTCCGCGGCTTCACCGGCGATCTGATCGCGGCTGTCGCGCGCCGTCCGGCGGCGGACGACACCGAGAAGGTGGCCGCGGTCGGCGAGATCGTGCGCACGGTCCGAGCACAAGGTGACGCGGCGTTGCGTGACTACACCGCTCGGTTCGACGACTGCACTGTCGACGAGCTCCGAGTGCCGCCGGCTGACCTGAAGACGGCTCTCGAGTCGATCCCGACCGAGCTCCGCGACGCGCTCGAGTACGCGAGAGCCGAGATCACCGCCTATCACGAAGCCCAAGTCGTGCCCGAGATCGTGCACGAGCGCGACGGCGTGCACATCCGTGAGGTCATGGTGCCAGTCGATCGGGCTGGGTGCTACGTGCCGGGCGGTCGAGCCAGCTATCCGTCGACCGTCCTGATGACCACCATTCCGGCGCGGGTCGCCGGGGTGCCTGAGGTCGCGTTGTGCGTGCCGCCGGCGGTTGACGGCTCTGTCCCCGAGGCCACGCTAGCGGCGGCGCAGCTTGTCGGCGTCGACGAGGTGTACCGAGTCGGTGGGGCACAGGCAATCGCCGCGTTGGCGTACGGCACCGAGTCCATCCGCGCGGCGGACGTCGTCTATGGCCCAGGGAACGAGTACGTGGCGCTGGCCAAGCGAGCGGTCGCGGCCGACGTCGCCACCGACTACGCGGGGCCGTCGGAGATCGTTGCGGTTGCTGATACCACCGTTCGCGCCGATCTGGTTGCGATCGATCTCCTGGCGCAGGCCGAGCACGGTCCAGGCGGCCACGTCGTCCTCGTCACTTGGGACGAAGGTGTTGCCGACGCGGTCGACGCAGCCGTCGACGCGCTGCTCGCTGAGGCGCCACGGCGGGAAGACATCGAGTCGACGCTCGCCACCGGTGGGCGATCTGTGCTGGTCGACGACGTCGAGCAGGCCTTGGCTGTCGCGAACGCGATCGCGCCCGAGCACCTCGAGCTGCTCACGGCCGACGTCGAAAATCTCGTGCCGCTCGTGCGCAACGCGGGTGCGGTCTTCTGCGGTCCGTGGACGCCCACAGTCGTGGGTGACTACGTCGCCGGCACAAACCACATGCTTCCCACCGATCGCGCCGCCCGGTTCGCGAGCGCGCTGCGCGTCGACAGCTTCCTCAAGCATGTCCACATCGTCACCATGGACGAGCCGGCCCTTCGACGTGTCGCGCGCCACATTCAGGCGCTGGCCGCAGTCGAAGGACTCGACGAGCACGCGCGATCAGTCACCTTGCGGACGAGCGAGACGCAGCGAAGCGCTGGTCGGGCGACCGGGAGCGCGAAGCGGAGTCGACCAGACAAAGAAGGTCAGCCATGAGCCTGCCGTCGCCGCGTCCCGACCGTGGTGCGCTCGAGGGCTACCACTCACCGCAGCTCGATGTGTCGGTGCGACTGAACACCAACGAAAGCCCCTACGAGCCTCCACGCGAGTTCGTCGACGCGTGGTTGGAAGCGCTGCGCCAGGTGCCGCTCAACCGCTATCCGGATCGCGCCGCAACCGAGCTTCGCCGCGGCATCGCGGCCGCGCTCGGGCAACCGGCGGAGCGCGTGTTCGCGGCGAACGGCTCGAACGAAGTGCTCCAGACCCTTCTCCTCACCTATGCCGGTCCTGGTCGCCGTTCGCTCGTCTTCGAGCCGACCTACGCACTGCACGCGCACATCTCGCACATCACCGCGACCGAGGTGGTGACTGCGGAGCGCGCGGCCGACTTCACCGTCTCGCCCACGGAGGCGGGCCTGGTCATTGCGGCCGAACGACCGGCCGTCGTGCTGCTGTGCAGCCCGAACAACCCGACCGGCACGGTCGAGTCACGCGCGACCATCGAAGCACTCCTCGCCGCGGTGATCGATCACGGTCAGGGGCTGCTGGTGGTCGACGAGGCCTACGGGGAGTTCGCCGACGAATCGGCACTCGAGCTCGTTGCCGATGACGTGCCGCTCGTCGTGGTCCGCACGTACTCGAAGGTCTGGTCGCTCGCGGCGATGCGACTTGGGTTCGCCGTCGGACCACCGAGCATCATCGAAGAGCTCGAGAAGACCGTGCTCCCGTATCACCTCGCGTCCGCCACCCAGCTGGCTGGCCGCGAGGCACTGCGCTTCGACTCCGAGATGCGGGCACGCGTCGACACGCTCATCTCTGAGCGGCGCCGCCTCGCGGCCGCGCTGGAGCGCCTTCCCGGCCTGACGGTCTACCCGTCGGGCGCCAACTTCGTCCTGGTGCGTGTGGATGGCGACGGGCACGCGCTCTGGCAGCGCCTGGTAGAACGCGGGATCCTGGTCCGCGACTTCTCCCGCTGGCCGCGACTCGACAACTGTCTGCGGATCACCGTGGGAACGCCCGAGGAGGACGACGCTCTGATCACGGCACTGCGTGAGGTGCTCACCGAGGTGGCGGCATGACCGCGCCGCGCCGCGCCGAACGGCACCGCACGACCAAGGAGACGAGCATCGACCTCGTGCTGGCGGTCGACGGCACCGGTCAGGCGTCGGCCTCGACCGGCATTGCGTTCTTCGACCACATGCTCGAGCAGCTCGGCAAGCACGCAGGCTTCGATCTGGCCATTGAGGCCAAGGGAGACCTCGAGGTCGATCTGCACCACACTGTCGAGGACGTCGGCATCGCACTCGGCGAAGCGCTCGGTGAGGCGCTCGGCGACAAGAGCGGCGTGCGGCGGTTCGGTTCGGCGCTCGTGCCGCTCGACGAAGCGCTCGTGCAGATCGCGCTCGACCTGTCAGGCCGGCCGTTCATCGTCTACGAGGTTGATCCCGTTTCCGAGTGGATCGGGACGTTCGACCCGCAGTTGTGCGAGGAGTTCTGGCGAGCGTTCGCTGTCGCGGCACAGGCGACGTTGCACATTCGCTCGGTGTCGGGCAAGAACGGCCACCACATCATCGAGGCGTCGTTCAAGGGCGTCGCGCAGTCGTTGCGTGACGCGGTGAGGATTGACGGTGCCGGAGTGCCCAGCACCAAGGGCACCCTGTAGCCGTACGTCTGAGGTGAGCTTCACCGTCTATCCCGCCATCGACGTCCGGGCCGGTCGGGCCGTCCGCCTCTTGCGTGGCGACTTCGACGCCGAGACCGTCTACGACGACGATCCGGTGAGCGTGGCGCGCGCGTTCGCGCTCGCAGGCGCCGAGTGGATCCACGTGGTCGACCTCGACGCGGCACGCACAGGCGAACCCGCGAACCTCGCGGTGATCGAAGCGATCGCAGCCGCGGTGCCTAGCCAGATCCAGGCGGGCGGCGGGGTGCGGACCGCCGCGGCAGCCGGCGCGCTCCTGCTGTCGGGCGCGGCGCGCGTCGTCGTCGGGACCGCGGCAGTCGAAGACCCCGGCCTCGTCGACGACCTGTGCGTGATGCACGGTGGCCACGTCGCCGTCGGACTCGACGCGCGCGGACACGAGGTTGCTGTCCGGGGCTGGACCGAGGGATCCGGACTCGACCTGGTCGAGGTGGTGGGACGGTTCGCGGCGTCGGGGGTCAGCGCGCTGGTCGTCACCGAGATCGGCGTCGACGGCACGATGGAGGGCCCGTCCCTCGACCAGCTGCGGGCCGTGCTCGACGCGACCGCGGTGCCCGTCATCGCCAGCGGAGGGATCGGCGGACTCAACGACGTCGTCGCCCTCTCGGAGCTCGAGAGCTCGGGCCGGCGGCTGGCCGGGGCCATCGTCGGCCGGGCCCTCTACGAGGGACGGTTCACCCTGGCAGAGGCCTTCGCCGCAGTCGTCTGACCAGCCCTCTTGCGCCGCCCTCGGGGGCCACCGCGCGTGTGCCCCCGAGGTCGGGTACGGTCCGCGCGTCGGCCACTAAGGGGGACCTATATGTCCGAGGACAGCCACCTCGACGAGGGATTCTTCCGGCGGTACCGCGAGCTGCTCGACGCGGAGGATGCCGCCTTCGACGAGCTCGAACACGCCTACGAGGACGGCGATCGGGCTCGCTACGAGCAGGACCTCGTGCAGTGGCGTTCGAGCGTGGAGCGCCGCGCCACGTTCCTCGATCGCACGGGCCTCGCGCAGCTCCGCGTCACCTGATCGTCAGCTGAGCTTCACGCTCGACGGGTCCTCGAACTGACGGAGGATCGCGTCCAGGAGTCGAGGCGCGAGCCATTCCGGGCCACCGTCGAGGAAGTGCGAGCCATCCTTCGGGCGTAGCCGCACACCGTCGCGCACCTCCGGGCAGGGTTCGCCGTTCGGACACACGATGCGCGCCAGGTCGACGACCTTCACGGTGTCGGGATGCTGGCGCGCGAACTCCCGGAACAGCTGGTTGAGCTGTCCGAACAAGCGGATGAGCTCCGGATCGGCCGGGCCGAGGTCGGAGAACTCCGCAGGCTCAGCCATCGTCAGCATGACCAGAGTGGCGCCGCCTGCAGTGAGGCGTTGCCGCGACTGGTCGAAGTCGGCAAGCAACGCGGCATCACCCTCGGGCGTGTGGAAGTCGAGCTTCACACCGTCGTAGATGTGGTTCGCGGGTTCCCAGCTGCTGAGCCACAGGACCACTTGCGGCTGGTACAGCGCGATGTTCTCCGACTGGTACTGGGCGGTCTGCCGCGAGCAGTTGACCGCTGCTTCCGTCGGAACGTCGGACGTGCGTGGCAGTGGCACTGCGGTCGTCATCCCACAACCTGGTCGCGCCGCGCCGTAGAGCTGGATGCCGCGCGTGGCTGCCTCGGCCGACAGCGCATCGGCGATCGAGTTCGCGATCGAGTCACCGATCAGCAGCATCCGAGTGGGGAGTGGGTTCGACGGGTCGGCTGGGGTCGTGGTCGTCACGCCCGGAACGGTCGAGGGCGGTTCCGTGCGCAGGACCTCACCCGGGTCCGCGCGGAAGAAGTCTTCCTGCGGCGGCCGCGCGCCCGAAGTGGTGAGGATGATCAAGAGCGCGACGAACGCGGCGGCAACGGGCCCGGCGAGGCGACCGGTCCAGCCTTTGAGCGCGCCGCGCCGGATCGGTTGCTCGATGAGGTAGTACGAGAGCGTCGTGAAGAAGAACGTCGCCGCGAGGCGCAGCAGCGCGAGCTCGATCCCCGTGATGCGCGTGCGGCCCTCGGAGATCGCGATCACGACGGGCCAGTGCCACAGGTACAGGCCGTACGAGACCTGACCGACCCATCGCACCGGTGGCAACGAGAGCAACCGAGTGAGCGGCGAACCCGCACTCGATGGTTGGATGATCGCGGCGATGATCGCCGCGGTGGCAAGCGCAAAACCGAGGAAGCCGCCGTTGTAGAGCCAGGAGTCGTGATCGCTGGCGGTCGCGAATGCCCAGATCGAGAAGGCGGCGCCCGCGTAGCCCGCGATCTGCACGGCCCCTCGCGTGGCGGGCGTCTTCGGTGCCCAGCGGAGCAGCACGATCGCGAGCAGCGCGCCCACGAGCAGCTGACTCGCGCGCGAGTCGGTGCCGTAGTAGGCGCGCGACGGATCGGCGGCGTCGTACTGCGAGAGCAGGAACGTCGACACCACGATCCCGACCAGACACAGGCCGGTGAGGACGCGCGGACGGCTGCGGCCGACGCGCAAGCACGCGAAGGTGAGCAGCGGCCAGAACAGGTAGAACTGCTCTTCGATCGCCAGCGACCACGCGTGGCGCAGTGGCGACGCCTCGCTGAACGCCTCGAAGTACGACTGGCCGGAGCTGATGAAGTGCCAGTTCGCACCGTAGAAGAGCGTCCACAGCCCGTCGTTGCGGATGGCGTCGAGTCGGTCGGGCGATACCGCGAGCCAGGCCCAGATGAAGACGGCCGTGAGCGCGACGAGGAGTGCCGGGAAGAGCCGGCGCGCCCGTCGGGCCCAGAAGGCGCCGAAGCGCACCGTGCCGTGCCGATCCCACTCGCTCAGGAGCAGTGAGGTGATGAGGTAGCCCGAGAGGACGAAGAACGTGTCGACGCCGAGGAAGCCGCCCGGTGCCCACGCCGCGCCGAAGTGGTAGGCGATCACCGACCCGACGGCGACCGTCCGCAGGCCGTCGAGTGCAGGCTTGTACCCGAAGCTGCTTCGGTGCTGGGCGCTCACCCGTTGATGATGCCCGATCGCGCGGGGTTTCTCGCACGCGCGGTCGAGATGGATGACATCAGGTACGTGGTCGCGCCACGAATGCGGTCACGGCGTTGACGACACGGTCGGTGCGACCGACGAAGAAGTGGCTCGCACCAGCGATCACTTCGCTGGTGGTCGCGGTCCAGCCTGCGGTGACTATGCGAGCCTGCTCCGACGGGCAGATGTCGTCGTGCTCACCCAGCACGAGCAGCTTGGGTCGCGGATCGTTCCCGATGGCGTCGAGGTCGGCAACAAGGCGCAGCGGCGGCGCGATCGCTACCCACGCGTGGATCGCGGGGTCCACGATCGACAGGGCCACATCGGCACCGAACGACCACCCCGCGATGAACACCGGTATGCTTGAGCGCAATGCATCGGTGAGCACGCGCAGTGCGGTGCGCGCGTCATCTCGCTCACCCGGACCGCCGTCGTGACTCCCGGTGCTGCGCTCGACGCCTCGGAAGTTGAAGCGCAGCGTGAGCGCGCCAACTGAGGGCAACGCCTCGAACAGTGCTCCGGTGACGATCGATCGCATCGTGCCGCCGTACTGCGGGTGCGGATGACAGAGCACGACGCCGACGGTCGGGTCTCCGGTTGGATGCGCCAGCTCGGCTTCGAGCTCGACGCCGTCCGTGGACGACAGGGTCAGTGACTCGACAGGGGACACGGGCGACCAGCGTAGGGGCGGTACCGTCCTGCCGATGGCGACGAAGTTCGAGCGAGACACGGCGGTCACCCGCGTCGACGATGACGAGTTCGACGCGGTGGTCGACCCGGGGTGGCTCGTGCACCGCGGCCCGAACGGTGGGTACGTCGCGGCGATCATCCTGCGCGCCCTCACCGCACGTGTCGATGACGCGGGGCGCGCGCCGCGGTCGTTCACCGTGCACTACGTATCGCCGGCCGACGTCGGGCCTGTTCGCGTCACGACGTCGATCGAGCGAACCGGACGATCGGTCACGTCGTGCTCGGCTCGCCTTCACCAAGGCGACCGTTTGGTTGCACTGGCGGTTGCCGCGTTCGCCGCCCCGCGGCCTGGTCCTGAGTTCTGCGATGTGGCCATGGCTGAGGTCGTGTCGGCGCGCGACATCCCTGCTGCTGAGATCCCCGCGGAGGCGCCCGAGATCGCGCGCAGATGGGATATGCGCTGGGCCCTTGGTGACCCGCCGTGGTCGCAGAGCCCGCCTTCGAGCGAGGCGATCGCCGGCGGATGGATCCGCCTCGAGGATCCGCAACCGGCGGACGCGTGCGTGGTCGCGGCGATCACCGACGCGTGGGTGCCGCCGGTGTTCAGCCGGATCCGTGAGCCGATCATCGTGCCGACCGTCGATCTCACGATTCACTTCCGGTCGCAGGTGCCACCCGTCGAGATGGCCCCCGACGACTACGTCTTCGCCGTCTTCCGCACCGATGCCGCCAACGAAGGGTTCCTGGAGCAGAGCGGCGAGGTGTGGTCCGCCGACGGCACCCTCCTCGCGCAGAGCCGTCAGCTCGCCGCCGTCATCCCGTTCAGCTGACCCCAAGCTGGTCGAGGATGAAGGCGAGGATGAAGGCCTCGTCGCGCCAGGTCTCGTAGCGGCCGGATGGGCCGTGGTGACCGGCGCCCATCTCGGTCTTCAGGTAGATCGGTGCGTCGCCCGTCGTCGTGACCCGCAGCTTTGCAACCCACTTCGCCGGCTCCCAGTACTGCACGCGCGGATCGTTGAGACCAGCGGTCGCGAGGATGGCCGGGTAGGGGACGGCGCGCACGTTGTCGTACGGCGAGTACGACTCGAGGTAGTCGTAGGTGTCGTGCTCGGCTGCGGGGTTGCCCCATTCCTCCCACTCGGTGATCGTGAGCGGCAGCGATGCGTCGAGCATCGTCGTGAGCGTGTCGACGAACGGCACCTCGGCAACGATGGCGCGGAAGAGGTCGGGCCTCAGGTTGATGACCGCGCCCATGAGCAGGCCGCCCGCGCTTCCCCCTCGAGCGACGAGTCTGTCCGGCGTAGTGATCCCGATGTCGACGAGGTGCTTCGCGCAGGCGACGAAGTCGTCGAACGTGTTGCGCTTGGACGCGAGCTTCCCGTGGTCGTACCACTGTCGGCCC
>VGBR01000020.1 GCA_016870355.1 Actinomycetota bacterium | reverse complement strand
GCTCATCGTCGGGGCCGTCTTCCTCGGCGTGGTGACCGACGCGATGCTCCTCGGGCACTGGTACTTGGTGCAGCCGGGTCTCGGCCGTGAGCCGATCAAGGAGCTCGTCGGGTTCGTTGCGATCGTGTGGCCGCTGGAGGTCGTGCTCTGGTTGGTGCCGACGGGCATGGTCGATGTGCTCGACCGGAGCATCGACGACGGCTACGACGGCCTGCTCGGTTGGACATGGGTCGTGAGCGCGCTCACGACGGTTGCGCTCGCCCTCATCGCTCGACGCGCGCTGCTCGAGCCGTACTACTCGGCGGTCATGGCGACCACCGGGCTCTTGTACCTCGCGATCCTCACTGCGTTCGGCACCGAGGTGCTCCCTCGGGCGTTGCTTGCTCCGTAGCGGAGGGGTCGCGCCACTAGAGTCCTCGGCCGTGCCCGCTCGCGACGCGAAAACTGCTGACGCGCCCGAGGTGACGCCCGCGGCGGGGAGCGAGAGCGTGTGGAAGGTCCGCCTCGCGTCGTTCGATCGACGGTTCCCGCGCGGCCGGCTGATGTTGCTGCTCGTCGGCCTGCTGTTGGCATTGAACGTCACCACTGCATTGCGCGTCGACCGCGTGTCGAAGATCGACGAGCAGTACTGGATCGATCATTTGCTGAACGGCGCGGACTTCGCGATCGACCGGGGTGGTGCACCGATCCTTCAGGAGACCGTGCGCGAGAAGTGCACGCGCGGCTTCGAAGGATTTCCCGACCTTCCGAAGTGCACGAAGGGTCGCCTGAACCCTTCGAAGTACGGCTACTGGCACGGCGTCAACATCACGGGCAACGAGCCCTTCTACTTCTTCGTCACGGGCCCGATCGCGCGCGTCTTGCGATCGACCCCGATCGATCTGCCACCCAACGACAGCCTCGTCACCTGGGCGCGCCTGCTCGGTTCGGTCTGGGCGATAGGTGGCCTGTACTGCCTCATTCGAGCCGGTGAGATCCTTGGTGTACGGCGCCGGTTGCTCCTGTTGGCGTCGGTGTTCATCATTGCGACGCCTGCCCTGCTGCACGCGAACACGATCGTCACACCCGACGCGACCGCATTGCTCGCCGGCGGGGCGGTGCTCCTCGCGGCGCTGTCTTGGGAACGACGAGGGTCGCCGTGGTGGCTGTTCGGGCTCGTGGCGATCGTGGCGGCTGCGTTCAACGACAAGAACGGGATCGGCATCCTCCTCGTGCTCGCTTACTTCGCGGTCCGAGCGCTCGCGGGATATCTCAAGCAAGCCGATGACGATGATCTCCGGAGCTGGCCGGAGTACGCAAGGATCTCCGCGCTGCTCGTCGTGGCGCTCTACCTCGCAAACCGCGGGTGGGATCGGATGTACGTCTGGATCCAGACGGACCTCTTTCCTGTGCGGGGCCTCGCCGACATCTCGAACAACCCGATCGCGCGCTCGTACGGCAACCGCGACATCGGGTTCTGGCACCTGTTCGGTCCCAACACAGTGTTCATGATGTTCCCGCCATTCCAGGACGTCGCCCCACCGATCGAGCGCACGCACCCGCTCTACGTGCTCTTCTCGCGTGGCGCGGAGTACGTGGCGATCGGAGCAATGCTCGCCGTCGCGTTGCGCGACAGGCTCGCGAACAAGATTGGCGTGCTCGGGTTCGCGACGCTTGGCACGTTGCTCGTGAGCCCCACGCTCACGGTCATCCGCAACCAGGTCGACGGCGGCTCGTTCGACCAGCCGGTGTGGCGCTACGCGTTGGCGGCACTCCCCGCGCTGGCCATCGTGCTCGCGTGTGCCGCGCGCACTCGGTTCGCCGAACGCAGTCTGACGGTGCTCACCGTGGTGCTCTACTTCTCGGCGATCTACGTGGTCTTTCGTCCACCGACGGTCGTCTGAGCCGCGGCACAGACGCGCCGAAGTCCTTCCTCGAAGTCGACCTCGGGGGAGTACCCGATCGCGGCACCGACGGCGGTCAAGTCCGCTTCGCTGTCCCGCACGTCGCCCGGTCGTGGATCCACGTGCACAGGTGATGCGGTGAGGCCGAGGATGCGCGCGAGCGCCTCGAGGAGCTCGACGACGGAGTGACGACCGCCACCACCGACGTTGAACACGTGGCCTGAGCACCTGTCTGCCGGCGCGGATCCGGCGAGAAGGTTCGCGCGCACGACGTCGTCGATGTACGTGAAGTCACGGCTCTGGAGGCCGTCGCCCTCGATCACGGGCCGCCGGCCGTCGAGCAGCGCCTGCACGAACAGCGGCACCACCGCCGCGTACGCCGAGTCGGAGCGCTGGCGAGGCCCGTACACGTTGAAGTAGCGCAGGCACACGGTCTCCAACCCGAGCAGCTGCGCGTACACGCGGCAGTACTGCTCGACCGTCACCTTCGTGACTGCGTAGGGCGACTTCGGCGTCGTCGGGTGCTCCTCGTTGCTCGGGAGTGGCGCGACACCGCCGTACACGCTGCTCGACGAGGCGGTCATCACCCGCCGCACACCGGCTCGTCGCGACGCCTCGAGCACGTTGAGCGTGCCGTGGATGTTGACGCGATCTGTGGCGAGCGGTGCGTCGACGGAGCGGCGCACCGATCCGAGCGCGGCTTCGTGGAACACCACATCCGCGCCCTCCACCACCGAGCGCACCACATCCTCGTCGGACACGTCGCCCTGCACGAAGACCACGCCGGCGGGCACCTGCTCGAAGCGTCCGTTCGACAGGTCATCGAGCACCGTGACGTGGTCACCCCGATCGAGGAGTGCGTCGACGAGGTGCGAGCCGATGAACCCTGCTCCGCCGGTGACAACCGCTCTCATGCGTCGCTCTCGGCCATGAGCTCTTCGTAGAGCGCGGCGATGTCGCTCACCAGCCTGTCGCGAGAGAAGTGCTGGGCCGCGTGCTCGCGCGCCGCCACCGCGAAGCGCTGCCGCAGCTCGTCATCCGCGAGCAGGCGCAGCGTCGTAGCGGCAAGCGCATCAGCATCGACGTCGACCACGAAGCCAGTCTGACCGTCGAGCACGACCTCGCGCGCCGAGCCCACGTCGGTGGTGACCGCCGGACAGCCCACCGATGCCGCCTCGATGAGCGACACCGGCATCCCTTCGTTGTCCGAAGTGAGCACCACGGCATCGCACGCGGCGTAGATCGTCTCGACGTCTGACCGCCAGCCAAGGAACCGCACCTGGTCCTCAACGTCCGCGAGCTGCTCTCGGAGCTCGTCGAGCAGATCCCCCTCACCGGCGACGGCGAACACGACGTCGCTGCGCTCGCGCACCACCTGGTGCACGACGTCGGCGAAGCGGTCCGGCCGTTTCACATGCGTGAGGCGCGCCACGAAGGCGACCGCCAACGCGTCGGCCGGGATGGCGAGCTGTGCCCGAGCGGCCGCACGCGAGGGAGGGTCCAGCAGTTGGATGCCCGGCGGGACCACGACGTACTGGTCGGGTCGACCGATGCCGGCCGCGAGCAGGTCGTCGCGCACCCGCGCGCCGACAGCGACCAGCTTGGTGGTGCGCTTCGCGAAAGCGCGCTCGACGCCGATCACCCGCTTCGTCATGAACGGCGAGAAGTAGCCGTGCAGCAAATGACCGTGGAACGTGTGCACTCGCACCGGAACCTTGCCGAACGCCGCCGCGCGCCCGAGCACCCCGGCCTTCGCCGTGTGGGTGTGCACGATGTGCGGCTTGAACGTCTTGATGATGCGCCGAATGCGAAGGAGTGCGCGCAGGTCGCCGATGGGGCTCGGTGATCGCCCGAGCCCGGGAACCTTCTCGATCTGGAGATGCGGAGCTCGGAGCTCGACGTAGTCGGCTTCGCCTTCGTCGACGTCACCCGCCAGCAGTCGCTGCTCGAAGCGCTGTGCATCGAGCCCGTCGTGCAGCCCCGTCACCTGGAGCGCGGGCCCACCGACGTTCATCCGCGCGATGACGCGAAGGACGCGGATCGTGCTCACGATCCACCGCGCGCCCGTTCACACATCGGAGGGAGCCTACGGGTGCGGGCGCGAAGTATGGGGTCCGCTAGCATGGAAACGGTGCGCGTGCTGGTGACCGGCGGAGCCGGTTATATCGGATCGCACCTCGTCGACGCACTCTGCGAAGCCGGGCACGAGGTCCACGTCCTCGACAACCTCTCGACCGGCAAGGCCGCAAACCTGGCGCATCGTCTCGACGAGGTGCTGCTCGTCAACGGCTCGATCCTCGACGCCGAGCTGGTCGAGCGCGAGGTCGAATGGGCCCAGCTCGTCTTCCACCTCGCCGCCGCCGTCGGCGTGCGCCACATCGTCGACGACCCTCTTGCCTCGTTGCTCACGAACACTCGGGGGACTGAGAACGTGCTCAACGCGTGCTTCAGGTTCTGGCGCAAGGTGGTGGTCGCGTCGACGTCGGAGGTCTACGGCAAGACAGCCAAGGTCCCGATGCAAGAGGACGACGATCGCGTGCTCGGGCCCACCACTGTGCATCGGTGGTCGTACTCGACCGCCAAGGCCATCGACGAGCACCTCGCGTTTGCGTACGCCGCCAACCGGCTGCCGGTGGCGATCGTGCGCTACTTCAACTCCTACGGTCCACGGCTCGACGAGCGGGGATACGGATCGGTCGTGGCCAACTTCCTCCGTCAGGCGCTTGCCGGTGAGCCGATCACCGTGCACGGCGACGGTCGACAGAGTCGCTGCTTCACCTACATCGACGACACGGTCCGCGGGACCGTGCTCGCTGGCTTCACGCCCGAGGCTGAGGGCCAGATCTTCAACCTCGGCGCCACCCGCGAGACGACGATCCTCGAGCTCGCCGAGATGATCAAGGCCGCGGTGGGGTCGAGCTCGGTCATCAACCCGACCGCGTACGAGACGTACTACGGGCCGGGTTTTGAGGACACCCGCCGGCGCGTCCCTGACGTGACCCGCGCGCGCGAGCTGCTCGACTGGGTGCCCACGGTGGAGCTCGAGGACGGTCTGGCGCGCACCATCGAATGGTGGGAGAAGACGCATGCTTGACGCGGCATTCGCCGATCGTGTCGAGGCGCGCGACGTGATCGTTGGCGTCGTCGGCTTGGGGTACGTGGGCCTACCTCTGGTGATCTCGTTCGCCGAGTCGGGCTTCCGGAGCATTGGCTTCGATGTCGACGCCGAGCGCGCGGTCGCGCTGAACCAGGGCTCGAGTCACATCGACGACATCGCATCGGAGCGCGTGTCGGCAATGGTCGACGCCGGGCGATTCGAGGCGACCGTGTCCGCCGACACGCTTGCAGACGCCGATGTGATCTTCATCTGCGTTCCTACGCCCTACGACCATGCACCCGACCTCTCCTTCGTGCGGGCGGCCACGAGCACAGTCGCAAGCATCCTTCGACCGGGGATGCTCATCATCCTCCAGTCGACCACGTACCCGGGCACGACCACGGAGATCGTGCAGCCGATGCTCGAACGCGCCGGACTGCAAGCCGGCGTCGACTTCCATCTTGCGTTCTCGCCCGAGCGCGTCGACCCAGGGAACACTGCGTGGACCGTGCACAACACGCCCAAGGTGGTGGGTGGTCTCACGCCCGAGTGCACGGCGCGCGCACGCTCTCTCCTCGAAGCCGTGATGGAAGGACCGGGTCTCGTGCATCCGGTGGGAAGCCCGGCTGCGGCGGAGATGGCCAAGCTCCTCGAGAACACCTATCGGGCGGTGAACATCGCGCTGGTCAACGAGCTGGCGATGCTCGCTCACGAGATGGGCATCAACACGTGGGAAGTCATCGACGCGGCCGCGACCAAGCCGTTCGGGTTCCAGGCGTTCTACCCTGGCATCGGTCCTGGTGGTCACTGCATTCCCGTCGATCCGCACTACCTGGCGTGGAAGGCACGTGAGTTCGACTTCCCGACGAAGTTCATCGAGGTTGCCGCCGATGTGAACGCCGGGATGGCCCGCTACGTGGTGAGTCGGGTCCAAGCGATGCTCAACCGCGATGGGCGCACGCTTGACGGCGCTCGCGTGCTCTGCTTTGGTGCGGCGTTCAAGCGCGGTGTAAGCGACATGCGGAACTCACGAGCGATTCGCGTCATGGAGCTGCTCGAGGACGCCGGTGCGAAGGTGGAGTACACGGATCGACTGGTCCCAACGCTCACGTTCCACGACAGGCAACGCAAGTCCTTCCCGCTCGGTGATGTCGTCACCGCCGGCTTCGACGCCGCGGTCGTGCTCGTCGCTGATGAGGGCTGGCCGCTCGACGAGCTCGATGGGGCGGGTGTTCGGGTGTTTGACGCTGTGAACGCTGGTGGCGAGGGAGGCGGTCATCGTGAGCGGCTCTGAGCCGCGTGTCGCAGTCCTTGGCTGCGGCTACTGGGGTCGCAACCTTGTGCGCGTGTTCGATCAGATCGGCGCGCTCGCAGCCGTGTCGGATCCCGACCCCAACACCGCCGAACAGGTGTCCACCGCGCACGGCGTCATCGCGCGGTCGGTGGATGAGCTGCTCGCCGACGACTCGATCGATAGCGTCGCGATCGCGGCCCCCGCAGCCAAGCATGCGCAGCTGGCCCGGTTCTGTATCGCCGCGGGCAAGCACGTCTTCGTCGAGAAGCCGCTCGCGCTCGATGTTGCCGAAGCCGAGGAAGTGTGCGCGGCTGCCGAAGACGCGGAGCGCGTGCTCATGGTCGGCCACTTGCTCCAGTACCACCCGGCGTTCCTCCGTCTGAAGGAGCTCGTGCGAGAAGGCGCGCTCGGCCACCTCGAGTACGTGTACTCGAACCGTTTGAACCTCGGCCGGTTCCGGCGGGAGGAGAACATCCTCTGGAGCTTCGCTCCGCACGACCTCTCGATGATCCTCTCCCTGTTCGGCAGCGAGCCCAACCACGTCCACGCGGTGGGCGGGTGGCCGATGCACCGAGACATCGCCGATGTCACGACCACCCACCTCGGCTTCCCCGGGGGCGAGCGCGCACACGTGTTCGTGTCGTGGCTGCACCCGTTCAAGGAGCAGAAGCTCGTCGCAGTAGGTGAGGGTGGCATGGCGGTGTTCGACGACCGCCTGCCATGGGAGTCCAAGCTCGTCCTCTACCCCCACCAGGTCGACTGGCGCGAAGGCCTTCCCGAACCGGTCGCGGCCGACGCACAAGCGGTCCCGGTGAAGGAGGCGGAGCCGCTGGAGCAGGAGTGCCGCCACTTCCTCGACTCGATCACGACCGGTGCCACCCCTCGCACTGACGGGCGTGAAGGGCTGCGTGTGCTTCGGGTGCTCGCCGCAGCCGAGGCATCGCTCGCAGCGCAGCGCAGCGCTACAGCTGTGATTCGCGCCCGTACCGAGGACAGCGGCGTGTTCGTGCACGAGAGCGCGTACGTCGACGAGCCGAGCGAGATCGGTGCGGGCACCAAGATCTGGCACTTCAGCCACGTCCTGGCTGGCTCGAAGATCGGCAGCGAGTGCACGCTCGGGCAGAACGTGGTCATCGGTCCGAACGTCTCGATCGGCGATCGCTGTCGGATCCAGAACAACGTCAGCGTCTACGACGGTGTGACCCTTGGGTCCGATGTGTTCTGTGGTCCGTCCTGTGTGTTCACCAACGTGTTGAACCCGCGGGCCGCGGTGTCTCGGAAGGACGAGTTCCGTCAGACGCACGTTGGGCGCGGTGCCACGATCGGAGCGAACGCAACGATCGTGTGCGGACACGATCTGGGTGAGCACGCATTCATCGCGGCGGGTGCGGTGGTCACCGACGACGTGCCTGCCTTCGCGCTCATGGCTGGTGTTCCCGCCCGGCGCATCGGGTGGATGAGCCACGACGGTGAGCGCCTCGGTGACGACCTCGTGTGCCCCCGGTCGGGTCGGCGGTACCAGGAGGTGGAGCCCGGCCGGCTCGAGGAGATCACATGATGGCCACCACCGCGACTGCACCGATTGCGTTCATCGATCTCGCCGCGCAGCGCGAGCGGCTTGGTGATCGAATCGACAGCGCAATCAAGCGCGTGCTCGACCATGGCGCGTTCATCATGGGACCCGAGGTTGCCGAGCTCGAATCCGCTCTCGCCGACTACTGCGGCGTGAAGCACTCCGTCACCTGCGCAAGCGGTACCGACGCCTTGCTCATGGTCCTGCTCGCCCGAGGGATCGGTCCGGGCGACGCCGTCATCGTGCCGTCGTTCACGTTCGCGGCGACCGCCGAGGTCGTGGCTCTGCTCGGTGCAACACCGGTGTTCGTCGACGTCGAGTTCGACACCGCCAACCTCGCAGTCAACAAGCTCGATGCCGCGCTCCAAGCAGCTCGCGCCGCTGGCGTCACGCCGCGCGCGGTGATCGCGGTCGATCTGTTCGGGCAGCCGGCTGACTACGAGGAGATCGAGGCGTTCTGTGCGGAGCACGAGCTCTTCCTCGTCGCGGACGCAGCGCAGAGCTTCGGTGCGAGCTGGCGCGACCGACGGGTGGGGTCGATCGGTGACGTTGCTTGCACGAGCTTCTTCCCAGCGAAGCCGTTGGGTTGCTACGGGGACGGCGGCGCGATCTTCACCGATGACGACGAGCTCGCGACCGTGCTGCGGTCACTTCGAGTGCACGGGCAGGGATCGAACAAGTACGACAACGTGCGAGTTGGCATCAATGGTCGACTCGACACCATCCAAGCGGCGGTCCTCCTCGAGAAGCTCGCGATCTTCGACGACGAGCTGCGATCGCGTGAGCGGGTCGCGGCTCGTTACCGCGACGGGCTGAAGGGTGTGGTCGACGTGCTCGCACTGCGACCGGATCGCACGAGCGCGTGGGCGCAGTTCACGATCACCTGTGATGCGCGGGACGAAGTCGCGGCAACCCTTCAGGCCGCAGGGGTGCCGACGGCCATCTACTACCCGGTGCCCCTGCACTGGCAGCCGGCCTACGCAGGCTTCCCGCTCGCATCCGACGGCCTCCCGGCAAGTGAAGAGTTGGCGGGCCACGTGCTGAGCCTCCCGATGCATCCATACCTGTTGGAAGACGTGCAGGACCGCGTGATCCAGGCGTTGGCGGGCGCCCTGCGGTGACATCGGGTCCTACCGTCGACGACGAGAACGCTGCCTTCTGGAACGAGCTGTGCGGCACTTCGCTCGCGCGTCAGGTCGGCGTGACGGGTCGAAGCGCAGACGACCTGCGCCGTTTCGATGACGCGTATCTGCACTTCTATCCGTACCTGGACCGGTACCTCCCTGAAGACCTCACCGGTGAGCGCGTGCTCGAGGTTGGGTTGGGCTACGGCACCCTCGGCCAGGTCATCGCGGAGCGTGGCGCGCAGTACACCGGCGTCGATGTGGCGGCGGGACCGGTCGCCATGATGCGGCACCGGATGGTGCTGATCGGTCGCTCGGACTGCGAGGCTCGTCAAGCGTCGGTACTCGAGCTGCCGTTCGATGATGCGATGTTCGACCGCGTGGTGACGGTCGGATGCCTGCACCACACCGGCGATCTTCGCCGAGCGATGACCGAGGTGTCGCGGGTGCTCCGCCCGGGCGGGCACGCGTTGGTCATGGTCTACAACAAGTGGTCGGCGCGGCGTCTCCTCGCTGGCCCGGCGCTTCTTCTGCGACGCGTCATCCATCGCAGCGGTCGCGCCGAGGCGATGCGGGGGTTGTACGACAAGGATCAGTCGGGAGCGGCGGCGCCACACACCGAGTTCGTGTCGCGGCGGGCGCTTCGAGCGCTCTTCGACGGTTGGCGCGACGTACGCATCGACCGCAGGAACCTGTCGTTCGGGCGGATCGCGTTCCTTCGCCGCCCGGCTCTGACGGTCGGATTGGACCGGATCGCGGGTCTCGACCTCTATGCGCAGGCGGTGCGGTGACCACCGACATCGATGCTGCGCTGTTGATCTACCACCACGGCCTCAGCGAGAACGCGCCGACGATCAAAGAGCACGTGGATGCGTTCACGCGCTACACGCACCTCCCGGTCTTCGCCCTGAACAGTGATCGGGGGCTTCCTCGTGGGTTGGGACCGATGCGCTTTCGCGCGCTCATCCTGCATTACTCGATCTTCAGTGGCGACTACTACCTCCTCAGCGCGCCGTATCGACGGTTTCTCAAGCGCCACAGTGACCGCCACTTGATCACGTTCTTCCAAGATGAGCACCGCTTCTGCCGTCGTCGATTCGACTTCTTGAACCGCTACGACGTCGAGACCGTGTACACGTTGCTCGAACCCGAGTACCACCAGCAGGTCTACGGCGCGCACACCGGTGTCTCCGCCATCCACCACACGCTCACCGGCTACGTGAGCGACGAGCTGATCGACATCGCCAAGCGCTTCGGCGTTCCCGACGACGAGCGAGCGATCGACATCGGCTACCGCGCTCGCCAGCTCGCGTACTACCAAGGTCGTGGCGCCATGGAGAAGCACGAGATCGGCGACCGCTTCGAAGCGCGCGCGTCCGGCCTCGGACTTCACACGGACATCGACTCTCGCGAGGGCAGCCGCCTGTACGGCGACGACTGGTACCGATTCGTGGCGTCATGCCGCGGCATGCTCGGGGTCGAGGCGGGCACTTCGGTGTTCGACCTCGACGACAGCGCGCGGGAGCGGACCGAAGCACTTCTCGCCGAGGAACCCAACCTGTCGTTCGACGAAGTCGCGCGCCGGGTGCTGCACGAGTACGAGGACAAGATCTACTACCGGACGGTGAGCCCACGACACTTCGAGGCCGCGGCGTTTCGTGTGGTCCAGATCCTCTACCGCGGCCGGTATTCGGGCGTCATGGAACCTGACGTGCACTACCTGGCGCTCGAGAAGGACTTCTCGAACTTCGACTCGGTGATGGCGCGGTTCTCGGATCCCGCGGTGCGCAAGCAGATCACCGACCGTGCGTATGACGACCTGATCGCCTCCGGGCAGTACACCTACGGGCGGTTCATGGCCGGCGTGGACGACCATCTCGCGTCGGTCGGTGTCGCACCGACGATTCCGAGTACCGAGCGACGCGCGATCGAGCGTGCGATCCGCCGAGGATCGGTGCTCGGTCGCCTCCTCGCTCATCTGCGCTGGTTCATCCGCAACGTGCCGTTCCCCGGCCGCCGCGGGTTGGCGGAGCGCTATCGCAAGGTGCGACAAGCACTCGAGGCCCGATGATCCATCTGTACTACGAGGCGCTCCGCGGGTTCCGCCGTCGAACGGGCTTCGCCGTCATCCTCTTCACGCTCTCGGGGCTGTTCGAGAGCTTTGGCATCGCCGCGTTGCTGCCATTCCTCCAGGGCAGCTTGAAGGGCGAGGGCAACAAGGAGTACTTCGGGCTGCGAGGCGACGACCTCGCCTTCGCCGCGCTGGTGGCCGTGATCGTCCTCGGAGTCCTTGCGGCGGTGCTCCGCTACGTCGCCGACCTGCGGCTCTATCGCTTGCAAGCTGACCTGGAAGCGTCGCTGCGCGATCGCATGGCGAACGCGCTGCTTCAGATGCGGTGGACGTCGTTCCTTCGGATGTCGTTCGGCGAAGCCGCCAAGGCGGTGATCACCGACGGTCAGGGGGTGGGTCTCGGCACTGCTGGCTTGGTCAATGGCTTGGGCTTCGCCGCGATCGCCTTCGTGTTCGTGGTGGTTGCCGCGACCATCTCATTGGAGATGACCGGTGCGACCTTGGTGTTCGGCGCAGTCATCGCCGGCGTCTACAAGGTCAGCGGTCGGAAGGCGGAACAGCGGGGCCGCCTCCTCGTAGATCAAGCCACACGCGTGACCGACGTCACCGAAGGCATGTTCAACAACTTCAAGTTCCACCGCTCGACCGGCGTGCGCAACGCGGTGCTGTCGGATGCGAACAAGGTGTACCGCGACTGGGCCGACGACTTCGTGCGGGTCTGCCGGTTCCAGCCGGCTACCCGCATGGCCTTCGACATCGCAGGTCTCGCCTTCATCGCGGCGACGCTCGCGATCTCGGTCCTGGTGCTCGACAACTCCGCGACCGAGGCCTTCGTGTTCCTTGCGCTCTTCTATCGGCTCGCGCCCAAGCTCCAACAGGCGCAGCAGGGTCTGCTCGTCGCCAAGGCTCACGGTGCATGGTGGAGCGCCTGGAATGAGCGGTACCTGCACGCCGTTGCCGAGATCGACGACCGTCGTGGCGCCGCCGCGCTCGAACAGGTACCGAAGATCGAGCTCAACGACGTGTCCTTCTCGTATCCAGGGCGCGAGGTCACCGCGATCGAGCAGGTGTCGTGGACGCTCGAAGCCGGCGCGTGCCTTGCACTGGTCGGCGAGTCGGGGAGCGGCAAGACCACCGTGCTCGACTTAGTGACAGGGTTGCTCGAACCCGCGGGCGGCACGATCCAGCTCGACGGCATCGACCAGCACGCCCTCGACATCGACGCCTGGCAACGGAGCATCGGAGTTGTCATCCAGGACTCACCGGTGTTCTTCGGGACGGTGCTGGAGAACGTGGCGTGGGGGGCGGAGCCGGATCGTGCTCGCGCGCAGCGCTGCTTGGAGCAGGCCAATGCCGCCGCCGTGGTCGCGGCCCTCCCGGAAGGGCTCGACACCCACGTCGGGCTGCACGGGAGCCGTCTGTCCGGTGGACAACGCCAACGTCTCGCGCTGGCGCGTGCGCTCTACCGCGAACCTCTCCTCCTCGTGCTCGACGAGGCGACCAGCGCACTCGATGCCGCGTCGGAGCAGGCCATCCAGTCCGCCCTCAGCCGCCTCAAGGGCACCTGTTCGATCATCCTCGTTGCCCATCGGCTCAAGACCGTGGAGATGGCCGACACGATCGTGGTGCTCGCCGGTGGCCGAGTCGTCGAGGCCGGCACGTGGACCGAGCTCGAGCGAGCCGGCGGTACCTTCCGTCGGATGCTGACCGCGCAGGGGAACGAGCCGCGGACCGCGGACGCATGACACCGATCAACCGTCGAGTCTTGTACGTGGGGCAGGCGTACTACATTCGCGGAACGGTTCCTTGCGCGATCCGTAGATCCCGCCGGACGACGCGACGACGAGCTTCGAGACGCCGAGCTCGAGCGCGGCTTCGGCCAGCTGGCAAGCGGCCCCGACGGTCACTGCTGCAACTGCGCGGCGTCACGCGGGAACGAGCCGTACGAAGCATGCTGCGCGAGATGGACGATGGCATCGAACCCGCCGGACGGCAGATCACTTGTGCTGAAGCCTCTCGACAGATCCAGCGCCTGGGATATGACACGCGATGGGAGGTCTGCATTCCCGTCGTGAGTGAGCGCGACGACTTCGTCGCCGCGGTCGATGAGGTGATCGACGAGCTCTCGGCCGAGCAGACCGGTTGCTCCGGTGATCATGATTCGGCGCGCTGCCGATCGATCGCTCATCGAGGTTGCCAGCGTGACGCGCTCACGCGAGGCCGTCGAGCGATGCTCGATGCCGGTCGATGCAGCCCTCGATGCGGTCGAGGTTCGCCTTCGTCCAGGCGACCGTGCGCTCCAGCCCGTCGCGCAGGGCCACCGTCGTGCGGAAGCCGATCTCTCGTTCCGCCTTCTCGGTGCTGCCGTAGCGCTTGCCCGAGTGGTCCCAGTCACGGGCGGGCTGGAGCTCGACGCCCGCGGTGTTGCCGGTCAGCTCGTTGATGGTCTCCGCGAGCTCGAGGATCGACGTCTCCACGCCCGCGGCGAGGTTGTAGACGCCGTTGGGCTCGCCGAGGGCCGCGCAGCGCAGCAGCCCGTCGACGATGTCGTCGACGTAGATGAAGTCACGGGTCGCGATGCCACCGTTCTCCACCGGCAGCGCCTCGCCCTTGATGGCGCGGTACACGAACGTCGGCGTGACGTTGCGCCACACCGTGGCGGGAGTGCCCCGCCACTGGCCGGCCCCGAGCACCTCGCCGGGGCCGTAGACGTTCTGGAAGCGGGCCTTCACGAAGTCGATGCCGAAGCGCGAGTGGTACCAGTTGCCGTAGAGCTCACCGATGATCTTCGACACTTGGTACGGGCTGTCGAGGTGCAACGACACGGGGTCATCCTCGGTGGTCGCCTCGGCGGCGTCGAAGGTCTTCTGCGCGACCGTGCATCCGGCCGAGGAGTACACGACGCGGGGCAGCGCGGGGAGCGTGCGAAGGTGCTCGAGCAGCTTCAGTGTGGTGAAGGTGTTGTTGTCGTGGTCGGCGATCGGATCGGCCATCGAGTTCTGGTTGCCGTGGAACGTGGCCAGGTGGAACACGGTGTCGAGATCGCTCGGGAGCTTGGCGAGCACGTCGTCGTCGGTGATCGAGCCCTCGACGAGCTGGACCGCGTCGTGCTCGGGGATGTTCTCCCGCTCGGACGACAGCAGGTTGTCGACCACGACGACCGGTGCCGCGCCGAGGTCAGCCAGCCGGGCGACGAGGTTGGAGCCGACGAACCCGGCGCCGCCAACGACGGCGACGCGGCGGCCCTGGAAGTGGTCGGCGAGATCGACCGTCGTGCTCAGTGCTCGTCCTCGCCCGGTCAGTGCGTGTCTTCGTCAGGAAGATGCAGGTGCGTGAACGTCTGCTCGATCCCGAACTCGCGGTAGTAGGCCACCGCCGCCGCGACGCCCGCGGTCAGTGGGGTGGCAGGCGTCCAGCCGTCGAAGTCGTCGCGGGTGCGCGACGGGTCGAGCAGGATCGTGAACGCGTCGTCCTCACCACGCGGGCGCACCTCGACCGGGCCGTCCATCTTCACGCCCATCGCGCCGACCGTGGCGTCGAACAGCTCCTTGATCGACACGTCGCCACCCGACGACAGGTGGTAGGTGCCGTGGCCCTTGCCGTCGATCGCCATCTCGACGGCATCGATCATGTCGTCGATGAACACGAAGTCGCGGCGGGTGTCCATCACGAAGCACGGCTGCTCGTTGGTGAGCCGGCTGAAGAACGTAGGGAGTGGTCCGCTGATGTTGCGGGGGCCGTAGGCGTTGGCGAGGCGGAACGACACCCAGTCGAGCCCCGAGAGCCGCAGGTAGAGCTCGCCAGCCGTCTTGGAGATCGCGTAGCTCGAGTCGGGGTCGAGATGGTGGCCGAGCGTGACCGGCTGCTCGGTGGGGTTGGTGCCGTAGCAGAGCGCGGTCTGGAAGTAGATGAGGCGCTCACAGCCGGCGTCCTTCGCGGCCTGCGCGACGAGCGCGGTGCCGAGCGCGTTGGTGAGCACGTCGGACTCCCACGCGTCGGGGTCCTTGTACGACGCGGCGGCGTGCACCACGAGGTCGGGACGGAAGTCGCCGGTCAGCGTGCGCACGAGCTCGCCGTCGGTGATCGAGCCCTCGACGACCTCGAGCCCGTCTCGGGCGCGCAGGTTGTCGCGGCGACCGGTCTCGTAGTTGTCGATGACGAGCACCTGGTCGCCCCGTCCGAGGAGTCGATCAGCGAGATGCGACCCGACGAACCCCGAGCCACCGGTGATGAAGACCTTCATGCAGACCCCGTGGGTTGAAACGGTTGGTCGCGATCACGTGTCGTGACGGACCGGCCAGGCTACCGGACGGAGGCCGGTTCCTCTCGAAGCCGAGCGCGGTACTCGTGTGCGCGATCGTGGAACTGCTGCTGCCACAGCTCGAGGCTGAGCAGGCCCCACAGCTTGCGACCGAACGGCCGCTCGTCGTCGAGGTGAGCCACGACCTTCGAGGCGTCGACGTACGGCCGGGACCGAGCCTCGTTCGTACGGAAGGTGTCGTTGACGAACTCCCGCAACGGCGCATCCGGCCCGTGCGTCCATTGGTGCAGCGGCACCGGGAACCCCATCTTGTCGCGGCGCTCCAGCAACGACGCGGGCAGATCAGCGCGGTAGGTCTCCTTCAACAGGTGCTTCATGTGGCCGTCGCGGAACTTCACGTCGGCGGGCACCGTTGCCATGAACTCGATCAACGGGTGATCGAGGAACGGCACGCGTGACTCGAGGCCGTGCGCCATGCTCATCCGGTCCTCCACCTGGAGGAGCCCGGGCAGCAGGCACTTGAAGTCGAAGTGCGTCATCTTGTCGAAGTAGGCCGACTTCCGGACGTTGTCGGGGTTGTTGAAGATCGACACGAAGTCGTCGAAGACGCGCTCACGGTCGAGCAGGCTCCAGTCGACCTCATCGGCGAGCTCGGCCGAGCGGTCGACGAGGTGGAAGTAGCGCTCGTCGAGCGGACCGAAGAGACCCTTCGACCAGAACTGCTGGATCAGCGGCTTGTACTCCTGGAGCACGCCGAGGTTCGGGATGATCGACTCCGCGGTCACGACGAAGTGACCGTCGCGATACGTGCCGTCGATCCCGGCGCGGATGCACTGCTCGAAGTACGCGATGAGGTAGCGCGCGTAGCCGCCGAAGATCTCGTCGCCGCCCTGGCCGCCGAGCACCACCTTCACGCTGCGCGCCGCGAGCTCTGACACGACGTACTGGGGGAACGACCCCGGCCCGGCCACCGGGTAGTCGAGGTGGTACACGACCTTCTCGATCGACCGAGCGAAGTCGTCGGCATCCATGTCGACTTGATGGAGGGTGGCGCCGATCTGGCTGGCGACGGCCGCGGCGTGCTGGCTCTCGTCGCACTCGGGATGCGAGGAGAACTTCCCGTGGAAGAGGTCGCCGCTGGCGGCCCCGGTGCGCTCGGCGAGCACCGCCACGAGGCTGGAGTCGATGCCGCCGCTCACGTACGCGCCGACGGGCACGTCGCTGCGCAGGTGCAGGTCGATCGACTCGGCCACGAGCTCGCGCAGCCGCTCCTCGCAGCGCTCCGGGGTGAGGGAGAAGTCGGGCTCGTACTGCACGTCCCAGTAGCGCCAGGTACGCACCTGCCCGCGCTCCACGAGCAGTGCGTGACCGGGGAGCAGCTGGGTGACGTCGCGGAACAAGGTGCGGTTGCTGATCGGGTACTGGAACACGAGGTACTCGGCCAGCGCGTCGGGGTCGGTCGCCACGTCAGGAAGGAAGGGGAGCAGGGCCTTCACCTCTGAGGCGAACACGAAGTCGTTGCCCGGGGTCGCGAAGTAGAAGGGCTTGATCCCGAGGCGGTCACGGGCGCAGAACAGGCGCTCGCCGTCCCAGAGCGCGAACGCGAACATGCCGCGGAAGTGGTCGATGCACTCCACGCCCCAACGGCGGTACGCGGCAAGGATCACCTCGGTGTCGGTGGTGCTGCGGAACTTCCACCCACCTTCGAGCTCGGCGCGCAGCTCGACGTAGTTGTAGATCTCGCCGTTGTGCACGACGACGCTGCCGTCGTTGCCGACGAACGGCTGGTGCCCTTCGGTGCTGGTGTCGATGATCGCGAGGCGCCGGTGCATGAGACCGACCGAGTGGTCGTCGCTCTCCCAGGTGCCGTGGTCGTCGGGTCCGCGGTGCGCGAGCAGATCGTTCATCACGCGGAGGTGATGGGCGAGCCCCGCGACCGGACGCCGATCGAGCGCGACGAGACCGGCGATGCCGCACATGAGAGCTCCAGGCTACCGGACGCGCCGTTCATGCCCCTGCGGAGCGGTCGCGTCGTGCGCTCCTAGGATTGGGGAGTGCCTGACACAACGCTGCGCGATGTCCGCGCGTTCTGGGAGCACAATCCGGTAGCCGCGTCGGCGGTGCCGTTCGAGCCCGGCACCCAGGAGTTCTTCGACTACTACGACAGGCTGCGGGAGCAGAACGAGTCACGTGATTTCTCGTACCGGTTGCACGAGTACACGCGGTTCGTGGGCAAGCGCGTGCTCGACGTGGGGTGCGGGAACGGCTACGTGCTCAGCCGGTTCGCGCGCGAAGGGGCTGAGGTGTGCGGCATCGACCTCACCGAGACCGCGGTGGGGCTCTCACGCCAGCGCTTCGCCCTGGGCGGCCTCTCGGGGCGGTTCGTGGTCGGATCGGCCGAGGAACTCCCCTTCGGCACCGCCTCGTTCGACTGCGTCACGTCGATGGGGGTGCTGCACCACACGCCCGACACCGCCCGGGCGGTCGCGGAGGTGCACCGCGTCCTGAAGCCCGGCGGGCGACTGATCGTGATGTTCTATCACCGCGACTCTGCGGTCTATCGCCGACTCCAGCTGCGCGCGCGCCGCACCGGTCGCCCGCTGCAGGACTTCGTCAACGAGGTTGACGGTGTCGGCAACCCGAAGGGCGACGTCTACAGCCGCGACGAGCTGCGAGCGCTCCTGCACGACTTCACCGACCTCGAGCTCTCCGTCGGGATGCTGCAAGGCATCCCGATCCGTGGTCATCGGTTCCCCCCGAAGGTGCTGCTTCGTCCCTTCGCATCGCGTTGGGGCTGGTTCCTCTACGCGAAGGGCCACAAGTCGGCGACCGCCGCATGACGCGCACGATCGTCAGCGTCATCGGCACGCGTCCCCAGTACGTCAAGGCGGCGGTGGTGACGCGGGCGCTGCGTTCCGACGGGCGCTTCAGCGAGATCACCATCGACACCGGTCAGCACTACGACCCCGAGATGTCGACCCTGTTGCTCGACGACCTGCCCGATGTGCAGCGCGCCCGCAACCTCGACATCCACGGCGACGACGAGCACGCCGTGATGGCGCGCATGACCGCGGCGATCGGTGAGGTGCTCACCGACCAGAAGCCCGACGCGGTGCTCGTATACGGCGACACCAACTCCACCGTGGCGGGTGCGCGTGCCGCTGCCGAGCAGGGCATCGCGATCGGTCATGTCGAGGCGGGGTTGCGTTCGTACAACACCGCGATGCGCGAGGAGCGCAACCGCGTCGAAGTCGACGGGATCTCCACCCTGCTGTTCTGTCCGACGCACGCGTCCGTGGAGAACCTCGCCAAGGAGGGGATCACCAACGGCGTCCATCACGTGGGTGACGTGATGTACGACGCCGCGCTCACGGCCAGGGAGCAGGTCGCCGACATGTCGACGACACGGCTCCCGGCCGAGATCCACGAGCCCGGCAGCGCGCTGGCCACCGTGCACCGGGCCGAGACCACCGACGACCCGGCGCGGCTGGAGAAGGTGCTCGCCTACCTCCACGATGTGGCTGAGACGATCCCCGGCGTCCTCGTCTTCCCCGTGCACCCGCGGACGCGCGCCGCGATCGATGCCGCAGGGCTCTCCACGAGCAACCTCCACGTGACCGAGCCGCTCGGCTACCTGGAGATCACGTACCTCTTGATGCACGTCGACACCGTGTACACCGACTCCGGTGGGCTCCAGAAGGAGGCGTACTTCCATCGGGTCCCGTGCGTCACGCTGCGCGACGAGACCGAGTGGGTCGAGACCATCGATGCCGGATGGAACCGGCTGTGGACCGTGTCCGAGTACGCGCCGCGACGCGAGATCACCGAGTATGGCGACGGGCACGCCGGGCGCGCGATCGCCGACGTGCTCGGCGATCGCGTTGGGTGATGGCCGCCCGCCCGCGCGTCCTGCCGCGCGTCCTCGTCGGCTACATCCACTACCCGGGGATGCTGTCGTACTTCAACGACTGGCTCGAGGCGTTCGGCGCCGAGCCGACGATCGACGTCGTGCCCACGAACCTCGCCACGCCGTGGGGTCGCCGACGACTCGCGCGTCACGTCGCCGACGTCGATCTCGTGGTGCTGCTCCACTCGGTCGTCGGCGATTCCCTCACCGAGATCCGTCGCCACGGCACGCCGTTGCTCGACCGGCGAAGCCCGCTGGTGGCATTCGTGAGCAACGAGGTGAGCCTGCCGACGCAGCCGTTCGCCGAGAAGCTCGAGGTGCTGGCGTCGCTCGACGCGCAGTTCGTCGCCAGCCAGCTCCTCATCGACACCAGCCGGCGCCTGTACGCGAGCCTCGACGCCGAGGTGTTGGCCATGCCCCATGCCCTCAATCCCCACGCGTTCCGCTCCGAGGTCGCGCAGGCGTCGCGTCCGATCGACGTCGGCTTTCGAGGTGCGCGCTATCTCCCACATGTCGGAGACGACCAGCGCAACCGCATCATCGACTACTTCGCCACCCAGCGCTTCGAGCCACCGATCGTCACGGACGTGCGCACCAACATCTCGTACGGACGCCGTCGCTGGGCGCGCTTCCTCAACCGCTGCAAGGCAACGATCGGCGCCGAAGCGGGCGCGGTGGAGATCACCCCCGACGACGCGATCCTGGGCCGCACCGAGGAGGCGCTCGGGGTGGGCTCCGCCGACCTTCGCCTGCGCGCCCGGCTCCGCCCGGTGCACCGCTACTTCCCGCGCTCGGCCAAGAACGTGCTGCGCAGCACCGCGGAGCGGTTGGCTGGTCGCACCAAGCCCGCGGCTGCGCCCGTCGGCACACCGAGTGTCGTGATCGGCGACGAGAAGATGTCGGGGAAGTGCCTCTCCTCGCGGCACTTCGACGCGATCGGCACCGAGACGTGTCAGATCCTGCTTCCCGGGCGTTACAACGACGTGTTCGTCGCAGATCAGCACTACCTCGCCCTCGAGCCGGACTTCTCGAACATCGACGATGTGATGGCGCGCTTTCACGACGAGACGGCCCGCTCGACGCTGGTTCGCGAGACCCGAGGGTGGGCACTCGAAGAGCACACCTACGCACACCGGGTCCGCTCTCTCCTCGCGCACGTCGGGCTCAGCTGAATGTGCGGCATCACCGGATTCGTCGACGGGCGACGATCGACGTCCGAGACGGACCTCGAGGCGCGGGCGAGGCGCATGGCCGACACCCTCACCCACCGTGGACCCGACGACGCCGACAGCTGGGTCGACCCGGCCACCGGGGTTGCGCTCGCCTTCCGGCGGCTCGCGATCCTCGACCTGACACCGACTGGCCGCCAGCCGATGCAGTCGGCGGATGGCCGGTTCGTCCTGGCCTTCAACGGCGAGGCGTACAACTTCGCCGCGTTGCGCGCCGAGCTCGAGGCCAAGGGTGTGCGCTTCCGGGGGCGCTCCGACACCGAGGTGTTGCTCGAAGGGATCTCCACGTGGGGATTCGCAGCGACGCTCGAGCGCGTCAACGGGATGTTCGCACTCGCGTGCTGGGACCGCTCTGAGCGTCGCCTGTTGCTGGCACGCGATCGGTTCGGCGAGAAACCTCTCTACTACGGCTGGTTCGGGACGACCTTCCTGTTCGGCTCCGAGCTGAAGGCCCTCCGCTCGCACCCCGCCTTCGCCGCTGACGTCGATCGCGACGTGCTCGCCAAGTACCTGCAGCGAGCATGCGTACCCGCTCCGCACACCATCTACACGGGGGTGTCCAAGCTGGAGCCCGGCACCTGGCTCTCGATGGATCCTGATCAACCCGGAACCGCACACGTCGAGCGGTTCTGGTCGCCGATCGGTGCCGCGCTCGAGGCGATGACGCGCGCGAGCAGCCCCACACCCGAGGAAGCGGCTGACGCAGTCGAACACGCACTGACCACGAGCATCGGTCTGCGCATGGTCGCCGACGTGCCAGTCGGGGCCTTCTTGTCCGGTGGCACCGATTCGTCGCTGGTGGTAGCGCTCATGCAGGCGCAGTCGACGATGCCCGTGCGCACGTACACGATCGCCTTCGACGCGGCCGGGTACGACGAGGCCGAACAGGCCAAGGCCGTCGCCGCACATCTCGGCACCGAGCACACCGAGCTCTCTGTCACGCCCGCAGAGATGCAGGCCGTCGTGCCGCGCCTCGCGACGATGTACGACGAGCCCTTCGCTGATTCCTCCCAGATCCCGACGTTCCTCGTGGCCCAGCTCGCGCGCGGTGACGTGACTGTGGCGCTGTCGGGTGACGGGGGAGACGAGCTGTTCGGCGGCTACACGCGCTACCTCGCGTTCGAGCGACTCCGGCGGTTGGCACGCATCCCCCGGGTGGCTCGTCTGCCATTCGCCGCGGTTCTGCGGTCGCAGCCCCCGCAACGATGGGATCGTGTCGTTCGTGGCACGACTCGCGTGGTACGGCGCCGACCGCCGGCGCAACCGGGCGACAAGCTGCACAAGCTCGCCCGATCGCTCTCGGTCGCTGGCCCTGGAGATGTGTGGAGCACGCTCACGTCGTGTTGGGTCGACCCGCCCGTCGTGGGCGCGGCCACACCGACCGGGCCGGACTTGGGTCCGTCTGCTCACGCGATCGACGGCGTGGAGTGGGCGATGCTCGCCGACACGGCGAGCTATCTCCATGACGATCTCCTCGTCAAGGTCGACCGCGCCACGATGGCGGTGAGCCTCGAAGCGCGCGTGCCGATGCTCGACCCGAACGTGTTCGACGTCGCCTGGAGCCTCCCGCTCGACGCCAAGGTTCGCGGGGCGCGCGGCAAGCGAGTGCTGACCGACGTGCTCGCTCGCCACGTGCCTGACACGATCGTCGGTGGCCCGAAGACCGGGTTCGGCGTCCCGTTCGGAGAGTGGCTGCGCGGACCGCTCCGGTCGTGGGCGGATGATCTCCTCGCGGCCGATCGGCTTCGCAACGAAGGGTTCCTCGATGCACCCGTCGTCGAACGCCGGTGGCGTGAGCACCGCGCCGGGTCGCACGACCATCGGCATGAGCTCTGGGCGGTGCTGATGTTCGAGTCCTGGCTCGAGACCGCGACCACGGCGTAGCGGGCTGGATCCTCTCGGCGCGGCTTCGGAACGCCGTGCTCGCGGTCTCGAGCCTCCTCTTCTACGCGTGCGGCGCCGAGAGCGACATCGTGTTGCTGTTCGCACCCGCTAGCGCCACGGTGTGCTCTGGAACTCCGAGTTGCTCGACAAGCTGGCAGAGGCGCTGCCGGCGTGGGAGCCTTCGACGAGGTCCCCGTCTACGATCGACAGCCGCGGTGAGTGGAGGACGATGAGCGGCGAGGCCTGGGAGTACGCGGCGGTCTTCCTTGCCGCACTGCTCATCGCTCTGGTGTTGACCCCGCTCATGGTGCGGCTCGCGAACCGGTGGCATGTGTTCGACCATCCCGGCGACCACAAGAGTCACCGGTTTGCAGTGCCATACCTGGGTGGCGTCGCGATGGTCGCCGCACTCTCGGTGGCAGTGATCGTCGCGACACTTGTCAGCCCGCCCGAGAGCGGCGGTGACGAGCTCACGATCGTCGTCGGCATCGCGGTGTTGCTGAGCTTGCTCGGTCTGGCTGACGACCTGCGCGGCCTGGGCTTCGCGCCACGGATCATCGTGGAGATCGGGGCTGGCGCGGCCTTGTGGGCGGTCGACGCCGGCGTCGAGCTCACCGGGAGCGATCTCGGCGACCTCGTGCTCACCGTCATCTGGGTCGTCGGCATCACGAACGCGTTCAACTTGCTCGACAACATGGATGGTCTCTCCGCCGGAGTGGCCGCGCTCGGGGCAGGGTCGTGCTTCGTCATCGCCGTCGCGAACGGGCAGTTCCTGATCGGTGGTCTCAGCGCGGCGCTCGGCGGATGCGCGCTCGGGTTCTTGCGCCACAACTTCCCGCCAGCCCGGATCTACATGGGCGATGCCGGAAGCCTGTACCTGGGCTTCCTGCTCGCATACCTCGCGATCAAGCTGCGCTTCGACGCACCACAGGACGTCACGTTCCTCGTGCCGATCCTCGTGCTCGGCGTGCCGATCCTCGACACCACGCTCGTCGTGGTCACCCGCCTGCTGCACCGGCGGAACCCGCTCGAGGGCGGCCAGGACCACGTCAGTCACCGCCTCGTGCGGCTCGGTCTGCCCGTGCCCGGCGCCGTCGGCACGATCTACGTCGGCGCGGCGGCGTGCGGGATCGTCGCGCTGGTCGTGAGCCGCGTGGACCCCACATCGGCCTACCTGCTCGCTGCGCTCGTGGTTGGCATCGGTCTCGTCGTCGGGGTCGCGCTCGCTCGAGTTCCGGTCTACGACTCGGCGAGAACGTCACGTTCGAAGGCCGCAACAACCCCCGCGGTACGCTCTCGCCATGCGGGTGAGCGGCGTGGTGGACGCCCCGCGCCTGCGCGCAGCCGGCGTCGCAAGGGCAGCTGACCCCGTCGACCGCCGATGACCAAGCTCACCGAGTACCGCGGCACCCACGAGCTCCTGATCAACCTTGTGCTGCGCGACCTGCGTGGTCGCTACAAGCGCTCGGTGCTCGGATGGACATGGTCGCTCATGAACCCGCTCGCGACGATCCTCATCTA
>VGBR01000019.1 GCA_016870355.1 Actinomycetota bacterium | reverse complement strand
TGTCGATGACCTGCGCTTCCCCGGTGAAGACCCCGATCTGCGACGAGAGCTCGAAGCGTGGACGGCGGAGGCTGGTGGCGTCGCAGCCGCGTACTCCGAGCTCGAAGCGGCCGATCCTGACGCCGCAGCACGTATCGACCCGCACAACGCCCGACGCATCGTGCGGGCGCTGGAGGTGATCCGGCTCACGGGTGAACCCTTCTCGTCCTTCGGTGCCGGCGTCTCTGCTTTCGGGCCGACCGCGTTCCCGGTGGAGATGGTGGGACTGTGGCTTCCCCGCGAAGTGCTGGCGGCGCGCATCGACGCCCGGGTCGAGCAGATGCGCAACGAGGGACTTCAGGCGGAAGTCGAAGCCCTCCGCGAAAGGTTCTCCCGGACCGCGGCGCAAGCGATCGGCTACAAGGAGCTGCTCGAAGCACAGCGCGGCGGCAGCACGATCGACGAGGCGTTCGCGCTGATCGCCCGACGCACCCGTTCGTTCGCACGTAGGCAGCGCATGTGGTTCCGACGAGATCCCCGGATCACCTGGCTCGGTGCGGCTGAGAATCCGTGCTCGTTGGCATCGGCGCTGCTGGCATTGTGGAAGGTATGAGTGTGCGTCTCAGCAAGCTCCACGGCACCGGGAACGACTTCCTCGTGACCGTCGCGCTCGACGGCGGGCCTGCGCCCGGCGCCGACCTCGCGCGCGCCGTGTGTGATCGAAATCGCGGGGTTGGTGCCGACGGGTTGATCACCTTGCTCCCGGGCACCGAGGGCGCCGACTGCACGATGGAGCTCCGCAATGCCGACGGTGGCATTGCCGAGATGAGCGGGAACGGCATCCGCTGCCTGGCGTGGGTGGCCAAGCGCGAAGGGCTGGGAGCGAACGGGCAGCTGGCCGTGGCGACCGGCGGCGGACGTCGGGACGTGGTCTTCGGCAACACCGACGGTGAGCTGCGCTCGGCGACCGTCGACATGGGGCCCGTCACGTTCGAGCCTGCCGAGATCCCAATCAACGCTCCGAGCGCGTTCGACGTCGCGGCCGAGTTCCATGGCGTCCAATACTGCGGTGACGCGGCCGGAGTCGGGAACCCGCATTGGGTGCTGTTGGTCGACGACGTCGAGTCGGCCCGGGTGACCCAGCATGGTCCACGCCTGGAGACCGACGAGCGGTTTCCGCAACGCGTGAACGTCGAGTTCCTCCAGGTGATCGACCGTGGGCGGCTCAAGATGCGTGTCTGGGAACGAGGCGTCGGCGAGACGTTGTCGTGCGGCACCGGGGTGTGCGCTTCCGCAGCAGTCGCGCATCGCCGTGAGCTCGTTGACTCGAACCTCGTCGTCGAGGTGCCGGGTGGTGAGCACACCGTCGAGCTCGGCGACACCGCGCGCTTGGGCGGCGAGGTACGCCACGTGTTCGACGTCGAGATCGATGTGAAGGACCTCACGTGAGCGCCCGCGGCGGACGGGACCGGCGGCGGCTGACCGCGACCGAAGTCGACCTCGAGGTCGTCCAGCAGCGCGCGCTCCTCGTCGGCACCGGCGTGGGCACGCGTTCGCCGGCAGTCGCGGAGGCGTCGCTCTCGGAGCTCAGTCTCCTCGCCGACACGGCTGGGGCGGATCCGGTCGAGGCCGTGCTGCAACACCGAGACCGACCCGATCCTGCCACCTACATCGGACGTGGAAAGGCCGAGGAGCTCCGTGAGGTCGCAGAGGCGCTCGACATCGACGTGGTCGTGTTCGACGACGAGCTCTCGCCGGCCCAGCAGCGCAATCTCGAGAAGTTGCTAGGCCGAGACGTGGTCGACCGGGTCGCACTGATCCTCGACATCTTCGCTCAGCACGCCACGAGCCAAGAGGGAATGGTGCAGGTGGAGCTCGCACAGCTTCGCTATCGACTTCCACGGTTGCGCGGCCGCGGCCTCGAGCTGAGCCAGCAGGCCGGTGGCATCGGCACGAGAGGTCCCGGTGAGACGCAGCTCGAAGTTGATCGGCGACGCCTCCAACGCCGGATGACCAAGCTCGAACAAGACTTGAAGCGCCTCGCCAAGACCCGAGGCACGCAACGCAAAGCGCGCCGCCGTCGTGGGCTGCACCGAGTAGCGGTCGTGGGCTACACGAACGCCGGCAAGTCGACGCTGCTCAACGCGCTTGCGAACACCGACGTCCTCGTCGAGGACCGCCTGTTCTCCACCCTTGATCCGACGACCCGCCGGCTCGAGCTTCCCGGCGGGGAGACCATCCTGTGCTCCGACACCGTCGGGTTCGTGCGCCGACTTCCGCACCAGCTCGTCGAGGCGTTCCGGTCGACCCTGGAAGAGGTGACCGAGGCCGACCTCCTCATCCACCTCGTCGACGCGACCGCGCCCGACGCGGAAGACCAGATCGAGGCCGTGCGAGACGTGCTGCGCGAGATCGGTGGCAGTGACATCCCGGAGCTGCTCGTGATCAACAAGATCGACATGGCCGACGCTGCACGCGTCCACGAGATCGCGCCCACAAGCGACACCCTCGCGGTGTCGGCGCGCACGGGTGAGGGGATCGACAAGCTGCTCGACGCGATCGGTGCACAGCTTCGGGCGCTTTCGGTGGTCACCGAGCTGGAGATCCCCTACGAGCGAGGCGACGTTCTAGCGGCGCTGCACCGTGACGGCGAGGTGCTCATCGAGGTCCACGGTGATCACGGCACCCGCGTGCAGGCCCGCTTGGGAGACTCGGAGCGGTCTCGCTTCCGGGAGTACGTGACAGGCTGATCCGGTGAAGCCGCCATCGCAGGGCAACGCGACGGGGTTCGTGCCGCCGCCCTACCCGCACGACCGGCTCGACGACCTGCGCGCGGTGGCCGCGGCTGTCGATGGCGGAGTGATCGACTGCTCGATCGGCACGCCCGTCGACCCGATGCCCGATGCAGTGCTGCGGGCGTTGTCCGACGCCGCCCCCGGCTCGACCGGCTATCCGTTCACGATCGGCTCGCCGGCGTACCGAGAGGCTGCGGCCGCGTGGATCGGTCGCCGATTCGACGTGGGGGTGACTGCCGCCGAGGTCATGGCCTGCATCGGCACGAAGGAGCTGGTGGCGGGCCTGCCGCGGCTCCTGTCACTGCGGGACCCCTCACGCGACACCGTGCTGTACCCGGGGGTGTCGTACCCGACGTATGCGATGGGCGCTCAGCTCGCCGGTCTGCGCGCCGCCCCAGTCCCGGTCGATTCCGAGTGGCGGCTCGATCTCGCCGCAGTGGACCCCGATGACGCGGGTCGCGCCCTGCTGCTCTGGCTCAACGACCCGTCGAACCCCACGGGTGTGACGGCGACGCCCGACGAGATGCAGGCATCGGTCGCCTGGGCCCACGACCACGGCGCGATCGTGGCGAGCGACGAGTGCTACGCCGAGTTCACCTACGACGCGTCGGGTGCAGCCGCCGAACCGGTCACCGCGCTGCACGCCGCCACCGACGACGTGCTCGTGGTGCACTCGCTGTCGAAGCGCTCGAACATGGCCGGCCTGCGCGCCGGCTTCATGGCCGGCGATTCGGAGCTCGTGACCTACCTCGGTGAGGTGCGTAAGCACGGCGGGATGATGGTGCCGGCACCCGTGCAGGCGGCTGCGGCCGCCGCGCTGGCCGACGACGATCACGTCGAGGTGCAGCGCGAGCGCTACGCCGCCCGGCGGGCACGGCTGCTGCCCGCCCTCGAGGCCTGGGGGCTCGTGCACGACGGCGGGCCGTCGACGTTCTATCTGTGGCTGCGCAACGCAGGTGGTGACGAGGACGGTTGGTCCGTCGCGGCGCGCCTGGCCCAGACTGGCGCGCTCGTCGCGCCGGGGGACTTGTACGGTCCCGCCGGATCACAACACGTGCGGCTGGCGATGAGCATCACCGACGAACAGGTGGAAACGACCGTGAAGAGACTCGAGGGAGCCCGGTGAGCGCGCCAACCAATGACGATCTGGCCCAGACCATCACGAAGCTGTGGGAGGGCCGGGACGACCTCGCGGCCGTCATGCCCGAGGCCGAGGCGACCGAGGCTGTGCGGACCGCCATCGACATGCTCGATCGGGGCGAGGCCCGGGTCGCCGAGATCGTCGATGGTGAGGTGGTCGTGCACGAGTGGCTGAAGCAGGCGATCCTCCTGCTCTTCCGGCTCGCGAAGATGGAGACGATCGAGCTCGGTCCGTTCGAGTACGCCGACAAGATCCCGCTGAAGCACAACTACGAGGCTTCAAAGGTACGAGCGGTCCCGGGCTCGTCGGCGCGGTGGGGCTCCTACCTGGGGCCCGGCGTGATCATGATGCCGAGCTACGTGAACATCGGCGCGCACGTCGGCGCGGAGACGATGGTCGACACATGGGCGACGGTCGGTTCGTGTGCGCAGATCGGCGCCCGCGTCCACCTCTCCGGTGGCGTCGGCATCGGCGGGGTGCTCGAGCCACCGCAGGCCGCGCCAGTCGTCGTCGAGGACGACGCGATGATCGGCAGCCGGTGCATGGTGACCCAGGGTGCGCGGGTCGGCCAGGGCAGCGTGCTCGGCGAGGGCGTGATCCTCAACCCCGGCATCCCCGTCATCGATGCGGAGACCGGTGAAGAGGTGGCGCGAGGCGTCGTGCCGCCGTGGTGCATCGTCGTGCAGGCGATGCGACCCAAGACGTTCAAGGGCGGCGAGTTCTACCTTCCGTGCGCGCTCATCATGCGGCGGCTGGCGGAAGGCGAGCGGTCCGACAAGGCCAAGCTCAACGAGATCCTCCGGGACCACGGCATCGGCGGGTGACGGGGGAGGCAGGCCTCCCCCGTCGGCCCCCTCCGACGCGGCCTTGTGCTCAACGCTGTGGTTCCGGGGCGGCAAAGCCACCCCGGGGCGAGCCCAGGGCCTTCGCCCATCGAGACCGTCGGCGCGATCGCCGCGGTGCGTCCGCATGCGCAGCGGCTCGAAGGGCACGTTGGCGGTCTTGGGCGAGGGCTTGGGCGGTGCTGAGGGGAAGTGGGCTCATGCACCGAGGGTGAAGGATTCCGCCTCATGCGACGAGTGGCAGGAAGGACGCTGAACGCGTAGAAACTGCCATCGGCACGAACACCCTGAGTCGTTAGGATCCTGCCATGGCCCGTCGACCCCGACAGGACACCCAGAAGCGCCACGTGGTCGCCGCGATCATCCCGGCCGACGCCAGCCTGCTCGAGCTCTCGGCAGCGACTGAGGTGTTCGGCATCGAGCGCCCCGACCTCTTCAACCCCTGGTACGAGCTGCGCGTCTGCGGGGTGAAGAAGCACGGCCAGCCCGCGACCTACGGCGGCGTACAGGTGATCGCGCCGCACAACCTCGCCGCCGCCGCGGACGCCGACACGCTCATCGCCATGCCGTGGGGCGGGGAGTGGGGCGGGAAGGGGGAGACCCCGGCACCGCCGGAGGTGCTCCAAGTCTTCTGTGATGCACACGCTCGTGGTGCGCGCCTGCTGTCCTTCTGCACCGGTGCGTTCGTGCTCGCCGCTGCGGGTGTGCTGCGCGACCGACGCGTCACCACTCACTGGAGGGCGGCGGAGGAGCTCGCGCGGCGGTACCCCGACATGACCGTCGACCCCGACGTTCTCTACGTCGACGGCGGGCAGGTGCTCACCAGCGCCGGTGCCGCCGCGAGCTTCGACCTCGCGCTGCACGTCGTGCGCGTGGACCACGGTGCGGACGTCGCGAACGCCGTCGCACGCGGCCTCGTGGTTCCGCCGCACCGCGACGGTGGTCAGGCGCAGTACGTGGGCGCGCCGGTCGCACCCGAACCTGGCCCCGACCCGTTCCGGGAGACGCTCGACTGGGCGCTGGAGCACCTCGGCGAGCCGCTGTCGGTCGGCGAGCTGGCCGGGCGGAGCCTCATGAGCCCGCGCACGTTCGCCCGTCACTTCCGGGCGGTGGTGGGGGCGACCCCGCACCAGTGGTTGTTGCGGCAGCGGGTGCTGGCGGCCCAGCAGCTGCTCGAGACGACCGATCGATCGATCGACCGGATCGCCGACGACGTGGGCTTCGGATCCGCAGCAACGCTGCGCATGCACTTCCAGCGCGTCGTGCACACGACGCCGCAGGCCTACCGCCGAACCTTCGCGGGGGACGTGGCTGCGACCGGCTCATAGACGCCAATCCCCCGTTTCATCGGATTCTCGGCACGCTGAACCCAACTCTTCGTTGTCCAGCGTGCCGAAAACCTGGGGTTGCTACATGCGGCGGAGGAGTGAGACGACCTTGCCGTAGATGGTGACGTCGGTCGGCTCGAAGACCATCTCGTCCATGCGGGGGTTCTCGGGCTTGAGGACGACCTTGCCCCGACGCCGCTGGAGCTTCTTGACCGTGGCTTCCTCGCCCGGGATGCCGGCGACGATGACCTCACCCGGTTCCGCGTCCGCCTGCTGGCGGACCACGACGTAGTCGCCGTCGAGGATGCCGGCGCCGACCATCGAGTCGCCCCGAACCCGGAGCATGAAGAGCTGTCCGGCGCCGGTGAAGTCTTCCGGCATGGGCACGGACTCACGGACGTCTTCGATCGCGAGCACGCCAGTGCCGGCGGCGACGTCGCCGACGAGCGGGATGTGGCGCACCGGGCGCCGCTCGACCTGCGCGCCGGATCCGGCCTCGAAGTGCAGCTCGAGCGCCCGGGGCTTCGTGGGGTCGCGCTTGAGGTAGCCCTTGTTTTGGAGGGCGGCGAGGTGGGCGTGGACCGTCGAGCTCGACGACAGGCCTACGGCCTCGCCGATCTCCCGCACGCTGGGCGGGAAGCCGCGGCGACGCACCTCGGCGTCGATGAACTCGAGGACCTGGCGCTGGCGTTGGGTGAGCTCTGTCATAGAGTCGACGGTACCACGATCAGGTGTTCGGGGCAAACATCCGTTCGAAGTTCTCCTTGACACCCGAACACCCGTTCTGCTTGGATGCGAACAGTCGTTCGTGATGCGGCGTCGACGCAGAGCGAGGCGCTCGCCAGCGAGCGAGCGCCCGTGGACCGGGTACCCCGGGCCACGGCGAGAGGGCGAATGAGGGTGTCACACCCCCGTGGTTCGCTACGGGGGTCAGATCGAACAGACAAGGAGCACCACACGCACATGGCCGCCGTCACGACCGTCCCCGGCTTCGGCGCACTCGTGGGTCCCACCGCCCGCGTGTGCGCGCCGCGACCCGCCACCACGCGCGGCCGCCGGGTCTCCCGCGCCACCTACCGGCGCCGCCGACTCTTGGCGGCGGTGCTGGTCCTCGGCGCGGTGGTCGTGATGGGGGAGGCGGGCGTCGCGCTCGGGGGAACCCCCCTCGCTGCCCCCGAGCGCCGCCCCGCCCCATCCGCCGGGCCGACGGAGGTCGTCGTCCGGCCCGGCGACACGCTGTGGACGATCGTCGAGCGCCTCCACCCCGGCGACGACCCGCGTCTGCTCGTCGATGAGCTGAGCGCTGCGCGCAACGGTGCGCCCCTCGTCGTCGGCGAGACCATCGTCGTCCCGTGATGCGTGAGCACCACCATCACCGCGAGCAGAGGCGCGGGTTCGCCAGTACCGTGAGGCGGTGCGCTGCCCGTACTGCCAGGCCGACGACGACAAGGTCGTCGACTCACGTCCGGCCGATGACGGTGGCTCGGTCCGCCGCCGCCGGGAGTGCCTGTCGTGCGGCCGGCGCTACACGACCCACGAACGGGTGGTGGAGCTGCCGCTCATGGTCGTGAAGCGCTCGGGCCTGAAGGAGCCGTTCGAGCGGACCAAGCTCGAAGGCGGGGTCGAGCGAGCCGTCGCCGGGAGCGCCGTCGCCCCCGAGGCCGTCACCGCCCTGATCACCGAGATCGAGGAGGAGGCCCGGGCCGCGGGGCCCGAGGTCACCACCGAGCGGCTCGGGATGGCCGTCCTCGAGCGCCTCCGGGTTCTCGACGAGGTCTCCTACCTGCGGTTCGCCTCGGTCTACAAGGGCTTCGAGGACGCCGACGACTTCCAGCGGGAGGTCGGTGAGCTCCGCAAGACCACCGACCCCAAGCCCCGCCCCGGTTCTCGGGCCTAGGCCCCGCGTCGGGCGGGGTCGTTGCTGATGTTGCTGATGTTTCCCATTGACACGCGTGGAATTCCAGTGTTGTAATACGCCCCGCATCTAGCGACGGGCACCCACCTCACCACCACATCTAGGGGTTGGTCGATCCGCCGCCGGGGAAGGCTCGGGGTTGCCCGAGCAGGGGACACGAGGAGCAGGAGGACGCAGTGGCGATCGCGCCGGAGCACATCGGGATCGGGATCCGTCGGTACTTCACCCAGGCGGGGGTGCATCCCTACGACACGCTCGAGTGGGAGCGGCGCGAGGCGCGCATCCCGAACTTCAAGGACGGCACCGACGCGTTCTACCAGCCCGACGTCGAGTTTCCCGTCGCGTGGTCGCAGAACTCCACGAACATCGTCGCCCAGAAGTACTTCCGCGGCACGCTCGGCACCGACGAGCGCGAGTGGTCGATGCGACAGGTGATCGACCGCGTCGCCGACACGATCACCGCGTGGGGCGTGCGCGACGGCTACTTCGTCGACGAGCAGGAAGGAGCGGCGTTCCGCAACGAGCTCAAGTACATCCTCGTGCACCAGCGCGCGGCCTTCAACAGCCCGGTGTGGTTCAACATCGGCGTCAAGGGCGTGCCGCAGCAAGCGAGCGCGTGCCAGCCGTACGACGCGTTGGTGAGCACCACCGAGGGCCCCGTCCCAATCGGAAAGATCGTCGACGACCGCGCGATCGGGACCAAAGTGTTCGACGCGCACGGCATCACCAAGGTCGTTGCCGTCAAGCACAACGGCCGGAAGAACGTGTTGCGGATTCGCATGAAGGCCGGCATGACGCTCGACGTCACACCTGATCACTTGGTGTGGAAGTCCACCGGGATGGGTTCCGGACGTTTCGTAGAAGCCGGCACGCTCCGCCGGGGCGACCAGCTCGAGTGGCACCGTCCTTCAGATCACAGTTGTGAGCCGATCGCGGTCGAGCGCGTAGAGATCGACCGCATCGAAGAGCTCGGTGACATGGACGTCTACGACATCCAGACCGAGAGCGGCGAGTACCTCTCCGGCAACCTCCGCGTCCACAACTGCTTCATCCTCGCCGTCGACGACACGATGGACGGGATCCTCAACTGGTATCGCGAGGAGGGGATCATCTTCAAGGGTGGTTCCGGTTCCGGCATCAACCTGTCGGGCATCCGCTCGTCCACCGAGCTGCTCGACGGCGGCGGCACCGCGAGCGGGCCGGTGAGCTTCATGCGCGGCGCCGACGCGTCCGCCGGCACGATCAAGAGCGGGGGCAAGACGCGGCGTGGAGCGAAGATGGTCATCCTCAACGTCGACCACCCCGACGTCGAGGACTTCATCTGGTGCAAGGCGCTCGAGGAGCGCAAGGCCCGCGTGCTTCGCGACAACGGCTTCGACATGGACATCGGTGGCATCGATGCCCACTCGATCCAGTACCAGAACGCGAACAACTCGGTGCGCGTCACCGACGACTTCATGCAGGCGGTCGAGGACGACGGCGACTGGGAGCTCAAGGGTGTGCTCGACGGTCGCACGATCAAGACGATGAAGGCGCGTGACCTCATGCGCCAGCTCTCCGAGGCGGCATGGGAGTGCGCCGACCCGGGCATGCAGTTCGACACGACGATCAACCGGTGGCACACGTCCAAGCACACGGGACGCATCAACGCGAGCAACCCTTGCTTCCCCGGCAGTGAGCTTGTGCACACCGACAAGGGCCTCATTCGGTTCGCCGAGCTCGTCGACCGTGCGCGCGAAGGCGAGAGCTTCGGCATCTACACCCACGACGCCACGAACCCGGACACACCGGCCGAGCGGCTCGAAGTCACGTCGCCCGAAGCCGTCATGATCACCGGCTTCAACGAGATCGTGAAGCTCACGTTTTCGAATGGTCAAGAGCTTCGGTGCACGCCGAACCACCGGATCTTCACCGAGAACCGCGGCTACGTCCGGGCAGACGAGCTGGAGTCGACGGACAAAGTGAAGGTCCTCACGTTGTCGACACCAGCGACCGCGGCCGACTGGGCCATTCCGGTCAGCGCGCGCTTGTACGCACTCGCGGGTCGGGGCGACAAGAAGTCGAATGCGTTCCGGCTGCCCGAGAAGTGGAGCCCTGAGTTCGCGCACTACCTCGGCTGGCTGATCGGCGATGGCTGTATCTCGGGTGACGTCGTCACGACGGTCTACGGCTCGGAAGAGGAGCAGTCCGAGATGCTGCCGAAGCACCAGGCGCTTGCAGCCTGGATGAACGGAGGCGATGTTCCGAAGCCATCGGTGCAACCCAACGGCACGGTTCAACTCCGTCAGAGTCGGCGAGTCGTCGCGCGCTTCTTCGAGGCGCTGGGCGTGTCGCGCAGGAAGGCGCCGGAGAAGTCGGTCCCCGACTCGATCTACCAGGCGCCGACCGAGATCGTCGCGAAGTTCCTGCAGGGGTTGTTCGATGCCGACGGATGTGTGTACGACGACCCGCATTCCCGGTACGTGGGTTTGGGTTCGGCGTCGAATGAGCTGCTTCGGGGTGTCCAACAGCTTCTTTCCACGTTCGGAGTGTTCTCCCGGATCTATCAAACGCGGAAGGAAGCCGGCCCCAGCGGCTTCGAGTACACCCGCAAGGACGGATCTCACGTCAAGTACACGTCGAAGGCCGCATTTGATCTGCGGATCGCACACCGATCCATTCCTCGCTTCGCCGAACGCATTGGGTTCGACATCGAGGAAAAGCGTTCGAAGCTCGCTGCGTTGATCGATCAACACCGTTTCAACAAGACGGATGAGACGGTTCGCCTCCGCTCGCGCGATGACGACGGCGTGGAGTTGACGTTCAATCTCACTGAGCCGCGCAACCACAGTTACGTGGTCAACGGAACGATCGTCGCGAACTGCAGTGAGTACATGCACTTGGACAACAGCGCGTGCAACCTCGCGAGCATCAACTTGCTCAAGTACCTCGACGACGACGGTGTGTTCGACACCGAGGCGTTCGAGCACACGGTCGAGGTCGTGTTCACGGCGCAAGAGATCCTGGTCGGCAACGCCGACTACCCGACGCCGGAGATCGGCGACACGAGCCGCAAGTTCCGCCAGCTCGGCATGGGCTACGCCAACCTCGGCGCGCTGCTCATGGCCCAGGGTCTGCCCTACGACTCCGAAGAGGGTCGGGCGTGGGCCGCGGCGATCACCGCGCTGATGACCGGCCACGCCTATGCAACCAGCGCCAAGACCGCAGGGCGCATGGGTCCCCACGCGGGCTATGCCGAGAACGAAGAGCCGATGCTCGACGTGCTGCGCATGCACCGCGCCGAGGTGGCCAAGATCGACGAGGAGCTCGTGCCTCCTGATCTGCTGGGTGCGGCCCAGCGGTCGTGGGACGAGGCCGTCGAGGTCGCCGAGGTGCAGGGCGTGCGCAACGCGCAGGCCACGGTGCTCGCGCCTACCGGCACCATCGGGTTGATGCTCGACTGCGACACCACCGGCATCGAGCCCGACCTCGCGCTCACCAAGGCCAAGAAGCTCTTCGGCGGCGGCACGATGTTCATCGTCAACCAGACGATCCCGCGCGCGCTCCGGAAGCTCGGCTACGACGAAGGCGAGATCGTCGAGATCGTCGACTACATCGACGAGAACAAGACGATCCTCGGCGCGCCGAAGATCAAGGAAGAGCACCTTCCGGTGTTCGCGTGCTCGATGGGTGACAACGTCATCCACTACATGGGGCACGTGAAGATGATGGGGGCGGTGCAGCCGTTCATTTCAGGGGCCATCAGCAAGTGCGTTACCGGCGAGACGCTCGTCACCACTGCAGACGGTCTGATCCGGATCGGTTCGCTTCACCGAGGCGAGGCTGCCGGCTCATTCCGTGACGAGGTGCTCGAGGTCGCGTCGCTCGACGGTGCCCAGAAGACGGATGCCTTCTACTACGGCGGACATCGTCCGATTCGGGAGGTTGTGCTGCGATCGGGTCACCGAGTGCGTGCGACCACGAACCATCGACTTCTGGTCGCTCGCGACAGCGGCCTTGATTGGGTCGCGACCGAAGATCTGGCTCCCGGCGACTGGGTCTCGGTGCAGTACGGCGACGATCTGTGGTCGACGCTGCCAGCGCGGTTCGACGACTTCCAGCCATCACCTCGTCGGGGCTCGCAGAAGTCAGTCCGCATCCCTGACGAGATGAACGAGGAGCTGGCGTTCCTCCTCGGTGCGTACGCGTCCGAGGGACACACCACCCGAACAACGTGGAGCGTCACCATCACCAACTCGGTGGACGCCGTGTTGGAGCGAGTCGCCGAGGCGTGGCGCAACCAGTTTGGCGTCGAGGCCCGCATCGTTCGACCTGAGTCGCGGTGCGCGTACGTGGTCATCGCGTCGAAGGAGATCGTCGAGTTCCTCGAGTATCTCGGCTGCGGCGCTCGTGCATCCGAGAAGCGAACCCCAGACGCCATCCTGCGCTCGCCGAGGGACATGGTGTTGGAGTTCCTCCAAGGACTCGCGCTCGACGCGTACGTGACTACGGCAACGGCTCCGAAGTGGGCGATCTGCATGGACTCGCCAGCTCTGCTCGATGACCTCCAGGCGGTGTTGACGAACCTCGGGATCGTGCATGGCCGTGTCTCGAAGCTCAACAAGGACAACGGCAAGACCTACGACGAGGTCTATGTGGCCGGCGACTATGCACAACAGCTGGTCGGTCTCGTGCCGTTCATGGAGCCCGACAAGTCCGAGAGCGCCGAGCGGCTGCTCAACCTCGAAATCTCGACCCGGCGCAACACTGCCGACATCGTTCCTGGGATCGCGCCTCGTGAGCTGTACGAGCTCATCGCGAAGGGTCGATCCGGACGAAGTGGACGTGGCACCGGAACCAGCCGCGAGTTCAGCTTCCTGTGCGATCCGCGGACGAAGCACGTCACTCGCCGCACCCTCGAGCGTGTCGCTCGCGCTCCCGGAGTCGTGCTTCCGTCGTGGCTTCAGCAGGTGCTCGTCGACAACCTTCACTTCAGCCCGGTCGCGCAGGTGCACGATGCCGGAGTGGTGGAGGTGTTCGACCTCTCGGTGCCAACCACCCACGCCTTCGTCGGGAACGGGATCGTGAACCACAACACGATCAACTGCCCCGAGGACACCTCCGTCGAGGAGATCGAGCGGGTCCACATGGAGGCGTGGCGGCTCGGCCTGAAGGCGGTCGCGGTCTACCGCGACAACTGCAAGGTCGCGCAGCCGCTTGTCACCCAGAAGAAGGAGGCGGCGAAGGATGCCGCCGCCGCGGGTGCCGAGGACGTCGCCGAGGCGTTGGAGCACACTGCCGACGCGCTGTCGCAGCAGGTGGAGCGGATCGTCGAGACGGTGATCGTCCAGCAGCCGATCCGCCAGAAGCCGCCCCGCACGCGTGTCTCCAAGACGTTCTCGTTCCGGGTCGCCGACTGCCACGGCTACGCGACGGTGGGCGAGTTCGAGGACGGTCGTCCGGCCGAGGTGTTCCTCAAGGTCGCCAAGCAGGGATCGACGCTGGCCGGGATCATGGACGCGTTCGCGATCTCGGTGAGCCACGGCCTCCAGTACGGCGTGCCGCTGCGGGCGTTCGTCGACATGTTCACGAACATGCGCTTCGAGCCCGCGGGCATGACTGACGACCCCGACATCCGGTTCGCCACGAGCCTCGTCGACTACATCTTCCGGCGTCTCGCCGTGGAGTACTTGACCTACGACGAGCGCAAGGAGCTCGGCGTGCTCAAGATCGACGAGCGGATGGAGCCGACGCTCCCGGGGGTCGAGGAGGCCACGACGGTGACGCAGCCAGGCTTCGACCTGCTGCCACCCGAGGACCGGGCACCGTCGGACTCGGTCGAGCCGCCGCCGGCTTCGCCCGAGCACCCGGCGGGTTCGTCGGCGCCGATCATCGACCGCAAGCCGGGTGTGCCGTCGACGCCGAGCAACCGGAGCATCGAAGTGGTGCTCTGCTACGCCTGCGGCGACATCATGCAGCGTGCGGGCTCGTGCTTCGCCTGCCCGTCCTGCGGCGCCACCACCGGCTGCTCGTAAGGCGGAACGGACCCAAGGGCGCGTGGCGCGGCTGGCCTGGGGGGCGCGCGGCCGTGGGTACCCTGAGCGGGTGCCTGACGGCTCCCGTGTCGCGTTGGTCCGGGCCACGTCGTCGGGGAACACCGCGCTCGGGGAGAGCTTCGAGGAGAAGAAGCTCGCCGAGTCGCTCGCGCTGGCGTCCCTCGATGCCTACCTCGCCGCCGATGAGGACGAGTGGGACGTGCTGCTCGTCAACCCGGTGCTCGACGAGCTGTCGGCACGAGAAGCCGCGGCGCGGGTCGTCGCCCACCAGCCGGGCGTCGTCGGCCTCTCGCTGACCTACCAGTGGCAGCAGGAATGGGCCACCGCGCTCGCACAGGCGGTGAAGGCCGTGAGTCCCCGCACGCACGTCGTCGTGGGCGGCATGTTCGCCACCTCGGCGTGGGCGCGGCTTCTCGATGAGATCCCGTTCATCGACTCGGTGTGCCGCGGCGAGGGGGAGTACACCTTCCTCGAGCTCGCGCAGCGAGTGCGGGCCGACACGGCGTGGGGTGATGTCGTCGGCCTCGGCTATCGAGACCTGCTCGGACGCGCGATGTGCACCGACGCCCGGCCCCGCATCCGCACCCTCGGCGACCTTCCGTTCCCGACCCGCACGCAGCTGCCGGCAGCCCTCGCCGCCGGTGGTGTCATCCAGATCGAAGCGAGTCGGGGTTGTAGCGCACACTGCACGTTCTGCGACGTGCGCAAGACCGGTTGGGTCGGGCGCCCGGCGCGACACTTCGTCGACGAGCTGGAAGCCCTGTGCGCCGCGCATCCCGGAGAGCAGGTGTGGATCGTCGACAACATCTTCATCGGGTTCGGCAAGGGTCGCTTCGAACGAGCCGAGCAGATCGCGCAGGAGATCCTCGACCGCGGGATCGACGTGCGCTTCGCCGCGCAGGACCGCGTCAACAACACAAACCCGGCGACGTTCGCGCTGCTGAAGCAAGCCGGCCTCAATCGCGTCTACCTCGGAGTCGAGAGCTTCGCGGGGAGCGCACTCGAGAGGTGGGAGAAGGGTGCGACCGCCGTGCAGAACATGGCCGCCATCCACACGCTGCGAGATCTCGGCATCTACAGCCAGATCGGCTTTCTCGTGTTCGACGGCGACACCACGCTGGACGAGATCGATGTCGACATCAAAGGCCTGCGCCGCGCGTGCAAGGACAACGCCTATCTGCATCTGGCCAACTTCAACGAGCTCATCCCGTACACGGGCACGCACCTCGAAGCGCAATACCGGGAGCGCTTCGGTCGAGTGCCCGACACCGCGAGCACGAACGTGTGGGAGTTCGGTGCCGAGGTGCAGACCGTGCGCGACCACGCCCACGACTACCTCGAGGCGATCTGGCCTGCGACGGAGGTGATCGTCAGCAACTACGACGACCCCGATGCGCAGGCGCAGATGCACAAGACGCTGCCGACGAAGAACCGCTGCTTCGTCGACTACCTCGACGGCTTGTTGAGCCGGGTCGTTGCCAGCGCGCCTCGCCGCGAGCTCGAATCGTTCTCCAGCGAGGCGGTGACCACGACCCGCACCGACCTCCTCGACACCCTGCGCGACTGGGACTCGGGCGAGGAGCACGACCGCTACGAGTCGGCGTTCGCGGCGATCGGCATCGCCGGCTAGGTCTGGCGGACGTAGCCCTCGCCGCTGAGGAATCGCAACGTGACATGCGCGGCCGCGAGCAAGCGATCGTCTCGCCCGACATCGGTCACCTTCACGTCGACGACGCCGAGCGCCTCCGACGTCCGCAGGAGCCCTCCGATGGCGCGCAGTGGGCCGGCTCGGCCGGCGGCGAGGTACTGGATCGACGTCGAGGCCGTGGCCACCGGTCGGCCGGTCGCCCGCGCCACGCTCGACGCGGCCGCGACGTCGACGAGCATGGCCACCAAGCCGCCGTGGACCGATCCGGCGGGGCCGCGCAGGTCGTCGGTGACGTCCATCTCGACACCGAACCGACCGTCCTGCTCGATGTGCCGGTAGGACAGGGAGTCGAAGAACTCGCACCCGAGGGCGAACATCCGGGGCTCGTCGGGCATCGGGCGACACTAGAGCCGTGTCGGCCGCGCTCGTCCAGCCGGCTGCCTGGCTCCGAATGAAAGGCGTGCTGCACGATCTCGATCGGGTGAAGACCCCCGAGGCGGCCCTCGACGCAATGGGCGGGGTGCTCGATCTCCGCGCGTACGACTGGGCCCAGGCGGCGGATGCCCCGCTGCGGGCCGACGAGATCGAATGGCTCACGTACGCCACGCAGGTGGAGTGGGGGACCGAGCACTACTTCGCCGTGCTCGACATCTCGCGCGACCCGCTCGTCCATCGCTTCCTCCGCGTGTGGCTCGAGCAAGAGGTCGTGCACGCCGACCTGCTCCGGCGCCTCCTCGCCGCCCATGCTGTCGAAGTCGGCCCGGTTCACGAGGCGCGGTCGAAGCGATTGGCCCGATGGCGAGGGAAGCAGATCAACCGAGCCGCGCGCCGCGTCATCGGCGACGACTTTTTCGCCGTCCACATGGCATGGGGCGCGGTCAACGAGCTCAGCACCCAGCGGTTCTACGGCGTGATCCGCTCGCGCACCTCGAATCCTGGGTTGCGCGACATCTTGCGCGACATCATGGGTCAGGAAGCGCTGCACTACGCGTTCTACCGGAACGTCGCGATCCGGCGACTCACGGGCAATCCCCGTGCGCAACGAATCGTACGGTGGGCGCTCGACAAGCTCTGGGCCCCGGTCGGCGTCGGGCTGAAGACCCGCCGCGACGCGCACCGCATCATCGCCGGGATCCTCGGCAACAGCCCTGAGGTCGCGGACCAGATGGATGCGCAGATCGATCGCATGCCCGGCCTCCGCGGTCTTGGCCTGGCGCGCCGGACGCTCGACCGCGCGTTGGCTACCGCTGGGTGAGGTAGGCGTTCACCGTCTCGGCGATGTAGTCGACGTCGTCGTCATTCATCGCGTGGTTCGACGGCAGCACCAGCCCCTGCTCCATCACCCGGTCGGCGTTGGGACAGCCGTCGACCGGTACACGGTGCGCGATCCCCTTGAACGCGGGCTGGCGGAGCACGTTCCCCGTCCACACCATCCGGGTGTCGATGCCGTTGCCCTCCATGTGGGCCTGGAAGTCGGCGCGCCGCACACATGACTCCGGCCGGATCAGCACCGGAAACATGTGCCACCCCGTGTCGAGGTCGTCGAGCGTGCGCGGGAGCACGAACACATCGGGGTGACGCGCCAGGTGCTCGTGGAGACGGCTGAAGTTGCGTTGGCGTGTCTCGAGGAACTTGGGGAGCTTGCGCAGCTGCACCAGGCCGAATGCGGCACTCACCTCGGACGGCTCGAAGTTCCAGCCGACCTCGTCGAAGATGAACAGGTTGTCGTACTCGAGCCCGTCGACGTCGGAGAAGAAGCGCTTCTCGCCCTTCTTGGAGCCGTAGAGCTGCACCTCGGAGCGCCGCCCCCACCGCCGCAGGAGCAGGCACTTGTCGGCGAGGTCATCGTCGTCGACGCAGACCATCCCGCCGGTGCCCATGGCGGTGATGATGTGGGAGAGGGCGAAGCTCGTGACGCTGATGTCGGAGCGGGTGCCGGTCGGCGTTCCGCGCAGCTTCGACCCCAACGCGTCGCACGAGTCCTCGATGACCTGGAGGCCGTGCGCGTCGGCGATTTCCCGCACCCGGTCCCAGTCGGGAGCGTTCCCGATGAGGTTCGGGAGCAGGATGGCCTTGGTGGCGGGTCCGATCATCGACTCCAGCTGGTCGACGGCGGCGTTGTAGGTGTCGGGCTCGACGTCGACGAACACCGGTACGAGTCCAGCGCGCACGAGCGGCGCGACGTCGGTCGAGAACGTGACCGGCGACGTGATGACCTCGTCGCCGGGCGACAGGCCAAGCAGCTCGACCGCGAGGTAGAGCGCCGACGAGCCGGAGTTGCACATGATCCCGCGGCGCTTGCCGAACAGCGCAGCGACCTGCTCTTCCATGGCGCGCATGTTGCGGCCGATGCGCAGCGCGGTCGCACCGCCGCGGAGCACCTCGACGACGGCGTCGATCTCCTCGTCGTCGTGGACGCTCCCGGCGTACTCGATGCGGCGCACAGCCTCACCCCCTCGGATCGCCGCGGAGCCTAGAAGGGTACGGTGGGGGCATGACGATGCTGAGCGAACAGGCACCTACCGCGGTCCATGTCGGCACCGACGACTTCCCATGGGTCGACATCGGTGACGGCAGCAAGATGAAGGTGCTCCAGACGAAGGCGACCGAAGGTCTCTGGATCGTCGAGAACATCTTCCAAGCCGGGTACACGGTGCAGACGCACAAGCACACCGGCCCCGTCTGGGGCTACACGACGTCGGGTGCGTGGAAGTACAAGGAGTCCGACTTCGTGAACCGCGCCGGGTCGTTCCTGTACGAGCCGGCGGGGTCGGTGCACACGCTCACCTGCACCGAGGACGACACGCGGGTGTGGTTCCAGATCTACGGGTCGAACCTCAACCTCGACGCCGCCGGCAACGTCGAGAGCGTCATCGACGCGGCGACGGTGCTCATCGGCTACTACCTGCTCCTCGAAGCCGAGGGGAAGCCCCGCCCGAACGTCCTCACCGAGTAGCGGCACCGGCCGGCGGAGAAGGACTGACGCGACTGCGACCCGGTCCCTGGGCCGGACCGGGCCGCAGCGCATCGCGCTGGCACGAGCGCGCGAGCGGGATTACGGGCAGTAGTCAGCGGGGAACAGCTGGTGTCCGATGTTCGGACGGCCAAGGACGGTGACGGAGGCGCGCTGGCCCTGAGCGTTCGTGACGGTCACGACCACCTCAATATTCGTGGGTTCCCGCACGGTCCCATAAGGGAATCCGTAGCTGACTGTGTACCTGGGAGGCCAGTCTCGAGCATCGTTGGCTTCCACGATCGCGTTCCGGGTCGTCCGGCCGGCGCGCGCGGTCGCGGTCACCGTGTACGGACCCTGCCGAGGCGACTCGCTGATGCGCACGCCCACGTAGGTCGACGTGGGCAGCGGCACAGGTTGGCCGTTGCACGACCTCGGCAAGATGGTCTTCTCCCAGATCGGTCCCGGCCCAAGGGCAAGGGCGACCCGCAATGGTTGTGGAACCGGTTGCTGGGGCGGGGGGTTGTTCCCGCCCGCGTTCCCGCCGTTGTTCCCGTTCCCGTCTTCGGCGGGCGGCGGGACGACGGGCCAGTCGAGCATGCCCGGCTCGATCTCGAGGTCGGGGATCTCGGGCTGGTTGCGCCGCGGCGGGCGCTCCTCACCCTCGGGCTGGTTGCGACGCGGCGGGCGCTCCTCACCCTCGGGCTGGTTGCGCCGCGGCGGGCGCTCCTCACCCTCGGGTGGGGCCTGCTCGTCGATCTCGCCGTCGGCCCGGTCCGCCACGTCGTTCGGCTCGTCGGCACCCTGGCCCGCCTGACCAGGCGCGCCGTCTCCGGCGGGTGCGCCCGCCTGACCAGGCGCGCCTACCGACGGGTCTGCCCCGCCGACCGGCGTCTCGCCGGACGCCGCGGGGGACCCGGCGGCCACGGTCTCGGTGGTGTCCGCGGCCTGCTGGCGGAGGCGGATGCCGAACGTGGTGCCGGCGGCCACGCAGGCCACGACACCAAGGCAGAGGACGATCGTGCGGAGCGGGTGGTGGCGCATGGCGGCCCTTCCTTTTGTTGCCCCTGGGTGGGGCGTCGGGAGGGAGAGGTCCCGACGGCCATGGACCTTGCAGAAATCTGGCCGCCCGTCCGATGCGCCGGTGACGGTCCCAACGGTCGGTGCCGAGGAGCTCGAGGAGCGACCTGACCGGCTGGCCGGGGTGGCCCTCCTCGCCGGCGTCCTCCTCGCCATCCTCTACGTGGTGGTCCACACCGCCTGGGGTCAACGACTCGACGTCGCCGCTCTCGACGGCCGGACCACCAGGCCCCTGGTGCTCCTCGCCACCGGTCGGCTGCTCGACACCATCAGCGTGGCGTCGCTCACCCTCCTCGGCGCCGCCGCGCGCGTGATCGCCGGCGCCCGCGGTCGGATCCATCTCGCCATCACCGCCGCGGTCGTGGTCCTGGGCGCCAACGTGTCGACGCAGCTCCTCAAACGGGTCGTCCTCAGTCGTCTTGAGCTCGTCGCGTCAGACCCGTTGCCCACTCCCAGCTTCCCGAGCGGGCACACGACGGTCGCCGCGTCGCTGGCACTCGCGTTCGTGCTCGTCGTACCGGCTCGGCTCCGGGGGATGACCGCCGTGTGCGGTGTCGCGTACGCGTGCCTGATCGGCACGGGCGTGGTGACCGCAGGCTGGCACCGACCGAGTGACGTGATCAGCGTCTATCTCGCCGTCGCGGTGTGGACCGGTCTCGCCACCGCCGGGCTGATGCGCTGGCGGGGCCTGGCGCGAGACCGCGATCCCGATGCGGTGCGTGAACCGCGCATCAGCCCGCGCCTCGCGCGCATCGGCGCGGTGCTGCTCGCGCTCGGGTTCCTCGGCTTCCTGGTCGTCTACGTCGCGATCCGTCAGGATCGCCTCGACGCCGTGCGCCTCGACGGAGCCTTCGTCGCCGCGCAGATCGTGATCGTCGGCACCGGTCTCCTCGTGATGGCCGCGCTGCTTGCCGCGCTGCGCGGCGTCGTGCTGGACCCGCCGCTGGCGCTCGTCAGCCCAGCATCACTCCGAGGAACAACGCGGCCAATGCGCTGATCCCGGTCAGTGCGCCGAACACGGCGAGCCCGGTCTTCGTGCGGGCACGTGTGTGGAGGAACGCCGTGACGCCAGACACCAAGACCACTCCCAGCTTCACCTTCAGTGTCGTGCCGTAGTCGCTGGACCAGTCGGGCTCGAGCTCGGCGATGTTCCAGAAGCCGGTGGCGACGAGCACACCGAACGCGGGCCACGCGATCCGATTGAACCGACGCGCCACGGTCTTCGGCGCATCGGGTGAGATCGCACGGAGGCCGGGCACGAGGCCGGCGAGGGTGAGCTGCCCGCCCACCCACACCGTGGCCGCGAGCACGTGCAGGAACACTCGGATCGTCGGCGAGCCGATCGGCAGCATGGTTGCACGCTATGCAGATGGGTGGCGCCGTCGGCAGTCGGGGATATGGTCGACCGGATGGCTGACGCACCCAAGATCGAGCGCGCGCTCGTGATCACGGCCCACCCCGACGATGTCGACTTCGGCGCGGCCGGCACGGTGGCGACGTGGACCGACGCCGGGGTCGACGTCGCCTACTGCATCGTCACCGACGGCGACGCCGGTGGCCACGACCGCACGGTGGCGCGCACCGCGATGGCCGAGACCCGCCGCGTCGAGCAGACCACCGCGGCCAAGCACGTCGGCGTCACGACGCTGCACTTCCTCGGCTATCCCGACGGTCGGCTCGAGTCCATGCTCGACCTGCGCCGCGACCTGTCCCGCGTGATCCGTCAGGTACAGCCCGACCTCGTCGTGTGCCCGTCACCCGAGCGCAACTACCAGCGCATCTACGCCAGCCATCCAGACCACCTCGCGGCGGGTGAGGCGTCGCTGTGCGCGGTGTATCCCGATGCCCGCAACCCGTTCGCGCACACCGAGCTGCTCGACGAGGGGCTGGAGCCGTGGTCGGTGCCCGAGGTCTGGATGATGGCCACGAGCAGCCCCGACGTCTACGTCGACATCACCGACGTGATCGATCGCAAGCTCGACGCGCTGCACAGCCACGTGAGCCAGCACCAGCAACCCGAGATGCTCGACGAGATGATCCGCGGCTGGGGCGCGATGATCGCCGAGCTCGCCGGCTACGAAAATGGCCGCTACGCCGAAGGCTTCCAGCGAGTCGCGACTTCCTGAAGAAGCAGTTTTGGCGTCGAATACGGTCGAATATCGACTGTTATCGACGCCAAAACGTTGGTCTTAGACGATGACGGAGCGGATGACTTCGCCGGCCTTCATTGCGTCGAAGCCCTTGTTGATGTCGTCGAGGGGGATCGTGCTCGACACCATGTCGCCGATGTCGAGTCGGCCCGTCTCCACGAGACCCACGAGGCGCGGGAAGTCGCGGCGCACGTTCGCCGAGCCGTACACCGTGCCCAGCAGCCGCTTCTCGCCGAGCACGAGCGGGTAGGTCGGCAGGTTCACCAGCGCGTCGAACCGGGGCACGCCGACGGCGATCGCCGCGCCACCGTTGCGCACGCAGTTGAACGCCTGCGTGATGAGGTCGGGCACGCCGATCACCTCGAACGCGTAGTCGGCACCACGGCCGCCCGTCAGCGCCTGCACCTGCGCAACCACGTCACCGGCCTCGGGGTCGACGGCGTCGGTCGCGCCGAGCTTGAGCGCGGTGTCGCGCTTGAATGCCACGGGGTCGACCGCGATGATCCGAGCCGCACCCGCGATGCGCGCGCCCTGGATCACGGCTTGCCCCACGCCACCGCAGCCGATCACGACGACGGTCGAGCCGGGCTCGACCCGCGCCGTGTTGAGCGCCGCGCCAACACCCGTGGTGACACCGCAGCCGATCAGCGCGAGCTGCTCGTCGGGGAGGTCGGTCTCCACCTTCACGACCGACATCTCGTCGCACGTCATCTGCTCAGCGAAGGTGCCGAGGCCCGTCATCGTGGGTAGGTGCGTGCCATCGCTGCGCTCGCAGCGCGGGTTCATCATCACCGTGTAGGTGTTCTCACAGAGGTTCGACTGGTCGTGCAGGCAGAACCAGCACGTGCCGCAGGCCGGGATGAACGAACCGATGACCCGGTCGCCTTCCTTCACGCGGGAGACCTCGGCGCCGACCCACTCCACGATGCCGGCGCCCTCGTGGCCGAGGACGGCGGGTGGCGGCATGGGGAGCGTGCCGTTGATGACCGACAGGTCGGAGTGGCAGAGCCCACTCGCGGTCACCTTCACGACCACGTCGCGCGGACCGGGATCGAGCGGCTTGACGTCCTCGACACTGAGCGGCCCGTCGTTCTCCGTGAAGATCGCGGCCTTCATCGTGGTGGCTCCCCTCGTTGACTCCTGTTTCGACGGGCGACGCTAGCCGCCGCCTCCACTGGTCGCCCTCCCGGGTTCGGGCTCCTGGGGAAGCGGAGGGCAAAGCCCCCGCTTCCGCGGCCGGGGATCAGCCCGGCGCCGGCCACAGATGCTGGCGGAGTCCCGGGGCGGGCATGCCCTCCCAGGCGACGACCTGGCCCGGCCGCCCGTCGGTGGCGAAGAGGGTGCGCAGGTCATCGCCGCCGAAGCAGCAGTTGGTGGTGATCCCGCGCCCGGGGATCTCGAGGAAGTCGACTTCGGTACCGTCGGGATCGAAGACGCGGATGCCGTGATCGACGGTGACGGCGACGTAGAAGCGGCCATCGGCATCGACACAGAAGCCGTCACCGGACGCGCCGCCAAGTCGTTCGACGATCCACTCTTTGGTGCCGTCCGCGCGCACGCGCATGAGGCCGTGGCCCTCGACGACCACCACCGTGCCATCGGGTTCGAGTCCGATGCCGTTGCAGTACGCGAAGCCGCCGAACGCGACTGCGGTCACCCCGTCGGGCGTCATCGTGTGCACGCGACCCTTGGGCTCCGGCGGCGGTGGGTGATGGGGTGGGTCGGTGAACCAGAGCGTGCCGTCGGCCGCCACCACGAGGTCGTTCGGGGCGAGGAAGCCGTCGTCGGCGAGGTAGGTGACCGTGCCGCTCGCATCCACGCGCTGGATGCCCGGCGTGATTGGCTTGTATGGCGCGGCTCCGGGCAGACCGGCCCTCTCGAAGTCGATGCCACCGTTCTGGGTCACGACGAAGCCGCCGTCGTTGGTCGCGATCGCCGCGTTCGCACCGCCGCCGGTGGTCGCGATGACCTCGAGCTCACCGGTGTCGAGGTGCACGCGTAGAACCTGCCCTGACGCGACCGCCGTGCACGCAAGGGTGCCGTCGGCGCACCACGTCGGCCCCTCCGCGAACGCGATGTCCGTCGCGACGATCGTTGCGGTCTGTGCCACGGCGCCACCGTAGTGTCGGTGCCGTGGCCCGCCTCTTGCTCGTCCGTCACGGTCAGTCCACGTGGAACGCTGAGCACCGATGGCAGGGTCACTCCGACCCTCCGCTCTCAGATCTCGGGGAGCGCCAGGCGCGCCTCGCGGCGACCGCGGTCGTGGCGCTCGACATCCACGCGCTGTTCTCCTCAGACCTCCAGCGGGCCCGCCAGACCGCTGCCCTCCTCGCGCCGCCTGACCTCGACGCCGAGGTCGTGCCGGCAGTGAAGGAGCGCACCGTCGGGGAGTGGGAAGGGCTCACGCGCACCGAGATCGAGGAGCGGTACCCAGGGATGCTGGGTAGCCCGGTGCGGCCACCAGGCTTCGAGAGTGACGAGGCACTGATCACGCGCGTGCGGCCAGCGCTCGAGTCGCTTGCCGAGCGAGTCGGCGATCGTGCCGCGCTCGTGGTCACGCACGGCGGTGTGATTCGGAGCCTCGAACGCCTCTTCGAGTCGACTCCCGACGTGCTGCCGAACCTCGGCGGTCGATGGTTCGTCGTCATCGGCGACACACTCGAGCTGGGCGAACCAGAGGTCCTCATCGATCCCCACGACGTCGCGCTCACGGCTCCCAGAGAGGAGTAAGCGAGATCGGGTCAACGCCGCTGACCATCGAGTCGACGTTGCGGGCCAGTGGAGATCGAGCACCGGTCCGCAGGCTGAGCACGAACCGCTCTTCGGCGCCCTGCGGGGCGGCCGATAGGATGGTCGGTCCCCTCGAGGCAGGAAGCAGCCCTTGTCCCACCCCGAGCTGGCGGCGGAGCAGCAGTACGTCGATGCTGCGTACGCACGCCTGGATGCCATGCGCGACGCCG
>VGBR01000018.1 GCA_016870355.1 Actinomycetota bacterium | reverse complement strand
CCGTCCCGCCCCCACCACCCGCGGCACCCCCGCCGCCATCGCCCGCGGGTACTCCTACCAGACCACCGGCGCCGCCGTCGCCCGACAGCATCCTCGCGCCGCCACCACCGCCGGCCACCACCAATGCCGCTTGTGCCCCGGCTGGCCCGACGCTCACCGCCGACGCGCCGCCCCCACCGCCACCGCCGCCGACGCCACCTACGGCCCCGCCACCACCGCCACCGGTCCCCCCGACACCACCGAAAGCGCCGCTGTTGGTTTCACCTCGGCCGCCGACGAGGACGTGCAGGCTCGCACCCGGCGACACCGCAACCCGGGCCTCGACCACCGCCCCTGACCCGCCGCCCCTCCCGCCCGCGTTCCCGCCGCTACCACCCTCTGCGCCGATCGTCACGAAACAGATCCCGGTCGGCACCGTTGCCGCACTCGCCGTGAATCCCGGCGTCGACGACGAGAACAAGGAGACCGGCGCCGCGCCCGCCGGCCACCCCCACACCGCCGGTCCCGCCGCCAGGATCACCGCCACACCGAAAGCCCGCCGAGCACGCACGAGACGGCCCCCTAATCCCTTCGAACGTGCGCGCACCCTACCAGCGTCGCCGCCGCCGGCGATCCCAACGCACCCATACGTCACGAGGAACGTCGGGCTCGGGGCGTGCCGCCGCGCCGGATCTAATCACAGGCACGCCAAAGACCACGGTTGGTTCGACGGGCCGTGAGCTCGGCTGCGAGCAGGTCGCGCGCGTGCGCTCGGTTGGGATCGATCACGAGGAACCGCGCCAAGCCTCGGCGGAGCAGCTCCTCGCTGAAGTCGCGGCCGTCCACGCTCACGTAGGCGAGACGCCGGTCGTAGAGGTCCCGCAGCTCGACGTCACGTTCGAGCTCCACGACCCGACCGGTCAGCTGCGACGCCGTGTACGCCGCCGCCTCCGGACCGAAGCACTCGACCCCTTGCTCGGGATCCTTCGTCTCAGGAGTGTCGACGCCGAGGATGCGAACGGTGTCGGTGCGACCATCGTCGAAGGCGACCACGATCGTGTCTCCGTCGACCGCCTCGATCACTCGGACGAGCGGCTCGGTCGCCTGCCGTTGCGCACCGGCCCACCACCCCGCCGCCGACACGGTTGCGATCAACGCGAGCGATCGAAGGCTTCGCCGTCCCATGCCTGTGCGACACCCTCCGTGGGCGACCGTGAGCATCAACGGATTGAAAGTCCCGCGCCGGTAGGGTCGATGACCCGATGAGGCGACGCATGAAGTGGTTCGTGATCGTCGCCGTCGTGGTGGTCGTGGGAGTGATCGCTGCGGGCGCGTTGATCGGTCCTGACATCGCCGACGCACGGGACGGCGTCGACCAACGTTGGCGCCGGCTTCGCGAACCCCTCGCGACGCGATATGAGGCGCTCGCGGCAGTCGCGGATGCCATGCATGCTGCCGGCGCCGGCGACCGAGCAGTCACGATCGACCTCGACGACGCGCTCGCTCGCTGGGAGAAGCTCGCGCTCATCGGCCCGACGCGCGCCGATGCCGCCAAGGAAGCGACGACAGCGAACGAGCTCGAGGCACTGGCGCGACGACTCGAGGCGAACATCGAACGCTCCGATCGCCTTGCCGGCGACCAGGCGCTCGGTGCGGCCAAGCAGGCATTCGACTTGACCTACTCCGAAGACTTCGTCCCCAACATCGACGCGTACAACCGCGCTGTCCGGCGGTACGAACGCGAGCGATCGGGTGCGCTTCACAAGCTCGTCGCAGGCGCGCTCAGCTACGAGGATCGCCCGTTGCTCGTGATCGGCGCCTGACCCTTTACAAGCCGTTTTTGCCAGGGTTACTGCCAGGCACCACTTCGCTCCGGGGGGAACCATGCGAAGACTCTTGGGTGCGTTGGTGCTCGCAGGGTTGGTGGGCGTTCTTGATCACCACGGCCGGCACAGCGGGCGCGGCGAGCGCACGGGGCTGTTCCGGGAACGGGCAGTCGATTGACGAGAAGGGCCGGGTGATCGACCGCGCATCGGCGCCGGGCGGGGGCGGCACCGAGGACGATCCGTTCACCGTGAAGACCAAGGGCAAGATCGCATACGACTACGCGGTCGACCAGGATGCCCTCTCGGGAGGGAAGTGGACCGCCGAGATCGACACCGGCTCACCGATCCCGGGCACCGAGACGATCAGCTTCAGCGGCGACATCGATCCGGGGTCTTCGCAGTCCGGCGAGGGCGTCGAGCCCCTCGAGGACCACCTGAACGTCGGTGGGCTCGCGGTGCTCGTCGGGAAGATGAAGATCACCATCACCGGACGCGCCAGTGGCGTCAACTGCCGGGTCGTCGGCTGGATCGAGATCACGGACTCACCGGTCAAGTCGATCCTGTTCATCGAAGCCGTGATCCTGTTCCTCTTCTTCATCGCGATGGCTGGAGTCGGCCCGGAGTACAACCAAGGCCTCGCGGAAGACGCGCTCGACGAGGCTTTGAACAAGGAGGACTAGGGCTGATGAACACGGGCAAGCGTCATCCGATCCGCGGGTTCTTCGCGGGCCTGTTCATGGGGCTTGCGGTCGCGCAGTTCTTCGTCGTGTTCAAGGTGGTCGCACTCAGCACGATCACTCCATGGATCGTCGTGGTCGTCCTCACGATCCTCGGCGTGGTGTGGGCGCTGTTCGGCCCCACGCGGGCACGGAAGGGCGCGAGCGCCTCCGCGTAGAAGCTCGCTACAGCAGGGGTCGCGCCGTCGGCACGATCGGCGCGGGGAGCTGCGTTTCGCCCATGAGGTAGTCGTCGACGCCCGCGGCACACGAGCGGCCCTCCGCGATCGCCCACACGATCAAGCTCTGCCCGCGGCCCATGTCGCCGCATGCGAACACGCCGGGCACCGACGTCATGAAGCTCGCGTCGCGGGCGACGTTCGTCCGCTCGTCGAGGTCGACTCCCAGGCCATCGAGCAGCCCTTCGCGCTCAGGCCCGAGGAACCCCATGGCGAGGAGCACGAGCTCGCAGGGCAGCTCGAAGTCGGTGCCCTCCACCTTCTCGAAGCGGCCGTCGACCATCTCGACCTCGTGCGCGAGCAAGGCTCGCACGTTGCCGGCGTCGTCGCCGACGAAGCGCTCGGTGTTCACGCTGTAGACCCGTTCGCCCCCCTCCTCGTGTGCTGACGAGACGCGGAAGATGTTCGACCACGTCGGCCACGGGTTCGTCGGTGCGCGTGAGTCGGGTGGGCGCGGCAGGATCTCGAACTGGTGCACCGACTCGGCGCCTTGGCGGTGAACGGTGCCGAGACAGTCCGCGCCGGTGTCTCCCCCGCCGATGATCACGACGCGCTTTCCTTCGGCAGTCAGCGTGGGCTCGGCGAGGTCACCCTGCTGCACGCGGTTGCCGATCGGCAGGAACTCCATCGCTTGGTGGATGCCACCCAGCTCCCGGCCTGGGATCGGGAGGTCGCGCCACGCCGTGGCGCCACCCGCGAGCACCGTTGCGTCGAAGCCGCGCAGCTCGTCGATCGGGACGCCACCTTCACCATCGCTGCCGACGTTCGCGTTGGTACGGAACTCAGTCCCCTCGTTGCGCATCTGCTCGATGCGCCGGTCGAGGTGGCGCTTCTCCATCTTGAACTCAGGGATGCCGTAACGCAGCAGTCCCCCGATCCGGTCGGCCCGCTCGAAGACCACGACCTCGTGGCCGGCGCGCGTCAGCTGCTGCGCGGCGGCGAGCCCCGCGGGGCCGGAGCCGACGACGGCGACACGCTTGCCCGTCCGCACCACGGGCACGACGGGCGCGATCCAGCCTTCGTCCCACGCCTGGTCGACGATCTCGACTTCGACCTGCTTGATCGTGACCGGGTCCTGGTTGATCCCGAGCACACATGATGCCTCGCAGGGCGCCGGGCACAACCGTCCGGTGAACTCCGGGAAGTTGTTGGTCGCATGCAGCCGCTCGATCGCGTCGCGCCAATGGTCGCGGTAGACGAGGTCGTTCCAGTCCGGGATCAGGTTGCCGAGCGGGCAGCCGTTGTTGCAGAACGGGATGCCGCAATCCATGCAGCGGCCGGCCTGTCGCTCGAGCTCCTCGCGCGCGAATGGCTCGTACACCTCGCGCCAGTCGTTGAGACGCACGTCGACCGGGCGACGCGTCGGCGTGACGCGCCCCCACTTGATGAAGCCCGTCGTCTCACCCATGGTGAGGTTCACCCATGAGCGGCTTCCATCACTCGCGCGAGGGTCTCGTCTTCAGTCAGACCTTCCTCGGACGCTCGCGTCATCACCACGAGCACCCGCTTGTAATCCTCAGGCATCACCTTGCGGAAGGACTCGACCTCCGTGCTCCATTGCGCGAGCAACCGCTCGGCGACGTCGGAACCCGTGAGCTCACGGTGGCGCTGGACTGTCGCGCGCAGCCACTCGCGGTCGTCGTCCGCCAGCGGTTCGAGGTCGACCATCTCGTAGTTCACCAACGACGCGAACTGCTCGTCGGGGTCGTAGACGTACGCGACGCCCCCCGACATGCCGGCCGCGAAGTTGCGGCCCGTCGGTCCGAGCACCACGACCTTGCCTCCGGTCATGTACTCGCAGCCGTGGTCACCGACACCCTCGACAACGGCGGTCGCGCCGGAGTTGCGGACGCAGAATCGCTCGCCGACCACACCTCGGAAGTACGCCTCGCCTGAGGTCGCGCCGTAGAGCACGACGTTGCCAGCGACGATGTTCTCTTCCGCCGCGAAGCGCGCGGCGCGGTCGGGGTGCACGATGACGGTGCCACCCGAGAGGCCCTTGGCCGTGTAGTCGTTCGCGTCACCTTCAAGCCGGAGGGTGATGCCCCGCGGCACGAAGGTGCCGAAGCTCTGCCCCGCGGAGCCGCGCAGGTGGATGCGGATGGTGTCGGGTGGCAGCCCTTCACCGCCGAACCGTCGCGTCACCTCGAAGCCGAGCAGCGTGCCGACCGTTCGGTTCGTGTTTCGCACCGGGAGCTCGATCTCGACGGGGGTTCCGTCGGCGAGCGCGGGTTGTGCGAGCTCGATCAGCTGTTGGTCGAGCGCGCGCTCGAGGCCGTGCTCCTGGCCGCGCGTGCAGAACCGGTCCTGACCTTCGTAGGGGTTCTCGGCCTCGACGAGGATCGGTGTGAGGTCGAGGCCGTCGGCCTTCCAGTGGTCGATCGCCGCCTGCACATCGAGCACCTCGGTGTGGCCGATGGCTTCTGCGATCGAGCGGAAGCCGAGCTCCGCGAGGTACTCGCGCACCTCCTCGGCGACGAACTCGAAGAAGTTGACGACGAACTCGGGCTTGCCGGTGAAGCGCTTGCGCAGCTCGGGGTTCTGGGTCGCAATACCGACCGGGCAGGTGTCGAGATGGCAGACGCGCATCATCACGCAACCGCTCACGACCAGCGGGGCCGTGGCAAAACCGAACTCCTCACCACCGAGCAACGCCGCGATGACGACGTCGCGACCGGTCTTCAGCTGGCCGTCGACCTGCACGAAGATGCGATCGCGCAGCCCGTTGCGCACCAGCGTCTGCTGCGTCTCGGCGAGGCCGAGCTCCCACGGCGCCCCGGCGTGCTTGATCGACGTGAGCGGTGACGCACCGGTACCGCCGTCGTGACCGGAGATGAGCACGACGTCGCTGTGCGCCTTCGCCACCCCCGCCGCGACAGTCCCCACACCCACCTGCGCCACGAGCTTCACGTGCACGCGCGCGAGCGGGTTCGAGTTCTTCAGGTCGTGGATGAGCTGCTTGATGTCCTCGATCGAGTAGATGTCGTGGTGCGGCGGCGGGCTGATGAGTCCGACACCGGGCGTGGAGTACCGCGTCTTCGCGATCCACGGGTACACCTTGTGACCCGGAAGCTGCCCGCCCTCACCCGGCTTCGCGCCTTGGGCCATCTTGATCTGGAGGTCGTCGGCGTTCACCAAGTACTCCGACGTCACACCGAACCGCCCGGACGCGACCTGCTTGACCGCCGAACGTCGGAGGTCGCCGTTCTCGTCGCGCACGTAGCGGTCGGCGTCCTCGCCGCCTTCGCCGGTGTTCGATCGCCCACCGATGCGGTTCATGGCGATCGCGAGGTTCTCGTGGGCTTCCTTCGAGATCGACCCGTACGACATCGCGCCGGTCGCGAACCGCTTGAGGATCTCGCTGACGGGCTCGACCTCTTCGATCGGCACGGGTGGCCGCACGCCGTCACGGAACGTGAAGAGTCCGCGCAGCGTCGCGAGCCGCTTCGACTGGTCGTCGACCAGGCTCGTGTATTCCTTAAAGACGTCCCAACGCTTTGCTCGCGTCGCGTGCTGGAGCTTGAAGACGGTGTCGGGGTTGAACAGGTGGTACTCACCCTCGCGACGCCACTGGTATTCGCCACCTAGGTCGAGGTCGCGGTGTGCAAGCTCCGTGGGGCGCGGCGCGTACGCGCGTCGGTGCCGGCGCGCCACCTCCTCGGCAATCTCGTCCAAACCGATGCCACCCAGCCGTGACACGGTCCCGGTGAAGTACTCGTCGACGAGCTCATACCCGAGGCCGATCGCCTCGAACACCTGCGCGCCGCCGTACGACGCGATCGTCGAGATGCCCATCTTCGACATCACCTTGAGCACGCCTTTGCCGCACGCCTTGATGTAGCTCTTGATCGCCTTCTGCAAATCGAAGTCACCCATGCCGTAGAGCTGGTTGCGGACGAGATCTTCGATCGACTCGAAGGCGAGGTACGGGTTGATCGCGCCGGCGCCGAAGCCGCTCAACAGCGCCATGTGGTGCACCTCGCGCGCGTCGCCAGCCTCGACCACGAGACCGACCTGCGTGCGCGCGCGCTCGCGTATGAGGTGGTGATGCACCGCGGACACGAGGAGCAATGACGGAACCGGGGCCAGATCGCGATCCGAGTCGCGATCCGAGAGGATGAGGATGCGCGCGCCTTCGGTGATCGCGGCTGACGCCTCGGCGCGCACGCGGTCGAGCGCGGCTTTCAGCGCCACGCCACCGCCCGCAACCTCGTACAGGCCCGAGATGACGCGCGACGCGAACTCCGGTCGGTCGCCGTCGTCGTTGATGTGGATGAGCTTCGCCAGCTCATCGTTGTCGAGGATCGGATACGGCAGCTCGATCTGGTGACACGACGACGCTTCCGGGAACAGCAGGTTCCCCTCCGGGCCGATGTTCGCGGCGAGCGAGGTGACGAGCTCCTCACGGATCGCGTCGAGGGGCGGGTTTGTGACCTGGGCAAACAGCTGCTGGAAGTAGTCGAAGAGCATTCGCGAGCGCGTCGAGAGCACCGCGACCGGAGTATCGGTGCCCATCGAGCCGATCGCCTCAGTGCCGTTCTTCGCCATCGGCGCGACGAGGATCTTCAGCTCTTCGTGCGTGTACCCGAATGTCTCCTGTCGTCGCACAACCGACTCGTGCGAGTACACGACGTGCTCCCTGTCGGGCAGGTCGTCGAGGTGCACACGACCTTCGTCGAGCCACGCCTGATACGGGTGCTCGTTCGCGAGCTCAGCCTTGATCTCCTCGTCGTCGACGATCCGACCGAGTGACGTGTCGACGAGGAACATGCGACCGGGCTGGAGGCGACCCTTCTTGATGACGCGCGCGGGGTCGACATCGACCACGCCCGTCTCGCTGGCCATGATGACGCGGTTGTCGTCGGTGACCCAGTAGCGACTCGGCCGCAACCCGTTGCGGTCCAGCACCGCACCGATGACGGTGCCGTCGGTGAACGCGATCGACGCGGGACCGTCCCACGGCTCCATCAGCGACCCGTGGTAGCGGTAGAACGCGCGCTTCTCGGGCGTCATGGTGGCGTGGTTCTCCCACGCCTCCGGGATCATCATCAGCACGCCGTGCGCGAGCGGGCGGCCGCCGAGGTGCAGGAGCTCGAGGCACTCATCGAAGCTCATGGTGTCGGACGCGCCGTGGGTGACGATCGGGAACGCACGCTCGAGGTTCGGGATCAAGGGAGTGGACATGAGCGCTTCGCGAGCGCGCATCCAGTTGCGGTTTCCTTGGACCGTGTTGATCTCACCGTTGTGCGCGATGAACCGGTATGGGTGCGCGAGCGGCCACGACGGGAACGTGTTCGTCGAGAAGCGGCTGTGCACGAGCGCAAGCGCCGACTGGATGCGCGGGTCACGCAGCTCGGGGAAGAACTCGCCGAGCTGCGGGGTCGTGAGCATGCCCTTGTACACGAGCGTCCGACTCGACAGTGACGGGAAGTAGACCGCGAGCCCGTCGCTGATCTCGTGCTCCGTGCGCTTGCGCAGCACGAAGAGCTTACGGTCGAGCTCGACACCTGAGGTGCCGGCAGGATCGGTCACGAAGCAATGCCAGAACGAGGGCATCACGCCCCGCGCGGTCGGTCCGATCATCGAGTCGTCGACGGTGACGTGACGCCAGCCGATGACCTGGAGGCCTTCCTCGGCAGCAAGGTTCTCGACTGCGGCGCGCGACTTCTCGCCGTCGGTCGGGTCGGCGGGCAAGAAGGCCAGGCCGACGCCGTAGTGGCCGGCGGGTGGCAGCTCGATCGGCGTCTCGCCCCTCAGGAAGGTGTCGGGCACCTGGATGAGGATCCCGGCACCGTCACCGGTGTTCGCCTCGGCACCGGACGCACCTCGGTGGTCGAGGTTGCAGAGCGCACCGAGGGCGGTGTCGACGATGTCGCGGCTCTTGGTCCCCGTGACGTCGACGACGAACGACACGCCGCACGCGTCGTGCTCGTGGCGCGGATCGTAGAGACCGGAGGCGGGCGGGAGCGCGCTGAAGGCCGGCGACTGCCACTGGGGCAATGGGCGACGCCCGGAGCCGGATGGCTTGTGCACAGCGTCCTCGCTCGGTGTGGACCGGGATGGGTCTCGGCGACGGCGCTGTCGCGTTGCCCATGATAGCAACGGCCTCTGTGGAAACCCCGCTCGTTTCGGTGCTCGGCGGTGGCCAGCTGGGCCGCATGCTCGCACTCGCGGGGCGACCACTCGGAATCGATTTCCGGTTCCTCGACCCCTCCCCCGACGCCACCGCCGGGAAGGTTGGTCCGCTCGTGGTGGGCGCCCTCGATGATCTCGATCGCGTCGACGAGGTCACCCAAGGCGCGACCGTCGTCACCTACGAGTGGGAAGGCGTGCCCGCGGACGCCGCTCGTCACGCCATGCAGCACGCGCCGGTGCGCCCCGATCCACGCGCGCTCGATGTCTCACAAGATCGACTGACCGAAAAGCAGACCTTCGAACGACTCGGGATCGAGGTTCCCGCGTTCGCCCCAGCCGACACGTTCGAAGAGCTGACGGCGGCGGCCGCGACCATCGGGTTCCCTGCAATCGTAAAGACGCGGCGGGGCGGCTACGACGGTAAGGGGCAGGCGCGGCTCGCGCAGGCTGACGACCTCGAGCGCGCGTGGAGCGAGCTCGGCGGTGTGCCGTTGATCCTCGAACGACAAGTGCCGTTCACCCGCGAGCTGTCAGTGCTTGCCGTGCGCGGCCTTGACGGCGAGACGCGTTGCTACCCTCTTGTGGAGAACGAGCACGGCGAAGGCATCCTGCGCGTGAGTCGCGCGCCGGCACCGGGGCTCACCCCCGACCTCGAATCCGCTGGCGAGTCAGTCGCGACGCGAATCCTCGACGACCTCGACTACGTCGGCGTGCTCGCGGTCGAGCTGTTCGAATACGAGGAGCGACTGCTGGCGAACGAGATGGCGCCGCGCGTCCATAACTCCGGCCACTGGACGATCGAAGGTGCCGGATCCAGCCAGTTCGAGAACCACGTGCGCGCGGTGCTCGGCATTGAGCTCGGGTCGACCGACGTCCGCGGGTTCGCGGGGATGGTCAACTGCATCGGCACGATGCCCGACCCGGCGGCCCTGTCACAGGTCGAAGGTGCAGTGCTCCACGACTACGAGAAGGAACCGAGAGCCGGGAGAAAGCTCGGCCACATCACCGTCGTCGCCAACACCGAAGCCGACCGCGACCAGAAGGTCGAAGCGCTCCGCGCGCTGGCCTAACCCCACCGTTTTGGCGTCGATAGCAGTCGCATAGCGAACGCTATCGACGCCAAAACTTGCTCATTAGGCGATCGCGCCGGTGTCTCGCAGCTTCTTGAGGTCGTCCGTCGAGAAGCCCCACTCGGTGAGGACTTCGTCGGTGTGCTCGCCCGGCTTCGCAGCGCTCCGCGTGATCTCAGGCTTCGTGCGCGAGAACCTCGGCGCCGGGGCGGGTTGCAGCACACCATCGAACTCGACGACCGTGTTGCGCGCCTTGACGTGCGGGTCCCGTGACGCTTCGGTCATCGTGAGCACGGGTGCGAAGCATGCGTCGCTGCCACCCAGGATCCCGTTCCACTCGTCGCGCGTCTTGGTGAGGAACAGCTCGGTGAACAGCTCCCGCTGCTTCGGCCAGGTGTCGCGGTCCATCTGCGCTGCCGGATCGAGCGGAAGGCCGGTCATGTCGATCAGCTCCGCGTAGAACTGCGGCTCCAAGGCACCGATGGAGATGAACTTGCCGTCCTTGGTCTCGTACGTGTCGTAGAACGGGCATCCCGTGTCGAGCACGTTCGTGCCGCGGTTGTCCTCGTCGAAGGCATCCAGCACGCGGAAGCCCCAGATCATCGACATGAGGATCGCGGAGCCGTCGACCATCGCGGCGTCGACGACCTGTCCTTTCCCGGAGCCGCGTGCCTCGAGAACACCGCACAGCACACCGAAGGCGAGGAACATCCCGCCACCGCCGAAGTCTCCGATCAGGTTGATCGGAGGTGTGGGCTTCTGGCCTTCGCGACCGAAGTGCGCGAGCGCGCCGGCAAGCGAGATGTAGTTGATGTCATGGCCGGCCGCGTTGGCCATCGGGCCGTCTTGACCCCAGCCCGTCATGCGGCCGTACACGAGCTTCGGGTTGCGGGCGAGACAGTCGTCGGGTCCGACGCCGAGCCGCTCGGTGACACCGGGTCGGAAGCCCTCCACCAAGGCATCCGCCTGCTCGACGAGCCGCAGCACGGTCTCGATCCCGTCGGGGTTCTTGAGATCGACACCGACCGACCGGCGGTTGCGGTCGAGCACGGGCACGCCGCCCGGGTCGAAGCCACGCGCGACGGATTCGGTGCGATGCACGCGCACCACGTCGGCGCCCATGTCCGCGAGCAGCATGCTGGCGAACGGCCCGGGGCCGATGCCCACCAGCTCGATGATCTTCACTCCCGCGAGCGGTCCGGCCACGCTCGTTGCTCCTCTCGGATGCTGACGACGGCGTCAGAGAGTAGGCGCGTCGGTGCTGTTGCGGGCCAGGAGTCGCTCGTCGACTGACCATCGGCCGGGCCCGGCCCAGAGGACGAAGAGCATCGCGACGAGCAGCAAGGGCGCGTACACCAGATGGAAGTCGCCCCCCACGACTCGCCCGGCGGTGAGCAGCGCGCCCACCATGTTGAGCGCGAGCGCCAGCGCGGCCGGTCGGGTGAGGAAGCCGACCACGAGCAAGGCACCACCGACGATCTCGAGCACACCGACCGCGGGGACGGCGATGTCGGGCAGCGGCACCTCGAAGCGGCGGAACTCGTCGACCTCGTGGGAGTAATCGAGGAGCTTGCCGAAGCCCGTCCCGAGGAAGAAGCCGCCCGCGACGACGCGCACCGCCGTCGGGGTCCAGGCCGCGATCCCCGACAGCCGGGTGGACCGAGCGCGCACGATCAGATCCTTCACGCGTGACATACGGCGCGGATCGTTACCTGGATGACCTCGGTCGTCACCAGGAGCCGCCGCCGCCTCCACCGCCGCCGCCGCCGGAGAACCCTCCCCCGCCGCTGAAGCCACTCGACCCCGACGTGGACGGCGGTGACGACGTGAGGTTGCCTGCCGTCGTGGTCGTGAAGCCGTTCATCGAGCTGGCGAACGTCGCGTAGTGGAAGGGCGTGGTGGAGTGGTACCAGTACGACGTGTCGGGCGGCTCACCCGAGAGCGCCTCGAACGTGCGCGCCCACTTGTCGACCGCGCCGAACACGATCGCGTACGGCAAGTACTCGGAGAAGAGGTTCTTCTTCTCCGCGAACTCCGCCCGGGGCTTCTCCGACTCTTCGATGAAGCGACGGAAGCCGTGCACCCGGCGCAGCACCGCGGATCCCTTCGCGCTGCGCGCCGGCGCCCAGACGCCACTGAACATGATCACCAAACCGAGGATGATGATCGGGATGCCGAGCAGTCCGAGGTTCGTGAACGCCGCGAGCAAGCCGGTCGCGGCGATGCCAACCAGCTCCACGAGCATCCCGAGGCACCCGACGCTGACGCACGCCGAGCTGGGGTCCTTCACGAACCACCCCTGGTCCTTGGCGTCCTTGTCGAGCGCGGCCTGCACCTTGCGCATGCGGTTGGCGAACTTGTACTTCAGCTCCGAGAGCTCGACGTCGCCGTCGTCGCGCCCCTGGAAGAGGCCGTCGAGCAGCGACTTCTCGTAGTCCTTGAGGTCGTCGTCAGACTTCTTCAGGCGCGTGAGCTTCCAGTCGTTCTTCAGCCACTTGGACTCGGTCTCGACCTCTTCGATCACGAGGTACTTGCGCACCGCGAGGTCCACGATCGTGGCGGTCACGTCGAGCGGGTTCGCATGGAAGTCGACGAGCGTGCCCACTTGCCCCGGGCGCAGGTCATCCGGTGGGACGAACTCGACCGGGGTCTCGTCCGGCTCATCGAAGAGCGGCGTGACCTCGTCGGCACCCTCGGAGGTGCCGAACGCCTGGTCGACGGCGCCGCCCTTGAAGCGCCGATCGCGGCCGAAGCGCTGGAAGGCCAGCACGTACCCGCCCACGCCCGCGAGCAGCAGCGCAGCGAAGATCCCACCGGTCGTTTCGTTGACCTCGAAGGCCTTCCCCAGTGTCCAGCGCTCTTCGAGGATGAGCTGCGGCTTCGCGACCACGCCCTTGGGCAACCCGATGACCACTGTCATCGCGTTGTAAGGGAAGAGATCGCTGTGCGCGAACGTCGCGCTCGATCCGTCCGTTGATTGGCCTTCGCACTCCGCGTTCGACCCATAGGAACCCTGGAAGCAACGCACCGCGGTGATCTCCCCTGGCGCGTCGATCGTCACCGCTGCACGGTCGATGATGAGCGGCCACTCGTCACCGATCGCGTTCCAGTAGAGCTCGTCGTGGTCTTCGAACGCGTTCATCGCGCCCTTGACCCGGTACACGATCTCGTAGGTGTGCTCACCCTCGACGGTGGTGTTGGGGTCACCGATCTTCAGCTCGAGGTACCCCCGGTCTTCTCCCTCGCCCGCGACGTAGATGCGCTTGGTGGTCTCACTCTCCTCGTACTGGTCGGGCGTGCCCTCGGATCCCTCGACCGACACCACATCGATCTCGTAGATCCGGTCGGTGTTCTCCTTCGGCTCGTAGTTGTACCGGAAGGGGATGCTCCGGAAGATCCCGTGACGGTTGATCGCGAAGTCGCCGAAGTCGTAGTCGATCGTCTCGGTGATGAGGAGATCACCCGATCGCTCGATCTCGATCTCGACCTCGTAGTTGCGAATCCCCTCGTTCGCACCTGCGCTCGCGGTGCCGGACGCGCCGATGCACACAGCGCCAACGACGATGACGGCGACCGCCAGCATGCGAAGAGTCCGCACGGAACCCGACGCTAGCGTGAGCGGCGATGCGCTTCGCGACGTGGAACGTCAACTCGCTGAAGGCGCGGCAAGACCGCGTCGAAGAGTGGCTGGAGTACGCGCAGCCCGACGTGTTGTGCGTCCAGGAGACGAAGCTCTCTGACAAGACCTTTCCGCAGCTCGCGTTCGGTGCGCTGGGCTACGACGCCGTCCATCACGGACCCGGGCAATGGAACGGCGTCGCCACCTTGTCCAGAGTCGGCATCACCGACGTGTCGAGCGGATTCGGCGACGGCGTGCTCGATCCGTACCAGGGCGACGCGCGCCTGCTGGCCACACTTTGTGGCGGCATCAAGTTCGTCAACGTCTACGTACCGAACGGGCGTGAGGTCCCGAGCGAGTTCTACGACCGCAAGCTCGAGTGGTTCGAGTGCCTCTACTCGTTCATCGATGGCTGCGCGAAGCCGTCGGACCCGCTGGTCATCCTCGGCGACTTCAACGTCGCGCCGGAAGACCGGGACGTGTGGTCGCCCAAGGCGTTCGTCGGCGACACGCATGTCACTCCCCCCGAACGCGACGCGGTGCGACGGCTTCAAGACTGGGGTCTGCAGGACGCGTTCCGCGTGCTGTACCCCGACACCGACCAGCTCTTCACATACTGGGACTATCGGAGGGGCGACTTCCACCAGCACAAGGGCATGCGCATCGACCTCGCGCTCGCGACGCAACCAGTGGTGGAACGGCTCCAGTGGGGCCTCGTCGACCGAAACGCCCGGAAGGGCAAGCTCCCGTCGGACCATGCGCCGATGGTGTTCGACCTCGCGGACTGACAGCTCAGGCCAGGCGAGCCAGCGCCACCGAGATCGCCATCGAGCCGATGATCGTCGGCATCAACCACATCAGGAGCGACGACTTCAAGTCCTTGATCTCGCCTCGGAACTCCGTCCGCAATGCGTCGATCTTCGTGTCGGCCATCGCAAAGCCGTGCTTCACCTCAGCCCGCAGCCCGTTCAGGTCCCGCTGGGTAGCAACGTCGGCCCAACCCACCGGCGGCAAGTAGTCCATCAGGAGCGCGGCCTCGTCCGCACCGAGGGCAGCCTCGAGGCGGTCGTGCAGCGAGCGGCGCAGCTTCTGCTCATCGATAGCCATGATGCCCGATGACACACGCGCGTCAAGACCGTGACCGGTGAAACGTTGCTTCGCAGTGGAACGCGAGCGGCTTGCCTCTGGCGGCCATGTCGAGGCGGTACCAGAGGTCGTCGCCCCGTTGCTCGGCCACCCTTCGCATCTGGGTGACCGCACTCGCCGTCGGCGCACACGCCACTGCAAGGCTGTCGAGCTCGACGCCGCGTTCCGTCATCGTGCCGCCGTGCACCTCGACGACGCCGAGTGGGTGCGCCACGACGAGCTCGACGCGCCCTGCTTCCGTTGCCCTCACGTAGCCAGCTTCCTCGTGCGACGGCGAACCGTCGAGCAGCCATGTCCGTGTGGCGAACGCCAGCGTCGGCTCACCGGGCTTCGGATGACGGAAGACCGTGTGCTCGCGGTAGCCGAAGTCGTCACAGCCGGGATACGCGCCTCGACCCTCGCCCTCCCACTCCCCGACCAACCACGCGAGTGCAGTCGGCAGGTCCACGAAACAAGATTGGCACCGTGACCGCCACGACCGAGAGCCAGGGCTCCGCCACGAACCAGTACCTCGTCGGCAACTACGCCCCGGTCTTCGACGAGCGTGACGACGCCGATCTCGAGGTGACCGGCACGATCCCGCCGGAGCTGCACGGGATGCTGATCCGCAACGGCCCGAACCCGATCGTCGCTCCGGATCCGGCGAAGTACCACTGGTTCGTCGGCGACGCGATGCTCCACGCGGTCGAGCTGCGTGGCGGCAAGGCGCGCTACCGCAACCGGTTCGTGCGCACGCCTTCGGCCGCCGAGACCCTCGGGGACGACGCGCCAGGGAAGTCGGCCGAGATCAACGGGCTCGTCAGAAAGCGAGCACCGCGCTGGTCCGGCACGCCGGGCGAGTCATGGCGCTGTACGAGGTGAGCCTCCCCACAGAGGTGCGCCCCGACCTCACGACCGTCGGTGGCTACGACTTCGACGGCAAGCTCACGACACCCTTCACCGCCCACCCGAAGATCGACCCGATCACCGGTGAGATGTTGTTCTTCGGCTACGACGTGTTCGGCCCACCCTTCTTGCGGTACCACGTCGTCGACCCGAGCGGGAAGCTCGTCACGACGGAGCCGATCACGATCCCGGGGCCCGTGATGATGCACGACTGGGCCATCACGTCGACCCGCGCCGTGTTCTTCGACCTCCCGGTGCTGCTCGACCCGGCGCAGCAGCCGTTCCCGTTCTCGTGGCGACCCGACCACGGCGCACGCGTCGGAGTGATGCCGCGATCCGGTACTGATGCCGATGTGGTGTGGTGCGACATCGATCCCTGCTTCGTGTACCACCCGATGAACGCGTACGACGATGCCGAAGGCAACGTGGTCGTGGTCGTGCCGCGCTACCCCGACATGTTCGTGGCGCAAGACACCGGACCTGCCGGCACATCGTCCGTGCGTCTGGAGCGATGGACGATCGACACCAAGCGCACCAAGGTCACGACGGAGCTGCTCGACGACACGGGTCAGGAGCTCCCCCGAACTGAGTGCCGCACTTCCCCAGCAGCAGTCATCACCGGTCGACGACACGAGAGGAAGTGCCTCATGCCTTCGCGCAAGTACTCACGCGCCCAACGCGAACAGATTCCGCGAGTCCGCGGGCCGAACGATGCGATCGCGATCATCAAGCAGCTCGTGTGCGACGACCACACCGAAGGCCAGCTGCTCATCGGCATCGACGCCTCGATGCGGCTGAGCGGTGCCGCGTTCAACTGCCCGTGCGAGCAGTGCTGCGAGGAGACGGCGACCGATGCCGACCAGCTCGTGGAGCTCGCGTACGAGATGGATGCAGTGGAGCTCGTGCTCGTCACCTTCGTGACCCAGGATCGCCTCGCGCCGACCGCCGCCGACGTCGCTCGCTTCGAGGGCGTCCGGGTGGAGTGCGCGGCCCAGGGAATCACCCTGCTCGACCACCTCTTGATGTCCGGCCATCGTTGGCGATCGATCGCCGAGGTCTCCCTCAGCCTCCCGGCTACCGAGGATCCCGACGCATCCACCAGGTGGTGAGGCTGTGCTCGGTCAGCTCCTCCGCCTCGACCCAGCCGGCGCGCCGGTAGAAGACGACGTTCTCGGGCTTGTCGGTCTCGAGCCAGCCCACTTCGCCCGCGTCGTCGAGCTGATCGCCGAACGCGCGCAGCATCAGCCCGCCGATGCCGGCGCCTTGCAACCCCGGCTCCACCGAGACCGGGCCGAGGTGCCAATGCCGTTCCTCGAGGTCGCGCGCGCAGTAGACGGACCACACGTACTGGCCTCGGGTGGGATCGCCCTCGCCGCCCACGCGCTTCGGCGGCGTGCGCAGCTCGTCGGGCGCGATCGCCCCGATGCACGCGCCCGGCATCGCGGAACCACACACCCCGACGACATGGTCACCGAGCAGCGCGCCGATCGGTGCGGTCATCGCGGTCACGAACGGCACGAACAGGTCGAGGCTCGATCGCACACGGTAGGTGGGCTCGTCGCCGTAGACCCAGACCGATGTCGGACTCGTCGAGAGCGCGCGCCCGGCAACTGCGCCCGCGGCGGCGCGCTCGTGATCGTGGAGCGGACGAACCAGGACCTGTTCAGCCATGGCCACGGACCGACTCGTCTCCTGTCAGCCGACGTGCGCGCCCGAAGTCGAGGAAGGGAAGCTCCTGGCTCAGCCGCGGGCTTGGAGTGCTTCGATGAGCTTGGGCACGACCTTGTGCACGTCACCCACGACGCCGAGGTCGGCCACCGAGAAGATCGGTGCCTCACCGTCCTTGTTGATGGCGATGATGTTGTCCGAGCCCTTCATGCCCACGAGGTGCTGCGTGGCACCGGAGATTCCGAGCGCGACGTACACCTTCGGCTTCACGGTCTTGCCGGTCTGGCCCACCTGCTTCGCGTAGGGCACCCAGCCCGCGTCGACGATGGCGCGCGATGCACCCGACGCACCCTTGAGCAGATGTGCGAGACCCTCCACCAACGGCTCGTAGGCCTCGGCGCTGCCGAGACCACGCCCGCCCGACACCACGACCGCCGCCTCTTCGAGCTTGGGACCTTCCTGCTCCTCCACGTGGTGCTCGAGCACACGGGCCTCGCCGGCACGACCGGCGTCGGGTGCGCTCACCTGCTCCACCGTGGCCGCGCCGCCACCACCGGGCTCCGCCGCGAACGACTTCGGACGGATCGCGGCCAGGAACGGACCGTCGCCCTCGAACTTCGTGTCGACGAGCGTGTTGCCGCCGAAGATGGCCGTGCCAACCACAGCCCTGTCGCCGTCGAGCTTGAGGTCGGTGCCGTTCGTGAGCACCGGCTTGTCGAGCTTCACCGACAGCCGCGCCAACGCGTCACGGCCGTCGTACGACTGCGCAAAGAGAATGAGGTCGGGGCTGTTCGCCTCGACGAGGGATGCAAGCGCGGCCGCACCAACCACACCCGCGAGTGCTTCGCCGCGGTCGACCGCGTACACCTTGGTCGCGCCGTGCTCACCGAGCGGTCCGGCCATCGCGTCGGCGTTCGATCCCACGTACACGGCTTCCACCGTGTCGGCGATCTCGCGCGCCTTCGTGAGGAGCTCGAGCGTGCTCGTCGCCGGCTTGTCGCCCTCAGGCGCCGGCTCGGCGTACACCCAGATCTTCATGTCAGCTCTCCAGACCTTCCGACGTCAGATGACCTTCAGCTTCTCGAGGAACGCCACCACTTGTTCGTGCGCGGCGCCGTCGTCCTCGATCTTCTCGCCCGCGGCACGCGCCGGTGCCGCCTCGACGTTCGTGATCTGCTGGCGGGCACCCGCCCAACCCACCTGTTCGGCGGTGAGGCCGAGGTCGGTGACCTTCACCTCGTCCACCGGCTTGTTCTTGGCCGCCATGATCCCCTTGAACGACGGGTATCGAGGCTCGACCACACCCGCGGTGACGCTCACCACGGCGGGGAGCGACGACTCGACGACGTCGTAGCCGGCTTCGGTCTGGCGCTGGATCGTGACCTTTCCGTCACCGATCTCGACGTGCTTCGCGAACGTCAGCGACGGCCAACCGAGCAGCTCGGCAACTTGCGCCGGAGTGGTGCCCGTGTAGCCATCCGTCGACTCCGTCGCGGCCATCACGAGGTCGACCTCACCGGCGCGCTCCACCGCCTTCGCGAGCACCTTCGCGGTGCTGAGTGCGTCGCTGCCGGCCAGCGCGTCATCGGAGATGAGGATGGCCTTCGCCGCACCCATGGCGAGCGCGGTGCGCAGTCCCGACACCTCGTTGTTCGGCGCCATGGAGACGAGCGTGACCTCACCACCGCCGGCCTTGTCGACGAGCTGGAGCGCCATCTCGACGCCGTAGCTGTCGGACTCGTCGAGCACGAGCTTCCCTTCGCGCTTGAGCGTGTGGTCGGCGTCGAGCTCGCCCGGCAGCGCGGGATCGGGGATCTGCTTCACGAAGACGGCGATGTTCATGGATCCAGTCTCTTGATTCAGGGGAATGAGTCAGGGAAGACGAGTCTGGCCGGTGAACCCCCACGGAGTCGAAAGGAGAGCACGGAAAGGACAGCACGGAAAGGAGAGCACGGAGTATCTCCTGCGCACGGTCAATAGGCTGCGTGCCATGCGAGGAAGGGACGTGGACGTGCTGGTGGTCGGCGCGGGCCCCGCCGGCACGGCCTCAGCGCTCACGGCCCATCAGCGGGGCCTCGACGTCGCCGTCATCGACAAGGCCGTGTTCCCCCGCGACAAGACCTGCGGTGACGGTCTCACGACGAGCGCCCTCCGGCTCCTCGAGCGCCTCGGCGTGCGCGCACCCACGATCCCGGGCTACACACCCGTCCGCGAGGCGATCCTCGTCTCGCCGAGCGGGCGCCAGGTCACGCTCCCACTTCCCGACACCGGCGAGCATTCGTCGGTCGTGCGCCGTGCCGCGCTCGACGCTGCACTCGTCGAACGGGTGCGCACGTCGGGTGTTGCAGTGCTCGAGCGCACCGCGATCGCCGCGCTCGTGCCTCATGACGATGGGCTGCTGGCGAGGTTCTCCACGGGCGAGCAGCTGCACGCGCGCTTCGTGGTGGCCGCCGACGGGCATTGGTCGGCGGTGCGGCGCCTCCTCGGGCACGATGAGGGCGCAGATCTCGGGACATGGCACGCGTTCAGGCAGTACTTCTCCGGCGTCGAGGACCGCCGGCAATGGGTCTTCTTCGAGCGTGATCTCCTGCCCGGCTACGCCTGGGTGTTCCCCTTGGCCGGCGGTGGCGCGAACGTGGGCTTCGGTGTGCTGCGCGACCGTCTCACCTCCTCTGGGGGGAAAGAGCTCGCGGGCCTGTGGCGCGAGGTGATCTCACGCCCAAGGCTGCGCGCGGTGCTCGGTCCGGATGCCCAACCCGAGGAACGCCATCGAGCGTGGCCGATTCCGGCCTCGTACGACGCGGCTCGTCTCACCGCTGGACGAGTCCTCTATGTCGGCGACGCCGCGGGCGTCGTCGACCCGATGACGGGCGAAGGGATTGCGCAAGCGCTCGAGACCGGCATCCGGGCCGCTGACGCGATCGCACGCGGGGGCGGGCCAGCCGAGGTCACCGAGCGATACCGCAACGACGTGGATCGAGCGATCGGACGCGACCTGCGCTTGGCCACGAAGCTGCAACGGGTGCTCCGGTCTGAGCTCGGCGCTCGCGCCGCGATCCGAGCCGCGGGGTTGACCGCGTGGACGCGCCGCAACTTCGCCCGGTGGATGTTCGAGGACTATCCGCGTGCGGTGATCTTCACTCCCGACCGCTGGCGCCGAGGCATGCTCACGCCGCCCGGCGCGTACCGGGCCGCGTAGCCGTGACCGCCGACCATCACCAACAGGTGGTGATCTTCACTCGGCTCACCGCGAAACCGGGTCGGCGCGACGAGCTCCTCGCCGTCCTCGACGAGCTCGCGGTGTCAACCCGGGCCGAGCCGGGCAACGAGGAGTTCCTCACACATGGCTCGCGTGATGAGCCGAATGTCGTCCTGGGCTACGAACGCTTCGTGGACGAAGCGGCGGTCGAAGCGCACCGCGCCACCGATGCCGTCCGTATCGCTCGCGAGAAGCTCGATGATCTCCTTGCTGAACCACCGGAGATCACCTACGCACTCGCTTGAGCAAACAGGGAATCGAGGTGCGCGATCCCGCGCTGGATCGCTGACTCGTATCCCTCTTCTTCGATCCGCGGCCCGACCATCTCGAGCTCGAACGCCCCGGTGTAGCCCGAGCTGAAGATCTGACCGACGATTCGGTCGAGTGGGATGTCACCATCGCCGGGCACCGCGCGATCAGGCGTGCTGAGGCTGCCGATCACGAAGTCGCTCACCTGCACGTGCGTGAGCACGTGGTCTGCAGCGGCAGCACGGATCGTCGCGTGCAGGTCGCGCTCCGCGAAGCACGAGTTGAGCTCGAGGCACAGACCAGTGTCGAGGCGACGGGCGAGATCCAGACCATCACGGGCGGTGGTGCAGAAGCTGAGGTCGAGCCGCAACGCACCGGTGTGCTCGATCGTCAGGACAACTCCCTCAGCCGCGGCGGCCGCGGCAACCGGCTCGAGTGCCTCGCCAAGCGCGTCGGCGGCCGCGTCCCAGTCCAGTGATCCTGCAGGACCGGTGGTGAGCACGAGGCACGCCCCGAAGTTGCGAGCCGCGTCGACGGCCACCAAGAGCCGGTCCTGTTGACGAGACCAGGTGGCGCGGTCGCCGAGCTTCCACCAGCCAAGCTCGACGATGTTGCTGACGCGCAGGCCGGCGTCGCGCACGCGCGCCACAGAAGCGTCGGCGCCTGCCTCCTCGAGCTTGCGGAACGAGAGGCCGACGTGGCTGATGCCCGCGCGCTCCCAGAACGCGAGGTCTTCGTCGAGCGTCCATTGCCAGCTCGACACCGCGCTCACCGACAGCTGCGGATGCAAGACGGCGACCTGGCTCGGAACCGGTCACGTCTCCCGCGAACGGGAAAGGGCCTCGTCGAGGCTCATCTCGATGTCACGGTGGAACGGGATGAGGGGCATCACTTCCCAGTCGGCGAAGCGGAACGACGGCATGGTCGTGAGCACGAGGTGCAGGTCTTCGTTCGACTCCGCGTCGACGATGAAGCAGACCCCCATCGGGCCGATCATGACGCCGCCGCCCTTCACCTTCCCGGATTCCTGCATCTCGCCCAGCCGTTCGAGCGTGTCACGCGACGCCTGCAGGAACTCGGGGGTCGGCTCGGTGCTCGAGTCGGCGATGCCTTGCACGAGGAACAGCATGGTCGTCTCCCGTCCAGATCTGGACTTCAGTCCAGGCCGATGTCGGCGGCGGAGATGTCCGGGACGGGCATGCGTGCGGTCACGCCTCCGTCAACGGGGATCACGGAGCCGGTGATGAAAGCGGCTTCGTCCGACGCGAGGAACAGCGCCGCGTTTGCGATGTCCTCTGGCAGCCCGAGTCGTGTGAGGTGCATCGCCTTCGTGGCGCCACCGATGACCGGGTCCTCCATCATCTTGAAGGCACCTTCGCTCGTGAGGACCATGCCCGAGACGATGCAGTTGGAGCGGATGTTGTCGGCCGCGTACTCGACGGCCATCGACCGAGTGAGCGTGTTCAGCGCTCCCTTCGCGGCGGTATAGGTGTCGAGGCCGGGTGTGCCGAGCATCGACGCCGCCGACGAGATGTTCACGATCGCGCCGCCGCCCGCGTTGGCCATCTCCGGGATCGAGTACTTGCATGCCCAGACCACCGCTTTGAGCGCGACGAGCATGATCGAGTCCCACGCCTCGTTCTCGAGCTCGGTCACGCGGCGATCGAGACGGCCGGGGCCCATGAGCTCGGTCGGCGCCGCGTTGTTGACGAGCGTCGTGAGCTTTCCGTAGCCGTCGACCGCGGCACGGACCATCGCGATGACGTCGTCTTCGTTCGCCAGGTCGGTGCGCACGTACGTGCCAGCGCCCCCTGCCTCACGAATCTGACGCTCGACCTCGCGACCCTCTCCCTCGGAGCGGCCGGTCACGATCACCGCCGCGCCTTCGGCGGCGAAGCGCAGTGCGGTTGCACGCCCGATGCCCCGCGTCGAGCCGGTGACGATGGCCACGTGTCCTTCGAGCCGGTTCCCTGCCGGTGGCATCGCCGTAGGATGACACAGCCCTTCGGACGAGTGCAGATGACGAGCGGAGTGACCCATGGCCGTTGACTTCACCCTTCCTCCCGAAGTGGAGGAGATCCGTCAGCGCGTTCGTGACTTCATGGACACCGAGCTGCGGCCGGCCGAAGAGAAGCTCTACGCGAACGCGGCGACCTCCTCTGGCCGGGCTGGTGAGCCGGATCGGCGCGACGTGGTCGGTCTCATCCTCGAGATGCGCGAGAAGGCAAAGGAATGGGGTGTGTGGCTGCCCCACATGCCGAAGGAGTGGGGCGGTCTCGGTCTCGGCATCACCGCGATGGCGTTCGTGTCCGCCGAGGCCGCGCGCACGACGTTCGGTTCCTTCGTGCTCAACGCCCAGGCACCCGACGAAGGCAACCAGCACACGCTCCTGCACCACGGCACCGACGATCAGAAGGAGCGATACCTGCGTCCACTGTTGGAAGGTCGCATCCGGTCGTGCTTCGCGATGACCGAGCCCGAGGTAGCAGGTTCGGACCCGACCGGAATCCAGACCACGGCGGTGCTCGACGAGCCCGCCGGTGAGTGGGTGATCAACGGGCACAAGTGGTTCACCTCGGGCGCGAGGGGCGCCGGCTTCGCGATCTTGATCGCGAAGACCGACCCCGACGCCGATCCGCCCCAGGCCACCAACACCGCGTTCATCGTCGACCTCCCGGCCGATGGTTGGGAGATGGTGCGCGACATCGAGACGATGGCCGGCCACGGCAACCACTGCGAGATCCGCATCACCGACCTGCGCGTCCCTGAGGCGAACGTGCTCGGCGGCCGCGGCAACGGCCATCTGCTCGGTCAGGCCCGACTCGGCCCGGCGCGACTCGCGCACTGCATGCGCTGGATCGGACAGATCGAGACCGCGCTCGAGATGCTCGTGGCGCGCGCCGAGGAGCGACAGCTGCACGGTGCGCCGCTCGCCGAGAAGCAGGCGATCCAGTGGATGATGGCGGACTCGGCGATGGAGCTCTACACCGGCAAGCTCATGGTGCTGCACGCGGCGTACAAGATCGAGCACGGTTTGCCGTTCCGCCAAGAGGTGTCGTTCGCGAAGCACCACGTGGCCAACACGCTCTGGCGCGTGGTCGATCGGGCGATCCAGGTGCACGGGGCGCTCGGCTACTCGACGGACACGCCGCTCGAGCGCATGTTGCGCCACGCGCGATCGGCTCGCCTGGTCGATGGCGCCGACGAGGTGCATCAGGCCCTGATCGCCCGCAACGTGCGCGCCGCGTACGCCGAGACCGGCAGCCTGCGTACGGCGGTGGGCGATCTCGACCTCTAGCCTGAACTCCGCATGACCAACGTCGCTGACCTCTTGAAGGCGCCGCACTGGTCCACCGACATCCCGATGTCGACGGCGCATGTGCGGCTCCCGGTGATCGACGAGCGCGGCTTCGTCGTGCTGCGCGACGCGGATCCACCGATCGCCGACGACGAGTTCCTGTCGCTCGAGTACATGGACTGGAAGAGCGGGGGCGACACCAACTTCGCGCCGGTGGCAACGGCCGACGGCGAGCTCGACTGTCAGGGCTTCTGGAAGCCCGGCGACGAGCGTCCCGACAAGGGCGGGATCTTCACCTCGAACGCCGAGCGGTGCCCGACGATCGTCGACCACGTGAAGTCGGTGGGCGCCGACTTCGGGCGAGTTCGCGTGATCCGCCTCGAACCGCAGACCTACGAGGCGTCGCTGCCCCACATCCACCGCGACGACAACAACCGCTTCAACCCTGAGAGCACCGGATGGGTCGTACGCCAGTGGATCGAGCTGACCGACAACCCCGGCGCCTTCATGGTCCTGATGGAGCAAGGGCCCGATGGCATGCCCGACCAGTCCACCGAAGTGCACATCCCGATGCATCGGAGTGCCCGGTTCCTCGTCGATACGCAGCGGTTGTGGCACGTCGTCTGCAACCCGAGCGACACGACGCGCTACGCGCTCATCAGCAGCTTCGAGTCAGGTCCCGCGCTCGACGACTACATCCGGGCGAACCTGCCGTAACCATCACATCTGCGTAACCATCACATCTGAAGGTCCGGCCTCGGAGCCGGCGAAGCCCGCTCTCCTAGACTGACCGACTCCGTGGACACCACCGATCACGAAATCGTCATCATCGGCGCGGGCCCAGCCGGCCTCACCGCCGCATACGTGCTCACCAAGCGCGGCCTG
>VGBR01000017.1 GCA_016870355.1 Actinomycetota bacterium | reverse complement strand
CCGCGTCTGACGGGCACAGCGTGGGCACGCCGACCTGCGCGTCGGGCACCGGCGCGCTCTTCAACATCACCGGCGTCGCGCCTGCTCCGTCCGGCGGCGGCGGAGGAGGCGGAGGCGGCACACCCCCACCCGGTGGAGGAGGCGGTGGTGGCGGCGGCGGCGCGCCCGGCATCGGGTTCTCCAACCCGGTGAGTCGCGCGCCGTCGGTGCTCACCGGTGGTGGATCCGCGAGCCCGACCGTCGTCTGGTTGTGGCGACCCGAGTGGTACCAGTCCGAGCCGACGGTTGAAGAGCGACCGCAGACCGCGGGTCGGCCGGAGCTCAACGAACGGCGTGACATCGTCATCACCGGTGGGTCGCGCGCCGGCTCGAACGCCGGCCCGTGGCTCGCCGGTCTGGGTGTTGCCGGGCTCCTCGGTGGTGGCTGGCTCGTCAGCCGACGCCGACGGATGCGGATGCTGGCCGAGCTCTGACGCGCAGCCACACCCGTTCGACCACCAGCGCCACACCAAGCCCGGCCGCGACGACGGCCCATCCTCCCGGCACGTCCAGCAACCAGTGGTTGCCGGTGACGGTGATGCAGAAGATGACCGCCAGGAGGTAGGCGACCATCGCCACCTTCATCCAGTGACGGCGTAGGAACGACCACAGCGCGGCGGCGGTGAACGTGCTCCATCCGATGTGGAAGCTCGGCATGGCCGCGTACGGGTTCGCGTACTGGTCGAGCGTGGCTTTGGTCGGCGTGCCATCGCGGTTGAACTCGAGCTCTCGCCGCGGCCCGAGGTTCGTGTAGCCAACCGCGGTGTCGACGACGCACGGCTTGCTTCCCGCGCACCCGTACCCCGGCGGCATCAGGCGCGGCGGCATGAGGGGGTAGAGCCAGAACACGAGCACGCCGATCGCCCACATGGCGAGCAGCGTGTTGCGCCAGCGCAGATACCGCGCGGGCGCGCGCCGGTAGAGGAACACCAATGCGGCCGCCGGCAGCAGGAAGTGCACGGTGCCGTAGAACCAGTTCCAGAACGTGATGAACCAGTCCGTGTCGAGGAACGCCTGCTGAATGGAGCGCTCCCAGAGGATTCCGAGCCAGCGCTGCGCGTCGACGATCCCCTCGGCGTTCGCGAACGCTGCGGCGGTTCCTCCGGCAACGAGCTCACGTCCGAGCTCGTACAGCTGGAAGAGCCCGGCCATCACGCCGACTTCGACGAGCCAGCCGTAGCGCCACCGCTTGGACGCGGGCGCGAACACAGCCGCGTCGCCGGTGCCAGCGACGGTTGCCGTCATCAGGACTGCTTGCGGCGTACGAAGAACGTGCCGGTGGCGCGCGAGACGACCTCGCCGTCGGGATCGCGCACCGTCGATTCGACGTATGCGACCTGGCGGGTGACACGCACGACTTCGCCCCGCACCGCGAGCGCACTGCCGGCCTCAACGCCCTTCATCGTCTGGTACGCGACATCCAGGGTGGCGGCGCGGTCGCCCGAATCGAGCGCGCTGTTCGTCGCGAAGTTCATCGCCGCGTCGTGGATCACGCCGTAGACCCCGCCGTGCACCTGCCCGAGCGGGTTGCAAGCCAGCTCGGTCGGCGCCCATGCGGCGGTGACCCAGCCTTCGCCGTAGTCGTCGAATGACACGCCGAGCTGTCCGAGCAACGGCATCCCGCCATCGCCGAGTGAACGCGCCATGTCCCGAGGCACGGCCGGAGGCTACCGATCGGGCCGGAAGTAACGTTGGCGCCGCTGCGAACGCCCGAACTCAGGAGGTCCCTCAGATGCCAACCGCGGTGATCGTCGACGCCATCCGCACACCACTCGGCCGCCGCAATGGCTCACTGGCGGACTGGCACCCCGTGGACCTCGCCTCGCACGCACTGCGCGCGATCACCGACCGCAGCGAGCTGGATCCCGCGCTCGTCGATGACGTGATCATGGGCTGCGTCTCGCAAGTCGGCGACCAGGCCGCCAACATCGGCCGCAACGCGGCGCTCGGTGCCGGCTTCCCCGAGTCTGTAGTCGCCACGAGTGTCGATCGGCAGTGCGGGTCGTCGCAGCAGGCGACGCACTTCGCGGCCCAGGGCGTGATGGCCGGCGCCTACGACGTGGTGATCTCCGCGGGCGTGGAGTCGATGACACGGGTGCCGATGGGCGCGTCGCTCCTCCCCGGGAGCAACCCGTTCGGGACGAAGATGATCGAGCGCTACCCGGGTCTCGTTCCCCAAGGCCTGTCGGCGGAGCTGATCGCCGAGAAGTGGAGCATCAGCCGCGAGGAGAACGACGCGTTCTCTGCCGAGTCCCACGTGCGTGCCGCGCGGGCAACCGACGAAGGCCGCTTCGAGCGCGAGATCGTGCCGGTGAAGGTGACCACCGACGAGGGCACGAGTGAGCTCAGTCGCGACGAGGGCATCCGGCCCGACTCGACGGTCGAGAAGCTGGCGCAGCTGAAGCCGGCGTTCAAGGACGACGGCGTGATCACCGCGGCGAACTCGTCGCAGATCACCGACGGTGCGGCGGCCGTGCTGATCATGAGCGAAGAGAAGGCGTCGTCGCTCGGACTCACGCCGCGCGCGCGGTTCCACCAGTTCGCGCTGGCCGGTGTTGATCCGGTGATGATGCTGACGGGCCCCATCCCGGCCACGAGCAAGATCCTCGAGAAGAGCGGGATGAAGATCGAAGACTTCGATCTCATCGAGATCAACGAGGCGTTCGCGCCCGTCGTCATCGCATGGGCACGCGAGCACCACCCCGACATGGAGAGGGTCAACGTGAACGGTGGCGCGATCGCGATCGGTCACCCGCTCGGGTGCTCCGGTGCCCGCCTCACCGCCACGCTGCTCAACGAGCTCGATCGCACCGGCGGACGGTGGGGGCTTCAGACGATCTGCGAAGGCGGGGGCATGGCCAACGCGATGATCATCGAGCGGCTGGGCTGACCGTCACGACCGTGCTCGCGATCTCGGTGCTCGGCTGGATCCTGCGGGTCGCCGTCGGCCTCATCGTCGTCGTGTTCGCCTACACGGTGATCGCGTCGATGCTGGCGAAGTTCAAGATCGCACCCGATCAAGAGGTCGATCCGGAGGCGGTCGTGCCGGTGAACCTCCGCTACCGGTGCATCGTCTGCGGCGCCGAGGTGACGATGACGGCCGCCCAAGAAGGCGAGGAACCCGACGCCCCCCGCCACTGCCGTGAGGACATGGTGCTCATGTCCCTAGGTCCATAAGAGGAGCCGGATGACCCCGATGGATCCCACCCGAGAGCCCGACCCCAACGACGCCGTCCCCGACGAGCTCGACGAAGCCGCCGCCCAGAACGCCGAGTACCCAGGCGACGACACCGACGAGGGCTGACCCGAACCATTCTGGGGACCCTCAGGTTCCCAGAGCGACCCTGAGCGTCCCCAGAACGCAGGATCGGCGGGTTCTCCATAGGTTGTGGAGAAGTCTGTGGGAAGTTACAGCAATGGGATTCGGGTGTGACCTCGGTCAGCGGTACTGGGTGGAGAGTGCGAAGCCGCCGATGAGCATCCCGAGGCCGACGAAGAGGTAGCTGTTCTGGGCCTCGCCGCCCGGAAGCAGGCCGAGGTAGTTCATCACGATGATGATGACGCCGGTCAGGAGCGCGGCGAACATCGTCGACGGCACCCACAGCGGGCTCGACTTCGCCGACTGTGGCGTCGGCGCCGTGTAGCGCCCGGGCGGGGGTGGTTTGACCGTCGGCTTCTTGCGGCGCACTGCCATAGGGCGGCGACTGTAGGCGAACTCCGCGTCGATCCCGCGGGCAGCACAAGTACCGTGAACTGCGTGGGCGCACGAGTGCTGGTGATCGACAACTACGACTCGTTCGTCTACATCCTGGTGCAGTACCTCGGTGAGCTTGGCGCCGAGCCACTCGTGCACCGCCACGACGACGTCGACCTCGATGAGCTCGTGGCCCTGTCGCCCGACGCCGTGCTGGTGTCACCCGGGCCGGGTCGGCCCGAGGACGCCGGCGTGTCGAACGCGGCGATCCGCGCCTTCGGCGAGCACGGAGTGCCGGTGCTCGGGGTCTGCCTGGGTCACCAGTGCATCGGACAGGTCTACGGCGGCGACGTGGTGCGAGCACCGAAGGTGATGCACGGCAAGACGTCAGAGATCAAGCACGACGGCAGGCACGTGTTCACCGACATGCCGAACCCCTTTACCGCGACCCGCTACCACTCGCTCGTCGTGGACCGCGACTCGGTGCCTGACGTGCTCGAGGTGACGGCCGAGAGCGAAGACGGACTGGTGATGGGGCTGCGCCATCGCAAGCACCCGATCGAAGGCGTGCAGTTCCACCCCGAGTCGATCCTCACCGAGTCGGGTCACACGCTCGTCCGCAACTTCCTTGCAACCACGGACGTGCGTCTCTGAGACGGAACAACCGGCTGAGGGACGCATCGATGGGTCTTAGGGGAGGCGGGCGGTGTCGCCTGCGATGGTGGCGAGTCCGTCGGCGACGAGCGACTTCAGCGCCTTTGCGTCGAGCAACGCGGTTGGCGTTGGTCCAGTGCGCAGGCGCGCGAGCACGATCCCTCGCTCCTGACGGAACGAACCTTCGAACGGCGCCTGTCGGCGCGGGGTGACGCCGTCGACGAATGGACCGCGCGTCGCGCACCGCGTCTCGAGTGGGCACTCCGCGCACTTCGGTTCGTAGGGTCGACAGACGAGCGCGCCGACGTCCATCAGCGCGAGAAGCCGGTCACGGCCGACCATCGGCGCGCCGACCTTCACCATCGCGGCCTCGGCTTCGCGTTGGGTGAGCCGGCGGCCCTCGACGCGCTCGAGGACGCGGCGAGTGTTCACCTCGATCGCGGGCAGGTCTGCCGCATCGGCCTGAGCGCGCACCGCTTGCGCGGTGTAGCGACCGACGCCGGGCAGCGCGGTGAGATCGTCGGGCCATCCGTCGTCGGCGATGCGCACGGCCGCCTCCCACAGACGACGCGCGCGGCGCGGGTAGCCAAGGCGACCCCACGCCTCGATGACCGCGCCGGGACCTGCATCGGCCATCGCGTCAGGAGTAGGGAAGCGCGCGATGAACTCCTCCCACACGCCTTCGACGCGGGGCACCTGCGTCTGGTGGAGCATCACCTCGGAGACGAGCACCTCCCATCGGTCGCGCGTCGCGCGCCACGCAAGCGCGTGCCGCCCATGACGCACGTACCACGCGGGAAGGGCGGTAGCTGGCGGGAGCGTCAGAGCGTGCAGTTGACCGTCACGCTGCTGCCCGGTGGCGCCGCGCTCCCACCCGCCGGGCTCTGGCTCGCGACCGTCGACGCCGGGTTCGCCGGCGTGCCGTTGACCGTCACGTTGAAGCCAGCCGCCGCGACCTGGTTCGCGCCAGCACCGCACTGCTGCCCGACGACGTTCGGAACCGGCACCGACGTGGGGCCCTGCGAGATGAACAGCGTCACCAAGGAGCCCTTCGGGACCTTGGTGCCGGCCGCCGGGTTCGTGCCGATCGCGTTGCCCGCCGGGATGGTGTCGCTCGGCTGAGCCAGGATCGTCGGCGACACCCCCGCGGCGGTGAGTGTGTTGGCGGCGGTCGCCTGGTCCATCCCTGCGACCGATGGGATCGTGACGTCAGGATCCTTCACCACGTCGACGCGCACTTGCGAGCCCTTGGAGACCTTCGTGCCCGCGGGAGGGTCGGTGCCGATCACGGTGCCGGGGACCTTGGTGGGATCTTCGATCTCGTTCTTCACCGCTCCGAGGTTCCGTTTCGTCAGCGCGGCCTCGGCTTGGTCATACGTCAGGTTCGCGAGGTTCGGGATCGTGACTTCGCTGGCGCTCACGGTCAGGGTCACGGTGCTGCCCTTGCGGGCGAGCCGCCCGGCTTCGGGGCTCTGCTTGATGACCTCTTCCGCAGGCGCGTCGCTCAGCTCGTCGCGGCGCACGACCTCGAAACCGAGTGCAACGAGCTCCGCTTCGGCCTCGGCGTAGGTGCTCCCGACGACGTCAGTGATCTCGACCCGCTTGCCGGTCGTGCTCGTCGGTCGTTCGCTGCCCGACAGCAGCGCGAACGCGATCACGGCTGCGAGCATCCCGAGGCCGAGGATCACCGTAAGCACCGGTGCCCACCGACGTGGCGGCTCTTCCCACATCGGTGAGACCGCGGGTTCGGGCGCGCGAGGCGGAGGCATCGCGGCGACCGTCGGCGCTTCGTCGACCGCGGCCATGGCCGCGACCGGCGCAGTGACTGGCTGACCGCGTCCGAAGCGCACGAGGTCGGCGCGCAGCTCTTCCGCCGACTGATAGCGCGTGGCGAGATCCTTCGACATCGCCTTCAGCACGATCCGCTCGAGGTCGGGCGGGAGATCCGCGACGTACTGGCTCGGCGGCACGGGCTGTTCGCGCACGTGCTTCATCGCGACCGCCACCGGACTCTCGCCGACGAACGGCGCGCGTCCAGTGAGCATCTCGTACAGCACGATGCCGAGCGCGTACACGTCGGTGCGCCCGTCAACTTGATAGCCCTGCGCCTGCTCGGGCGAGAAGTACGTGGCGGTGCCGATCACCGCGCCGGTCTGGGTGAGGCCTTGGCGAGCGTCGGTGGGGTTCGCGGCGATCCCGAAGTCGGCCACCTTCACCTGACCCGACGCGGTCATGAGCACGTTGCCGGGCTTGATGTCACGGTGCACGACGCCGACGCGGTGGGCGAAGTCGAGCGCGGCCGCGGTCTCCGCGGTGATGCGAGCGGCGGTGATCGGTGGGAGCGGACCCTCCTCGGTGAGGAGGTCTCGCAGGGAGCGACCCTCCACGTACTCCATCACGATGAAGTAGGTGCCACGCTCCTGCCCGTAGTCGTAGACGCCGACGATGTTCGGGTGGTTGAGCATCGCCGCGTTCTGGGCCTCGCGGCGGAACCGCTCGACCAACGCCTGATCCCGAGCGAACTCGGGGAACAGCACCTTCACCGCCACCGATCGGTCGAGGAATTGGTCGCGCGCGAGGAAGACCTCGGCCATGCCTCCACGCGCGATCGGTCGTTCGATGGCGTAGCGGCCTGAATAGACATCCGCGACCTGCGTCATCTGCCCACCAGAGTAGTTTTGGAGGTCCCCGCTTCTCGGGCGGGCGTTCAGCGCCCCAGGTGCGCTCGCATCACCGCCGCGGCGATGGGTGCGGCCACCCGCCCACCGGTCGCCTCGCTCCCAAACGACCCGCCGTGCTCGACGAGCACCGCGATGGCGATCGTCGGTGCCTCTGCCGGCGCGAACGCAACGAACCACGCGTGCGGATCACCGGTGTCGGTCTGCGCGGTGCCGGTCTTGCCCGCGACGGTGACGCCCGAGATCTGCGCGGCGGTGCCGGTGCCGTCTTCGACGACGCTGACCATCATGGCGCCGACCGCTTGGGCCGTCACCGGCGAGATCGCGGTCTTCCACTCGCGTACGGGGATCGTGCGCACCACATCGCCGTCGGCGTCGCGGATCTCCTTGACGACGTGCGGCTCCATGATCACGCCACCGTTGGCGATGCCGGCGGCGATGAGCGCCATCTGGAGCGGCGTCGTCGACACCGGTCCCTGACCGATCCCGGCGAGCGCGAACTGTGGTTGCTCGTCCTGGAACGTGCCGGCGCGTGGGCCGATGCTCAGCGCGGCCTCGGGCACCAGATCGATGGGCGGGACGTCACCGATGCCGAACGCGGCGGCACCGGCCACGAACGCCTCGGCGAGGTCGAGCCCGATCTGCCCGAAGGTCGTGTTGCACGAACGTCGGAAGCTCACCGCAAGCGTGCCGCCACAGCTCTGACCGCCGAAGTTGCTGAGCTCGGCATCGGTCAGCGGAAGGTCGAGCGATCTGATCTCGGGATAGGGAGTCTCGGGTGTGGCGAGGCCGGTCTCGAGCGCCACCGACGCGGTGACGGTCTTGAACGTCGAACCTGGCGCGTAGCGCTCGCGATAGGCGCGCGAGAGGTCGGGCTTGTCCGGTAGCGCGCTGAGGAACTTGTAGACCTGGTTGATCTGCTTGGTGTCGTGGCCAGCCAGACCGCTCGGGTCGTAGGTCGGGTTGGAGTACATCGCGAGGATCTCACCAGTCGTCGGGTCGAGGGCGACGACCGATCCGCGCTGATCACCCAGTGCGTCTCTCGCGATCTCTTGGAGCTGGTGATCGAGCGAGAGCACCACCGTGCCGACCGCTTCCTGGCCGCTGAAGACATCGCCGATCCCTTCGAGCCGCAGGGCGGGATCGCGACCGACGAGATGATCGTTGTACGTGCGCTCGACGCCAGTGCTGCCGAGCACGAACGACTGGTAGCCGACCACCTGCGGATACAGGTTCCCGTGCGGGTACTCGCGCTGATAGTCGAACTCGGTGCCGTCGTCGACGGGGACCGAGCGGGCGACCACCTCTCCGTCGGTGGTGACGATCGGACCGCGAGGCAGGTTGATGTCCTTCAGCGCGGCGCGGACGTTGCGCGGGTCGTTCGCGAGGTCGTCGGCATGGATGACCTGGAGATAGGTGAGCATCCCGACCAGCACGAGCATGAGCGCGATGACCGCGGTGCCGACCCGCCCGATGGCACGGTTCATGAGGGCGTCGCTCCCGTGGGTGCGGACGTTCGTCGTCGGACGAGGCCGCGCGCGCGGGCGTTGTCGTCGGAGATGCGCAGCAGCAGCCCGAGCACGACGAAGTTGGCGACGAGCGACGACCCGCCGTAGGAGATGAATGGGAGCGTCACACCGGTGAGCGGGATGACGCGGGTGACACCACCGATGATCACGAAGGTCTGCACGCCCATGATCACGGTGAGCCCGGCCGCGAACAGCTTCGGGAATGGCCGCTCGGCCTCGAGCGCGATGCGGAAGCCCGAGCCGACGAACATGAGGATCGCGGCGATCACGGCCACAGCGCCGATGAGCCCGAGCTCCTCACCGATCGCGGAGAACACGAAGTCGGTCGGTGCGTTCGGGATCAGCTGCGGGTTGCCGCGTCCGAGCCCGGTGCCAGAGAAGCCGCCCGTCCCGAACGCGAACCACGACTGCACGACCTGGAACCCTTCGTCGGCTGCGACCGGCCACGGGTCCAACCAGGTGGTCACGCGGTCTTGCACGTGGTCGAACAATCGGTGCGCGATCGTCGCGCCACCGACGAACAGCACCAGCGCGGTGATGAGGTACGCAGCGCGCTCGGTGGCGGCGTAGAGCATGGCGCCGAACACTGCGAAGAACAGCAGCGATGAGCCGAGATCCTTCTGCATCACCATGACGAGGATTGACACGGCCCACGCGAGCAGCAGCGGGCCGAGGTGCTTCACGCTCGGAAGCACCAGGCGCCCGAGTCGGCGGCTACCGCTGGACAGGAGCTCGCGCTTGTCGACGAGATACGCCGCGAAGAAGATGACGAGCAGGACCTTTGCGGCTTCGCCAGGTTGGAAGTTGATCGGCCCGATGCCGACCCAGAGGCGCGCACCGTTGATCGTCTTGCCGATGCCGGGTGCGAGCGGCAGCAGCAACGCGAGCAGTCCGAGCAGCAAGAAGGTGTAGCGGTAGCGCTCGAGCGTGCGAATCCGCCGCACGACCACGAGCGTGCCGAAGAACGCCGCCATGCCTGCTGCCATCCAGCCGACCTGCGTGCGCGCGAGATCGGGATCGAGGCGCGAGATGGTCACGAACCCGATCCCGTTCAACATCGCGGCGAGCGGCAGAAGGGAGGGATCGGCGTTCGGCGCGAACTGAAGCACAGCCATGTGGGCGAGCACATAGAGCCCGACGAAGATCGTGACGAAGAACCAGAGGTCGGCGGGGATGTCCGACTTCTCGGGCAGCTGCACGAGCACGTACCCGAGCCCGGTGATGCCCACCGCGAGCAGACCGAGGCGCAGCTCGACGTTGCGGCGGCTCTTCATCGTCGGCGACGGAAGATGCCGTACCGGCGCTTCCCGCCACCGCCCGACTCGACGGCAACTGACCCGATAGGTGCGTCGTGCGCGTCGATGACCACGACCGTGATGTTGTCGACGCCACCGGCTGCGTTTGCGAGATCGACGAGCCGCTTCGCTGCGACGTTGGGAGCTGCCTCGCTCGCGAGCACTTCGGCCATCGCGACATCGTCGATCATGCCGTTGAGCCCGTCGGAGCACATCATCACGCGATCGCCGGGCACCAGCGCGACCGGGTACAGGTCGACGTCGACGTTGGCGTCGAGACCGATCGCGCGCGTGACCATCGATCTGCGCGGGTCGAGCTCGCGCTCTTCCTCGGTGAGCTCGCCGGCCTGAATGAGCTCCTCGACCACGCTGTGGTCGGTGGTGATGCGCGTCAGCTCGCCGTCATGCCATAGGTACGCGCGGGAGTCGCCGACGTGGCCGATGAGGAGCGTGCCGTCGTCGCCGAGCACGCCCGCGGTGAGCGTCGTGCCCATGCCGCGCAGGCCCTGGTCGGCGGACGCTCGCTCGAACACCGCGGCATTCGCGGCAACCACCGCGTCGTGCAGGCCACCTTGCTCGATGAACGAGGCATGCAGCGCGTCCAGCGCCGTCGCGCTGGCGACCTCCCCGCCGCGGTGGCCGCCCATGCCATCGGCGAGCGCGGCGAAACGCAGGTCACGGTCGACGATGTAGCCGTCCTCGTTGTGCTCGCGGACCCGACCCGTGTCGGTGGCCTCGCCGATGTCGAGGACGATCGTCACCGCTGCACCTCACCGACGGTCTCGCCGAACTGCACGCGGTCGCCGCGCCGCAGCTTGGTAGGAGTCTCGATCTTCTGGCCGTTCACGAAGGTGCCGTTTCGCGAGCCCAGGTCTTCGACGAAGAGGTCGTCACCGCGGCGATAGAGGCGCGCGTGCACGGTCGACACGAACTGGTCGTCGGGGATCACCACCGCGCAGCCGCCGCCCCGGCCGACGGTGAGCTCGTCGGTGAGCGTGTACGACTCGCCCTTACGCTCGGCCGGTTCGATGATTCGCAACCGAGCGCCCTTCTTCGGTGCCTTGCCGGCAGGAGCGGGCGCGGCGCCCGGTGCACCCGCGAGTGCTGGCGAGCGCAGCTCGAGCACAACGACGCGCACCACCCGCGCGAGGAAGAGGAACAGGAGCGCGAGGAAGACGTACTTGAGCGCGTCGAGCGCGGCCTGGGAGATCTCCGCGCCGAACGGTGCCCCGAGCACGGCGGTCGAAGCCACGGCCGCGGCGCGCTAGCTGGCCTCGAAGTGCAAGACGGTGCTTCCGAGGCGAATCTCGTCGCCGTCTTGCAGGTGGTGCTCGCGCACAGGGTTGCCGTTCACGACGGTGCCGTTCATCGAGCCGAGGTCGTTGAGGACGAAGCCGTGACCGATCGGCTGGATCTCGGCGTGCTGACGCGAGGCGCGCGGGTCGGCCAGCACCACGTCGCAGTCGGACATGCGCCCCATCACCACGCGCTTCTCGCCGAGCGTGAAGCGGCGGCCGTCGGGCAGCACAAGCGACCCGACGCGAGTGCCTTCGTGCACCTCGGCCGCGATGTCGCACTCACCGGCGCGCAGCTCGTCGTCGGACACCAGCGTGACGGTGACGGGTCCCACGAAGTGATAGCCCTCGGCGCGCGCGTGCTCCCGCGCGACCTCCGCGAGCTCGCGGGCGAGCGCGTCGGCGAAGGCGGAGAACCGCTCGAAGTCGTCAGGAGAGAGGTAGACGCCGATGTTGTTGGGCGCGATCGGCACGCCGTCGACGCCCACGGCCCGATCGGCGTCGAGCGCACGCGTGACCTTCCGGCCGACTTCCACCGGCTCGAGCCCGCTGCGGAAGGTCTTGTTGAACGTGCCTTCCACGAGCTTCTCGAGCCGCTTCTCGAATCCCTGCATCGCCATGGTCGCCGAGTGTACGGCCGGGCCAATCCGGCAGAGCGTTCGGGGGGCCGCTGGTACCCTCGATCCCTCACCGGCCGCCCGTGCGGCCACGGGCGAGTGGCGGAATTGGCAGACGCGCAGGCTTCAGGTGCCTGTGTCCGAAAGGATGTGGGGGTTCAAGTCCCCCCTCGCCCACACTCACTCCTCGGTCGCTCACTGCGGGCCGGAATGCCCGGCCCGCGGGCGGACGGCGTGCAGAAGCGCACGCTCGCTCGAGGTCGGGTGCGACCTCCTCCAAGGACACCTGATCGCGCCGGCACTGCCACCGGCGGCGGTGGAAGAGCTGCTCGACGCGCGTGGCGCGTCGGTGAGCGGTCCGGCGCTCAGCCTTCGCGCGGTGTGAGGTCTAGCGACAGCGAGTTGATGCAGAAGCGCTGACCGTTGGGCCCCGGGCCGTCGTCGAACACGTGCCCGAGGTGACCACCGCAGCGACGGCACAGCACTTCCGTGCGGATCATCCCGTGAGAGTGGTCGGACCGTGTCTCGACGGCATCGGCGACCATCGGCTCGGTGAAGCTCGGCCATCCGGTGCCTGAGTCGAACTTGGTGGAGGCGTCGAAGAGCTCGGCGCCGCACGCCGCGCACCGGTACGCGCCGTCGTCGTGACAGTCCCAATACTTACCCGTGAACGCTGGCTCTGTGCCCGCTTGGCGCAGCACCTGGAACTGCGCGGGTGTGAGCTCCTGCTCCCACTCGGCGTCGGTCTTGGTCACGTCTCGGCTCGGTGACGCAGGTTCAGCCATCGCGCAACTCCTTCACGTCGATGCTCACGCTTCCGGGCGGTTCTGGGGCTTGCAGACCCATGCCTCGATCTCGTACCTCGCGCCCATGGGAAGCCACGCGACACCAATGGTGCTGCGCGCCGGCCGGGCATCGCCGACGACCTCGGCGTAGATCTCGTTGACCGCGGGCATCGGTGCCGGACTGTCGGTTGCCACGAACTGCGTGACCTTGGCAACGTGGTCCCACGTGCACTCGCAGTCGGCGAGGATCGCCGCGAGGTTCGCAAGCGCCTGACGCGCTTGGGCCTCGATGTCGTCCGCGACGAGCTCGCCAGACTTGGGATCGAGCCCGATCTGGCCTGAGATCACGATCCAGTCGCCGGCGCGCACGGCCGGCGAGTACGGCCCGACGGCTTTGGCGCTGGGCGTTGGGAGGGGTTCGACGGAGTCCACGTCAGATCCCCGGGTTGTGCCAGCCGTCGCCGCCGTGGATCAGGCCTTCGGCCTGGGCTGGCCCCCAGGTGTGCGGCTTGTACGGGTGCGCGCGTTCGTGTTGCACGAGCACATCATCTACGACGCGCCACGCTTCCTCGACTCCGTCCTCACGTGCGAACAAGAGGTTCTCTCCTTCGATCGCGTCGCCGATCAGTCGTTCGTAGGCCGTCATCTCGTCGGATGTGTCCTCCGTGAACGAGAGCTCGATGGGCTGGCCCTTGAAGCTCTCACCGGGCAGCTTCACTCGCGCGCCGAGCGCGATCTGCACCTGGGGGCTGAGCCGGAACCGCAAGTAGTTGGTGTCTCGCGGGAGCTCTTCGTACTCGGCGAACACACGCTGTGGTGGCCGGTGCAGCTCGACCCGCACCTCCGTCGCGCTCACCGGGAGGTTCTTGCCGGCTCGGATGTACCAGGGCACGCCCGCCCACCGCCACGAGTCGATGTGCACGCGCACGGCGGCGTAGGTCTCGACGTCGGAGTCGGCGGCCACGCCTTCTTCGTCGCGGTAGCCGTCGAACTGCCCGCGCACCAGGTCGGCACGGGTGAGTGGGCGCATCGCGCCGAACACCTTCTCCTTAGCGTCGCGCAGGTCCTCGACTTCGGTGCCGACGGGTGGCTCCATCGCCAACAGCGCGACCGTCTGGAGCAGGTGGTTCTGCACGACGTCGCGGAGCGCGCCGACCTCTTCATAGAAGCGGCCACGCCCGTCGACGCCGAAGTCCTCGGCCAGCGTGATCTGGACTTGGCGCACGAAGTTGCGGTTCCACACCGGCTCGAGGAAGGAGTTGGCAAACCGGAAATAGAGGATGTTCTGGATCGCTTCCTTGCCGAGGTAGTGATCGATGCGGAAGATCGACCGCTCGGGGAACACCTGGTGCAAGACCTCGTTCAGCTCTCTCGCCGAGCGTTCGTCTCGACCGAACGGCTTCTCGACGACCACCCGCGCGTTCTTGGCGCAATCGGCAGCACCAAGGTGCTCGACCACGACGGGGAAGAGGCTCGGCGGGATCGCGAGGTAGTACGCAGGCTGTCGCGCGTTGGGCAGCTTCTGGCGCAGGGCCTTGTACGTCTGAAGGTCGTTGTAGTCACCCGACACGTAGTCGAGGAGCTCGGCGAGGTGCCCGAACGCCTTCTCGTCGTCGACACCCCCGCCGTGCTTCTCGATCCCGTCACGGGCGCGGTCGCACAGCTGCTCGACCGTCCATTGCGACGACGCAACCCCGATCACGGGGATGTTCAGTGCGCCTCGCTTTGCCATGTTGTAGAGCGCCGGGAAGATCTTCTTGTGCGCGAGGTCACCGGTCATCCCGAAGAACGCGATCGCGTCGGACGGGACGGGCTTCTTCACGTCGATTCACCGGTGTCGGGCGACTCGGCATGCCCACCGAACTCCTTGCGCATCGCGGAGAGGAGTCGGTTGGCGAAGTCGGCCTCACCGCGCGACTCGAAGCGAGCGAACAGTGCGGCACTCAGCACCGGTACGGGCACGCCCTCGTCGATCGCTGCGGCGAGCGTCCAGCGACCCTCGCCGGAGTCCGACACGCGGCCGGCGAAGTTGGCCAGGTCGGGCGACTCGCTGAGTGCGTGTGCGGTGAGGTCGAGCAACCACGACGCGATGACGCTCCCGCGCCGCCACACCTCCGTGACCGCCGGAAGGTCGATGTCGTACTGGTAGTACTCGGGATGGCGCATCGGCGTGGTCTCGGCATCGGTCACGTGCGCTTGGTTCCCGACGTTGGCGTGGTGCAGCACGTTCAGCCCTTCGGCGAACGCAGCCATCAGCCCGTACTCGATGCCGTTGTGCACCATCTTGACGAAGTGGCCGGCGCCGTTCGGTCCGCAGTGCAGGTAGCCCTGCTCGGCGGTGGTCGGTTCACCGGTGCGTCCTGGTGTGCGCGGCGCGGCATCGACGCCGGGCGCGATGGTGGCGAAGAGTGGATCGAGCCGGGTGACGACATCGTCTTCGCCGCCGATCATCAAGCAGAACCCGCGATCGAGGCCGAACACACCGCCGCTCGTGCCCACGTCGACGTAGTGGATGCCGCGCTCCTTCAGTTCGACGGCGCGCCGCAAGTCATCGAGGTAGTACGAGTTGCCGCCGTCGATGACGATGTCGCCTTTGTCGAGGAGCGGGATCAGCTCCGCGAGCGTCGAGTCGACGACGCCTGCCGGCACCATGATCCAGATCGCGCGCGGCTTCGTGAGCTTGGCGACGAAATCCGCGAGGTCAGTGGCCCCGGTTGCTCCTTCGCCTTCCAGGGTCTTCACCGCATCGGGGACCACGTCGAAGGCCACGCACCCATGCCCACCGTGCATGAGCCGACGTACGAGGTTGGCCCCCATCCGTCCGAGGCCGATCATCCCGAGCTGCATACGAGCTTCTTCCTACCCGATCACTGCTTGCCTCGAAGTCCGCGGTACTTCGAGATCAAGGCATTGGTGGATGAGTCGTGCTGGAGCTTGGGCTCCAGGTCGCCGCTGAGCTCGGGGACGATGACCTCGGCGAGGGCCTTGCCGAGCTCGACGCCCCACTGGTCGAACGAGTTGATCTGCCACACCGCGCCTTGGGTGAACACGCGGTGCTCGTAGAGCGCGACGAGCTGACCGAGCACTCGCGGCGTGAGCCGCTCAGCCAGGATCGACGTGGTCGGGTGGTTTCCCCGGAACGTGCGGTGCGGCACTTGCTTCGCGGGTACGCCCTCGGCCGCGGCCTGTTCAGCCGTCTTGCCGAACGCGAGCGCCTCGGTTTGCGCGAAGAAGTTGGCCATGAAGAGGTCTTGGTGGTCCCCGAGCTCGTGCGCGCCGCGTGCGAACCCGATGAAGTCGCACGGCACGAGGCGAGTTCCCTGGTGGATGAGCTGGTAGTAGGCGTGCTGCCCGTTGGTACCTGGCTCGCCCCACACGATGGCGCCGGTGTCCCATCGCACCGGTGAACCGTCGAGCGTGACCGACTTCCCGTTGCTCTCCATCTCGAGCTGTTGGAGGTACGCAGGGAAGCGCGCGAGGTACTGGCTGTAGGGCAGCACGGCCTGGCTTTGCGCACCAAGGAACGACGCGTACCAAACATCGAGCAACGCGAGCAGCACCGGCACGTTCGCTGCGAGCGGCGTCGAGCGGAAGTGCTCGTCGATCGAGTGGAAGCCGTCCAGCATCTCGCGGAAGTGCTCGTCACCGATCGCGACCATCAGCGAGAGTCCGATGGCGGAGTCGAGCGAGTAGCGACCGCCCACCCAGTCCCAGAGCTCGAACATGTTCGCGGGATCGATCCCGAACTCGCGCACCCGAGCCGCTTCCGTGGACACCGCCACGAAGTGCTTCGCCACGCCCTGCTCGTCGCCACCCAAGCCGTCAACCAGCCACGCACGCGCGGTGCGCGCGTTCGTGAGGGTCTCGAGCGTGCCGAACGTCTTCGAGCACACGATGAACAGCGTCTCGGCCGGGTCGAGGTCGTGGGTCGCCTCCCAGAAGTCAGTTGAGTCCACGTTGCTGACGAACCTGAACGTGAGCCGCCGATCGGAGAAGTCGCGCAGCGCGTCGTAGGCCATCGCCGGCCCGAGGTCGGAGCCACCAATCCCGATGTTGACGACGTTGCGCACGGGCTTGCCGGTGTGCCCGAGCCACGCGCCCGATCGGACCTGGTCCGAGAACGTGGCCATGGCGTCGAGCACCCGATGCACCTCAGCGACTACGTCGACACCGTCGATCTCCAAGCGCGCAGTGCGTGGCGCGCGAAGCGCGACGTGGAGTACCGCTCGGTCCTCGGTAACGTTGATCTTCTCGCCGCCGAACATGGCGTCACGGCGCGCCGAAAGGCCGACGCGCTCGGCGAGTGCGAGCAGGAGGGTCAGCGTCTCGTCGGTGACGAGCTGCTTCGAGCAGTCGACGGTGATCCCGCCGAGGTCGAACGTGAAGCGCGAGGAGCGATCAACATCGTCGGCGAACAGGTCGCGCAGATGGACCGCCGAGATCTCGTGGGCATGCGCCACAAGTGCAGCCCATTCCGGAGTCTCATCGATCAGTGTCGGCACGGCTTGCCATCCTGTCCGATCTCGGTGACGCTCAGCGTTGCATGACGACGACGCTCGGGATCGACATCGGCGGCACCGGCATCAAGGGCGCCCCGGTCGACACTGCGACGGGGGAGCTGATCGCACCCCGCCATCGGATCCTCACGCCCGACCCGGCGACGGTCGACGCGGTTGCGGGCGTCGCCGGCGAGGTCGCGCGTCACTTCGACTGGACCGCAGCGATCGGCGCGACGTTCCCAGGGGTGATCGCGGACGGCGTGATCAGAACCGCGGTCAACGTCGACAAGGATTGGATTGGCACCGATGTCGCGTCAGTGCTGTCCGATGCGTGTGGAGGATCGCCAGTGACGGTGCGCAACGACGCTGACGCCGCGGGCATCGCCGAGATGACGTTCGGTGCGGGCCGCGGCCGCACCGACACCGTGATCATGGTCACGCTCGGCACTGGCATCGGGAGCGCGGTGTTCGTCGACGGCCACCTTGTGCCGAACACCGAGCTTGGCGGCTTGCCCATCCGCGGCAAGGTCGCCGAGAAGCGCGCCGCCGACAGCGTGCGCGAGCGCGACGGGCTCTCATGGAAGCAGTGGGCAAAGCGCCTCGAGGAGTACCTCGGCCTTCTCGACGACCTCTTGTGGCCCGACCTGATCATCATCGGTGGCGGCGTCAGCAAGAAGCACGACAAGTTCCTGCCGCTGCTGAGCACACGTGCCGAGCTCGTGCCGGCGCAGCTACTGAACGAAGCCGGCATCGTCGGCGCGGCGGTGTCGGCGACCGTCTAGGTCGGCGGTTCGGAGAGCGGTGTACGGCCCGCGAACCCGTCCTCGGGCCAGTGCCACCACTCGATGGCGTCCTCCCCGTCGAGCCAGCACAACAAGTAGGTGCGGCCATCGTCGGCTCGCGCGGGAAAGTCGATGAGACCGCGCTCCGGGTCGCGCACGATGATGCCGCGCCCGGTGAGTTCTTCGAGCACGTCGCGCAGCTCCGCGGACTCGGGTTGCACTGCCGGTCCGTGTCCGTTGCGCGAAGCCTTCGCGCCGTTGCCGCTTGCGCTGGTGCGAGCCGCGGCGACCAGCTCGCGCAGCCTGCTCACGAGCGCGCGCACTTCGGGCAGCACCGTGGTTGCCTCTTCGAGCGTCCAGAACTCCACGGCGCGAACTTAGGTCCGTTGCGCGACAAAAGGGAGCGAGGGATTCGCAACCCTCGCAAGTACCATCGAGCGCGTGACGCGCGTCGGGTTCCTCGGCCCTCACGGGACCTTTGCCGAAGAGGCGCTGCTCACGCAGCCGGATCTCGCGGCCGCGGAGCAGGTGCCGCTGCGCACCGTGCCCCAAGTGCTCACTGCGGTCGAGCGCGGTGAGGTCGACGTCGGACTGGTGCCGTTGGAGAACTCGATCGAGGGGACCGTCACCGTCACGCTCGACACGCTCGCCTTCGACACGGATCTGTTGATCCAGCGCGAGGTCGATCTCCCGATCTCGCTCCATCTGTGCGCGCGACCGGGCACGAAGCTTGCCGAGGTGCGCACGATCGTGTCGCACCCGAACCCGCTCGGCCAGTGCCGCGCGTGGCTGGCGAGCAAGCTGCCCGACGCCGAGCTGATCGCGTCGAACTCGACTGCGGAAGCCGCGAGCCAGGTTGCTGCCGACGAGCGCGCCTATCTTGCGTCGATCGGCACCAAGTTCGGCGCCGAGCTCGCTGGTCTCGAGGTGCTCGCCTCGGAGATCGAGGACCATCCGGAGAACGAGACGCGCTTCGTGCTCGTCGGCGCGGGCATCCCGGCGCCGACGGGACACGACAAGACATCGATCGTTTGCTTCCAACGCGAGGACCGACCCGGTTCGCTGCTCGCCATCCTCCAAGAGTTCGCGGCGCGTGCGATCAACCTCACCAAGCTCGAGTCGCGACCGACCAAGCAAGGGTTGGGGGAGTACTGCTTCTTCATCGACTTCCGCGGTCACGTCGCGGACGAGCTGATTGCCGACTGCTTGCGCAACCTCGTGGCGAACCAGGCCGAGGTGAAGTTCCTCGGGTCGTACCCGGTCGCGGGCGAAGAGGGTCACGAGCAGCGTCAGAAGGCTACGAAGTCGTGGAAGGCCGCGGTCGAGTGGCTCGACGGCCTGCGCACGCAGATCCGCGACGCATGATCCGAGCGTTGTGACCCTGTGATCGATCTCCGTCGGCTTCGGACCGACGACGCCTATCGACGCGGCATCGAACGCAAGCGTGTCGATGCAAACGTGATCGATGAGGTGCTGGCGCTCGACGCCGATGCACGTGAGAAGCGCCAGGCCGTCGAGGACCTGCGCTCGCAACAGAAGGCGATCTCGAAGGAGATTGGCGGCGCGGCGCCGGACCAGCGCGACGCCAAGAAGGCGGAAGCTTCGGAGCTGAAGGACCGACTCAAGGGTGTCGAGGACGAGCTGACGACGCTCGAAGACAGAGTGCGCGCGATCGCCGTCACGATCCCGAATCCCGCAGACGACGACGTGCCCGACGGCGGCGAAGACGACGGTGTGGTCCTGCGCACCGTGGGTGAGACGCCGGCCGCGCCAGCGCTCGACCACGCTGCGTTCGCCGAGACACTTGGGTTCGTCGAGACGGAGCACGCAGTCGAAGCCAGCGGCAGCCGGTTCGCATCGTTGATGGGGCGTGCGGTGCTGCTCGAGCTCGCGCTCGTGCGCTGGGTGACCGACCGTCTCGTTGCCGCGGGCTTCACGCCGGTGGTGCCGCCGGTCATGGTTCGCGAAGCGACGATGGAAGAAGCCGGCTTCTTCCCCACGGATCGCAGCCAGGTCTACGAGGTCGACGGCGGCGAGCTGTTCCTCGTCGGAACGAGCGAGGTGCCGCTTTCCACATTGCACCGTGGTGAGCGGCTCGACGCGTCGACCCTGCCGCGGCGGTACGCCGGGATCTCGACGTGCTTCCGACGCGAGGCCGGCACCTACGGCAAGGACACGACCGGCATCTTCCGGGTGCACCAGTTCGACAAGGTCGAGATGTTCAGCTTCGCCGAGCCGACGCAGTCGGATGCCGAGCACGAGCAGCTCGTGGCGATCGAAGAGGAGATCATCAGCGGCCTCGGGCTTCCGTATCGCGTCGTCAACATCGCGAGCGGCGACCTCGGCGCGGCGGCCGCGAAGAAGTACGACCTCGAGGTGTGGCTTCCATCGGAAGGGCGTTACCGCGAGCTCACGTCGTGCTCGAACTACCGCGACTACTCCGCCCGGCGCCTCGGTACTCGGGTGAAGGGCGATGGCGGCACGGAGCTCGTGCACACGCTGAACGGCACCGCTTGCGCGGTCGGTCGCACGCTCGTGTTCCTCTTCGAGCACTACCAAGAGAACGGCGCGTTCATCGTGCCCGACGTGCTGCGCGATCTCGCGGGGTTCGACCGCGTCGATCCCAAATAGCCTGGTGTCCGGAGGGATGCCGGAGCGGCCGAACGGTCCCGCCTTGAAAGCGGGTGAGGCGAAAGCCTCCGTGGGTTCAAATCCCACTCCCTCCGCCAATACACTCCGCCCATGAGCGAGTGGTGGCGAGACGCGGTCTGCTACCAGATCTACCCGCGCTCGTACATGGACTCGAACGGCGACGGTGTCGGCGACCTTCCGGGCATCACGTCTCGACTCGACCACCTGCAATGGCTCGGCGTGGAGTGCATCTGGCTCTCCCCGACGTTTCCGTCGCCGAACGAGGATTGGGGCTACGACGTCGCCGACTACTACGGCGTGCATCCCGACCTCGGCACGCTCGCCGACATGGACGCACTCATCGAAGCGGGGCGTGAGCGCGGGATCCGGATCGTGCTCGATCTCGTGCCGAACCACACGAGCGCAGCCCATCCTTGGTTTCAGGACGCGCGATCCTCGCGGACGTCGGAGCACCGCGACTGGTACGTGTGGGGCGACTCCAAGGTCGAAGGCGAACCGCCCAACAACTGGACTAGCAGCTTCCTCGGCTCGGCATGGGGGTACGACGAGGGCGCCGGCCAGTGGTACCTGCACAACTTCTTGCGTGGGCAGCCCGACCTGAACTGGTGGAACGCCGACGTTCGCGACGAGTTCGACCGCATCTACCGGTTCTGGTTTGACCGCGGCGTCGCGGGCTTCCGCATCGACGTCGCGCACATGATCATCAAGGACAAGGAGCTGCGCGACAACCCGCCGCCCGAGGACAGCGATTTCCTCCTCGACCACATCCGCGGCCAGGTGCCGCTCTACAACTCGAACCGACCGGAAGTCCACGAGATCTACCAGCGCTGGCGCGCCCTCGCCGAGGATTACGACGAATCGAAGATGCTCGTGGGCGAGACGTTCGTGCCCAGCCTCGATCAGCTCATGGCGTACTACGGCCAGGGCGATGAGCTGTCGCTCGCGTTCAATTTCCCGTTCCTCACTGCGCCGTTCGAAGCCGACGGGCTGTGCGCGCTCGTCGAACGAACGGAAGAGCTCTTGCCGAACGGGTGCGTGCCCGTGTGGACCGGAAGCAACCACGACATGTCACGACTTCCCACACGCTGGGCAGGTGGTGCCCCTGATCGCACACGGTGCGCGCTGCTGATGCTGCTGGCACTGCGGGGCGCCGTGTTCCTCTACTACGGCGACGAGGTCGGGCTGCCCGACACCGATGTGCCACTCGATCGACTGCTCGATCCGGTCACGATCAAGCTTCAACCAGTTCTCAACCGCGACGCCGCGCGCACGCCGATGCAGTGGGAGGCATCCGATGGTGCCGGCTTCACGACGCCCGGTGTCGAGCCCTGGCTGCCGTTCGGTGACGTCGCCGCGTACAACGTGGCCAGCCAGCGCGACGACCGGAGCTCGACGCTGCACTTCGTGCGCGATCTGATCGCGCTCAGACGCGAGCGCCCCGAGCTCCGGACCGGCGCGTACACGACGCTCTACAGCCGTGACGGGCTGTGGGCGTGGCGGCGCGGCGACTCGACCGTGTCGGCGGTCAACCTCGGCGAGTCAGCGGCCAACGTCGACGGTGCGCGAGGCACCGTCCTGATCGGCACGGATCGGGCCCGCGACGGTGAGAAGGTGGACGGCGCGCTTCGCCTCGAACCGAACGAGGGTGTGCTCGTGGGTGAAGAGCTCTCCTCGTAGAAGGCGCGCGCCACTTCGGGGTCCGGGACGATCGGGCTGAACCCGGCAACGAACAGGATCTCCACCGCAGGCCCGGTCAGCCGTGCGCGCCAGCCCACGCGAGCAAGTTGTCGACCGCCCACGTGTTCACGATCCGTTCGATCGGAACGCCGGCCTCGGCGGCGCGGTGGCATCCGTAGTGCTGCCACTCCAGTTGCCACGTTGCGTGCGCATCGGAGTCGATCGAGATCTTGGCCCCCGACTCGATGAGGGCCGGGATCATCCGCATCGGAGGGTCGAGCCGCTCGGGACGCGAGTTGAACTCGATGGCCTTGTCGAAGTGCGCTGCCGCCGTGAAGACGAGCTCGTGGTCGAACGTCGACTCGTCGCGACCGCGACCCACGACGAGTCGCCCGGTGCAGTGCCCAAGGATGTCGACGTGCGGGTTGGCGAGCGCGGCCACCATGCGATCGGTCATGGGCTGCGAGTCCATCTTGAGCTTCGAGTGCACGCTTCCGACCACGACGTCGAGCCGGCCGAGGAGCTCGTCGACCATGTCGAGCGAGCCGTCCTCGAGGATGTCGACCTCCATGCCGGCGAGCAGCCGGAACGGCGCGACCTGTTCGTTGATGCCGGCGACGACGTCGAGCTGCGCTTCGAGTCGCTTGGCGTCGAGCCCGTTCGCCACTCGCACGTACGGAGAGTGGTCCGTGATGGCGAGGTAGTCATGACCGAGCTCGATCGCAGCCTTGGTCATCGCTTCGATCGAATGACCGCCGTCGGACCAGTCGGAGTGGAGGTGGAGATCACCCTTCAAGTGGGTGCGCAGCTCGTCGGCGCGATCGGTGGGCGGTCCGCCGCTCTCACCGATCTCACGGAGGTACTCGGGCGTCTCACCAGCGAGCGCCTGCGTGATCACCGCCGCGGTGCTCTTGCCGATTCCCCGAAGGTCGGTGAGCCGACCGCGCGTCGAGAGATCACGCAGCTCGTCTTCACTCAGATCGCGAATCACGTCGGCAGCGCGCCGGAATGCCTGTGACTTCTGGAGCGAGTTGCGCACGCGTTGAAGCAGCTCGGCAATGCGCTCGAGCGCTTCGACTGGCGACAACACGTCGTCGTGTTCGGACATCACATCGAACGTACCCCGTCGTGCTCCATGGTCGGCGTTGGCAGGCGACGCCTCTTACGTGGCCGATCGGCAAAGCCGGCGTCCGCGCGCTCACTTACAATGACAAGGTTTGGAGGGATGACCGAGAGGCCGAAGGTGCTCGCCTGCTAAGCGAGTAGGGGGCTAATACCTCCTCGAGGGTTCAAATCCCTCTCCCTCCGCCAACCGAAACACGGATTCCCTATGCCCGACCAGAGTGATGTCGCCCGAACCTTGCTGGAGCTCGGCGCGGCCACGCTCGGTGAGTCCGGCGGTCGTCCGATGCGGGCGCGCATCAAAGCGGCGTGGGCCGGCGCCCGGCTTGCCGCGCCCGCGTACCCGGTCAAGTGCGCCCCCGGCGACAACCTCGCGATCCATGTGGCGGTCACGCGTGCGCCGAGCGGGGCGGTCCTCGTCGTCGACGTCGGCGATGAGCGCGAGCTGGGCTACTGGGGTGAAGTGCTCACGAACGCGGCCGAAGCGCGCGGGCTCGCGGGTTTGGTGATCGACGCGGGCGTGCGAGATGTCGCCGCGCTGGAAGCGCACGGCTTTCCCGTGTTCTCGGTCGGGACCGCGCTTCCGGGGGCGACAAAGCAGCAAGAAGGCGCGATCGGGCGGGTCTCGACCGTTGGCGACGTCGAGGTCAGCCTTGGCGACTGGGTGGTTGGCGACGCCGACGGAGTCACCGTCGTCCCTGGCAGCACCCTCGACGACGTCATCGCGGCGGGCCGTGCGCGCGAAACGAAGGAAGCTGGCTTCTTTGCCGCGTTGCGCGAGGGAAGCACGACACTCGAGTTGCTCGACCTCGACGCGACCAAGATCGACGTAGCCGACACCTAGGCTGCATCTTCCATGCCCCGGCAGGCTGATCCGATCGTTCGCGCTCGTCACCGGTCTCGCGCTCGCTGGTTCGTTTGCGCCAGCGACGGCGAGTGCAGCCGTCGGGCGCGCGCCCCTCACGGATGAGTACTGCGATGCGTTCGGTGAGTACTTCTCGGGGCTTCTGCTGATCGAGCTGTCCGTGCAGCTGTTCGAGCTGCTCTCCGACGCCGGACTGACGACGGCACAGCTCGGTGAGATCGCCAACGCACCTATTGAGCCGTCGACGACCGAGGTCGCGGCAGTCACCGGTGACCTCCAATCGACCATCACTGACGACGAGCTCAGCGAGATCGCGAACACGTTCCGCGCCGCAGTGGAGGAGCTGGACTTTCTCGAGTTGTCGCAGAGGCAGAACGCCGCGCTCGAACGCTCGGTGAACGAGTGCGGTGTGCTGCCGAGTGACGACTACGACTGTGACGACGTGCTGCCGGTGGCCGAAGTGGAAGCCGTGCTCGGAGGCGAAGCAACGTTGGAGGACGACGGTTGCGCGTACTCCGGTCCAGAGCCATTCGAGGGCCACACCCCCGAGATCGAAGTGGTTGTCTACGACAGCGCACGTTCGCTGGAGTTCCTCACAAGCGCGCTCGATGTCGTGGACGTGAATGGCGGCGGCGACCAGGCCGTCTCGATCGAAGGGTTCAATGCGAACGGCCGAAGCATCACCTGCGGCCGGACCCTCCATGTTGCCGACGGCGATCTCACCGTGGTCGTCGCACTGTGTCTGAGCGACGAGGATCCTGAGGTCGCCGACGACCAGTTCGCCGAGATCGCCCAAGGCGTTCTCGAACGGATCGCCTAACCGGCGTACACCAGGTTCGGCGGTCGCTTCCCGGCGAGCACCGCGACGACTCCTTCGCACGCGAGCTGCGCCATGCGCGTGCGCGTCTGGGTTGACGCCGATCCGACATGGGGCAGCAGGACCGTGCGCGGTGCGGCGAGCAGTCGCGGGTGCACCTCGGGCTCCCGTTCGTACACGTCGATGCCGGCCGCAAAGATCTGATCTGCTTCGAGCGCAGCCGCGAGTGCGTCCTCGTCGACCACCGGGCCGCGCGCGGTGTTCACGAGCACCGCGGTTGGCTTCATCAGAGCAAGGCGACGCGCGTCGATGAGATGACGCGTTTCGTCGTTGAGCGGCACGTGCAGCGTGACCGCGTCGCTCCGCGCGAGCAGGTCGTCGAGATCATCTGTCCAACCGGGCACACCGGTGTCGTGACGAGTGTGGTGCAGCACGTCCATGCCGAAGCCGGTTGCGCGACGCGCGACGGCCTGCCCGATGCGGCCGTACCCGATGACGCCGAGGGTCGCGCCGTGGACGTCGCGCCCGAGGTACTGGTTGATGCCCCAGCCGTGCCAGCGGCCCGACCGCAGATCGGCTTCGGCGGTGGACGCGAGGCGCGACGCGGCGAGCACGAGCAGGAACGCCAAGTCCGCGGTGGTCTCATCGAGCACGCCCGGCGTGTTGCACACCGCGACACCAGCCGCGGTTGCTGCACCGACGTCGATGTTGTCGTAGCCGACGGCAACGTTGGCGACGACCTTCAAGCGGTCGCCACCCGCCGCGAACACGGCATCGTCAACGCGGTCCGTCAACAGGCAGACGACAGCGTCTACATCGGTGACCGCGGCGCAGAGCTGCGCGTGGGTGAACGGCTGGTCCTCGTCGTTGGTGACGAGCTCGTGCCCAGCTTCGACAAGCGGATCGATGCCGCCGTCAGGAAGCCGACGGGTGACGAGAACCCTGGCCACCTATCCCGCTCTCGGCGCTTCGCGCCGGGCCGCTCGGGCCACGGCTCCCTGCGCCGCAGGATACCTGCGGCGCGGTCGGTCGCCTCCGGGTGCCACTAGTGGTTCGTGTAGTCGACCTCGCCGGCGTCCTTGACGCCTACGGCGAAGCAGAAGCAGTGGATCGGTGCGTTGTCAGTGACCGGACGCAGGCTGTGGACCAGGTTGGGCGGGATGTGCACGAGGTCACCTTGCGCGATCTCGCGCTCTTCTCCGTCGATCATCATGATCCCGCGCCCCGACGTGACGTAATAGAACTCATGCGTTGGGTGCGAGTGCGGGTCGACCAGACCGCCACCCGCAACCTCGAACTCGCTCACGAGCTCGAGGAAGCCACCGTCGGTGATCTCCTTCATCTCGCGCGGGCTCACCAGCCACCACACGGGCACCGTGCCGTTGTGTTCGACGACTGGTGCAACATCCTCGATCGACCTCACATCCATCACACCAATGTAGACCTGCGACCTTCTGCCATCCTTTGACGTGTGGGCGAGATGAAGATGGTGACGCTCCGGACGCAGCCGCTGACCGCGGTGGCCTGGGAGCCGTTCGGGTGGCTGCCGGTGGCCGACACCGATCCGTCAGACGGCACGAACACACTCACGTTCGAGTGGGCGGATCCGCACCTCAACGTCATCAGGCATACGTACGACGAGATCGAGCACACCGAGCTCGGTGCGGTGTGCGATCGCATGTTCCGCCACGCCACGCACACCCAGGCGCTGATGCCGCTCAACTGCGATGCGATCGTCGCTGTCGCACCGCCTACTGCGGAGTTCGGGGACGCCGACGACCTGCAAGCCATTCGAGCCTTCTTGCTGCATCCCCAAGACGTGCTTGTGCTGCACCGAGGCACGTGGCACTGGGGCCCGTTCCCGATCGCGACTGACCCGGTTCATCTCCTCAACGTGCAGGGCCTGCGGTATGCGGAAGACAACGAGTGCGTGGTGCTGGCCGACGCCGCCGGCTCGGTCGTCGAAGTCGTCGTCTGACGTCTAGGAGAGCGCGCGCACTGTCGCGGTCGCCGCCGCGGCAGCCACCACCACGACGACGAAGTTCGCCCGGCGCCACACGGCGAGGCCTGCCACCGCGAGACCAGCCGTGCGAGCGTCGAAGACGAGCGAACGCTCGTCACCAAACGCGGAGATGACGATGAGCGCGCCGAACAACGCAGCGGGAAGCAGGGCGAGGAGACGCGTGATCCGCGCCGAGAGCTCTCGACTCCCGAGCGCGAGCAAGCCGGTCACCTTCAGCGCGTAGGACCCGAGCGCGAGCACGGCCAAGTGCGGCCAGCCCCAAGTCATGCCGCGTCTCCGGTCGGCGGATCCTCAGCGCGGACAAGTCGGGCCGCGAGCAACGCGCCGATGCCTGCCGTGATGATCGGTACACCGGGCGGTGTGAAGGACCCCAGCGCCAGCGCGATCGCCGCCCCCGCAACCGCGGCGAAGCGTCCATCGAGCCGGCGAAGGTGGGGCACGAGCAGCGCGAGGAACGCGGCGGGGAACACTGCGTCGAGCCCGAGATCACCGGGATCTCCGAGCGAGTCGCCAAAGGCGGCACCGAGGAGCGTCCCGAGGTTCCAGCACACGAACACCGAAAGACCGCCCCACCAGAACGCACCTTCCGCTAGCGCCGGGTCTTCCTGAGCGGTGGCCATCGCGGTGGACTCGTCGATCAGGAACTGCGCGGCGAGGAGCCGTTTCCGGCGCGAGGCCGGGAGCAGACGATGGAGCGCGAGTCCGTAGCCGACGTGGCGAGCTCCGAGGAGCAGCCCGCTCGCGATCGCGGCGATCGGCGTGCCGCCCGACGCCAGCACACTCACCGTCGCGAACTGCGTGGCGCCGGTGAACACGAAGATCGAGAACGCGCACACCATCGGCACCGAGAGCCCCGCGCCGGTTGCGACCACACCCAACGAGATGCCGAAGACACCGACCGCGGCACCAAGCGTGATGGCGGCGCGCCGCACGTCACGCGGGGTCGGAGGCACGGCCGGACACTAACGGCGCCCCCAGCGCGGACAGCCCGAGAATCTTCGGCGTGGGTCATTGACGGGCGACGACGTACACTCGACGCACCCAGCGCTCGTAGCTCAATGGATAGAGCATCTGACTACGGATCAGAAGGTTGGGGGTTCGACTCCCTCCGAGCGCGCCAGACTACTTTCGCCAGATGCGGCGACTGAACCGCCATTTGTGGCGCACTTCTACCACACGACGAATTGGTGCTGGCCAGAGAGATTGCAGTGCTGAGGCGATGGGGACCAAGAGATCAGTTCATCTAACGCTTGGCCCACACCAGTCGCTTCCCAGATTTCTTACAAACGAGTTTCGTCTTTCCGGCCGTGGCGGTGACACCAGCCTTCGAACAGGCGCCGCCGATTCGACGGCGAGTCCGCTTTGTTGCCACAGACGAAGCGGGTGTACAGGCGGCGCAAGAGATTCCAGAAACATTGAGCGCTACACCCGGACTTTCCGCCTTCGTTCCGAGCCCGATTGATTGCGCTGTAAGCACGGTTTGAAATGATGCAATCGAGGCGATACCTGAAGTACTCGTCGCCATTCGAATCTCCGTCGACGAACCAACCGAGCTATGCACGTACGTTGCAATTGACCCATCAGAGAGTTGTAGTGCCGATGGCACGCCACCGAGATTGTTCGAAACGATCCCACGAAATCCATACGAGCCCTGGATTGACGATGACGTGTACGCATGCACCGAAGGACCGCGAGAGACATACACCACCCACTCTGATCCGTTGTAGAAGATGTCTGGATCACTAAACGAACCCGAAGTAACGGTCTCAGAGATGCGGGCACCCGCATCTACCGTGAATTGTGCGCCATCACTGCCGGCGACCTCGACTGCAGATTTGATCTGACGCACACACGAGGACTCCCCGTAGGCACACTGTGCGGGGTCCTGACCCGGGATGCCCGGCAAATAGAAAAGGATGAATCGACCATCCGGAAGTTGCGCTATTGAAGGGTCAACATACGTACCTTCGCTGAGGGTGACAGACGAGGTTGTCGTCGCACCTGTCGTCATGTCGACACGCATTAACCCACTCGTGGAGTACACGTACAACGTGTTGCCGCGGCGAAAGACCTCGGGCACAGAACCTCGGTACGACTGCCATCCACCGAGGAGTGACCACGTTCTTCCGTCGGAACTCTGAGCGAGCTGCACGATGTGATTGCGAGGATTGTTGCAATCTGTGGCCCCCGATGCACAAGTGTGAAACGACATGAGATACGGCTGCGTAGGCGCCGTAACTGCGGCCCTCGCTGGTGTCGACATGACGAGTCCGGCAATTACCAAGCCGAACACCGTGCTGATTCTTGACCGAACGCGATGTCGTATGCGGATGAATTTGCCCATAGTGGCAAGTATTACACTGCCCGAGGAATGCTTCTGTCGGCAGGTCGCGTTCGCCCGCGGCAATGGCGGCGACAATGCGGGCAGCCACGGAATCTGGTGCGAGGCCGGGTGGCATCTTCGGTGCAAACCCAACGATGGCACGAGTTGCAACGTCACTCGCGCTCCACGACCCGTCACGTAACTAGCGGTGTTGAGGTCAACCGTCAAACGGTGGTGTCATGATTTCGCAAACCAATCAAAGGCCCCACAATTAAACGCTCCACATCTCCGACACGGATGGGGTCGTAGACGCTTTGGGTTTCCCGATACGTGGCCTGCCCCCTTCCGCTTTAAAATGAATCACCTGTGGTAGCACTGTAAACACCATGCAGATCGGGTACGTCAATGTCTTCGTCTCGGATCTTGAACGTGCGATCACCTTTTATCGGGACAAGTTGAAAATGTCCCTACAGTTCGCCTCCCCCGATCACGGCTATGCATCCTTTTCGGCCGGAACCGTTCGACTCGGCATCGCACTTCCGGGCGAGGATTACACCCACTTGCTTGGGCGGCACACGGGGATTGGCCTTGTGGTTGCCGACCTTGATGCGGAGTTTGCACGTCTCACTGCTCTCGGAGTGCGCTTCACGATGCCACCGACTCGCCAACCCTGGGGTGGGGTTATGGCAATGGTCGCTGACCCTGATGGGAATGTGTTCTATCTCGATCAGCTCGCTGCGGCGGCTCAGGAGACGTTCCTCGCGTAAGTGATCTTTGATTAGCACCAATTGGCAATTTGGTATTCGGCAGTGCCCGTGCCAAAACCAGGTCATCCGCTCGACAAACGGAAAATCTTGGTCGACCATCTGGTCGAGCCACCACAAACTCATGTTGCGCAACTGTGCCCGTTTTGCGACAGCATAAGAAGAAAGAC
>VGBR01000016.1 GCA_016870355.1 Actinomycetota bacterium | reverse complement strand
TCCTGAGACGAAGGATCCCGAGCAAGGGGTCGAGTGCTTCGGTCCGGAGGCGGCGGCGTTGTCCACTCTCCCCGCCTTTAGTCAGTCCTTCCCGATAGGGCGGGTTTTAGTGAACGTCACGGGCATGCGCTTGATGCCGTTGATGAAGTTCGAATACAGCATTTCGGGCTCGCCGCTCACCCGGATGTCGGGCAGCCGATGGAGCAGCTCGTCGAACATCACCTTGATCTCGCGTCGCGCGAGGTGCGCGCCGAGGCAGAAGTGCGGGCCACCACCGCCGAAGCCCAGGTGCTCGTTCGGCGCGCGTTGCACGTCGAACGCGTACGGGTCATCGAAGACGGCTTCGTCGCGGTTCGCGGAGTTGTACCAGAGCACGACCTTGTCGCCCTCTTTGATCGCTTGCCCACCGATCTCGGTGTCGGTCGCCGCGCATGTGCGGCGGAAGTGGATCACCGGGGTTGACCAGCGGATGATCTCCTCGACTGCGGTGTCGGCAAGGTTCGCGTAGTCGTCCAACAAGATCGCACGTTGCTCGGGGAAGTCGGTGAGTGCCTTCATCCCGTGACTGATCGCGTTTCGGGTCGTCTCGTTGCCCGCGACCACGAGCAGCACGAAGAACGAGCCGAACTCCTCGGGCGTGAGGCTCTCTCCGTCCACCTCGGCGAGCGCGATCTTGGTCGTGATGTCGTCGCGCGGGTTCTTGACCCGGTCGTCGCGCAGCTCCTGGGCGTAGGTCCACAGCTCGTACGCGGCGTTGAAGGCGTCGGTGATGGTGCCGCCGTACTCGGGATCGCTGGCACCCAACACGATGTTGGTCTTGTCGAAGACGTTGCGATACTCGGACTCCGGGATTCCCATCATGTCGCAGATGATCTGGAGCGGCAGCGCCGCCGCGATCTCGTCGACGAAGTCAACGGTCCCCTTCTCACACACCGAGTCGACGATGGCGCGGGCACGGGCGTGCACGCTCTGCTCGAGCTCTGCCACCTGATGCGGCGTGAAGCCACGGTTCACCAGCAGTCGGAACCGCGTGTGGCGCGGCGGGTCCATGTTGATCATCGAACCGAGGAACTCGTACACCTCGGGCGGGAAGTCGGGAATGTTGGTGCCCTTGCCCGACAGGAAGATGTCGGGATGCCGGCTCGCGTGCTGGATGTGCTCGTAGCGCGTGAGCGCCCAGAAGCCGGGGCCGGGCGGACCCAGACCCTCGAGCTCGGGCTCGGTGTGCCACGACACCGGGCGCTCGTGACGGAGCTTGGCGTAGATGCCGTCCCAGTCGGGACGGTCCCAGAGCTCGGTGTTGCCGAAGTCGATCTCGTCGACGGTCAGGTCGGTCGTCGGGGTCGCCACCACGGCCACCATGCTACGGACGCGGCTCGCCCGCCACGACCAGCCAGTCGACGACCGTCGCGCCCGTGATGCCCACGATGACGGGGTTCAGGTCGAGCTCTGTGAGGCGCCCGTCGGCCGCGGTCGCCAAGCGCGCCACGTCGAGGATCACCCGCACCAGTGCCTCTACGTCGACCGCCGGGCGGCCGCGGACTCCGGCCAACAGTGCATGGCCACGCAGGCTGTGCACCATGTCGCGCGCATCGCCCTCGTCGAGCGGCAAGGGCCGCACCGTCGCGTCGTCGAGCACCTCGGTGAGCACGCCACCGGTGCCGACCAACACCGCCGGCCCGAGCACCTCGTCGTCGATGGCCCCGACGATCATCTCGACGCCCTCGCTCACCTGCTGCTGCACGACGACGCCGTCGATGGGTGCAGCCGAGTCGAGGGACCGGGCGCGCTCGGTGAGCTCTTCGTAGGTGGCGCTCGCTGCGTCGACGTCAGCCACACCGAGCGCGACCAGCCCGACGTCGGACTTGTGCGGGAACGCGCTCGACGCAAGCTTCATGACCACCGGCCATCCGATGCGCTCGCCCCCAGCGGCCGCGTCCGGCGCCGAGGTGACAAGATCCTCGCGTACCACCGGGACTCCGAACGCTTCGAGGAGCGCGCGTGATCGAGTGGCGTCAACGACGCCGGGCGTCCTAAGGGCGTCCACCGTCGCGTCACGTTCGCCGACCGTCGGTTCGAGAGGCGGGCGAGCTCGAAAGTTGCTGGCGCGTTCCTCGTACCGAGAGAAGTCGCGCAGCGCCGCGAAGCAGTTGCGGAAGGAACGGAACATCGGGAACCCCGATGCCACCACGTCGGCGAAGCCCGGTTCGTCGATCTTGGGTGAGTTCCACGTGACGATGATCGGCTTCGACGCGCGGGTTGCGAACTCACGGAGATCCGCCCCGAAGTTGTCGGTCATCGCGCCGAGTGCGCCGGTGATGCCGACGACGATCACATCGATCGCGGGATCGGCAACCAGGAGCTCGAGCGCGCGCAGCCGTTGCTCCTGTGGCTGACCGAGGAACTGGCCTCCGTTGTCGACCGGGTTGGCGACCGTGAGGTAGTCCGGAATGAGCTCGTGCAGCTTGGCCTGCGTGTCGGCCGAGAGCGTCGGGATGACCACGCCGGCGGACTCGGCGATCTCGGCCATCAGCGTTCCGGATCCCCCGGAGATGGAGTAGAGGCACACGTTCGGCCCAGTGCCGCGAGGAAGCTTCGCGAACAGCGCGCTCGTCTCCAGCAGCTCGTCGAGGTCGCTCACGCGGGTCACGCCGTGCTGCGCGAACAGTCCGTTCACCACATCGTCGTTGCCGGTGAGGTGACCGGTGTGTGACGTCGCCATCCGACTGCCTGCCGCAGTGGCGCCGATCTTGAGCGCGACGACGGGTTTGTGCTGGTCGTTCGCCGCTTGCAGCGCGCGGCGGAGTGCGGCCGGGTCCTTGAAGCCCTCGAAGTAGCCGGCGACCACCGCGGTGTCGTCGTCGTACGCGAAGTACTCGAGGAAGTCCGCGACCTCTAGATCAACCTCATTCCCCGTTGGCACCCAGCGCGAGAACCCGACCCCGTACTGCGCGCCCTGCACGACGGGCCGGCCGTTGTGCCCGCTCTGGCTCAGCAGGCCGATCTTTCCGCCGCGCAGACCCGGAACCTCCGGCATGAGCTCGAACGCGTTGGTGTTCGTGTTCGGTCCGAAGACACGGATGCCGTGCTCGCGAGCGACGTCCGCGAGCTCGCGCTCGAGCGCGGCGCCCTCAGACCCAACTTCGCTGAAGCCGGCGGTGAAGATCAGCGCGTACGGGATCCCCTTCTGACCGCACTCTCGGAGCGCGTCGACGCAGAAGCGCGGACCGACGTTGATGATCGCCAACCCGACCCGCTCGGCGATGTCGACGACGCTCTCGTAGACCCGCACATCACCGACCTGTCCCCCCTTGGGGTTGACCAGGTACGCCCGGTCAGTGCCGTACCGAGCGCGATAGTCGGCCAGGAGCGCGGCGCCGTCCGCGTCTCGGTCGACGCGCCCGAGGATCGCGACGCCGTCAGGATGGAAGAACTGCTCGAGGTCCTGGCGCGCTTGCGGCACGGTGAGGTCAGCGGGGCAAGCCGAGGACGCGCTCGGCGATGATGTTGCGCTGGATCTCCGAAGTACCGCCCGAGATCGTCGTGCCGAACGACCCGAGATAGCGGTTCATCCACGGCCACGAGTTGTCCACCCGCATCTCGACCGGGCGCGTCTCCACGTCGAGCGCCTCGACGCCGATCGTCTCGCAGAAATCGAGGAACAGCCGTTGGCTCGACTCCGACGCGAACAACTTGAGCAGCAGGTGCTCGGGCGCGGCCTTCCCGGCGGAGAGCTTCGCGAAGCCGCGGTAGCCGAGACAGCGGAGCGCGAGCGCGTCGACGTAGGCATCCACGAGCGTGTCGCGCAGCTGCGCCGAGTGCCGCCGCTGCCCGCCATTCCGCGCGCCGGCATCGTCGAGCGCGATCTCGAGTGCGCGATCGAGGTGCGCCGACTCGTAGATCCAGAGCATCCCGCGCTCGTGCGCGAGCGACGTGTTGGCCACCCTCCAGCCGTCGTTCAGATCACCGAGGAGGTTCTCGCGGGGCACGCGGACGTCGTCGAAGAACACCTCGTTGAAGTCGACCCACGCCGCCTTGTCCACGAAGCTCGGGAACGGCCGCACCGTGATCCCCGGGGTCGTCATCTCCAACAGCACGGCACTGATGCCCTTGTGCTTGGGCGCCGACGGGTCGGTGCGCACGAAGCACAGGCAGAAGTCGGCGTGGTGTGCGCCCGACGTCCAGACCTTCTGCCCGTTGATGACGAAGTCGTCGCCGTCGAGCTCGGCGCGCGTCGTCAAGCCAGCGAGGTCACTTCCCGCGCCCGGCTCGCTCATGCCCAGGCACGTCGCACGCTCCGCTCGAAGCACCGGGAGCGCCCAGCGCTGCTTCTGCTCCTCCGTCCCGAAGTCGATGACCGACGGAGCAAAGATCGAAAGGCCCTGGATGTTCAGGGAGCGCTGGATCTGCCGGGACGAGAGCTCCTCGAAGTAGACCATCTGCTGGACGGGCGTCGCGTTGCGGCCCCCGAGCTCGGGGGGCCAGCCAGGCACGAGCCACCCGGCATCGAAGAGCGTCCGCTGCCAACGCCGCGCCCAATCCGGCAGGTGCGCGCTCGACAGCGGTCGGTCGCGCATCTGGTCTTCGGACGGCGCGTGCTCGTCGAGCCACTCGTCGAGCTCGGCCCGGAAGCGCTCAGTCTCGTCGTCGTAGTGCAGCCGCACGCGCCGACCTTAGGGCGGGCGGGGCGGCGGGGCCGGTTGGACGCGGCCCCGCCCTCGCTTCGTTGCACGCGGCGTCGACGGTGTTCCACATGAGCGCAAGGATCCACAGCGCCAGACCCAGGGCGACCAGTCCGATCGCACCACCGGCGAACCGGCCCGTCACGCTCCCGAAGAACGCCACGATGATGAGCAGGCGAACCCAGCGATGGAGACGATCGCCGTCGATTCGTCGGCAGGGCCACCTGCGGCCAGCAAGGCCACCATGATCGAGCTCCTCTCGAGCCGGAATTCGCCACCTGGCGGTCCGGTCTGGGATGCCCGAACCAGGCCGGTCCTAATCTGACGCCGACCACGGGAGGTCCGATGGGAAGGCTCGACGGCAAGATCGCGATCGTCACCGGCGGCGCCCGCGGCCAAGGTGAAGCCGAGGTCCGCGAGTTCGTGGACCAAGGCGCCCAAGTCGTGTTCGGCGACGTGCTCGACGAGCGGGGCGAGAAGGTCGCCGCCGACCTGGGCGGTGCGGCCACCTATCAGCACCTCGACGTGGCCAGCGAGGCCGACTGGGACGCGATCGTCGCCACCACGATCGAGCAGCACGGACGCATCGACGTGCTTGTGAACAACGCCGGGATCCTGCGCGTCCGAATGTTGGAAGGTCACACGCTCGACGACTACATGGAGATCATCAACATCAACCAGGTCGGCTGCTTCCTCGGCATGCGGGCCGTGACTCCGCAGATGAAGCAGCAGCGCGGCGGCTCGATCATCAACACGTCTTCGACGTCAGGGTTCGTCGGCACCCTCGGTCTCGTCGCTTACACCGCGAGCAAGTTCGCGGTGCGCGGCATGACGAAGGTCGCCGCCATGGAGCTCGGTCACTTCGGCATCCGCGTGAACTCCGTGCACCCCGGCGGCATCGCCACGGAGATGCTCGGCCAACCGGAGTTCGCCAACCTCGACCAGAGCAACGCGTACAACGGGCAGCCGATCCCCCGCATCGGCACGCCGGAAGAGGTCGCGAAGATGATGGTCTTCCTCGCTTCCGACGACAGCTCCTTCTCGACCGGCTCGGAGTTCATGATCGACGGTGGCTACCTCACCGGTCCGACCATCCCCGGCTTGGGCGACTAGCAATGGCCACCGCGGTGCCGGAGCTTGCGTTCGTGATCGACTGCGCCGAACCGACCGCACTCGCGCCGTTCTGGTCGGCCGCGCTCGGCTACGTGACCGTCGGCAGCGTTCACGACTACACGGTGCTCGCGCCCGACGGGCGTGACGGACCGAACCTGTTGCTCCAGCGCGTGCCCGAAGCCAAGGCGGGCAAGAACCGCATGCACCTCGACCTGCACACGCCCGACATCGAAGCGGAAGCGACTCGGCTCGAGAGCCTGGGTGCGCGCCGGCTCGGTGAGGGGCCGCTCGAGGAGCACGGTGCCACCTGGATCCGGATGGCCGATCCCGATGGCAACGAGTTCTGTGTCTGCGACGCCAGCGGGGAGTGCTGACGGCGAAATCGGTACGCCCGATCAGTCAGGTCGCGTGACGATCTCGTGCACGGCGCGGAATGCCGACGAGATCGCACCGTGGATCCACCCGGTGTCGAGCGACGTGTGCTCGCCGGCGAAGTGCACAGCACCTTCGGGCGCCATCGCGTCGTCGTGGATCGACGACTGCTGACCGGGGAGCAGCTCCGCGAACGATGCGTTCGTCCACGGGTACGAGTCCCAGAACATCGTGGCGAAGTCGTCCACCATCCCTGGCTCCGCGACCTCGGGATGGATGCGTGCGATCTGTTGGGTCACGACGCGCACTCGCTCTTCGGGTGACAGCTGGCCGAGGCGTCGCGCGTCCTGACCCCATGTGTACGACGCCAGCAGGACGCCTGGGCCCTGACTGACGCTCGGGTCGCTGGGCGCGAACTCCCCGTTCTCGTAGCCGCCGTACATCGTGTTGAAGCGCTTGCGGCTCGGCACCGGCTCGGTGACCGCGACCGCGTTGTCCGACGGGTAGTAGAGGGCTCGGAACAGCAGGTCGCTGTGGGACGCGCCACCGGCGATGCCGTACTCGGTCTCCCAGAAGCGCGTACGGCAGTGCAGCAGCACCTTGGTGCTCGACTCGTCAGCCGAGAGCGGATGGAGCGCTACCGCGCCGCCGTCGCCCAAGCCGCCGACCTCCCGGCGCTCTTCCAGGTCGCGACCGACATCTACCGGGAGGACCTGGAGTCGGGGCACATCAAGGTGCTCACTGAGCTGATGGCCGCGAGCACGACCTTCCCCGAGCTGCGCACCGAGATCGCAGCCAGGGTCGAGCCATGGGCCGAGTTCACGCGCGAGGCCGTCGACCGCATCGTCGCCGGTACTCCCCTCGAGCAGCTCCTCCCAGCGCCCGATCTGGCGTTCGGAATCGTGGCGCTCTACCTGGGCATGGGAGATGTTGACGAACCTCGATGGCGACCACGCCCGCGCTGATGCCCTGTTCGAGTCGGGCAACCGGATCACCGGTCTGCTCGGTCAGCTCACGGGCGCACCGGGCTGAGCGCTCGCACGCGCGAGCATCGGAGGGTGCGAGACGACGAGGGCGAGGATCCCCTCCCCATCGAGCTCGGGCCGGTGTCCAACGGCGAGTTCAATCCGCTGCCGATTTCGCCCGTCGCGCGCGAGACGGTTTGTCGCACTCGCGACGCCATCGACCATCAAGCGAGTCGCCTCGGCGTGTCCCGGCGATCGTTCCTACGCACCAGCATGGCGTCGGCGGTGATGCTGATGACGCTGGACGCGTGCAGCAGCGAGGAGCGCGCGAGCCGCGGCAAGCCGGCCGGCGGCACCCTCCGCGTGCCCGAGTCGACGACCACAACGTCGACACCGCCGTCGACGGACTTCGTGATGGACGTGCAGACGCACTTCCTCGACTTCGGCGAGCACCCCGATGCGTTCGACTTCGGGGCGGTGTTCCCGCAAACCGCGTGCGGTGAGTCCGACGCGCAGCTCTGCTACTCGATCGAGCACTACCTCGAGGAGATCTTTCTACGGAGCGACACGCGGGTGGCCGTCGTGTCGGCGATCCCGTTCGCACCGGAGGACAGCGCGCTCACGATCGAAGACATGGAGCGGGTCCGGCGGATCGCCGACCAGCTGTGCGACGACGGGCGCATCCTGATGCATGGTCAAGCACTCCCGGCATACGGCCCGCTCGACGTGCAGCTCGCGGCGATGGAGCCGCTCGTCGTAGAGCACCCGATCGCGGCCTGGAAGGTCTACACACACGCACCGGGTCAGGGCTGGTTCCTCGACGACCACGACGCGTCGCGACCTCAAGTTGGCAACGCGTTCCTCGACAAGGTCCGCGAGGTCGGCCCCCCGATCGTGTGCGTCCACAAGGGGCTGGCGGGCGGCAGTCGGTTCGCGTCGCCAGTCGACATCGGCCCCGCGGCGAGGGCGCATCCTGATCTGTCGTTCGTCGTGTACCACTCGGGCTACGAGTCGTCGCAGCGCGAGGGTCCGTACGACCCCGACGGAAGCGGCATCAACCGGCTCATCCGCTCACTCAGCGACGCGGGCATCACACCCGGTCAGAACGTCTACGCCGAGCTCGGATCGACGTGGTACCTGCTCATGCGCGACCTCGACGCCGCCGCGCACGCCCTCGGCAAGCTGCTCGTTGCGGTCGGTCCCGACAACATCATCTGGGGCACCGACTCCATCTGGTTCGGATCACCGCAATCGCAGCTCGATGCGTTTCGCGCGTTCGAGATCAGCACGGAGTACCAGGAGCGGTACGGCTACCCGGCGCTTACCGACGAGGTGAAGCAGAAGATCCTCGGCGGCAACGCGGCCCGGCTCTACGACATCGATCCCTTCTCGAACGCGTGCGAGTTCAGCCCCGAAGACATCATGGCGGCGCGCCAAGCGCTGCCGCTACGACCGGCGAGCTACGGACCGCGCACCGCACGCGCCGTACAGACGCTCGCTAGCGACCACGGGTGGGTCGGCTTCTAGAAGTTGGCCAGCGGTCAGTCCTCCGCACCTTCGGCCGCGGCTTCGGCGGCTGCCGCTTGTTCTTCAGGTGTCGCTACGCGTGATGACGGACCGAGCGCGAAGTACACCGTCATGAGCGCGTAGATCACGAAGCATGCGGCCGCGCTCACGAAGGCCAGCCCGATCGTGACTGCATACACAACCGGGCCGACGAGGGACTTCCGGATCGCAGCTTGGATGCGTTCGGGCGCGATCCCCTCGATGAGCAGCTCAGGCCGGCGCGCGAGCCGGAGCCACATCCCGAGGAACGCGAGACCAATCGCCAGCATGGCGGTGCTGTAGATCGCGGCCGCGATGTGCGCGTTGGAACCTTCTTCGCGCACGTACGTCGCGAGCAACGAGGTCGGGAACGGCAAGAACGCGATGCCCATCAACAGGATCAGGTTGAGGAACATGAGCGGCCGGTCCACTGTCACGATGCGCTCGAACATCGAGTGGTGACTCACCCACATGATCCCGATCACTGCGAACGACAGCACGAACGCGGCGTACGACGTCCAGTCGTCCACGATCGCGTCGAAGAGATCGCCGTCCTTCACGTGTGGCACCTGGAGGTTCAGCACCAGCAACGTGATCGCGATGGCGATCACGCCGTCGCTGAACGCTTCCAACCGGTGCGTGGTCGTGCTCGGCAGTATCCGGTGCCGGCGCGAGCACCGACCCTCGGGAGGACGGCGCCATGACCACCGGATCGCGGTTCCTGGATCAGACCCAGGTGCACGCGCTCGGCGGGCGTGCCGATACCTACGGCGCGTCGCTCACCGACGACTGGAACTGTCCGATCGTCCCGCACGGCGGCGTCGTGACGGCAGTGGCACTGCGAGCCATGGCCGCGGCGCTCGATCACCCCGACCAACGGCTGCGGTCCGTCACCGCCACCTTCGTCGCGGCGGTGAAGCCGGGCGATGTGGAGATCGAGGTCGAGGTGTGGCGGCGCGGGCGCTCGATCTCTCAGGTGTCGGCATCGCTGCACAACACCGGTGAACCAGAAGGCTTGCGATGCACGGCCGTGTTCGGTGCCGAGCGCCGTGGCTTCGAGTTCACCGAGCTCGAGATGCCCACGGTGCCCCCGCCCGAGGAGTCGCCGTCGTGGGCCGATGCGCCCAAGGGGTTCGAGCGGCAGATGGTCTTCAACTTCTGGGAGCAGGCCGAGAGCCGGATGGCTCTCGGGCACTTGCCATGGATCTCGTACGAACCGTCCACCTCCAACCGTGCGAACTGGTTCCGCTTCAACGAGCCGCCGATCGTCGACGGCAAGTGGGACCCATTGGGGGTGGTGGCGCTTTGCGACACGATGCCCGGCGCGGTGGCCGAGAAGCTCGGCTCAGGATCCGGTTGGCTGCCACCGAGCGCCGACCTCACCGTCCACTTGTTCGGGGATGCGACGTCGGAGTGGATCCTGGGCCACAACCGCGCCCATCACGTTGGCGACGGGTACGCGTCGGCCGAGACCGTGCTGTGGGACCCGGCCGGACACGTGCTGGCCTTCGCAACCCAGGTGATGTTCTTCACCTTCATCGACTGAGCCCGAACGCGAAGGCGCCGGGAACCCGAAGGTTCCCGGCGCTGACGCTGGTAGACGTGGTGTTCAGACGACGCGGACGTTCTGCGCCTCTTCGCCCTTCCGTCCAGGTGCGACATCGAACTCCACCGTCTGCCCTTCGTCGAGCGTCCGGTAGCCGTCACCCTGGATGGAGGAGAAGTGCACGAAGACGTCGTCGGCGCCTTCACGAGAGATGAAGCCGTAGCCCTTCTCTGCGTTGAACCACTTTACAGTGCCTCTTGCCATTGTTGTGTTGCTCCCATGTTGTCGCTGCCCCGGTACATGCCAGCAACCGATTCGGGGCCGTGATCGGGATTCGGATGGCGAAGTGACAACGCGGTTCGTGTCAGGCGCAACAACCGATCTGCTGACGAGAAAAACGGTAGCAGACCCCTCCTCGCGTCCAGTCAGCGGCGGACCTCCCAAATCATCCCTGCCGAAGAGGCGCAATCCAGCGAGAACGGGCGCATAGTCTCTGGGCCATGAGAGACAAGTCACCGCGATCCGGCAAGGACAAGAAGGAAGGCAAGAGCCTCAAGGAGAAGCGCGCGGCGAAGAACGCCAAGCGCGCCGAAAAGGCCTCCCGGCGCTCCGACTAGAGGTTCGCCTGTTGCCCCAACGCGTCGATCTGTTCGAGATGCGTCTGCTGGGTTGACGCTTCGAGGTACGACGCCCGGATCGAGTTGCGCGCCAGCTCCATCAGCTCGACCGCGGTGAGCGACAGCCCATCCGCACACGCTGCGTAGTTCTCACCCACGTAGGCGCCGAAGTACGCGGGGTCGTCGGAGTTGATGGTCACGCGAACACCCCGGCGAAGCATCTCGGCGAGGTTGTGCTGCTCCAACGAGTCGAACACGCGCAGCTTGACGTTCGACAGGGGGCAGACGGTCAACGGCACCTGCTCTTCGATCAGCCGCGCCACGAGCTGCTCGTCCTCGGTGCAGCGCACGCCATGGTCGATCCGATCCACGTGCAGGCGATCGAGCGCCTGCCACATGTACTCGGGCGGACCCTCTTCCCCCGCGTGCGCCACGGTGCGCAGGCCTTCGGCTCGCGCCCGGTCGAACACCGCCAGGAACTTCTCAGGCGGGTGTCCGACCTCGGCCGAGTCCAGGCCCACGGCGGTGATCCCGCCGTTCTGAAGTGCCGTGTCGAGGGTCTCCATCGCCGACTCCGCCGACAAGTCACGTAGGAAGCACAGGATCAACCGCGATGAGACACCCAGGTCACGCTCGCCATCGGCCAGCGCGGCGGTGATCCCACCCAACACCGTCTCGTACGGCACGCCCCGCTCGGTATGTGTTTGGGGGTCGAAGAAGATCTCTGAGTGCACGACGTGGTCCTCAGCCGCGCGTCGCAGGTACGCCATCGTGAGGTCGTAGAAGTCCTGCTCGGTAAGGAGCACGCGACAGCCTGCGTAGTAGATGTCGAGGAACGACTGGAGGTCCTCGAACACGTACGCGCGGCGCACGGCCTCAACATCCGGATACGGCAGCTCCACGCGGTTGCGCTCACCCAGGTCGAAGAGCATCTCCGGCTCGAGCGTGCCCTCGATGTGCAGGTGCAGCTCAGCCTTCGGCAGCGCAGCGATGAGCTCGGCGTTGGTCATCGGAACTGCGGCATGACCTGCTCGGCGAACAGACGCATCGACTGCACGACGAGATCGTGCTCCACGCCACCCACCCCCATCCAGAGCACGAGGCGTCGCACGCCAGCGTCTTGCAACGCGGCGATCTTCTCGGCGCAGCCGTCGGGATCGTCGAACAGCAACCGGTCTTCGATCCACTCGTCGTAGGTGAACGGCGGCAGCTTGCCGCCGCGCTCCTCATAGAACTCGTAGCCACGCGGCATCTCGGTCGTCGTCGGCGTGGTCAACTCCTGGAGGATGTCGAGGTCCCACTCGAACGCCCGGCGCGGGAGCTCACGCGCCTCGTGCTTGGTCGGAGCGATGAACGCGTATTTGAGGACGGTGGCTCGGTCGAGGAACGGCTCGGGATCCTTGCCGGCAGCTCCGAGTGCGCCGCGGTACCGCTTCAGCTCGGCCACTTGATCCACGAACGGCGTGATCGGGCGAGCCATCAACGCGGGGAGTCCGCGCCGGATCGAGCTGTCGACGCTCTCGGCGCTGTTCACTGCGTGCAGGAGGATCTCGTCGGGCCGACGTAGCGGGACAGGCCACACCTGCACTCGCGGCAGCTGGAAGTACTGCCCCTCGTACGTGAAGTCTTCTGCCTCCCAGGCGTGAAAGACGATGTCGAGCGCCTCGTCGAAGATGGCGCGGGTCTCGTCGATGGGCACGCCAAACACCCCGTACTGCGGGAACTGGTAGCCGCGACCGACGCCGACCTCGACCCGCCCGCTCGTGAGGTGATCGAGCAGGGCGACTCGCTCAGCGAAACGCAACGGGTGCGTGAAGGTGAGGTTCACCACCGCGGTACCGACGTGCACATGCTGGGTGTGCGACGCGAGCACACCCGCGAGCAGCAACGCATCGCCAGTGAGGCAGTACGGCGCGAAGTGCTGCTCCGCGACCCAGATGCCGTCGTATCCGAGCTGCTCGGACAGCACGGCGCGCTCGAGCTCTTGTTGCATCACTTGCTCCGGCCGCTGCCAGGGCGGGCACTGGAACACGTGGTACGTGGCGAACTGCACTACTGGTCGGCTCCGCAGGCTCCGTCTCCTCCGACATCGGGGCGGCAAGCCACACCCGATGTCTGCATCAGCCAAGACGCTAGGTGGCGGCGCCCGCCTCCCTCGCGAGCCGGTACCGCCGGTTCCCGATGATGCGCTCGCACGACCGGCAGTCGAGCGTGCGCCATGCCTCGGCCTCGATGAGGCCACCTCGTCCGCACAACGAAAAGTGGTCCCACTCAGGGATCGGTGCGCCGGGATAACGCCGGCGCCACCACTTCCGGTCGGCACGACGGCGGTACGCGAGGTGCACACGACCGGTCAGATCGGGCACGGTCGCGAGCACCAGACCCGAGAGCTCGTCCCCTCGTGCACGACGAGGTGGCTTGGCGCGGCGAGGGCTGATCCCGCTACTGAAGCACGCGCGCGAGGCTGCTGTGGTGCCGACGCTCACTGCGCCACTCCACGGCCAGCAGCTCGTCGACGACCCGTATCCCCTCTGACGATCTGCTGGGCATCAGTGCGCAGGCAGTGCACGACGGCGTGCTGACGAGCGACGCGCGTCGTTCGCGCTCGATGAAGCACACCCGCCGACGTGGGAGCACGGAATCTGGATGCGTCGCCACGAGGCACTGCCGATCGTGTTCGAAGCCCAGAACTAGAGTCCCGGCGTGACCAGCATCGGAACCGGAGTCGCAACCCACCCGCTCGACCTGTTGACACCCGAGGAGGTCACGCGCGCCGTCGCGATCGCCCGGGCGAGCGGCAAGGTGCCCGAAGACGCGGTGTTCGTTCACGTCCGTCTGCACGAGCCGCCCAAGGACGTGGTCGCCGCTCACACCGCTGGCGTGACCGTCGACCGCGAGATTGAGGTCCAGCTCGTCACCGGTCCCGGCCTCGAAGTGATCGAGGTGATCGTGTCGCTCACCGCGGGCGAAGTGCGCGACTGGCAGGTCGTCGAAGGGATGCGCCCCACGTTGCTGTTCGGCGAGTCGGGCAATGCGATCGGCAAGGTGCGCGCCCATCCCGATTGGCAAGCGGCGATGGCGCGCCGCGGCATCACCGATCTCGACCTCGTGCAGATCGACCCGTGGCCCGCCGGCAGCTTCGGGAGCCCGCACGAAGAAGGTCGCCGGATCAGCCGGTGCATCTCGTTCGTGCGCGAGTCCCAGACCGACAACGGCTACGCCCGACCGATCGAAGGCGTCATCGCCTTCTACGACCAAGGTGCCGGCGAGGTGCTCGAGGTGCTCGACCTCGGCATCACGCCGTTGCCACCGAACCGCGGCTCGTACCTGCCCGAGGACGTCGGGCCGATGCGCACCGACCTCAAGCCGCTCGAGATCTCCCAACCCGAGGGTCCGTCGTTCACCGTGGACGGCAACTTGGTGCAGTGGCAGAAGTGGTCGTTCCGCGTCGGCTTCGACCCGTACGAGGGCCTGGTGCTGCACACGCTCGCGTACGACGACGATGGGCGGACGCGTTCGGTGCTGCACCGCGCGTCGATCAGCGAGATGGTCGTGCCATACGGCGACCCGGGCGCGATGCACGGCTGGAAGAACGCGTTCGACGCGGGTGAGTGGGGACTCGGCCGCATGGCGAACTCCCTCAAGCTCGGATGCGACTGCCTGGGTGTCATCCACTACTTCGACGTGGTGCTCGCGACCGAAGCCGGCGATCCGTACGTTGTCGAGCAGGCGATATGCATGCACGAAGAGGACTACGGGATTCTCTGGAAGCACCACGACCTTCAAGGCGGCACGAACGAGACGCGCCGGTCACGCCGGCTCGTCATCAGCTCGATCGCGACCGTCGGGAACTACGAGTACGGCTTCTACTGGTACCTCTACCTCGACGGGAACGTGCAGCTCGAGGTCAAGCTGAGCGGGATCATCTCGCCCATGGCGATCGAGCAAGGCGTGATCCCCGAGTTCGCCACGATCGTGGCCCCCGGGCTCGCGGGCCCGAACCACCAGCACATGTTCTGCGCGCGACTCGATCTCGACGTCGACGGCACCAACAACTCCGTCTATGAAGTCGAGGCCGAGCGCGTCGACGCCGGGCCCGACAACCCGTGGTCGAACGCGTTCCGACAGAAGGCGACGCGGTTCGACGGTGAGATGGCGGCGCGACGTGAGGTCAACCCCGCGACGTCACGGTGCTGGCGCGTCATCAATCCATCGCAACCCAACTCGCTCGGGCAACCGGTCGGCTACAAGCTCATCCCCACGATGTCGACGCCGACGCTGCTCGCGCACCCCGACTCGAGCGTCGGGAAGCGAGCCGGGTTCGCGCAGCACAACCTGTGGGTCACGCCCTACGTGCGCGAAGAACGCCGTGCCGCGGGCGACTACCCGAACCAGCACGAAGGTGGCGACGGTCTCCCCCGCTGGACCGAGGCCGACCGCTCGATCACCGAGACTGATGTGGTGCTCTGGTACACGTTCGGCGTCACGCACTTCGTGCGCCCGGAGGACTGGCCGGTGATGCCCGTGGAGTACACAGGCTTCCTGCTGTCCCCCGTCGGCTTCTTCGATCGCAACCCCGCACTCGACGTGCCACCGTCATCAGGGAACGGCAGCTGCCACGGCTGACTGGCAACCTCCAAGCGAGTGCGGACGTCGTGCTGGAAGATGTCCAACGCGTGAGGAGATCACATGAAGTCGCACAAGGTGCTCGTCGGGGTCACAGTGCTGAACGTGCTGCTCGTCGCGGCCGCGTGGTTCGGCTTGGTCGGCGTGGGAGTCGGGTCGGCACAATCACCGTCAAGCGGCGCACTCGAAGCCTCAGGCTTCGACATGGTCAACGACAACGGTGTCGTCGTCGGACAGCTTGCGCGTCCCGGCGTGCAGGACCTCGACGCGCAGCTCGTAGGGGCCGAGCCGGGTGGTCTCGGTCGGGGCGAGGCGCCTTCGTCCTCGGATCACGGCGGCGGACGCTAGTCCTCGGGGTCAGACCGGTGTCCGGATCCCTGGTCAGCGGCTGTCACCGCGTACCCAGGAGTCGGCACCCGACCGCTTCCAGTTGGGCTTGCTCGGTTGCCCGAACGCGCGAGATGGATCAGCGTTTCGATGTCTGTGCGCGACCCATCCCATGATCCGAGGCCCTCTCGGCGAGAGGGCCCCGGATACAAGGGGGGCCTTGTGTTGCGGGCTATCCGCCCTACTTGGTGACGACCGGGAACCACTCCTCGCCGTCGACCAGGGTCGGGACCCAGCAGTTCACCGGAGCCGGACACCCATTGAACGTGCCGTTGGCGTCCTGGGGCGTGTCCTTGTTCGCGATCTTCAACGTGACGACGTGTACCTGGTTGGCGTAGAACGGCTTGGTCTTCCCGAAGCCGCCTTCGCCGTTCGACATGTACGCGGCCGTGCCCTTCTTCACCTTCAACAAGTTCTTGTAGACCTTGTCCCAGGTGACGTTCTTCCCGGCCTTCTCGATGGCCGGCAAGAGCAGACTCATGATCGTGCACTCCGCCGGCGGGAAATCCTCCGTGTAGGTCACACCACCAGCTTCGATGTCCCCCGCCGGCACACCGGGTTGACTCTGCTGCTCGGAGAACTCGTCGAACTGCTCGCGGCACTCGGCCTCGAACTCGCTGTCTTCCTCGACGCCATCCGCCGTCGGGACCGCTCGTCCGTCCCACGTCGTGATACACGGAACTCCAGCCACGGCGGCCGGGGTGCGCGACGCACCGAACTGCGTGCACAGGGAGCTCGCGGCGTCGACGATGAAGACGTCGAAGCCCGCGTTGCTGCGTGCGGCCTCCTCGTAGAAGCCGACGCTGGCCGTGAACGGGATGAGCAGCATCACGGTGTCGGCCCCCGCTGCCCGCAGCGTCTCGACCGCGGCGGCGGACTCGCGGTTGATGGCTGTGGAGTCGGCCTGGAGCGTGTTGACCTCGACCACTTCGACCACGTCGAAGTCGGAGCTCGTCAGCTCGGCCTCGAGGGCGTCGCCGGCGGCCTTGATCCCCGGTTCGTTGGAGGAGAGGATCGCGATCTTCGCGGCGGGATCGATGAGCTCTGCCTGCTTCGCAATCGCGGCAGTCGTGGCCGCGTTCACGTCGGCGGACAAGCCAAGGCTGACCAGGTTGTTGCCCGACGCCTCAGTGAGCTCGGGATAGATGGACTCACCGAAGAAGAACGGCGTGTCGTTGTCGACGGTGATGCAGCCCACCGCGCTCTGGCGATACCCGTTGCCGTTCACCACGACGAACGGCTCGTTGTCCAGCGTGGCTTGCGTGCACGCCTCATCGAAAGTCGTGGCATCGATCGGGTTCCACACCGCCGGTTCGATGACGACGCGCCGACCGTTGATCTTGCCGTAGGCGTCGGCATACCCCTGCCACCTCAGGAGCAGGTTGTCGGTCGTGAGCTTCTCGGGCAGCGCGATGCCCTGGCTGCGCAGACCGTCGAGGTCCGCGACGAGCGCCACGATCGTGATCTGCTTGTCTGTGACGCCGGGTACCTTTTTCGACGACACCGCGGCGCCTGATGGGATCGCGAATGCCATCGCGAGCACCGCCACGACGGCCCACCCTGCACATGCTTTTCGCATCAGTTCCCCCCATTGCACGCTCTCACCCGGACTCGAGCAGCGTAATGGATATCATTAGGCACGGCAAGACGCATCCCCCGCGGGGATGCCGGGGGGATGGGTCGGCAGTGGGCGATGCGAGCGAAGCCGAGGCGCTGACCGCGATCGTCGTGGCCGAGGAGGAGGCCCGCCGCGCCGCGCAGGCGGCAGCAGAAGCTGGCGAGCTCCTCCCCGACGACCTCCTACCTGGCGTCGGGGGTGTCCCCATGCCGTTCCGCGACGGCCTACGCGCGGGGGGAGCCGCGATGGTCCTGGCGCTGCTGCTGGTCGCGGTGATCGAGACCTTGGATCAAGTTGCGCTGCAGGTGCTGGCGCCCGACATCCAGCGCACGCTCGACGTGAGCAAGACCACACTGCAGGCACTCACGGCACTGGGCGGGGTGGTGCTGGTCGTCGCCACACTCCCCTTCGCGTGGCTGGCGGACCGCTATCGACGCACCCGGATCCTGGCGGGAGCGACGTCGATCTGGGTCCTCTTCATGCTGGTCTCAGCTGCGGTCGCGAGTGGCTTCCAGATGGGCCTCGCGCGCGCTGGCGCCGGATTCGGTGCGTCGGCGCGCATCCCGATCACCCCGTCCCTGATCGCCGATCAGTACCCGATCGGCGTCCGGGCCCGGATGTTCGCGCTCGAGAACCTCGGCCGTCCGCTCGGCCTCTTCGTCGGCCCGTTCTTCGTGGGCGCGGTCGCGGGGTGGGCAGGCGGCCTCGAGGGATGGCGCTGGGCGATGGTCGCCGCGGCGCTGCCGGCTCTCGCGATCGTGGTCGCGCTCTTCGTGCTCCGTGAGCCAGCGCGCGGCCGAAACGAGCAGGAAGCAGTGCTGGGCCGGCTCCTCGACTCGTCCGCGGAGCCGCCCGTCCGACTCAGCGCGGCAAGCGCACGCCTCAAGAAGGTGAAGACCTTCCGGTACCTCGTGGTCGGCATCGGCTTGCTCGGATTCGCGCTGGTGAGCGTTCCGGTGCGCCTGAGCTTTCTCTTCGACGAGACCTACGACTTCTCTGCCTACAAGCGGGGCTGGGTGCTCTCACTCACCTTCCTCCCCGCGCTGGTGCTCATCCCGATCGCGGGGCGCTACGGGGACCGGCTGTTCCGGCGTGACCCCCGATGGGCGGTGCGGCTGTTCGGCTGGCTGGTGCTGGCCTACGGCGTGCTCTTGACGGTGGGCACCCAGCTCGACGCCGTCGAACCGCTCATCGTGCTCGTCGCCGCCGCGAACGCATGTCAGCTCGCGGCGTTCACGCAGGTGGGACCGACGATCTCGGCGGTGGTCCCCTATCGGATGAGAGCCCAGGCCTTCGCGCTCATCGGCTTCTACATCTTCCTCTTGGGTGGCTTCTTCGGCGGACTCATCGTCGCTGCCGTCGCCGAGGAGTACGGCGAACGCACCGCCCTCGCCGTCGTGGTGCCACCTGCGGCGCTGCTCGGCGGACTGATGGTGCTCAACGGCGCGCGCTTCATGAAGCGCGACATCTCGCTCGTCGTCGAAGAGCTCCTCGACGAGCAAGCCGAGCAGCAGCGCATCGCCGCCGACCCCGAGCACGTGCCCGTGCTGCAGGTGCACAACCTCGACACGTCGTACGGGCCGGTGCAGATCCTCTTCGACATCAACCTCGAGCTCCAGCGAGGCGAGGTCCTTGCACTCCTCGGCACCAATGGCGCGGGCAAGTCGACGCTCCTGCGTTGCATCAGCGGGCTCGTGCTTCCCGACCGTGGCGTGGTCAGGATGAACGGGCGCACGATCACGCTCATCGACCCCGAGCTCCGTGTCGCCATGGGCATGATCCAGGTGCCCGGTGGCGAAGGCGTGTTCCCGAATCAGACGGTCGCCGAGAACCTCGAGGTCTGGAGCTGGCTGATCGAGGACCCAGCCCGCCGCGCGGAACGAATCGACGCGATCCTCGAGATGTTCCCGGTGCTGCGCGAGCGACACGCATCACGTGCGGCGTCGCTCTCCGGAGGCCAACAGCAGATCCTCGCGATCTCCAAGGCAGTGATGCTCGAGCCCGAGCTGCTGTTGATCGATGAGCTGTCACTCGGGCTTGCTCCCCTCGTCGTCCAGGAGCTCCTCGAGGTCGTCGAGGGACTCAAGCGGGCCGGGATGTCGATGATCCTCGTCGAGCAGTCGGTGAACGTGGCACTCGCCCTCGCGGATCGTGCGGTGTTCATGGAACGTGGCCGGATCCGCTTCGAAGGCCCCGCGCAGGATCTGCTCGCGCGCGACGACCTGCTGCGCGCGGTCTTCCTCTCCGGAGAGGGCGCATGACCTTCGCGTTCACGATCACGGAGCAGGCCGTGTTCAACGGAGTCGTGCGCGGGATGGTCTATGGGCTCGTCGCGCTGGGCCTCGTGTTGATCTTTCGAGCGTCCGGTGTCGTCAACTTCGCGCAGGGCCAGATCGGCGCCTTCGGCGCGTCGGCGATGGCCGTGCTGTTCGCCAACGAGGGTCTGCCGTACTACGTGACCTTCCCGCTGGCCATCTTCACCGGTGTGCTGCTCGGCGCGCTCACCGAGCTGCTCGTGGTCCGCCGGCTGTTCAACCAGCCCCGCCTGCTGTTGTTCGTCGCGACGATCGGCGTGTCACAGGTCGTGCTCTTCCTCCAGCTCCAGCTCCCGACCATCGACCGCGATGTCGCCTTCCCGACCCCGATCACCAACATCTGGACGATCGGCAACCTCAGTGTGCGCGGTGAGCATCTCGTGGTGCTGGTCGTCGTGCCTGCGCTGGTTGGCGTGCTCGCCTTCTTGTTGCAACGCACTCGCTTCGGGCTTGCGGTGCGGACCGCGGCGGACCGTCCGGCCAATGCTTCCCTGTCGGGCATCCGGGTCAAGGCAGTCTCCACGCAAGTGTGGGCGATTGCCGGCGCGCTGGCCGCGCTCACCGCACTCATCGCCGGTCCCGTGCTCAACCAGCGCACCAGTGAAGTCTCCGTCGCGCTCGGCCCCGACCTGCTCCTGCGCGGGTTGGCCGCCGCGCTCGTGGGCGGCATGGTGTCGTTCCCGCTGGCGCTCGTTGGTGGCGTCGTCATCGGCGTCGTCGAGATGCTGGTGTTGATCAACAATCCGAGCACGCCGGGTACCGACACGCTCGTCATGTTCGTGTTGCTCGTGGTGCTGGTCCTGCTGCGCGCCCGCGCCCAAGGACGCGACGAGAGCGCCTGGTCCTTGGCCCCCAGGTCACGGGCGGGCGCCACCGAGCTGCTTCGACACCCGATGGCGCGGGGCACCCGCTACCTGAGCGTCGCCACGCTCTTGGCACTCGGGCTGGTGCTTCCGCAGCTCGTGACCGAACCCAGCCGACTGAACGAGTACGCGTACATCCTCGTCTTCCTGATGGTGGCAGTCTCGGCGACGATCCTGACCGGGTGGGCCGGCCAGATCTCGCTCGGCCAGTTCGCGTTCGTGGCGATCGGCGCCTACTTCACCGCGTACTACGGCCAGTCACTCGGCTTCGTTCCCTCGATCGCTCTCGGAGTCGTCTGGGGAGTTGGCGTTGCGGTCGTCATCGGGATCCCTGCATTGCGCGTGCGCGGGCTCTACCTCGCAATCATCACGCTCGGATTCGCGCTCGCGGTGAGCAACTACGTCATCCTCCTACCGCGCTTCAACACCTCCTTCACCGGCTTCGGGTCGCGACTCGAACCGCCCATCATCAAGATCCCCGGGATCGGCGAGTGGGATCTCGCGAGCGACAAGCAGGCCTACTACTACCTCTGCTTCATATGCCTCCTCGGAGTGATCCTGCTCGTCAGTCATCTCCGGAGGACCGGGATCGGGCGTTCGTTGCTGGCCGTCCGCGACAACGACCAGAACGCGGCGGCGTACACGGTGTCACCGACTCGGATGAAGCTGGTGGCGTTCGCCGTCTCTGGTGGAATCGCCGCGTTCGCCGGGGGGCTCTTCGCGGCGCGCAATTCGACGATGATCCCCGACTTCTTCACTCCGGGTGAATCGATCCGCGTGCTCGCGGTCTCGGTCGTGGGTGGCTTGTCCAGTGTGACCGGCGCGGTGCTCGGGACGCTGGTGATCGTGGGACTGCCAATCGTGTTCAACGACACGCCGCAGCTGCGTCTGTTCGGCAGCGGCATCGGCATGCTGATCCTCCTGCTGTACCTCCCCGGCGGTCTGGTCTCGGTCGTGGACTCGGCCCGCCACCAGCTGCTCGCGCTGCTCGCCCGGCGCACAGGGTGGACACCGCGTGCGGGGCGTGCCACCGACGGCGTCGCGCGGCTCTCCACCCGTTCGGCGAGACCCGAGGTCGACGCGGCCGCGCCCTTGCGCATCGATGACGTGAAGGTCCGCTTCGGCGGGCTGCTTGCAGTGGGCGGCGCAAGCCTCGAGGTCCGCCCCCGCGAGGTGGTCGGACTGATCGGTACCAACGGCGCGGGCAAGACCACACTGATGAACGCGGTCTCAGGGTTCGTGCGCGCCACCGGACACGTCGAGGTGTTCGGAACCGCGATCGACGCGATGCCCGCTCACCGTCGAGCGCGCCACGGCATGGGACGCGCCTTTCAGAACGCTCGCATCTTCGGGGGTCTGACGGTGCGCGAGACGATCATGGTCGCGCTCGAGGCCCGGCAGCGGTCGTTGCTGCTTCCCTCGATGCTCGCGCTGCCGCCGTCGCCGATCGTGGAACGGCACAAGCGTTCGCAAGCCGACGAGATCATCGCGTACCTCGGTCTCGGTCGCTACGCCGACACACTGGTCGCGGAGCTGTCGACCGGCACTCGCCGCATCGTCGAGCTCGGTGCGCTCCTCGCGCTCGACACGCGCCTCATGCTGCTCGACGAGCCGACGGCCGGCGTCGCCCAACGCGAGACCGAGGCGTTCGGGCCGCTGATCAAGACGATCCAACAAGAGCTGGGCTCCGCCGTGCTCATCATCGAGCACGACATGCCGATGGTGATGTCCATCAGCGACCGGATCTACTGCCTCGAGGCCGGCGCGGTCATCGCTCAGGGCTCACCGGCAGAGGTGCGCGCGAACCCGGCCGTCATTGCCTCGTATCTCGGCACCGACGAACGTGCGATACGACGTTCAGGCCTGGCAGCGGATGAACGGTTGGAGTCGGACACGGGCGTCGATCACTCGTCGCGCGCCTGACCTGCGGGCCGATGCGTCCAGGTTAGACGTCTCGTCGCGGTTGTGCGCCGAGGTGACGCCCGGCGAGGTACCCGAACACCATGGCGTTCCCGAGGGTGCCCCCGCCGCTCGGGTAGGCCCAGCCGAACACGTTCGCCGCGGCGTTGCCCGCGGCATAGAGACCCCCGACGAGGCCGCCACCTTGGCGCCGGACCTGGCCGTTCCGGTCGATCTGCGGGCCTCCGTTCGTGCCGAGGGTTCCGGGGTAGATCTGCACCGCGTAGAACGGCGGCTCGACGATCGGCGCCAGCTTTCCGGGCGACATGAGTCCGACCTCGTGACGGCGGAAGTCGGGGTCCGCGCCTTGCGCGGCGTGCTCGTTGTATCGGTCGACGGTCTGTTCGAGGGCCGCCCGCTCGAGCCCGGTCACGTCGGCGAGCTCGCCGATCGTGTCAGCCTTCATCACCCAATCAGCGTCCGGCTCACCGGGATGCAGAGAGAGGATGCGCTGCTTCGCGCGGACCGAGCTGTCGAAGATCAAGAACCCCGGGGCCGCGTTCGGGAAGTCGACCGCGTTGGGGTCGTACGTGCCGAAAGCCTTCGGAAAGTCGTTGTAGGGCAGGGCTTCGTTCGCGAAGCGTCGTCCGTGCCGGTTGACGACGATCGAAGCAGGCGAGCCTCGACCCCACTCGAACTGGGGTACTAGCTCGCCGTCGCGCGTGATCTCTGGGTCGAACATCGCCGGGGTGCCCCAGTATGAGCCCAGGTTGGCAAGCTGCGCGCCTGCTTCGATCGCCATGCTCAGCCCATCCCCGACGTTGTTGGGTGGCGTCAGCGGCTTCACGTCGTACCCGATGTGCGCGCGCACGAGCTCGCGGTTCCATTCGAAGCCACCGCATGCGAGCACGACTCCTTGCCGAGCACCGATGCGAAGCTCCTCGTCCCCACGCTCGACGATCACACCCACGACGTCACCGGCGTCATCGATGACGACCGAGCGCGCCCGAGTCTCTAGCATGGTCTCGACGCCTCGATCTACCAATCCGCGGAACAGCCGCGCCACCAACGCGGCACCCTTGGGCCGGATGTCCTGCGCCTCCCGACGCCGCAGCTCTTCCTGCAGCCCCGGTGCCTGCGGCGTGAGGTCCTCGGTCAGCGTCGTGGCAGTGCCCAGTGACATGAGCGTGCCGCGCTTGACGAGCCGGTCCGCCCAATCCGGCAGCTCGTCGCGAACCGGGTACGGATCGGCCTCCACGCACCGCGCCGGCACCGCGCGGTGTCCCGGGATGCCCCAGGGCCAGTAGTAGTCGGGCAGCGGTGAGATGTGGGTCCGCAGTGGCGTGTGGTCCTCGAGATACCGGAGGACCTCGGGGGCGGTGTCGACGAACACTTCGAGGAGCTCGGGATCGGGCTCACTTCCCGCGGTGACGCGCCGGATGTACGTGAGCGCGTCCTCTCGGTCATCTTCGATCCCGGCCGCGGCCATGACGTGGTTGCCGGGCAGCCACACGCCGCCGCCCGACACCGCGGTCGTGCCGCCCAGCAAGTCGGCCTTCTCGAGGATCAACACCTCGGAGCCCGCGTCGTGCGCGAGCGTCGCCGCGGTGAGCGCGGCGCCACCGGAGCCGACCACCACGACGTCGGCGACACGGTCCCAGGTGTTCGCCCCGTTGACCGCCTCCTCGACCATCCGACGCAACCTAATCATTGTGATTATCGTCGGGCAACAACAGGGCAGGTCGAAAGGACACGGATGAGCCCGCGCGGTCGGTTCCACGGCATTGCGGTCCTGCTGGCGCTCACGATCCTAGTCGTGTCAGCGACACCAGCGAGTGCGGGCCAGTCCGCGCACGGCGTCGGTGTGATCGTCGAGAGGTTCGTCGACGACACCCGCGTGACTCCCCTGAGCGGCGACTCTCCCGAGAAGCCCGAACGCACGCTCGAGACGTCGATCTTCTACCCGACGCTCGGCGCCGGCGGCGCCGCGGTGCCGGATGCGGTACCCGACACCGACCACGGCCCGTACCCGATCATCGTCTTCTCGCACGGATTCAGTGCGACGCCCGCGACGTACGAGGACTTCATCGCGGAGCTGGTCGCCGCTGGAAATGTCGTCGCAGCACCGAAGTTTCCCCTGTCGAGCGGCGGCAACGAGACGCCGCCCGATGCTGGAGATGTCGTGAACCAGCCCGCCGACGTGAGCTTCGTGTACGACGAGATCGTCGGCCTCTCCCGGGACGACGACGGACCCCTCGCAGGGTTGATCGACGCGAAGGCGTTCGGCGTCGCGGGTCATTCCAACGGTGGGATCACGACGATGGGTCTGATCTCGCATGAGTGCTGCAAAGACAAGCGCATCAAAGCCGCCGCGGTGCTCGCGGGTACGCCGTCGCCGTACGGGGACGGTGACTACAACTTCAAGAAGATGCCACCCTTCATCGTCGTCCACGGCACGGAAGACTCCGCCGTGCCGTACGAAGACATCGCGCGCGTCTTCAACACTGCACGAGCTCCTCGCGCGTTCCTCACCGTCGAAGGTGGGGGCCACGGTTCGGCGGCCACCCCGTCCGGGCCGGCCGGACCGAGCGTCGTCGCGTCGGTGGTCGACTTCTTCGCGGCATTCCTCGAAGACGACGAGGAGGCGCTCGCGCGGCTGCCCGAGCACGCCGTTCCGGGCGTCACCGATCTCGTGGACGCGACCGAGAAGGGATCCAAGAACAAGATCCCGATCGAGGAGGGACCCGAGCTCGATCGCTTGGCCGAGGTCTCACCCGATCGCGGACTCGAGGGTGGCCAGCTCGTGACCGTGCGCTGGTCTGGCTTCTCGCCGGGCGGCGTCGTCAACGTCGTGCAGTGCAGCCCGGACCGCTCGGAGGGAACGGCTGGTTGCGACCTGGCCCGCGGCAAGATCCTCCAACCCGACCCCACCGGCGAAGGTGAGCTTCAGATCGAGGTGGTCGAGGGGCCGGTCGGCAAGGCGATCTGCGACGCGGACAACCCGCCGTGCGTGATCTTCGTCAATGACGACAGCTCGCTGCTCCCCGAGGCGAGCATCCTCGTCAAGATCCGCTTCGCGAAGTAGCGAGCGACGATGCGCACCGTCGTCGTGACGGGCTCGGCGTCGGGGATGGGCGCGGCGACCCGCGCGCGCCTGGAGGCTGACGGGCAGCGGGTGATCGGGATCGATCAGCGCGATGCCGACGTGGTCGTCGATTTGGGAACCGTCGACGGTCGCGCCGCGGCCATCGCAGAGGTCACCGCGATGACCGATGCGATCGATGGGCTCGTCACGTGCGCCGGCGTCGCCGGCCTCACCGATCGGCCGGGTGGACTCCTCACGTCCGTGAACTACTTCGGGACTGTCACCCTGCTCGCGGGACTCCGCGAGCTCCTGGCGCGGGGCGATCGTCCAGCAGCCGTGGGAATCAGCTCGAACTCGACCACCTGCCAGCCAGAGGTGCCGATGGCCGTCGTCGAGCACTGTCTCGCCGGGGACGAGGCGGCAGCACGCGCGGCCGGCGACGTCGCGGGTTCCGTCCTCACCTATCCGGCGACGAAGCTCGCGATCGCCCGTTGGATCCGACGTCATGCGCCGACCAGGGATTGGGCGGGTGCCGGCATCACCTTGAACGCCGTTGCGCCGGGCAAAGTGGACACTCCCCTGCTCGCCGAGACCCGTCGTGACACCATGATCGGCCCGCTGGTCGACGCGTTCCCCGTCCCCATCGGCCGATCGGGGACGGCCGACGAGCTCGCGGGGGTCGTGCACTTCCTCCTCGGACCCGACGCGCGCTTCTTCTGTGGCTCGGTCGTGTTCGTCGACGGCGGCACCGATGCCCAACTTCGCACTGAAGACTTCCCGGCCCCCTTGGCGCGGGTCACCACTGAATATCGTTGAACCGATGGTGACTGCGCGCGAGGCCGAGACCACGAAGGAACGCCTGCTGCGCGCTGGTGAGCGCCTCTTCGCCGTCCATGGCATCCACCGGGTGCGCCTACGGGAGATCAACGCGCTTGCCGGTCAACGCAACGCATCCGCGTTGCACTATCACTTCGGCTCGCGAGATGGCCTCGTGGTTGCGATCCTTTCGGCGCACCAAACCGCGATGGACGAGCACCTCCGACCCGCACTCCACGAGCTCGAATCCTCACCATCGATACAAGCCATCGTGGCCGCCAACGTCGAGGCTCTCGCTCGAGAGCTGGAGACGGAGTCCGGCCGAGACTTCCTTCGGATCCTGCCGCAGCTGATCGACCTCATGAGCAGCCCCCTGCGCGGCGGTGCACAACCCGAGGCCCGGAGCGCCCAAACGGCCCGCACGCTGTCGCTGCTCGAGCAATGCATGAGTGATGTCCCCGTCGCGGTGCGGCGAGAGCGACTCGTGGCCTACGCCCTCTTCCTCACGAGCCTGTTCGCAGAACGGGCGACGCTGATCGAGGCGGGTGATCGACTGCTGCTGAACTCCGCCGAGTTCGTCGCCCACGTCACCGATGTCGTGTGTGGCGCGCTCGAGGCCCCGTCGACAGTGGACCCGGACGCGGCGATGCTCTCCGAGTCGGTGCCGCGATGAGCGACGCCGGTAGCGGGATGGACGAGCTCTTCGACGACCTCGATGCGGTCGCACTCGCTGCGGTCATCCGCGTCGGAGATGTCCACGCGCGTGAAGTCGTCGAACATGCCCTTGCGCGCATCGACGCGCGAAACCCGATCGTCAACGCGGTCACCGAAGTCCGCGCAGACGCGGCCCTCGTCGATGCCGACACCGCGTCTGGCGGCCCACTTGCGGGTGTGCCGTTCGTCATCAAAGACCTCGGCGCCGAAGTGAGCGGGATGCGCACCACCGGCGGCTCTCGGCTGCGGGCCGACGAGGTCGCGAATCAGGATTCGATCATCGTCGAGCGCTACCGACGCGCGGGGCTTGTCGTCGTGGGCATGACCAACGTGCCCGAATACGGTCGGAACGCGTCAACAGAACCCCTCTTGCACGGTCCCACGAGGAACCCGTACTCGTTGTCGCACTCCGCCGGCGGCTCGTCGGGTGGTACCGCCGCGGCGATCGCCTCCGCCATGGTCCCCCTCGGCCACGGGACTGACGGCGGTGGCTCGATCCGCATCCCCGCATCGGCGTGCGGGCTCGTCGGTCTCAAGCCGACGCGCGGACGCACCCCAAGCCACCCCACGCTCAGTGCGTTCGCATACCCCATGAGCGTCAACCACGTGCTGACTCGCTCCGTGCGCGACAGCGCGCTCCTGCTCGATGTAGCCGCGGGTTCGGTGCCCGGCGACGGCTATTGGGCCCCGGCCCCCGAGCGCCCGTTCATCGACGAAGTTGGCAGCGATCCGGGGCGTCTCCGAATCGCATTGAGCACTGTCACGCCCCAAGGCGAACCCGTGCACGCCGAATGCGCCGCCGTCACCGAGTCGACCGCGCGCGTGCTCGAAGGGCTCGGGCACGAAGTCGTCGAGGCCACACCCACCTATCCGCTCGACGACCTCCAGACGGTCTTGCGGGTGGTCATGTCCACACCCATGGCAGCCGACATCGACGATCGACTCGCCGCGCGTGGACGCGGGCTCCGCGACGACGATCTCGAACCCTTCACCCACGTCATCTACCACCTCGGCAAGAACACGACCGGTACCGACATGGTGCGGGCGTTGCAAGCCGTCGAGCGCGCCGGTCACGAGCTGGCCCGGTTCTTCGGGCACCACGATCTGCTCCTCACCCCCACGATCGCCGTGCCACCACCTGAGCTCGGAGTGCTCGACACGACGAACATCGAATCGATGTACCGAAATGCCGGCGCAATCTCGGCACTCACTTCGTTCAGCAACGTCACCGGCCAGCCCGCCATCTCTCTGCCACTGGGCCGCAGTCCGTCCACAGGACTTCCGCTCGGAGTCCAACTCGTGGCGCGCTTTGGTCGGGAGGATGTCCTCGTGCAGGTCGCGAGTCAGATCGAGGTGACAACGCCGTGGTCCGCGGCCCCGGTGTGGCCGCCCAGCTCCGCGACCGCTCCCGTCAGCAGTCCGCCATCTCGGTAGCGATACGTGTGCTCCGAACAGGCTCCTGACGCCAGACGGCCGGTGGTCCGGCGCGTCGGGCACGATCTCTCGGTGCGGCCAAACCTCGAGCACCTCCGCGGCGTGTTGCTGGAGGGATGGAGGTGAATACGAACCGGACCGGTGATGATGACTTCGACGACCTCTTCCGAGCGTCCTTCGAACCGATGGTGCGCTCCCTCGCGCTCGCGTGCGGTGACCGGGAGGTCGCTTCCCATGGAGAGGATGTCGCCATGCCCAAGAAGTTTCCTGCGGAGATCAAGCGTGATGTGGTCCGGATCGTTCGACGGGGTGATCTGACGGTCGCGACGATCGCGGCCGACTTCGACATCTCGCCGGAGGCGGTGCGAACAGCCCGCTGTCGAACAACTCGACTCCGAGGCGAGCTGCGACCAGCCCTGCGAGTTGCGCATCACCCGAGTGCACCTGCTTGCCGCCCCACCCGTTGAACTTGGGATTTTTTTGGGACGCGCAGGACGTGCCTTTTTCGATGCTCCCGAACAGCCCGTCTGACCTGGGCAAACAGGGTGGGCGATACTGGATTTGAACCAGTGACCTCCGCTGTGTGAGAGCGGCGCTCTAACCAGGCTGAGCCAATCGCCCGTTCGCAACCGACGTCGCGAGGCGACGATCGTAGCCGCCGGTCTCTCCGCGAAGCCTTTGCGAACGCCGTTCGCGCGGCGAAGACTGCCGGGCATGACCATCCGGTCGCTCAGTGCGATCACGCTCGCCGTCTCCGACATGGCCCGATCGGTCACGTTCTATCGGACACTCGGGTTCGAGCTCTTCGCCGGCGACGAGCGATCCTCGTTCGTCACCTTCCGAGCCGGACCGAAGAGCTTCCTCAACCTCCAACTCGACCCTGCGCACGCGCCGGTCCAGAAGATCTGGGGTCGGGTCATCTTCTGGGTCGACGACGTCGACGCCACCCATCGGCGCGCGGTCACTGCCGGCTACACGCCCGACATGGCGCCGAGCGACGCACCGTGGGGCGAGCGCTACTTCCACCTCCATGACCCCGACGGCCACGAGCTGAGCATCGCCAAGCCGCTCGCGGAGTAGGTCGGCCAGGGCGCTTCACGATCCCCTCACATTTCGCGGGTCATCTCTTGGCGGCACAGGTCGATGATCTGTCCATGACCGAGACCACTCCCCCCGTCGTTCGCTCCGGCCTCACCACCGCGCTCGCGACCGCCGCCGCCGCCTCTGCGGGCGCCGGGCTGGTGCATGCCGCCGCCGCGGGCACCCACAACGGTGACCCGACGCTCTCGTGGCTCTTCGCCGCCGCCGCGGCCGCGCAGCTCGCGTGGGCAGCACTCGCGGTGCTCTGGCCCCACCGGCTGCTGATCGCCGCGGGCGTGGCGCTGAACGCGGGCGCGCTCCTGGCTTGGGTGCTGTCACGCACCGTCGGGCTGGTCGGGCCATTGGCCGTAGTCGAGGCGGTGGGCACTCAGGACCTCCTCGCGGCCGTCCTCGCCGGACTGGCCGTTGCCGCGGGTCTGGTGGCGCTGTTGCGACAGAGTCCCGTCGCCCGCGCCAACGTCGCCGCGGTCGGGCTCGCGACCGTGCTCGTGCTCGCCATCGCCATGCCCGCGATGGCCGCCGAGCACACCCACGGCGCCAGCCACGAGCACGGTCACGGCGAAGCGACATCTTCACACGAACACCGGGGCGACGATCGCGAGACCGAAGCCCACGAGCACGACGCCGACGGTCACGCCGAAGGCACCGAGGCCAGCGTCGAAGGACCGATCATCTCGGTCGACGACCCACGGCTCTCGGAGAAGCAGCAGGAGCGCGCCACCGACCTGATCGACGAGACCCGGGCCGCGCTCACCGCTTTCCCTGACGAGGCGTCGGTCGTCGCCGCGGGCTACGTGTCGATCGGCGACGGTCGGCGGCCGGGCGCCTTCGAGCACTTCGTGAACCACGACCACCTCACCGACGACAAGTCGCTCGACGCCAGCGCGATCGAGTCGATCGTGACCCAGCGTCAGGCCGACGGCACGAAGAAGGTGATGTCCGCGATGTACATCCTCTCGTCCGGCTCCGCGATGGAGGACGTTCCCGAGATCGCCGGCGAGCTCACCACCTGGCACGACCACCAGAACCTCTGCTGGGACCCGAGCGGCCAGCGGCTGGCGGGGAGCCTCGTGAACGGGGAGTGCCGGCCGGGCGGAGTGCTGAGGGCTACGGCGCCGATGTTGCACGTGTGGCTCGAGGACACCCCCTGCGGACCCTTCTCCGGCATCGAAGGCCACGGCGGGAGCTGCGAACACGGCCACTGATCGGCGTCAACGTGATTCTCGTGACGCTCAGGTCGCCATCACGACCCTGAGCGTCCCCAGAACGGGACGGGGAGGGCCCGGGTCGCCCCGTTGGGGGCGGGTGCGCGCGACCCTCCTTCCGCGTGGGACAATGGCCCTCTTGGATGTCTGAGAGGTAGGTGAAGCCGTGGCCAGGAAGGGACGAGCCCGCCGGTTCCGCGAAGCGCGTGAGCTGAAGCAGGGCTTCGACGACGGCTTGTTCACCGAGGGCGAGAAGTCGCTCGCCGACAGCGACGACGACGACGACCAGCCGACGTGGCGCGACGCCGACGAGGACGAAGCGCTCGACTGGGACGAGGACGATCCGCTGCAGATGGACGAAGGCGGCCGTCAAGCGTCGTGAGCGCTACGTCGTTGCAGGCTGTTGCGTGCGGCGGCGGCGCTTGATCCACCAGTACACGGCGACACCGAAGACGATCGCGCCCGCGATCCCGAGCCCGATGTCGCCGACGACCGACTCGACGTTGCGGCCGAAGAAGTAGCCCGCGGACACAACAAGTCCGGACCACACCACGGATGCGAGCACGTTCCAGGGCAGGAACCGTCGATACGGCATGTCGCTCATGCCCGCTACCACCGACACCACCGCGCGGAGCGCGCCGACGAACCGGCCGAGGAACACGGCAGCTGCACCGCGCTTCGTGAAGTAGGCGCGCGCCTGCTCGACCTTCGGACCCAGCCGCTTGCGGGTCTACTCGAACTTCTCGATCAGTCGGACCCCGAACTTCTTGCCGAGCAGCCAACCGACCGAGTCGCCGAGCGTCGCGCCCAGCGCGGCGACGGCGATCAGAGCAACCAGCGGTGGCTCGTCACCTCGAGCTGCCGCGGCTCCGGCGACGATGAGGCCGACCTCGCCGGGCACGATGAGGTCCGCGAAGAGCGCTGTCTCGGCGAACGCGAGGAAGAACGCAACCAGCAGGAGCCAGCCGCCGCCGATGCTGGCGACGTCTTCGAGCAGATCTGTGATGAACGACTCCAACGTGCCGCCCGGGGAACGCGCTCAGGCAGTGCGCGGTTCGGGACGTTCGGGATCCACGTCGTAACGGTGGATCGCCTCGGTGACGACCTCCGCCTTCACGTCGCCCGTGCGCGTGAGCCCGTCGAGCACACCGATCACGATGTGCGGCGCGTCGACCTCGAAGTGCCGACGGAGCGCGGCGCGCGTGTCGGAGAAACCGTAACCGTCGGTGCCGAGGGGCACGAAAGGCTGCGGGACGAACCGCGCGATCTGATCGGGCACCGCCTTCATGAAGTCGGATACCGCGATGATCGGTCCCTCGACCTCGTTGAGGCACTCGGCGACGTACGGGATCTTCGGCGCTTCCTCGGGGTGCAGCCGGTTCCAACGCTCCGCGGACAGCGCGTCCTCACGGAGCTGCTTGTAGCTGGTCGCACTCCACACGTCGGCCGCCACGTCGTGGTCGTCCGCCAACATCTGCTGCGCCTCGAGTGCGGCGTGCATCGCGGTGCCGCTCGCGAGGATCTGCGCGCGGTGCTTCCGATCGACCAGTGCCGATTGGTAGAGGTAGAGGCCCTGCACGATCCCGTCGGGCGCGCCGACCGGCATCGCCGGCATCGGGTACGTCTCGTTGTAGAGGGTGATGTAGTAGAAGACGTCTTCGGGGTCGTCGCCGTACATGCGCTCGATGCCATCGCGCACGATGACCGCAACCTCGTACGCGAACGCCGGGTCGTACGCGCGACACGTCGGCACGGTGGACGCCAGCAGATGGCTCTGGCCATCGCAGTGCTGGAGTCCCTCGCCGGTGAGCGTGGTGCGACCAGCCGTGGCGCCCATCAAGAAGCCGCGGCCCCGCTGGTCACCGAAGGACCAGATGAGGTCGCCGACGCGCTGGAACCCGAACATCGAATAGAAGATGAAGAACGGGATCATCGGCTGACCCCAGGTGGCGTAGGCGGTGCCGGCGGCGGTGAGCGACGCCATCGAACCCGCCTCGGTGATGCCCTCTTCGAGGAGCCGGCCATCGCGCGCCTCTTGGTACGACAGCAGCAGGCTCGCGTCGACGGGCTCGTACTTCTGCCCGAACGGCGCGTAGATCTTGTACTCGCGGAAGAGCGCGTCGAGACCGAAGGTGCGCGCCTCGTCGGGGATGATGGGCACGACGCGCGTGCCGATGCCCTCGTCGCGCAATAGGTTCCGGAGCAAGCGAGCGAACGCGCTCGTGGTCGACGCCTGCACCTTCTCCCCCGTGCCGGCGAAGAACTCCTCGTAGGGCTCGGCCGGGGGCAGCCGCACCGGCTTGGCCCGCACCACGCGTTCGGGCATCGAGCCGTTCAGCACCTTGCGCCGCGCCATCAGGTACTCGTATTCGGGTGAGTCCTTCCCGGGGTGCCAATAAGGAGGATCACCGTCGTCGAGCTCGTGGTCTGGGATCTCGAGGTAGAGCCGGTCGCGGAAGGCCTTCAGTGCCTCGGCGTCGAGCTTCTTGATCTGGTGCGTCGCGTTGCGGGCCTCGAGCCCCGCACCGAGCGTCCAGCCCTTGATCGTCTTGGCGAGGATGACCGTGGGGCTCCCGCGGTGCTCGACGGCCATCTTGTAGCCCGCGTAGAGCTTCCGGTAGTCGTGCCCGCCGCGCGGAAGCCGTTGCAGGTCGTCGTCGGAGAGGTGCGCGACCATCTGCTGGAGGCGGGGATCGGGACCGAAGAAGTGCTCCCGGATGTAGGCGCCGCTCTCGACCGCGTACTTCTGGAACTCGCCGTCGACCGTGGTGTTCATCTTGTTGACGAGCGCGCCGTCAACGTCGCGGGCGAGCAGCTCGTCCCAGCCCTGGCCCCAGATGACCTTCACGACGTTCCAGCCCGCGCCGCGGAAGGTGGCCTCGAGCTCCTGGATGATCTTCCCGTTGCCGCGCACCGGGCCGTCAAGGCGTTGAAGGTTGCAGTTCACGACGAAGATGAGGTTGTCGAGCTGTTCGCGCGCCGCGATCGAGAGCCCGGCCATCGCCTCGGGTTCGTCCATTTCGCCGTCACCGACGAAGCACCAGACCTTGGCCCGACTGGTGTCCACCATCTCGTGGTGCAGCAGATAGCGGTTGAACCGCGCCTGGTAGACGGCGTTCAGCGGGCCGAGCCCCATCGACACCGTCGGGAACTCCCAGAAGTCCGGCAGCCGGCGCGGGTGGGGGTAGCTGGGCAGTCCCCCGCCGAACACCTCACGGCGGAAGCGATCGAGGTGCTCCTCGGTCAGTCGCCCCTCGAGGAAGGCCCGGGCGTAGATCCCCGGCGCGGCGTGGCCCTGCATGAACAGCTGGTCGCCGAACCCCCCGTCCGCCTTGCCGTGGAAGAAGTGGTTGAACCCGACGTCGTAGAGCGCAGCCGCCGATGCGAACGTCGACAGGTGACCACCAAGGCCGTCGAAGCGGTGGTTGGCGCGGTCGACCATCGCCATCGCGTTCCAACGGATGTGCGCACGGATGCGCTTCTCGATGAACTCGTCACCGGGGAACCACGGCTCTTGCTCCGTCGGGATCGTGTTGATGTAGTCGGTCGTGACCATCGCGGGAACGCCGACGCCCTGCTCGCGCGCCCGTTCCATGAGCCGGGCCAAGAGGTAGCGGGCCCGAGCGCGGCCACCGCGTCCGTTGACGATCGCGTCGAGGGAGTCGAGCCATTCCGACGTCTCGGTCGGGTCGATGTCGGGCAGCTGGTGGACGAATCCGTCGATGAACATCCACGTCCAGGGTACGCGGTGTCACCTGGACGTCCGTCGCGCAGGGTTCCTTGCGCGTCACTTGTGGGCAGTCAGTGGGCGGCGTTGCCCCTCCCATTGCCCTGACCAACGCCACCGTTTCCGCTCCCGCTGTTGCCGGGACTGGCGGGAGGGACAGGCGCACCGCTGCTCCCCTGACCCGAGCTGCCGTTGCCGTTCCCGCCGCCGTTGCCGTTCCCGCCGCCGTTGCCGTTCCCGCCGCCGTTGCCGGGGTTGCCACCCGGCTGCTGGCCGACCGCATTGCGGTCACCCTGACCTGCGCCGTTGCCCGGCCCGGAATCCTCACCCGGACCACCCGCGCCCCGACCGGCGCCCTTGCCCGGTCCCGAGCTGCCGTTGCCGTTCCCGCCGCCGTTGCCGTTCCCGCCGCC
>VGBR01000015.1 GCA_016870355.1 Actinomycetota bacterium | reverse complement strand
CGCGGCTGAAGAAGTTCGCGCCGCGCGACCTCACCGTGGTGATGTCGAGTCCCGCGTGGGACGCCTATGACGTGCCAGTTGCTCCCTACTTCGTGCTGGTCGACGGGCCCATGAGCGCGATCGTGGGCGAGGGCGCGGCGATGTCCTGGCCGCAGATCGTGGGGATGATGGAGCAAGCCGTCGTCGACGCTGGCCTCTCGACCTCGACCTCGGCTCGTCGTCGCCGCGGCGAGGACAACCGCACGCGCGAGGCGAGCGTCGACCGGGACCTGATCGATGCCGGGATCGAGCCGGGCCATCCCAGCCTGTATCCCACGCCCGGTGCCGACCTCCACGACGCCGAGGCAGGCATGTGATCTCTCCACTCGTGGGCAGGCGGCCATGAGCCACATCACCGCACACGGCCTGGAAGTTGCCGTCCCTCCCGGGTGGGGAGGACGGGTCTCCCAGCCGCTCTTCGCACGTGAGGGGATGCCGCGCGAGCTCGACCCCGAAGACTTCGATCCCGCGGGCCTCCAGCGCGGCCTCGATGGCCACGCCGGCCGTCAAGGGTTCTTCCATGAAGCGGGGCGTGCCTTCTGCCTCATCGTGCTCGGCGCGTACGCGCGTCGCAGCGTTGTCGTGCCTGCTGTCAACAACGTCCTCGCGAACATCCGGATCGACGGGGCGGTCGGGTGAGCATCGCCGCGGGTCCGTTCGCGATCGCCGCGCTGTTGTTGGCCGTTGCGGGCGCGATGAAGGTCGCATCACCTGCCGACACCGCGAATGCGCTCCGCGGCGCTGGACTCCCGGCCTCGCCGCGCCTCGTCCGCGCGGGCGGCGCGATCGAGGCGCTCGGCGGTGCCTACGCGTTCATCGAAGGCGACCTGATCGGCGCCGTGCTGGTTGCGCTGTCGTACGTGCTCTTTGCTGCGTTCGTGGCCTTCGCACTCGCGTGTGACCTCCCCATCTCGACGTGTGGCTGCTTCGGCAAGACCGACACGCCTCCGAGTCGCGTCCACTTGGTCTTCAATCTCGCGGCCGTGATCGCTGCGGTGACGATCGCCATCGACCCTTCCGCCGGCATCGCCGACGCGGTGGGCTCACAGCCGCTCTCCGGTGTTCCCTTTGTGATGCTCGTCGTGATCGGCACGGGGTTGTCGTTGCTCACTCTCAGCGCGCTCCCACGAGTGCTGGCGTCCGTACGCGAGGCTCAGTAGCTGATGCAGACGCCGAGCAAGGACATCGCAACTGCGAACTGGATCGGGTCGAAGACGAGCGGGTTTCTCGACGCGCGCCTCAACCGCAGCAGCTTCATGTCGCGCGCCACGCTCGCCGGAACCGTCGCGTCTGTGCCCGGCGCGACCTTCGCCTGACGGCGGTCTCGTCATCGAGTACGTCGCCGGGTTCCTCGTTGTCGGGCTGATCGTCGGGATCGCCGCGTGGGTCGTCGCCCGCGAGGCCGGCCGTCTCGCCCGCACTCCGCCACCCGCGTTGTTCGATGCCGAAGACGCGTTCGAGTGGATCGTGGAGCATCTGCCGGACGCCGTCGCCGCAACGCTGACAACCGAGGACGTGCGGCGGATCCTCCAGCTCCAGATCGAGTTCTTCGAGCACCACGGCGTGTCGCCGAACGGGAACGGCGCGGCTCCCGGCGGTCCGGTGATCGTGGGTGGTGGCGAGCAGATCGCGTACATCGTCGAAGAAGCCGCCCGCACGGGCGAGCCCTACCTCCCCGAGCAGATCGACGCGGTCGTCGAAACCCAGCTCGCGTACCTCCAGGAGATCGGTGCGATCGGGCCACCCGCCGACGAGGACTGAATACAACAAGTCCAACGCAGGTGCTTGCACCCGCGTGCTACAAGTGGGTCACCAGAGAAAGGAGGTGGTCCACGAATGCATCAACCTTTTGGGACCCTGGAGGTGCGCGGCCGTTAGGCCCCACACCGGCTGGACCGCCTGGCGGAGTTCCGACCGCCGCACCGGCACCGCAACCCGGTCGGGGACTGGTCCCTCCCGAGAAGTCCGGATGGTGCTCAACAGCCTTGATGAGTGGGCGGGGTGCGCAGGCACCCCGCCCGCTCGCGTTCCGGAGCGGGCGTTAGGTTGGAGTCGTGGAGAAGCCGGCGCGGTTCGAGCACTTCCGTTGGTTGGGTGACAAACGCAACCAGCGAGTCCACGACCTCGACGCGCTCGACGATCCGGAGGTCGCGGCGAAGGTCGAGGAGCTGATGAAATCCGAAGCCTTTGCGACGTTCGGCCCCGACACCCTCGAAGAGGCAAGGAACCGCGGCTACCGCCCTTAGGGGGCTTCGAACTTCCCCGGCAGGTCGTTCTCCGTCAGCTGGAGGCGCGCCGCGAAGGATTCGTCGGTGAGCGCGGGTTCGCTCGCCACCGACGCAGGATCGGCCGGCAACCCGTCGAGCTCCACCCATGACGTGCACCCGCCGTACTCGTCGCGCCAGGGGACGGTGATCGGCTCGAGCAACCGGTGGACGCGCAGCGCAAGGATCCACAGCGGGTCGCGCTTCTTCCAGCTCAAACGCGACGCCGCGTAGTCGGTCGTCCAGATGAACTTCCCCGCGATCTTGTCCAGATCGTCGGGGTCGGTGATCGTTGCGACCTTCACGACGTCGGCCCACCCGTCGACGCGGACGTCACCTTCGCCGGGTGCGGCGGCGATCGACTCGTCGACCCACCGTCGGTACGCAGGCTTGAGAAGCTCCGACTTCTGGTGCTCGGCGGTGGGGTAGAGCCACAGCCGCTTCGATTGCAGATCGAAGTGGCGACCTTCCTCGCGCAAGCCACCCTTGCGCACGTCGAGGATCTGCTCACCAGCGAGGAGTGCGCGCACGATGACGGCCCACTCCTTGCACGCGGGGGTCGCTACCGCCGATGGCACGGCGCCGAGGATACTGGGCCTCTTGGAGTCATCATCCTTTGTCGCACTCGCTCGGCGGCAGGGTACCTGCCGCCGCCCCTAAGGGGACGCTCGCCACTCCTGGAAACCGTGATCACGACGGAGCACTCGCGACTCGTGGGGCACCTCGCGGTGTCAGGCGCCGCCACGTCCCCAGGTGTCGTGCTGTGTCACGGCTTCCCGACCGGCCCGCGGGGCGCGATCACCTCGGCGACCACGTTCCCCGAGCTCGCCGAGCGCATCGCCCGCGAGACGGGATGCGTCGCATTGGCGTTCAACTGCCGCGGCTCGGGTTCGAGCGAGGGTGACTTCTCGGTCGGCGGTTGGCTCGATGACATCCGCGCCGCAGTCGCGCATCTCGACGCTCGCGATGACGTGCGGGGTGTGTGGCTCGTCGGCGTGGCCGAAGGCGGTGCACTCGCGATCACGGTGGCCGCCGACAACGATCTCGTACGTGGTGTCGCCACCCTGGCTGCGCCCCCGAGTCTGGGTGATTGGGCGCGTGAGACCGGACGACTGCTCGAATACGCGCGGCGCGTCGGAATGGTGCGTACGCCCAACTTCCCCGAGTCGATGGCCGAGTGGAGCCGCGAGGTCGCGGCGATCGACGCCATCACCTCCGCCCGCTCGCTGCCGCCGCGTCCGCTCCTCGTGTTGCACGGATCCGACGACGAGGTGGTGCCACTCGCGGATGCCCGGCAGCTCGCGGAAGCTGCGGCGTCCGCGTCGCAGCTGCGGGTCGTGCAGGCTGCCAGCCATGAGCTCCGCCACGACCCGAGGGCCGTGGCCGCGCTCATCGGTTGGCTGGACCGCCTTCCGTGACCTGGCGATAGAGGTCGGCGAACTCCGCGCCGGCGCGGTCCCAGGTGTAGAGCTTCACGCGCTCGTGCCCCCGTGCGATCAGCTGCGCGCGCACATCACCGTCGGACAGCACGGTGTGGAGCGCCCCAGCCAGCGCGTCGACGTCGTTGGGATCGGGGAGCAAGGCCGCGTCGCCCAGTACTTCGGGCAGGGCGCCAGCATTGGACGCGACGACGGGGATGCCGCTCAACATCGCTTCGAGCGGGGGATGGCCGAATCCCTCGTAGATCGATGGGTACGCGAGCACGGTCGCGCCGGCCAGCAGGTCGCGGCGATCGTGGTCGTCGACGTAACCGAGTCGCCGGATGCGCTCGCCATGCCGTGCGTCGTCGACCGCAGCATCGAAGTCCTCCACACCCCAGCCATCCGGACCGGCGACCAGGAGCACGAGATCGGGGTCATCACCCGCGACCGCATCGAATGCCTTGACGAGGTTCGGCAGGTTCTTGCGCGGCTCGACAGTCCCGAGCGCGAGCACGTAGCGATCGGAGCCGGCCAACCGCCGTCCGCGTGCGGGATCGCCACCCGCTGAGGGCACGAGGCCGCTGTAGACCCGGACCACTCGCTCAGGCTCGATGTCGAAGTGATCTCTGACCTCGGATGCCACGAAGTCGCTGACGACGTGCAACACGGCACCGCGATCAATCGCAAGCTGGATGTAGCGCGGGAACGTGAGGGTGTCGGGAGTGCTGAGCTCCGGATACCAGACGAACGTCAGGTCATGCACGGTCGCGATGACCGGAGCACGCGCGGGCGGCGCGACGAAGTTCGGTGCGTGCACGATGTCGACGCGCCCGGTCCAGAGCTCGGCGCGAGGAATCGGCAGGTGGCGCCAGAGCATCCGGGTGAGCCGCGCGGGGATGTGACGCGTGCGGGCGCGTACATGGCGAGGAACCTCGTACGCCAACGCACCCCGGCCGCGAAGCGTGACGGCGAAGGCGCTGACCTCGAGGTCATCGCGCGCCGAGAGGGTCGTGAGCAGGTTCGTCACCATCTGACCCACACCCGTCCGTGGCGTCAGCAGCGCGGTCGATTCCACGGCGACCCGGATCCGGCCACTTGCCTTGCTCATGGGAACATCCACATGGTGACGGCGATCGTGGGCACAGCGGTGGTGGCGATGCCGCGCACAATAGAGGCGTGACACTGCAGAACTTCGATGTGGTCATCGTCGGCGGCGGGATCGTCGGTTTGGCCACCGCCTACGGCATCACTGACGCCGATCCCGATGCGCGGGTTGCGATCGTCGAGAAGGAAGGCGGGGTGGCTCGGCACCAGTCGGGCCGCAACTCCGGGGTGCTCCACTCGGGGATCTACTACCGGCCGGGGTCACGCAAGGCCGAGTTCACGGCCCTGGGTCGCGCCAGCATGCTGCAATTCTGCGAGGCGCACGAGATCCCGTACGACATGTGCGGAAAGCCGATCGTTGCTTCCGAGCTCGCCGACATCCCCCGTCTCGAGGCGTTGGAGGCCCGCGCCCGCGGCAACAAGGTCCGCGCCCGCCGTCTCACGTCGGGCCAGATGGCCGAGGTGGAGCCATCGGTGCACGGGCTCGGCGCGCTGCACGTCGCCGACGCCGGCGTCGTGGACTTCGCGCAGGTGTCGCGCGTCCTGGAGGACGTGCTCCGCAGTCGAGGGGTGGAGCTCCACCTCGGTCGGGCCGTGACGGGATTGAAGGAAGGTTCGGCGTCCGTTGTCGTCGTGACCGACGCCGGCGGCGTCGAGGCCTCGTTCGTCGTGAACTGTGCGGGCCTGCACGCTGATCGCCTTTCGGGTGGACCGAAGATGACGCAACAGCGGTTGCGCATCATCCCGTTCCGTGGCGAGTTCTTCGAGCTCGCAGAGGCGAAGCGCTCGCTCGTGCGCGGCCTCGTCTATCCAGTTCCAGATCCGGCGTTCCCCTTCCTCGGAGTCCACTTGAACCGCGGGATCGACGGCCGGGTCATGGCCGGCCCCAACGCCGTCCTCGGATTGGCACGTGAGGGCTACTCCTGGCGCGCGGTCGAATGGCGAGAGATCGGAGAGCTCCTCCGCTACCGAGGGATGCGGCGGTTGGCGCGTCGTCATTGGCGGACCGGTGTGCGTGAGGTGCTCCGCTCGTTCTCGACGCGGCGCTTCGAGCGTGACCTCCAACGGCTCGTGCCCGAGATCCGTCGCACCGACCTCACTCGCGCACCCGCTGGGGTTCGCGCCCAGGCGGTAAGCCGCGACGGCGAGCTGCTCGACGACTTCGAGATCGCCGAGACTGCGCGCGCGGTGCATGTGCTCAACGCACCGTCACCAGGTGCGACCGCGTCGCTGGAGATCGGCCGAACGATCGCGGGGATGGTGGCGAAGCGCCGCGCCTGACGCGCGGTCCGCTCAGATCTCGAGTGGCTCGTGCTCGATCTGCTCGGCCAAACGTGCCAGGGCGGCGTCGTCGTCGGGAACGCCGGCCTTCAGGCGAGCGGCGAGGAGCACCCACATCGACGCAGCCGCCGCCGCGGAGCCCACGATGAACGCGATCTCGACCCGTCGGAACAGCGGGTTCTCGATGATCGCGGTGGCGGCCGCGAGCGCGGCGATGCCCACCAGCCACGCGAGCAGCGCGCGCGAGTGACCCATGAGCGCGATCAACGCCTGGGCGAGCGTGAGGGCGAGGATGAACAGGCCGCTCCCCGCGGCCAGCAGTGCGAGGTCGATGTTGCCGAGATCGAACTTCTTGCCGAAGAGGAACTCGCCCACCGGTGGCCCGAGCGACCCGCCCGCGAGCACTCCGACCGCACCGATGCCGGCCACCACGAGGATCAGCTTCTTGAGTCCGGTGCGGAAGTCGTCGTGCCGTCCCGCGCCCGCCAGGCTGGCGAGCTTCGGGAGCAGCGAGGCCTGCACCGCCTGGAACAGCAGGATCGGGATGCGAGCGAGGAACAACCCGGCGACGAAGCGGCCGATCTGCTTGTCAGTCACATCGGTGGGAAGGATGTACGCGGACAGGAACGGCGCGTACCCGAGCACCTGGGCCGACACCGAACCGAAGAACAAGTAGCCGAGGTTCGTGGAGAGCTCGTTCCACGGCGCGGCCGGTCCGGGTGCGAGCAAGCCGTGCTCGCGCGACAGCGCGATCGCGGCGGCGAACGCGGGCGGCAGCGCGAGGCACAGCCCGTAGTACGCGGGCTTCTCGACGCCGGCGGCGAAGAGCGCCGCGCACGCACCGAAGCGCAACACGCCCTCGGCCCCGATGATGAGGCTGTACGAGCCGAAGCGCGCGTTCCCCGAGAGCGTGCCGCGCGCGAGGTGCTGGACGCAGAACGTGAACATCGCGATCACGACACAGCTCGCCAGGCCGGTGCTGCCCTCGAACACGTCGTCGAGCACCGGGGTACCGAGGACCGCCGCGCCGGTGACGACACCGAGCGCGACCGACAGGACCAGGCCGGCGAAGGCGGCCCGCTTGACGACCGGACCGCCGCCGATCCCACGCGCTCGTCGATCGGCCAGGGCCCGACCCACTTCTTGCTCGAGGGGCAGGAAGAACCCCGGCGCCAGGATGAAGACCAGCACCCACAACCCGTTGACCGCCGTGTAGTCGGAGTGGCTGAGCGCGCGGAACGTGAGGATCTGGAATCCGTACGCGCTGACGCCGGCGATGAGCAGGCCCGCCCCGACGACGAAGGTCCCCTCGGGCAGCGGGCGTCTGGCCGCCTCGATCAGACGCTGCGTGCGTTGTGCCATGCGATGACGCCGTCCCCCGAACGAGGCACAGAAAGCCCTGCGAGCATAATGGCCAGACCGATGAGCACCCGGATGCTGTTGATCCTCGCCGCACTCTGCGCGGTGGCGATCCTCGCGGCGGCAGCCGTCAAGCTGCTCACCCTCGGCTGAATCTGCCGAGTCCTCGCCGAGCCACGGCGCGTGGCCGATACTTGCGTGGTCCACGACCCCCACTCACGGTGGGGAGGGGAGTCCCGTGCCGGACCAGTTCGACGTAGTCGTCCTCGGCGGAGGGCCGGGCGGCTATGCGGCCGCGCTGTACGGCGCCGCCGCGGGCCTGCGCATCGCCCTCGTCGAGGAGCAGCGCGTCGGCGGCACCTGCCTGCACCACGGTTGCATCCCGGCGAAGGAGCTCCTCCAGACCGCCGAGGTGCTCCGCACCGTGCAGACCGCCAAGGAGTTCGGCGTGAACGCCGGCGAGCCAACCCTCGACGTCCGCACGAGTCAGGCCCGCAAGCACCAGGTCATCGACCGCCTCACCAAGGGACTCGAGACGCTGCTCAAAGGTCGCGAGGTCACGGTCATCAGCGGCACCGGGGCCATCGCTGACGCTGCCGCGCGACGCATCCTCGTGTCGGAAGGCACTGAGGTCGCGGGCAACGCGCTCGTGCTCGCCACCGGTTCGGCCGCGCGCTCGTTGCCCGGGCTCGACTTCGACGGGTCGCTCATCCTCTCCTCTGACCACGTGCTCGAGCTCGAAGAGGTTCCTCGCCGCGTCGCAATCATCGGGGCGGGTGCCGTCGGGTGCGAGTTCGCGTCGATGCTCGCCGACTTCGGTACCGAGGTGACGCTGCTCGAGGCGCTGCCGCGCATCCTGCCCGGCGTCGATGCCGAGGTGTCGGTGGCGTTGGCGCGCGCGTTCCGTCGTCGCAACATCTCGGCCCATGCCGGTGTACGGGTCACGAGCATCGAGGGGACGCGCGAGCTCGCGGTCACGTTCGAGGGTCCCGAAGGCACCGCGACCGTGGCCGTCGATCAGGTGGTCGTCTGTGTTGGTCGCGCGCCGCGAACCCAGGGCCTCGGCCTCGAGGAATCAGGCGTGGGACTCGAGCGCAACGGGTTCGTCCAGGTGAACGATCACATGCAGACCACAGTGCCCGGCGTGTACGCGGTCGGCGACGTCGTCGACACGCCCGCGCTCGCGCACGTTGCGTTCGCCGAGGCGATCGTCGCGGTCAAGACCATCCTCGGTGAAGAGGTGCAGCCGATCCAGTACGACAAGGTGCCGTGGGGGATCTACTGCCACCCCGAGGTCGCGTTCTCGGGTCTCACCGAAGAGCAGGCGCGCGAGCGCGGCTATGACGTCGTCACCGCGGTGCAGCGCTTCGTCGGCGACGGCCGCGCGCTCATCCTCGGAGAGCCCGACGGCATCGTGAAGATCGTGGCTGAGCGCGACGGGCCGATCCTCGGTGTCCACATGGTCGGTCCGTGGGCAACCGAGCTCATCGCCGAGGGCTACCTGGCCGTGAACTGGGAAGCATCGGCCGCAGAGATCGCGCCGCTGATCCACGCGCACCCGACGCTCAGTGAGGTGTTCGGCGAGGCGACGCTCGCGCTCACCGGACGACCACTCCACTGACCGGAAGGAGGCGAACCCCTTGGACGTGACGATGCCGCAGCTCGGTGAGACGGTCACCGAGGGCACGATCACGCGCTGGTTCAAGCAAGCCGGGCAGAGGATCCAAGCCGACGAGCCATTGTTCGAGGTGTCGACCGACAAGGTGGACTCTGAGGTCCCCGCGCCGATGAGCGGCGTGGTGACCGAGATCCGGGTTGCGGAGGGAGAGACGGTCGCCGTGGGCACCGTGCTCGCGATCATCGACGAAGCGGGAGCAGCTCCGGCCGACACGCCTGCTGCCAGCGTGTCGCCGGCCGCAGTGCCACCGACCGCAGTGCCACCCGCCGCGGCGCCGCCACCGGTCCCAGTCGTGATCCCGCCGGTTGCGCCGGCCGCGCCAGCACAGCCGGTCACACCGATGGCGCCAGAACCTGTTGCACCGCCGGAGCCCGTCATGCCGGTGGCGCCAGCGGAACCCGTTGCGCCCGCCGCTCCGATACCCGTCGCACCGAGGGCGCCGGAGCCCGTCGCGCCGGCGCCGCCACCCGAGCCGCTCGTGCCCGCGGCGGCACCACCGCCGCCTTCGCCAGCACCACCGCCGCCTTCGCCAGCACCTCCACCACCCTCTCCGCTTCCGCCCGCGCCCGCCGCGCCCGTCACCGCTGCCGCGGGTCAGCCGCTCACGTCGCCGGTCGTGCGTCGCCTGATCGCGCAGCACGGCCTGGACGCCGCATCGATCCAGGGCACCGGTGAGGGCGGGCGCATCACCCGTCGCGACGTGCTGGCCGCGGCCGCCTCCCGCGGAACGGCACCATCCCCGCCGCCCGCTCCCGCATCGGTGCCGCCTCCCGAGCCCGTGGCGCCGATCATCCCGGCCCCGGTCGAGCCACCGCCCGTCGAGCCGGTACCGGAGCCCGCACCGGCGCCTGAGCCACCTCCGCCCCCGATGGAGCTGCCGACTCCGGCCGCGCCAGTGGAGCCCCCGCCACCCCCGGCCGCACCACCTCCGCCGCCGCCCCCGGTGCCACCGCCTCCACCACCACCGGCACCGCCGCCCGTCGTGGTGCCCGAACCACCGCCGCCGCCAGCACCGCTGGCGCCGCCGGCGTGGGGCACGATGCCCGCGGGCTCACGCGGCGACGAGACCGTGCCCTTCACCAACATCCGGCGCCGTACGGCGGAGCACATGGTCCGCTCGAAGGCCACGAGCGCGCACGTGCACACGTCCATCCAGGTCGACTTCGAGCGCATCTCGCGCGTGCGCGATGCGCGCCAGGCCGACTGGAAGCAGAAGGAAGGGTTCTCGCTCACCTTCATGCCGTTCATCGCTCGCGCAGTTGCCGACACGATCGCCGAGTTCCCCCACGTGAACGCGAGCGTGGTCGGCGACTCGCTCGTCGTGCACCGCGACGTCCATCTCTCGATCGCAGTCGATCTCGACTTCGAGGGCCTGGTGGCACCGGTGATCCACAACGCCGACGGCAAGCGGCTGCCATTCATCGCCAGGGAGATCCGTGATCTCGCCGAGCGTGCCCGCACCAAGCAGCTCCTCCCCGACGAGGTGCTCGGCGGCACGTTCACGATCACGAACCCCGGACCGTTCGGCACCTTCCTGACGATGCCGATCATCAACCAGCCGCAGGTCGCGATCCTCTCCACCGACGCGGTCGAGAAGCGCCCCGACGTGGTCAACACTCCTGACGGCGAGGATGTGATCGCAGTGCGTCACCTCGGCATGCTGTCGTTCGCATGGGATCACCGTGCGTTCGACGGAGCGTACGCAGCGTCGTTCCTGCGTGCGCTCAAGGAGCGACTCGAGTCCAGGGACTGGAACGCCGAGCTCGAGTAGGCGACATATGGTCTTGAACGTGACCACACTCCACGCGCGTTGGCTTGGACGGGTCTCGTACGCCGATGCGGATGCGCTCCAGCGGGGCTTGCACGAGCACGGCGCCGACGACCACCTGCTGCTGCTCGAGCACCCGCACGTCTACACGCTCGGCACCACGTCGCATCTGGAGCACGTGCTCACGCCGCCCGCGGACGTGGGCGCCGAGCTCGTGCGCACCGACCGCGGTGGCGACGTCACGTACCACGGCCCCGGTCAGCTCGTCGGCTACCCGATCATCACCTTGCCCGAGTGGCGTGACGGCATGCGCGACGTCGTTGCGTACGTGCGCGAGCTCGAGCAGGTGCTGATCGCCACGCTCGCCGAGCTGGGGGTGACGGCCGATCGGCGAGAGCGGCTCACTGGAGTGTGGGTCAGAGAGGAGAAGATCGCCGCGATCGGTGTGAAGGTGGCTCGTGGTCGCACGCGGCACGGGTTCGCGTTGAACGTCGACCCCGCGCTGGCGATGTTCGAGCACATCGTGCCCTGCGGCATCCGCGACAAGGGTGTGACGTCACTGCGCCAACTCCTCGGCGCCGACACCCCTGACATGCTGACGGTCGTCGACACGGTCACCCGCAACTTCGCTGCCCACTTCGGCCACACCACCGTCGAACATCAGCACGTCACGGATTTTCGGCACGCTGAGCGTGCCTATGACACCCTCAGCGTGCCGAAAACCCCGGGGGGAGAGCCGATTCGGTTGTTGGGGAGGCTGGCAGATGCTGGCGTCGATGTGCCGGTGACGGACGGGTCGGATGGTGCGGCGTTTCGGCGACCGGAGTGGATGAGGGTCCGCGCCGATCTCGGGACGGCGTATCGCGAGACGAAGCGGCTCATGCGCACGCTCGAGCTGCACACCGTCTGCGAAGAGGCCGGGTGCCCGAACATCTACGAGTGCTGGGCCGACCGCACAGCCACCTTCATGATCCTCGGCGAGCGCTGCACCCGCGCGTGCGGCTTCTGTCTCGTCGACACCCGCAAGCCGCTGCCCCTCGATGTTGCTGAGCCGGCGCGCGTCGCAGAGGCGGTCGCGACGTTGGGACTGCGTCACGCCGTCGTCACCAGCGTCGCCCGCGACGACCTCGACGACGGGGGCGCGTCCGGGTTCGCCACCACCGTGCGCGCCATCCGCGCACGCACCCCGGCGACGACGATCGAAGTGCTCATCCCTGACTGCAAGGGCGATCCAGGCGCCCTCGACGTGATCTTCGCGGCGCGCCCCGACGTGCTCAACCACAACCTCGAGACCGTGGCGCGCCTCCAACGCGCGGCTCGGCCGTCCGCGGGCTACGCGCGTTCGCTCGCGCTCCTCGCGCGGGCCAAGCATGCGGGCCTCGTCACCAAGTCGGGGCTCATCCTCGGTATGGGTGAAGAGGAGCCCGAGGTTCACGCCGCGCTCGTCGACCTGCGCGCGGTAGGCGTCGACATCGTCACGATGGGCCAGTACCTGCGACCGTCGGCTCAGCACCTCCCCGTCGTTCGCTGGTGGCATCCCGATGAGCTCGCCGCGCTCGGCGACTTCGCGACCGCACTCGGCTTCGCGCACGTTGAGGCGGGACCGCTGGTGCGCTCCAGCTACCACGCGAAGCGCGCCGTCGATTCCGCTTCGCCGGAGATGGCCGGCACTGCTGCCGGCGCCTGAGCGGGTGACTGACACCGCAACGTTCGCGGCTCGACTCGCGCGAGCGCGCACCCGAATGCAGGAGGAGGGCGTCGATGCCCTGCTCCTGTCGGTCGGGCCGGACCTTCCCTATTTCACGGGCTACGAGGCAATGCCGTTGGAGCGGCTCACCATGCTGGTGGTGCCGCGCGAGTCGGACGCGGTGCTCGTAGTCCCCCGGCTCGAAGCACCGCGCGTCGAAGAGCGTCCCGAGGTGTTTTGCGTCGACGCTTGGGACGAGGTCGACGATCCCGTGGCGCGCGTCGCCGCGCTTGTCGACGGCGCGAGATCAGTTGCAGTCGGTGACCACACCTGGGCCCGGTTCGTACTCGCGATGCAATCCGCGTTGCCCCGCGCGCAGTTCTGTGCTGCAAGCCACGTCACCGCACCCTTGCGGGCAGTGAAGGACGCAGATGAGATCGAGGCGCTCTACGCGGCCGCACGTTCGGTGGATGAGATCGCGATCGAGATGCGCGAGCGACCGTTCGCCGGCCGCACCGAGCGCGAGGTGCATCGCGAGCTCATGGAGCGGATTCTTGATGTTGGGCATGAGCGGGTGAACTTTGCGATCGTCGCCACTGGCCCGAACGCGGCGAGCCCGCATCACGATCCGGCCGACCGAGTCATCGCGAAAGGTGACGTCGTGCTGTGTGACTTCGGCGGCACGATGCACGGCTACTGCTCCGACATCACGCGCATGTTCGCGGTCGGCGAGCCTGACGCCGAGGTCCGTGATGCGTACGCCGCGCTCAGGGTTGCCCAGGAAGCCGGGGTGCAGTCGGCACAGGTTGGTGCGACCTACGAAGCCGTTGACGCGGCGGCGCGCGACGTGCTCGTCGGTGCCGGTTTCGGTGACGCGTTCGTCCATCGCACCGGACACGGGATCGGCATGGAAGCGCACGAGGACCCGTACGTCGTCGCCGGCAACACCACCGAGCTGGTCGCCGGTCACGCGTTCAGCATCGAGCCCGGCGTGTATCTCCCCGGCCGCTTCGGGTTGAGGCTCGAGGACATCGTGGTCGCCACCGCCGACGGTCCGCGCCGCCTCAACGACGCACCCCGCGACCTCGCCATCGTCGCCTGACGCATACCGATGGCCGAGCTCGACGTCGGAACCGTCCTCCTTCAATGGGCCACTGGGGGATTGCTCGCGGGCTGGGTGACGACGCGGCGGCGTGTCGTCGGCACCGGCTACGGCTGGCTCGTGCGCGGCTCGTTCCTCGTGATCGCGCTCGGCGGCGTCGGCGCGGGCTTTGCCGGCGACGAGTCGGGGACCGGCGCGACCGTGCGCGATGTCGGCGGCGCGGCCATGGCCGCGCTGACGACGGTGGCGCTGGTCGTCTCCGTGGTGCGCCGGCGCGTGGCAGTCGACGACGAGCGGGGCTTTCCACCTTGGTTGGACCTTCTCGCGCCGATCGCGGGAGTGATCGCGCTGTGTGGGGCCGCCGATGCGATCGGTGGCCCGTACGCGCTCGGCGCGGCGCGGCTCATCGTCGGGGCCGTCTTCCTCGGCGTGGTGACCGACGCGATGCTCCTCGGGCACTGGTACTTGGTGCAGCCGGGTCTCGGCCGTGAGCCGATCAAGGAGCTGGTCGCGGCCGTGACGTTCGTCTGGCCGCTGGAGGTCGTGCTCTGGTTGGTGCCGACGGGCATGGTCGATGTGCTCGACCGGAGCATCGACGACGGCTACGACGGCCTGCTCGGCTGGACGTGGGTCGTGAGCGCGATCACGACGGTTGCGCTCGCCCTGATCGCTCGGCGCGCGCTGCGCGAGCCCTACTACTCGGCGGTCATGGCGACCACGGGTCTCCTGTACCTCGCGATCCTCACGGCATTCGGTACCGATGTGCTCGCGCGGGCAGTGCTCTCCGCCTGACTGCTACCGTGACTCGCCCGTGACATCCGTAAAGAGAGCGGCCGGGCATCCCGATCTGCATGCCGATGCGAATGGGGATGCTCCGCGTTTGATGCGACGGCTCTGGGCCGCGTTCGTACGACGGTGTCCACGCGGTCCGACAATGCTGGTGCTGGCACTCCTCGTCGTTCCGTTGAACGGCCTCGCTGTTCACGACTCGAGCAGTATCTCGCCGATCGACGAGACCGGTTGGATCAACCAGCTCATCAAGGGCTCGCGCTTCGAAGTGGTCACCCCGGGCGAGCTGATGGTCGACGAGTCGATTCGGGAGTTCTGCCAGCGAGGACACCAGCTCTTCTCCTGGCCGGCCTGTCCTGATCACGGACGCATCGACGCTTCTGACTACGTGTACAAGGGCGTCGAGATCTCGGAGCACTCGCCGTTCTACTTCCTGATCACAGGTCCCATCGCGCGGGCGCTTCGCTCGACGCCGATCGATCTCCCACCGAACGACAGCATCGTCACGTGGGGGCGCCTCCTCGGATCTGCGTGGCTGCTCCTGGGTCTCTACTTCACACTGAGGATCGGCGAGCTCCTTGCGCTCTCCCGGCGCGCCATGATCTTGGCGATCGGATTCCTGATCGTGACGCCCGCGCTCTGGCATGCATCGACGATCGTGAATCCCGACCAGACGGCGATTCCGAGCGGTGCTGCGATGCTCCTCGCGGGGCTGTCTTGGGAGAAGAGCGGACGTCGCCTCTGGCTCGTCGGTCTCGTGGCACTCCTGGGGGCGGCACTCGATCCGACGAACGCGGTGGCGATCCTGCTCGTCCTCATCTACCTCGGCGTCCGTGCCGCGCAACGCCGTTGGAGATCCGGGGACTCCGAGAGTGTGCAGCAAGCGCCCCGGGCGGGAGCCCAGTTGGTCGTCGTCGCGATGTTGGTGCTCGCCGTGTACCTCGCGAGCAAAGGCTGGGACCGGTTCAAGGATTGGCTCTACGAGGCCGATGTGATCAAGCCCTCGTCGCGGTTGCGCAACATCGACCACAACCCGGTGGCGCAGGTCGTGACGCAACATCCTCCAACGATCGGTCGCGCGTTCGGATTCACAACGCCATTCGCCATGTTCCCGCCCTTCGAGTCATGGATCCCACGCGACCTGTACACGGCGCCATATGTGGCGTGGGCCGCCGCATCCAAGCTCATCGCAGTCGGGGTGATCGCCCTCGCGACACTCGGCTCACGCCTTCGAGATCGAATCGGGGCCATCACGTTCGCGACGACGATCACGCTGCTCGTGAGCCCGACGCTCATCGTCTTACGGGATTGGCTCGAGACCTCCAACTACTTGGAGCCTGCCGCGCGGTACGGGCTCGGCACGGTCCCCGCGTTGGCCGTGATCATCGCCGCGACGACGGAACGCTGGGCTTCGGCACGAATCGTCGTCACCGTGGGCGCGGTCGGGTTGTACCTCTCCGCCTTGTTCTCGGTGTTCTAAGACCCGCGCACCAGCACCGCGAGCCCGTCCTCGAGAGAGTACTCGGGGACGAAGCCCAGGTCGCGTCCCGCCGCGGTGAGGTCAGCCGCGCTGTCGCGGATCTCACCCGGACGGGGATCGGCGTAGACGGGATCGGCATCCACGCCTACGAGGTCTGCGATCTGATGCAACAGGTCCAGCACCGTGTGCTGCTGACCGCCGGCGACGTTGTACACGTGGCCACCACAGTCGGTCGTCGCGGCTGTGGAGGCAAGAAGGTTTGCACGTACGACGTCAGTCACGAACGTGAAGTCGCGACGCTGCTGCCCGTCGCCGAAGATGGTGGGACGCTGACGGTTGCGCAAGGCCGTGACGAAGAGTGGAACGACAGCCGCGTATTCGGAATCGTGCCGCTGGCGAGGTCCGAAGACGTTGAAGTAACGGAGGCAGACGGTCTCCAGGCCGAGGAGCTCGTGGTACACCCGGCAGTACTGCTCCATCGCGGCCTTCGTGACCGCATAGGGGGAGCGCGGCGACGACGGGAAGTCTTCTCGGCTGGGCAGTGGCGCGGCACCGCCGTACACGCTGCTCGACGACGCAGCCACGAAGCGCCGAACGCCCGCACGGCGCGCGGCCTGGAGCATCGACAACGACCCATCGAGGTTCGCGTGGTGGGTCGCGAGGGGGTTCTCGATCGATCGTTTCACCGATCCGAGCGCGGCCTGGTGGAACACGATCTCGACGCCATCCACCGCGTGCTGTGCGAGCTCGTGATCCGCGACGTCACCTTCGAAGAGCTGCGCCGCTGGGTTGACGTTCTCCGCGCGTCCGTTCGAGAGGTCGTCGAGGACTCGAACGGAATCGCCTCGTTCGACGAGCGCGTCGACGAGGTGCGAGCCGATGAACCCGGCGCCGCCGGTGACGAGCACGTTCATGCCGCAACCCGGGCTTGCACGAGCTCCTCGTAGAGGTTCGCGGTATCGGAGATCAACCGACTGCGCGAGAAGTGCTCGCTCGCGTGTGCACGCGCGGCGTCGGCGAATCGGTTCCGAAGGTCCGAATCCTCGAGCAGTCGGGAGAGCCCGCTCGCGACGGCTTCGGCACTCACGTCGACGACGAACCCGGTGACACCGTCGATGACCACCTCAGCTGCGGCGCCGACGCGCGTCGTGACCGCGGGGCACCCAACGGAGGCTGCCTCGATGAGGGAGACGGGCATCCCTTCGTTGTCTGAGGTGAGTGCGACCACATCACTTGCTGCGTAGACAGTCTCGACGTCGCCGCGCCATCCGGCGAAGCGCGCGCGGTCACCGAGGGTTGCCATCTCCGAGCGAAGGCTGTCGAGCAGATCGCCCTCGCCGGCCACCAGGAACACGGCGTCGGGGTGCGTCTCCGAGAGCGCTCGGGCTGCGTGGGCGAAGCGGTCCGGTCGCTTCACCTGCGTGAGCCGGGCCACGAACGCGACGACGGGAGCATCGAGGGGGAGACCCAGACGCCGCCGTGCCTCGTCCCGGGACGGCGCGGGCGGCAGCTGGACGCCGGGCGGCACGACGACGTACTGGTCGGGCCGGCCGATCTTCGCCGCGAGCAGATCGTCGCGAACCTGTCGACCCACTGCGACGAGACGGGTGGTCCGACGCGCAAACATGCGCTCCGTCATGATCACGGCTCGGGTCACTGTGGGCGAGAAGTAGCCCTGCAGCAGATGGCCGTGGAACGTGTGGACTCGCGTGCGCGACCTGCTCAAGATCGCGGCGGTGCGCCCGAGCACCCCCGCCTTCGCGGTGTGCGTGTGGATGATGTGCGGGCGGAACGCGCGGATCTCGCGTCTGATGCGCGCGAGCGCACGGATGTCGGCGATCGGGTTCGGCGAACGGCCGAGCCCGGGCACGCGAATGGCTGGCACCTCGGGCGCGCGAAGCACGAGGTAGTCGGCTTCGCCTTCGTCCACATCGCCCACGAGCAATCGTTGTTCGAAGCGTTCGGGGTCGAGCCCTGTCGTCAACGCCGTCACTTGCAGCGCGGGTCCACCGACGTTCATGCGCGCGATCACGCGCATCACCTTCAGGCGCGCCGAGGACGCCGGTGTGGGGGTGGGCATGACCGGCGAGCCTACTGATGGTCCGTGCACGTTCGGTGCGGTCGCGGTGACCTCGTCTACCATTGTGCCGGTGCGCGTGCTGGTGACCGGCGGAGCCGGCTACATCGGATCGCATCTCGTCGACGCTCTCTGCGAAGCCGGTCATGAGGTGCGGGTCCTCGACAACCTGTCGACTGGCAAGGCCGAGAACCTCGCCGGGAGGCTCGATCGAGTGCACCTCGTGAACGGGTCGATCCTCGACGCGGAGATCGTCGAGCAGGAAGTGGCGGCGGCGCAACTCGTCTTCCACCTCGCCGCCGCAGTCGGCGTTCGTCACATCGTCGACGACCCGCTGAACTCGCTGCTCACCAACACCCGCGGCACCGAGAATGTGCTCGCGGCCTGCTTCCGGCACTGGCGCAAGGTACTGGTGGCGTCGACTTCAGAGGTGTACGGCAAGACGAGCAAGTTCCCCATGAGTGAGGACGACGACCGTGTGCTCGGCTCCACGAGTGTGCACCGATGGTCGTACTCGACTGCGAAGGCGATCGATGAGCACCTGGCCCTCGCGTACGCGGCCAAGCAGCTCCCGATCGTGATCGTGCGCTACTTCAACTCGTACGGTCCCCGCATCGACGAGCGCGGGTACGGCTCAGTCGTCGCGAACTTCTTGCGGCAAGCCACCGCCGGTGAGCCGCTCACCGTGCACGGAGACGGAAGCCAGAGCCGTTGTTTCACATACGTGGACGACACCGTGCGAGGGACGATGCTCGCCGCTTTCACACCCGAGGCGGAAGGCTTGGTGTTCAACCTCGGTTCGACCCGCGAGACCCCGATCCTGGAGCTCGCGGAGCTCATCAAGCAGTCCGTTGGATCCGACTCGCCGATAGCGCCCACGTCGTATGAGAGCTACTACGGGCCCGGCTTCGAGGACACGCGTCGCCGTGTTCCCGACGTGAGCCGCGCTCGCGAGATCCTCGATTGGGAGCCAACGATCACACTGGAAGATGGGCTGGCGCGGACCATCGAGTGGTGGGTGAAGACGCATGGCTGACGACTTCCGCCGAAGAATTGCCGAGCGCGATGTCGTCGTCGGCGTCGTAGGGCTCGGGTACGTCGGTCTCTCGCTGGCGATCGCCTATGCCGAATCGGGCTTCCGTGCCATCGGCCTGGACGTCGATCCCGAGCTGGCGGCGTCGCTCAACCGCGGCACTAGTCACATCGTCGATGTCGTGTCGTCAGATCGAGTCGCGCGCACAGTGGAAGCTGGTCGCTTCGAGGCGACCGCAACACCGAGCGCCCTCGTCGAGGCAGATGCGGTGTTCATCTGCGTACCGACGCCGTTCGACCTAGCCAAGATCCCCGACCTCTCGTTCGTGCGCGCCGCGACGCACTCAGTTGCCGAGATCCTTCGTCCCGGGATGCTCGTGATCCTCCAGTCCACGACGTACCCAGGTACCACGACCGAGATCGTGCAGCCGCTCCTCGAAGAGCGCGGACTGCGCGCCGGCGATGACTTCCACCTGGCGTTCTCGCCAGAGCGTGTCGACCCGGGGAACACGACCTGGACGGTCCACAACACACCCAAGGTCGTCGGTGGCCTCACGCCCGAGTGCTCGAAGCGAGCCCAGGCACTTCTGGAGGCCGTGATGGACGGCGATGGGTTGGTCAAGATCGTCAGCAACCCCGCATCCGCAGAGATGGCCAAGCTGCTGGAGAACACCTACCGCGCCGTGAACATCGCGCTCGTGAACGAGCTGGCGATGCTCGCGCACGAGATGGGCATCGACGTGTGGGAGGTCATCGACGCGGCGGCGTCGAAGCCGTTCGGGTTCCAGGCCTTCTACCCGGGCATCGGACCGGGCGGGCACTGCATCCCCGTCGACCCGCACTACCTGTCGTGGAAGGCGCGCGAGTTCGACTTCCAGACGAAGTTCATCGAGGTCGCGGCCGACGTGAACTCAGGCATGGCGCGCTACGTGGTGATGCGCCTGCACGAGCTCATGAACCGCCACGGTCGTGCGCTCAACGGCGCAAAGGCGCTGTGCCTCGGCGCCGCGTTCAAGCCTGGCGTCAGCGATGTCCGAAACTCCCGAGCCATCAGGGTGATGGAGCTGCTGGAGCACGCAGGCGCGCACGTCGAGTACATCGACATCCACGTCCCGACGCTGACGCTCCCGAGCGGTGAACGGAAGTCGTTCCCGGTCGGCGACGTCACTGCGAGCGGGTTCGACCTTGCGGTCGTGCTCGTCGGCGGAGCCGACTGGCCCCTCGATGCGCTCGATGCCGCCGGTGTCATCGTGTTCGACGCGGTGAACGCGGGCGGACCCGGCGGCGAGACGCGCGAACGCCTCTGACGCTCAGGGGCGCGTGGCGGCAGCCTCTTCGAGCACCTCGAGGAACCTCGGCGCCCATCGTTGGCCTGAGTAGCGCTCGACCACGGTCTTCCGGCCTTCGGTGGCGAGGCGACTGCACAGCTCCGGGTCGCGCGCCAGTTGTTCGATCGCTTCGACCCACTCATCCTCGGTGGACGCGTGCAACCCGTTCACACCGTGCTCGATGATCTCGGTGTTGACGCCCACCGGCGACGCGATCGCAGGCACGCCCAATGCCATGTAGAGCAGTGCCTTGAACCCGCACTTGCCCCGACTCCACTCGTCATCTGGGAGCGGCATGAGCCCGATGTCGAAGCCGCGGACGTCGTCGAGCTCGGTCTCGCGACGCCACGCCCTCGACGTCACCGCGTCCGAACCCGCGATGGAGAAACCCGGCGCGCCGATCACCTCCAGACGGGCTGGCACGCGCTCGAGGACACGCCGCAGCGCTGGTGTGATCGCGGCGAGGTGTGCGCCTGTGGTCGGGCTGCCACTCCAGCCGATGCGGAGCGGGTTGTTCGCCGCACGCGGTGCACTCGGTTGATACTCCTCGACGTCGAGCGTCGTGGGGAGCACGACGACCCGGTCGCTGTGCTGACTGGCGTACGCGGAGAGATGCTCGTTGCCGACGGTCGTTACGGCCGCCCCCGCGATGATCCGCGCGGTCTTTCCCGGCGCTTTCAGGAACGCCACCCTGCGGTTGGCGGAGCTCGTGTCGCCGAGGTAGATCGCATCATCGAAGTCGAACACGACAGGGTGCCGGCGCTCGGCGAGCCACTCGAGCACGGGAGGACCGAGCGGGAACGCTTCGCGGTAGAGCACGACCACGTCGGGCTTTCCCGATGCCACGACGTCGTGCATGCGTCGCGTGAGTGCCGACAGCGTTCGACCGACCTTGCGCACGGTGAGACCGGGCTCGTACAGCTCGGCGAACGCCTGTGGTGAGAACAGGGGACGGATGTCGGCGCGCACCGAATCGTCCGGAAGGAGCCGAAGCCATTGCTCCACTCGAAAACGCTGACCCGGAGATCGGTCGACGGGATATGGCACGAGGAGCGTGACCCGGAGCATGATGTTCGTTGAATCCTAGTTACTCTCTCGTGGCTTGAATCGTCTGAGCGTCATCGTCGTCAATTGGAATGGCGAACATCTCCTCGCTGATTGCCTCGGTCCGCTCACCGGTGGACCGTTCGATGTGATCGTGGTGGACAACGCGTCGACGGATGGGTCCGTGCAGCTCTTGGAGAAGTCGCGCGGCTCCGTTCGCATGATCGTCAACCAGGCGAACCGGGGCTTCGCGGTGGCGAACAACCAGGGGATCGCGACGGCGAAGACCGACTACGTGCTCCTGCTCAACAACGACACCGTGCCGAACACCGCCGCGCTGGAAGCCGTGGTGAGCTTCCTCGACGAACACCCAGCCGTCGCAATCGTGGGACCGACGCTCGTGAACCCCGACGCCAGCCCCCAGCCATCGTGTGGTCCGGGGCCAAATCTGTGGACCGAGCTCCTCGGTAAGACGCTCCTGCACCGACTGCTTCCTGGCCTCCGTGCGAAGGCGCCTTCCCAAGCTCGTGCGGTGGACTGGGTGACTGGAGCAGCACTGTTCGCTCGAACGTCGGTACTCCGGGAGCTCGGCGGTCTTGACGAGGGGATGTTCATGTTCTACGAGGACCTCGATCTCTGCGCGCGGGCGCGCGAACGCGGACACGAGGTGTGGTTCGTACCGACCGCGCCCATCGTGCACATCGGTGGCGCGAGCACCCGGAATGTCGAGGCGAAGAGCCTCGTAGACAGCTACCGAAGCACCGATCGGTACTTCCGCCAGCACGGACCGAGTTGGCGGCGCTGGCTCGTGCGAGCCATGACCGTCGTGGAGATGATGGTACGGAGCGTGATCTGGACGGTGTTGTGGCTCGTACCGAGCAAGCGAACGCTCGCGCGTCTACGGCTTAGGGCGTATTCTACGATCGCCCGACTCGCGATCGGCATCGGGAAGTGACACGCAGTCAATCGCATGGCGAAGGACTCTCGCTGAGACCCGCGGCGGAAGATGATGTCGAGGTTCTCTTCGTTCTTAGGAATGATCCGGAGTCGGTGGAGTTCAGTGGCACCGCTCGGGCTGTGACCTGGGAGGAGCACCGCGAATGGTTTGCTCGTTGCCTTACCGGTGCTGCGACGAGCATCTGGATCGGTGAGTCAAACGGTGATGTAGTTGGACAGGTACGCGTCGACATCGATGGGGGAAGCGCGACCGTGTCGATCGCCGTCATCCCAGAGCGACGGGGCTGCGGGTATGCCATGGAGATGCTCCGTCACCTCCAACTGAAGATGGCTGCAGACCATCCAACTCCGGAGCTCGTTGCCAACGTTCATCGGGACAACGCCGCTTCGCGTCGCCTCTTCGAGCGGTCCGGATTTGTGTGCACGGATGATCAGTCGGAGTTCCAGGTCTTCCGATGGTGCGGAAGAAGTGTGGAATGACCAGGCGGAACGCTAACCAGCGACCGAGCACCGTTCGATGGATCCGACGAAGAATGGACGCGTTGGAACTCGGCCTACAGCGTCGGCCTCTCTTGTCAACGGTGACCCGACGCCTGAGGGTGGCCATGCGTTGGGTCGTGCGCCGGTTCTTGCCAGGCGCGCTGAAACGGCCCGAGCTTGCGCAAGCTCGAGCTGTGATGGCTGACGCTCCCCAACAGCCGATTTCGGGTCCCAGGGTGCTGTTCATGACGTTCAGGGCGTTCACGACACCTGTTGCGTGGGATACGACGATCGCTCAGGCGCTGCGCCTCCGCGGTGCCCGATGCGAGTTCTTCTATTGCGGCGGGGGTCTGCCGATCTGCGAGATCGGTTGGCCCCGAGAGGAAGCAGAGAGACCGTGCCAGTCGTGTGGCCCGTACGTTGCTGGAATGCTCGAAGCAGCGGGCTTCCCTCGCCGGTCGCTGAGCGACTTTATTTCTGGCGACGAACGACGAGCCATCGAACTTGAGGTGCGGCGGCCTGCGCACGATGGCACCCACGTCGTTGATCCGATCATCCAACAGTCGCTGATGCAGTTCTTTCGGACGGGAACCCTCCCCGAAACGGAGGAGTGTGGACGGGCAAGAGACGACTTCCGCGTGGGCGCCGCGATCATGAAAGTCGTTGCACCCCGCCTGCTTGGCGAGATCTCGCCAGACGTTGTGGTGCTCCTGAACGGTCTGCTCTTCGAGGATCGAATTGTCCGCGAGGAGGCACTGGCACGCGGTGTGCGTTGCGTGTCATACGAGGCCGGCGCCCAGGCAGGGACGCTTTTTCTCTCGGAGACTCGGCCCGCCGGCGAGTACGACATCACCGAGCTCTGGGAAGAGTCTGGAACGGAATCTCTCGACGAGGCGTCCGAGCATTCATTGGCAACCGTCCTGAGTACTCGACGAACGGGAGCGGGAATGCCACTTCGGTACTACGCCCGCCGTCGAACTTTGGACAAGACCGAATATTCCAAGCTCGTCGCCGTGTTCACCAATGTCTCATGGGACTTGGCCGTGACCGGAGAAATGGTTGCGTTCGACTCTATGACCGATTGGGTGAGCGAAACGGTACGGATTGCAGAGTGCCACCCCGACATGGAGTTCGTCATCAGGGCTCATCCTGCGGAAACCCGGTTTCGGGGGTTGGAGTCGCGGGAGCGCTTACCCGACTTCGCGCGAGGTGACACTGGCTCGCTCCCGGCGAACGCGCGCCTGGTTCCAGCCGAAGAAGCGCTGGATTCTTATGCGCTGATCGACTCCGCTGACATCGTCGCCGTATTCAGTTCGACGGTTGGCTTAGAAGCAGCAGCAGTGGGCAAGCCCGTCTGTGTGGCGGGCAAGACCCATTACCGAGGGCGCGGATTCACGACTGATGTGATGGGCACAGATGATTACCGCGCGTTGTTCGACAATCTCGCGTGGACCGACTACGACGCGGAGCGGCACGCATCTGCCCGTCGTTACGCATACCTCTTCTGCACGGCCCGAGAACGATGGCGTTTGCCGCGATCCAAGCGCCGCGTTCGACGACGATGTCGCCACCTTCCTCCGGCACTGCAAGCTGGCGGTCTAGGTCGCGCTTCGAAATGTCATGAGTGCCCGTGATGAGGGATACACCGAGAGCACAGAACGCGTACTCGTCGATCCAGATTCGCCCGCTCGCGACGTTCAAGAGCGTTTGGTTGACGACGGCGGTTGGAGCGATCATCACTCGCGATCTGTCACCGCCTTCAATTGTGTACCCCTCGATCCGTACTTCGTCGAACCGGCGCTTGACGTAGTTGCCGAGGGGACGGGTGAGGCGGGCGACGATGCGACGCGGCAGTGAGGCCGGCTGCCTTCTTGTCATTCCTAGTCTCCGAGCCCGATTTCGCGCGAGGTGCGCTTGTGGACGAGTGATGGTAGCCCCAGTTCACGGTCTGGCAATCCGCCCGCGTTGGCGGCGACGTGTTGGGCAAGCGCGGTCCTCCCTGCGACACGAGCATCCTTCGGCGTGCCAGAGGCCGGTAAGGTCTTGAACACCGTGCTGAACGAAATGCGACGTTGATGTTCCGCGCATACTTTGAGGCGCTTGCAGGTTCTCGCAGGTTGGCCGCCGTGAGCATCGTGTTGCTCGTCATGTCGGGTCTTGCCGAAGCGCTCGGAATCGCGTCGCTGCTGCCGCTGCTTTCGAGCAATCTCTCCTCGAGCGCCGGGGGGCAATCAGAATGGTTTGGTCTTCGCGGTGACTCGCTGGCTCTCGCATGTGTGGGCGCGCTCGTTGGGTTTGGGCTGGCGGCGGCAGTGCTCCGATTCTTCGCAGACAAGTGGGCGTACGTCGTGCAGGCATCTGTCGAGCGAGAATTGAGGTCAAAGGTTACGAATGCGCTTCTGAAGATGAAGTGGTCGGACTATCTCCAGGTGTCACTCGGCGACGGAATCAAGGCATCGATCATCGATAGCACGCAGGTTGCTGTAGGTACGTTCGCCTTCCTGCAGGCAATCGGAATGAGTTCAATTGCTCTCGTTCTGGGCAGTGTTGCGCTTGTGGTCAATCCGATCATGACCGGAGCTGTGCTTGTGTTCGGTGCGGTAATGGCACTGGCCTATCGCCAGGCCGGGAACAGGTCTCGAGTACTTAGCAGGGAAATCGCAGTCAGGGCCGGAGACATCACGGAATCAGCAACGGATCTCCTTTCCAATGCGAAGTTCTATCGATCAACGGGCCTCCAGAGTCGCGCACTTGACCGCATCAATAAGCAGTTCTCCGACTACGCGAATCGCTACGCGAGAGTCCAGCGATTTCTCCCAGCCACGAGACTTGGAGCGGAGTCGGCAGGGTTGTTGTTCATCGCCGTCGTCCTTGTAGTGACCATCACCGCTCTCGACGATTCCATCGCCGGCGCTCTTGTATTCCTAGCGTTGTTCTATCGGCTTGCGCCCAGACTTCAGGCTGCGCAACAAACGCTTCTCACGGCACGTACCCTTCAGTCGTGGTGGGACGCGTGGAAGCGGCAATACGACGTATGCATCGAGGCTGTCGAAGAGGTTTCGGGCACTGTCGTCATCACTGAGCCGTCGAGGATCGAACTCGACAATGTGAGTTTTACCTATCCAGGGCGGTCGACGCCTGTACTCGCTGAGCTGTCATGCACTCTTGAACCCGGTCAACGACTCGCGGTCGTAGGTGAGTCTGGTGCCGGAAAGACGACGATGCTTGACCTCGTGACCGGGTTGGTAAGTCCGAGCCGAGGTGCAGTTCGGCTGAATGATGTCGACTTACGCGACGTGGACCGAGCAATGTGGCGGGAACGCATCGGGCTCGTGATGCAAGACAGCCCTGCGTTCCATGCGTCCGTTCTCGAAAACATCGCGTTCACGGACCCGGAACCGGATGAACAACGAGCGTGGTGGGCGGCGGAAATGGCTCATCTTTCGGAAGTTGTGCGCGGCCTACCCGAGGGCATTCACTCTCAACTGGGACAGAAAGGGGCAACTCTGTCAGGCGGTCAGCGACAACGTCTTGCACTCGCCCGCGCGCTGTATCGGCGACCGTGGCTACTGATTCTTGATGAGGCGACGAGCGCACTAGACAGCGAATCGGAGCGCGTCATTCAAGAAGCGCTTGTCTCTCTACGCGGAGACTGCGCGATGTTGATAGTCGCTCACCGACTGAAAACCGTACAGATGGCCGACCACATCGTGGTGCTTTCGCGCGGACGTGTGATCGAAGAAGGCAGCTGGCAGGATCTCGCCTCAGGAAACGGAATGTTCCGTAAGATGCTCGCTGCGCAACTCGCAGACACCCCTGCGTAGGGTGTCTAGTACCCAAGAGGTCTGAAACGGAGTTTCGTGATCGGGCAGTTCCTCTTTGCATCGTGTCACTCAATCGGCTTTCGAGCGCGCGCCCTCATGCGGAATACAGCTCGCGACACGGGTACCGATGACTTGCTTGAATCAATGACGGTCGACGTATCTGTCTATCGCGCGGGAAAACTCCTGGCCACCTATCCCGAATTTGGTGAAGTGAGGCCAGAAGGCATGTTGGAGATTTCTGCAGAGACCTGCCCGGAGCTCGGCAGCGACGGAGAGCACCTTGTTCTTGCGCAGTGTTCGCAAAAGGCCGGTCGTGAGTATTTCCCCCAGGAGCACCAACTCATATACGAGGTGCCAGCCCATCGGACAGCTACAACACTCCTCTATGACCAGATTCCTGTCCCCGTGTTGGGGAAGACTCCATCACCGATCGTGCTTATTGCACCCAAAGCATGGGTGAGTTCCGAGCTGGCTTGTTGGATCGTGTTCGCAACCGTTGCTTCCCCCATCGAGGAGAACGGTGGGTTTCAAAGCCGACCGCTCGAGATCACGGTTCTGGACCATCAAGGTACTGTCGTCGCGAGCGATGAGCGGGTCGTTCGAGACCACGATGTAGTTATCTTTGACGTGCGAGAGGCTGTAGCGGGCAGGCCGTTGTCCGCGAAGCCTGTGTTCTTTGATGTGGTCGCGCGGGGCGGGGCCGGCTCTTTCGCGATCTTCACGCTCTTGTTCAATGAGACGACCGGGGCCTGCGCTATCGAGCACTCGCTTTCGCCGCACTACTACGCAAGCCGCCTAGAGCGGGTTCGGGACGAGGCGCTTCTATTTCCTGGTCTTGGTGACGTCAGGTCGCAAGCGTGAGCGCCAGGCTGCTCAGACGAAGCGCGGGTCGGGCGCTGACTCGCGCGCGAGGTTGGAAGGCCCGCCATCTGCCGCGAGGCATGAACATTGCCGGTCCTGTCATCCAGTTGTATATCCATGACGCCTTGCGCACCACGACCTTCAGCTTCGTGAACTTTCCGTCGTTGTACGCGCCGCGTGGGGCTCAGAGCTATCGCTATACAGTCGAGTGCCGTGGATCCGACGGCGCAAAGTTCGGTCGTCAGACCTTAACCGTGCCGGCTTTCGGGGCTGTCGAGGCGGAAATCACCCAACTCTTTGGAACAGAGCTCCCGCCGTGGGGCACGGTTCACGTGAGTCTTCGTCCCACATCGTTCTTCACCCGACACGATCAACATTTGGGGCGGCTGACCCCTCATTTCTACGCTCTCTATCACGAGCCCGAGATGGGCTTTCTGGCGCTTGTCCATCCGCAGACCGAGGCGTGGGCAGGAGGCGGCCCGCTTGAAGAATGGCGGTCAACGCTGCTTATCGACACGGAGCTTGCAGAGTTCGTAGAGGCGTTCCAAATAAACCCAACGGCGCGATCTGTGACGTCTGAGTTGCGCGTCTATGACGAGGATGGTGTTGTTCTGACAAGCGCGTCGACGGTGCTCCCCGCGTTCGGTGTTCGGCGGGAACGGTGGGTTGTCAAAGACCTGGGAGCAGGTCGGTGGGTGTCGTTGGGTGCAGATCGATTGGCCGCGCCAAACGCGAAGCCGCTCGTATTCGCGACGAATCGTGCGGGCCTCATTAGCGGATCTCACTCCTGATGTCGGCACGGACCGTAGCGATTGATGCTGATCGCATGAGTCTGCCGAACGCGCTCTACGAAGATCTTGGCTCTCCTTCCACGGTTGTCCTTCTACCAGTAGATGGTCAGTCCCTCTGGCTCCGGCGACGCGATCCCCGCTCAAGAGTTCGGCGAACAGCTCACTTTCTCCTTGGACGCGGATATGACGTGTGTACAGCGGTGCTCAAGGATCGAACTACCGAGAGCGCGACATATCAGTTGTCCCGCGTTGTTCCGACCGGAGAGTTCGGCGTTGCAAACTACGGCGAGGCGCATTTCCTCATACCACTCGACAGCAAGGATGAAGTAGCAAGCCGTGAGCAGTCGTGGGCCGAGATCCAGGAATACCACGAGCATCTGCCGATCGAACAGCAGGACGCCAACGCGTGGGCGGTTAGTCGCTGGCTCGCGGGTGTGCTCGCCCCGCTTGGCAATTCATTTCTCGAAATCGGCTGTGGCGCGGGACGGAATCTCCGAGCTCTTGCAGATGTCGCACCGAGCGCCAACATCGCAGGGATCGATGTGAACGAATCCGCATTGTCGCTCGCGAGACGCGAAGTTCCGAGCGCGACGCTTTCCGCATCCAGCTTGTACGCGCTCGACGACTGGGGTGGGGCGTCTGTCGATGTCGTCTTCACGAGCGGTGTGCTCGTGCACGTGCCGCACACCGAGGTTGCTGGCGTGGTCCGCGAGATGCACCGGATAGCTTCGAATGCAGTCGTTCACTTTGAGCTCCACGGTCCAGATCACCCCTACGACTACCACCGGTATCCGCGTGACTATGGGGCCCTTCACGAACTACTCGACCTTGACACCGAGACGACGTATGAGGTCTTTCCCCGCGACGATTTCCGATCAATGGGGACGGGTTCGTTCTGGCTGGCTCTCCTGGTTGCTGTAAAGAGCCAGCGCCAATTCTAAGAACGTTCGAAGATCCACCAAGTCACGTCGTCCCAACCGTCGTCGCGGCCTAGAAATCCTGACTGGACGAGACTGAGCGTCGGAAAGCGCGCCGAAAACAAGCTCCCATAGTCACGCCTGAAGAGCGCTCCGGACTGGTCGCGGTAGGGAACCTCTTCGGTCTGAGTAGCGAAGTATTCGCCGCAGAACACCCACTTCCTTGAGCACCGGACCATCTCGTCCATGACGAACGGAAGACTGTCTTCCGGTTGGTGGATGAGCACTCCCATCGTGAACACCAGGTCGAACTGCCGGTCACGGAAGGGCAGCTGCCGTGCGGGTGTAGAGACCGCGACTGCGCCGGGGACGCGCTCGCGCATCGCTCGAAGTGACTTCTCATTGATGTCTATCCCGCAAATGTTTGAGGGTTCGATCTTGCTCGCCAGCCATCTCAAGTTGCCGCCGACATTGCAGCCGATCTCCAACGCCTCGTGACAAGGAAACTCGTCGAGCAGAGACTCCCAGAATCCGCGGCGGTGCTCGTAACTGTCCGCATTGCGATCGACATATGCGTCCCCGAAGTCGCCTGCCCAAAGATCCTCGAGTCGAGCCGCTTCGTCTGTCTGGTTGTCGTCACTCATATCATCAGAGCCTCACCGGGATGTTCTGTTCGCGAAGATAGACCTTTGCTTCACGCGGCGTCTGTTCGGTGAAATGGAACATGCTTGCCGCCGCCACGGCCGACGATTCACCGTCGAGGATTGCGCGAGCCATGTGTTCGTAGTTCCCAGCGCCGCCCGACGCGATGACCGGTATGGAAACGGCCTGGGTGATCTCGCGAATCATCGCGAGGTCGTATCCATCCATCGTGCCATCGCGATCGATGGAGGTGAGAAGAATCTCCCCAGCGCCGTGCTCGGCGACTTCGACTGCCAATTCAACGGGGTCACGGCCCGTGGGCTGGGTTCCTGACCTAGTCCAGACGGTGTTTCGCCCATCAGATCCGATCTTGGTGTCGATCGAGACGACGATGCACTGCGACCCGAACCGATCGGCTCCCTCCTGCACCAGCTCCGGATACTCGACCGCAGCGGTGTTCACGGCGACCTTGTCTGCTCCCACCTCCAGAAGGCCGCGCACATCCTCCACGGACCGAACGCCACCCCCGACCGTGAGTGGCATGAAGCATTCGTCTGCGAGATCGTCGATCAACGCGAACTCGGGTCGGCGGCCCTGGAGCGTCGCAGTGATGTCGAGGAAGATGAGCTCGTCGACGCCGCGGAGGTTGTAAACCTTGATGGCTTGCATCGGGCTACCCACTGCTCGGTTCGGATCGAACCGAATCCCTTTGACCAGACCGAAGTCCCGATAGAGAAGGGTCGGGATGATCCGCGCTTTGAGCAATGGCTAGTAGGCGAGGAAGTTCTTGAGCACCCGAAAGCCATGTTGCTGACTTTTCTCAGGATGGAACTGCACGCCAAAGATCGCACCGCGCTCGACGACAGATGTGAACTCGCCGCAATACGGGGTCACGCCAGCGGAATCGGCGTCTACGTCACAGTCGAGGTGGTAGCTGTGCACGAAGTAGAAGTCGGAACGCGGCGGGATGCCTTGGAGGAGCGTCGACGATCCACGGGCTTCGACCTCATTCCAACCAATGTGCGGTATTCGACGGTCGACGGCGTTGGGTTGCAGGCGTCGCACGACCCCGTCGATCCATCCGAGCCCTGGCGTCTCTCCGCCTTCCTCGCCGACCGTTGCGATCATCTGCATGCCGAGGCAGATGCCAAGAAAAGGAACCCCGTCGCCGAGCACCAGCTCCTTGAGAGCTGTGTCGAGGCCCCGAGCCCTCATCCTGGCCATCGCATCGCCGAACGCGCCCACCCCAGGCAAGACGATGCGATCAGCGTGGTCAAGATCAGCCGGTTCGTCCGTGATCGTTGCAGACGCTCCACACTCTTCGAGCGCGCGTTGCACTGAATCGAGGTTGCACATCCCGTAGTCGATGATGGCGACTCGGTTCATCATCCCGGCACGTTGTCGTAGTTGACCTTCGTCAGGTCGCCATGCTCATCCCGTACGAGCTCACCATGGCGATCCTGCACGAACAGCTTCCGGTTGGTGAATCGATCGCAGACCTGTCGGAACTCTTCGAGGCTCATACCGATGTCGTCAAGAATTTCTTCAAGGGCGACACCGAGGTACGTCCAGGGGAAGCGCCCCTCGTGCATGCGAACGAGGTTGATGGCGTCCTCGCGCCGGAACCGTCCGCGACGAATGTGCATGCACGCCAGGTCAGTAGCCCGTCCGAATCCGTACTTCAAGAACTTGAAGTAGTCGTGGATCCCGGTCTGCGCATTGTCGAGATTCTCGTAGTTCACGAGCGAGCCCTCGACAACCCGTGAGTAGGTCTCGAGGCCGTGTGCTTGGCTCACAAGCGCGTTCGCCCATCCATCCCACGGCAGGAAGTATCCGAGGAAGATCCCAGTGACACCGACATTCGCGAGCTCGACATCGGATGGATACGTGTACTGGATCAGATGACGCGATTCGATCTCTTCTTGTCCGAGCAGGTCTGAAACTCGCAAACCCAGCAATCCGCCGAACTCCTCGAGCCAGCGTCGAGTCAAAGCGCTGTCGTCCGCCGCTGTCGCTGGGCCGCCGTACTCGTTCTGGGAGTTCTCGCCCCATACGATGAGCCGAATGCCCAGTTGCACCGCAATTCGCACCGGAACCGTGAAGATGGCGACGTGTTCGGGCCAGGAGATATCGCCCACCTCGGTCAGTGCCAAGCGGTTGATGCGGCGGCGGACGACCGGATTGGTTGACATCTCGAGGTAGTCGACACCCAAGTTCTTGATGTTCTCGATGTTGCGTCGGCCGATCGCGGTCAACTTGTCCGTGGTCGCGGTGACGCACAGCGGGTTCATGCCGAGTTCGAGCATCCGAAGCACTTGATATGTGCTGTCCTTGCCACCGCTGCACGGCACGATGCAGTCGTAGTTGCTGCCGTCGGATGAGCGGTATCGATCGAGGACCTGAAGAAGCTCGTTGTATCGCGCCTCCCAATCAACTTCTTCGCGTTGCTCGAAGTGGCGGCAGGCGCTGCAGATCCAGTTGTCGTCGAAGAAGATGTCGGGCTTGGTCTCCGGCATCACACATCGTCGGCAGTACCTGATCATTGCGATTCCTCAAGAGTCACGACGGTGCGTTCCTCGAAGGACGCCCGCCAGACGGCGGTTAGAATGATAGCGATGGCGCCCTCCGGGTTGGAAGGGACACCCAACCCTGCGTTCCCTTCAGACGAGTTGCTCAATGAAGCGTGAACAGCTCCCTGAGATCTCGATCGGCCAACGTCGAGTCGGTCCTGCGCATCCGACGTACATCGTCGCCGAACTCTCCGCCAACCACCAGCAGGATCTGGGCCTTGCTCGTGATCTTGTGCACATCGCTCGCGACGTCGGCGCTGACGCCGTGAAGCTCCAGACGTACACGCCCGACACGATGACCTTGCGTTCTGACCAGCCATGGTTCCGCATCGGTCCAGGCACGATCTGGGAGGGACGGCAACTGCACGATCTGTACAGCGAGGCGAGCACTCCGTGGGAGTGGCACGAGCCGCTCAAAGAGCTCGCAGAGGCAGAGGGGCTCGACTTCTTCTCGACACCGTTCGACAGTTCGGCAGTGGCGTTTCTTCGCGCGCTTGACGTGCCGGCGTACAAGATTGCCTCGTTCGAGTTGCTCGACCTTGCGCTCATCCGAGAAGTGTCGTCGACTGGCAAGCCTGTGATCATCTCCACTGGAATGGCTTCATTCGACGAGATTGATGAAGCGGTGGCGGCGGCGAGAGATGCAGGTGCTGGTGGCGTTGCCCTCCTTCGGTGCAACAGTTCGTATCCCGCTCCCTCGGAGGAGATGGATCTCAGCACCATCCCGGACATGATCCGCACATGGCAGCTTCCCGTGGGATTGTCCGATCACACGCTCGAGACGAACGCGGCGATCGTCGCAGTTGGACTCGGCGCATCTCTCTTGGAGAAGCACCTCGCCTTCTCGCGTGAAGATCCGGGCCCTGACAGTGCCTTCTCACTCGAACCCGAAGAATTTCGTGCCGTGGTCGATGCCGTGCGCGAAGCGGAGCGGGTGCGGGGGAGCGTTCGGTACGGACCATCTCCGAGTGAGATGGCCAGCCTCGCGTTTCGGCGGTCACTCTTCGTCGTCGAAGCCGTACGAGCCGGCGAAGCGTTCACGACCGCGAATGTCCGAGCCATTCGGCCCGGAGACGGATTGCCTCCGAAGCATCTCGACGCGGTGATCGGTCGAAAGGCTCCTCGCGACATCGAACCGGGAACCCCACTCTCGTGGGAGCTACTGGGAGGCGAGCTCACGCCGAGCGGGCGGTGAGCGCGCGAGCTGCGACCTCCGGGCTCGTCAGCTTTCGTCGAAGCCCTTCTGAACGACGCGGGCATTCAGCTCGGCGAGGTCAGGACGGCTTCTGAGCAGACCAACGATGTCGCGCCAATTCGGCGGTTGATCACCGAGTTCCTCGACCAAGCGGTCCAAGAGCTCTGCGTCTTCCTCGGTGTCGAGCGTGACTCGGAGATCGTCAGCCGGCGGGCTGAACGTGAGTCCGGTGACTCGGAAGTCCTCGGGATGTCGGTACAGGTACGAGGTCACGTGGGAACGATGGGGTCCTGTCGCGAGCTGATCCGCTCGCCGGAGCGCCTCTGGCGAGAACACTTCGACGTCGAGGCCTCGTGGAAGGGTTCGTGGAGGCACCGTCGTACCCAAGTAGTCCATCTCGTCAGGATTGAACGCTTGCACAGCCATCTTGATGATGTCGGGATCCAGCAACGGACAATCGGCAGTGAACCTTGCCACCGTTGCGACGTCCACGCCTTCAAGGGCCATGAGGAAGCGCGTGAGCACGTCATCTAAAGGGCCGCGGACGCACCGCGCGCCCTCAATTGAGGCCAGCGAAGCCACCGCGTCATCGTCACCGCGAGTGCTGGTAGCGACGACGAGATCGTCGAACACCTCGCTTACTAGCGCCGCGCGCAACACCCACGAAAGCACCGGACGGCTCCCGAGGTTCCGCAACACCTTGCCCGGAAGACGTGACGAGCTCATTCGGGCTTGCACGATCGCGATGTTCATGTCAATGCCCGCGCCACCCGCAACGCGCCGCGACCGTCGATCAGGTTCGCAGCTCGATGAGCAAGCTCGACACGGAGATCAGCGTTACCGGCGAGGGTGACGGCCGCGAGCGCAGCATCGTCAATCGACGCGGGGACGACGGCGTTCACCGCCGCCGCGCCCTCTACGTAGCGCTGCTGGTTCTCTGCTGTGAGCACGGCAACGGTTGGTCGTCCCAAGGCGAGGGACTCGAGCATCGTGACACCACCCGCGGTCACCACGAGATCAGAGATCGCCAGCTCATTGCCCAGACCGCTGCTTGTCCGAATCGGATTTACCTGACGCGGAACTTGGTCTGAGGACCAAGGGCCCATGACCAGCGAGATGGTGGCGCTGGGAAGCAGTTTGGTCAGGTCGTGTGCGATCGCGTATCCGTACCCATCGACATCGGTGCCACCCGTTGTCACCAGGATTCGCGTGACCGCTCCCTCAACCGGTGCTCGCTGGATGTCGACGAGCTTCGGATCGACTAGCGCGTACTCCGGGCCGGTCAACGCGTGGTGTGCCGCGGCATGGAACTTCACCGTCGCGCCGGGAGCCGGGTCCACCACGATGGCCACCGCGAGGTTCCGACTCAGGTCGTCGACTGCTGCGATCGTCTCCGCCCGAAACCGCTTCGTGTCATCGGCGCGATAGATGTATGAGTCCACGACCGCGACGTCGGCGGGCGCTGTCGGCTCACCATCGATCGGGAGGAGAACACTCTCGAACCCAATGATCTTGAGGGCATCCGCGAGCGCCTCCATGCGTCGTCGATGGCCAAGGCCGCGGCCGGGACCTTCGTCATAAAACAGGCAGAAACGCACGGCGATCAATCCCTGAGGCCGCGCATCGCGACCTTTCGGAATTCAGCAGCTCGTTGCTGACGAAGGACGACACCCCCGGTTCTCCCAAGAACGAGCGCCGGAACACGAGCAGCGAGCCAAAACATCTCCGCCGCGCTCGCGCCGGCGAGCATCCTAACCAGATAGCTCCTCCGGTGCCTTCCCAAGCCTTCCCGAGCCTCCTGTGGCCAGTCAGATGCGACGCGGGCAAGTCCCTTGGCAACGCGACTGCTTGCGCGTCCGTCGATTGGCCCGAGTGCCTCCTCACACCAGACACGTGAGTCGGGCGTAGGCGGCGCAGGGTTCGACTCCAAAAACGTCCGCAGTGCATCCGGGCCTTGCGCGTGGTGAACGCAGCCGGGCGGTGCATCATGAAACGGGATCAAGCGATCCAGGTGCCGTTCCCAGTCCTTCCCCCATGCCGCATACACGACCGGTCGCTGCGCCGCGACGGCCTCGTAGAGCGCTGTTGTCTGAAACCCGACGATGATGTCTGCGGCGAGCACGAGCTCTCGTGTGTCGGCTTCGGGGTCTGCAACCACGAACGCTTGCCCCCAACTCTTGCCAGCGAGGGCTCGAAGTCGATCAACCTCTCCGCGGCGCTCCTGCTGTGGATGGTGCTTTACGATGATTCGAACCTTCGACGCTCTGGCCAGCGCGACAAGAACCCGTTCGGTTTCATCACGAAGCTCTTGCCAGACGGCCTGGCCGAGGTCGGCTTCAGGAACGTAGGCGTCCACGGCGTAGCTGAAGAAAAGCACAGTCGGAACGCTCTTGCGATCCGGCGGAGTCGCATGCGCATACATGTCGAACCGTGGTTGCCCGGTGACATCGATAGCGGCTGGATCGGCCCCTACGCGCAGCCAGTACTCCTTCTGGCGTTCACTGCACACTGCCATCCAATCCGAGATGAATGGTGCGTACCGTCCAACGATCGGTGCCTCGAACTCCATGGTCTCTGGAGATACCGTCGTTTCCTTCTGCGCAACAACAACCGGCAGTCCGAGAGCATGAGCGATCGTTGGAAGGGCTCGGACGAAAAAGAAGATGTCACTCGGAAGAACGACGATGTCGAAAGGCCATTCCAAGTAGATTCCTCTCATCTCCTTGTCAAGCCATCGCGCATACGTCTCACGAGCGAGACGGAGCTCTTCACTGGTGAACAGCTTCAAGCCGCTCTCGAAGCCCATCCCTACCTCTTCGCCCATCATTCGGATCGCGGGCTCGCGGAGCCGGTAGACGGGCAGCCTTCGGATGGAAAGGGCGGACTGTGCCTCCAGCGCCTTGAGATCTTGATCGAAGTAGTGATCGAGTGCGAGCACTCGTAGGGGTTTGCTGGTGCTCACGTGATCAAGAAACTGCGACCTTCAGCGCTTCGATCACTGTGTCCTGCTCGCGATCCGTGAGATCGGGGAACATGGGAAGCGAGAGCAGTTCGTCGTACACGGCGTCGGTCTGTGGCAACGGTACCGAAGCGTGTTCCTTGTAGATCGGATGGTGATGGACGGGGACGTAGTGGACCTGCACGCCGATACCTGCAGATCGCAACTCGTCGTAGACTCCGCGGCGACCCGCGACGCGTAGCACGAACAAGTGGTACGCGTGCGACCACCCATCGGGAGCCTCGGGTGGAAGGACCACGGGAAGCCCGAGAAGTGCCTCGCGGTAGCGCACGGCTAGTTCGTTCCGCCGAGCGAGAAATCGATCGAGTTTCTTCAATTGGCTCGTTCCGAGCGCAGCCTGGAGGTCCGTGAGTCGGTAGTTGAAGCCGAGCGACTCGATCTCGTAGTACCAACCACCCTTCTCCGGTTGCGGCGAGATCCCGTGATGGCGAAATCGGCGCAACCGGGCAGCGAGATCGTCCGAGTTCGTCGTGACCGCACCGCCTTCCCCGGTCGTGATGTGCTTCACCGGATGGAATGAAAAGGTGCACATGTCGGATCGAGCGCAGTTGCCAACTGGACCGTCCGGCGTTTGAGCACCGAGTGCGTGGCTGGCATCTTCGATGATGAAGCGACTTCGTGATCGCAGCGACGTGAGATCGACCGGCAACCCTGCGTAGTGAACTGCAATGACAGCATCGATGCCGTCCGGCACCTGACGGGGGTCGAGGTTGAGCGTAAGCGGGTCGATGTCAACGAATTGGACATCGGCACCGACGTACAGCAGGCAGTTCGCACTCGCAGCGAAGGTCAGTGCCGATGTGACGCCGATAGAACCAGGACCGAGTTGGGCGGCGGCACAAGCCGCGTGAAGTGCTGCGGTGCCGTTGCAGAAGGCAACCGCGTGCCGCGCGCCAACTTCCGATGCGAGTTCGGTCTCGAACTCCTCGACGTGGGGGCCTTGTGTAAGCCAATCTCCCTTGAGAACATCTGCGACCGCCGCGATGTCATCGTCGTCGATCGATTGGCGTCCGTACGGGATCACTGCGCGAGGAGTGCCACCAGGTCGTCCCTGGTGAGCCACCAATCGTTCTGGTCGCTCGAATACATAAAACCGTCTTCGAGTGGCTTGCCGTCTGCCCAACGAGGGTGATCAGTCCACCAGGGATGTTCAGGGAGGACGACGTAGACGTCATCGACCATGATCGCGTGCCGGTTCTCGTCGACGGTGAGCAAGACCTCGTGCAGCTTCTCGCCGGGTCGAATGCCGATGATCTCGTGGCTGCTACCCGGTGCCATCGCGTCCGCTAGGTCGACGACGCGCATGGAAGGGATCTTCGGGATGAAGATCTCTCCACCGTTCATGTGCTCGAGGGCATACAAGACGAGATCGACGGATTGGGGAAGCGTGATCCAGAATCGAGTCATGCGTTCGTCGGTGATCGTGATGGCACCTCGAGTTGCCTGATCACGAAACAGCGGTACGACTGATCCTCGAGAGCCGACGACGTTTCCATAGCGTACGCACGAAAGTCGTGTCTCCCCGCCCGCGGCGTACGCGTTTCCTTGGACGATTACCTTCTCGGCGCAGAGCTTGGTTGCGCCGTAGAGGTTCACCGGATTCACAGCCTTGTCGGTCGACAGCGCCACTACCTTGTTCACCCCGGCATCGATTGCAGCGTCCACAACGTTCTGCGCTCCGACCACATTGGTCTGGATGGCCTCGGACGGGTTGTACTCACATACCGGTACCTGCTTCATCGCAGCGGCATGCACGATAAAGTCAGCCCCTTGCGCGGCGCGGGTCAGACGGTTGCGATCACGCACGTCACCGATGAAGAAGCGGATCTGCTCGTCGCCCAACTTCGTTCGCATCTCCACTTGCTTGAGTTCGTCTCTCGAGTAGACGCGGATTACCACATCCGACCAGCGCGAGAGCACCCGCTCGACGAAGGCATTACCGAACGAACCGGTGCCCCCAGTGAGCAGGATGGTCGAACCCGAAAGATCCATTCGTACATTCTTGCCGAGTCGCCGCGTCTCCTGCACAGCGAGGGGCCCGGCGCCGGCGGCGCGTGCTAGTACGGGTTCGTGGGGTCGGATGACGGGGGCGGTCCTCAGCGGATTGAATCCGCATCGACTTCGGCAAGACCTTTGATCTCAGTGATCATTCCCACTCACAACCGCGCCGGTGTGATCGCTCGCGCGGTCGAATCCGTTCTCGCGCAGGACTATGAGCCGATGGAAGTCGTCGTGGTCGACGACGGGTCGACAGACGACACACAGGAGGTGCTTCGCCGGTTCGCTACCCGCATTCGGTGCCTCGTTCAAGAGAACAAGGAGCGGGGTGCAGCGCGCAACTCCGGCATCGCGGCAACGACTGGCGATCTCATCGCCTTCCTCGACTCGGATGACGAGATGGCTGCAGGGCAGCTGAGTCGGCTGTCAGAGGTGCTCAGCGACCGACCTGAGATCGGTATTGCGTACGGACCAGCCGAGTTCTTCGATGATCGAACGGGTGAGATCTTCGATGTGTTTCCCCGCCATCCTGTGACGGGCGATGCATTTCTCGAATGTGCCATTGGCAACCGAATGACAATTGGATCCGTTGTCGTACGACGCTCACTCTTGGACACGGTCGGGTGGTTCGACGAAGACCGGCAACTCTCTGGTATGGAGGACTGGGAGTTCTGGACCCGATGTCTGGGCGCGAGTCAGGTGATGTTCGTCGATGGTGGGAGAACACGGATCCACTTTCACGACAGGAACACCCTTGGCGACCCGGCATCGATGGAACGAGCAATCCGCACCGCGGCCACAAAGATCCGCCGGCACCCTCGCAACCGAAAACGGCTCGCACCTCAGCAACGACGCTTGCGCGTCGCGATGTGGACATTGATCGCTCACCACTACATGTTGGCGGGTGACGGGTCGACCGCCCGCCGGCGACTCATCGAGGGGGTGCGGGAGGATCCCTCGATGATTGCGTCAGGGACCTGGTTGGCAATGGCGGCGAAGGCTGCGGTCGGAACGAGAATGGTCCACGTTCTACGACGAGTGCGGCGCGCGATGCATCTCCGACGAACGCGAAGATCAATCTCTTGAATCGATCGAGAACGAACTCCTTCCCACGATTCCGTCACAGATGATGTCAAGAACGGCGTCTCTCCCGGGTTCGAGATCGTTGATGCTCGAGTACGTGAGCATCGGTTCGGAGGGCTCATCTTCGATCACCGCTCCGAACGGAAGCATTGCGCGACAGAAGAAGCTGTACGCGTAGCGTCGAGCCAAGTCGCGTCGCCTGCTGTCGGGCTGAGTCCATGACAGGTCGTCGAAGAGCTCGTGGTAGTGAGCAATGCTTGACACGTCGAGGGTAAAGCCACGTCCTCGGTAGTGAGTCATGCCGGCTACGCATACGGGTTTCCCGGATGCTGCCGCTTCGAGTCCGACGGTTGAAGCGAAGACTGAGACGATGTCGGCGGCTTCGATGAGCTGATACGAATCGATTGCTTCACGTGCGGACACGAAGCGAACGTTGTGGGGAACGCATGTGAATTCGCAACCCACGAATGTTTCGAGTGACTCGTTCGTTTCCAATCCTGGCCATCGAGACTCCGCGGGGTGAGCGCGAATCACGAAGTCCAGATGTGGGTGCGCCTCCGCGATGGCCATGGTCTCTCTCACCCAGTCGAACATTGAGCCGAATGCCGGTGAAGCGAGGGTGGCCGCTGTGTCCCAGGAGACGTTTGTGAACACTGCAACGAGCGGCACGCCCCCGCGCGTTCGGAGATCTCGATGGCGGGCGTAGTACTTCCGCGAGAGACCTGTACCGCTTCGCCGCGATGAAAGGACTGCATCGAGCGCGGCTTCGGAGGCAAGGGAAAGCGGCTGGTCGCGTGTTTGATCCCAGAGCTCCGAGATGTCGTATTCGGCGGCTGGCCGCTCGCCGGAGAAGTACAGCGTGCCGGCCTGCGCACCGACCTCATAGCTGACGACACGGATGCCCCGCGCCTTCGCTGCTTCGCGAACCAGTCGGTCCTCGTAGAAGAGGCCGTTGACCATCACGACGATGTCCGGTACGAGCGCGTCCAGGACCCGTTGTGCCGCCGCGGTCATGATCGCAGCGCCGACCCTGAAGTCTTCGCGAGCCTTCTCGACTGTCGGCGTGTTCGGAAGGTGAGCGCTCCGGAAGAACCACATGAGTGACTGCCTTGCCGCGTCATCCAGCCGCCTCGCATCAAACCCTGTTCGAACCTTGCGATCGATCGAGGCGCATTCCTCGCCGGGTACGAAGGCGTCCAAAGAGTGGCGACAGAAGTGGGCGGCATCAATCATCGCTGCAACGTACGAGCCACAACTGTCGCACGGAGTCTTCCTGTCTTCTCCTGGCCATCCGATCTCGCAAATTGGGAGACCCCCGCCACAGAAGAAGAACTCGCAGCGGGCGCCGCGGAGTCGGAGCGCTTGTGCGATCGTCACCTCCCACGCAGCGTGACTCGTCCAGGCCCGAAAGGTCATGAACAAGACCTTCGGACCTTGCGACGGGTCGGGCGGAGCGTCGGCCATGATGGTCTTCGCCTGCTCCAGCTCCGGACGCTCAAGGGCACGCGACATGAAGCGCACGACGACTCGTCGCATCGGGAATCGCACCACACGGACCAAGTGCGCCAACCCCGGCCGCCCTTGTGTGGCGAGCGCGAGAGCATCCATCCGGCGCCTTGTCCAACGAACGAGGCTTCTGCGTCTCCCGTAGCGGTTGCGAAAGATCATTCGTGCTTCTCAGCTCAGGCGATCATGCTTGTGATGCAAATCCTCGTCAGCTGTTGTATGCATACGTGTATCGCTTCTGCAGCACGATCGTGACGCTTGATATCCGCTTCAAGAGTCGGAACCAGATCGCGTCCGAGAGCGCACGACCCTGTGTGCGCAAGATGTACGGGTAGTCCCGTCCCCGTACGCGCGCCAATCGACGCCAGTAGTACTCCGGTGTGTAACGGTACGAAGCCCGCAGCCCAGCGCTCTTTGCAGCCTCAGCAACCTCGGACCATGAACGGTAGTGGGTGAGACCCTGAAGGTAGTCGGCATGTTGTTCGGCGTAGGTCTCGAGCGCTTGGGAACGGTCACGGTATTTACCCACTCCATGCTTGCTGAGGAATGCAATGAAATCTCTCCGCAGGTCATGACTCGCGATCCGGTGTACCAGGGGTAGGAGTAGGTGACCTTCGAGCAAGTAGTCCCGCAGCGGGAAGAGATGAATGGCAACCCCGTCATTGCGCAGAACACGGGCATTCTCCGAGAAGAACTCGTTCAGATCGGCTACGTGCTCACAAACCTGATTGGACACAACGATGTCGAACGATTGCTTTGGAAAGGGCCAGGGTTCGCTTGTTGCTGCGGCGAGCACGTGTTCCTGCCAATCGATCTCGGGATGACTGCCGCTCAACGTCGCGCGGGCCGCGTCTAGGAACCCTTGTCGTTGAACGCCGTCGTCGAGAACATCGAAGCCGGAAACATCGACGGCTGATCCACTTGTCACCGGGATGTTCTCCAATAGATACGAGATGAGTTGTCCATTGCCGCATCCGGCGTCTAACAAGTTGAAATGCGAATGGCCGGCGCTTAGTGCCTCTGTTGCTATCACGGCAAGGAGATGCTCGTGAGTGGTCGAGAGTGCTCTCGGAACGACTCGGTGCTCGCTCATCAACTGCGTATCTTGCCGTATCGATCGACGGTGTGACTGCAACACACTGAGTCCATGGGTGTGATTCGGTAGAGTCCGCGCTGTGTCAGCACGCGCGCTGGGGCCTGGGCCTGCGCTGAGCGACTACGTGCGCCTGATCCGCCATGGCTGGAAGGTTATTGCGGGATCTGTGATCACGTTGGGTGCTCTTGCCCTTGCTCTTTCGCTCGCGCAATCTGAGCGTTTTACTGCGACTGCGGACGTCAGGGTTCGAGGCAGCTCCCTGGAAGCAGCTATCGCTGTGGCGAGATCGCGCGACTTCCAGCGCGACGTCGTTCCTCGCGTTGATCGGGAGCGCGTGTTGGTCACGATGGAAGGTCGGCAGACGCTGCGGTTCGCGGTCGAGCTCAATCAGGCGAATTCTGCAGCACGAGCTGCGAATGCGTACGCTGCCGCGCTCGTTGATCGGTTCGAGGGGCGATCAAACGTGACGCGGGCAGAGATCCCAGATGGACCGAGTCAGCCCGCTACGGCGCGCAACGTCGCGCTCGCTTGCGCGCTTGGGATGACGCTCAGTCTCTGGTGGCTGTTGCGCCCCTCGCGGACATGACACCGGGAGCAAGTTGGTCCGTGCGTGTCCGCAACCAGTGATTGATGAATGCGATCGGAACGAAGATCGTCCATAGAGCGTCGAACTTGGTGATGTAGGGATTGGTCGCGCTCGCCACGATGATGCCAAGAGTTCCGATCAAGAGGCTGAGCAGAACTTCTACCCGTTCATTTCGCTCACGGATCATTGTGCGCGAGCTGCGAATTATCCACGACAAGCCATACAAGAAGAGTGCAATCCCAACGACTCCAGTTGCGAACAACAACGATGCGTAAGCGAGCTCGTACGCCCATGGTTGGCTGTTCGAGCGGATGACCCTCGCCACGGCACCGAGTCCCTTCCCAAGCAAGGGTTCATCTAGCCAACCGTCCACGAGTGCGTCGAGCTGACGTTTGCGGCCTCCCGGGAGGGCAAAG
>VGBR01000014.1 GCA_016870355.1 Actinomycetota bacterium | reverse complement strand
CTGGCGCGAGCGACTCTCATACGTCGTGCACGGACCGGGCTGGGCCTACGACCGCCACCGGGAGCTCGAATCGGCGGGTCAGCCCACGCCGTGACCACGACGCACCGCGGCACCGCGGTCGAACCCCGTTCTACTGGCCAGGGAACGCTCGCTCTCGGTCGAGCGCGTTCGCTAGATCCGACACGGCACGACGACCTCGTGGCGCTTGGCCGCGGTGACAGCCAGCATGGGCCGGAGTGACGTTGACGCACGCCGCTGGCGGAGGGACCGGTGACGGAGGACGCGCCTGACTCGGCGCGTCCTCCGATCGACCGGAGTGACTAACCGATGACGCGGACGTTCGTGGCCTCTTCGCCCTTACGGCCGGGGCCGACGTCGAACTCGACCTTCTGACCTTCGTCGAGCGACTTGTAGCCGTCGCCCTGGATCGCCGAGAAGTGGACGAACACATCGTCGGCGCCTTCGCGCGAGATGAAGCCGAAGCCCTTCTCGCTGTTGAACCACTTGACGGTTCCTGTAGCCATGGTGCTCCTTGTTGGTGTTGTGTGCTTCCCGTTCGTGCCCGAAGGCTTCGGCGGGGGTGTGTCCCCGGTGACGCTCACGCTAGTGAGCGCACCGCGGTCTGGCCTCGTCAGGCGTGGCGGGAGCCCCAGGCGTTGCTGGAGCCGGGCCACGTCTCGCTTCTGGTCTGACGAGACGAATGAGACGACCGTCCCCGCGGCGCCGGCGCGTGCGGTGCGGCCGGAGCGGTGGGTGTAGTCGGTGATGTCCGGAGCGGGATCGAAGTGCACGACGCACGCGACGTCGTCGATGTGCAGCCCGCGGGCGGCGACATCGGTGGCCACGAGGGCATCCACGTCACCGCCGGAGAACGCGGCCAGCGCGCGCTCGCGCTGGTTCTGCGATCGGTTGCCGTGGATGGCCGCGGCACGCACCCCAGTGCGGGCCAGCTTCTTGGCCAGCGCGTCGGTGCCGTGCTTGGTGCGGCAGAACACGATCGTTGGCCCGGCGAGCTGCACCACGTCGGCGCAGATTCGCACGCGCTCGCTTCGCTCCGTCGCCCAGAAGAGATGGTTGACGCGGGCCTTCTTGCGGGCCGGCGGGTCGACCTCGTGCCGCACCGGATCGCGCTGGTAGCGCTTCAGCAACGTGGCGATGTCGCCGTCGAGCGTGGCCGAGAACAGCAACGTCTGGCGGGTCTTCGGCGTCTGGTCGAGGAGCGCCTTCACGGCGGGGAGAAACCCCATGTCGCCCATGCGATCGGCTTCGTCGAGCACGACGATCTCGACGCGGCCGAGGCTCACGTCACGCCGCTCGATCAGGTCGGCCAGGCGGCCGGGGCAGGCGACGAGGATGTCGACGCCGCGCCGCAGCGCCTTGCGCTGGGTGTCGAAGCCCATCCCGCCGTAGACGGCGGCAACCCGCAGCTTGCGAGGGCGGCCGAGCCACTCGAGCTCGTCGCGCACCTGCGCAGCCAGCTCGCGGGTGGGCACGAGCACGAGGGCACGCGGCCTGCGCGGCTCCGCGCGCCGCACACGCGTCACGAGCGGAACGCCGAACGCGATCGTCTTGCCCGAGCCCGTCGGCGCTTTCGCCGACACGTCGCGTCCGGCGATGCCGTCCGCGATGGCGAGGGACTGGATGGAGAAGGGTTGATGGATCCCGCGCGCGGACAACGCCGCGACGAGATCAGGTGGAGTGCCGAGGTCGGCAAAGGTCACAGACACTTGGTGTTGACTCGATTCGGTTGTGGTCGCTCAGTGGCGACGGATGTCAGGTCTCACAGGGGCGAAGCAGCGATCCCCGAGACGCTGACTCGAGCAACCGAGATTGCGGGAGTCGAGTTGCGAGAAACGACACAGCCCGTTGCGGGCTCGATGCGCGCGCATCCACACGAGCAACATCGAGAACGGATCCACGATACCACACCGTTGTCACCGACTCGGCACGCAACGTTCACGCCGACGTGCTTCGCTGCAACAACGACGCGCGCAGTCGTCTACGCTGGTTCGATGCTCGAAGATGTGAAGGTACGCTTCGCGATCGATGCACCACCGCACATGAACCGTCATCGTCTGTCTGTGCGTGATGAGAACGGCAGCTTGCTGAGCGGTCCCACCGCCGAGCGCAGCGTCGACTTCGTGGTCCGCCCTGGCGCGACCCTCCACGTGGAGGCATCCGTCCCGTCGACACCTGACCGCAACCTGCCCGGTCGCGACGAGCGCGCCTGGGAGCTGCGAGCCGCGGCTGACGCCCATCGCGTCCTCAACCTTGGCAAGCGGGCGAAGAACGGCCGGGGCACCGCCATCGAGATCACCGTCGACGGCGCGTCCTAAGACCTCTTCTACTGGTGCTGCCGCGGCCGCTCACCGCGCTAGGTGGCGGCCATCTGGGTAAGTTGAGCGCGTGGCCGACCAGAAGGACCTCGAGTTCACGTACTCGCTGATCGACCGGCTGTTCCGCCTGAGCCTGGGCGAGATGGCCGACTTCAGCGGCGCCAAGTACGACGGCGACTTCTCGATGACGCTCGAGGAGGCCCAAGCCCGCAAGCACGACTACGTCGCCGAGTCGGTCGGCATCGGCCCGGACCGTCGGGTGCTCGACCTCGGCTGCGGGTGGGGCCCGATGCTCGACTTCGTGCGCCGCAAGGGCGGCACCGGCGTCGGCGTCACCCTCTCTACTGCGCAGCGTGACGCGTGTCGTCGTCACGGACTCGACGTCCACCTGATGGACGCCCGCACCGTCGACCGCGACACCTTCGGCCCCTTCGACGCGGTCGTGAGCCTCGGAGCGTTCGAGCACTTCTGCTCGCCCGAGGAGCAGGCCGACGGGCAGCAGGACGACATCTACCGTGACCTCTTCACCAACGTCGCCAGCATGCTGCCCGACGGCGGCCGCTTCTACCTCCAGACGATGGTCTTCGGTGCCAACATGATCCCGCTCGACCAGGTCGACATCGACGCCCCGCGGGAGTCCGACGCCTGGTACCTGGCGCTGCTCGGCCGGCAGTTCCCGGGCTCGTGCCTCCCGTTCGGGTCTGAGCAGGTCATCAAGGCCGCCGATCACGACTTCGAGCTCGTCGCCACCACCAGTGGCCGGCTCGACTACATCGAGACGATCAAGCAGTGGCGCCAGCGCTTCGGCGAGCCGTCCTTGCGAAAGCTGCTCTTCAAGCTCAGGTTGGTGCCCCGCTGGCTCACCAGCGCCGACTTCCGCCTCGCCTTCACCTCTGGCGTCAGCCCCAACAGCGTCTGCTTCGAGCGGGAGCTGCTCGACCACTTCCGGCTGGTCTTCGAGAAACGGCCTACAGAACCTGTGGAAAAGGGTCGATTTCCTTCGTAGCGTTCGTCACTTTTCGAGACCGCCGGTGTACGGTGGGGACGTTCGCACCAGCAGAGCGCGACGCTTCCGTGCGGGGATCCACACGGAGTCAACGGCTCTCCTGATTCAGCCCTCTTGAGGATGGCCATTGACTGCCCTTCTGACTGAACGCCCGCGTGCCGCGTCTGGCGCCGAGGATCTCTTGCTCGACGAGGACGCCTGGCACCACACGGTGAGCCGCTACGCGCGGCCGTCGCTCTGGCGCACCGCGTTCTCGCTGCTCACCTCGGTCGTGCCGTTCATCGGGTGCTGGGCACTCATGTACTTCGCGCTCGACGTGTCCTACTTGCTCACGCTGGCGCTTGCGCTTCCGACCGCTGGCTTCCTGCTGCGCACCTACATCCTCTTTCATGACTGCGCGCACGGGTCGTTGCTGCCGTGGCCGCGCGCCAACGCGTGGCTCGGCTCCGCGCTCGCGCTGATCAGCTTCACGCCGTTCAACCGCTGGCGGCACGAGCACCTGCATCACCACGCCACGGCTGGAAACCTCGACCGCCGTGGTGTCGGCGACGTGCCCACCCTCACCGTGGCCGAGTACCAAGCGCAGCCCCTCGGCGCCCGCTTCTGGTATCGGTTCTTCCGCAACCCGTTCGTGATGTTCGGGATCGGACCGGTGTGGGCGATGCTCGCCATGCCCCGCTTCGCCGACAAGACCGCCCGTCCCGCGATCAAGCGCAGCGTGTGGCGAACGAACCTCGCCATCATCGTGAGCCTCGGTCTGCTGTGCTGGCTGCTCGGCTGGAAGGAGTTCCTCCTCGTCGAGGCGCCGCTCGTCCCGCTCGCCGGGGGCGCCGGGATCTGGCTCTTCCTCGTGCAGCACCAGTTCGACGAGACCTACTGGGAGCGCTCCGAAGACTGGAACTACGCCGACGCCGCGCTGCGCGGCAGCTCGTACCTGAAGCTGCCGAAGGTGCTCCAGTTCTTCACCGGGAACATCGGGTTCCACCACGTGCACCACCTGAACCCGAAGATCCCCAACTACAACCTTCCCCGGGCCCACGACGACACCCCGGTGTTCGCCCGCGTGCCGAAGGTGTCGCTGTGGCGCGGCCTGCGGGCGGTGCGCCTGAAGCTGTGGGATGAAGGCGGCGACCGGCTCGTCTCCTGGGCCGACATCCGCAACGGCCGGGTCGTCCCTGCCACGGTGCCGGTCGGGAGCAGCCCGCCGCCCCGAGTGCGGTGACCTCCGGCCCTCTGCACGGCATCTCCACACCGCCGATTGGGAATTACTCTCCTTCTATGAGATGGTGCGACTGATGGCAAAGACCTGCGACATCGAGCGTTGCTCGAACAAGGGCTCCTACGACCTGGACACCCAACAGCGCCAGATGCTGTGCACGAAGCACGCAGAGCAGTGGCGCTCGAGCGGCATGCGCCTGCGCACCAACCCGAAGAACCGGCGCCTCCGCCTCGTCGAGGTCCACGTCTCCGACGGCTACTAGGCCGAGGGCACCTCAACCCCAAGGTTTTTCGGCACGTTGAGGGTGTCTATGTCTCCCTCAGCGTGCCGAGAATCCTGAGACATGCGTGCCGGTCCGACGCTCGCGGCGCTGCTCGCGCTCGCGGGGCTGCTCGCGCTCGCCGGCTGTGGTGATGCGACGCCGAACGATCGTGACCACGCGTCCGCGCGGGTCGAGCGGGTCACCTTGGACTACGTGGTCGACGGCGACACCCTGGCCCTCGACGACGGCGAGCGGGTTCGGCTGATCGGGATCAACACGCCCGAGACCCAGCACCCCGACTTCGGCGACGAGTGCTTCGGGCACCGGGCGACCCGGTTCGTGGAGTCGTTGCTGTCGCCGGGAGAAGAGCTCCAGCTCGAGTTCGACGTCGATCGCCGCGACCAGTACGACCGTCTGCTCGCGTACGTCTTTCGCGAACGCGACGGCCTGTTCGTCAACGCCGAGATCATCGGCGAGGGCTACGCGTACGTCGAGACCGTCCCACCGAACGTCGAGCATGCCGAAGAGTTCGTGCGCCTCGCGCGCGAAGCGCGGAAGGCCGAGCTGGGGTTGTGGTCCCGGTGCCCGACGTCGGGCGGGCAGCCGCGCAGCGCGGTGGGCGGCTGCCTCGACGACTACGAGGGCGCGTGTGTCCCACCCGTCCCACCCGACCTCGACTGCGACGACATCGGCCGGCCGATCACGATCGTCGGCGACGACCCGCACAACCTCGACGGCAACGGCGACGGCGCGGCGTGTGAGTCTGCGTGACTTCCTCGCGACGATCACCCTGATGTCGGTCATCCTGCGCGTCGTGTGACCGACGCGTGTCCCCCGAGACGCTCAGTGCGCTGAGCTGACCAGCTCGCCGACCGGCACCTCGGCGGCCAGCGTGTTGCCCGGCGGCGCGAGCGGGCAGGCCCACGCCGGGTCGTACGCGCACGACGGGTTGTACGCGAAGTTGAGGTCGACGACGAGCCGGCCGTCGTCGCCACCGAGGTCGGCGCCCTTCACGGTGTCGAGCACGTAGCGACCGCCGCCGTAGGTCTGCGGGTTGCGGTCCTTCATGGGCAGGAACAGCCCGCCGCCGCCAGTCGAGTACCGCCAGGGACATCGCGGCACCGTACCGGGGTCGGGCTACCGTCGGCCGTGGCCATCCGCACCGGCCCGACCCTGCATCGACCGCGACGTTCGGCCCGCGCCGCGCGCGCCGCCGCGCTCGTGCTGCACGGGGGTACCGAGGTGAGCCTGCGGCCAACCCGAGCCAGCGCCACCCCCGCGGTGCGGATGCTGCCGTTCGCGTGGAGCCTGCGCCGACGCGGCCGCAGGCACGGACTCGCCGTGTGGCGGTTGCGCTACCGGGTACGCGGCTGGAACGGCGACGAGATGTCGCCGCTCGCCGATGTGCGCCACGCGCTCGACGAGATCCACGCCCGCCACGGCGACGTCCCGGTGGTGCTCGTCGGGCACTCGATGGGGGGCCGGGCCGCGATGCGATCAGCGGGCGGCTCGGCCCGGACGCTCGTCGGGCTCGCCCCGTGGGTCCCGGCGGGCGAGCCGGTCAGCCAGCTCGGCGGGTGCCGGGTGCTCGTCGTGCACGGCTCGACCGACCGCCGCACGAGCCCGCAACGATCGCTCGAGTTCGCGCGCGAGGCGTCGACCGTCGCGGAACGGATCTGGTACGTCGCGCTGCGCGGGTCGGGCCACGCGATGCTGCGCCGGGCGCGGCAGTGGCATCGCCTGACGACCGACTTCGTGCTCGCGTCGTTGGGGTTCGCGTCCGTTCCGACGGTGCTCGTCGCGGCCGACGGCGAGCGGCTCGTGGAGCGCAGCCTCTGAGCGCGAGGTCGCGTGTCAAGATCGGTACATGGCTGATCTCGAACTGGTACGCAGTCTCGGCGCGGCCGATCACGGCCTGGTCGTGCTCGCGACGACCCGTGCCGATCGCACCGTGCAGGCGTCCGTGGTGAACGCGGGCGTGCTGGCCAACCCGCTCGGCGACGGTGACGTCGTCGCCGCGGTCGCCGCGGCCGGTACCGCGAAGCTTGCCAACCTGCGTCGCTTCCCCCACGCCACGGTCGTCTTCCGCGCGGGGTGGGAGTGGGTCGCGGTCGAAGGTGCCACGACCATCGTCGGCCCCGACGACCCGGCCGACGGCTTCGCACCGGATCGACTGCCGCAGCTGCTGCGCGACGTGTTCAGCGCCGCGGGCGGCACCCACGACGATTGGGACGAGTACGACCGGGTGATGGCCACCGAACGACGCGCCGCGGTCCTGGTGACGCCCGAGCGGATCACGACCAACGCGGGCGCGTGACGTTCCGATCACCGCCATGCTGGCCGGTGAGGTGCGTCATCATCCGCCAGCGTTGTCGGCGGACTCCTCGATCCAGCTGGTCTCGCACCGGGAGCACTGGTGCGTCGGATTCCTGGCATCGATGACGCATCCGCCGATCGCGGCGTCACCGCGTTCGGATGCCTCGATGAGCTCGGGATCGGGCATCCCGTAGAGGATCGGGATGCCCGGGGCGCCGCACCCGGGGCACCTCGGCGGCTCGGTCGAACGGTCGGGTCCCACTCCCCAGTTGTACACCGGGGCTGTGACGCCGCCCGCGCCTGGTTGGGATGACGGCTCGCATCTCGAGCTTTCCAGAATCAAGACGTCCCCGGCGCGATTCGGATCGTTCATGACCCAGAGATTCCAAACTGCGCGGTACACGTGTACCGCCGCGCGTCGGATACATGAGATATTTCTGAGATCCTGCCGAGCGCGCGCGATGATCGCGCGACCAAGATCACCTGACGAAGGTCGCCTGGACTAGGAGTCGTGTCTGCGCCTCCGCCTGCGTGCCGTCCTCTTCCACGAGGCGCAGGCCAGCTCATGGAGCTGGCTACGTGCCACCATGCAGCCTGCATGACCGCCACGGATCCGCTCGACAACTCCGCTGGCGTCCCGTACGAGACGCTGGCTCGGCTGCGCGTCGAGTGTCCTGTCTCTCAGACGAGTTCGGGTGCGTGGTTCCTGGCCCGTCATGCCGACGTGCTCGCGGCGACCAAGGACGTCCACGCCTTCCAGGCCAGCTTCCGCGAGCCCGGGGTGGTGGTGCCGCCCGAGGAGCAGCTGATCAGCGAGATCCCCGAGCCGCGGCACGGACAGGTCCGTCGCATCATCAACTCGGCGATCGCCCAGCACCGCATCGGCCGGGTCGAGCCGTTTGCCCGCGAGCTGTGCCACCGTCTGCTCGACGGCCTGCTCGAGCGGGGCGGCGGCGACCTGGTGGCCGAGTACGTCACGCCGATCCCGGCGTCGGTGATCGCGCACCTCCTCGGCGCCGACCCCGCCGATCACCACCGCTTCGCCGAGTGGTCCGACCTCGTGGTGCAGAGCACCTACGCCACCAAGAACAGAAGAGAGGATGGCGTCGACGGCGAGGGCCTGGCCGGCGTGGCGCCGGAGTTCATCGCCTACATCGACCAGATGATCGCCGAGCGTCGGGCCGCGGCCGACCCGCCCGACGACTTCGTCACCCGGCTGCTGCACACCGAGATCGACGGCCAGCGCCTCAGCGACCTCGAGATGCGCACCCAGCTCGCGTTCTTGCTCATCTCGGGCAACGAGACGACCCGGCACCTGATCGCCAACATGCTCGAGACGGTCTGCGCCGACCCCGCCCTGCTGATGCATCTGCGCGCGAGCGATGACGCGATCGCACTTGTGGTGGAGGAATCGCTGCGCCACGACCCACCGATCCACGTCCTGATGCGCGACTGCCCGCACGGCGCAACGATGAGCGGTGTTTCGATACCGGCGGGAGCGAAAGTCGGCTTCGGCCTCGCATCGGCGAACCGTGACGCGCACATATATGAGGATGCGGACGCGTTCCGCCTCGACCGCCCGAACCCGCGGGACCATCTCGCCTTCGGCGGCGGGCCGCATGTCTGCCCGGGTGCCTCGCTCGCCCGACTCGAGGGACGGGTCGCGCTCGAGGTGTTCCTCAAGCGCGTGACTGCCGCACAGCTCGCCGACGGGTACCAGCGCGAACCGGTCCCAGTCTTCTGGGCCAACGGACCGCGAAGCCTGCCGGTCTCGATCGTGGCCGCGTGAACCGACCGCCGTTTGAGCATCAAGAGTGCCTTCAGCCGCTCATTCCTGAGATCGACGCGGCGCTCGACCGCTTTGACGTCGCCGCGACGCTCTTGGTCCAAGGCGACGTGCCTGCCGCGGAGCAGCAGATCCGTGCGATCGAAGGCGACGCCGTGCTCCGCGACTTCTGGCGATTGAAGGATGAGCGAGGTCACGAGCTTCGGCGCGAGCTCGGCGCCCGTCCGGCTGGCGGCAATAGGAGGGCGGTTCCTAGACGATTGAGCCGAGCTGTCTTCGAGCGTGACGGCTGGCATTGCAGGTACTGCGGCATTCGCGCCGTCGATCCTGACGCATTGAAGAAGCTCGTCGGTCTCTTGCCGAACACAACGCTCTGGGCAAGAACCGACAAGGAACGACACGCGGCGCTGTTGATCACCCGTGCAGTGGCCGACCACGTCGAACCCCAGTTCCTCGGCGGCGCCGAAGACCTCGAGAACCTCGTTTGCTGTTGCTACGCCTGCAACTTCGGAAAGATGGGCTGGACCTGCGAGGAGCTGTGCATCGCGGATCCGCGCGGACGACCACCACAGGAAGACCGTTGGGACGGCTTACGGCGGGTGCTCGCGATCTGACCATGCAGGCCGCCGATCCTCCTGACGCGGGATCCTCGCAAGCGCGGCAAGGAACCCGGGGTTGGGGTCCGCGATTGGATGGCACGCTGTGACCCGCTCAAGAGCACTCAGTCCACTGATGCCGAGGCGCTTTGAGAGATAGGCCGCCGCGAACGCCGAGGTGCGACTGACACCCGCCGCGCAGTGGAGGAACACCGTCTTGCCCTCGTCGCGCCAGCGCACGATCGCGTCGGCCGTGTCGCCCAGCACGAAGTCGAGGTTGGCGTTGTGGCGGACATCGGGAGAGTCGACGACCATCAGCTCGTGCGCCTCGCTGGCCCCTGGTGACGGTCTCGTGCCCATCCGGCACAGGCTGAGGACGACGTCGGCTTCTGCCGTCACTGCGGACGCAGCGTTGCCGAGGACCACGCCGGGGTCGTCGACCAGCTGCACCACGAAGGGCTCGATCGGGTAGTTGCTGGTGTACCAGTTGGTGACGTCCTCGGCGGCCGGCCAGCCGAGCTCGTCAGTCGCGCCGCCACGGGCGGTCAGCACGGCGAGCCGAACGAGGTCCTTGGCCCGGTACCCGGGCCAGCCGTGCAACAGCGCCCGCCAGCGCAGCGGTATCGCGGTCGAACCCCACCGCGCGCCGAGCAGCGCCCCGGCGATGGCCGCAACCGTGTCGGTGTCGTGGCCGATCCGGACCGCAGCGTGCAGTGCGTGCTGGAGGTGAAGGCACGGCACGTCCGTCGGCACCGGGGTCTGACGAATCGCGGACCATGCCGCTTGCAGCGCGCTCACCACGAACCCGTTGGGCGTGAACGATGCCGGCGGCTTCGTCTCTGCCTCGTGCAGCCACTGCGCCCACCGCCGCTGCGCCGATGCAGGGAGCATGTCGACACCCTCCCAGACACCGTCGAAGTTCGAGCCGCGCACGGCGCGGGCGATCGCGATGCACCAGATCGCGCATGCCTCACCCGCGAGCGGATCGGCGTGCGTGAGCGCCGAGATCTCGTGCGCCGCGCGCACGATCGCATCGTCATCCCCGAGGTGGGCGAGTGCTACGGGTGAGGTCCTCATGAGGCTGCCGTTCCCGGCCGAGGCATCGGGTCGAGCCGCGAATCGGGCCGCGGCCCGGAGCGGCACGTCGAGGGCTGACGAGGAGCTGCGCAGCACCTCACTCGTCTGGATGCCGACATCTTTCGGCGCGTCGCCGAACCAGCCGAGGAACCGCTCCGCCACGGACAACGGATCGAGCTCACCGGTCGCGGCCACCTCGGCGATGCACAGCGCCATCTGGGTGTCGTCGGTCCACTCGCCTGGGGCCCAGTTGCCGAGCCCACCACCGATCATCTCGGCGTCGCCGGTCAGGGGTGCGCGAAACTCGTACCCGGCGCCGAGCGCGTCCCCGGTGGCCAGTCCGAGCAGTGCTCCCGCGGCGCGGTCCAACACCGGCGTCGACAGATCTCGTGGCGGCGAGGTCACCTCCGTGATCCTGCTCGCTCGATCATGGCGGCTCAGTCGTCCTCCAAGAAGTCGTCTCGCTTCTCCCGGCGCTCGGAACGGGTTCGGCGAAGCTGCTCGGCGGACTTCCGGCTGGCGAAGCCGAGCGTCGCCCGCGCTCCGGGACCCGTCGCTTCCCACCCCATCCGGTTGGCCGGCGCGATGCCGATGGCCTCACCCGCTTCGAAGGCGTCCTGGTTCGCGCCGAGGAACGCGAACGCCCAGCCTCGCCCACGACGCTCCTTGATGAGCTCGAACGCCTTGGCTCGGTTGCAGTCGGTGCTGGCGTTCTCCATGCCATCGGTGAAGATCACCACGAGCTGATCAGCATCGTCACCGCCGTTGGCGATGTGCTTGTCGGCCCGACCGATCAGCGCCGCGATCGCGTCGTAGAGCGGTGTCGCCGCCCGCGGCTCGAACCGCTTGGTCGCTCGGGCCTCGTCCACCTCGGACAGGGTCATGCCGTCGAGGATCACGTCGTGGGTGTCCTCGCTGTCGAACTGCACCAGCGTCATGCGGGCTCGGGGATCAGCGATGCGCTGCTCGCGCACGAACTCCTGGAGGCCCAGCACCACGTCCTGGTAGAGCGAGCTCATCGACCCCGAGCGATCGAGCAGGAACCAGATGTGGGCGGGGTGATCGGTGATCTCGGGTGAAGGCGCCATGTGAAGTCTCCTCGTGTTGGTTCACCCCAGGATGACAAGGGGGTGGGACACGGCCTCCTCAGACCGCCCACCAGGCGCGGTCTGTGTGCGGCTCGACTCGGGGGAAGAGCTCGGCGAACCGGTCGGTGGCCTCGGAATGGATCGGCACCACGCGGTCCGGGTCGAGCGCCTCGACGAGCTTCTTGAGGTCGGGCACCGAAGCGTGCCCCGAGGTGTGGAGCGAGACGAGTTCGACGCCCTTGTCGGCGAGCAGCTTCTCGAGCGCCTTTCCCGACGGCGTAGATCGGTAGCCCTCCCACAGCGACCACACCGCGACGCCGGAGGCGTCCAAGACCTCGCTCTTGAGGAGCTCACGAGCCGTGGATGACGGGACGTGGAAGACGAACCGGCCAGGATCCGCGGCGAGCTCCTCTGGAAACACGCGGCACGACGCGATGTCCTGCACCCGCCAGAACTCCGCCGCTTCCTTCACCTTGATGCGTTGCAGAAGTGGCACGTACACCCGCAGACCCTTGAACCCAGGCTGTGGGATCGATGATCGGGTCGCTGCGGCGACTGTTGCTCCGTACAGGTCCATGATGAGGACGCGACCAGACCGCTTCGCGGCTCGATACACCGTCACGAGGCGATCGATGTTCTGCATCGAACCGAAGGTGACGATCGCGCCCTCGGTCTCCTTCGCCAACTTCACGAATCGCTTTTCGAGCTTCGACTCGGTCTCGAAGGTTGCTTCGTCGTGGGCGCCCCCGACGCGCACGTGGGTGCCTTCCATCATCAGCACGTTTACGTCCGCTGGCGGTCGCTTCACGAGGGCCTTGAACATCTTGTGCTTGCGGCCGTGCGCGCGGATGTCACCCGTGTAGAAGAGCCGCCGCCCGTCGGCTTCGATAAGCAGCGAGTACGCGTCATAGGCAGAGTGGTCGTTGAGGTGCGGCGTGATCGTGAACGGGCCGACGGTGAGCTCCTGAGCGTGCTGCAGATGACCGACCGGATCGAAGCCGCCACTGACCGGGCTGAAGAAGCGAGCGGCGTTGAGCAGAGCGGCCGCCTCCTTGCCGATGTAGATCGGGACCTTCTCGGCAACCTGGCTGACCAAGCCGTAGTGATCCAGGTGCGGATGTGAGATGACCACCCCGAGCAGTGAAGGGTCGGGCGTGGCGAAGCCGCTCACCTCGGGGAGGCCGACAACCTCGTCCCAGCCCGCGGAAAGCGGTCGACCGACGTCCAGGACGAGCCGTCGTCCATCATCCGCGGCAACCTCGATGCAGTTCCCGCCGATCTCGTGGGCGCCGCGATGTATACGAATCCTCATGATCAGCGCGTACGCGCGGTCCCGGTCTTCAACAACTTCTTCAATTCCTTGACGTCGAGTGCCGGCCGCTGCGCGTGGAGCATCGCGTGGCAATTCGGACACACAGGGCGCAGATCCTTGACAGGATCAACCTTGTACCGACCGCCAAGAGTGGAGATCTCTCGAGTGTGATGAACGTGAATGAAGTCGATGCCCAGCGCCCCGTAGACCTCGCCGAAATCGAACCCGCAGACGACGCAGGTTCGTCCCCAGTGCGCCAAGCACTGCTCACGCGCGCGCGGATCTCTTTCATATCGATTTACGAGCACTCGAGACACTGCCCCCTCAACGACCGTCTCTGAACGATGGACTTCATTGGGTGAGAAAGGAAGCAAGCGTCCGCATTGCAGGAGATGCGTCTCCCAAAGGTCTTCCAATGCAGGGATCGCGGACTTGGGTACTTCGACGCCGGAAGCTTGGAGGCGGTCCCATGGCACGCCCTTCACCTGAGCCTTGAGCACCTCAACTGGCAGCCGATCGTCGTAGGCAAGGACGGTGTCCCAGGCAACGCGGGCGTAATTCGCCTCACGACCCGTCTCGTCCCAATGGGGATCTTGAAAGACTTCAGTCGTGAATTCGCCCGCCGCGACGATTCCGCGATCACGGTGTTGACGGAGCAAGAACACCCGATCGCCAGCCTCAATGCCGTGGGTCCGGTTGCCGACGGACCATCGGCGAGCCACTAGAGCGCCACGCTCAGTTTGGGCAATCTCGGCTCGGAGCTCGTTGTCTGGCCATTCCCACAGGTCTGGGTTCCAGGTGCAAAGAAACGTGTGCATCGCGCTCTCAGTCCTTGAGTGTGAGTAACGGTCAGTAGCGTGCGAGCAGCTCGCGCGCATGGTTGCGCCGCCGCACCTTGTACTCCTCGGGTGAGACAACCTCGGCGCCGGTTGGCAGTGACACGAGCAGGTGATCGAGCCGTCGATCGCCCGCAACCGTCACGTCGAGCTCGATCTGCCCATCACCGACCGGCGACGGCTCGCCGAGCTCGTGGGGCGCCGGCAAGCTCTCGAGGTCGTTCTCTCCGATGCGGATGCGCACGGTGCGGTCGTTCTCGCTCAGGTCGAACCAGGTCGGCACCTCGACGTCGGTGGGTGGTTCGAAGGATGTCGTCCCCACCTCGGCGCTCAGCATCCGGTCGAGGCGGAACTGCTTGCTGGTCTCTTCCGTCGCGTCGCGGGCGGTGAGATACCAGTGCCCCCATCGCGACCAGACGCGGTAGGGAAGCAGCTCTCGGTCGCGTGCGTCGTCGTCCGCTTCGGACCGATATCGCACGAGGAGCGATCGGCCTTCGTCGATCGCTTGACGCACTGCCGCGAGCGCGGCCGGCGGTTCCACTGGGACGCGCAGCTCGCACGCCACCACGCCGCGCAGCTTCGTGACTGCGGAGTCGAGGTGGGGCGTCGACCGGTCGACGAGCGCCTGCACGGCCACGCCCGCGAGCAGCAACCTCAGTGCTGTGCTCGGCGAGGGTGGCGCGGCGTCGAGATCCCGCAGCCAGTGTCGCTGCGTCAGCATCACCACGTCGTCCTCGGTGAGGAGGAAGCAGCTCGATTCGCTCACCAGCGTGCCGTCGGCGGTGTAGTAGTCGACGAACAACGCGGCGGCGAGCACCTCGCGCAGCACGTCGACGGGAACCTCGGTGAGCTCGGCGCACTCGTCGAGCGTCGCAGAGCCGCGTTCTTCCACGAGGCCGAGCACGGCGCGCAGCGTCTCGAACTGGCGAACCTTCGCAAGCGCGGCCATCACTCACCGCCTGCCAGTGCGGTCAGATGCGCGCGGATCTCGGTCACGAGCTCGGGCGGGCCGAGCAACCGGACGTGGTCACGGAAGAAGAGGAGCCGGTTCCGTGTCGATTCGTGGTGGCGCACGTCGAACGCGACGACGGGCTCACCATCGTCAGTCCCGTCGAGCTCGGCACCGAACTCCGCCAGGACTTCGGGCAGCCAGTCGCGCTCGACGCGCACGCGGGCACGGACCCGTGGGTCCCGCCCCCACATGTTCGGGTCGAAGTCGAACGCGAGCCTCGGGTCGAACCAGTCCGCGACCTCGAACGCACCGGGTTCCCCGACGCGCTCGAGCGGGCCGTCGTGCTCGATGCGATCGAGGCGATATCGGCGCATCGCCTCCATCTCCGGATCCCACCCCGCCACGTACCACCGCGTCCTCCACATGCCGAGCGCGTACGGCTCGAGGATGCGTTGTCGCCCTTCGTGTCCGAAGCGCACGGCGGTGCGAGTGCCGATGGCGTCGCGCAGGTCGGCCACCAGCTCGTGCACGCGCAGCACCACTTGCGCCATCGAGTCGTCCACGGTGGCGGCGAGGTGTCCGGGCGTGTCCTCCACTCCCTCCACGTCGACGGTGGCCGCCGCGGCGATCAGCGCCCGGCGCTCCTCAGACGTGAAGAACGGCGGACGGAGTCGATAGACGGCGTCGGCCTCGTCGAACTGCGCGTCGATGCCCCACGCGTCACGCAGGTCTTTCACATCTCGCTGTACCTGCTTGCGCAGCGTCTCCCACTCGTTGCCCTCGGCGATGAGCGTGCCGGTCTCGTCCCGGCCGGCGGTGTGGTCGTAGCCCGCGACGTCTCGGGTGATGTCGTCGAGGGTGACGCCCCGGTGCCCGGCTCGGTCGAGGTAGGCCGCCAAGTTGAGGATGCGCTCTGTGGGTGTGGTCATCGCCGCCCGCCGTCTTGGTCTGACGACCCGTGCCCGCGAGGCGGAAGTGTGGCACGGGCGCTAGGCCCGGCGCCCGTGTCCCACCCCCGTGCGACGTTGGCCGGCATGGACAGAGGGGGAGCCATGCAGAACCACACCAACCGATGCCGCACGCTGCACCTGGTGGATCTCGAGAACCTGCTCGGCGAGCAGCGCAAGCACGACGTGGCCCGAGGTGGGCTCGTGCACTACCTCGAGCTCGCCCGTTGGTCACCCGGCGACCAGGTGGTGGTGGCCGCGGACCACGAGATCATCCGTCAGATCGGGTTCGACAAGCCCGTCACCTGCAGCCTGCACGCGGTGCGGGGCGAGGACGCGGCCGACACCGTCCTGCTGGGTGGGGCGCCCGCCGAGCTCGTCGCGCGCCGCTACGACCGCTTGGTGATCGGGAGCGGCGACCACATCTTCCTGCGGCGCGCGATGGCGGTGCGCGACCTCGGTGTGGGCGTGCTGATCGTGGCGCGTGCCGACGGGTGCAGCCGCGGCTATCGCCGCGCGGGTTTGCCGGTCGCCGCGTTCGACGGCAGCGCTTCGTCAGGCGGTGGCACCCTGGCGCTGGCTGCGTGATGTGGTCGTGATCCAGCTGATCTGGAGCGCGTTCGTGCTCATGTTGCTGGTGTTGCTGGCCTTGGCGTTCGTCATCGTGGCGCTGGTCTTCATCATCCCGATCTTCATCCTGTTCGGCCCCTTCATCTTCGGCGCCTGACCGCGCCCGGACCCCATTCGACTGCCCGAGCCGAAGGCTCGGGCTCTCTCCGCGCGAGGAATCCCATGATCGACCCGATCCACGACGACGACGACTACGGCCCCGATCGAGCCATCGACCTCGCATGGGGTCTCTACATGGTCTACGAGCAGGAAGCGGCGGAAGGTCGCGAGCTGGACCTGCCTCGCATGCTCGAGTCGATCGACAAGGGCGCCGAAGTGGTCGAGGGCTTCTTCGCACAGATGCGAGCGTTGCTGTTCGCGCTGTCCCTCTTTCGCGAGCTGATCGACGATCCCGACCCACGCCCTCGCGACGAGATCAGGGAGGAGTGGATGCGCTCATACGGGCTCCTCGACGAGGTGCTCTTCGAGTTGGGGTTCGCAGATGCAGCCGCGAGCAATGAGCTCTTGCAGATGCTCACCGTTCTGGACGTCTTTCGGGGCATCGGCTTCATGCCAGCGGAGTGAGCACGAATGCGCAGGCGCCGCCGGCCATCGCGGGGGCTTGACAGCGGGTGCACACTGATCGACTGCCTTGCGACAGGAACAGGGCCGAACGAAGACGTGGTTCCCATGCTCGACGACCGATGTTGGTCCGCACCGGACCTCATAGGTCGCCAGGATCGTCCTGGCGACGCCATCGGAGGTCGTCGTCATGCCCACCACCCGTCGCGGGGCCGCGAACCGCAAGGTCTACGGCACCCGTAAGCACCTCGAGATCCAGCGCTCGATCCTGCCGTCCACGCGCCGCAAGGGCGCGCGTGACGACCTGCGCTTCGTGCACCGGGTGGCCCGTCGCGCGATCCGCACCCGGCTCGGCATGTACCGCGGGCCCGCGGCCGACGTCCTCGACGCGGCGCTGGACGAGCGTGCCGACCTCACGATGTGGCCGCAACACCGCATTCGCGACATCGTGGTCGAACGCCGCGAGGCCGACAAGCTGAGCCAGCTCTACCGCTGGGCCCACGCGTACACCGAGCACCTTCCGCAGGAAGACCGCCTGCCGGCCCTGCGCGCCGCGTTCCCGGCTACGACGGTCAGCAGTCGTCACGCGCTGTCTCACCTCGAGTGGGACGAGGACCTGTGCGAGCCCTACAGCGAGGCGTGGTGGATCTATCAGCGGAGGGCGATGCGCCGTCGCGAGCTCGAGCGTGTGTCCCACCCCACCCGTAGCTTTCCGGCTTCAACCAGCAGCGGAGGAACGACCACGTGACGAAGCAACCTTTGGCAGCTCGCGCCCGATCGACCGAACCGATCGTCACCATCGGCGAGCGCGCGACAGGGATGGACGCTCCTCGGTACGCATTTGCCGAGACCGTGCTCGGGGGCGAGCAGCCGTTCGTGGAGCAGCTCACGATCCCGGCTGCGGTCGAACCGCCCGACCTTGTGCCGCCCGAGTTCGTGGTCACGGCAGTAGTGCGGGGGTCGGGCTCTGAGCTGCTCGCGAGGAGGGACGGCGCGACGCTGCACATCCACCGCTTCCTCGGGACCACCGGCGTGCGTGTCAGCGCCGACAGCCTGGAGTGTCTCGACAGTGTGGTTACCCAAGTTCGCGAGACGGTCAAGTCCCTGGTCGGCGAGGTTCGCGACGAGGAGCTCGACGTCTCGATCTGGAGCTACGGGTCGGGCGGATCCCGGTCGATCAGCCGCCGGCTGATCGCGCCGAGCTGGTCGGAGATCGCGTGCAACTACCCGAGCGCCGTTCGTCACCGGCTGGAACGGCTTGTCAAGAGTGAGGCGCCGGCGGGCACCGCCCGCCTCGTCCTCTGGCATGGTCCACCGGGGACGGGCAAGACGACCGCTGTGCTCGCGCTGCTCGAAGCATGGCGGGAGTGGTGCTCCGGGCACGTGATCGCCGATCCGGAGCGGATGTTCCTGGAGGCGAACTACCTCCACGACGTCCTCACGGCGACCCCGAGCAGCTTCATCGAGCCCCGGTTACGCGAACAGGACCATTGGAACCTCGTGATCGCCGAAGACGCCGACGACTACCTGCGGTCCGACGCCCGTGCACGCTCAGGGCCGGCGCTGGGACGACTGCTGAACGTCAGCGACGGGATCATCGGGCGGGGCAACCGGACGATCATCCTCCTCACGACGAACGACGAGCTCGGTCGCCTGCACCCCGCAGTCGTGCGCCCGGGTCGCTGTCTTGCAATCGTCGAGTTCGCTCGCTTCGAGCGCAAGGAAGCCCAGGATTGGCTCGGCGACGCAGGGACGGCGCCGGCGCACGGGGCGACGTTGGCCGAACTTTTTCAGTTGCGCGATGGTGACACGGAGCTTGGCGTTCAAGCCGAGTGCCCCGCGCCTGGGGCATACCTGTGAGCCACGATCTGCGACAATGCGCAGATCGCTGGCGATTTGTAGCGCGTCGATTCGGTGATGTTTGGCGCCGAATCGCACGATCACGGGAGACTCCATGAGTGAGCTTCACGTCGGGGGATTGTCGTTGGCCTTCGAGGACGCGAAGGAGACGGTGCGCAAGTACCTGCACTCTCCAGACGGCTCGACGTACGCCTTCCCGTATTACGACCGACTTGAGACAACCTCCGATAGCAACATGCTTTCCGACGGCGATTTCCTCGCGCCTGTGTTGCTCAACGCTCCGGTAACACTCGGTGCCTTCCGTTCGCTTGTAGAGGTCCGGGGCCAACTCGAAGCCATGTTGCGGGAGACGCCAGCTGATCGTCAGCTGGCCGATGCATCTGCAGAGGAACTCGATCAGGTGGCAGGGCTATTCGCCGTCTTGGATGACCCTGAGGTCGAGACCTCGGGCGTGCGAGGTTCGGTGCTCTCGAAGGTCATGCATCGGAAGCGACCCGGGCTAATTCCCTTGTACGACTCAAAGGTGCGCCACGTGTATCGCGATATGCCGGGCGCACCTATCGAACGCGATCGCAATCGATCATGGGTTCAGTTCATGCGTCTATTGGTATCTTCCATGCAACAGGACCTGCGCCGCTCAGCCGAGCAATGGTCCGAGCTCTCTGAGGGGCTGGTAACTCCGCTTCGCGCCTTGGACATCGTCACCTGGTCGAAATCAGATACCGCGACCAACGAGGATCCGGCGCTAGATGACGGGTAGCTGTCGAGCTGTTGCGCGAGCTCGGGCGCGAAGGTCACTCAACGTTCGGTGAAACGGATGCGCGGCATTCTGATCGAGATTGAGTGGCAGATATGTCGTTGCGATGAGTTCGTGCTCGACAATCCACGGCTCGGACGTTGCGAACCAGCTCACGGCAGTTGATGCGCCCATCCATTGCGAGAGCCGCTCCTCGCCAGTACCAAACGTCATCCGTTGGCCGCTGCCAGTCCGACGAAGTTCAATGCCCAGTTCATCAGCTAGGAGGCAACCCAAGGTGAGACGAAGGGTTGATCCGGCAGCATTGCCTCGGTAGTGGTACTGAAGCCGTTTCCTCAAGTGTTGAGAGCTGACTCGCCCGTCCTGATAGGGCGCGCGTGGTGAGATGCCTATGTAGAGGAGTGTGCGCCCTTCGTGTGATCGGCAGGGTTCGACGGCAATTCCCGGAGGAACTTGCTTGAACCACCACGCGTACACACCAGCAGTGTTCGGTACCGGGCTCGGGCGAGCCAGGACCTCGTCTCGCGTCCAGAGACGTTCCGGGGTGAGGAGCTCGGAGTTCGGTTCCGATGCATGCGTCATGGCCAGGCACTACTCGTGCATTTCGGCGGAAGCGTCATGGCGTCCTCACCCGCAAGAACACGGAGAAGATCCACAGCGGGGACAACCCTCGGCGTACCGTGCGACGGCGTCATCGAGCGAGAGCTCGAGCTGGTTTGCCAGCGACGCGACCCAGGCGAGGACGTCACCAAGCTCGTGTAGTTGAGCTTCCTTCGACTCCTTACGCACGGCCCGAGCGAGCTCGCCGAGCTCCTCGGCAAGCCATGCGACCGTTGCGTCTAACCCGCGCTCTCGGTCCCTCGTGCCGTAGGTTTCATGCATCTTGCGCTGGAGCTGACTGAGATCCATGTCGGGCACCCGGAGCCGTAGCGATGTCTGAGCCGATTCCTGAAGGACTCTACGAGACCCTCATCACGGAACAGCTCGAAGCGCAGCTCCTGAGCCTCGCCGGCGACCGCACGGTGCAACGAGAGAATCCTGTCGAGGAAGAAGCAGTCTCGACACTCGTCCGTGCGGCGTCGAGCCAACTGGCTGCCGCACTTCGGACCGTCCCCCAAGTCGAAGAGCGCGTCGCGATCTGCAACGAAATCTTGGAGTTCCTGAGTCGGCGTATCGGTGGACCATCTGATCGTTTCGCTGTGCCGCTCGAGCAACTCCTAGCCGTGCTCCCACCAGAGGACGAGCTCGCCGAACAGCCTCGGTATGTCCGCCCACTGACGCCCTTGAGCACGAATCGATTGATGGTGAATGGATCTGAGGAGCCAAGTCTCCAGCAGGAGATCGCGCGGGAGCTGGAGTCGGCCGACGGCGTCGACCTCATATGCGCATTCGTCCGGTTCCCTGGCGTCGTACTCCTTAAGGAGCCACTGCGCCGTCTCACGGTGCGAGGCGCGCCACTACGCGTTCTCACGACGACGTACATCGGTGCGACTCAGCGCAAAGCCGTTGACTTACTCGTCGAGCTGGGCGCTGAGGTCAAGATCGCCTACGACCATCAACGGACACGGTTGCATGCCAAGGCGTGGCTGTTCAGGAGAGACACTGGATTCGCGACCGCATATGTCGGCTCTTCGAACCTTTCGCGTTCCGCGTTGCTCGACGGTCTGGAATGGAATGTTCGGCTGTCCACGGTTGAGTCGCCGGCAGTCTTCGATACGTTCCGCTCGACGTTCGAGAGCTATTGGCTCGATCCACACTTTGAGTCATACGACCCCGCTCGAGACGCGGCTCGCCTCGACGCTGAACTCGGCGCGAATCGTGACGACAAGAGCGTCGGACCAAGAGTGCTCTTCGACATCCGCCCGTATCCCTTCCAGGAGCAGATTCTCGAGCAACTTGACGTGGAGCGAGAGCGTCACGGGCGATGGCACAACTTGGTGGTTGCTGCGACGGGCACGGGAAAGACCGTGGTGGCGGCGTTCGACTACCGGCGCCTTCGTGAACAATTCGGCGACTTGTCGCTGCTGTTCGTCGCACACCGGAAGGAGATCCTGGAGCAGAGTCTTGAACAGTTCCGAGGCGTGCTACGCGATCCGAACTTCGGGGAACTGTTCGTTGGCGGCATACGTCCGAGTGAGGGAAAGCACGTCTTCGCCTCGGTGCAATCCCTTGCGAACGTCGATCTCGCATCGATCCCCCCAGATCGATTTGGCATGGTGATCGTCGACGAGTTCCATCGAGCCGCGGCTCCGACGTACGAGCGACTGCTCAACCACTTCACGCCGAAGGTGCTTCTTGGGCTCACCGCCACGCCGGAGCGCATGGACGGTCGCGACGTGTCGGTGTGGTTTGGCAAGCGGTTCGCGACGGAGCTGCGCCTCTGGGATGCACTCGCTCAGCAGCTCCTAAGTCCGTTCCACTACTTCGGGCTCCATGACGGCACGGACCTACAGCAGGTCGAATGGAAGCGGGGCGGGTACGAACTCGCACAGCTCGACGCCCTGTACACGGGGAATGACCGCCGAGTGCAACTTGTCCTCGATCGACTCCACGAACACGTCGCCGAGCCCGGACGGATGCGAGCGCTCGGGTTTTGCGTCAGCGTGTGGCATGCCGAATACATGGCGCTTCGATTCACTGAGGCCGGGTTCAATGCAGTCGCGGTGACGGGAAAGACCCCAGAGCATGATCGAGATGCTGCGCTCACTGCACTCGAGGCCGGAGATGTACAGATCGTCTTCTCCGTGGATGTCTTGAACGAGGGTGTCGATGTGCCGTCGGTTGACACGGTCTTGATGCTCCGGCCCACGGAGAGCGCCACAGTGTTCCTGCAACAGCTCGGGCGCGGCTTGCGCCTCGCGTCCGGGAAGTCTCACCTGACGGTGCTGGACTTCATCGGTCAGCAGCACCGCGAGTTTCGATTCGATCTTCGGTATCGAGCCCTTACAGGAGGTTCGCGCCGAGAGGTCGCTCAGAACATCGAAGAGGGATTTCCCTTCCTGCCAGCGGGTTGCAACCTTGAACTCGACCGCATCGCTCAAGAGATCATTCTCAGCAATGTTCGGAATTCGCTGCGGTCGTCGCGCAGGACGCTTGTCGATGAACTTCGTCGACTCGAGGATACGTCCCTCACCGCATTTCTCGCGGAGACCGGGTTTGAACTCGAGGACATCTATACCGGGAACGGACACTGGACCCTGTTGCGACGCGCCGCCGGTCACGACGTCCCCCCAGAAGGGCCGCACGAGTCGGCCTTGGCGCGGGCCGTCGGCCGCATGCTGCACGTTGACGATCCCGAGCGCCTTTCGGCGTATCGACGCTTCGTCGCCGAGGGTTCTGATCTCGATATTGATCGCCTCACGCAACGAGCACAGCGCTTGCTCGCCATGCTCCGCTTCGCACTGTGGGGCATCAAAGCCGGACTGTCACTCAGCGATTCGCAGGCGCGGCTCTCGGCCCATCCAGCAATCCAGCGCGAACTGTTGGAACTCTTCGACGTTCTGGATGACCGCGCCCGCCACGTTGCGCGACCTCTTGATGATCTGACAGATGTTCCACTCGGCGTGCACAGTCGCTACTCGCGCGAGGAGGTACTCGCGGCGTTGGGTCAGCTAGAGCCCGAGAAGCCGTTCTCGATGCAGGCTGGGGTCTTCTACGACGATGTGAACAAGGTCGACTCGTTGTTCGTAACCGTGCACAAGACCGAAGCTCACTATTCACCAACGACCATGTATCGCGACTATCCGTTGTCGGCGCGCTTGTTCCATTGGGAATCTCAAAACAACACGGCCTTGGCTTCCAAGGCCGGGCAGCGCTACTTGAACCACGCCTCGTTGGGCACCCAGGTGTTCCTCTTCGTCCGTGAACACCGCGTCACGAGCTACGGCGCCACGCAGGCTTACCTATTTCTCGGGCCCGTGGACTACGTATCGCATGAAGGGGAGCGGCCGATCGCGATCACCTGGAGGATGCGGCACCCCATCCCGCAAGACTTCCTCGCGAACACCGAGCTCGTTGCCCGGGGCGCATAACGCTGTCCCAACCCCCTTCTAACGTCGGGCGATTCGTGTCAGGCTGCTGCGCGCCGAGCCAGCAGTGCAGGGACGCTTGGGGATGGGTAGATGGACGAGCGATTGCTCACGACGGTGGCAAGCCGTCTCGATGCTTCAGATCTCGATGACGAGACCGGGCTGCTCGTACTCGCAGCGTGCGAAGGCGACGACGCGCTCACGGAGGCGATCGGCGGGCGGCAGCCTCAGCTCACTGACCCCGCGCCACATGATGCGGAGCTGCCGGAACCGGCGGGCGCCTATCTCGCGTCGATCGGCGTCGAAGGCTTCCGAGGTGTTGGGGAGGCCCGGACGCTGCCGCTGACTGCTGGGCCAGGGCTGACGTTGGTGGTCGGCCGCAACGGTTCGGGCAAGTCGAGCTTCGTCGAGGCACTCGAGGTGCTGCTGACGGGCGACTCGCGCCGATGGGCGAGTCGACAGAAGTCTTGGCGCGAAGGTTGGCGCAACCTGCACCACCCGGATCCATCATCCGTTCGGGCGACGTTCTCGATCGATCGTTCCGCTGGGCTCACAAGCTTGGTCCGCGAGTGGAAGACCGGTGCGGATCTCGACGACGCCATCACGACCGCGCAAGCCCACGGCAAGCCCAAGGGTGCACTCGAAGATCTCGCCTGGAGTGACGCCCTCGTGGCCTATCGGCCGATCCTCTCCTACAACGAGCTTGGCTCGATCCTCGACGAAGGCCCAGCGCACCTCTACGACGCGCTGGTCCGAATCCTGGGCGTCGATGAGGTGACCGACGCCTTCGCTCGGCTGCGGTCAGCTCGGCTGCAGCTCGACAACAGGATTGATGCGGTCAAGGAAGAAGCAAAGGTGTTGGTCCGCACGTTTGAAGACATCGATGACGAGCGTGCCGAGCGCTGCCGCTCTGCGATGTCGACGACGAAGTGGAACCTCGAAGGCATCGCAAGTGTCGTGACGGGCACGGGTGAAGTGGCGGGTTCTTCGATCGACCTCGATCTGCTGCGTGGTTTCACTCAGCTCACCGGACCCGACCCCGAGATGGTGCGCACCGCACTCGAACGTGCTCGTGCTGCCGTTGCCGAGAGAGCGGCACTCGTCGGCACCGACGCCGAGGGTGCTGCTCGACTCGCTGAGCTCCTCGAGCAGGCCCTCGCACACCACGAACACGCCGGCGACGAAGCTTGTCCAGTGTGCGGGCAAGGTCAGCTCGACAAGGCGTGGGCCGAGCAGACCGAAGCAGAGGTGGAACGCCTCAACCGGATCGCGCACGCCGTGCGCCATGCCGTGGAGTCTGAGCGCTCGGCGCGACAACGCCTTGAATCACTCCAGAAGCTGCCGTCCACCTCTTTGCCGGAGGCGACTCGCCTCGAGCTTGATGCCGAGGGTGCACGACGAGGATGGGAGCAGTGGCTGGGAGTGGACACTTCCGATCTCGGCGGAGCAGCGGATTCCTTCGAGAGGCTCTTCCCCGCGCTCACGGCCGGAATCGAAGCTCTCAGAACCTCGGCGGCCGCGGCGTTCGCTGAACGCCAAGATGTATGGCAGCCAGTGGCCGAAGAGGTCGCGGCGTGGCTGGAGCGCGCTCGCGCCGCCGAGCCCGCACGGCTGGCGCTGCCGCGAGTGACGAAGGCTGAGGGCTGGCTGCGCGGTGTTGCCGACGAGCTGCGCGACGAGCGCCTCGCGCCGATCGCCCGGCAGGCAGCGGCGATCTGGAAGCAGCTCAGTCAGCACAGCAACGTTGCGCTCGGACCGATCAAGCTCAAGGGCACAGGCCCGAAGCGTCGGGTCGATCTCGACGTGACTGTCGACGGCGTTGACTCGGTCGCACTCTCGGTGATGAGCCAGGGTGAGCTCCACGCGCTGGCGCTCGCGATCTTCCTCCCTCGTGCAACCAGAGCAGACAGTCCATTCCGCTTCTTGGTGATCGATGACCCGGTGCAGGCGATGGACCCAGCCAAGGTGGAAGGTCTCTCCCGAGTTCTCGAGGACACGGCGAAGACGCGCCAGGTGGTGGTGTTCACCCATGACGATCGCCTGCCGGAAGCGGTCCGTCGACTTGGCATCGATGCCAAGGTGCTCCAAGTGACGAGGAGCGACGGCTCCGCTGTGGAGATCCGAGAAGTCGGCAGTCCGTCCTCTGTGTACATCGACGACGCCCGTTCGATCGTGTTGACGAACGACCTGCCTGATGAAGTCAAGCGACGCGTGGTGCCGGGGTACTGCCGGCACGCGCTCGAGGCCGTCTTGAACGAGATCTCGCGCCGGAAGCTGTTCGCCGCAGGCGCCGGTCACGACGAAGTTGAGGAGCGTCTTGTGGGCGTGACCACACTCACGACGCGCGCTGCACTCGCGCTCTTTGGTGACGAGGATCGTGGGGGCGAGGTGATGTCCCGGCTGAACACGTTCGGAGGTTGGGCGGGGGACGTCTTCAAGGCGTGCAACAAGGGTTCACACGACGCGTACGCGGGTGACTTGAAGGGGTTCGTCCGCGATGCCGAGAAGCTCGTCGAGAAGCTGAGCTCGACCCAATGAGCGCCACGTCGGCAGGTGAGCTGCTCGACGTCGCTCGTCGACTCTCGGCGTATCCTCCCGCCGATCTCGCCGGACGGTGGCCGCGGGCAGTCGCGTTGCTCACGCGACAGTCTCTTGAGATCGCGATCGACGATTTCTGGGCCGATCGTGCAACAGCTGTCGCGCAGTCCCGCGCTTGGCGTCCGAAGCTGCTGTGCCTCGAGACGTACCTCAAAGACCCCGAGCTCGGCCGAGAGATCAACCAGCTCTGGGCTGCGCTGAGCCGTGCGTGCCATGTGCACGCCTATGAGCTGGATCCGACAATCGATGAGCTGCGAGGTTGGATGGACGCGGTGACGGAGGTCGAGCTCCAGCTGCGAACCGATCTGACGAGTACAACAGCGCCGTAGTTGATGGACTCAAGCGCCAATACGCCGAGGAGGGGAGTGCAGGTGCCCGAGAAGCCGACACCGAAGCTCATCACCGAGTACCCATGGACCGTGAGGCGCGCTCGTGCGCTCTTCTCGCCCGAGCAGCTTGGATACACGAGTTGCGCGTGGAACCACACCAAGGTCGACCCCGTGCCTGCCACGCGCATCGTTGTGACGGAGAACAACCGGGGACATCAGCAGATGCACGCGTGCTGTGAGGAGTGCTATTCATCGGTCTTGAAGTATGTGGGCCGATCTGACGAGGCGCGATGACTCCTGACGACGCAACTGACGAGAGTAGGCGGTTCAAGAGCGCGCTCACTGGGATGTTGGGCATCGCCACGCGTTCAGGTCAGCTCGCCCGCGCCGGCTTCTCGTCCGTCTTGGCGAAAGCCCGTTCCATGGTTGACGAGCTCCTCCAGAAGGTCTTCGGTGACTACTTCGAGGTTCCTGACGAAGAGCATGCCGTCGAGCTCTTGAGTCAGGATGTCCCGAGCAATGCGGCCTCTTCCTTCGTCGTGAGCACCGCAGCGGCGAAGACACTTCCCAAGCTGATCACCAGGCTCGCAACGCGCGCGCCTTGGCTCGCCAGAGTTGGAGGACCAGCCACGGCGGCCGTGGCGACGGGAGCCACCATGGCTGCGGGCCCGGCCCAAGCGGGCGTTCGTCGTGTGCTCTGGGACCTTCGCGTGCTCTCTTCGTTCATGGTCTCGAAGGCGCGCGCCGAAGGCATCGAACTAGAGCGTCCGGTTCTTCAAGCCGCATCCGTGGCGGCCCTTGCCGACCATCGACGACGCATCGATCACCGCTACGCAGGCGCAAAGGCGAGCGCAGTCGTCGTGCGTGCCATGACGCGAGAAGCCGCCGGCAAGATGTCTCAAGGCGAGCGCAGAGAGCTCGCGCGTGCTCGCATCGAGCGGTTGAGCGCTCTCGACCTCGGGAGCTACCAGGACGAGTGGCGTGAAGGACGTGGGGGTCAGGATGCGGCCGTCGAGGACGACTGAGGGAGAGCCGTGACGAGCACAGCTGTGAGTTGGACGATCCCCGAGTTGGAGAGGGAGCTCACGCGGTTCGAAGCCGAGTTGCGCGCGGCGCGATTGAGCGAGAACTCGATTCGGACGTACGTGGACCGTTCGGCCATCTTCGTCCGGTGGCTCAACGGTGAGTATTGGCCTCAGGGGCCGCGAGGTGAACACCTCGGGACCTAGAGCAACCTGGCTGCTGTCGTCACGAACGACTGAGTGATCAGCCACTAGCGGGAAGGGCTCATGCTGACGGTTGCATCCTGGAACATGAATCAGCGCAAGGACGCGTGGGCGCACCTCGAGGATCTCGCACGAGCTCATGACATCAGGCTGGCGCTCCTGCAGGAGGCCAAGCGACCAAACGAGACCCTCGCGGGCTGGCAGGTCCAACCGCCTCCTTCGGACGAAGCCCGCTGGCGGCTCTCCGTCCCGCGGTTCTTCAAGACCAAGGACGGCAAGCTCGAAGAGACGCGGCGGTGGTTCTGCTCGGCCATCGCTTCGACTGGGGATCTGCAGGTCGAGGCACGCGAGCCGCTGGAGCTGCACGAGGCACCTGACGGAACATTCGCGTGCAGCCATCCTGGGCAGTTCGCAGTGGCAAACGTGAAGCTCGATGATGAACGCGTCCTCACGGTCGTGAGCCTGTACGGAATCTGGGACCGCATGGAAGACAGCGGTCAGATCTACCCCGAAGCGACGCTGCATCGAGCGGTCTCGGACCTGACGTCGGTGTTCCAACACGCATCGAGCGAGTACGTCTTGGTCGGCGGCGATCTCAACATCTACTCGTACTCCGATGGCAGTGTCTGGGGCGATCGAGGGATGACGGTCCTCTCACGGCTGGCCGCGTACGGACTCGAGATCTGCGGTCCGCTACGACCTGAGCACGAGGCGCGCCTCGAGCGGTGCCCATGTCCCGACACCTCGTGTCGCCACGTGCACACCTACTTGCATCAGTCGAAGCCCGAGAATCGCCCTCATCAGCTCGACTTCTTCTTGGCCACCCCTGCGCTGCGGGATCGGCTGCAGAGCTCGTGGGCGGACCCTGATCCAACATGGTGGACTCATAGCGATCATCGGCCGATCTTTGCGAGCTTCGACATCTAGCGGGGGCGTGTGGATGTCCCAGCCCGCTGCCAGGGTGCTCTCATGATGGGACCGGCGGGCGCAACATGAGGCTCCTCGATGGCGAGCTGATCCTGAGCCCCAGCGATCTCACCGGCTTCTCTGCCTGCGCGCACCTCACGCACCTCAATTCGCTGGTCGCGGCAGGCAAGCTCGAGCGGCCAAGGCGAAACGACCCGCTGCTCGATGTCCTCTCGCGCCTCGGCGGTGAGCACGAGGCAAAGCTGCTCGCTGAGCTCGCGGCCGGTGGACGGACGATGGCTGACATCGCACCAATCACCAAGACCAGGGCCGACCTAGAAGCAGCCGCCACTGCTACCGAGGATGCGATGCGCGAGGGCGTCGACGTGATCTACCAGGCGACGTTCTTCCATGACGGCTGGGTCGGCCACGCCGACTACTTGACGTGGGTGGAGACACCAAGTCCCAATCTCGGCGCGTGGAGCTACGAGGTCGCGGATGCGAAGCTCGCACGCTCCGTGAAGGCGGCAGCACTCGTGCAGGTGTGTGCCTACTCCGACCACGTCGAGCGCATCCAGGGTGTCCCTCCGGACCATGTGCATGTGCTGACGGGCGACGGTGAGACGCACACGTACCGGCTGGCGAGCCTCGCCGCGTACTACCGCGCGCTCCGGAGCCGCCTCGCTGGGGCGCTCGCAGGATCAGACGGCGACACGTATCCCGAGCCGGTTGACCATTGCCGTATCTGTCGGTGGGGTGCCCAGTGTGCGAGGCAGCGACGTGCCGACGATCACCTGTCCCTCGTTGCCGGCATGCGCAGAGACCAGACCCGACACCTCGTCGCTGCGGGCATCACCAGCCGGGCGGCACTGGCCGGGATGGAGCCAGGGACCGACACCCTCTCTATTAGCGCGGCTGCGCTCGAACGGCTCCGTGCCCAAGCCGCCTTGCAGGTGAAGGGTGATGGCGCCGCCACCCCTCTGTGGGAGCTTCTTGAACCCGAGGTCCCGGATGAGGAGGGCCCGGAGAAGGGCTTTGCCGCCTTGCCCGAGCCATCGCCCGGCGACGTCTTCCTCGACCTGGAGAGCGATCCCTACGCGCTCGATGGAGGCTTGGAGTACCTGTTCGGCATCGTGGAGGTCGTCGACGGCGCGCCCGTGTACCACCGCTTCTGGGCCCACACACGCGCTGAAGAACGTCTGGCGTTCGAGCAAGCCATCGACCTCATCACCGACCGGCTCGGCAAGGACCCCAACGCTCACGTGTACCACTACGCGCCCTACGAGCGGACCGCCATCAGCCGTCTCATGGGGCTGCACGGCACCCGAGAGTCCGAAGTCGATGCTCTGCTGCGCTCCGAAGCCTTGGTCGACCTCTACCAAGTCGTTCGACAGTCGATGCGCCTCTCGACCGAGTCGTACTCGCTCAAGCAAGTTGAGCGGTGCTACTTCACTCGCGAGGCGACCGAGGTCATGGACGCCGGCTCGAGCATCGTCACGTACGAGCAGTGGCTCGTCGACGGCGAGCAGCGCCTTCTCGACGAGATCGCGGCCTACAACGAGGAAGATTGCTTGTCGCTCGTGGGCCTCCAAGAGTGGCTCGAGCAGCGACGCGCGGAGGCTGAAGATGCATTCGGCCCGATACCTCGCCCCGCTGTGCGCGACGGTGCTCCGCCCGAAGAGCTGACGGAGCACGAGCAGTACCTCGACGACCTCACGGATCGCCTGCGAGACGGGATCCCGACGGAGGAAGCTGCGCGCTCCGAAGAGGAGAGTGCGTGCTGGCTCCTCGGTGACTTGTTGCAATGGCATCGACGCGAGGCGAAGCCGGGATGGTGGCTCTTCTTCCATCGTGTGCGCGACATGGTGGACGAGGACTTCGTCGATGACCCCGACTGCATCGGGGGTCTCACGTACGAAGGGGTCGTCGGAACCGTCAAGAAGTCCGAGATCCATCGATATCGCTTCGAGCCGCAAGATCACAAGATCCGACGAGGTCAGTACTCCTACGACCCAGCAACCGAAGACTCGGCCGGGTTCGTCATGGGCGTCGACGACGCCGAAGGAACGATCGACCTGAGGCGCGGTGCAACGAGCCAAGTGCCGCACCCGCGGTCACTGATCCCGTGCCCGCCACTCCGCGACCGAGAGCAGCGCGATGCGTTGATCGAGCTTGCGGAATGGGTGGCTGAGCACGGCGTGGATGCCGAGGGTGAATGGCGCGCCGGTCGCGACCTACTGCTCGCTCGCTCGCCCCGCGTATTCAACCGTCGAGAGGGCACCACGCTCGCCGGTCCCGAGGAGACGCCATTGGAAGCTGCCCGACGACTCGTGCCGCAGCTCGCCTCCAGCTGCCTCGCGGTTCAAGGTCCGCCCGGTGCCGGCAAGACGTTCACGGGTGCCCACGTCATCCTCGACCTCATCAAGGCGGGAAAGCGGGTAGGCGTGACAGCGCTGTCGCACGCCGCGATCAGCACGTTGTTGAAGGAGATCGCAAAGGTCGCACTCGACCGGGGCGACACCTTCGTGGGGATCCAGAGGTGTGAGGAGCTCGAGCACTGCGACGTCGATCACATCGAGCGCGCTACGGACAATGACCGAGTGCTCACCGCGCTTCAAGATGGGCAGGTCAAGCTCGCCGCAGGCACGGCGTGGCTCTGGGCGCGTCAGGACATGCGCCACAGCGTGGACTTCCTGTTCGTGGACGAGGCCGGTCAGCTCTCCCTCGCGAACGTGCTGGCAGTGAGCGGTGCAGCGGAGAGCTTGGTGCTCCTTGGAGATCCCCAGCAGCTGGCGCAGCCATCACAAGCGAGCCATCCCGATGGTGCAGGCGCGTCGGCGCTTGAGCACGTGCTCGGGGATCATCAGACGATCCCGCCCGAGCGAGGTCTCTTCCTTGACGCGACCTATCGGATGCATCCCGCCATCACTGCATTCATCTCCGAGGTCGTCTACGAGAGCCGCCTCGTCTCTGCGCCAGATCGAGAGAACCAGGCGGTTGGTGGCGTGTCGGGCCTCGAGTTCGTCGCCGTGGATCACGTGGGGAATCGGACGAGCTCACCAGAGGAGGCCAAGGCCATCGCGGCTCTGATCGGTTCTCTGCTTGGCAGAACTTGGCGGGATCACGAGAAGAGGTCGGCACCGCTGGAGCTTGACCAGATCATGGTCGTGGCCCCGTACAACGCGCAGGTGGCTTGCCTGCGACGCCACCTTCCAGACGGCGCGCGCATCGGGACCGTCGACAAGTTCCAGGGCCAAGAGGCACCGGTCAGCATCTACTCGATGGCGACGTCGACGCCGGAAGACGCTCCACGTGGCATGAGCTTCCTGTATGACCTGCACCGGTTCAACGTGGCGGTGTCGCGAGCACGCGCGGTGAGCGTCGTCGTGGGAAGTCCCGCGCTCTTGAAGGTGCTGTGTACCACGGCCGGCCAGGTGCCGCTGGCAAACGCATTGTGTCGATTCGTCGAGATGGACACCCTCAGCGAGGGCAGATGAGCGCGGGCGAGTTCGTAGGCATCGATCTCGGCGGCCGGCTCGTTCACGCAGTTCGGCTGCGTAGTGGAGAGCGGGGGAAGCTCCGCATTAGAACGGCGGCGATCATCGACGCGGGGGACGATGAGACGCTGACGGCGTTCTGCGAGACGGCCGACAGGGTGGCGATCGACGCGCCGAGTGCGCTGAGTCGTCGACGTCACAGCCGTGACCGGTCGCTGAGCCAGAAGTTCCGCGTTGCGCGCTGCTGCGAGATTGCCCCGGGACAAGAGCACAAAGCATGGGCCCCGTGGGTCACTCCCTCTCGTAAGTCGGCATGTAGCAGCTGGATGGTCACAGGGTTCTCCGTGTGGACGACACTGCGACAGGCCGCGCACGAGCCGCGCGAGACCTATCCACACGCCGTCTTCTTGGCACTTGGAGGGAAGATGCCCAGCAAGGCAACAGCTGCGGGACGGCGAGCGCGGGTCGCAGCACTGGCCACACGCGTCACCCTGCCAACGGGAATCGAGCACTGGTCCCATGACGGCCTGGATGCCATGGCCGCCGCCGTCGTAGCAGCCGACGGCGACGACGGGGTCTGCGCCAGCCACGACCATCCAGATCACGACGGCTCTGCGATCTGGTTGCCACGTCCGACGCGAGTGCGAGCGTCGTGATGGCCGTCACGCCTGAATCGTCGTTCGGGTGGCTCGACTACGACCAAGATGCCGCGGATCAGATGCGCGAGGTCTTCGGAGCCTTCGACGATAAGGACACCATCGACTCGCTCGGCTTCGGCGTCATCCGAGACTCTCTCTCGGACCAGCTCTTTCCCGGGACCAGCACGATCCAGACGCGCGCCCGGTACTTCTTCTTCGTGCCCTGGATCATGCAGATGCTCGAACACGAGCGGACGTCGCCCGGCGACTTCAACCGCCGCCTGAAAGAGCTGGAGATCACGCTCATCGAATCGCTGCGGCAGCTCGCCGGTCCGAGTGACGGTGTCATCGGCCACCGTGCGCGGGCTCGCCTGAAGCGATTCCCCTCATCCGTCTACTGGAACGGCGTGCACGCGTTCGAGATCAGATTGCTCAGGCTCTCCATTCCCGAGTACCGCGGCATCGCTCACCGTCTCGCGACTGCCGACGTGTTGGTCGATGTCGACGACGACGGCCAACGAGTCTCGACCGCGCGCCGCATGTGGGACCCAGATCTCCCGAAGGCGCCGCCTGGGTTTCCCACCGCTGCGCTCCCGTTGGCCCTCACAAGGACGGAGAGCGAGTACCTCGTCGGCAAGATCGTGACGGCACATCCTGAGTCCATGCTGGGCGAGCTCGCGCGTGATCTCGATGTCGACCGCACTCCCGACCTCCCGTGGGACGTTCCGTTGCACCAACCGAGCGCGCGCGTCCGGCGAGTGCTGCATCACGCTCGATGCTTCTCCGAGATCACGCACGGCGCGCAAGTGCTCTACAACATTCTCCTGGCTCGGCAGGCGGAGCGAGTGTTGCAATGGGACACGGTTGATCTCCAAGAGACGCTCACGAGCGATCTCGAGGATTGGTGCAATCTCGTAGACGGCCGTCGCGCTGAGCTGCGGGAGTGGTCTCAGGGCGAGGAGTTCTGGGCGACGATCGAACATCGAGCACCCGTCAACCCGCGCGCGCGGCGCTTCGTCCTGCAGTGGGCTGACCTTGCGCTCGCCGATCCGTCGGCGGTCCAACCCGATACGAAGGCCGCCGAGCTCGTGGTGGAACGAGAGCGACAGCTCAAGCGCAATCTCGCCCGGCTGACCCAGCCTCGCGCCCTTGAGAACTGGAACGGCCAGCCCTTCAGTCGATCCCAGATGGCCTTTCGCTGGAGAAGCGCTCGGCAGATCCTCGATGACCTTGCCGACCACGAAGGCGAGTAGATGCTCGCACCCGACGCTCGCCTCACGTTGTTCGATGCGCTGCGGCCACCCCCTGGTTACAGCCTCGGGATGGCGGTAGGCACCACGTTCTCGCTCAACCTCGATGCCGCGCTCACCGCGCCCGCTGCGTTCGCATTGCATGCGGCCGCCGTCGCTCAAGAGGAGCGCGGCGTGGAGCCTCTCGAGCTCCTTGACTCACTTCGCCGTCACGCCGATCGCTTCACGATTTTCTTTCAAGCGGGACAGGTCACCGTTCCCGTGCAACGTCGGCTCTTTGCCTACCTAGAAGGCGCGCTCATACCTGTGACCGCGCCGCTCGGTGGCGTGTTTCATCCGAAGGTGTGGGTGCTTCGATTCGACGCTCCTGAAGCGGCCCCTGCCTATCGGCTGCTGTGCGCGTCTCGGAACCTCACGTTCGACCGATCCTGGGACACGATGCTGCGCCTTGACTCGGCTGACGATTCCGAGTCGAGCCGCGCGCTGCTCGAGTCGGGAGAGCTGGCCAGCCTCGTCGCTGCGCTTCCCGATCTGGTCGTGGGGAAGCTCGACGATGAGCGCCGGAGCGCGCTGACAAGCTTGAGCGCTGAGCTTCAGGCTGTGCGATGGGCGGCTCCGGACGGGTTCTCGGGTGGGACGTTCCGAGCGCTGGGCCTGCAGCACTCCAACAATGGCTCACCATTCCCGCGTCGGGCCGACCGCCTCGCGGTCATCTCTCCCTTCCTCAGTGGCTCCCTGATCGACGAGCTGCCGCGAGCGCGTGGGCGAAGGACGCTCATCTCGAGGCCCGAAGAGATGGCAGCGTGCGCAAAGAAGGTTCACGAGGTCTTCGATGAGACGCTGACTCTGGATCCTGATGCCTCGCTGGCCGTAGAGGCGGCGGCCGAATCAGCGAGTCGCGAAGACCCCGGCGTCCCGTTCGAAGGCCTTCACGCCAAGCTGTACGTGTTCGATGTGGGCACGACATCAACCGTCTTCACAGGTTCTGCAAACGCCACACGAGCAGGCTTCGGCTCAAACGTCGAGTTCCTGACCGAGCTCGTCGGACCGCGCTCTGAACTTGGCGTCGAGAAGCTCCTGGCCGAGCCAACGAAGGACGTTCAGACGCTCCGATCGTTCTTGGTTCCGTTCGATGTCCCCGACGTCGATGCGCCTGCGGCCCTCGACTCAACATCGGACGAGCTCGACTCGCTCCGTCGGTCGATTGCGGCGGTGCCGCTTCGAGCACGTGCCGCTTCGGCCGGCGACGACAATCACTTCACGCTCTCCTTCTCGTGGCAGTCGTCCCTTCCACAGCTTCCGGAAGGGGCCACATGGCGGTGCTGGCCGATCACAGGCTCCGAGGGGGCGGCCAAGCCGGTGAGCGCCGCCGCCCAAGACATCGAGTTCGCTGTCTCCTTCGAAGGGATCACTGCGTTCCTCGCCAGCGAGATCGTGCTCGGTGAGGTCATGACGCGGTTCGTGTTGAGGGCCGACCTCGAGGAAGCACCCGCGAACCGGTCCAGCCGACTGCTTCGAATGCTGCTCGGCGACGCCGAGCGCTTCCTGCGCTACCTCTTGCTCTTGTTGGCCGACGAGACGGCCGATCTGCCGGGGCTGTCAGAGATCTTGGAAGGGCTCGACGACCCCGACGGGGGTCGCTGGCAGGTGTTGATGGACGCGATCCCGCTGCTCGAGGCGCTGCTTCGGACGCTTGCTCGTGACCCCGATCGTCTCGAGCATGTGCAGCGCCTGCTCGCCGACCTGCAGGCGGAGCCCGAGGGTCAGGCGATCGTTCCGCAGAGCTTGATGGCCATCTGGGCGCCAGTTTGGGCCGTCGCCGAGGAGCTCCGACGATGAGCGCGGTGCAGTCGAGCACAGAGGTCCTCGAAGACCTCAAGCTGTTCCAGCGCGTGACGGCCGAGTACGCATACGCGCGTCTGTATGACGCCAACGATGCAACGCCCCGGTTCCTCGTCGCTGACGAGGTTGGGCTCGGGAAGACGCTCGTCGCTCGGGGCGTCATCGCGCAGGTTGTCGAGCATCTCCGTTCCATCGGAGACCGAAGGGTCGACATCGTCTACATCTGCTCCAACGCAGCGATCGCCCGGCAGAACCTCCGCAAGCTCAACATCGCTGACGATGACGCGATCACCCAAGCCGATCGCCTGACGCTGCTCGCCAACGAGATCGATCGACTCGAGCAACGGGAGTTGAACCTCATCGCCGTCACTCCAGGAACAAGCCTGGAGTTCGGTCAGAGCTCAGGCAACTTCCGTGAGCGAGCGCTGCTGTACGCGGTGCTCCGAGAGGTCTGGGGCCACGATGTCGTGCGCGGCAGCGGGGAAGAGCGAGTCTTCTATCTCGGAATCGAAGACGATCGAAAGGCTCGGCGGAGACTGAAGGCGAAGGCCGACGAGAGCGAGCCGTCAGCGGGCGTCATACGAGCTTTCAAGCAACAGCTGTTGCACCTGAACGATCTGCGCCGGGAGAACAATCGACCCACCGTGAAGGTCGAGTTCAACCAGCTAGCGAAGGCCTTCGCGTATCAAGATGGCTACACCAACCGTGACCGCCGCCAGCGCAACCGCTTCATCGTGGAGCTGCGTCGCGCGCTCGCTACTGTCGGGATCGAAGCGCTGCAGCCCGACCTCGTCATCTTGGACGAGTTCCAGCGGTTTCGCGTCCTGTTGGATCCGAACAACCCCAGCTGGGGCGCGCAGCTGGCGCACGAGCTCTTCGACTACGAGGAGCCGAAGACCCACCGACTCACTCGCACGCTGCTGCTCTCGGCAACGCCCTACCGTCCGTACACCACCGCCGACGACGGCCAGGGCGACGATCACTTCGAGGACTTCATCCACACCGCGCGCTTCCTGCTTCGAAGCGAGGAAAGCGCCGGGGCGCTTCGAAGCGATCTGAAGGAGCTGCGCCGTGGTCTGCTCAGCCTCGATCGAGATCAAGGTGCGACCGCGCTCACGGCGTGTGAGCGCGTCGCGGAGCGGCTGCGCCCGGTGATGGCGAGGACCGAGCGCCTTGCGTCCACACCTGACCGCAGCGGCATGCTCACCGCTGTCCAGCCGAGCATCACGCTCGAGAAGAGCGACGTGGAGGGGTATGTCGCGACCGCCACGGCCGCCAGGCTGCTCGGTCAGCATGACGTCGTCGAGTTCTGGAAGTCAGGGCCGTACCTCTTGAACTTCATGGAGGGCTACGCGCTGAAGCACGCCTTCGACGAGCGCACCGCAGAAGGACTCGTTCCCGAGGGATTGCACGACCTCGTCAAGAAGGGTCGCGGTCTCCTGAGCTGGGAGGATGTGCAGGCGTACGCCACCGTCGACCCAGCCAACGCGCGACTTCGAGCCTTGGTCGACGACACCGTGGGACGCGACCTCTGGCAGCTCCTGTGGCTCCCGCCCGCGCTGCCCTACTACCGCGCGGGCTCAGCGTTCGAGACCGATGCAGCCCGCGGGTTCTCCAAGCGTCTGGTGTTCTCGGCATGGAACCTCGTGCCAAAGGTGATCTCAGCGATCCTCAGCTATGACGCGGAGCGGGCCCTCTTCTCGGCGGCGCAGGAGGCAGACGCGCAGCCATACGACGCGTACAGCAAGCGCTCCTCTCGGCTGCTCGACTTCAAGATGGAGAGCCGACGTCCAGAGTCGATGGCGAACCTCTTGGTCGTGGTTCCGTTCCCGGCCCTCGCCCGCATGACGGATCCCGTCCAGATCTTGCACGAGAAGAACAGCAGCGGACCGATGACGCGCGCAGCTCTTGAGATAGAGATTCGCAAGCGGGTGACCGCCGCGCTTGCCGACAAGATCAAGCGCGCGCCGAAGACCGGCGTCGTTGACCAACGCTGGTACTGGGCGGCACCGCTGCTCCTCGATCTTCAAGAGAATGAAGCCGCAACCCGCACGTGGTGGGAGCGTGAGGCTTGGTCGAGTGTGTGGACCGGTGATGAAGACGATGCTGAAGGTGGAAACTTCGGCGCGCACCGCGATGTGGCCGAAGACTTCGTGCTCGAGGGCCCATCGGAGCCACTCGGTCGAGTGCCCGACGACCTGGTCGATGTGCTCGTCGCGTGTGCGATGGGTAGTCCTGCCCTCGCAGCGTTGCGTGCGCTCAGTCGCCTCGCGAGCGGCTCCGTGTCGTGGGATCCCGACCTGCTGAACGCCTCGGCCAGGATGGCATGGGGCTTCCGTTCTCTGTTCAACGGTGCAGAAGCCACAGCCATCGTGCGGACGGTCTCGGGTACCGACATCTACTGGCGGGGCGTCTTCGAATACGGGGCCCTTGGGAACCTGCAAGCGATGCTCGACGAGTACTTGCATGTGCTTCGCGACTGGCGCGGCTTCCTGGGAAAGAAGAAGAGGAAGCGAATGCTGCAGGATCTCGCGGAGACGGCGTGCAACGCGCTCACGCTACGGGCCGTCAGCTACGCCACTGATATCCCGCGCGCCAAGCGCACTGGGATTGCGGTTGACCGGCACACGATGCGCGGACGGTTCGCGATTCGCTTCGGCGACAAGTCCATCGAAGGAGAGCAGCGGGCCCAGCGTGCGCAACAGGCGAGTGAGGCGTTCAACTCACCGTTCTGGCCGTTCGTGCTCAGTACCACTTCGATCGGTCAGGAGGGCCTCGACTTCCACCTCTACTCGCACTCGGTCGTGCACTGGAACCTCCCGACCAACCCCGTTGACTTCGAGCAACGCGAGGGTCGAGTTCATCGTTACAAGGGACATGCGATTCGCAAGAACGTCGCGGCGGCCATGGGGGACCGCGCGTTCGCCGAACGGGTTTCTGACCCGTGGGCGGCGATGTTCGCCAGCGCTGCGAAGGCCACGGGCGACACCGATGGAGAGCTGTCGCCCTACTGGGTCTTCTGCCCCGAGGGGTCACCGGCTCGGATCGAGCGCCACCTGCCGCTCCTTCCGCTGAGCCGGGACCTGAGCAAGCTCGATCGACTGCTCAAGGGCGTGGCGGCCTACCGCCTCTCGTTCGGTCAACCGCGCCAGGAAGAGCTTGTCCACTACCTCGCTGACCGGATCCCGCCGGACGAGCTGGCCGAGCTCGTGCAGCGGCTTCGAATCGACTTGTCGCCCCCCTCGCTCACGGCGTAAGAGGCGTGCTTCAGCACCACGACGCGAAGGAATTCCACATGACGGAACCTGCGACCGATGCTCGCCAGCTCGACCTGATCGCGCCCGGCTCCCGGGTGATCGTTCGCGACCAGACCTGGCAGGTACTCGAGGTGGAGCGCCATGCCATGGGCTCCTCGGCGATCATCCGATGCGTCGGCCGTGACGAGCTCGTCCGAGACCAAGCCGCATCCTTCTTCTCGGACCTAGACCGCATCGAACCCGAGGATCCAGCCGCCACGCGATTTCGGCTCGACACCTCGCCCAGCGGGATCGAGACCCGGCTCGTGCTCGACAGCCTCGTCCGTCGCACCCCGGTTCCCGTGTCGAACACGAGCCTCACGGTCGGCCATCAGATGCTCGCGGACGACCTACCCTTCCAGCGCGAACCCTTCCGCCTCGCCACGACTCAGCTCCAACCGCGCCTGCTCGTGGCGGATGCCGTCGGGCTCGGCAAGACGATCGAGGTCGGAATGCTCCTCATGGAGCTGCAGCGCCGGGGCCGAGCCAACCGTGTGCTGGCGGTGGTACCGCGACACATCCTCGATCAGGTCCAGCACGAGCTGTGGTGCCGGTGTGCCTTCCCGCTCGTCCGTCTCGACTCCCAGGGCATCCAGCGCGTCCAGCAGCGAATCCCGGCCGGGCGGAACCCCTTCACCTACTTCAATCGGGTCATCGTCTCGATCGACACGCTGAAGAACCCGAGCCGGTGGCGTCATCACCTCGAGCGGGTCCGCTGGGACGTCGTGTGGATCGACGAGTCCCACAAGCTCGTGAACCGCGGTACGTACAACAACGCGCTCGCCCACGTGCTGGCGCCGAATGCCGATGCGCTCATCCTCACATCGGCCACGCCGCACAACGGCAAGCCCGAATCGTTCGCCGAGCTCGTCTCGCTGCTCGACCCTACGGCAGTGCCTGATCCTGAACGCGTCACGGCCGCGGACATCGCTCACCTCGTCGTACGACGCCACAAGCACTCGCCCGATGTCAAAGCCGCGATCGGCGATCAGTGGGCCGAGCGTGCCGAACCCCTGCCCGTTCCGGTGATTCCCAGCCCCGCAGAAGAGGCGGTGTTCGCGGAGCTCAGCGCGACCTGGCTCAACGCGGATCGCGCAGCGCCGTGCGAAGACCGGCTGTTCCCCTACACGCTGCTGAAGGCGGCCTTGTCGTCGCCGGCGGCGCTCTCCGAGACGATCGAGCACCGTCTTACCCGTCGCAGGCTCGAGGTGCTGAAAGATCCGAAGATCCCCGTCGAGGACGAGGAGGCCGAGGCACTTCGTCGTCTTTGGATCGCTGCTCAAGAGGCGATCGACCAAGCGCCGGCGAAGCTCGCTGCGCTGGCCGAGACGCTGCGCGGCATCGGTGTCGGACCCATGTCTGCGACGCGGGTTGTCATCTTCTCCGAGCGCCTGCGGACGCTCGATTGGATCGCAGATGCGATCCGCGAGGAGCTCGGCATGAGCGACGATCAGGTTCAGACGTTTCACAACTCCAAGAGCGACGACGAGCAGCAGCAGATGGTCGAGAGCTTCTCGATGGCCTCAGCGCCCATCCGCGTGCTGGTGACGTCCGACATCGCATCGGAGGGCGTCAACCTGCACAAGCAGTGCCACCACCTGATCCACTTCGACTTGCCGTGGTCGCTGATCACGCTCGAGCAGCGCAACGGACGCATCGACCGCTACGGCCAGCGGCACTCGCCCGAGATCCGCTACCTCATCTACGACCCTGCCGACGCCGAGGTGGCGAGCGATGTGCGTGTCGTGACGAAGCTCATCGAGAAGGAGAACGTCGCTCACTTGGCGCTTGGTGACGCCGGCTCGGTGATGGGCCTCTACAGCGAGACCGCCGAGGAGCAGGCCGTGGTCGCGGCTCTCCGCAAGCGCACCGAAGAGGCTCGCACTGAAGCTCTCGATGACGCGGCGCCGACGGCACGCGGGTTCGACGCCTGGGCCTTCGCCGGCCTCGACGGTGGTGGTCTGTCGGCGCCGACGCACATGCAGGTCGCCGCGAGCCCACTCCCGTCCCTCTTCGCCAGCGTCGACGACTACCTCACCTCCGGGCTCAGCCTCGTGTACGGCGATCTGAGCCAGCTCGCGTGGGAAGCCGATGGTCCCGTCGTCAGCTTCGAACCGCCCGACGACCTCCTCCTCCGCCTCGATGCGCTTCCGCAGTCGTACCTCGCCCAGCGGAACCTTGGTGGCCGCCTCCGACTCACGAGCGACCATCAGGCTGCCGCCCGGTCCCTCGATGACGCCGTCAACGCGAAAGCCGACGCCGGCGAGACCGGCACCGCCTGGCCGGAGGTCCACCACCTCGGCCCCCAGCACCCAGTGCTCGATTGGCTCGCCGACAAGATCCTCTTCCGCATCGAACGCAACGAAGCCCTCGCTCTTCCTGCCGACGTCGACGTCCCCACGATCCTCGTCTCGGGGATGTGGTCGAACCGGCTCGGCGAGCCGATCGCCGCGGCGTGGATCGCGGCCACCGTCGAGGACGGGCTCGCCACCTTCGCTGACCTCTTCGAGGCGCTCACAGCCGCCGGTGTCGAGGCTGGGATGGTCAACCCCGATTGGACCGGTGACCTCAGCACACTCGAAGCACTGCTTCCGCCGGTCGCCGCCGCGGTCGAGGCCAACCTCCGCGATCGGATGGAAGGCCCGCTCGCCGACGTCGAAGACCGGCTCGCCACGACACGGGCCCGGCTCGAACGCTGGCAACAGGACGCCAGAAAGATTGCAGACGGCATCAAGTCCGATCCCCACCGGCGTCGTCGTCTCGACGACATCAACCGGGTCACGCGCCAGATCGAGGCCCTCATCGCCGACCACACCCCCGCCCCCACTCCTCTGATCCGGGTGCTTGGCGCCCTCGTCCCGTCGACCTGACCATGCCCCGCCGCGTCACTTCCCCCAGCACCGAGAAGCACCTACCGTCGATCTCCAATCGCGGATACTTCAGCGACTATTTCCTCGGCTACCGCCTCGACGCGGGGCTCGAGGAGCTCTACAAGCGCTGGGACGTCTCCGAACGCAACGGTGACCCGACGACACGCACTCGGGTGCGCAGCCTGTCGACCGCGTTCGACAAGTACCGCGCCGATGCTGCGAACACGACTCCCGACCTGGCTGACAACGACACACGACTCGATCTCGGCATCCTCGACGAGGACGACGTCACCGCCCTCACCGACCTCAACGACGCGATCCTCGCGGCCCTCGGCTGGACTCCCGCGCGCGACGAGACGATCGAGCTCACCTCAGGAGACAAGGTCGTCCATGTCCCTGTCGCAGCCAGATGCAGCACTGCCACCGGGCTGCTGCTCGTCGCCTTCGACACCGTCTTCGCCACCGATCCCGCCACGGTTGTGGCCGACAAGACGGCCGCACCCTGCTCCACCCCGTCAGGCTCGGTGATAAGCCCGAAGGGCGAACGGTCCTCGAGGCCGCGCAGCTCATCTTCACCGCCGACGACCCCCCCACCTACATCCTCGTGTGCTCCGGCGGCTGCGTCACGATCCTCGACCGGGATCGCTGGGGTGAAGGGGTTCACCTCGGAGTCAACCTCGACGACGCCGTCGCCCGGGGCGACAACCGGGCTCGCGGCGAGCTTGCGGCCATCGCCGCTCTTTTCGGCGCCGATGCCATCAACCCTGGGGACCAAGCGCAGTCGGTGCTCACCGAGCTCATCGATCGGGCCGCCAACGAGTCTGCCGGCGTCTCCAAGGACCTCCGTCACGGCATCCGCCGCAGCGTCGAGATCCTTGCGAATGCAGTCGTCCACGACGTGCGCCACCGTCAGAAGGGTGCCTGGCAGCAGATCGACCCCGACGACCTCACCCGGCAGAGCCTCCGCTACCTCTACCGGATCATCGTCTTGCTCTACGCCGAGGCCCGACCCGAGCTCGGCATCCTCCCGGTCCACGAGGCTGACTACCAGTCCGGCTACAGCGTCGCCCGGCTTCGCGACACCGCCCTCGTCCCATTGCAGAGCGACCACGCCCGCAACGCCACACATCTCCAGCACTCGCTCAGCGTCCTGTTCCGCCTCGTCAATGACGGCTATGAACGCGAGGCCACGCTCGACACCGACATCCGGGCGCTCACGTTCCCGGGGCTGTTCTCGACGCTCTTCGCGGGGACCGCCTGCCCGCTCCTCGACCGGGCCCGACTCACCGATCACACGCTCCAGCAGGTGCTCGCCCACCTGTGCCTCACGAAGGAGCAACGCGGCCGGACCCGCCAGGCAGTCAGCTACGCCACCCTCGGCATCAACCAGCTCGGCGCCGTCTACGAGGGCCTCATGGCGTACCGCGGGTTCCTCGCCACGGAGGAGCTCTACGAGCTCGACAGCGACGCCGACCCCGATACCGGTACCTGGGTCGTCCCAGTGACGCGCGCCGACGAGTTTCCCGAGGAGGTCTTCTTCACCGAAGAGGGACCCGATGGCCAACCCCGGCGCGTGCGATACCGAGAAGGCGACTTCGTGTTCCGGCTCGCCGGTCGCGACCGGCAGCGCTCAGCGAGCTACTACTCGCCTGAGGTGCTCACCGAGTTCACGGTTCGGCACACGTTGGACACCTACTGGGACGAGCATCCCGATCTCACGCCGTCCGACATCCTCCGCCTCACCGTGTGCGAACCAGCGCTGGGCAGCGGGGCGTTCCTGAACGAGGCCATCAACCAGCTCGCGTCTCGCTACCTCAAGGCAGCCCAAGACGAAGCTGGCGAGACCATCGACCCCGACCGCTACCCGGTCGAGCTCCAGAAGGCTAAGGCCCACTTCGCGATCAACCAGGCGTACGGCGTCGACCTGAACCCAACAGCCATCGAGCTGGCCGAAGTCAGCCTGTGGCTTAACTGCATGCACCCGGGTCTGCGAGCCCCCCGGTTCGGCGCCCGGCTCCGTCCCGGCAACAGCCTCATCGGCGCCCGCCGTGCCACTTACACGATCGATGAGGCCAAGAAGCGGCCATGGGTCGCGTCCACTAGCAGCCCCTCGGTCCCACCCACGGACCAGCCCCTTCATGCCGTCCCCTTCAGCGAAGCGCCCGACATCCACCACTTCCTGCTTCCCGGCGAGGGCTGGGGCATCGCCGCCGACGCCCCCGAGCTCAGGGGGAAGGGGGGCAAGCGTCCCGAGCCCGGCCTCGCCGAGAGCTGGGCCGAAGCCGTTCGCGGCTGGCGGCGCACAGTCCTCGCGTCGCCGACCAGGGCTCAGCTCGACCGCGCCACTGCCCTCGCCAGGCGAGTCGAAGCGGCCTGGTCGTCCGCCGCCAAGGAGGTCGCCCGGCACCTGCGCGCGCACGAGCGGACCATCGACGTGTGGGGCGCGGACCGGGCTGCGCTCCCCGATCCCGGCACCGCAAGCAGCACCGACTTCGACTACCCCGACGGCCCAGCTGCCCGGTTGCGCCTGCTGATGGACGCCTGGTGCGCGCTGTGGATGTGGGCCCCCGCCAACGGGACCGAGCTCCCCACCCTCGACGGCTGGCTCGATGCCGCCGAGCTTCTCCTCGGTCAACCGGACGCAGCCGATACCGGCTCGCTGTTCACGGCCCACGAGCTCGAGGACGGCACCCTCGAGTCCGTCGAGCGATTCGGGCGCGCGACCGTCGACGAAGTCCTCGGGCGCCACCGATGGCTCCAGGAGTGCCAAGCCATCGCCCGGGCCCAGGGGTTCTTCCACTGGGAGCTCGAGTTCGCGCCGATCTTCACAGCCGGCGGCTTTCAACTGCAGATCGGAAACCCTCCCTGGGTCCGCCCCCGGTGGTCCGACGACGTCGCGCTCGCGGAGCACGACCCCTATTTCGCCGTCACCGCCGCCATCCCCCAGGAGGTGCGCGAAGCGAGGCGAGCCGCCGCCCTCGCCGACGACGCGGCCCGCGCGCAGTACTCCGCGGAGCTGGCCGAGAACGAAGGACTCAACGCTCTGCTCGGGGCCGTCTCGCGCGAGCCGCTCCTCGAGGGTCAGCAGAACAACCTCTACCTGCTCTTCATTACCAACACCTGGCGCCGCCAGCATCCCGACGGCGTCGTCACCCTCCTTCACCCCGAGGGCTTCCTCAGCGATCCAAAGGCCGCCAACTTGCGAGCCACCGCCTACCGGCGGTACCGGCGCCACTGGCACTTCATCAACGAGCTGATGCTGTTCCGCGAGATCAGCGACACCCGCGAGTACGGCGTTCATGTGTACGCGGGCGAACGGTCGACACCGGACTTCGTGCAGGCGGCGTTCCTCTACCACCCTTCGGTCGTCGATCGCAGCCTCAGCCACGACGGCTCGGGCGAGCTCCCCGGTCGCAAGCTCGTCGAAGGCGGCTGGGACCTTCGTCCGCACGCAGAGCGCCTCGTGCAGGTTGACGACGAGCGTCTTGCCGCCTGGGCAGCGCTCCTCGCATCCGACGACCCGCCCTCTACGCCGATCGTCAAGACGGTGACCTCGGCGGAAGCCGACGCTGCTGACGCGATGGCGCGCTACCCCCATCGGCTCGGCAAGACGACGTACTACTGGTCGCCGGGATTCCACGAGCAGTCAGACATGAGACGTGGACTCGTCGAGGAGCGCACCGATATCCCGCAGTCATGGGACGAGGTCATCCTGCAAGGACCGCACATCGGCATCTGCACGCCGTTCGCGAAGCAGCCCCGCCCGAGCGGCCGTCACCAGCAGGACTACGAGTCGTTGGACCTCGAGTCGTTGCCCGAGACTGTGATTCCGCGCACGAACTGGCAGCGCAAGGCAAGCCGTCCAGAATTCGATGCCGCGATCGCCCGGTGGAACGGAAAGCCGAGCACCGAGCGCTACAGGTTGCTCGCGCGAGACATGGTGCCCTCGAACACCTACCGATCACTCTTCTGCTCGCTGATTCCACCGGATGCGCTCTCAATGAGTGTCTGCTACCAGGGAGCGCTCGAGGACGACAGCGCCACCGTGGTCTTTGCCGGAATGATGAGCGGCTTACTAGTTGACTTCTTATGCAGAGCGATCGGTGCTTCCCACTTGCACGACAACGTCGTCGCTCGCTTCCCTGCGCCGCCCGGCGAGCATCTCCTCCTCGCGCCGCTGCTGCACCGCACGCTTCGACTGAACTGTCTCACCCGCGAGTTCGCTGATCTCTGGAATGGTCTGTTCGATCCCGGTTGGGCCCAGGATGATTTCAGCCAGCCGGAGCGAGCCACGAGGTCGATCGCGTCGCCGCCGACGACGTGGGACATGAGCGTGCCCGTGCGAACCGAGCTCGATCGGTGGCTACTCCTCACCGAGCTCGACGCGCTCGGGGCGTTGATCCTGGGCGTAGAGGCGGACGGGCTGGCTGCCGTCTACAACTCGCAGTTCCCGGTGCTGCGAGCCTACGAGCACCAGATGGTTTTCGACGCGAACGGTCGGCAGCTGTGCGGCGACTGGCACCAGCACGGCACCCTGCAGGCGCACCTAGAAGGTGAGGCCAAGGGGAACAAAGCCCGGGGCTGGGTGAAGATCTGGGATCGCGTGCAGGCGTATCTCGACGGGAACACCGACGTAGAGCTCGGCCCGTTCGTGCCCCCGTTCCAGCCCGCCGACCGGGTGGCCGCGATGACCCGGGCGTATGACGTGTTCGTACAGCGCTACGACCTACTCCGGG
>VGBR01000013.1 GCA_016870355.1 Actinomycetota bacterium | reverse complement strand
CGCGACCCCCTACACCTGGTCGCTCGCCGCCGGCACCCTGCCCGCCGGACTCACCCTCAACTCCGCCGGCACCATCACCGGCACCCCCACCACGACGGGCACCGCCAACCTCACCGTCCGCGTCACCGACGCCGCCGACGCCACCACCACCAAAGCCCTCGGCATCACCGTGCTCGCCCCGCAACTCGCAGTCGCCCAACTGACGATCACCGCCGCCCAGTGGGGCAGCTGGTGGTTCCCAACCGCGCGTATCCGGGTCGTCGACGGCGTGGGTGCCCCGGTCGACGGCGCCACGGTGACCGGGCGTTGGATCGTCGCCAGGTCCAGGCCGAGGTCCCAGACGGCCACGACCAACACCAGCGGGTGGGCCACCCCGGGGCTCGCCCTCAGGCGGGCCGCCGGCCAGAGTGTGACGTTCTGCTTGAACACCGTCACCCGCGCCGGCTATCCGCCGCTTTCGGCCAACTCCTGCGTCTCCACCAGGCTCTGGAGTCCGCGCAGGACTCGACGATGACACCGATCAGGGTGGCGATCGCCTCGCCGGTGCGCCCCACCTGTTCCAGGGACCGGGCCCGGTTCTGCTCGGCCGTCGTGATGACCGCCGAGTTCGATCCGCTCCGCGACGAAGGCGAGCAGTACGCACGGCGCCTCGCCGACGCGGGCGTGCCAGTCACGGCCAAGTGCTGGGACGGCCACGTCCATGGCTCGCTGACGATGACCGCACTCGTGCCGTCATCACGAGAGTGGAGCGACGCAGTGATTGCGGCGCTGCAGAACGCCTACCGCTCGTAGCGAGGGTTCAGTCGACGAGCACGTTGGGTCGCGGAAGACCCTGCGCCTCGATGAGCATGCAATGCGCAGCCAGTGAACCCGCACCGTCGATGACGCTCTCGATGTTTCCGTTCGCGTCGAGGTTGAGGTTGGCCCCGTACATGTGGAACCACACCTGGGTGTTGTCCTCGATGCACTGGAGCGTGTGGATCGAACCGGCGGGCTCGTACAGGAACGAGCCGGACCGGTTCACATAGTCGTACGTCTGCCCTCGTCATCGTGCAGCGGACTGGTCGCGTCGCTGCGGTCACCTGCAACACGGTGATCGACGCCGAGCGGCTCGCCGATCGAGCCCTCGCGGCCTAATTCCGGTCGGTCGTCTCCGCGAGCAGCTCGTGGTGTTGGTCCTCGACGGTGGTGGCATCCAGCGACGACACGCCGCTCGAGTCGAGCGCGTCAGGGAGTCTCGGCAAGCCATTGAAGGCACGCATCTCGCTGCAGATCCGAAGGATGTTCTGCCCGTACGTGGTGCCGGGCACGGCCCACTTACCGTTGAGCTGGATCCAGGTGGGGGCTTGGCCCTTGTAGACGAAGGTGTCGAACTCGGCGGGGCCGTACATGAGACGTGACTCGAAGGGGTTGCCCAGGTTGCTGTGGAGCGAGGTGTTGTCGGCGTAGTTCCGGAGGTGCTGGAGGTGGGCCCTCACGCCCTGCCACGGCGTCGGCTTGCGCATGTAGCGGGTGCTGCCCCCGAAGGCGCCGATCCCGGCGTAGTTGTGGTCGAGCGCCTGCACATATCCGGGCCACGAGCCGTTGTCGGCCGCTGGGGTCTCGGACCACGGCGACGACGGCCACGAGAACCAGCCGGTCTCGAGCACCGACTGGCAGAACGCGATGTCGCCCCGCACCCCGACCGCATTGCCCTCGTCGATGAAGAGCTGCGCCATCTCAATGGGGGTGATCTCCGGCTTCCAGGTGCCACCGGTGCTCTTGGGGGTGCAGCGGTCGACCTCGCAGACGTAGTCGGCGATCTGCTGGGCCGTGAGCTCGCTCGGCCCCATGATCGTGACCGCGCCCGCGGTCGGCGGCGTGGGCGGCGGTGGGGTGGGGGGTGGCGGCGGGAGGCACGCGGTAGTGGCGAGCGCGAGCGCGACGATCCCGAGGACGCGTGTTCGCGTCGCGAGGCCACCCACCCGAGCGCGGACTCTCCGCACACCCCTCCGCAATCCAGACCTCCTAGCCCGCACCGACCCTATCGGCCGTGGTGCGGGGCTCGTGCGGGTCCCAGAAACGCCTTGGAACGGCGGTATTCTCGACGACTCACTCGCAGGACGAGAAGAGGGAGCGCCGCGGCGTGGAAGTCGAGATCGGGATCGGCAAGTCGGGGCGGCGCGCCTACGGGTTCGACGACATCGCCATCGTGCCGAGTCGCCGCACACGCGATCCCGAAGACGTCGACATCACGTGGGAGATCGACGCGTTCAAGTTCGACCTTCCGCTCATGGCAGCCGCGATGGACGACGTCGTGTCGCCGAAGACCGCGGTCGAGATCGGCAACCTCGGGGGTCTTGCCTGCTTGAACCTCGAAGGCTTGTGGACGCGCTACGAAGATCCCGACGCGTTGTTCGATGAGATCTCCGACCTGCCTGCGGAGAAGGCCACGCGACGGATGCAGGAGATCTATGCCGAGCCGATGAAGGAAGAGCTCATCGGCAAGCGCATCCGTGAGATCAAGGACGGTGGAGTCACTGCGTGCGCGTCGCTCACACCACAGCGGGTCGCGACGCACGCCGCGGCCGTACTCGAAGCCGAGCTCGACATCCTCGTCATCCAGGGCACGGTCGTGTCCGCCGAGCACGTGTCGAAGGACGAGTCACGTCAGCCGCTCAACCTCAAGAAGTTCATCCGCGAGTTCGACATCCCGGTGATCGTCGGCGGGTGCGCCTCGTACTCGACGGCGCTGCACCTCATGCGCACGGGTGCGGTCGGCATCCTCGTGGGCGTCGGCCCAGGCCACGCCTGCACGACCCGTGGCGTGCTCGGCATCGGCGTGCCGCAGGCCACCGCGATCGCCGACGCTGCGGGTGCTCGCATCCGCCATCTCGACGAGACCGGTGTCTACGTGCAGGTCATCGCCGACGGCGGGATGCGCACGGGTGGCGACATCGCCAAGGCGATCGCCTGTGGTGCCGATGCCGTGATGGTCGCGTCACCACTCGCCAGCGCGTACGAGGCGCCCGGCAAGGGCTACCACTGGGGGATGGCGACGTTCCATCCCACGCTCCCGCGTGGCGCGCGCGTGCACCAGGGGCTGAAGGGCTCGCTGGCCGAGATCCTGGTGGGTCCGGCACACGAGAACGACGGCACGCTCAACCTGTTCGGTGCGCTGCGCACGTCGATGGCCACCACCGGCTACGAGACGCTCAAGGAGTTCCAGAAGGCCGAGGTCATGGTCGCCCCTGCGCTCAAGACCGAAGGCAAGGTGCTCCAGCGTGAGCAGCACATCGGGATGGGGCGTTAGCCCCGAGGCTTGGTGAGCGCGCAGCACGCCGCCCCCACGCACGATCGCGTCCTCGTTGTCGACTTCGGCGCGCAGTACGCACAGCTGATCGCACGGCGCGTCCGCGAGGCGCGCGTCTACTCCGAGATCGTGCCCCGCACGATGCCGCTCGCGGAGATGCTGGCGAAGCGGCCGAAGGGGATCATCTTCTCGGGCGGTCCCGCGTCGGTGCACGTCGACGGCGCGCCGTCGATCGATGCCGCGGTGTACGACGCCGAAGTCCCGATCCTCGGCATCTGTTACGGCGCACAGCTGATCGCGCAGCAGCTCGGCGGCGTCGTCGAGCGCACGGGTGGTGGTGAGTACGGCCGCACACAGCTGACTCGATTGGGCTCGTCGGTCGTGCTCTCAGCGCTCCCCGAGGAGCAGCAGGTGTGGATGAGCCACGGTGACGCGATCAGCACCGCGCCCGACGGCTTCGTGGTGACGGCGTCGTCGCCGGGCGCACCGGTGGCCGCGCTCGAGGACCGTGACCGCGCCGTCTATGGCGTGCAGTTCCATCCCGAGGTCGTGCACACCGAGCGCGGGCAAGAGGTGCTGCGGGCGTTCTTGTTCGACGTGTGCGACTGCCGGCCGACGTGGACGAACACGAACATCATCGAAGAGGCCGTCGCCGAGATCCGCGCGCAGGTCGGCGGCGAGAAGGTGATCTGCGGCCTGTCCGGCGGTGTCGACTCGTCCGTGGCTGCGGCGTTGGTGCACCGCGCGATCGGCGACCAGCTCACGTGCGTGTTCGTCGACCACGGGCTGCTGCGGCTGGGCGAAGCCGAGCAGGTGGAGGAGACCTTCCGTCGGCAGTTCCACATGGATCTCGTGCACGTGAAGGCGGCCGACCGCTTCCTCGAGGCACTGTCCGACATCCGTGAGCCGGAGAGCAAGCGCAAGATCATCGGCGAGACGTTCATCCGAGTGTTCGAGGAAGTGGCGAGCGACTACTCCGACGCCGGCTACCTCGTGCAGGGCACGCTCTATCCCGACATCGTCGAGTCGGGCGGCGCCGACAACGCCACCATCAAGTCGCACCACAACGTGGGTGGTCTGCCCGACGACATGAAGTTCGAGCTCGTCGAGCCGCTCCGCAACCTGTTCAAGGACGAGGTGCGCGCGATCGGCGAAGAGCTCGGTCTTCCCGAGGAGATCGTGTGGCGCCAGCCGTTTCCTGGTCCGGGGCTTGCCGTCCGCATCATCGGCACGATCACGCCGGATCGGATCGAGATGCTCCGCCAGGCCGATCACATCGTGGTCGAGGAGATCCGGCGCGCCGGCCTGTACCGCGAGATCTGGCAGAGCTTCGCCGTGCTGCCCGGCGATGTGCACACGGTCGGCGTGATGGGTGACGGTCGCACCTATGAGAACCCGATCATCGTGCGGGCGGTCACCTCAGAGGATGCGATGACGGCCGACTGGGCGCGCCTGTCGCACGATCTGCTCGAGCGCATCGCTTCACGGATCATCAACGAGGTCGCCGGCGTCAACCGCGTCGCCTACGACATCACCAGCAAGCCCCCCGGCACGATCGAGTGGGAGTAGGCCAAGTACTCAACGCGGGTTTCGGCGGGGCGCGGGGGGTCGTCCTAGGCTGGCGGCATGGACCTTGACGCACTGAAGACCACTGCCAACGCGCTTGTTGCCCCGGGGAAGGGGATCCTCGCCGCCGACGAGTCGAGCGGCACCATCAAGAAGCGCTTCGACTCGATCAAGGTCGAGTCGACCGAGGACAACCGGCGCGCCTACCGCGAGCTGCTCTTCACGACCGACGGTGCCGAGGAGCACATCAGCGGCGTGATCCTCTACGACGAGACGATCCGCCAGTCGGCCTCCGACGGCACGCCGTTCCCGAAGTTGCTCGCTGACCGGGGGATCATCCCCGGTATCAAGGTCGACACCGGCGCCAAGATGCTGGCGCTCGGTGGCGACGGCGAAGAGGTCACTGAGGGGCTCGACGGCCTGCGCGAGCGGCTCGAGGAGTACAAGGGCCTCGGTGCCCGGTTCGCGAAGTGGCGCGCGACGTACACGATCACCGACGTGCTGCCATCACAGCAGGCCATGCACTCGAACGCACACGCGCTCGCGCGCTACGCCGCGCTCTGCCAGGAGGCCGGCATCGTGCCGATCGTGGAGCCCGAGGTCTACATGGAGGGCACGCACTCGATCGAGCGCGCTTTCGTGGTGACCTCAGCCGCGCTCCAGGCGGTGTACGACGAGCTCTTCCACCAGAACGTGCACTTCGAGGGCACGTTGCTCAAGCCGAACATGGTGCTGCCTGGCTACGACGCGGCGGACCAGGCCGACGACCAGCACATCGCGAAGATGACCGTCGCGTGCTTCAACCGCACCGTGCCGGGCGCGGTGCCGGGCATCGTGTTCCTCTCGGGTGGTCAGACCGACGAGCAGGCGACGAGCCGGCTCAACGAGATGAACAAGATGGGTCCGCACCCGTGGCAGCTGTCGTTCTCGTACGGCCGCGCGCTCCAGGCCCCCGCGCTGAAGGCGTGGCTCGGCGAGACCGCGAACGTCGGCGCGGCGCAGAAGGCGTTCGGGCACCGCGCCCGTCTCAATGGCGCAGCGCGCTCGGGCAGCTACACCGAGTCGATGGAGAACGAAGCCGCGTAGCTCCGCCCCGGTCGCGCCGTTCGAGCATGTGACCCTTCTGCTCCCTCAGCGGGGGTCAAACGTCACATGCTCGGGCTGGTTGGGTCGTAGCGGGTCCGATCAGTACTTGGTGACCTGCGGGCCCTCCGCGGCGGCCTTGGCCGCGAGGTACTTCTTCAGCGCGCGACGGTGACCACGGGCGCCCGGACGGAACCAGCCGCCGGTGCGGACCTTCTTCACCTTCTTCTCGAGCTTCAGCAGCCGCTCGTAGAGGTCCTCGTCCTCGCGGGCGTGCGCGACGCTGTCGAAGGCGTCGTGGATCTCGTCGAACCGGCGCCGAGTCTGCCCGTATTCATCCTCGAGGCGCTTCCGTGCGTGTTCGAGGTCATCGGCCATGGGGGTCCCCCCGTCTCTTCTGCCGCGCTCACTCACCGGCAGGTTACCTGCCGTCGCCCTTCGGGGCGCTCGCCAGCGGCTGTGAGCACCTCCGCTCCGCGTTCGGCGCCGCCATACGCTGCGACGGTGCGAGCGCTTGTTCAGCGGGTCACCGAAGCCCGAGTCAGGGTCGACGACGGCATCGTGGGCGAGATCCGGCCCGGGCTGTGCGTGTTGCTCGGGGTGACGCACACCGACGACGAGACGGCGGCAGCAAAGCTTGCCGACAAGCTGTGGCACCTGCGCGTGTTCGACGATGCCGACGGCGTGATGAACGTGGCGCTTGCCGACACCGGCGGGCAGGTGCTCGTGGTCAGCCAGTTCACGCTCTACGGCGACACGCGCAAGGGTCGCCGCCCGTCATGGACAGACGCGGCGCGACCCGAGCAAGCCGCGCCCCTGTGCGACGCGTTCGTCGGCGCGCTCCGTGACCTCGGCGCCACCGTCGCATGTGGCATCTTCGGTGCGCACATGGAAGTCGAGCTCGTCAACGACGGCCCCGTGACCTTGATGCTGGAGGTGTGATGCGCCGAGCGATGGAGGTGCTCATCGCTGGCCTGATCGTCACCACGACGGTGCTCGGTGCGTGGAACGCCGCTGCGATCGCCCGGATCGAGCCGTGCTTGCTCACTCCCGCTGACATCGAGGACGCGATCGGGATCGAGGTGGAGCAGGAGTTCGAAGGCCTCGCCGAGTGCTCGTACGTGAGCGAGTCGGGCGAGGCCGGTGAGGCCGCATCGGTCAGGATCCAGCTGTCCGAGAACGAGTCAAAGAAGGACGCCACGAGGACCTACAAGGACCAGCGGTTCCTCGTCACGCGGACCGAGCGAGTCGATGACGTCGGCAACGCCGCCTTCTACTCCTTTGACCTCGGTGACATGGTGGTCTTCCGGAAGGGCACGACGGTCGTGTCGCTCGGATTGCTGATCTTCGGCGAAGAGCTCGATCCGCATCGAGACGAAGTCATCGCGCTCGCGCAGGCGGCCGCCGACAAGCTCTGACACCTCCGCGTCCGCGCAACAGCGTTGTCATCGAACGTCTGTACGATGGCCGAGCCATGCCGGAATCGCCTGCTCCGACCGCGACCGAGCCGGAGTCTGCCCCCGAAGGGCGTCAACGCCCGAGCATCGACGAGCTCCTCGAGGGGCTGAACCCGGTCCAGCGCGACGCCGTCACCGCGCCTGACGGTCCGCTGCTCGTCATCGCTGGAGCAGGATCGGGCAAGACCCGAGTCCTCACGCACCGCATCGCCTACCTGATCGCGGAGCGCAAGGTGTCGCCGTTCCAGATCCTTGCGATCACCTTCACCAACAAGGCCGCGGGGGAGATGAAGGAGCGGGTCGCCACGCTCGTCGGCCCGGTCGCGCACCGCATGTGGGTGAGCACGTTCCACTCCGCCTGCAGCCGGATCCTGCGCCGGGAGGCGGAGCACGTCGGCCTGCGGTCGTCGTTCACCATCTACGACCAGGGCGACGCCGTGCGGCTGGTCGACTACGTGCGCCGCGACCTCAACCTCGATCCAAAGCGCTTCTTGCCTCGGCAGCTGCACGCGCGCATCTCCGCGTTGAAGAACGAGCTCATCGGTCCGGCCGAAGCCGCCGAGGCAGCATTCACTCCACCGGAGAAGCGTCTCGCCGACGTGTACGGCGAGTACCAGCGCCGGTTGCTCGACGCGTCCGCCGTGGACTTCGACGATCTGTTGACGCTCGTCGTGAAGCTGTTCCGCGAGCACCCCGACGTGCTCGCGCGTTGGCGCTCGCGCTTCCAGCACGTGCTCGTCGACGAGTTCCAGGACACGAACATCGCGCAGTGGGAGATCGTGCGCATGCTCACTGAGGAACAACGCAACATCATGATCGTGGGCGACGCCGACCAGGCCGTCTACGGATGGAGAGGCGCAGACATTCGCAACTTGATGCGCTTCGAGGAGACGTTTCCCGAGGCGACCATCCTCTTGTTGGAGCAGAACTACCGATCGACGAAGGCCATCCTGAATGCCGCGAACGCGGTGATCGCCAACAACGTCGACCGAAAGTCCAAGCACCTGTGGACCGAGCAGATCGAAGGGGAGCTGCTCACGCGCTACCAGGCTGAGGACGAGCACGACGAGGCGGCGTTCGTCGTCAACGAGCTGACGCGCCTCACCGACACCGAAGGGCAACGGTTCCGCGACTGCGCCGTCTTCTACCGCACCAACGCGCAGAGCCGTGTGATCGAAGAAGGGTTGGTGCGTGCCGGCATCCCGTACCGCGTCGTCGGTGGCGTGAAGTTCTACGACCGGCGCGAGATCAAGGACGCGCTCGCGTACCTCCGGGCGATGGTGAACCCCGACGACGAAGTGTCGTGGAAGCGGATCGTCAACACGCCCAAGCGCGGCGTGGGTGACACATCCATCGCCAAGGTCGACGCCTACGCCAAGAACGGCGGGCTCACGTTCAAGGACGCACTTCGCGACGCGCCAGCCGCGGGTGTGACCGGCAAGTCGCTCGGCGGTGTGCGCGAGCTGCTCGAGCTCATGGCCGACTTCGAGCAGATCGCCGAGACGGGTGTCGCCCGCACGGTGGAGGCGATGCTCGAGCACACCGGCTACCTCGCCGAGCTCGAGGCCGAGCGCACGATCGAGGCACAAGGGCGCATCGAGAACCTGCAGGAGCTCGTCGGCGTTTGCAGAGAGTTCGACGAGGCGCTCGACGCCGGCGAGCTCACGGGCCTGCCTGGCATCGCGGGCGTGGGCACGACGGTCGACGCCGACGGCACGGCAGCACCCGCGCTCGAAGCGCCTCGCGGGCTGGCGCGGCTCCAGGCGTTCCTCGAAGCGATCTCGCTCGTGACCGACCTCGACGCGTCCGACAACGACCCGCACGTTGACGAGGGCGACACCAGTGCGGTCACCTTGATGACGCTGCACTCGGCGAAGGGACTCGAGTTCCCCGTCGTGTTCGTCACCGGTCTTGAAGACGGCGTGTTCCCGCACATCCGCAGCCTCGGCGACCCCGAGCAGCTCGAAGAGGAGCGGCGCCTCTGCTACGTGGGCATCACCCGTGCCCGCGAACGGCTCTACCTGTGCCACGCGTGGTGTCGAACGTTGTTCGGCAACACCGACTTCTACCCACCGAGCCGCTTCCTCGCCGAGATCCCCGAGGAGCTCGTCCACGCGATCGGGGAGGATCGGTCGCACGGCGGTGGCCTCGGCCGTCACCGCGATTTTGTCGTCGCGGCGGCGATGCGCGCCGGCGAGATGCGCAGCGGAGCGCGAGGCGCCGAGTCGATCGGGCTGAAGATCGGCGACGACGTGTTGCACGACACCTTCGGCGAAGGCGTGATCATCGACATCGAGGGAAGCGGCGACCGCGCCGAAGCGATGATCAACTTCCGTGACGTCGGCGAGAAGCGTCTGCTCCTCGCGTGGGCTCCGCTGAAGAAGGTCTAGGAAGCCCTAACCGGGCGCGGGGGAGACCTTCTTCGGGGTGAGGTTCACGTACACCGAGTTCTTCGGCGAGTCACCGCGCGAGCCGACGGTCAGCCGGTAGCGAGCGAGATCGGCGGACTGGTGCTCCTGGTCGTTGCAGTCGACGTAGGCGTCGCGCTGCTCCCTCCACTTCACGACGCAGCTCTTGGTGCCGGGAACGTCGATCACCAGCGCCACGAGCTGGCCATCCTCGACGTCGAGCCAGAACCCGTCGCCGCCGTCGGGATGGGCGTAGTACCGCGGGCTCTCATCGACGATGTTCTCGATGAGGTGTCCCCGCATGCCGAGGTAGATCGGCCCCTTCAGATCCGAGTCGCGCGCCGTCGCGACCCAGAGCACCCCCAGGGCGAACACCGCCGCCACCAACAGGAAGCTGCCTGTCACGAGCAGCAGGCGACGATCGTCGCGAGACGGAGGCACGAATCGCATTCTTGTCGGTAGCCTGCGACCTCCTGGAGTCGGGATCGGAGGACACAGATGGAGCGGCGCTACCGCGTCGTCATCGCCAAGCCAGGCCTCGATGGGCACGACCGGGGCGCGAAGGTCATCGCCCGGGCGCTGCGTGATGCCGGGTTCGAGGTGATCTACACCGGTCTCTTCCAGACGCCCGGGCAGGTGGCCGAGGCGGCGTTGCAGGAAGACGCCGACGCGGTCGGCCTGTCGGTGCTGTCCGGCGCCCATCTCACCTTGGTGCCGAAGGTGGTCGAGGAGCTCGCGGCCCGAGAGCGCACCGACGTGCTGGTGTTCGGCGGCGGGATCATCCCCGACGACGACCTCGTCACGCTCCAAGCTGCCGGCGTCGCCAAGATGTTCACCCCCGGCACCCCGCTCGCCGAGATCACCACCTGGCTCGAGCAGACGCTGGACGAGCGCGAGGCGCGAGTCTCGGGATAGGTCCGTCCCGCACGCCACCCACTACCTTTTGGCGTCGCTTACGTACCCATACGGTGTGCTTTCGACGCCGAAACGAACGAGGGAAGTCGTTGGACCTCTTCGAGTACCAGGGCAAGCAGCTGTTCGCGAAGTACGACATCCCCGTGTCGACGGGCGAGGTCGCGCGCACCGCGGACGAGGCGGTCGCCGCGGCTGACCGCGTGGGCTACCCCGTCGTCGTGAAGGCGCAGGTGCAGGTCGGTGGGCGCGGCAAGGCGGGTGGCATCAAACTCGCGGCGAACCCCGACGAGTGCCGCACCCATGCCTCGAACATCCTGGGCATGGACATCAAGGGCCACACGGTCGAGATCGTCTGGATCGAGCGCGCCAGCGACATCAAGAGTGAGTACTACGCGTCGTTCACGTTGGACCGCGCCGCAAAGCTGCACCTTGGCATGCTGTCGGCCGAAGGCGGCGTCGACATCGAGCAGGTCGCGGCCGAGACGCCAGACGCCATCTCCCGCATCCACGTCGATCCCGTCGACGGGCTCGACGAGGCGAAGTGTCGCGAATGGGTGGTTGCCGCCAACCTCGACGCGGAAGCGGTCGATGGCGCGGTCGACCTGCTCCTGAAGCTCTGGCGCTGCTACGTCGACGCCGACGCTGATCTCGCCGAGGTGAATCCGCTGATCTTGAAGCCGGACGGCGGGGTGCACGCGCTCGACGCCAAGGTCACGCTCGACGACAACTCGGTGTTCCGTCACCCCGAGTACTCGGAGTACCAGGCCACGCAGGTCCGCGACGAGCGTGAAGAGGCCGCGCACGAGAAGGGTCTCCAGTACGTCGGTCTCGACGGCTACGTCGGCATCATCGCCAACGGCGCCGGCCTCGCGATGGGCACGGTCGACATCGTCAGTCAGGTGGGTGGCAAGCCCGCCAACTTCCTCGACATCGGCGGTGGTGCGAGCGCCGAGGTGATGACAGGTGCGCTCGAAGTGATCGACAACGATCCCGCGGTGCGTTCCATCTTCATCAATATCTTCGGCGGGATCACCAAGGGTGAAGAGGTCGCGAACGGGATCGTTGAGGCCCTCGCGCGCATCGAGATCGAGGCGCCGATCGTCATCCGTCTCGACGGCACGAACGCCGAGGAAGGGCGGGCGATCCTCGAGCCTCACCTCTCCGACTCGTTGCAGATGCAGCCGACGATGCTCGAAGCGGCGCGTCAGGTCGTCGAGCTCGCGCAAGCCCGGGGCGGGGAATGAGCGAGCGTTCGCGGCGCAGGTACCCTGCGGCGCAGCGAGTGGGGCCCGAGCGGCCCGGCGCGCAGCGCCGAGAGCGGGAGATCTGATGGCGATCTTTGTCGACGAGACCACCAAGGTCGTCTACCAGGGGCTCACCGGATCGCAGGGCAAGTTCTACGGGCTGCTCAACCGCGAGTACGGCACGCAGGTCGTCGCGGGCACGAACCCGAAGAAGGCGGGCACCGACGTCGACGGGATACCGATCTTCGCGTCGGTCGGTGAGGCGGTGGCCGCCACCGGCGCGACCGCGTCGTGCGTGTTCATCCCCGCGCCGGGCGTGAAAGACGCCGTCATGGACGCGGCGGAAGGTGGCGTCGAGTTCGTGGTCGTCATCACCGAGGGTGTGCCCGCGCACGACGAGGCGTGGTTCTACAACAAGCTCGAGCGCGACTACCCCAGCGTGCAGCTGCTCGGTCCGAACTGTCCCGGCATCATCAGCCCGGGCAAGTGCAACATCGGCATCACCGCCGGGCACATCGCAAAGGACGGCGGACCCGTCGGGATCGTCAGTCGTTCGGGCACGCTCACGTACCAGGCGCTCTACGAGCTCAAGCTGAACGACGTCGGCGTGACGACGTGTGTGGGCATCGGCGGCGACCCTGTGCCGGGCACGAGCTTCATCGACTGTCTGCGCGCGTTCGAGGCCGATCCTGAGACCAAGGCCGTGATGATGATCGGTGAGATTGGCGGCTCAGCCGAGGAAGAGGCAGCTGCGTTCATCAAGGCGGGGATGAGCAAGCCGGTCGTGAGCTACATCGCCGGCGTGACCGCACCTCCCGGGAAGAAGATGGGCCACGCCGGCGCGATCGTCTCCGGCGGCAAGGGCACCGCTGCCGCCAAGATGGAAGCGCTGAAGGACGCAGGTGCTCAGGTCGCGCTGAACCCGACCGAAGCCGGCGAGCTCATGGTCGGAGTCGTCGCCTCGCTCTGAGGTGCGCGACGAAGTCGGTCCCCGCGTCTAGGTCACCTTGCCGGCGTTCACGTCGCCATCGGTGAACTCGCCCAGGATCGGCGCGAAGAGCCACGCCGCCCCGGCGAGCCCGACGCCGATCAAGGCGAACAGGCCGGCGAAGCCCAGGTTGCTGTCGGGAACCTCGGTGGCGGCCACGCCCACGCCGATCACCACGAGGATCACGCCCGTCCAGGTGGAGAAGCGGCGATCCATCCCGAGCCCACCTACGAGCCCGATGACGAGGCCAGCGAGCGCGAGCGCCAAGCCGCCCGCGACCACGCTCTCGCGGAATCCCAGCACGCTGGCACCAGCCACCGTGGCGATGAACCCCGCGACGATGAACGGTGTCGCGAGTCCGGCAAGCTTCTTGCGGTCGAGCGCGGCAGCAGCGCCGAGGTACACGAGTCCGATCCCGAGCGCTGCGACGGATGTCTCTGTGGTGTTGTCACCGGCGTCGCTGCTCGACGACGGATCGTCGAGGCGGACTCCGTCCCCGGACTGGCTCGTGGCCTCGATCTGACCCTGGAACGGGATCGAGTTCTTGCCGTTGTCGACCTCCCACACGACCCACGAGAACACCAGGAGGAGCACGAGGCCGACGAGGATCCCGCGGCCGCGCGTCCACAAGAGCGTGGCCAACCCGCTGTAGCTCACGATCGTGAGGATGTAGAAGAGGCGCGTGTCGCCGTCGCCGACTGGGCCGCCCTCGCCGAGCGTCAAGCCCCAGATGACCGGCACGGTGAAGACGCAGAGCGCGACTGCGCCCGTGCGGACGGGTCCTGCCATGAGCGCGCCCACGAGGAGCGCGATCACCAACAGCGCGGCGTTGAACAGGATGCCGGGGAGCTGGACGTCGTCGCTCGCGACCTCACCAACCAGCGCGTTCGTGGCGAGCCAGAGGAAGAACGCGGCGCCAGCACCCAACACATGCGCGAAGCCCGGTTCGGGCCGGCGCTCGGCCCGCCAGCCGAACAGCCCGGCCAACCGCGACGACGGCATCGCGGGCCCGTACGTGGTGCTCATGACATCCCCTTTGTCGGTCGAAGGCTGCGGCGGATCATGACGCGACACGGCCCCCGCCGAAGCAGGGGCCGTGCACGTCGCGAAGTCGCTATATAGAGATCGGTCGAGGGCTCGCTACCGTGCCGCCCTGTTCGTCACCGTCGACGTACTCCCCGAACTTCTGTGCAGAGACCAACGCGATCACGGCGAGGCCAATCGCAAACACGAGGAATATGCCGGCGAGCGCGAGTGGATCGTTGCTGATGTCCTCGGCGACGACGACCAGCCCACCCTTGATGAACAGCACACCGATCCAGGTCGTGCCGCGTCGATGGAGGCCGAGTCCGCCGATCACACCCACGACCAGGCCGATGCCCGCCGCAGACCACCCCGCGGCCATCTGGCTCTCGCCTTCGGTCCCGAGGGTGATGGCGCCGATGATCCCGAAGAACGCGCCGACTGCGATGAACGGGGTAGCGAGACCCGTGAGCTTCTGCCGGTCGAAGCGAAACGCCGCAGCCAGGTAGACCAGCCCGAGGATCAGGCTCGCGATCGACACGTCGGTGGTGGTGTCGCCACTACCAAATGCGCTGAGATCGACCGGGCCCGGTGCTTGCAAAGTGTTGATCTGGTCCGAGAACGGCACGGAACCACCGGTGTCGCCGCCGACCTCGAAGAGCACCCACGCGGTGAAGACCACGAGGAAGAGCCCGATCATGATCCCGCGGCCGCGCGTCCACACGACCGACGCGAACACCGCATAGCTCGCGATGGTCAAGAGGTAGACGGCACGAAGGTCGCCCCGCCCGCCGTCACCCTCAACCAGGAACACGTAGATCCAGAGGAGCGGCGTGGCGAGGACGATGACCGTGGCAAAGGCGCTGCGCAGCGGTCCGGTGAACTGCATGCCGCCGATGACGCCGACGGCCAGCAGCGCCAGGCTGAAGATGATGCCGGGCAGCTGACGATCGCCGGGATCGGCGAGCTCGTTGACGAGGGCGAACGCGGAGAACACCAAGAACGAGCCAGCTGCGGCCGCGAGCACGTGGCCGAAGCCAGGCTCGGGTCGTCGCTCAGCTCGCCAACCGAATCGAGCCTTCAGTGCATCTGCAGAAACGATGCCGGCCACGAAACCCCCCTAGTTGAAGTGGCCGGAGATTGGTCCGTCGTCGACACGTTCGTCAACTGGACGGTGACGCGACACGGCCCCCGCCGAAGCGGGGGCCGTGATCGAAGAGCGGTGCTTCAGACGGTAGGTCCGCCACCCATTGCCTAGGGTGCGCCCTTGTCTTCCTGGAACTTCAGATAGCCACCGGCGGCGAGACCCAGCGCCGCAACGACGCTCACGAAGAGGCCGAACTTCTTGTCGGCACCACCGTCATCGAAGAAGCAGATGATGACGAAGACAGCAGCGGCGACGCCGAGGCCGAGGTGCACCTGGCCCCAGGTGACGCCACCCAGGTTGGGCATGTCCATGTTGCCGAACTTCGACGCGAGGATCTGCGCCAGCATCACGATCGCGAAGATCGCGGCGAACATCCCGAGCGTCCGGTCCCACCCGTTCGCGCTGAAGGACGCGCCGGGGATCTCGACGCCACCGACTTCGCCACCACCGACGTCGACGCCGTACCACTTGATGAACGAGAAGATGATCAGGACGATCGCGCTGACGCTGATGACCTGCTCACCTCTCGAGAGCTTGTTGATGTCTACAGCCATTCAATTGCCTCCGAACGACAGTCTGTGAGGGCGCGACCGCCGTCCGGGCGCCCGAGGGCAGCCCACCACGGATCGGTCCCCGACGCAAGTACCCTGAGGCGGGCGTCTGCCGGCTCGCAGACGACGCCGGTGGTTACATCGCCGTGTGGTGACACCGAGTCCGTCAGATATGGTCCGATCCGTGCGGAGGCTCGGAGTGCTCGCGTCAGGGAGCGGCACGATCCTCCAGGCCATCCTCGACGCCGGGCTCCGGATCGCGGTTGCGGTTGTCGACCGCGCTTGCCCGGCGGTCGATCGGGCGGAGCGAGCCGGTGTGGCCGTGGAGCTCGTCGAGCGCGAGTCCTTCGGTGACGACTTCGACCGCGACGGGTACACGCATCGCGTGGTCGACGCGCTGAAGCGCCACGAGGTCGACCTCGTCGCGATGGCCGGGTTCGGCACGATCCTCTCGCAGGAGGTGCATGACGCGTACCCGTCGCGCATCCTCAACACGCATCCCTCATTGCTGCCGGCGTTCAAGGGTTGGCACGCCGTGCGCGACGCGCTCGCGGCGGGGGTCGACGTGACCGGGTGCACGGTGCACCTGGCAACGCTCGAGGTCGACGAAGGGCCGATCCTCGCCCAGCAAGAGGTGCCGGTGCTTCCCGACGACACCGAGGAGTCGTTGCACGAGCGCATCAAAGAGGTGGAGCGCGACCTCTATCCCCAAGTGATCCGCCAACAGCTCGAGCAGGTCACGTCATGACCACTCGGCCCGGGGGTTTTCGACACGTGCGTTGTTGCAGAGCAACAAGCAACGTGCCGAATTCCCCGCGAGGGACGCAGTGATGAGCAAGCGGGCGTTGCTGTCGGTGTTCGACAAGACGGGGTTGGGCGACTTCGCGAAGGGTCTGCACGAGCTGGGCTTCGAGCTGGTGTCGTCGGGCGGCACGGCAACCGCGATTGCGGACGCGGGCGTGCCGGTGACCGCGGTTGCCGACGTCACAGGATCACCCGAGATGCTCGAGCACCGGGTGGTCACGCTCCACCCGAAGATCCACGGCGGCATCCTCGCCGACCTCGGCAAGGAGTCGCACCGCGCCGACCTCGAGACGCACGGCATCGAGCCGTTCAGCCTCGTCGTCGTCAACCTCTATCCCTTCGAGGAGCGCCCAGAGATCGAGACCATCGACATCGGTGGCCCGGCGATGACCCGCGCCGCGGCGAAGAACCACGCGTGGGTGGGCATTGTCACTGCGCCGGCCCAGTACGACGGCGTGCTCGAAGAGCTTCGGTCCAACGCCGGCACGCTGTCGGACGAGACCCGACGCGCGCTCGCGCTCGAGGCGTTCGCTCGTACCGCGTCGTACGACGCGGCGATCGTCCGCTGGCTCCAGGGCGACGAGCTGCTGCCCGAGCACCTCGTGCTACCGCTCGATCGCACCGAGGACGAGCTGCGCTACGGCGAGAACCCGCACCAGCAGGCCGCCCGCTACCGGTTGTCGGGCACGACCAGCTGGTGGGACGACGTGCATCAGCACGCCGGCCTCGCGCTGTCGTACCTCAACTTCTACGACACCGATGCTGCCTGGCGTCTGGTCCACGATCTTGGTGACCAACCGGCCTGCGCCATCATCAAGCACGCCAACCCGTGCGGCGTGGCGGTGGCCGACGACCTCGCGACCGCGTACCAGCGCGCGTTGGAGTGCGACGAGCGGTCGGCGTTCGGGGGCATCGTCGCGCTGAACCGTCCGCTCGACGGCGGGACGACCGAGTTCATGGTGGCAGGGCCTCAAGCCGACGTCGTGATCTTCCCCGGTGCCGAGCCCGGCACGATCGACGCGCTCATCGCCAAGCGCAAGAACACTCGCATCCTCGAAGCGCCCGCGCCCGAGGCGGTGACGCTCGATGTGCGCCAGATCTCCGGCGGCTTCCTGCTTCAGGAGCCGCATGGCTTCGTGGCCAGCCGCGACGACTGGCGCGTCGTCACCAAGGTCGCGCCGACCGACGAGCAATGGCGTGACGTGGAGTTCGCGTGGCGGGTATGCGGGCACGTGAAGTCGAATGCGATCGTGCTCGTGAAGGACGGTCAGGCGGTCGGAATCGGTGCCGGCCAACAGAACCGGGTCGAGTCCGGCGAGATTGCGGCGAAGAAGGCCGACGGCCGCGCCAAGGGGGGAGCGTGCGCGAGCGACGCGTTCTACCCGTTCCCCGACGGGATCGAGGCCGCCGCGGCCGCCGGCGTCGCCGTGGTCATCCAGCCCGGCGGCGCCATGCGTGACGAAGCGACGATCGAGAAGGCCGACGAGCTCGGCCTCGCGATGGTCTTCACCGGCGAACGCCACTTCCTCCACTGATGCCGGCCGAGCTGCTCGACGGGAACGCGTTCCTCGAACGCACGAAGGAACGGCTGCGCAGTCGCGTGCAGCTGCTCATCGAGCGCGGCATCACCCCCGGGCTCGGCACGATCCTCGTCGGCGAGGACCCGAACAGCGCGGCGTACGTGCGCGGCAAGCACAACGACAGCGCTGACATCGGCATGGCGTCGGTGCAGAAGGAGCTGCCCGCGAACGTGTCGTGGACGCAGCTCCACGCCGAGATCGACGCCATGAACAACGACCCCGCGGTCGACGCCTACATCGTGCAGCTCCCGCTCCCGAAGCACTTGGACGAAGAGGCCGCGCTGCTCGCCGTCGATCCCGAGAAGGATGCTGACGGCCTGCATCCCGTCAACCTTGGTCGTCTCGTCATGGGGGTGCAGGGGCCGCGGCCGTGCACACCGCTCGGCATCCAGGGGCTGCTCGCCGACCACAACGTGCCCATCACGGGACAGCGCGTGGTGATCGTCGGACGTGGTCTCACGATCGGTCGACCGCTGGCGCTCCTGCTCGCGCTCAAGGAGCCGAACGCGAACGCGGCGGTCACGGTCGTGCACACCGGGGTCGCCGATCTCGCGGCGTACACGAGAGAGGCCGACATCCTGATCGCCGCCGCGGGCACAGCCTCGATCGTCACTCCCGACATGGTGAAGCCCGGTGCCGCCGTAGTGAGCGCGGGCATCACGATGGACGGACGCAAGGTCGTGCCTGACGTCGACGAGTCCGTCGGCGAGGTCGCCGGATGGATCACGCCACGGCTGGGCGGCGTCGGCCCGACGACCCGCGCCATGCTCCTCTCCAACACCGTGGACGCCGCCGAGCGGCGCGTCGACCGTTCGCTGTGAGCGCCTCCGCGGCGCCGCCGGCCACCGACGCCTGTCCGCTCTGCGAGACCGCAGTCACGAGCGCCGACGAGCGTTGCCCAGCGTGCGGAGCCGACCTGGTCGGCCTGGCTTCGGGTCCCGCGTTCAGCCAGCCGTTGTTCTGGTGGACCGCGATGGGCTTCGTGCTCGTGTACCTCGTTACCCTCGCGGTCGTCGCCGCCACTCGCTAAGGAGTCGAGCCAATGTCCGAGAAGATCACCCTGAAAGACGGGGTGCTCAACGTGCCCGACGAGCCGATCATCCCCTTCATCGAAGGTGACGGCACCGGTGTCGACATCTGGCCCGCGTCGCAGCTCGTGCTCGACGCCGCCGCGAAGAAGCACGGCAAGACGATCGAGTGGACCGAGGTGCTTGCCGGCGAGAAGGCCTTCAAGCAGACCGGCGACTGGCTGCCCGAGGAGACCGTGCAGTCGTTCCGCGATCACCTCATCGGCATCAAGGGACCGCTGACCACGCCCGTCGGCGGTGGCATCCGCAGCCTCAACGTTGCGCTGCGCCAGATCATGGACCTGTACGTGTGCCTGCGCCCGGTGCGCTGGTTCAAGGGTGTGCCGTCGCCGGTGAAGACGCCCGAGAAGGTCGACATGGTGATCTTCCGCGAGAACACCGAAGACATCTACGCCGGTCTCGAGGTTGAGGAGAGCACGGCCGAGGCGAAGAAGCTCATCAAGCTGCTGAAGGACGAGATGGGCTGGGAGATCAAGGCCGACTCTGGCGTTGGCATCAAGCCCGTGTCCGAGAGCGGTTCGAAGCGACTCATCCGCGCCGCGCTCGAGTACGCAGTGAAGCGCAAGCGCAAGAGCGTGAACCTCGTGCACAAGGGCAACATCATGAAGTTCACCGAGGGCGCGTTCCGTGAGTGGGGCTACGAGCTCACGCGCGAGGAGTTCTCGGATGTCGCGGTCGGGTGGGACGACTGCAACGGTGAGCCCGGCGACAAGATCCTCGTCAAGGACTCGATCGCCGACATCACGCTTCAGCAGGTGCTCACTCGCCCCGACGAGTTCGACGTGATCGCCACGACGAACCTCAACGGCGACTACCTGTCCGACGCGCTCGCCGCACAGGTGGGGGGCATCGGCATCGCGCCCGGCGGCAACATCAACTACGTCACCGGCCACGGCGTGTTCGAAGCGACGCACGGCACCGCACCCAAGTACGCGGGCCAGGACAAGGTGAACCCCGGCTCGGTGATCCTGTCTGGCGTGATGATGTTCGAGCACCTCGGCTGGCAGGAAGCGGCCGACGACATCATCCGTGCGCTCGAGGCGACGATCGCCGACAAGATCGTCACCTACGACTTCGCCCGTCTCATGGACGGCGCGAAGGAAGTGAAGACATCCGAGTTCGCCGCCGCCATCGTAGAGAGGCTGTAACCCCGTCCATTTGGTCGATTTGCAACGGTGAGGGTTCGGATTGACCAAATAGGAGTGTGACCATGCTGCTCGCGGAGCTGAACGTTCGGCACACGCGGCGGTACATGCCGACCCGGCGGGTGGCGCTCGACGGCGCGTACCTACCTACCAGTGGACCGGCGTACGGCGGTGTGCTTCTCGGCGCGGTGATCGTCGAGCACATGGGGTGGCTCGACGAAGAGCAAGAAGAGATGTTCACCAAGCTGCTGCGCGAGGCGCGCGACGGCTTGGACGTGCCGCGCATCGCGATGCGCTACCGCCTCCAAACCGACACGCACGGGCTCGACCGGTCGCGTCACCGCATCATGGGGGAGGAGCTTCCCGGCGGTGGACGTCAGGTCGTCCTCGAGCTCGACTGCCATGGTCGCTCAGCTCCGCAGGTGATCGGCGCGGTGATGGCCGTCGCCACGCTTCGGCCGACCGCACGGCAGGTCGCGTTGCGGGCGATCGATGGCGCGCTGCGATCGGGCGGCTTGCCCGAGGGCTTCGTGGTTCGTCGACTCCTCGAAGGAGTGCCCGGGCTCGCACCGTTCGCACCCGGTGCCCGTCCCGTCGCCACAAAGGGCGACGACCCGTGGCGCGGCGTGCCGTCCGAACGGCGGTGGGCGATGGAGGTGCTGGGGCTGAAGGCCGAGATGGTGATCGTCGAATCCGACGTGCAGGCCCGATTCCGGCGACTGGCGCGCCTCGCGCACCCCGATCACGGCGCATCGCCCGACGGTGCCGCCGAGCGCCTCGCCGAGCTGTCGGAGGCGCGGGCACTGCTCCTCGGTCTCGAACCGGTCGCCAGCGCCACGCGCAACTAGCGTCACGCCCCATGTCCAAGTCACCAGTTCACGTCACCGTCACCGGCGCGGCCGGCCAGATCGGGTACGCGCTCGTGCATCAGGTCGCCAACGGCATGATGCTGGGTGCCGATCAGCCCGTCGTGCTCCGCCTCCTCGAGATCGAGGCGGTCATGAAGTCGCTCGAAGGTGTGGTGATGGAGCTCGAGGACGGCGCGCACCCGCTGCTCGAGGGGATCGTCGCGACGTCCGATGCCAAGCAGGCGTTCGAGGGCACGTCCTGGGCGCTGCTCGTGGGCTCGGTGCCGCGCAAGGCCGGCATGGAACGTCGCGACCTCCTCTCGATCAATGGCGGCATCTTCAAGCCGCAAGGTGAGGCGATCAACGCACATGCCGCCGACGACGTGCGCGTGCTCGTGGTCGGCAACCCGTGCAACACGAACTGCCTCATCGCCCGCACGAACGCACCTGACGTGCCCGACGACCGGTGGTTCGCGATGACCCGCCTCGACGAGAACCGGGCCAAGTCGCAGCTCGCCCGCAAGGCCGGCGTGCCCGTACGTGACGTCAGCAACCTCGCGATCTGGGGCAACCACTCCAACACGCAGTTCCCCGACTTCACCCACGCCAAGATCGCTGGCGCGCCCGCGATTGACGCGATCTCGGACCGCGCCTGGCTCGAGGGCGAGTTCATCGAGACGATCCAGAAGCGTGGAGCCGCAGTGATCGAAGCGCGCGGCGCGTCGTCAGCCGCGTCGGCTGCGCACGCGGCGATCGAGTCGGTGCAGAGCATCTGGCAGAAGACGGCCAAGGGCGACTGGCACTCGCTGGCCGTCATCAGTCGCGGTGAGTACGGCGCGCCCGAAGGGCTTCAGTTCGGCTTCCCCGTCCGCAGCGACGGCAAGACCTGGGAGATCGTCGAAGGCCTCGAGCACGACGACTTCGCCAAGTCAAAGATCGCAACAACCACCGAAGAGCTGGTCGGCGAACGCGAAGAGGTGAAGGAGCTCCTCGGCCCGAGCTAGATCCTCACCCAGGGTTTTTCGGCACGCTGAGAGTGCCTATGGCACCCTCAGCGTGCCAAGAATCCGCTCGCTAGCTCTTGGCTTCCTTGGCCTCGCCCTCGCTCTTGGCTTCGGCGGCCTTGGCGTCGGCCTTCTCCGCTGGCTTCTCGAGCCCGAGCTCGGAGCGCAGCTCTGAGAGACGGGCTTGCGCTTCGGCGCTCATCTGCGCCTGCTCGACCTCGAGCATCTTCGTGTCGACCGATGCACCGGTGAGGTCGGAGGTGGCCTGAGCCTTCGCGAGGCGCTTCTCGATCTTGTTGCGCACCTCGTCGAACGTGGGCACTTCTTCGCCGACGGCCTCGTTGAGCGTGGCCATCGCCTTGTTCATCTGCTCCTGCATCTTCGCCTGGTCGAGCTGGCTGAGGAGCTTCTCCTTCTCGGCGAGCTTCTTCTGGAGCGCTGCCGAGTTCTGCGTGACCGCAGCCTTCGCCTTCTCCGACGCCTGCGTCGCCTCGAGCAGACCCTTCTTCAAGCTCTCGATCTCGGCCTCGAGGTTGATGAGCTTGTTGGCGAACGCCTCCGCGGCCTGCGTCATGCTCGACGCCTTGTCGGCGTTGCCGGCGCGCGTCTCCTGGTCGGAGATCAGCAGCGCCTGACGGGCTGACTTGTTGGCCTTCTCGTACTCCTCGATCGCTCGATCGAGCTTCAGCTGGAGCTGCTTCTGGTTGGCGATGACGTTGGCTGCTTGCTCGGTGAGCTTGCGGTGCTGGTCACGCGCCTCCTTGATGGCCTGCTCGAGCTGGACCTTCGGGTCTGCCTTCTCGTCCAGCGCAAGCCCGAGCTTCGCCGCGAGGTACCGCCACCACTTCTTGATCGTCTTCCACATGAGGCCGAACCCTAGTGGGCACCCCGGGGTGGTTCTACCGCGGTGGTTCCGCCGCTATCCGCCAGCCCCAGCGGCTTGGGCGGTGCCGCTCACCTCGTCGAGGGAGACGCGCAGCGACTCCATCTGGCTCACGACCTCTTCGACCTGGCCGCCGAGCTGGCCTACCTCGCCGACGTCCTCGGCCTTGATCGACAGCTCGACGGCCCGCGCCACGGCCTCGTCGAGCCGAGCGTTGAGCAGACGGATGCGGTCCTGCGCGTCCTCGGCCACCGAGATCATGCGGTCGGCCGCATCGACCTGGGCCTGGAGCGACTCGACCGTGCTGTGTTGCGTCTCGCTGCGTGAGTCACGGGACTTCGCCTCGGCGAGGTCCTTGCGAGCACCGGCCACGTCGAGGTTGCCGATCGCGTCGACGAGCTCGTCACCCCGGCAGGCGACGCGCCAACACTCCTCGACACCGGCGTCGATGCGCTCGCCGATCTCGGTGAGCCGATCGCGCATCGGTCCTTCGTTGGCCTTCGACACGGCGCGGCGGTAGCGGCGCTGCGCGTCGAGCGCGTCACGCACGAACCGGCGCCACGGGTCCGAGATGCTCATCGGGTCGATCTGCGTGCTGCCCGCACGGCGAGGCAGCAACGTCGCCACGCGCACCAGCCACGCTGCCGCCGCGATCCCGATGACGGGCAGCGCCGCGAGCCCACCGAGGATCCCCGCCGCGGCTCCGGCACCCGCAAGCAAGATCGCCGACGGCGCAGTGACTGCGTTCGCCGTCCGGCTCGACTTCAGGTGCTCCGGCAGCGCGTCCAGGACCCCCATCTACGTCCCCTCAGCGGGAATTCGGCACGCTGCTTGTTGCATAGCAACAACCATCGTGCCGAAAAGCCCCGACTTGTGCACGTCAGAAGTTGGAGACGACGGCGTTGAAGACGTTGATGATGGTTGCGGGGTCGACGGCCGAGTAGGCGGCTGCGTTCGTGGCTTCCGCGACGCGTCCGAGCGTGCCGATGTCGGCGTCACCGCCGTATGCGATCGGGAAGATGCGCACCGGCGTGTTGCTCTCGCCTTCGTTCTCGCCTCGGAGGAACTTCAACAAGCCCTGAAGGTCGGTGTTGCGGTCGTCCTCGTTGCGGCCGTCGCTCAGCAGCACGACCGCGTTGATGCGCGTCTCGTCGAACTCGACGACCATCAACTCGTACGAGTCCTGGGTCACCGTGTACAGGGGAGTGCCTTGGGTCGGCACGAGCCCCCGGATCCGATCGACGAGCTCGTCGCGGTTCTCCGAGACCGGACCGACCGGCACGAGGTCGAGGTAGTCGGTCGGCTCGTCGTCGGCGATCTCGGTGGAGAAGACCCGCAAGCCCACCTGGTCATCGGGTTGGAACTCCTCGAGCGCGGCGATGGCGGCCCGCTTGGCGAGGTCGAGCTTCGTGTCGCCGGTGTTCGGGTCGGCTTCGTCACCCATCGAACCCGACACGTCGATCACCAGCAGCACCCGCGCCTTCTTGCGCACGGTGTCCCACTGATCGATGACCCGCGCCAGCACCTCGGCTTCCGGTACTTCGAGCGTCGTCTGCGGCTGGTTCGGGTCGAGTCCGTTCGCGGCGGTGATCGGCTTGCCGATCGCGACGTCGGGGTTGCCCGGTCGGAACCCGAACTTCAGCACCCGCTTCTGGTTGCTCGCGCGTGTCACGAAGTCGGAGAACTGGCTGGCCGCGTCCGCCTCGGCGTCCGACACCCACGGCGCGTCGAGCACGATCAGCGGGTTGTCGGAGAAGAGCGTCCCTTCCTTCGGGTAGATCGCCACGAGTGGGACACGCGGTGCGCGCGGCTCCTCACCCGGGTCGAGGATGCCGTCGGGGTTGCCGGAGTTGTAGTCGACCACCGACTTCTCCTCGACTGCGACCGCCGACGCGTAGCCGAACGGGTCACCCCGCCGGTCGGAGCGATAGAGGTTGTTGAGGAAGGTGAGCGTCGTGTCGCCGTAGTGCACGACGGCTGACTCGACGCCCTGCTGGAACGTCTCGACATCGGGGCGCACGAGGTCTTCGAGCGTGAGCCCGCTCGTCTTGCCCGTCGCGGCGTAGTACTGGGCGACGGTCTCGGCGAGCCCGCTCGTCGAGAAGTGCGGGTTGGTCTTGCCGAACCGGAACGGACCCCACTCCGGATGGCCCTTGGTCGCCCAGCCGCCGGGATCGGTGGCCAACGCCAGGATGTCGCTGAAGCCGAGGGGAGTGTCGGGCCAGCCGAGCGCCTCGGCCATCGGCTGGGGCATCGCGATCACGAGCGGCGTGAGCATGAACTGGTCGCCCGGCGTCGTGACGTAGGGGTCCTTGCCGGCGTCGGCGCGGTGCTGATCGAGGACGCCGCCCCACGTGCTCGCCGCCGGCGACCAGATCACCGGGCGCGGACCGTTCACCGCCGGCTTCGGCCAGTCGTTCGCCAGGAGCTGCTCGCCGGCGCCGGACGACACCCGAGCGACGCTGATCGTGATGCAGCGACCGTTCACCTCGGCGTCGGAGCGCTCGAAGCGCTGGCCGAGCTCGGTGAGCAGCGTGAGCTTCTCGGGCGACGACGCGATGTCGACGGTGACGCACCCGCCGCCCGCGCCAGCAGGCGTACCCGCGATCGCGAGCGAGCCGATGACCGTCGCCGCGACGAGCGCGCTCGACAGTGTGCGTCGGCGCATCACCCCGTGACCTCGCGCCAGGTCTGGAGGAGCGCCTCGAGCACGCCAGCCGACGGGAGTCGGCTGCCGTCGGACAGCGGCGGGTTGCGTTCGTCGTCGTCGACTCGGAACCCGGCGTCGCGCAGCGCATCCTGTCCCGCGTCGCCGGTCACGATGTCGGCGAGATCGTCGTCACCGTCCACGACCTGGATGAAGACGACGTCGGCGGTGGCCACAGGCGCAGGGTAGATGAGCCGCACGTCCTCCCGTTGCGCGAGGGACTCGTCGGCCCTTGCCTCCAACGTGGCGACGACGTCGTACGTCGCCGACCGGGAGGTCAGGAGCGCCTGGAACGCGTTCGAGTCGGTCTTGGTCGACCGCTCGAGCCGCGTGAACCACTCGAGGAACTCGTCCTCGTCGAAGTTGTCGCGCGAGAGGTCGGTCGTACCGAAGAAGTGCGCCGCTTGCTCACCGATGATCACGAGACCTTCACCAGTCGATTCCGGGTCGGCGTGCGCCGGCTTCACCTCACCCCATGTGATCGAACCGCCGATCGACTGCCACGGCTCTCCGGCGACGTCGCCGATGCATTGCCACGTCACATCGCCACCGCATTGGGTAGCGAGCACGTCGGCCCGCTCCTCGGCGATCGCGATCACGACAGGTGATCGCGCGATCGGGTCTGAGGGCTCCTCGGTGATTCGGTCGAGCGACGAGCGCACGCGCGCCTCGCTCACCCGCTCGGCGTTGCGTTCGAACGTCAGCCAGCCGTCGTACTCGCGCAGCATGTCGGAGTCGCTCGCGACCGCGTCCATCGGCGCCTTGAACACGTCGATGTCTTCACTGCGGGCAAGCTCGTCGCACACGTCCCCGAGCTCGGCCGCGCACAACAGCGTGGGCGTGCTGCCGTCGCCCCCATTCCCGTTGTTGCCGTTGTCATCGTCGATCGCGCTGCGAGCGATCAGTGCAGCACCGACCATCAACAGCGCGGCGACCACCGCAAGCAGTTGCCGCACGAGCGCCCTATTCCTTGCTGGCCGGGTCGGGCACGTCGGCCTTCGTGAGCGTGGTCAGCTGCTTGTCGGTCGGGTTCTTCAAGTCGACGACGCGGCTCGCCTGGCGCGTCACGCAGTCCTCGAACAGGTTCCGCGCCGTACGACCGTTGCCGAAGGTGGCGTCACGCGGCTGCGCGGCGAACCACGCCTTGACGGCCTTCTTCGCGCCCGCGTCGAGCGTGTAGTGCGCGTCTTCGCCGATCGACTCGAAGATGGCGATGAGTTCGTCGTCGCTGTAATCGGGGAACTCGATCTGCTTGTTGAAGCGCGACTTGATGCCCGGGTTCGACTCGATGAACTTCTGCATCGGCTCGGTGTAGCCAGCCACGATCACGATCAGATCGTCGCGGTCGTCTTCCATCCGCTTGAGGAGCGTGGCCACGGCCTCGGCGCCGAAGTCCTGCTCGCTCTCGGTCACGAGTGCGTACGCCTCGTCGATGAACAGCACGCCGCCCTTGGCGTCGTCGCACGCCTTGTTCACCTTGGGCGCGGTCTGCCCGACATAACCGGCGACCATCCCGGAGCGGTCGGTCTCGAACAGGTGACCCTTCGACACGACCTTCAGCACCTTGTAGAAGCGCGACATCAAGCGCGCCACCGTCGTCTTGCCGGTGCCGGGGTTGCCGAGGAACACCAAGTGGAGGCTGCGGTCGGCGACGGCGAGCTTGCGGTCCCGCCTCATGTTCTCCACCCGCACGAGGTTGATGAGCAGCCGCACCTCGGTCTTGACGGCCTTCAGCCCGACGAGCTCGTCGAGCTCAGCCAGCAGATCCTCGAGGGTCTCTGTCTTCTCGGGTTCACCCTTCTCACCAGGATCGCGACCCGAGTCGGCCGGACGTTCGATGTCGGCCGCCCCGATGCGCCGCAACATCATCGACCGCAGCGTGTCGACCGCCAGCAGCTCCTCGCGCGTCGGCGTGGCGTCGACGGCACACACTGCGTGCGCGACGCGCATCGCTGCGTCGTAGTAGCGCCAGGCGTGAGCGGTCTTGGACTTGGCGTCGGCCGTCACGATCGTCTCGAACAACGGCGACGGCGTGATCGGGAAGCCGCGGTGCTGCTTGATGGCCGGGCTGTCGCGCAGCGACGACGGGGCGGCACTGCGCAGCGACTCGAACCATGGCGACAGCGCGACGGCGAACGAGCGCAGCTCGGCGTCGCTCGGATGCCCGTCGGAGGCGATGATCCCGGCCGCCACCGCTTGCGCTTCCAATGCGGCGTCGCGCTCGAGCGCGCCGCGGTCCACCGTCCCGCCACCCCGGAGGGTGGCGAGCACGTCGGTCAGCTGGGCGACGAAGGCGCGGACCGGCGCGTCGAGGAGACCGACCCCGGGACTGGGCTCTGCCACGCCGACATCCTCGCATCCAGCCAGGCCGCCATGACCCCCACGAGGCGATCCGGCGCCTCGAGCTGTGGGGCGTGTCCGATGCCGTCGAGCACCTCGAGCTCGACGTGGGCGTTGCGCTCGGCCGCGGCGCGCGCCGCGAGCAGGCTCACGAGGCGGTCGTGCTCGCCGTGCACGATGAGCACGGGCGCACGGTCGGCCTTCGCAAGGTCGGTGTTGAGGCCGCGAGCGAGGTACAGGAGGAGCGTGCGCGCCGCTTCGGCATAGGCGCCGGGCGCCTCGGGGTAGTCGTAGCGCTCAGCGGCGAGCTCGATGAGCCGGCGCCGCAGGTCGGGATCGAGGCGGGTCTGGTCGTGGAGGCTCCACGACAGGCTCAGGTCGACGAGGCGTTCGGGGCCGAGCATCCGGGCGCGAGTGCGCACGATCGGTCCGCCGAGTGACGAGAACATGACGGGTGCGAAGCGGGCGAAGCGCAGCACGTCGAGCACGCCGGGGTTCGGGTGCGGCAGTGCCGGGTTCACGAGCACGAGGCTCGTCACGAGGTCGGGGCGGCGCGCCGCGACGCCGATGCCGATCGATCCGCCCATCGAGTTGCCGACGACGATCGACGGCCCGAGCTGCTCTAGCACCGCGGTGACGAGTCGGCGGTTGCTGCTGATCGACGCGGGTCGTCCAGGTGAGCGCGTGCGCCCGAAGCCGACGAGGTCGATCGCGGTGACGGGCGCGCTCAGCACGTCGGCGAGCGGCTGACCGATCGGTTCCCACGAGAGCGTGTTCGCGCCCAGGCCGTGCACGAGCAGCACGCGACGTCCGTTCGTTGCGCCGCTCGGCGTCCATTCGACGGCGTGCACCCGAACGCCGTCCACGTCGAGAGGACACACCTGCCCCTGATCACCCACAGTGCCAATGTAGTTGCGTGGATCTCGATCCCAACGACGAACGGCCACATGCGCCGACGGATGACGGCGATTGGCGCGAGACGTGGGGGTTCGACCTCGCGGATGTTGATCTCGTTGGCGCGCTTCGGCTCACGCTGATCCCGGCACAGCGAGTGTGCTCGTGGTGGACGCTCGTCGAAGGTCCCGACGTCGGGTTGATCGTCGTGCGTGATGACGCGGTGGCGCTGCCGCGACGACCCGAGTCATTGGAGATCCGCGCCGACGGCCTCTGGGGCGAGCTTGTGTGCGAGACGCCGTTCGAGCACTGGGGCATCGCGCTCGAAGCGTTCGGGCTCAGGGTCGACGACCCCAACGACGAAGTGGGCGAACGCCTGCCCGTCGGACTGGACCTTGAGTGGGAGCTCACGGGATCGCCGTCACGTGTCGAGCTCGACGGCGGTGCTCGCATCACGCACCCAGGCAGGGTCCACGGCGATCTGCTCGTCGCTGATGAGCGAATCGCGGTGAATGCCGCCGCGCGCCGCGACCACGCTTGGGGGCGAATACCTCCCGAGGCCTGGCCGCCGAGTTTGTAAGACTGGCTCCATGTCCGAGGGCCGAGTCGTCGGGATCTACGTCGCTCCGGGTCAGGGCAAGCCGATGGAGTCGCGGGACCTGGTGCGCGCGCTCGCGGGCAAAGGCCTCGAAGGTGACCGCTACGCGATCGAGGCCGGCAAGTACTCCGGGACGCGCATCGTGGATGCACAGCGAGCGGTCACGCTGATCGAGCGTGAGGCCATCGAAGGAGCCAACGGTGACGTCGCGCTCGACGAGAGCGAGACACGGCGCAACATCGTGACCGAGGGCATTCGGCTCAACCCGCTCGTGGGCCAAGAGTTCACCGTTGGCGGTGTTCGCATGCGCGGGTTCGACCTCTCGCACCCGTGTGGCTACCTCGAGGGCCTGACTCGCGCCGGCGTGCGAAAGGCGCTCATCGACGGCGGTGGCCTGCGCGCCGAGATCCTTGACGACGGCGACATCAAGCTCGGAGACGCCGTCACCCCTGCGTAGGTAGCCTCCGCGGCTCTGAGCGAGCGCCCGCGTCGCAGGTATCCTGCGGCGCAGCGAGCGGGGCCCGAGCGGCCCGGCGCGGAGCGCCGAGAGCGGGAGTGATGGCGGAGACCAAGTACGAGACCACCGGCGTCGTCCACGAGCTGATCGACGCGCTCAAGGAGCTCGACGCTCGGTTCTTCGAAGGACCGAACGCACTCGGCGACGACCAGCAGGTGCTCGAGGGCTACAAGTGGATCTTCTCGATCCTCCAGGTCGCGCTCGACACGCAGGTGTGGGGTGATCCGGCCAACCCGCGCTTCGTCGACATCGTCGGTCCGTACAAGAAGTGGGGCGGCGACAACGCTGACGCCTTCTACGAGTTCGCTCCGATGGACCCGAACGTCACGTACCGCGTGACGGGGACGAAGGGTGACGCGGTGTACCTGTCGCTCACCGTGTACGGCGGGCCGCGTGACGGGCACTACTCCGAGCGCATCGTCGGCACGGTCAACAACCGTGACCACCTGAACATCGGCGCCGACGGCACATTCGAGCTGATGATGGGCAAGGAGAAGCCGAAGGGTTGGGACGGCCCGTTCCTCCAGCTCGAGGACGACGCCGTCGCCGCGATCACCCGTGACTACCTCGAAGACCCGGTGCGCGGGCAACGCTGTCAGTGGCACATCGAAGCGCTCGATCCACCCACGACCTACCGCGAGCACGATGCGGACCTCGCTCGGCGCTTCCGCGCCGCGCTCACCTGGGTGCGCGACCAGGCCCAATTGGTCCCGCTCGGCTTCGGCGAGCCGAACCAGATCGATGAGCCGTATCCGGTGCAGAAGGTCACGTTCGGATGGGCCGCGGGTGACGCCGCCTACGCCATGGGCAGCTTCGATCTCGCAGAGGACGAAGCGCTGGTCATCACCGGCCGGTCACCCGAGTGCGCCTTCTGGAACTGCTGTCTCTGGAACCAGTTCATGCACACGTACAACTCGGACTACGAGCGCGTGACGATCAACGGCGCGCAGACGCACTACGAGGACGACGGCTCGTGGACGCTCGTCGTCGCGCACGAAGACCCGGGTCACCCGAACTGGCTCTCGACCGCCGGCCACCCACGCGGCCGCATCTGGTTCCGGTGGTTCTACCCGTCTGACACACCAGCGCGACCCGAGACCAAAGTCGTCAAGCTCGACGAGATCCCAGCAATCCGCGGGTTCTAATCCTCGAGGGTCACCTGGAAGCGGTCGGTGTAGTCCTTGAGCGCGGCTCGGCGCTCCTTCGGGTCGATGCCGAAGTCGCCTTGGAGGTCGTACTTCAGACCACCGTGGCGGCCGCGAGGGTGGTCGGCCATGAAGTCGTCCATCGCGCCGCGTACCTCATCGGTGAAAGGTTGCTCCGCGACCTCATAGATCCGCTCGACCATGGCGACGTCGTCGGCCATGAACTCGTCGAAGGCCACATCGATCGTCTGCGCCGCGGGCAGCAGCTCGTGGTCGCGCATGCCGGCGCGCAGCATCTCCTCGATGCGGTCCGACCAGTAGCGGCCGATGTACTTCGGATCCACGACGGCATGGCTGAGCCGCGCGGTGTACGCGAGCATCGTGGCGTTCGACGCGATCACGGCGACGGGATCGCGGTGCGTCACCACGAACGTGGCGTCGGGGAACACGCGGAGCAGTGGCTGGAACTGCTCGAGGTGCTGCGGTGACTTGAGCACCCACCTTGCGCCTGCCGGTCGCTGCTGCTGGAGCACCTGGAGCACCTTGCGCAGGAACTCGTAGTGCCGAGTCTGGTCGTGCGCGACGTACCAGTCCTTCCATGCGGGCAGCACGCCCATGGTCTCGAAGAGCATCGTGGAGAAGTCGATGGCCAGCAGCTGGATCTCTTCGTGGACGTGGTCGACCGTCATCTCGTGCATGCGCTTGAAGTGCGGCATGGCCTCGTCGAGGATCGCCAGCCCGGCACCGGTGCGCTCGCGGCGCGGGTCATCGCCACCCGCGGCGACGACCGCGCGCTCGTCGGCGGGCAGCACCGGCTCGAGGCTCTCCCAGTACGGGAGCGATCGCATCGCCGGATCGGACGAGATGAGGTTGTGCAGATGGGTGGTGCCAGTGCGCGGCTGGCCGACGATGAAGATGGGTCGGTCGACCGGCACGTCGAGGATCTCGGGGTGCTCGCGCACGAGATCTTCGACGAGAAGCCGGTTCCTCAGGAGCTGCAGGATCTGCGAGTGCGCACTCACTCGCCCCATCGCCGAGCGTTCTTGGTGCGAATCGAGCGCGCCGAGCAGCACTCCGAGCGGTTCGCGGAACGACTCGTCGCCAAAGTCGTCGAGGCCGGTCTCGGCGGTCGCCTGTGCCACCAGTGCGTCGGTGGTGAAGGAAAGCTCGGCCGCGATGGGTGCGACCGACTGCATCATCGCGGCGATGCGCGGCGCGAACTGAGGATCGGCGAGATCGTCGATGTGGATCGACGCCGGGCGCGCGCTCACGGTCGGAGCGTACCGACGAGAGAAAGAGGGCCGCGGCGGCGCGGCACGGGAGACGCCGCCGCAGCCCGGTCCGTTCCGGCGCGCGACGAGGAGCGTAAGGGGATCGAGTCGCCGCGCAACCGTTTCGGACGTTGGTGCTCGGACACGACGGCACGCCGTCCGTGACGGGACGACGTGACCAATCAGGTGAAGGAGACCGCCGAGAGGTCGGGGATCCACTTCTCCGCGCGCGCCACCGCGTCGCGCCAGCGGTCGCGGTCGAGCGGGCGGCCGGGCTCGACGCGTGCACCGGGGGACCACGTCGCGGCGATGTCGTCGTCGGTCGCCCACCAGCCGATCTCAGCACCGGCGGCGAACGCCGCACCGAGTGCGGTCGCTTCGCGCACGGGAGACACCTCGATCGGGCGTTGGGTGGCGTCCGCGAGGGCCTGCACGAACACTGTGTTGGCGGTCATGCCGCCGTCGACGCGCACGGTCGCGATCGTGTGGCTGCTGTCGGCCTCGGCCGCCTCCACGAGATCGGCGCCTCGATGCGCGACACCTTCGAGCACCGCCCGCACCACATGGGCGCGGTCGGTGCCGCGGGTGAGCCCGACGAGGGTGCCGCGTGCACCGAAGTCCCAGTGCGGCGTACCGAGCCCGAGCAGCGCGGGCACGAACCACACGTCACCGGAGTCGGCGCAGGAGGCCGCGACCGCGTCGGTGTCTTCGGCCGATGCCACCAACCCGAGGTCGTCGCGCAGCCACTCCACGTTGGTGCCGGCCGACAGCATCACGGCTTCGAGCCCCCACATGTCGGTGCCTTCGACGCGTCGTGTCACGAGCGGGAAGGTGCCGGCATCGCCGCGCAGGCCGAGCGCCGGACGGTCCGCGCCGAGCACGACGTCGAGCATCCCGCCGGTGCCGAAGGTGATCTTGGCGTCGCCGGCGCGGACGCAACCCTGCCCGAGCAACGACGCCTGCTGGTCGCCGAGCACGCCGGTGATCGGTGGCGCGCCGGGCAGCGCGGTCGCCGGACCGACGGTGCCGGACGAGTCGATCACCGCAGGCAACGAACGCTCCGAGATGCGCAGGGTATCGAGCACTCGCTCGTCCCACGACCCGTTCTCGGTCGCCCGCAGTCCGGTGATCTGCGCGTTCGTGGAGTCCGAGAAGTGCAACGCACCGTTCGACAGCGTCCAGATCACCCATGAGTCGACGGTGCCGACGCACAGGTCTCCCGCCCGCTCGGGATCGGCGCCGTCGAGCAGCGTCTCGAGCTTGGTCGCGGAGTGGTTCGGACCGAGCCAGATGTCCGATCCCTGGAGCTCCAGGCAGCGTCCGACCGTGCGCAGGTCCTGCCATCCCAGTCCGGGCGCGACGGGTGTGCCGGTGGCACGGTCCCACACGATCGCCGACCCGCGCTGGTTCGCGATGCCGACGGCGGCGACGTCACCGGCGGCATCCAGCGCGGCGTGGGCGACGCGAAGCACCGCCTCTGCAATCGCGGTGGCGTCGAACTCGACGAGGCCCGGCATCGGCGATGACGGGAGCGATGGCTCCCGGTGCTCGGTGACGATCCGAGCGTCCGCATCGACCACCGCCGCCCGCACCGACGACGTCCCCACGTCGACGACGAGGATCATCAGTACTCGCTCACTCGCCGCGAGGCAGGGTACCTGCCTCGCAGGCGCTCGTTTCGCTGGCGAGCGCCTCCGCTGACGCTACGTCGCCGCAGTGTCATCGCGATGATCGTTCATGGCCAGACGGGTGACGGGCCGAAGGGGCTGGGGAGCCCGAGCTTGCCGGGGTTGAGGATGCCGTTCGGGTCGAGCGCCTGCTTCGCCGCGACGAGTACCTCGAATGCGTCACCGAGCGCGTCGCGCACGAAGCGCGCGCGGTTGAGCCCGACTCCGTGGTGGTGGCTGAGGGCGCCGCCGTGCTCGAGCACGGCGCGGGTACCCGCGTCCCACGCGGTCCGGTAGTACGCCTCACGATCGTCGGCCGGCGGTTGACCCGCGAACGTGAAGTACAAGCACGCGCCGTCGCTGTACGAGTGCGACTGGTGCGCCGACGCGACGAGCGTGTGCTCGACGCCGGTGATCGCTGCAGTCGCCGCTTCGTAGATCGCGGGAAGGTCATGCCAGCGCGCCGCGATCTCCATCGTGTCGACGACGTACCCACGCGAGATCAACGCTTCCAAAGCGCTGACGTCGTTGCGGTGCTCGAGCCACCGGTCGACGAGCGCGTCGTCCAGCACCTCGGCATCGGCGCACTCCTCGCGCACGACCGCCAGCGTGGCATCGACGATCGTGGCGTCACCCTCATCGAGCACCAGCAACGGATGGCGTTCACCAGTCTGGAAGCTCCGCTCACCCTCGATCGCGTCGTACAACCGGATGACGGCGGGCGTCGCGCCGCGATGAAGGCTGCGGCGGCACGCGTCGAGACCGTCGGCGAACGACGAGAACCCGAACGCGGCGCGCACCGTCGCGGGCGGCGCGGGATGCAGCCGCAACCGCGCACCCGTGATGATCCCGAGCGTCCCCTCACTGCCGACGAACAGCTGGGTGAGGTCGGGGCCGACCGCGGCGCGCGGCGCGCCACCGGTCGTGATCAGCCTGCCGTCGGCGAGCACCACCTCGAGGCCGATGACGATGTCCTCGATCTTCCCGTAGCGAGTGGAGTGCTGGCCTGCGCCGCGACATGCGAGCCAGCCGCCCACCGTCGACAGGTCGATCGACTGCGGCCAATGGCCGACCGTGACGCCGTGCGCGGCGCGCAGCTCGTCCTCGAGCGGTGTACCGAACGTGCCGGCGAGCACGTCGAGGATCATCGAGTCGCTGTCGACGTCGACGATGCCAGTGATCCCACACAGGTCGAGGACGATCCCGCCATGGAGCGGCACGCTCGCGCCGCACACGCCCGACCGGCCGGCGGCGGCGGTGACCGGTACGCGCGCCTCGTTCGCGATCGCCAACACCGCCGCGACCTCGTCAGCCGACGACGGTCGCGCGACTGCCGCCGCCCGCGCGGCAACCTGCCCGTCGAGCGCCCAGATCATCGCGAGGGGCCACCAGTCGCGACTCGCCTCGGAGACCGCCGCGGCCTCGGTCGTCACCTCCGCGCACGCGCCGCCAAGGCGATCCAGCAGCGCGTCATCGACGTCGACGAACCCGTCGTCGAGCCGTCCGGTCACCTTGGCCGCGTCGGTGCCGAACGCGATCGGAGGGGTGGGTTGTCCCTGCAGCGCTCGCACGCTGCCGACGCTAGGCGTCAGGCGCCGAGGCTGGCGTCGAGGGCGGTCTCGGGGAGACCAGCCGAGTCGCGCTCGTGCTTGACGCTCGCCCGGTACGCGTCGACCTGGCGGGCGATCTCGTCGCCGTCCCACCCGAGCTCGGGTGCGATGAGCTCGGCCACGGCCTCAGCGACCGCTGCGGATCCGTCGCGGGCGAGCAGGCGTGCCCGGGTCCGGCGCGACAACACATCGTCGAGCGTGTGCGCCATCTCGTGGCGCACGGCATGGATCGCCTCGGCCCGTAGGTAGGGCAGGCCGGGAACCAAGGCTTCGCCGAGCTCGGCGTCGCCCTGCACGAGGTCGTGGATCGCCGCGGCCTCGGTGCCGAACCGGCCGGCGAGATGGTCGTGCAGGCTCGGCTCCGGCGTGTCGGGCGGCGGCTCGAACCCTTCGGCGCCGAGCAGCTTCAGCTTCTTCGTGCGGCACTTCGCTCGAGTGCCCACCACGCGCGCCACCTGGTCGACGGTGTCGGCGGCCATGTCGCGGTACGTCGTGAGCTTCCCGCCGGTGATCGTGATGACGCCCGAGTCCGACACGCGCACCCTGTGGCGGCGAGAGAGGTCTGCGGTGCGCGCGCTCCCGGCCTCGCGCAACAACGGGCGCAAGCCCGCCCACGTGCCGAGCACGTCGTCGTGCGCGATCGGCTCGACGATTGCCCGGTTCACCGCACCGAGGAGGTAGTCGACGTCTTCGGGCGTGCACTGCGGATCGTCGAGCGGGCCGTCGTAGTCGGTGTCGGTGGTGCCGATGTAGGTGATGTCACCCCACGGCACCACGAAGATCGAACGGCGATCCTTCGGCACCGGCACGATCGCCGCGATGTCGTTGCGCACCTTGCCCCACGGCACCGCGACGTGGATGCCCTTCGCCGGACGGATCGATTCAGGGTCTCGACCTTCGTCGTAGGCGCGTACGTCGTCGGCCCACACACCCGCCGCGTTGATCACGACGCGCGCCGACACCTCGATCTCGCGGCCGTCGGCGGTGACGCGAGCGCCGCGTACCTTGCCCGCGTCGTCCTTGAGCAACCCGTTGACCGCGGCGTAGTTGGCGATCGCCGCACCGTGCGCGGCCGCGGTGCGTGCGAGGCACAGCGTGAGGCGAGCGTCGTCGGCGCGCGCGTCGTAATAGAGGTACGCCGACGCGACGTTGTCACGACGCAATGTCGGCATGTGCGCCATCGTCTCGTCGCGGTCGATCCGTTGGTGCTTCTTGCGGATGCGGATTCCGCCGGTGAGGTCGTACATCCACATCGCAAAGCCCATCGCACGGGCGATGCGCCGGTTGATCAGCCCGTCCTTGGCGAAGATCGGGATGAGGAACGGCAGCAACCGCACGAGGTGCGACGCATTCTCCAGAGCCAGGTGCCGCTCCCGAAGACCCTCGTACACGAGCCGGAACTCGCGCTGTTGGAGATAGCGGATCCCGCCGTGCACCAGCTTCGAGGACTTCGACGACGTCCCCGACGCGAAGTCGTCACGCTCGACGAGCGCGGTGCGCAACCCTCGGCTGGCCGCGTCGAGCGCACACCCGGCGCCCGTGATCCCTCCGCCCACGACCAGCACGTCGAACGGCTCGTCGGCCAGCCGGCCCAGCATCTCGGCGCGGCGGAACGGAGGCGGGGCCATCACCCGTCGAGGTTACCGGCGAGTAGGCGCGGCGCCCGCTCCCCGGGGCGGTGAGCCGGGCGAAGCGTCAGTACGAGAGGAGCGCGGCGAGGTCGCGCTGGATGTCGGCGACCTGCGGGAGGATCGCGTCCTCCAGCGAAGGCTCGTAGCCCACGAGCGTGTCGGTGGCCGCGAGCCGCGACACCGGCGCGTCGAGGTCCTCGAAGCACTCGTCGGCGATCCACGAGGCGATCTCACCGCCGAACCCGGCCGTGAGGGTGTCCTCGTGCAGCACGAGCACACGCCCGGTCTTGGCCACCGACTCGGCGACGATCTCCTTGTCCCACGGGACGATGGTCCGCAGGTCGATCACCTCGACCTGCTCACCGTCGGGGTCGAGCTCGTGTGCGGCCTGCACGGCGCGGTGCACCGTCGCACCCCACGTCACGACGGTGACGGCGCGACCGGGCGTCACCACCGTCCCGCGCCCGAACGGGAGCATCCAACCCTCGGGTGGGAACGGGTCGCGGTTGTAGCCCTGTCGGTACAGGTGCTTGTGCTCGAGGAACATCACCGGGTCTTCGCTGCGGAACGCGGCTCGGAGCAGCCCGGCCGCATCACGGGCGCGTGACGGGAACACGACGTGCAGACCGGGGATGTGAGCGAAGATCGACTCGCCGCACTGCGAGTGCCAGATGGCACCGCCGGTCAGGTACCCGCCGATCGGTACCCGCAGCACCAGCGGCACCGAGAACGTGCCGTTGCTCCGCCAGCGCACGGTCGCAGCCTGGGTCTTGATCTGCTGCATCGCAGTCCAGATGTAGTCGAAGAACTGCACCTCCGGGCAGGGCCGCAACCCGCGGATCGCCTGCCCGACGGCGCGCCCGACGATGTTCGCCTCGGCCAGCGGCGTGTTGAAGCAGCGCGCGTGCCCGAACTCCCGTTGGAGACCGAACGTGATGCCGAACACGCCACCCTTGCCCTTGATCTCCTCGAGATGTTCGGGATCGCCGTCGGCCACGTCCTCGCCGAACACGCGGATGCGCTCGTCGCGCGCCATCTGCTCGTGCAACGTGAGGCGGATCGCCTCACCGAAGGTGATCACCTCACCTTGCTCGCCGACCGTGTCGGGCTCCGGGGGCATCTCGGAGACGGACATCGGCGCACTCACATGCTCCCGCACCGATGCGGGGTCGGGACGACGGGCCTCCAGCGCCTGCTTGGCCGCGTCCGCCACCAGCGCGATCGCCTCGTCGTGGATCGCCTTGGCCTTCTCTCGCGTGAGCGCGCCGCACTTCACGAGCTCGTCCTCGAGCACGGTGATCGGATCGTGCTCGGCCTCTTCTTCGAGGTCGGCGGGGGTGCGGTACTTCTTCTGGTCGTCCGACAACGAGTGGGAGTACGGACGGGTCACGATCGCGTGCACCAACGCCGGCCCGGCGCCCGCTCGGAGCCGGTCGACCACGTGCGCCCCCGCGTGGCGGGTCTCGAAGTAGTCGCGACCGTCGATCTTGGTGACGTGCAGCCCGCGGAAGCCGGCCACCAGCTCGGAGATCGGTGCCGGCGCGCCGTCGCTCGCGCGCGTCGAGATCGCGTATCCGTTGTCCGCCACGACGTAGAGCACGGGGAGTGCGAGGCGACACGCAGTGTTGAGGCTCTCCCAGAACTCGCCCTGCGCGGTCGCGCCCTCGCCGATCGACACGTACGTGATCTCGTCGCCGTACGCGGTGCACCCGGGGAGGTCGCGCCGCACGATGAAGCGCGCCGCCTCCGCGCACCCGACCGCCGGGATGCACTGCGCACCGGTCGCGCTCGACTGGGTGACGATGTTGCGGCCGACGTCACCCCAGTGGCATGGCATCTGTCGCCCGCCCGATGCGGGGTCATCCGCCGAGCCGACGGCCTGCAACAAGATGTCGAGCGGGGTCACGCCGAGCCCCAGCACCAACGCCCGGTCGCGGTAGTAGGGGAAGAACCAGTCGTACCCCGGTCGCAACAACCGCGCGAACGCGAGGAGCAGCGCCTCGTGACCCGCGCCTGAGATCTGGAAGAACACCCGGCTCTGCTGACGCAGCGCGATCTCCCGGTCATCGAGCGCGCGCGAGATGCATGCGAGGCGGAAGTCTTCGACGGCTTCGCCGATCGCAATGCCCCGGTGGTGCCCGGTGAGCCATTCGCGGAGCTTCACCGCACGGGACACTACGCCGGTGTGAGTACGGGGAGCACCAGAGCGCGCCCGACGCCCGGTGTGGATACGGTGAGCGCGATGCGCAGGTCCCAGGGCGGCTTCCTGTCACCCGTCGTCCGTCGGCTGCTGGCCGAGCACGGCATCGCGGCCCAAGACGTGCAAGGCACCGGCAACGGCGGTCGCATCACCCGTGGCGACGTCGAGGCCGTGATCGAGGCCCGGGCTGTCGGGTCGACCGACGCTCCCGAGTCCGGTGCGCCGCGGCCCGAGCCGGCCGCCGCCGGCGCCGAGCCCACCCCGAGCGAGACCCCCCCGAGCGAGACCACCCCGGCCGACGGCGCCGAGCCGCCGCCGCCGGCACCGATTCGCGTGTCATCGCGCGACGCCGCATCCGACGCCGACGAAGCCGTGCCCGCACCCGAGGACGCGCCGGCCGCACCGCCAGTCCCCGCGGCCGTCGGGCCCGCGGACCCGGTGGATGAGGAGACGCTGGTTCCGTTCTCGAAGATCCGCCGGCGCATCGCCACGAACCTCCGCGAGTCCGTCTCGAGCGCCGCCCATGCCTTCTGCGCGGTCGAAGCCGACTTCGAGCGGATCGACCGCCTGCGCCGGGTTCACGCCGACGCCTGGAAGGAGCGCGAGGGCTTCTCGCTCACGTACCTCCCCTTCGTCGCCCGCGCGGTCTGCGCGGCCCTCGGCGAGTTCCCGAACCTCAACGCGTCGGTCGTCGACGACGGGCTCCTCGTACGGCACCGCGTGCACCTCGGCATCGCCGTCGACCTCGAGCACGAAGGACTGATCGTGCCGGTCGTGCACGACGCCGACCGCCTCGGTGTCGCCGACCTCGCGCAGCGCATCGCCGACCTCGCGACGCGCGCACGTGAGCAACGACTCGGCCCCGACGACGTCACCGGAGGCACGTTCACCGTCACCAACCCGGGACCGCACGGCACGATCCTCTCGGTGCCGATCATCAACCAGCCCCAGGTCGGCATCCTCGCCACCGACACCGTGCGCCGTCGCCCGGTCATGCTGCCGACGGGCGACGGCGGCGAGGGCATCACCATCCATGCCGTCGGCACCTTGGGGCTGTCGTTCGACCATCGGGGCATCGACGGCGCCCACGCCGCCGCCTTCACGGCCCGGGTGGCCGCGATCCTCCAGACCCACGACTGGGAGCCCGAGCTCACGCCCGCGACCTGACCCACCCAAGATGGGGTCAGGTCGTGGTGGTGGTCGCGAGCCTGACCGCGAGCTCGCGCAGGCGCGGGTAGTTCGCCTTCCCGGCCGCGCTGCGCTCGAGTGAGTCGACGAGGAACACCTGCTTTGGCCGCTTGTACCCCGCGAGGCGATCGGTGGTCCACGCCTGGAGCTCGGTGATGTCGACGGTGTGTCCGGGCGTGGGCTGTACGAGCGCGACGACCTTCTCACCGAAGCGCGGGTCGGGAACGCCGATGATCACGCAGTCGAACACCAAGGGGTGCTCGCGCAGCACGAGCTCCACCTCTTCTGGGTACACCTTCTCGCCACCGGTGTTGATGCACGCCGAGCCGCGCCCGAGCAGCTGGATCGACCCGTCGGCATCCACCGTGGCGTAGTCGCCAGGTATCGAGTAGCGCACACCGTCGATGACCCGAAACGTCGCGTTCGTCTTCTCCTCGTCCTTGTAGTAGCCGAGGGGAATCGGACCGGTCACACCAACGAAGCCGACGTCACCGCTCCCGGGGGCCACCTCCGCGCTCGTCTGCTCGTCGAACACCTTCACGTTGGCGTTCACGGCGAACCGTGCCGGCGCGATCTCCGTGGTGACGCTCGACACGGTTCGACTCATCAGTCCCTCCGAGGAGCCGAGCGAGTCGAACAGTCGCACCTGGGGAAGTCGCTCGAGGAGCGCGGCCTTCGTCTCCGGGCTCCATGTCGCACCCGACGACGTGATCGCGCGCAACGCCGAGAGGTCCCAGCGCTTGGGCTCCGCGTCGAGCGCGGCGAGCAACGGGCGCGCGAACGGGTCGCCCACGATCGTGAGCACGGCGACGTCGTTGCGCTCGATCTCGCTCCACAACAGCTCGGCATCCAGGCCGACCCGGTCGACGAGCACGACCGTCGATGCCCCCGCGAGCGTCGACAGCGCGGTGTGCAACCCCGTCCCGTGCATGAGTGGGCACGCCGGGAGCGAGATGCCGGTGCGCTTCCCGGCCTTGGCTGCGGCGACCGGATCGGGTGGCTCGGTGCCCGGCCGGGACAGCTGCCACAACGACACGTACAGGTCGTCGTTGCGCCACATCACCCCCTTCGGCATGCCCGTGGTGCCCCCTGTGTAGAGGAAGGAGAGGTCGTCACCGTCGGGCGTGCGCGCGGTCCACGGGCCGTCGGCCGAGGCGGCGTCGAGCGCCTGCTCGTACTCGTTGCCGGTCTGAAGCGAGCTCGGACGCCGGTCCGCCGGCAGCCCGGCGATGGCCTCCTGCACCGTCGTCGCGAACGCGGGGTCGTGCACGATCGCCTTCGCATCGGAGTTGTCGAGGACGTAGCGCACCTCGTCGGTGACGTAGCGGTAGTTGACGTTGACCGGGACGCATCCCAGCTTCAACGCACCGAAGTACGTCTCGAGGTACTCGGGCCGGTTCGTGCAGTCGATCGCGACCTTGTCGCCGGGTCGCAGCCCCTCGCTCCAGAGGTGCGACGCCAGCCGCGCGGCGCGGTCGTCGAGTTCGCCCCACGAGACTCGCCGTTCGCCGCACACGACCGCCTCGCGGTCGGGCACGATCTCCGCGATCCCGTGCCACACCGCGGCGAAGTTCCATCCCGGCATGGGGGGAGGTTACGACGGTGCAAGAGTGGAGCCGTGAAGGTGGAGCTGCCCGTCGATCCGTTCGGGGTGGTCGATGGCATCGGTGCACGGTTGCGCGGCGTCGTCGCGCAGGCGGTCCGTGGCCGCGCGACGGGGGATGCGCTCGGACCCCAGGTCGCGGCCCACGGTGATGCCGGATGGTTCGGCGCCGACTCAGTGGCGTGGCGCGTGCACGCCGACCTGTCGACACTGATCGGTGGGCTGCGCGCGCTCCTGTACCAGACCCTCCACCCGCTCGCGATGGCGGGCGTGGCGCAGCACTCCGACTACCGGCACGATCCCTGGGGTCGTCTGCATCGCACGAGCGCGTTCATCGTGGCGACCACCTACGGCACGAGCGACGAAGCCCACGCCGCGGTCGAGCGCGTGAAGCAGGTGCACCGCAAGGTGCGCGGGATCGCGCCCGACGGTCGCCCCTACTCCGCGGACGATGCGGTGCTGCTGGCCTGGGTGCACGCCACCGAGATCGACAGCTTCCTCGCCGCGTACCGCCGGTATGGCCCGACCCCGCTGTCCGACGCCGAGGCCGACCGCTACGTGGCCGAGATGGCGGTGGTGGCGCACGCCTTCGGTGCCGACCCGGTGCCGTGCACGACCGCGGAGCTCACGGCAGTGCTCGCGTCGTACGAGCTCGACGCGACCGCGGACGCGCGTGCCGCGGCACGCTTCCTGATGATCCCGCCGATGCCGCTGCGCGTGCGGCCGTTCTACGCGGTCGTGGCCGCCGCGGCGATCGAGCTGCTGCCGCTCGCCGCGCAGCTCGAGCTGGGTCTGGTCATCCCTCCGCTGCTCGGGCCGCTCGGCGTGCGTCCCACGACGCGTGGCGTCGTCAACGCAGTGCGGTGGTCCCTCGGCGAGTCACCCACGCTTGCGACCGCGCGCCGCCGAAGCGACCGAAGGTAGGCCGAGCGAGCGCGCTCAGGAGTTCGGACCGATGGCCGCGGCTCTCGCCAGGAGGTCGTCGGGGGGTGACGCGCCGGGCGTGCACGCCGGCTCGAGCGCGCGCGCGATGTCGACCCGCTCGTCGCTGAAGTACGGACCACCGTTCTTTCGCACCTGAGGGAAGATCGGCTCGTCGAAGAGTGCGGGGAAGTCGAGCCCGATCGCCTCGGACAGCAGATCGAGACGCACTCGAACGAAGCCCGGGTTGCACTGCTGGGTGCGCTCGATGTTCTCCTTCGTCTGGGCCGCGTTGTCGCCGAGGAAGCGCTCGTCCTTCGGCGCCCACGACGTGTGCGCGTCGATCCAGTCGATCAGGAGGAACACGACGAGCGGGGTGCGCTCGGCGACGTAGTCCTGGCGGGCGATCACCGGTGCCCATTCGTGCTCGACCCGGAGCCGGGCGAGCTCGAACTCGAGCGGGTCGACCACGCCGAGCTCGTTGCGACCGGCGAGGCCGTCGTACGCGGCGACGAGGGCGGTGGCCATCTGCTCGCGCGCGGGGTCGAGCAGGTCGCGGGCCTGCTGGGCCTGTGCCTCCAGATGGTGGCGCTGCACGCTCAGCCCGAGCATCTGCTGGTTGATGCCGCGCAGCTCGAGCTCGCGCAGGAACCTGGGGAACGACAGGCCCGACTTCCCGAGGTCCACCACCTCGCGCAGCACCGGCACGAGATGGGCCTCGTCGGGGTTCCCGGCGAGTTGGGTGATCGACTGCTCGAACACCCCGACCATGTTCGCGAGCATCGTGGCATCGTCAGGCGGCGCACCTGCACCACCCGCGCCGCCGTACTTCTTCTCACCGACGGCCACGAGCGCACGCGTGTACGGGTCGGTGAACCGTTGCCACCAGCCGTCCCGGGCGAGGACCTGGCTCCACTCGCCCATGTCGGCGGACTCGGCGGCGAGCGCCTCCATCTGGTCGAGCGCGGCTCGCGCGTCGGCGAAGTCGGTGGGTGCCGCGTCGGCTGCGCCGTCCGCCTCCGCCTGCGCGAGCTGGTCACGCATCGGCCCGAGCATGGTCGCGATCTGATCGGGTGGTACCGGCATCAGCCCCACTCCAGCGCGCGGTGCTGCTCGATCCGGGCACGCAGCGCGTCGTCGGAGATCGGGATGCGCCGCCGGTGGCGCGTCTCCCAGAGCTCGTCGTGGTCGAGCTTCCAATCGGGCACCAGCGCGCGCTTGGCCGCGACTTCGGCCGCGACCTCGCGACCGTCCTGTTCGGTCCTGGCGATCTCGGCGTCGTAGAGGGAGCGCCAGCGATCGGGGATCTCGGCGCGCCGGTACACCTCGAGCTGCTCCATCACCGCGAGATCGCCGACGAACTCGACCCGGTGCAGCTCGTCGGCGGTCTCGGCGATCGCGCCGGCCGCGAGCACGCGGTTCACGCGACTCGTGGCATCGACCACGTCGGTGACGCCCTCGACCGCGGCCATCACCTGGCGCGGCGCCTCGGCCTTCACCGTCTCCTCGAGCTCCTCGTACACCTCGAGCCGGGCCCGCCACTGGTCGTTGAGCAGCGCGATCGCGTTCGCAGTGGCGAGGTTGCCGGCCGTGACCTTCTCGGCGGCTTCCTCCAGGGTGGCCGACTGCTCGAACGCGTCGAGCAGCGCGTGTTCCGTACGAGCCGACTCCTGGTAGATCGTGCTGCCGTCGTACTTCGCGGTGCGCACGCGGTAGTACTCGACGTACTCGCGATGGCGTTCGTCCATGGCGCCGGAGCCTAGAGGTCTGCTTCCGCCTCGGGCAGCGCCAACGCAGTGATGGCGTCCACGGTCCGCTGCGCATCCCAGCTCGAGTACGCGATGCCCGCGAGCGGGACGAGCGACTTCGTCCACCGGGAGAGCACCCGGGCGACGATCGTCTTCACCACCTTCTTCGTCACGTACTGCCCCATCCCGTGGTCGTCGGATGGTGCGCCGGTCATCGCAACGATCACGTCGCGGGCGACTTGGTTGGGATCAGGCTCGATGCCGGCATCGCGCAGCTGGTGCACCCGCAGCGACGCGGCCACGGCCACCTCGACGGTCAACGCCAGGAGGTTCGTCGCCAGCATGACCGGCAACAGCGGTAACAGCGCGGCGCCGTTCGACATGATCGCGGCCAGCGCCTCGGCTTCCTGCCCGGCCGCGGCCACGCCGCCGGTACCACCCACGAGGGCCTTCGCCGCGGCTTGGCTCCGAACCGGCAGCGGGTGCTCGATCAGCAGCGGCATCACGACGGTGAGGACGCGCTCGGTCTCGGTCTCGAACACCTCGACGGCCTGTCGAGGCGTGCGGACCTTGCGCAACGAGTTGGCCGAGCGAGCCAGGTAGGGGAGCACGCCCGGCGGCAGTGAGCGCGGCAAGCCGCGCACGACGTCACCCAGCGATCGCGCCCAGTCGACGACCACTGTCATGGCGACGGGCTACCCAGCGCGGCGCTCGTTGAGTGCGAGCGCGTTGTCGCGCAGCACGAGGCGCCGCGCGTCGTCGTCGAGCTCCTTCACCTCGGCCGCGTAGTCGAGCGGCTCCGGCATGCCCTCGATGTGCGGCCAGTCGGAGCCGAAGATCACCCGGTCGGCGCCCATGAGATCGACGACCTCGTAGACGTCGTCCTCCCAGAACGGGTTGATCCACACGTGCTCGCGGAACGACTCGGCCGGATCGTCGCCGAAGTAGCCCGGCATCCTGCGTACCTGCGACTTCAGCTTGCGGAAGAGATCGGGGAGGAACTCCGAGCCGTTCTCGACCGACGCGACGCGCAGGTTGGGGAAGCGCTCGTAGAGCTTGTCGAACGACAGCGACAGCAGGAAGTCGTACGCGGCGCGCTCGATCGCGAGCACCTTGATCGACGGGCGGCCTGCGCCTTCGAACGTGGCAGCGAACCCGTCCTTGGCGTAGCCCTGGCTCGAGTAGCCACTGTCGCCCGCGTGCACGACCACGGTGATGCCGGCTTCGGCGGCGCGCGCCCAGAACGGATCGAACGCGGGGTCACCGGGCGAGAGCTGACCGCTGCGCGTCGTCGGTGCGGCCGGACGCATCACGACGACGCGCGCGTCGTGGTCGAGCGCCCACTCGAGCTCGCGCACGGCCCAATCGACGTCACACAGAGAGAGGTACGGCGCGGTGAAGATGCGACCGCGGTAGTTGCAGCCCCAGTCTTCCTCGAGCCAGCGATTGAACGCGGTGAACGTGAGGGTCACGGCCTTGGGGTCGTGCTTGAGGAGCTCTTCGTAGAGGATGGCGAGCGTGGGGAACAGCCAGATCTTCTCGATGCCCTGCTCGTCCATCACGCCGAGGCGGACGTCGCGGTCGCGGTACTCGGGCCGGATCGGCTCACGGTCGCGCAGGAACTCGAGCGGGCTCTTCTGGTCGGGGTTGCCGCGGAAGTAGTCGTGCATCGCCCCAGCCTTGGCGATCGGGTCGAACGTCGGGTTCACGACCGCCCGACTGACCTGCCCGCCGACGACGTGGTAGCGGCGCCCGTCGATCTCGGCCCACTGCACACACCGCCACCCGTGTCGAGGATCCAAGTGGCGCGTGAACGCGTCAAGCGCCTCGTAGTAGTGGTTGTCCGCATCGAACGCCGCGTACGGAAGCTCTTCCATCTCTTCAATCGTACGGCGGGATCGATTGGCTCGCCCGATCGGTGGCTTCGCCGCCGATCAACCGCGGCGGCGCGGTGCGGGTCGCGCCGGAGGGGGCTGGCGGGGGAGGCCTGCGTCCCCCGCCCTAAGCGGCGTGGGCAATGCGCCAAGCGGCGGTGGCGGTGTCGAGCTCGAAGAGGCGGTCCATCTCCACCAACGCACCGCAGGCGCGTGGTCGAGTCGGGTGCGCGGGATGAGCTCGGTGTAGGCGCTGACCATCGTGCGGTAGTGATCGACCTGCTCCGCCGGCGGCACCGGGAAGCGAGCAAAGGCGATGTTGCCGTGGCGGCGCAGCTCGGTGAGGAAGACGCGCAGATCGCGGAACGCGTCTGCCGCGCGCACCCTGAGCACCTTCGGGTCGTCTTCTTCGCGCAGCGACTTCAGCGAGTGGTCGCGACGGGCGCGCCACCGCTCGGCATCGAGCCGGCGAGCACCGCGCCCCGCGTCAGTGCGCGCGTCGGCCGCGGCTGCGACGAGTTCGTGACCTTCTTGCCGAACTCCTCGCGGATCTCGCCAAGCGGCACATCGCCGTCGCCGATCGCGTCGAGGAGCATCGCGGCGATCGCCTCACGTTCGCTGCCGCCGTCTTCGAGGAGCAGTGACGCGATCCCGAGCACCTGGCCGAGTGACGGAGTGGCGTGGCCAACGTCGGCGGCGCGGGCCACGTGGCACTCGGCCGCCCATTCGGTCGCCCGGAAGAACCGCTTGGAAAGATGGATCTCTTCGGCCACGGAGTCCGACGTACCGAGGGGCCATTCAGCGCCGGTGGATCCGCCTGAGGCCCGGCTCATGGTGGCGGTGCCTGGATCACGTTGGCGGCCCCGTTGGGAAAGAGCGTGCTCTTGGCCGAGACGAGGTCTTCAGCCTTCCAGTCGTCGGTGAGCTCCGTGCGCGCCGAGACCGCGAGCGGCCCGACCACGCTGACTCGGCTCCCGATCACCAACAGCACCTGACCGGTCACATCCGCCGCATCGTCGCTGCACAGCCAGGTCACGGCCTTCGCGGCGTGCGCGGGGTCGTACCGGTCAGGACCCGGCTCCTCCGTCGCGAACAACGGCGTGTTCTCGGTCATGCGCGTCCGCGCCCTCATCGCGACCGCGTTGACCGTCACCCCGTACTTGCTCAGCTCCGATGCCAGCTCGACCGTGATGCCGACGATGCCCGCTTTCGTCGCCGAGTAGTTCGCGTGGCCGCGCGCCGGGAACAGCCCGCCTTCGCTCGTGGTGTTCACGATTCGGCGACCGAGTGCCTCGCCCTGCGCACGCCAATGCGCGCCGGCGAACCGACTCGGCGCGAAGTGGCCCTTCAAGTTCACCCGCACCACGTCGTCCCACTCGTCTTCGGTCATGTTGAAGCTCATGCGATCGCGGGTAATGCCCGCGTTGTTGACCAAGATGTGCAGATCGCCGAGCTCGGCGACGGCTTGGGCGATCAACGCTTCCGCGACTGACCACTCCGACACGTCACCGACGTGTGCGACGGCTTCTCCGCCCACGGCGCGGATCTCGTCGACGACGTCGGCCGCGGGTTGTGGTGACCGGTTGTTGACCACCACCCGAGCACCCGCCGACGCCAGCGCAAGTGCGTGCGCACGCCCGAGCCCTCGCCCGGCGCCGGTCACGATCGCAACACGACCAGCAAGCGAAAGCGTTTGCGATGGTGACATCACGCGGTCATAGCGTCGCTCACATGACCACGGAGGCGATCGTCGCCGACGGGATCGCGAAGCACTTCGGCGATGTCGAGGCACTCAAGGGCGTGTCGTTCGCCGTGCCCGAAGGCAGCGTGCTCGGCTTGCTCGGTCCGAACGGGCCGGGGAAGACGACCGCGGTCCGCGTGCTCACGACCCTGCTCGCTCCTGACGCGGGGAAGGCGACGGTGCTCGGCCACGACGTGCGAGCCGACGCGCAGATCGTGCGGGCGTCGATCGAGGTGCAGCCCCCGCCACGCTGCGGCGTTCTCCGCCAAGGTGATGCCGTCACCCGACCCGCGCGAGAAGTACTCGCGAGCGACCGGATCGAGCCGTGAGGTCGCGGCCTGCTCGAGCTCGTCGGGGCCGTCCGGGAGAGGCACGGCGGGAAGCCTTGCACTGGATCGCGATCACTGGATCGGGGTTTGGACCAGGGGCTGGTCAGGACCGGGCATGCGGTCTCGTAACATCCGAACCGTGACGACGCGGCGCTTCGCCGTGCTGGACGATCAACCACCGGTGCGCGCGTTGCTCACCACCATCATGGCGGGCGGCCTGGTTGTGGGGCTCTTCCTCGTCGCGCTCGTGTTGAGCACGGGAATCCTCGTGGATGCTCAAGAGTTCGAGACGGGCATCGAGCTGCGAGACCTCAAGCAGCGTTCGACCGTCTACAGCTCGACGGGTGGTGTGGTCGCGGTGCTGGGGTCCTTGAACCGCGAGGAAGTCGAGCTCAACGAGGTTCCGAGGATCCTGCGAAAGGCCGTCATCGCGGTCGAGGACCAGACGTTCTGGAGCAACCAAGGCGTTGACATCAACGCCGTCGCTCGAGCGTTCGTGAAGAACATCACCTCCGGCGAGATCGAGCAGGGTGGCTCGACCATCACCCAGCAGCTGGTGAAGAAACGCATCCTGTCACCGAAGCGCGACATCAAGCGCAAGATCCGCGAGATCGTGCTCGCCATCCATCTCACCGAAGAGATCGGCAAGCGCGAGATCCTCGAGCAGTACCTCAACACCGTCTACTTCGGTCAGGGCTCGTACGGTGTGAAGGCCGCGGTCGAGCGGTTCTTCCAAGTGTCGACTGAGTTCGGCAACGTTCCGTCGACCGCGCTCGCAGACGTGTCGATCGCGCAGGCCGCGTTGCTTGCAGGGCTCATCGCCAACCCCGAAGGCGACAATCCGTTCACGAACCCTGAACGAGCAGCGGAGCGGCGCGCGTTCGCGTTGAACCGCATGGTGGATCAGGGCTACATCACCGAGAGCGAGGCGTTGGCCGCAGCGCAAGAGCCGCTCCCGACGATTGTGCCCGAGGCCGAGCTCCGCCCCCGCGACGCGTGGGCAGAGGAGGTGCAGGACCGTCTCATTCACGACCCGATGTACGAAGTGCTCGGCACGACCACCGCGGCCCGGCGCGCGCGAGTGCTCACGGGTGGACTGAAGATCCACGCCACCATCGATCTCAGCCTGCAACGCGCGGCACAGGCAGCGATGGAGGAGATCCTGCCTGAGAAGCCCGGGTTCACCGGCGCGATGATCGCGATGGATCCGCGCAACGGGTTCGTGAAAGCGATGATTGCCGGCCCACGCGACTTCGCCGGCAGTCAATACAACATCGCCACGACGTATCCAGGTCGCCAATCTGGATCCACGTGGAAGGTGATCACGCTCGCCGCGGCCTTGGAGAACGGCTTCTCACCTCGCGACACCATCAGCGGTTCGTCGCCCTGCTCGTTCGGGCTCCTCGGCCGCACGCAGAACGCGGAGCGAGGTGCCGGTCAACAATCGCTACGGTCGGCGACGGCGAACTCGGTGAACTGCGCGTTCGCTCGCCTCGAGCTCGCGGTCGGGTTCGACAAGGTGATCGACATCGCTCAGAAGCTCGGCATCACCCAGCCCACGCTCAAGCCGATCCTCTCGCTCACGCTCGGCACCATCGAGACCACTCCATTGGAGATGGCGACGGTCGCATCGACGATCGCGAACAACGGCGTGCACCACGACCCGGTGTTCGTCAGCAAGATCGTCGCGGCCGACGGCACCGTGGTGTTCGACGCCGAGCGTGACCTCGAGCCAACGCGCGCGATCTCGGCGGAAGCCGCCGCGTGCGAGATCGACATGCTCCGGGGCGTCATCACCGGTGGCACAGGCACCGCGGCGCGGCTCCCCGGCAACCGCCCGGTCGCTGGCAAGACGGGCACCACCGACCTCAGGGCTGACGCGAACTTCCTCGGCTTCACGCCGCAGCTCGCGGCGTTCGTCTGGCACGGGAATGCGCTGGCTCAGGTGCCCGGCGCCGGTTTCGGTGGCCAGATCCCGGCGCGCATCTTCCGCAGCTTCATGGAACGGGCGCTCTTCATCGAGCCCATCATCGAGTTCCCTGATCCCGGCCCCGCGTGCGACCGCGACGGGAAGTACGTGAGCGAGAAGGGTCGCGGGGTGGCGCCGCCGCCAACCTCACCGGAGACCACCGCGCCCGTCGCGACGGTTCCCCCGGTCGTCGTCGAGCCGCCCACGGTGCCACCGGCCCCGACACCATGACCGCGACGTAGTAGAGGTAGTGCTGTGATCCTCACCGAGCTCGAAGTTGACGCCGCGGCGTTCGAGGCCCGCACCGGATGGGCCGTCATGCCCGAAGGCGCGTGCAAGGCCGAGCACTGCGTGCCGTTGCCGCCTGAGGCGCGCACCGCTGACGGGAAGGTCGCCGTCGAAGTGGTGGCACCGCGACTGGGCATGCCGCTCGTGCACGACGAAGGCGCGGGCATCTGGGCGCTCGGACCCGACACCACGGTCACCGGCAAGGCGCTCACCACCGCAGTGGCACCCGAGCTCGAGCTCCCCGACTTCGACGGCAACCCTTTCAAGCTCTCGAGCCTGCGCGGCCAGAAGGTCTTGTTGGTCGCGTGGGCTTCTTGGTGAGGCTGCCGCTTCGACCTGCCCGTGTGGCAGGCAGTGCGCACGCAGCTCCATCCGAAGGGTCTCGAGATCGTCACGGTCGCGCTCGATGTCGACATCGAGGCGGCGCGGCCGTTGGTGGAGGCCGCGAAGCCTGAGCACCCGTCGCTGATCGACACTGCGCACGTCGTCGATGAGATGTTCGGCATCGTCAACGTGCCCAACGGCGTGTGGATCGACGAGGACGGGATGATCGTGCGCCCGGCCGAGCCGGCGTTCCCCGGCAAGAACCCAGTCATGGATCAGCTGCGCAACGTCGACCCGTCGACGGTTCCCCCCGAGGTGGCCGAGATCCTCGCCGAGGTGAAGAAGATCAAGACCGACCCCGACGCGTACTTCGCGATGGTCCTCGACTGGGTGGAGCAAGGCGCTGACAGTCGCCACGCGCTCTCGCCCGACGAGGTGATCCGCCGCGCGATGCCTCGCGAAGACGACGAAGCGCTCGCGGCTGCGCACTTCGAGCTCGGCGAGCATCTCCACCAGGCTGGCGATCACGCAGCGGCGATCCCGCACTGGCGCGAGTCTCATGCGCGGTTCCCGTCGAACTGGACGTACAAGCGCCAAGCGTGGGAGCTCGAAGACCCGATGCGACAGGGACGCTCAGAGGCGTACGACGGCTCATGGTTCGACGACGTCAAGAAGATCGGCGCTGAGAACTACTACCCGCCGCTGGTCCCGTAGCGCCCTCAGCGGTCTCGTCAGGCTCGGTGCAGCTGCAGCCGCAGCAGGGAGATCGCTTCCGCGAGGGCGCAGCGCAACACGCGCTCGGGTCGGCGGTTGTGCTTCTGGCTAAGGAAGCGAAAGGGGAGCGGCGTAGTACTCGGTCGCCTTCATGCGCAGGTAGCCGCCGTCGTCGTCGCTGACCGTCGATGGATGGTTGTTGCAGACCTGGCCGGTCGACATGCCGTCCGTCGTGCAGAACGACGGCGGGTTGGTGACCCCGTCGCCCTTGGCGTTCGTGCTCGTGCTGCTTCCCGGGTTCCCCCGGCCGAAGAGCAGTCCGATGACGCCAACATCGGCGAGGTCCTGAAGATGAGCGAAGAAGTACTCCGCCCGGTTGTCCTGGTAGTGGCCGTCGGTGTTGTTCATCGTCTGGAACCATTGGTTGCCCAGCGGGATCTGCCAGACCATGACCGAGCGTGAAGTCGTGGTCGTGACGGCGTCGAGGTACTGCTCGAAGCGGGTGAAGTTGGGCAGGGTCGCGTTGGTGCGATCCCACCACACGTTGGGTCGCCCGACGACGTACTTGTAGTAGCCGGCGTCGCGATCGGCGACGTCGTTGAACACCAAGTCGTAGGTCGACGTGCCCGCTGGCGCGCTGCCCGCGAATGGGCCAGTCGCATCACGGTGAACTCACCGTTTGCCATCCGGTGCACGAAGGAGAGCGCGCTCAGGTGCTTCGGTGCAGGAAGCCTCGCCGACGCCTACGAGATCGAGTCGGACATCGGCAAGCGGGTGCTCGCTTCGGAAGATGCGAAGGAAGGCCCCCTCGCGTTCACCGAGAAGCGTGCCCCGAACTGGCAGGCGCGCTAACGCAGGTGCTCGTTGAAGAATGCGATGAGCTTCGGCCACGCGTCCTTGGCGGCAGCAGCATCAGCGTCGTTGCCCGCGTGCATGAACGCGTGGCCGGCGTCGGGGTACGTGGTCACCATCCCTGGATGGTGCGCTTCGACCGCGGCGACCTCATCCAGAGGGATGTACTCGTCGATGCCACCGAAGACGAGATGCAAGGGGCACGTCGGTTCCCCGAGCATCTCGTTGAGGTGGGCGCCGTAGAAGCCGACGGCCGCGTCGATCGGAACGCCTCTGGTCGCGGCCGTGTAGGTGATCCGTCCACCCATGCAGAAGCCGGTGAGACCGATCCTGGTGGCACCGATGCGCTTCAGCTCATCAACACACTCGGTGATGTCAGCAAGCGCGTGGGGGCTCTTCAGCTCGGCGAGGTGCTTGCGACCTTCGTCACGATTGCTGCCGCCGAACCGGGCATACATGTCGGGCGCGATCGCGGCGAAACCCTCGGCCGCCAAGCGTTCGCAGACGCGCAGGAGCCACTGGTCCATGCCGTAGCCCTCCATGCACACCACAACCCCGGGCCACGGTGGAGGCGACGACGGACGCGCAAGGAAGTAGGGAACGGTCACGGGCGGCATCGTAGAGCCATAGGTAGGGTGCGGCCGTGGGCGAACCGCTGCGCTTCGGCATCTACATCCCGCAGCTCGCCTTCGAGTACGGCGACATGCTCGAGCGCGCGCGACGGTGCGACGAGCTCGGCTTCGACTCGTTCTGGTGCTTCGACCACCTCTACGGACCGGAATTGCCGGGCACGCCTGCGCTCGAAGGATGGACGCTGGTCACCGCACTGCTCGCGCACACCGAGCGCATCCGGATCGGTCACATGGTGCTCTGCGCGACGTTTCGCCATCCCGCGTTGCTCGGGAAGATGGCGACGACGCTCGACGTGATCTCCGGCGGGCGTCTCAACGTCGGCATCGGCAGCGGCTCGGTGGAGAGCGAGCACCACACCGCGGGCATCCCGTGGGGCTCGTTCGGCCAACGATCAGACATCCTCGGCGAGACGCTCGAGATCCTCACTCGCATGTTCGCTGGCGAGCTCACCACCTTCGAGGGCGAGCACTTCCAGCTGCGCGAGTTCCCGAACCTGCCGGCGCCGGTGCAGCAACCGCGACCGCCGATCTACGTCGGTGGCGTAGGCGAGAAGCGCACGCTGCCGCTCGTCGCCCGCTTCGCCGACGTGTGGAACATCCCCACCTACGGACTCGGCGAGATCGAGCACAAGACGGCCGTGCTCGAAGCCGAGTGCGCGCGGATCGATCGCGACCCGGCGGAGATCCGCCGATCACTCGAAGCAGTGATGGTGATCGCACCCGATGACGCCTCGCTCGAACACGCGCGCACCAAGGCCGAACGGCGCCACGCCGGCCCGGGATGGGGGCTGCACGAGGGCGGCTTCATCGGCACGCCGAACGCGATCGTCGACCGCATCGGCGAGCAAGCGGCGAAGGGCATCACCGAGTTCGTGTTCTTCCTGCACGACCGCGGCGCGCCCGCAACGCTCGAGCTGCTTGCCAACGACGTGCTCTCACACGTGAGGTGACGATGAGCTGGCCCATCGGAAGTGATCACAAGGAGTCGACGGACGAAGCGGTCGTCGTGACCTACCCACAGGACGACGTCGCGCTGATCACCCTCAATCGCCCAGCCAAGCTCAACCCGATGAACCAGGCCCTCATCGACGGCATCTACCGCGCGTGCGACGAGATCGACGCGCGCCCGCAGCTGCGGGTTGCAATCCTGACGGGCGCGGGTCGCGGCTTCTGCGCGGGCTCGGACCTCACCGGGTTCGGCGGTGACGTGCCCGGCACTGAGGACGCGGGCGACGTGCAGAAGTACATGGGCATCCAGCAGAAGATCACCGGCGTCGTGCCACGGATCCAACGACTGAAGATCCCGGTGATCGCGGCCGTGAACGGTCCTGCGGCTGGTGGCGGGTTCGCGTTGGTGCTCGCGTGTGACGTGCGCATCGCGGCACGGTCGGCTCGTTTCAACGTGGCGTTCATCCGCATCGGCTTGTCGGCGTGCGACATCGGCACGAGCTGGCTGCTGCCGCGCATCGTCGGTGCCGGACGCGCGCACGAGCTGATGCTGACGGGTCGGATCTTCGACGCGGCCGAAGCCGAGCGCATCGGGCTTGTGACCGAGGTGGTCCCCGACGACACGCTGCTCGATGCCGCGCTCGCGAAAGCTGACGAGATTCGCGCCAACTCGCCGTGGGCCGTCTTCCAGACCAAGGAAGTGATGTGGTCGGCGCTCGAGATCCCGGGTCGTCAGGCCGCGGCCGACCTCGAGAACCGCACCCAGGTGCTCGCCGGACTCACCGCCGACGCCACCGAAGCAATGCGCGCGTTCCTCGAGAAGCGCCCACCCGACTTCAAGAACGCCTAGCGCGCTCCATGAGGCCGGCGGCTACCCAAGCGTCGCGACCTAGTCTCTGGCCCGATGTCGTTCATCCAAGTCGACACACCGAGGCCCGGCGTCACACTCGTGACGCTCAACCGGCCGGAACGCATGAACGCGATGGCGTTCGACGTGATGGTGCCGCTGCGTGACGCGCTTCGTGACATCAGCGTCGACAACACATGCCGGGTCGTCGTGATCACCGGTGCTGGCCACGGGTTCTGCTCCGGTGCCGACCTCGAAGGCACGGGCATGGTCCCGAACATCGACGGGCTGAAGCGCACGAGCATCGCTCGCCGCGCGCTCAAGGTGCTCGACGACGTGATCCTCGCCATCCGCGACATGCACCAACCCGTGATCGCCGCGGTCAACGGCGCGGCGATCGGTGGTGGCTTCTGCCTCGCATCCGCGTGCGACCTGCGGCTTGCGGCCGAGAGCGCCTACTTCCGGGCGGCGGGCATCAACAACGGCCTCACATCGACGGAACTCGGCATCAGCTATCTGCTGCCACGTCAGATCGGCTTCGCCCGGGCGTTCGACATCCTCCTCACCGGGCGCGACGTCGATGCGGCCGAGGCCGAACGGATCGGCTTCGTCTCGAGGGTCGTGCCCGACGCCGAGCTCCTCGATCGTTGCTACGACGTGGCCGACGGCCTCATCGGGTTCAGCCACGTCGGCGTCGAGCTCACCAAGCAGCTGCTGTGGGCGAGCTTCGACGCCGGCAGCCTGCACGCGCAGATGAACCACGAAGGCCACGCCCAGCTCTACGTGCGCCTCACCACGCACAACTTCGAGGAGAAGATCGCGGCCTGGAAGGAAGGCCGCACCCCCGTGTACACCGACGAGTAGCGCCGACCGTCAGGTGAGCTGCCCGATCTCCTCGCGCGTCGGTGGTGGCTTGACCTTCTTCAGCATCCAACCGACGCCGACACCCGCGACGAACCCGCCGACGTGCGCGACCCAGGCGATGCCGGAGTCGTCACCGGTGAGGAACTGCATCCCGAACCACACCAGGAGCAAGAGACCTGCCGGTATCGGGAGCGGCACGAAGAAGAGGAACGGCACGAGCGACAGGATCTTGGCGCGGGGCCACAGCACGAGGTACATCCCCATGACCCCGGCGATCGCGCCCGACGCACCGACGACCGGCACCACGGAGGACGGCTCGTACAGCACGTGCGCACCCGTCGCGACCGCGCCCGCGAACAAGTAGAAGATCGCGTAGCCGATCTTGCCGAGGTAGTCCTCGACGTTGTTCCCGAAGATCCAGAGGAACAACATGTTCCCGCCGAGGTGCAGCAGCGAACCGTGCAAGAACATCGCGTAGAGGATCGACAGCCACACGTTCTTGTCTGGGAACGCCGGGGGCGCCTCGCTCTCGACGTCGCAGTCGCTCCTGAGCTCGATGACATCCGCGGGCTCGCCCTCGATGACTTCGCACGGGATCGCGGCGTGCTCGTACGCGAAGAGGTTCTCTTCGATGACGTCGTCGTGCGGCTGCACCAAGAAGTACACGCCGACGTTGATGGCGATGATGAGCAACGTGACGTACGCCCGGCGGCGGGTCGGGTTGAAGTCCTTGACGGGGATGACCATCGCGTCTCGAACCTAGTTGTCGACATGCCAGGCTGAATGGGCATGCCCCACCTCGTCGTCGATGCGATGAACGTGATCGGGTCGCGACCAGACGGCTGGTGGAAGGACCGAGCGGGCGCGGCCCGCCGTCTGCTTGCCGATCTCCAGGCGATGCCCCGAGAGAACGACGAGGTGGTCACGGTCGTGTTCGACGGTCGCCCGATGCCCGATGTCCCCGAAGGAGCGCACGACGGCGTCGACGTGGCGTACGCGCGCCGAGGTGGCCGCGATGCAGCCGACGACCGCATCGTCGAGATCGTTGAAGCCGCGCCTGACCCGACGCAGCTCGACGTCGTGACGTCGGACCGCGCCCTGACCGAACGGGTGCGAACCTTGGGCGCATCGGTCACCGGTGCGGGCAGCCTGTTGCGTCGTCTCGGTCGGTCGTCGAGCTGATGGAGCAGACTGCCCGGATGGAGTCAGAGCTCGTCCGCTTCGAAGGCTTCAACGGCCTTCACCTCGTGGCCGACATCTACGGCGATCCCGACGCGTGGCCGGTCGTCCTCATGCACGGCGGCGGCCAGACCCGCCACGCTTGGGGCAAGACAGCGTCGGTGCTCGCCTCGCAGGGGTGGCGCGCCGTGTCGATGGACCTGCGCGGCCACGGCGACAGCGAATGGGCACTCAACGGCGATTATTCGTTCACCGCCTACGCGGCCGACACGATCGCCGTGGCCGACGCGCTGGGCAAGCCACCCGTGATCGTCGGTGCATCGCTCGGCGGAGTGTCGGCGATCATCGCCGAGGGCGGGAGCGACCGCGTGGTATCGAGCGGGCTCGTGATCGTCGACATCACGCACAAGAGCAATCCCGAAGGCCTCGCCCGCATCCACGACTTCATGCAATCCGGCCTCGGCGGCTTCGCAACGCTCGAGGAGGCCGCCGACGCGATCGCGTCGTACACGCCGAACCGTGAGAGGCGCGTCAACCCGGCTGGCCTGATGAAGGTGCTGCGCCAGCGCAACGACGGGCGTTGGTACTGGCACTGGGACCCGAAGTTCATCGACCGCGGTCGTCGCGAGGTGCCCGGCCAGGACTTCCAGGGCCTGTTCGAAGCCGCGCTCCGCAACGTGGACGTGCCGACGTTGTTGGTGCGCGGGTTGCTGAGCGACGTCGTCACCGCGGAAGGCGTACAGGCGTTCCTCGACGCGATCCCTGGCGCCAAGCTCGTCGACGTCGGTGACGCGGCGCATATGGTGGCTGGTGATCAGAACGACGTGTTCTCGAACGCGGTCGTCGACTTCCTCGAGCAGGACATCCGTCCGACGCTTCCGGCATGACGATCCCGTCCGAGATCCGGGCGATCGTCGCCGAGCTCAAGCGCCGTCGAACGCGCCGAGGCCCCGATCCCTACGGCGTGAGACTGAACGAGCGCGCCACGCTCGACGGCACCCTCGACTGGTACCGGCAAGTGTGCGTGAACAAGGTCACCGGCCTTTCTCGTGACGACGCGACGCGTGGCATGACTGCCACAGGCATGAGTCCTCTCGGCATCGTGAAGCACCTGGCATGGGCCGAAGACGCGTGGTTCCGTGAGCGGTTCGCCGACGAGCCCGTCGATCTCGTCGACACCGTCGAGGAGTCGATGCGGATCGTGCCGGGCGATACGGTTGATTCCGTGCTCGCGTCCTACGCGGAGTCGTGCGGGCACTCACGCCGGATCGCGGCCGCGGCACCAGGGCTCGACTCGCTGTCGAAGACACCGAGCGAGATCCGTGGTCATGTGGCGCTGCGCTGGATCCTGGTCCACATGATCGAAGAGACCGCCCGTCACGCTGGCCATCTCGACATCATGCGCGAGCAGATCGACGGGCTGACGGGAGACTGAGGTGAGCGACACCGACACCCACTCCGACACGGGTGGCATCGACCACCTGATGCTCCAGCCGCACGAGATGTGGAAGCAGCTGCGCGCGCAGACCCCGGTGCAATCGGTTGGCGTCGCGCCCCAGACGGAGCGCGAGACGTTCATGGTGCTGCGCCACGACGACGTCGAGCGCGTGCTGCGTGACCCCGACACGTTTTCCAGCAGCATCCATCACGAGATGATGGGACCGGTCATGGGTGAAGCCATGATCGGAATGGACGGCCAAGAGCACCGCGACCACCGCGACCTCGTGGCGCGCGCCTTCCGCGCCTCCGCGCTCGAGCGTTGGGGCACGGAGCTCATTGCGCCGTCAATCCATTCGCTGCTCGATGACATCGCGCCGCTCGGGCGCGCGGATCTCGTTCACGACATCACGCACCAGTTTCCGGTGCAGGTGATCGCCGGCATCCTTGGTGTGCCGGTGCACGACTACGAGCAGTTCCAAGACTGGGCCGACGGCATCACGGGCATCGCCGTCGATCCGGAGCGTGCTGCTGGCGCGTCGGACGCGCTCATCGCCTACATGCTCCCGATCATCGAGGATCGGCGCGCCAACCCCGGCGACGACCTGGTGAGCGATCTGGTCACCGCCGAGATCGACGGGAAGCGCCTCACCGACGACCGCATCCTCTCCTTCTTCCGGCTGCTGATCCCCGCCGGCGCGGAGACGACGTTCCGGGCGATGGGCAACTGCTTGGTCGCGTTGCTCACGCATCCAGATCAGATGGCGCGCGTCGTGGCGGATCGCAGCCTCATCCCGGCCGTGATCGAAGAGACGCTCCGGTGGGAGACGTCCGTCACGATCATCTCTCGCAACACCACGACCGAGACCGAGATCTCGGGGTGTCCGATCCCGAACAACGCCGCGCTCTTGGTGATGACGTCGTCGGCGAACCGCGACGAGTCGCATTACGAGCGCGCCGACGAGTGGGATCTCGACCGGCCGCCGGAGAACCACCTCTACTTCGGGACCGGCCGCCATCAGTGCCTGGGCATGCACCTTGCGCGCCTCGAGCTCCGCATCGGGCTCGACGCTGTGCTCGAGCGTTTGCCCAATCTGCGACTCGATCCCGACGCGCCGCCACCCGAGATCGAGGGTTTCGCGTTCCGCAGCCCGCCGTCAATCCCTGTCGTCTTCGACGCATGAGTGGGCAGCCACCGCGCGAACGCGAGATCGGGTTCACGTCCGAGCTCGGCCTCTCCGTCGAGGTCGAGGGCGACACGCTCGTCGGCGACGCGCGTGCCGTGCCGGAGCTGTGCATCCCCGAAGCAGGTGTGGTGCGACCGTCGGTGCTCACGGCGTGGGCTGACACGCTCGCGGGATCGCTCGCGACCGAGCGCACGCTGCCGCGTGTGTGCATGTCCGTCGATCTCGACGCCCGCATCGGCCAGCAGATCCAGGCGGGTGCGACGGTGCATGCGGTCGGACGCGTCCTCAAGACGGGCCGGGTGCTCACGTTCACCGAGACCGAGTTCACCGTGAAGGGTTCCGCCGAGGTCGCCGCGATCGTGCTCGGCACGTTCGTCGCATCGCCGCGTCCACAAGACGTCGCCGACTCGTTCGTGACGCAGGTGACCGAGGGTTCGATCCGTCGTCGCAAGAACCCGGGGCCGACAGTCCCGATCACCGAGATCCTCGGCGCCGCCGTCGTCGAGCCCGGCGTCGTCGTCGCCGAACGGCATCCGCGCATCCTCAACTGGGTCGAAACCGTGCAAGGCGGTGCAGTCAGCCTCCTCGCGGAGGAAGCCGCGTTGTCACTCCCGAACGTCGCAGTGCCGACCGAGCTCGAGGTGCGCTACCTCCGGACGATCCGCGAAGGTCCGATGCGCGCGACCGCGCAGCGTCTCGGTGACTTCATCCGCGTCGGAGTGATCGACAAAGGTGCCGACGACCGCCTCGCCGCGGTCGCGATCCTCCGCTGAAAGAGGGCGCTAGAGCTTCCCGAGCGCAGCCTCGTACGACGACGCTTCGCGCGCCTCACCCAAGCCACCGGACTCGAACGCGTCGACGACCTTGCCGTCCTTGTCGATCACGAACGTGCCGCGCATCGCGCACCCGAGGTCTTCGTTGAAGATCCCATACGCCTTGGCGACGGCGCCGTGCGGCCAGAAGTCGCTGAGAACAGGGAAGGTCCAGCCTTCCTGTTCGGCCCACACGCGCTGGGCGTGGCGGGTGTCGCACGAGAGTGCGAGCACCTGGGTGTCGTCGTTCATGTAGCTCTTCGGGTTGTCACGGATGTCGCACATCTCGCCGTGGCAGACGCCGGTGAACGTGAACGGATAGAAGACCAGCACGACGTTCTTGTTGCCCTTGAAGCTGGAAAGCGTGACGTCGTTGCCTTCCTGGTCCTTCAACGTGAAGTCGGGTGCTGTGTCGCCGACGCCGACGGCCATGTGTGGTCCTCCTGAGAAATCCGGGTGGCTGACACTACGGTCCCTGTCGTGGGACGGGGGTATCTCGGGCGGATCCTGGTCGTCGTCGCAGCAGCCGCCGGCCCGATCACTGCAGACCCTGGATGGCTCACAGCCTGACTGTCACACGACGGTGCTTTCGTTGCACCATGAGTTCCGCTGAGCGAGATCTAAGACTGACGGAGGTCGTTTACATCTGGGGTCCCATATGAGAGTGATGCCTGATGGACGATCGAGAACAGTAGCGAAGGATCCGGCACCGCCTGGCGGTGCTCCGTCACGCTGAGGAGGTGACGGGCAACGTCTCGGCGACCTGCCGTTATTACGGCATCTCCCGGCAGTGCTTCTACAAGTGGTTACGCCGCTACGAGGAGCTCGGGGAGATCGGGTTACGCGACGGGTCATCGAGGCCGCATCACATCCCGAACGAGACTCGGCCTGAGATCGTCGGCAAGGTCATCCACTTGCGCCGTCATTACCACTTCGGGTCGCAGAAGATCGCCATGTACCTGCGGCGCTACCACGACGTCACGATCAGTCCGTCGGGGGTGTGGCGGATCCTCAAACGGCTCGAGATGAACCGACTCCCCGCCTCACAGCGCTACAAGCGCCACCAGACCCGCTGGAAGCGCTACGAGAAGCCGCTGCCCGGCCATCGGGTGCAGGTCGATGTGAAGTTCATTCAGCCGATCACCGGCATGCGCAAGAAGCACTACCAGTTCACCGCGATCGACGACTGCACCCGGATTCGGGTGCTGCGCATCTACAGCCGCAACGACCAGAAGACCGCGATTCAGTTCATCGATTACGTGCTCGAGAAGCTTCCGTTTCGAGTCGAGTGCATCCAGACCGACAACGGTGCCAAGTTCCAAGGCGGCTTCCACTGGCACGTACTGGACCGCGGAATCGGTCACGTCTACATCAAGCCGGCCACCCCCCGACTCAACGGCAAAGTCGAGCGTTCCCACCGAATCGACACCGAGGAGTTCTACCGAATGCTCGACGGCGTCGTCATCGACGACACCGAGCTCTTCAACACCAAGCTCGAAGAACGGGAGAACTTCTACAACTTCCACCGACCCCACGGCGGCCTCGATGGACAGACCCCTTACGAACGACTACGACAACGATCCAAGATCCCGGCGTAACCGGCCATCATCAGTTGTACAGGGTCGATGCCGCGGGGCCCGCATGACAACCACGGGTTCAGCACCACGCGCTCACGGGTGTCGCCGCGATGCGCGACGACTTCGTGTCCGAGCACGTGTGGGAACGAGAGCAGTGCCGTCAGCGGGTTGTCGAGCGCGCCATGCATGAAGATCTGCTTGGTGTCGGATCCACAGAGTCCGCTCTGTACGCTCTCGCACGTCACCCAGTCGCCGGACGGCAACGTCGGATCTGGCACGTCGCGCACCATCGTGGGCGCGAGTGGTGAAGTGTACGCGCGTCGCGTCAGGCGACCAACGGTGAAGCCGAACGCCTCGCGCGGGATGCTGTGGCGGAACAGAAGTGCTTTCACGTCGCCCAGTCAGTCGTCGCAGATGCCGAGCGCGCGGTCGGGGTGGCGGCCGTCGACGTAGCCGACGAACGGTGGGTAGATGTTGCAACCCAACAGCTCACGCAACCGCTTCGGTAACGTGCGCAGCACATCGGGCGGCACGACGAGCATGTGGTTCTCCTGCTGGCGCAGCCAGCCCGCCGCGTACTCGATGGCCGCGCCCAACCGAGCGTGATCGGTGGTATTCGCACCACCGCCGTGCCAGAGCGAACCGACGTAGAGCATCACCGAGCCCGCGGGCATCTCGGCGAACACCATCTCGGAGTCAGGCGGCGGCGACTCGACGGTGTGCTGGCTTCCCGGCACGAGCCGGGTCGCCCCGTTCGCCTTCGTGAAGTCGTCGAACGCCCACATCACGTTGATCACCAGCTGCGGGTGTGGTCGCGGCACGGGATAGATGTCTTCGTCGCGGTGAAGGATCTGCTCGACCTCCCCCGGCCCGATCTCGATCCCTGTGGGCCCACTCAGCTGGAAGTGCGGACCGAGCACGTGCTCCACCGCGCCGAGCACGAGTGGGTGCAGCGTGAGCGGGTCGAGGATCCGGGTCTTGCCGTAGATCGCGTACAGCCGGCGGGTGTGGAAGCCCTCGAAGAAGTTGCGACCTTCGGGCACGCCGTCGAGCAATCGCCGCAGCTCGACGCCGATCGCGATCGCCTCGTCGTGCGGGATCAGGCCTTCGACGATGGCGTACCCGTCGGCATCGAGCCGAGCGGTCACCTCATCGAGCGCCGCCGAGCGGTCGAGTGCCACCGTCCCCACGCTGATGACGGTAGTGCCACTGGGTCGGGGTGAGCCCGTGGCGATCGACGACCTCTACGCGGCGGCTGCTGCTGCCCGGCTCGACCGGGTGGAAGCACAGAGCCTCACGCCTGGGCGAGCGTCTCCCAAGCGTCGAGCTCGCAGAACTCGAAGCCGGCCAACAGCGCGTAGTGCTTGTCGACGTGCGTGTCGCCGATGTGCACGTAGCGCTCGGCACCGAACCGCTCGACGACCTCGTGGAGATGGTGCTTGCCGCCGACGAAAACGACGTCGATGCCGTGCCTCTCCCACACCGACGACTGGTCGCTGCGGGTGCGATCCGAAGCCGAGCCGATGACGTGACCCGCCTCAGCGAGTGAGCGCACGAACTCGACGGTGACCGGTCCCGGCGGCTCGCCGAACTCCATCGTCCCGTCGATGTCGAAGCTGATCACGACCACGAAGCGACTCTACGGCGTGGTGGAGTCGATGGCGGCGACGTCGGCAACGTTGCCGTCGCGTTCGAGGCGCGCGAGCGCAGCCTTCTTGCCCTTGAGGTAGAGGTCGAAGAAGTCGATCGCCGTCTGCACCACCACGCTGGACGCGGGGTCGTCCTCGCCATGGAACGCACTCGAGTGCGACGCGCCATACACCGTCACGAAGTGCTTGGGCGGCTGGGCCGCGGTGTAGATGTCGACGCTGCCCGAGACCGGGACGATCTCGTCGGCATCGCCGTGCACGAGCAAGATCGGGATGGGGTACGCCGCGAAGTCGCCGCGACCGATCCCGGTGAGCACGAGCAGCGCCTTGAACCGGTCGTCGTGGCTCTCGGCCTTGAAGAACAGATCGATCACCGTGACCGCGCCGAGCGACTTGCCGGCCAACCCGATCCGATCCGCATCGATGAGGCCAGTGAGCCCCGAACCCTTCTCGTCGTTCAGCCGCAGCACCTCGTCGAGCACGAAGCTGAGATCGGCGGGCTGCTCGGTGAGGTCGACGGCACTCGTGCCACCCGGCGCGTCCTCGCTCGAGAGCGGGAACGTCGGCGCCGCCACGATGTACCCGGCCCGCACCCAGTGGTCGTACATGTCGGCGTAGTTCGTGGCGGTGCCGCCGATGCCCGTCGCGAACACGATGAGCGGCAGCGGCTTCTTCTTGCTCGCGCCCTTGGGCATCGAAACGACGGTCTCCAGTGTGCGATCGGGTGTGCCCGCGAACGTGCCGTTGGCAGGCGTCGGTCGCGACTCGTCGACCAGCGTGAGCTCGATCCGCTTCACGACGATCTCCTTCGCCAGTGGTGCCGACACCGCGGCGCCGCCGAGACCGAGCAGCGTCACGCTCGCGAGCACGATGGCCGTGACGGTGTGTCGCACCACGGATCGGATCGTACGCCCCCAGTACGCGTGACTACTTGGTGACCCGCACCGCGCCGAAGGGCTTGCCCCAGATTGGCCCGACATGCACGTCGTGCCCCGTGCCACCCGACTCGATGATCTTCCCGTCGCCGAGGTAGATCGCGACGTGGCTGCTACCACGCGAACCCCACACGATGAGGTCGCCGCGCATCATCCCGTCGAGCGGCACCTTTGGGAACATCGCGTACTGCGCGCCCGAGTAGTGCGGGAGGTTCACGCCGGCCGACTTGAACGCAGCCATCACCAGACCCGAGCAGTCGTAGTGGTCGGGTCCGGAAGCGGCGTACACGTAGGTCTTGCCGAGCTGCGCGTATGCGAACTCGATCGCCTTCACGGTCGACGGACCCGGCGGAGGCAAGTTCTGATAGTTGCCCGCGCTCACGCCGTAGGTGGCGCGCGCCAGTGCGAGCGCTTGCGCTTCGAGGCGGTGCATCTCGTCTTCGATGAGCTGTGCGATCTCGCCCTTCACCTGCGCGAGCAGGGCCTGCTGTTGCGCCGACAAGGCGTCGAGCTGCGCCTTGGTTGTCGCCACTTGGTCGCGCACCACCGCCGCGTCGTCGCGGGCGGAGCGCGCGAGGTCCCGTTGCTCGGACAGATCGTCCTTCGCGGCCGCGAGCTGGTCGACCAGCGCGTTGTCGGCGTCGGACTGTGCCTCCGCGTACTGCTCGCGGCTGGCGAGCTCCTGTGCGCTTCGTGCATCGAGGTCTTCGAGGCCGGTCTGCGTGCCCGCGCGCCGGTAGACCGCGGCCGCCCGCACCTGGAGCTCTTCCTTCAGCGCCGCGATCGCCGCTTTCGTCGCCACCACCTGCGCCTCGGCGGCAGCGAGCTGCGCGTCGGCGGCGTCGAGCTGGAGCTGTGCGGCGTTGAGCTCCTCACCCTTGGCACTGAGCTCCTGGTTGGTCGACTGGATCTGCGCGGTGAGCCTGAGCGCTTGCGCCCGCTTGTCGTCGATGGTCTGGGCGGCGGCCGGAGCGACCACCGAGGCCGTCAACGACCCGACCCCGAGCGCGACGAGACAGATGTTGCGAAAGTGGTGAAACAAGGCAGATGAGGCTATCGGGGCTGACGTTCGGGGCTCAACTGCCGTGGCTGTCGGTAGAGTCCGCGCCCGTACGGCAAGGGCGCTGAGAGCGGAGAGAAAGAGGACGGGCAATGGGGCTGTGGGACTACGAAGGCATGCGGGTCGTCGTCAGCGGCGGTGGCGGCGCCGGCATGGGTGCGGCCACGACCACGGAGCTCGCACGCCTCGGGGCCGAGATCCACGTGCTCGATCTCAAGGAGCCGCCGGTCGACGTGAAGAGCTACCAGTCGGCCGACCTCAAAGACCCCGACGCCACGGCCGCCGCGATCGACAAGATCGGCGGTCCGGTGCACGCGCTCTTCAACTGCGCCGGCCTTCCCGGCCCGCCCTTCTCCGACCTCGACACGATGATCGTCAACTTCGTCGCGATGCGACACCTCGCTGAGCTGTGCATCGACCTCATGACCGACGGCGGCGGCGCGATCGCGAGCATCTCGTCGACGGCCGGTAGCGGGTACCTCGCCAACATCGCCAAGTGGATGCCGCTCGTCACCACGAACGGCTTCGCGGAGGCGAAGAAGTGGTGCGAGGAGCATCCCGAGGAGATCGCCACCGGCTACACGCCGTCGAAGGAAGCGATCTGCGTCTGGACGCACTACGCAGCGATGGATCTCATGGCTCGCAACATCCGCGTGAACTGCATCAGCCCCGGCCCGACCGACACGCCGATGATGCCGGCGTTCGAAGACTTCGCCGGCAAGGACCTCATCGACCAGTTCACGGCCGGTGCTGGTCGGCGGTCGAAGCCGGAGGAGCAGGCGTACCCGCTGATCTTCCTGAACTCACGCGCCGCGTCGTACGTGTCGGGTGAGAACTTCGTGACCGACGGCGGCACGCTCGGCGCGCTCATGACCGGCAAGCTCGAGCTCAGCTTCGACCCCGAAGTGAATCTTCCGCAGTAGAGCCGCTAGGCGTCCAGCGGCAAGATCCAGTTCGACGAGTTCGGCGACACCACGAACATCGTCTTCACCCTCTACCAGGTCGAAGACGGCGAGTTCGTCCCAACCGAAGTTGGCTAGCTGACGGGGCCACTCGGGCGCTTGGCCTTGCCCTTCGGTTGCTTCGGGATGTCTTTGGGCTTCGGGTAGTCGATGAACCGGATCACCGGCGTGCACACCCGGCCCGGCTCCGGCAGCCCGGTGCGCGGCTTCGGCATCTTCGGGATCGAGAAGTCAGGCTCCGCGAAGTTGAAGGCGCTCGTGAGGTCGCCGCACGTCTCGCGACGCCACGCGGACAGGTTCGGCACCTCAACGCCGAAGCGCGTCTCGAGGAAGCGCAACGTGGATGTGTGGTCGAACACGTCGGAGCACACGAACCCACCGCGGCTGTACGGAGAGATGATTGTCGTCGGCACGCGCGGGCCGAGCCCGATCGGGCCGGCGATCTCGGTCGTCTCGAAGGGCAGCGGACTGACCGTGATGAACTCACCCGGCGTGCCCGGCTCCGGGAGGGGCGGCGGCACATGGTCCATGTAGCCGCCGTTCTCGTCGTAGGTGATGACGAGCGCCGTCTTCGCCCACGCGTCCTTGTTCGCAGTGATCGCCTTGAACACCTTCTCGAACGACAGCTGTCCGTGCTGCGGTGTGCTCTGGAGCGGGTGCTCGAGGATCGCGACGGGCGAGATCAGCCACGACACCTGTGGCAGGTTCCCCGCCGCCGCGTCGACGAGGAAGTCGTCGTAGGTCGACACCAACGCCTTCGCGTTCAGCGTCGGGTTCGAGTGGAACTGTTCGAAGTAGATGACGGTGTTGTCGCCGTCCTCGAACGTCGAGTCGGGCGCCGAGTAGATCTGCCACGAGATGCCCATGGCCTCGAGCCGCTCCGGCATCGTCGTCCAGGTGTACTGCGGCGGTCGCTCGCCAGGTTGCCCCGAGCTGAGGATCGGTCCGCCCGCGACCCCGTCGGGATCGAGGGTGCCGCTCATGAAGTAGCTGCGGTTCGGGTCGGTCGGTCCCTGCGCCGAGCAGAAGTAACGGTCGCACACGGTGAACTCGGTCGCGAGGGCGTACGTGTACGGGATGTCGGCCTCGGTGACGTAGCCCATCGTCGCGTGATCCTGCGTGGCGCGCTGCGTCGAGAGCCAACCCCGCATCAAACCGTCCTCACCCACGCCCTTGTGCTGGCCGTACCACGAGTGGTCGGGGTCGATCGTGCAACCGCCGCCGCTCCTCTCCACGTCGATGCGGAACGGGTAGACGGTCTTGCCCATCCGGTCGACCTGCTCGAACGCTTCCTGGTTGTCCTTGTCACCGAAGCCGCGCACACCGCGGAGCGCGCCGAAGTAGTGATCGAACGACCGGTTCTCTTGCATCATGAAGATGACGTGCTCGATGTCGGTGAGGCTGCCGGGCGTCGCGGCGGCGGTGGTGATGCCCGGCATGTGCGCGACTCGCCGCAACATCGGTTCGAGTGCGATCCCGGCACCGAGCGCGAGGCCCGAACTCAGGAGCTCACGGCGGGTCATCCCATCGTCGGCCACGGTTCCCCCCGATCGCCGTGTCCGCCCCAGCCTGCCAGACTGCCGGCCATGAAACGGGTCGTCATCCTCGGCGCCGGCTTCGGTGGACTCGAGCTGTCGAGCCGTCTCTCCGAGGAGCTCGGTGACGGCGTCCAGGTGACGCTGATCGACCAGAGCGACTCGTTCGTGTTGGGCTTCGCCAAGCTCGACGTGATGTTCGGCGTTCGGCAGCCCGACGAGGTTCGGTCGTACTACCGCGACATCGTGAAGCCGGGCGTCACGTTCCGTCAGGAGACGGTCACCTCGATCGACCCGGTCGCCAAGCGCGTCGTCACCGACGCGGGCACGCATGACGCCGACATCTTGGTGATCGCGCTCGGTGCCGACCTCGATCCCGACGCGACACCCGGCGTGGTCGAGGACGGCAACGAGTTCTATTCCGTGTCGGGCGCCGCGGCCGCGCGCCGCCCGCTCGAAGCGTTCGAAGGCGGGACGGTCGTGATCGGTGTGCTCGGCCCGTTCTTCAAGTGCCCGCCGGCGCCCTTCGAGACCGCGTTCCTGCTCCACGAGCGGCTCGAGGAGCGCGGCATCCGCGCCGCGTCGAAGATCTACGTGCTCACACCGTTGCCGGCACCGGTGCCGATCTCGGCCGAGGTGTCGCAGGGGATCCTCAGCGAGCTCGCGGCGCGCGACATCGAGTTCTGGCCTACGTCCAAGGTCACCGCGCTCGACCCCGCCGCACACGTCGCGACGATCGAGGACGGCCGCACCCTCGCGTACGACCTCTTCCTTGCGATCCCAGTGCACGTCGCGCCGCCCGTCGTCGTGAGCAGCGGGCTGACCGAGGAAGACGGCTGGATCGGTGTCGATCTGGCAACCTTCGCGACCAAGTTCCCCGACGTGTACGCGGTGGGTGACGTCACCAGCGTGCCCGTCCCGCGCGCGGGCGTGTTCGCCGAAGGCGAAGCCAAGACCGTGGGTGACGTGCTGATGACGCGCCTGCGCGACGGTGGGGACGCGCCGCCGTACACCGGCCAAGCGACGTGCTACATCGACTTCGGCGGCGGACTCGTGGGTGGCGCGAACGTCGAGTTCCTCGGCGACGGCCCACCGCACGGCACGTACTCACCACCAAGCGAACACGGTGCGGCCGAGAAGAAGGAGTTCGGCGTCAGCAGATTGCGCCGCTGGTTCGGCTAAGTCGTTCCGATCGTGACGACGCAGTCGGCTTCGGATGCGCCGGCTGGTTCGGGGTTCGGGAACGCGCCAACCACTGCGCCGGTGCCGACTACCACCGCGAGCTGCGCAGCCTCAGCCTCGAAGCCGGCGCGGCACCCGACCGTCGTACCCTGCACGACGTCGGCATTGCCGATCGACGGTACCTGGTAGCCCTTCGTCTTGAGCTCAGCCTGCAGCGTGCTCGCCGCGCCACCCTTGCCCGAACCGTTCAACACGATCACGCGCACCTCCGACGCCGGCCGCCCGGGTGCGAGCGTGGTTGGAGGCGCAATCGTGGTCGTGACTGCAGCGGTCGTCGTGGTCGTCTTGTCCTTGGTGGTCGACGTGGTCGACACGCCGGCGTCGCCGCCGCCGAGCGCGACGTTGGCGATGATCGCGATCACCGCCATCACGGCACCGCCCGCGGCTGCGCCCTTCCAGAACTGCGCTCGCATCGGATCGGCTCCGGCCCTGCCACCACCCCGGCTCCGGCGACTCCGGGGCGCGTCCTCGTCACCGTCTTCGATCGGCTCCGCTTCGGCGGCCGGCTCGTAGTGGCCGGGCGCGTCCACGACCATCCGCTCGCCCGGCTCCCGGGGCGGACCACTCGGTGGCGTCGGCCCGTCGTAGACGTGCCCGGTCCAGCGCGTGCCGTCCCAGAAGCGGAAGCGATGCCGCCCGCTCGGGTCCGCGGCCCACTGTTGGGGCACTTCGTGATCGGCCATCCCACCCCCCCCCGCCGGCGGCAACCCGCCGGAGTAGCGCAAGTTCAGCACAGTCGGGTTCACCCGTGGCGCACGTTCGGACTCTTCCGGTGGCAGCAAAGGCTCGTAGCGTGGCAAGAGAGGGGAGCTCGATGCCGAACATCACGGTGACCGACGACGGCGGTGTGGCCGTGGTGTGCATCACCCGCCCACCGGCGAATGCGATGGATCCCGCGTTCGTGGCCGAGGGCGTGCAGGTGGCGGCCGACCTGCGGGCCGCCGATCCCGACGCCGCGGCGGCAACGTTGCGCGGCGAGGCCTAGACCATCGTGGGACACGACGCGCGGTGCGACGCGTTTCCTGCGCACTTCTTCGCCCGTCAGGACGAGTCGCCCGACAGCTTCTTCTACGCACCGCCGCGACTTGTCACGCACATCGACGACGGCGCGATCGCGGCCGTCGGCGACCTCTACGCCGAGCTCGGCATCACCGGCGAGGTGCTCGACCTCTGTTCGTCATGGGTGTCGCACTTCGCGGCGACGCCGGCGCGGCTCGTCGCCTTGGGGATGAACCACGTCGAGCTGGCACAGAACCCGCAGGCCGCGGATTGGGTGGTTCACGACGTGAACGCTGATCCCGCGCTCCCGTTCACCGACGCGTCGTTCGAGGCCGCCGTGTGCTGCGTGTCGGTCGACTACCTCGTGCGTCCACTCGAAGTGTTCGACGAGGTCGCGCGGATCCTGCGACCGGGCGGGCCGTTCGTGTGCACCTTCTCGAATCGCTTGTTCCCGACGAAGGCGATCCGCGGCTGGCTCATGACGAGCGACGAGGAGCACCTCCAGATCGTGAGCGAGTACTTCCGTCGCTCTACCGGCTGGGACGAGCCGATCGCGCAGCGGCGCACACCGCCGACACACGTCGGCGACCCACTCTTCGCGGTCTGGGCCCACCGCGCCCATGAGTAGCTTGCGCGCCGTGCCGGTCGCACGTGGCTCCGATTCGTCCACCGGAAACATGCTCGTTGTGACGACCGCGGCGATTCGACTGCGGGGTCGAGCTCCCGCCGTTCACCTGGGTCCTGCCCCGGCTCGAGCGGGGCGGAACGATCCACCAGTCCGAGCATCGCTACGTGGACGGGGGGTTCGCGCTCCCACGCGACGGCCTCGAACTGCCTGTGCCGCTCGCGGGTGCGAGGCTGCTCGCTTGGTGCTGCTCGGGGATCCGCAGGTGACGGTCACGATCGAGGATCGCGTCGTCGCAGTCGCGCTCGCCGATCGGCTCGGGAGTGCCATCGCCATGACCGCTGACGCCGACCTCGCCACCATCGCCCAGCAGCCACCTTCAGGCGGCGGAGAATGGTGACCGTCGTATGAACCTCTTCAAGCGCCTGCTGTTCGGCCGGCCACTCGCGAACACGCAGCTGGGGGAGCAGAAGCTTCCCAAGACGATCGCGCTCGCGATCTTCTCGTCTGACGCGATCTCGTCGACGGCCTACGCGACTGAGGAGATCCTGTTCGTCACCGCGGTGGCTGCGTCGAGCCTCGCGCTCGGGCTCGACACGCTGGTTCCGATCGCGGTCGTGGTGGCGATCCTGCTCGCAATCGTCATCACGTCGTACCGCCAGGTGATCTTCGCCTACCCGAGCGGCGGTGGTGCCTACGTGGTCAGCCGTGAGAACATCGGCGAGAACGCGTCGCTCGTGGCCGCCGCGTCACTGCTCGTCGACTACATCCTCACCGTTGCCGTCTCGATCTCGGCAGGCGTCGGCGCCATCATCTCCATCCCCGAGTTCCACGACCTGCACGACTCACGCGTCATCGTCGGGATCGCGCTCATCGTCGGCATCACCTTGATGAACATGCGCGGCATCAAAGAGTCGGGCCGCGTGTTCGCGATCCCCACGTACATCTACATGGTCACCGTCGCCGTGCTGATCGTCTACGGCCTGGTGCGCGTGTACTTCGGTGACATCGATCCAGTGCCGTTCGACCCGGAGCGGTTCGAGGGGGTCGCAACCGGCGGCGAGCTCGGCATCTTCCTCATCTTGAAGGGGTTCTCGTCTGGTGCGGTCGCCCTCACCGGCGTCGAGGCGATCTCGAACGGCGTGCCCTCGTTCCGACGGCCGTCGCCGAGGAACGCAGCCATCACGCTGGTGTGGATGGGCGTGATCCTCGGTTCGCTGTTCTTCGGGATGTCGTTGCTCGCGTCAGAGCTGCGGCCGTACCCGAGCCATGAGATCACGGTGCCGGCGCAGCTCGGGCTGGCGGTGTTCGGAAACGGTTGGGCGTTCGTACTGCTTCAGTTCGCGACCGCTGGCATCCTCATCCTCGCGGCGAACACCGCCTACGCCGGCTTCCCGGGGCTGTCGTCGATCATCGCGAGAGATGGGTACCTGCCGCGCCAGCTCGCGCACCGCGGCGATCGCCTCGTGTTCTCGAACTCGATCATCATGCTCGCCGGCGCGGCGATGTTCCTTCTGGTTGCGTTCGGTGGCATCACCACGTCGTTGATCCCGCTCTACGCCGTGGGCGTGTTCACCGGCTTCACGCTGTCGCAGTTCGGGATGGTCCGCTTCCACCGAAGGCGCCGCGAACCGGGCTGGCAGCGGAGCCAATGGATCAATGGCATCGGTGGCACCGCCACCCTCGTCGTTCTGCTGATCGTCGGCGTCACGAAGTTCTCGAGTGGCGCGTGGGTGCCGATCGTGGTGATCCCGCTCATCGTGCTGCTGTTCAAGGGCATCCGACGCCACTACACCCGCGTCGCCAACACCTTGCGCGTGCCGCCCGACTGGAAGCCGCCGGACCGCAAGAACGTGTTCGTGATCTTGGCGCACGACGTCAACCCTGGTGTGTTCAACGCGGTGTCGTTCGCGCGGTCAACGTCGTCCGATCACCTCGTGGCAGTGACCGTGGTAGCTGATGGCATTGAAGCCGAACGAGCCGAGAAGCAGTGGGCGGAGTACGACCTGCCGGTGCCGCTGGAGGTCGTGCAGTCGTCGGCAGGGGAGTTCACCGACGCGACGTTGCAGTACGTCGACGAGCTACAGCAGCGCTGGCCCGGTTCGATGGTCACCGTCATCATCCCCGAGCTCTACACGCAGCACTGGTGGCAGCAGCTCCTTCACAACCAGAGCGTGCTCGTGCTGAAGGGCAAGCTCCTCTTCCGTCACAACACCGCGGTGACGTCCATCCCCTACGGCCGCAAGAACGAGGAGCTCAGCGCCCCCGTCTAGGCCACGATTCACTTGGTCGTGTTGTTGGGCCTTCAGGCCCGACCACTGAACGAATCATGGGGTTCGCTATGGAGTGAAGATGCTCTCGTGCGGGCGTGCCGGCGGTGTGGCGAGGAACGGGCGCACGCGGGTCTCCATGAGCTCGTCGACGATGGCTTCGCACGCAGGGTCGACGAGCCGGTTCGTGTCCTCGTTCGGGTCGTCGACCAGGTCGAACAGCTGACACGGCGTGCCGGCGTCTTCGTCGACCACGAGCTTGTGGCGGTCGGTCTCGAACGACGCGAAGCCCCAGTTCTCGCTGACCGACAGGTCTCGCGGCGACGGGTCGTCGCCCCGCAGGTATCCCAGCAATGACCGCCCCGCGGTGTCGGGCACGTCGGGCGCCGACGCGATCTCACGAGCGGTCGCGGGCACGTCGACGTGCTCGATCAGGTGGTCGACGACCCGCCCGTCACCACCGCCGGGCGGCCGGATGATGAGCGGCACGCGCACGGCCTGCTGGTAGAGCACGCACTTCGACATCATCCCGTGGTTGCCACCCATCTCACCGTGGTCAGCCGTGTAGATCACCCACGTGTTGTCGAGCAACCCTCGCGCCTCGAGTGTCGCGAGCATCCGACCCACCGCGTCGTCGATCACGGCCACGTTCGCGCTGTATGCGCGGCGCATCCCGCGAATGGCGTCGTCGGTCATCGTCTCGGTGTCCGAGAGCCACAGGAAGGACCGGAGCAGGTCGGCGTAGCGGCCGGTTCCTTCGAGATCGGGTCGCTGCGTCGAGCGGGGCATCAACGGCTCGGCTGGCCCGTACTGCTCGATGGCCTCGGCTGGCGCATCCCATGGGTCGTGCGGCCCCGGGAACCCGACGAACGCGAAGAAAGGTTGGTCGCGGTCGTACTCCTCGAGCCACTGCACCGCGAGGTCGCCGTGCCACGCGTCGATGTACGCGTCGAGCGGCAACGGCATGGGTGTCGCGTCCCACATCGGCACGCACTTCGTCGCGTCCTGCCCGCTCTCGTTCTTGCCCTGGTACGCGCGGTCCTCGATGTGCTTGGCGTAGGTGTCGCGCAGCCCGCGCTGGGCGAGGAAGTCCAGGTACCGGTTGGTCGGCTCGCTGGAGAACTTGTCGCCGGTCTCTTGCACCTCGGCGAACCCGCGCTCCTCGAGATGCGACGCGAGCTCGTCGACGTGCGCCACGCTCACGCCGTCTTCACGGGTGAGATGGGCCTTGCCGAGCATGGCCGTGTGATAGCCCGCTTCGCGCAGCGCCTTGAGGTACGTAGGGGAGCCGGGCGCCACCTCGGCCCAGTTCGTGTACACGCCGTGGTCGCGCACGTAGCGCTCGGTGAGGAACGACGCCCGGGCCGGCATGCACAACGGACCCTGGCAGTTCACCCGCGAGAACCGCACGCCTTCGTTCGCGAGCCGGTCGAGGTTCGGCGTGTGCGCGCTCTCGTCGCCGGCACATCCCATCACGTCGGCGCGGTGCTGGTCAGCCATGACCAGCAAGATGTTGGGGCTCGACGACGTCACGATGCGCTCCCGCCGAAGCCGCGCTCCATGAGCTTGGCCACTTGCTCGCGCTCGAGCTTCACGAACACCCCGGTCGCTTCGAGCGTCACCAAGTCGCCCTGGAGCGCACGACCTGCCGCGGTGGTGAGGCGTCCTTGTCGCCCGACGATCCACGCCTCGAAGCGCGTCTCGATGTGCAAGCGCGTCGGCTTCCGGAACTGGATCTTCAGCTCCTTCGTTGGGCCCGCGGCGTCGTCGAGCAGGTTCGCCTCCGTGAGCACCATGTCGAACACCCCGGCGAGGATCGCACCGTGCACGCAACCCGGCGGCCCTTCGTAGGGCGTGTCGAAGGTGACGGTGCCGATCGCCTTCGGCGGCTCACGGGTGATCACGACCGGGATGGCGAGCGGGTTGTAACGGCCGGTGACGACGTCGTACGGCATCCCGTCGTATGCGCCGTGATCGGGCCGGTCCTTGCCGAGACGTGGCGGCACAGGTTCGGGCACCTGCGCGGCGAGCTGATCGTTGAGCCTTGCGAGCTCTTCAGTCAGGCGCACCGTCTCTGGTCCATCCGCGGTGTTCGTGACCGTGAGTGCGATGAGTCGCCGCACTTCGTCGGTGAGCGCGCGCAGTTCGCGCTCACGACCGAAGACCGAAGGGTGGTTGCTCGGCAGGATCTCGTCGGTCACCGGCAGTCGTAGTGATCGAGGTTGGGCGCCTTCATCTCGGCGCGGAAGCGGTCGAACGGGAATGGCCACACCGCGGGGATGCCGCGGTCGTCGAGGTACCACGAGCTGCAGCCGCTGGCCCAAATCGTGTGCTGGGCTGCTTCGTAGCGCTCGTCCTCGAACGCGTCGAGCGCCTCGTGTGACGCGCTGATCTCGGCCGACGCACCCGTCTGCAGCCGCTCGACGAGCTGGAGGATGTAGTCGAACTGCATCTCCGCGACCTGGATGAGCGAGAAGTTGCCGACCGGACCGTTCGGGCCGTTCAGCATGAACAGGTTCGGGAAGTCGGGGATCGAGATCGACAGGTACGCCTTCGCACGGTCGGCCCACATCTTCGTGAGCGTCATGCCGTCGCGCCCGGTGATCTCCATCGGGCGCATGAAGTCGTGGGTGTTGAAGCCCGTCGCGATCACGAGTACGTCGAGCTCGTGCAGCACGCCATCGGCGGTGCGCACGCCGCCGGTTTCGATCCGCTCGATCGGCTCGGTCACGAGCTCGGCGTCCGGGTGCTGGATCGCCTCGTAGAACTCGGGCGACACCACGAGCCGCTTGCACGCGGCGCGGTAGTCGGGGCGCAACCGTTCGCGGAGCTCGGGATCGCGCACCGCGGTCTCGAGGTGCTCCTTGCACATCTGCTCGATGAGCGTCATCTCCGGCGACGCGGCGTTGACCACCGCGTTGGCGAAGATGCTGAAGCCTTCGTCCTCTTGCTTGTGCGTGGCGAGGAGCTTGTCGGGATCCTCGGCGAAGGCGGCCTGCTCCTCGGCGGTGAACTTGATCTGGTCCTGCGGCGCGATCCACTGCGCGGTGCGCTGGAAGAGCGTGAAGTGCGGCACCTTGCCCGCGAGCGCGCCGGTCACCTGGATGCCCGACGATCCCGTGCCGATCACCCCGACCCTTTTGTCGTCGAGCGACACCGAGTGGTCCCACTGCGCGGTGTGGAACATCGGGCCGGCGAAGTCTTCGAGTCCGGGGATGTCGGGCATGCGGGGGTGGTCGAAGACGCCGGTCGCCGCGATGACGACGTCGACGGCGTCGATCTCATCGTCGGCGCCGATCAGATGCCACTTGCCGTCGACCCACTCGCAGCTCGTGATCTCGGTACCGAACCGGACGAATCGCTCCACGTCGTGCTCACGGGCGATGCGCTCGAAGTAGGCCAGGATCTCGGCACCGGGCGAGAACTTGTAGCTCCAGTTCGGGTTGAGCGCGAACGAGTAGGAGTAGAGGTGCGAGGGCACGTCGCATGCGATGCCCGGATAGGTGTTCTCGCGCCAGGTGCCGCCGAGACGGTCGGCCTTCTCGTAGATGGTGAAGTCGTCGTATCCGGCCTCGGTGAGCTTGATCGCCGCCAGGATCCCGGCCATGCCCGCGCCGATGACGGCGAAGCGCAGCGGTCGGGCATCCGTCGAGTCGGTCATGAGACCAGAACGATACGACAGCCCGGTCACGTCTCACACAGAGCCGAGGTTGGTGTCTTGAGCCTTCGACCCGTGGAGGCGACAATGACGACAGAAGACGTCCGCGTACGCTTGCGGACAAAGTTGGAAGCGGCGTTCGGCGCCGAGGAGGCATCGATCCTGATGGATCGACCACCGGGTGGATGGAACGACCTGGTCACGAACCAGATGCTCGAAGTGCGCTTGGCCGCGCTCGAGCACAAGCTGATTGCCACGATGGAACGCGGGTTCCGAAACCAGACCGGGCGCTTGATGGGCGCGATCTTCGTCGCGCTCGGTGTGTCTGCTGGCATCTCGCACGCGTAGCCGTGCCCGCCTACGTCGTCATCGACGTCCTTGCGACCGACGTCGACAAGGCCGCGCGCTACCGCGAGCTGTCGGGTCCGAGCGTCGAGAAGCACGGCGGTCGCTTTCTCGTGCGTGGTGGCGACTTCAGCGTGCTCGAGGGCGGCTGGATACCCGAGCGGATCGTCGTGATCGAGTTCCCCGATGCCGACGTGGCGCGCGCCTGGTACGACTCCGACGACTACCGCGCCGCCCGCGCCGTGCGCGAGGGCGCAGGCGAGTGGCGCATGGTCGTCGTCGAAGGCGTCTGACCCCACGGCTTTTCGGCACGCTCAACCCAACTCTTTGTTGTTGAGCGTGCCGAAAAACCTGCTCTTGGTGGTCAGCGCGGGTCGAGCACGACCACGGGGATCTTGCGGTCGGTGAGCGACTGGTACTGCGCGTATTGCCCTTCGTTGATCGTGTCGGCCTGGGTCCAGAGCTTCTCGCGCTCGTCACCCTCAGCAACACGGGCGCGCACCGCCACTTTGTCCCGGCCCACCTGAACCTCGACGTCGGGATTCGCGACGAGGTTGTGGTACCAGCCGGGGTGCTTGGGGTCGCCGCCCTTCGACGCGATCACCGCGTACGACTTCTCGTACGGCACGTAGAGGAGCGCCGAGGTGCGGTGCTTGCCGGTCTTGGCGCCGACGTGGCGCAGCAGCAGCATCGGTCGTCCGCCGATGCTGCGCCCGATGCGCCCGTCGGTCACGTCGTACACCCACTGGTGCACGCCGAGGAGCTTGGTGCCGACCTTGTAGACGAGAGGGTTCATGGGCACACAGTACGTTCGGCGGCGTACGGTTGTGCCATGACCGACCGCTGGCCGGACGATGACCTGCTCGCCGAGTACGACTCCTGTGCTGCGCGCGGCACCACCTATCTGATCGAGAGCGACAGCGCACCGCATGCCGCGCCGCGCCCTGTCGACCGCTTCCGCAACACCGCCGTCGGTGCGGTCGTCGCGGCGGGGATGCTCGGACTGCGCGACGCGCTCGAAGGTCGCCCCGAGCGAGAGGAAGTCGCCATCGTGCGCACGATGCCTGATCGACCCACCAACCGCGACGCCCGGTTTGTGTTCGATCCCGACGAGCCGACGCGGGTCACGGTCATCGTGCCGCACCCGAGCCACTGACTCGCATGGACGTCCTTCGCACCCCTGACGACCGCTTCGACGGCCTGCCCGACTTCCCGTTCGCGCCGAACTACGCCGACGTCCCGAGCGGCGAGGGACAAGACCTGCGGATCCACTACCTCGACGAAGGGCCACGCGACGCGCCGCCGGTGTTGCTCATGCACGGCGAGCCGTCGTGGTGCTTCCTGTACCGCAAGATGATCCCGGTGCTCGTGGATGCCGGCCTGCGCGCGGTCGCACCCGACCTGGTCGGCTTCGGTCGCTCCGACAAGCCGACCGCCCGCACCGACTACACGTACCAACGCCACGTCGACTGGATGACCGCGTGGCTCGAGGCAGTCGACCTCGAGGACGCGACGCTCGTGGGTCAGGACTGGGGTGGTCTCATCGGACTGCGCTTGGTCGCCGAGCACACCGACCGCTTCGCGCGAGCGGTTGCCGCGAACACGTTCCTGCCCACCGGTGATCGCCACCCCGGCGACGCGTTCCTCGCCTGGCAGAAGTTCTCGCAGGAGACGCCGGTGTTCAAGGTCGGCAACATCGTCAAGGGCGGCTGCAAGACCGAGCTGTCCGACGACGTCATCGCCGCCTACGACGCCCCGTTCCCCGACGAGTCCTACAAGGAAGGTGCGCGCCAGTTCCCATTGCTCGTGCCGACCAGTCCCGATGATCCGGCCAGCGGACCGAACCGCGCCGCGTGGGAGTCACTGAAGAAGTTCACGAAGCCGTTCCTGTGCGCGTTCGCCGACCAAGACCCGATCACGGCCGGCGCCGACAAGGTGCTGCTCGCGGACATCCCCGGCTGCAAGGGCCAGCCGCACACCACCATCGAAGGTGCCGCGCACTTCCTCCAAGAGGACAAGGGCGAAGAGCTCGCCCGTGTCGTTGCGGAGTTCGTGAAGTCGACGTAGTCGTTCCCTAGGGTCAGGACTCCTCACCGGACGGTGGGGGCGCGGGCGGTGACGCGTCAGAGCTCGATGATCGTCGTAGTCGTCACGACCGTGCCGGTGACCGGCGGGAGGCTGCTTCCACAGGTGTTCTGCGTGTAGTCGATGATCCGTTGCGCCGCCGCGCCGGCGGCCGCCGCGGTCGACGAGATGGTGTCGCTGTCGCCGGCGGCGATGGCCTCCACGAGGGTCCGGAAGGTGCGCCAGTCCACTGCGATGTCGGCCGGCGCGACACGCAGGTAGCCCTTGATCTCCTTCAGGGAGATCGTGGTGGCCTCGTTGAGGTTGTCCTGCGGTCCGAAGATGCGCACGAACTGCGTCTGGTGCTTGCGCACGTACTTGCAATACGACTTCTTGGTCTTCTTGGCCACCGCGTCGCCGGGAATGACCGCCACCATGCCGACGGCGAGCATCAGGCTCAGCAGGACGACTCGCACTCGCCGCATCCGGGTGCCTCCCCGCCGGGTTCCGCGCCCACGTGGCTCCTTGAAGCGTAGGTGCGAGAATGTCCGACGCTGTGGACCTCACCGTCGTCGCGATCCCTGGCTACTTCGCTTCCATGCGCGCCGAGTACCTCGCGCTCAAGAAGCGCGCGGCAACGCAGGGCCCGTCACGCGGCGACTATGAGCGCCTCGACACCAAGACCAGCTTGCTCATGGGTGTCGGCAGCCTCATCGCACCGTTGGTGCTGCCACGGCTGCTGAAGCCGTGTACGCCGGGCAAGGGCAAGTTCGGCAAGGCGCTGGTCGGTGCAGCGGTCGGCGCAACTGCGGTCACGACGATCGCCGACGCCGTCGCCCGTCGCGCCGAACGCCAGCAAGAGCGCGAGCGGGCGCGCACGGCCCGCAAGGTCGCCGAGGTCAGCGGGGTCGCCGCGGTCGTGACCGGCGGGCTGGCCGTCACCACGTGGTGGGCGTCGGTCACGAGCCCGGGCCGGCTCTGGGAGAAGGGTCAGAAGCGCGACAAGGGCACCGGTCCCTTCGCCGTGCTCGCGGCGATCATCGGGTGGGACTTCATCTACTACTGGTCACACCGGATGCAGCACGAGAGCCGGTACATGTGGGCGATCCACGTGGTGCACCATTCAAGCGAGCGCTACAACCTCTCCACTGCACTGCGTCAGCCGGTCGCCGACGCCTTTGGCACGTTCATCCCGTACAGCTCGTTGTGCCTGCTCGGCTTCCGCCCCGAAGTCGTGGAGACGGCGCGCGGCGTGAACCTCCTCTATCAGTACTGGATCCACACCGAGACGATCCGCGCGCTGCCGCCAAAGGCCGAGCAGGTGCTGAACACGCCGTCACACCACCGGGTGCACCACGGCAGCAACCAGCAGTACCTCGACCGGAACCACGGGAGCATCCTCATCATCTGGGACCGGCTCTTCGGCACGTTCGAGCCCGAGGACGAAGAGGTCGTCTACGGCCTCACGAAGAACATCGACACCTACGCGCCGCTGCGCGTCGCGACCCACGAGTACCGTGACATCCTGCGCGACGTCGCCAGGTCGACCACCTGGCGCGAGCGACTCTCATACGTCGTGCACGGACCGGGCTGGGCCTACGACCGCCACCGGGAGCTCGAATCGGCGGGTCAGCCCACGCCGTGACCACGACGCACCGCGGCACCGCGGTCGCCGCTGGCGGAGGGACCGGTGACGGAGGACGCGCCTGACTCGGCGCGTCCTCCGATCGACCGGAGTGACTAACCGATGACGCGGACGTTCGTGGCCT
>VGBR01000012.1 GCA_016870355.1 Actinomycetota bacterium | reverse complement strand
GAGCGTTCCGAAGGGCGACCGTAGGTACCCTGCGGTCGAGCGAGTGCGACCGTAATGGCGGCCGACGACACCGCTGCGGAGGACACCCCGCGCGCTCCGCTCCCGCAGCTCGTGCTCGAGCTGCGTGATCTCGTCGTCTCGTACGTCAAGCAAGAGACGGTCGCCCCGCTCAAGCAGCTGGGTCGCTACGTGGGCTTCGGGATCGCCGGCGCGTTCCTGCTAGGTCTCGGCTCTCTCCTCCTGGGTGTTGGCGGACTGCGCGCGCTCCAGACCGAGACCGGCGACACGTTCAAGGGCGATTGGTCGTGGGCGCCCTACGGGATCATGTTCGTCACGCTCATGACGAGTGGGGTGCTGGTGTGGTCTGCCCGCCGATCGCGCGAACAGCGCAAAGCGCGGCGCGCGAGTGCGTAGGTCTTTCGAAGTGAAGGAGCAGCGATGAACAGGCTCGGCGCACCCGGACCGATCACGCGTGACGACATCGAGTCGAAGCTCCGCGAGATCCAGGGTGGTCAGCAGGCCGGTGCTGAAGCCGCGCGCGGCGTCGGCCGCATGACGGGGGTGCTCGTCGCCGCCGGCGCCATTGGCGTGGCGTACCTCCTCGGCCGTCGTCGCGGGAAGAAGCGGCGCACGATCGTCGAAGTTCGGCGCGTCTGACGATGACCTGGCTCCTAGGCCGCCTGTTGCGCAACGGGTTCAAGCGCGGGCTGCTCGAGGGCTCGCGCGGCTGGCTCTATGTCGGTGTGGCCGCCGCGGCGGTGAACGTTGCGAAGCGGATCCTCACGGAGCCCGAAGAGACGGTGTACTCGGCCGAGCTGAAGCCCGGGCAGGGGATCGAGGTGCGAACGGTTCGCCGTGAGAAGGACGAGCCCAAAGGGCGAAAGAAGCGCCGGTAGCCTTTCGCGCGTGAATGTCTTGCTGCGCAACCCGCGGCGTGAGCTCCAGATCGACGGTCCGCTCACCGTGCATGCGCTCCTGGGTCGACTCGACCTGAATCCAGAGTCGGTGCTCGTGATCGTCGGCGACGAGCTCGTTGCTCGCGATGCCCGTATCGCTGACGATGCTGAAGTCGAGATCCGCCCCGTCATCTCTGGCGGCGCCGACGCGGCGACCGAAGGGAGCTCGCCAGCGAGCGAACGCCCGCGGACGGGGTATCCCCGGCCGCAGAGAGCGAGCGAGTAGAGATGAAGTGTCGGGTCTGCCGCGGGCCAGCGGTGATCGACATCCGGCGTCACAACGCGGCTTTCTGTGGCGACCACTTCGTCACGCACTGCCGGGAACAGGTGAAGCGCGCCGTTCACGAGCACAAGATGATGGATCCGGCGGAGCGGGTGCTTGTCGCGGTGTCGGGCGGGAAGGACTCGCTCGCGCTGTGGGACCTCCTCACCGACCTCGAGTACGCGGCGGAGGGGCTGTATCTCGGTCTCGGCATCGACGGGTACTCCGACGAATCGCTGCAGCACACGCGCGCCTACGCGAGCAGCCGCGGACTGAAGCTCCACGAGGTCGACCTCGGCCAGGACGATGGGTTCACGATCCCGGTCGCCGCGAGCGTCACGCACCGTGCGCCCTGCGGTGCGTGTGGTCTTTCGAAGCGTCATCTCTTCAACTCGTTCGCGCGTGACCACGGGTACGACGTCGTCGCCACTGGGCACAATCTCGATGACGAGGCGGCCGTCTTGCTCGGCAACGTGCTGCGTTGGGAGACCGGGTACCTCGGACGCCAGCACCCGGTGCTCCCGACCGCTCTGGGGTTCGTGCGCAAGGTGAAACCACTGATCAGGCTTGGTGAACGCGAGATGGCCGCGTACTGCGTCATCCGTGGCATCGACTACCAGGTCGAGGAGTGTCCGATGGCGGAGGGCAATCGCCACCTCGGATACAAAGAGGTTCTCAACGCGCTCGAGGATCGGTCGCCCGGGGCAAAGGCCGCGTTCGTGTTTGGGTTCATCGACCGCGCGCATCCTCTCTTCTCGACGAGTGCGGACGAAGAGCGCGCCGCACTCGGCGCGTGCGAGTCGTGTGGGAGCCCGACGACCACGGGCAGCCTTTGTGCGTTCTGCCGGCTCCAAGAGCGCGCCGCGAGCGCTCCCGAAGCGGCGGAGTAGTCCGTGCCGTCGGGGACCTTTGCGGTCGGGGACCGTGCGCTCCTCGTCGACGCCAAGCGGCGGCGGCATCTCGTCACGCTCGAAGTCGGCGGGGAGTTCCATCTGCACACCGGCGTCGTCCGGCACGATGATTTGATCGGCGCGCCCGACGGCTCGACCGTGCGCACCACACTCGGTGCCCGCTTGACCGCAGTGAGCCCGACGCTTGCCGACTACGTGCTCGAGATGCCGCGGGGCGCGCAGGTCATCTATCCGAAGGACCTCGGACCGATCTTGGTGCTCGCCGATGTGTTCCCTGGCGCGAAGGTGCTGGAGTCCGGCGTCGGATCTGGCGCGCTCACGATGGCCCTGCTGCGCGCGATCGGCCCGACCGGGCGCGTCATCGGCTACGAGCTGCGCGAGGACTTCGCCGACCGCGCGCGCCGCAACATCGAAGGGCTGCTCGGTCCGGATGTGCCGCTCGACATCCACGTGCGCGACACCTATGAGGGCATCGACAACCACGATTTCGATCGCGTGGTGCTCGATCTGCCCGAACCGTGGCAGGTCGTGAAGCACGCGGCGGGCGCGCTGCGCCCGGGCGGCATCCTCGTCGCCTACCTGCCGACGATCGGGCAGGTGGCGCGGCTGCGTGAAGAGCTCGAAGAGTCGGCGTTCGGGATGGCGCAGACGCTCGAGGTGCTCCACCGGACCTGGCACGTCGAGGGCCAGTCCGTGCGACCCGACCACCGGATGGTGGCGCACACCGGCTTCCTCACCAGCGCACGGTTGCTCGTCCCGTCGGGGTGAACTGGCTCGACGCGGTCATCACGGTCGTTGGGATCGGCGCTGCGCTGGCCGGCTACCGCTACGGGCTCGTGAGCCGGGCCGTGTCGTGGCTCGGACTCTCGCTCGGCGTGCTCGTCGGCGTGCTGTTCGTCGACGACGTGGTGCACGAGCTTCGGGACTCGACGCCCTCGACGAAGCTGGTTGGTGCGCTCGCCTTCCTCTTCTTGATGACGGTCATCGGGCAAGGGATCGGCATCGCGGTCGGTGCGCTGCTGCGCCGGCATCTTCCGGCACACAACGTGCTCAGCGTCGCCGATCGGTGGGCTGGCGCGCTCGCAGGCGGGTTCGCGGTGCTGCTCGCGATCTGGCTGCTCACGCCGGCAATCGCGAGCTCGCCGGGGTGGACGGCGCGCGCGGCAAGGGGCTCGGCGATCGTACGAGCCGTCGACCGGTACGCGCCCGAGCCACCGCACTCGATCGAGACGCTCGGGCAGCTCGTTGACGCGGCACCGTTCCCAGAGGTCTTCGATCTGCACGAGCGACCCGACGACGCGGGTCTGCCGCCAGGGTCGGGTCTCGATCCCGACGTCTCGTCGCGCGTGGCCCGCTCTGTCGTGAAGATCGAAGGCCGCGCCTGCGAGCTCATCCAGCAGGGCTCGGGCTGGGTCGTCGCCGACGATGTCGTCGTCACGAACGCACACGTCGTGGCGGGCGACCAGAACACCACGGTGATCACATCATCGAGTCGTCGTGTGGAAGGTGCGATCGTGCACTTCGACGCGAATCGGGACATCGCGGTGTTGCACGTGCCCGGGCTCGGCCTCGATCCTCTGGAGCGTGTGAGCGCTGACGTCGGCATGACCGGCGCTGTGCTCGGGTACCCGGGCGGTGGATCGATCCAGCAGTCACCCGCGCGCGTCGCCGAGGAGATCCTCGCCGAGGGCACCGACATCTACCGTCGGGCGGCGACCGTACGTGAGGTGTTCGTGCTCGCCGCGGTGCTCGCGCCAGGGGACTCGGGTGCGCCGCTCTTGGATGCGCGCGGCCGGGTGGTGGGGATGGCGTTCGCGGTGGACCCGGGTGATGACGACACTGCGTACGCGCTCACGCACGACGAGGTGAGCGATGGGATCAACGAAGCGGTGGAAGCTGGTTCCGAAACCCCGGTCTCGACCGGGGACTGTCTGCTCGGCTGAGCGCCGGTGAGATCAGTCGACTTCGATGAAGATGCACTCGCCGGGGCACTCTTCGGCCGATTCGATGACGGCCTCTTCCATGCCGGCGGGAACCGCGGCGAGCCCTTCGGCGCCACCCGGATCACTGAAGACCTTCGCACCTTCCTTGACGTACGCGAGCCCGTCGTCGAGCAGCGTGAACACGTCGGGTGCGATCTCCTCGCAGAGACCGTCACCGGTGCAGAGGTCCTGATCGATCCAGACCTTCATGGCCGAAGGCACTCCTTGTCCGTGGTGACGGCGAGGCTAGACGGATGGCAGGCATTTCTCAAGCCGTGGCGGGGTAAATCTGCGCGACCGGGGTGCCGCGGGATGCTGAAATCACCGGTGTAGGGTCCGCGAAGCCCGGAAACAGCCCTTTCGGGACCTGGAGGTGAACGGACGTGGCGACGGAGCACGAGCGGCGCCTCGCCGAGTACGAGCGCCAGGTCGGCGACCTCCAGTCCCAGCTCAAGTCGCTGGAGGAAGAGGTCGTCGTGCTCCGACGGCGCCTCCAGGACGCCCCGAAGCGGGTCCGCACGCTCGAGGAGCGCCTGCTCGAGGCCAAGGGCCAGCTCGCCCAGGCGGTCTCCCAGAACGAGCGGCTGTCGGCCACCCTGCGCGAGGCGCGCGAGCACATCGCCGCGCTGCGCGAGGAGGTCGAGAAGCTCACGATGCCGCCGTCCGCGTACGGCACGTATCTCGGTGCGAACGACGACGGAACGGTCGACATCTTCACCGCTGGTCGCAAGATGCGAGTGGCCGTGCACCCCGAGGTCGATCTCGACGCGATGGAGCGCGGGCAAGAGGTCGCGCTCAACGAGTCGCTCAACGTCGTGTTGGCGCGCGGGCTCGAGATCTCGGGTGAGGTCGTCGTGCTGAAGGAGCTGATGGAGGACGAGCGTCGGGTGCTGGTCGTCGGGCGCGCCGACGAGGAGCGCGTCTGCGAGCTCGCGGGTGCGCTGTTCGGCGAGAAGCTGCGCGCCGGCGATCACCTGCTGATGGACCAACGGTCGGGTCTCGTCGTCGAGCGCCTGCCGCGTCCGGAAGTCGAAGAGCTCGTCCTCGAAGAGGTTCCCGACGTCACCTACGAAAACGTGGGTGGCCTCGACGATCAGATCGAGCAGATTCGCGACGCGGTCGAGCTCCCGTACCTGTACGCCGAGCTGTTCCACGAGCACGAGCTCCAACCGCCGAAGGGCATCTTGCTGTACGGACCACCAGGCTGCGGCAAGACGCTCATCGCGAAGGCAGTGGCGAACTCGCTCGCCAAGCGCGTCGCGGAGAAGACGGGCAACGACTCGACGCGCTCGTACTTCTTGAACATCAAGGGTCCGGAGCTGCTCAACAAGTACGTCGGTGAGACCGAGCGTCAGATCCGCCTGATCTTCCAGCGCGCGCGGGAAAAGTCCGAAGAGGGCGTGCCTGTCATCGTGTTCTTCGACGAGATGGACTCGTTGTTCCGCACGCGGGGCACCGGCATCTCGTCCGATATCGAGAGCACGATCGTTCCTCAGCTGCTCGCCGAGATCGATGGGGTGGAGAGCCTCAAGAACGTGATCGTGATCGGCGCGTCCAACCGTGAGGACCTCATCGACCCGGCGATCCTGCGCCCTGGTCGTCTCGACGTGAAGATCAAGATCGAACGTCCTGACCAGGCGAGCGCCCGGCAGATCTTCGCTCAGTACCTCACGCCCACGTTGCCGATCTCCGAGAAGGAGTTGGAGCAGCACGGCGGCGACGCGGCGAAGGCCGTCGAAGAGATGATCGCGTTGGCGGTCGAGCGCATGTACGCCGACGACGACGACAACCGCTTCCTCGAGGTCACGTACCAGAACGGCGACAAGGAAGTCCTCTACTTCCGCGACTTCTCATCGGGAGCCATGATCGAGAACATCGTGCGGCGCTCGAAGAAGCTGTCGATCAAGCGCCAGATCGAGGGCGGCGACCGCGGCATCTCCGCCGACGACCTGTACGCGTCGATCAAGCAGGAGTACCGCGAGCACGAGGATCTGCCCAACACGACGAACCCCGACGACTGGGCGAAGATCTCGGGCAAGAAGGGCGAGCGCATCGTCTACGTGCGCACGCTCATGTCCGAAGGCGACGAGGCCAAGGGCGGCCGTCAGATCGAGCGCGTCACCACCGGTCAATACCTGTAGCGCGGTCTCACGGCTTCGCGCACCGTTGTCGGGGTCTCACTCCCGTTCTTTGCCGCTCTTCGTCGGTCGGCGATACCGCAACGCGGAGGGCGCAACGTTGATCCCTGGGCGCAGGTCGGGTTCGCAGATGGGTGCTCCGTAGACGGTCTTGATGGGGATGAGGCCGGCCCAGATGTCGAGGTCGTGGTCCTCGGGCTCGTCGATCACGCCCTCGGTCCGCGCCTTCACCGACGCAGTGTCGATCGGGATCTCGACCGCGAGGATCTGATCGAGCTCGTCGTCGGTCGCAGGGCGCGCTTCGGCGGTTCGCCCCGGCGCGACGTGCTCGACGAGCGCCTCCAGCGCGGCCCGCTTCTCCTCAGTGTCCGCGAGAAGCCGTGGAACGCCGACGACAACGACTGACCGATAGTTCATCGACATGTGGAACTGCGAGCGCGCGAAGACGACGTCGTCGACCAGCGTGACGGTGACGCACACCGGTTGACCATCGCCGAGCGCCTTGAGCAGGCGACTGACACGTGAGCCGTGCAGGATGAGCCGGTCGCCATCACGGCCGTACGCCATCGGGATCACGAGCGGCTGCCCGTCCACGGCGATGCCCACGTGCGCGACAAGCCCTTCGTCGAGGATTGCGTTCGCGCTGTCGCGCCGGTAGTCGGCGCGCTCTCGTTTGCGCTTCACCGTGACGGCGTCGGTCTTCGTGAGCTCTTCGGTCGGCATGCAGTGATGTTCGTGGCCCGAAGTGGCTGTTCACAACCCATTTCAACGGGCGCGGAAACGCTGTGAGGCGCCGGTAGGCTTTCCTCGTGGCCGTCCCCAAGGTGTGTGGCATCGAGACCGAGTACGGCGTGGTGCTGCGTGGGGCGGGCGAAGCCAACCCGGTGCTCGCGTCGTCGATGCTGATCAACGGCTACGTCGAGCATCACAAGGTCGGTTGGGACTTCGAGGACGAGAGCCCAGGGCGCGATGCGCGCGGGTACGCACGTGACGGTGCCCAGCCGCCTGAGATCGAGACGCACCTCGTCAACACCGTGCTCACCAACGGCGCCCGGTACTACGTCGACCACGCCCACCCCGAGTACTCCACGCCCGAGTGCGCTGATGCCCTCGAGCTGGTGGTGGCCGACAAGGCAGGGGAGAGGGTCCTGGCTCGCTCGATGCTCGCCGCCCGGCGCCTGCTCGACCCGGGCCAAGAGGTCGTCGTCTACAAGAACAACTCCGACGGCAAGGGCAACAGCTACGGCACCCACGAGAACTACCTCGTCGACCGGGCCGTCCCGTTCGCCAACCTCGTGCGCTACCTCCTGCCGTGGTTCGTGACCCGCCAGGTCTTCACCGGGGCCGGCAAGGTCGGTGGCGAGAACGGCGCGGGCGGGGTCGAGTACCAGCTCAGCCAGCGCGCGGACTTCTTCGAGGAGGAGGTCGGGCTCGAGACGACGCTGAAGCGCCCGATCGTGAACACGCGCGACGAGCCGCACGCCGATCCGCAGCTCTACCGCCGCCTCCACGTGATCGCCGGCGACGCGAACCTGTGTGAGGTCGCGACGTTCCTCAAGGTCGGCACCACGGCGATCGTCCTTGCGATGATCGAAGACGACTTTTTCGACAAGGACTACTCAGTCGTGTCGACTGTGCCCGCGATGCGCGTCGTCTCGCACGACCCCACGTGCCGCGCCACGATCGAGCTGGTCGACGGTGGTCGGATGACCGCGGTCGAGCTCCAGTGGGAGTTCCTCCGTCTTGCGCAGAAGTACGCCGACGACACCGGTCTTGACGCGTGTGGCGGCGAGGACGTCGGCCAGCAAGTTCTCGACCGCTGGGAATCGGTGCTCACCGCGCTCGAGCGCGACCCGATGCTGCTCGACGGTCAGCTCGATTGGGTCACGAAGCTCTCGCTCTGCAACGCGTACGCCGAGCGCGACGGCATCGGTTGGAACGACGCGAAGCTCGCGCTCGTCGACCTCCAGTACCACGACGTGCGTCCGGATCGATCGCTCTACGAGCGCCTCGTGCGCGCCGGCAAGGTCGAGCGGTTGGCTGACGAAGCCGAGGTGATGGCCGCGACTACCGAGCCGCCGGCGTCGACCCGCGCGTACTTCCGCGGCACGTGTCTGTCACGCTGGCCCGATTCGGTGGTCGCTGCCAACTGGGACAGCATCATCTTGGACGTGGGCGGCGATCCGCTGAAGCGGATCCCGATGATGGAGCCGCTCAAGGGCACGAAGGCCTACGTCGAATCCTTGTTCGCGAGTGCGAAGACCCCCGCCGACCTGGTCAGCCAGCTGGGCCAGGAGTCCAGCTAGCCAAGGCACACGGTTCAGCGGAGGGGTCCGCAGGAGGTACCTTCGAGTCATGCCCGAGCAGCAGCGAAAGCAGCGCCCAGCGCCCAAGGAGCGTGTGGAGGAGACCGCCGAGGTCGCCGCGCCCACCGAGAAGGGCGAGAAGCTCAAGGGCGAGCTGGACGATCTCCTGGACGAGATCGACGAGGTCCTCGAGGTCAATGCGGAGGACTTCGTCAAGTCGTACGTCCAGAAAGGGGGGGAATGATCCATATGTCCGATTCCTAGGAGCCGGGCATGTGTCACCCCCTCGTCATACCGTCCCCGCATGAAGCGCTGTTCGAAGTGCGGCGAGACGAAGCCTTTCGCAGGGTTCTACCGAGCAAGGGCCTGCGCGGACGGTCACCGGCCGGAGTGCAAGGCGTGTTTCGCGAAAGCGCAGAAGGCCCGGTATCTCAAGAATCCTCAGAAGCAGATCGAGCGAGTGCGCGCGTGGCGCGAGAAGAACCCAGAGAAGTTCCACGCGTACCAGAGGCAGTATCGGGCCAAGAACAAGCCCGCAATGCGGGAGGGGCACTTGAGGCGCACGTTCGGGCTGACACAGGCCGACTACGACGAGATGCTTCGAGCGCAAAGCGGCGGCTGTGCGATCTGCGGTGACAAGCCGAAGGCTGGGGAGTCCTTTCACGTCGATCACTGCGAGGCCGGCGTGCGAGGCATTCTCTGTGTGCGATGCAACAACGCTCTTGGTCAACTGCGCGAAGATGAAGGAATTGCCGGCCGAGCGGTGGACTATCTGGCGTCGAACGGCTTTGTGCTCACCAGCTACTGCGAAATGCGGGAGCTTGCGATCGTTCGGGCCGGAGGGCTCGTGAAGGCTCCCGGCTAGCCTGTTTTCGCTGTGAACGAGTCGCCGTTGCCGTTCTTCTCGCCTGGGGCTGACCCTGGGCCTTCGTTCGTTGATGTGTTGCGGCGGCTTGGTCCTGAGGGCATCGCGCCCTCGACTCCCGACGCCTCGTCGGTGCCCATCGAGACGGTGCACGCGACGACGGTGGTCGCGATCCGGTTTGCCGGTGGGGTAGTGATGGCGGGTGACCGTCGCGCGACGGCTGGGATGATGATCGCGAGCCGGCGGATCGAGAAGGTGTTCCCGGCTGACGACTTCTCCGGGATCGCCATTGCCGGCGCCGCGGGTCCGGCGGTCGAGCTCGTGCGTCTGTTCCAGACCCAGCTCGAGCACTACGAGAAGATCGAAGGCGAGGCGCTGTCGCTCGACGGGAAGGCGAACCAGCTCGCGGCGATGGTGCGCGCCAACCTCCCGTTCGCGAGGCAGGGCCTCGTGGTGGTTCCGCTGTTCGCCGGGTACGACGACCGGCGTCAAGCCGGGCGCGTGTTCAGCTACGACGTCACCGGCGGCAAGTACGAGGAAGCCGACTTCCAGACCAACGGCTCTGGTGGTGTGCACGCCCGCAACTGGATCAAGTCGCAGTGGCGCGAGGACATCACGCAAGCGGAGACGATCGATCTCGCATTGCGCGCGCTGTTCGCCGCGGCCGACGAGGACGCGGCGACTGGCGGACCCGACCTCGTGCGGCGGATCTTCCCGACGGTGGCCGTGATCGACGTCAACGGGTTCAGCAGTGTGAGCGACAACGACGTCGCCGCGCGCGCCGCTGAGTTGCTCGGCGGGCGTGAGGAGGGCGCCGGAGTATGACGATGCCCTTCTACGTGTCGCCCGAGCAGGTGATGAAGGACCGGGCGGATTACGCCCGCAAGGGCATCGCCCGGGGGCGCAGCCTGGTCGCCATGAGCGCGAGTGATGCGATCGTGATCGTGGCCGAGAACCCGTCGCGCACGCTCTACAAGATCAGCGAGATCTACGACCGCATCGCGTTTGCCGGCGTCGGCAAGTACAACGAGTTCGAGATGCTCCGGATCGCCGGCGTGCGTCAGGCCGACGTGAAGGGCTACTCGTTCGCCCGTGAGGACGTGAACGCCCGTGCCTTGGCCAACGCCTACGCGCAGACGCTCGGTCAGATCTTCACGCACGAGATGAAGCCGTATGAGGTGGAGATCCTCGTGGCTCAGGTGGGCGCGACACCTGAAGAGGACGAGTTGTTCCACATCCTCTACGACGGCACCGTGATGGACGAAGAGGGCTTCACGGTCCTCGGCGGGCAGTCCGAGCAGATCGCCGAGGCGCTTGCCGCGCAATACCAGGCGCCGCTCGACCGTGCTGCGACCGTCAAGCTCGGCGCCACGGTGCTGGCCGCACCGGAGCAGCCGCCGCTGGAGGCGAGCGCGCTCGAGGTCGCTATCCTCGACCGGGCCCGCACTCGCCGGGCGTTCCAACGCCTCCGGGGGCCAGAGCTCGACGCACTTCTGGCTGGCTGACGCTCGTCGCTCGCTGTAAGCGGCGCGCTCGGTCGCACGTCAGGTTGCGGTAGTCCTGATAGAGAAGACACCACGACTATTGCCGACGCGCTGGCCGAGTTCGAGGCGGCCGATGCGAGCGGCGTCGCGTTCACGGCTGATGTCACATCGTTCGAGCTCGCGATCAACCTGCTCGACGTCGGTGAGTCTGATCCCTTCGCCGCAGTCGACGACCAGGGCCTGCTCGGGGCGTTCGACGACGAGAAGTCCTGCGACGACGTCGTCACCATCATCTGAGCACTGCACCGGGAAGGCCTGACCGGACCGGTACGCTCGTGATGTGGAACGGCGCATCTTCGGGCTCGAGAACGAGTACGGCGTCACGTGCACGCTGCGAGGTCAACGCCGGCTGAGCCCTGACGAGGTCGCGCGCTACCTGTTCCGGCGCGTGGTCTCGTGGGGTCGGTCGAGCAACGTGTTCCTCGAGAACGGCGCGCGCCTCTACCTCGACGTCGGCAGCCACCCGGAGTACGCGACGCCCGAGTGTGACGCGATCGACGATCTCGTCGTGCACGACAAAGCGGGGGAGCGGATCCTCGAGGGTCTCGTGCGCAGTGCCGAGCAGCGGCTCCGCGAGGAGGGGATCCGCGGCGAGGTGTTCTTGTTCAAGAACAACACTGACTCGGCCGGTAACTCCTACGGCTGCCACGAGAACTACCTCGTCGAGCGCGAAGGCGACTTCACCAAGTTCACTGACGTCCTGATCCCGTTCCTGGTGACCCGCCAGGTCTACGCCGGGGCGGGCAAGGTGCTCCAGACCGCCCGCGGCGCCATGTACTGCATCTCTCAACGGGCCGAGCACATCTGGGAGGGCGTGTCGAGCGCCACCACCCGCTCTCGTCCCATCATCAACACTCGCGACGAGCCCCACGCCGACGCCGAGCGCTTCCGTCGGCTCCACGTGATCGTCGGCGACTCCAACATGAGCGAGTACACGACCTTCCTCAAGGTCGGTGCCACCTCGATCCTCTTGCGGATGCTCGAAGAGGACCAGGGGCCGTGGCGCGACCTCACCCTCGAGAACCCGATCCGCGCCATTCGCGAGATCAGCCACGACATGACCGCGCGCCGACGAGTCCGTCTTGCCAACGGGCGCGAACTCTCGGCGGTCGAGGTGCAGGCGGAGTACTTGAACCGCGCGCTGAAGTTCGCGAAGAAGCGCGGCCTCTCGGATTTGGAGCAGCAGGCGCTCGACATGTGGGAGCACGTGATGACCCACCTCGAGAACGACCCGCTGAAGCTGCGCACCGAAGTCGACTGGGTGGTCAAGTACCACCTCATCGAGGCATACCGCGAGCACCACGACCTTCCGCTCACGCACCCGCGCGTCGCGCTCGTCGACCTCGCCTATCACGACGTCACGCGGTCGCGCTCGCTCTACTACCTGCTCGAGCGCCGCGGGCAGGTCGACCGCACCGCCACTGACGAAGCGATCGAGACGGCCGTCACCACGCCACCGCAGACGACGCGGGCGCGGTTGCGCGGCGCGTTCATCAAGCGAGCCAAGGAACGCAAGCGCGACTACACCGTCGATTGGGTGCACCTGAAGCTCAACGACCAGGCTCAGCGAACGGTGCTCTGCAAGGACCCGTTCAAGGCGCGCGATGAGCGCGTCGAACGGCTCATCGCGTCGCTCTAGCAGCCGCCCTGCTCCATGCCGTCGTTCCGGTCAGGGACCGTCACCGCCATCCTCGAGGAACGTCCGGGACTACAACGCGTCGAAGTCGACCTTGGTGACGGCGCGGAGCGCGCCTATGTGCTCCCTCAGCTCACGGGCGCCGTCGCGCTCGGCGATCGGGTGGTGGTGAACACGACCGCAGTGGAGCTGGGCCTCGGCACCGGTGGCTGGCACGTCGTGCACTGGAACCTCGAACGTGATCGTTGGAGCGAGAAGGGCCCGGGCCACATCATCAAGAGTCGATACACGAGCCTCCAGGCCGACGTCGGGAGCAGCGAGGAGCATCTCGAAGAGCTGGCCGAGGTCGAGTCGATCGACGGCATGCCGGTGGTGGCCGCGGCGTTGCACAGCCAGGTGCCGGCGATCGCGATCGCGATCAAAGACCGCCGACCAGAAGCGAAGGTCGCGTACGTGATGACCGACGGCGCCGGCCTGCCGCTGGCCCTCTCCGACACCGTCGCGCAGCTCTGCGATCGGGGGTTGCTCGACGCGACGGTGACGTGTGGACACGCCTTCGGTGGTGACTTCGAAGCCGTCTCGATCTTTTCGGCGCTCGCGGTGGCCCGTCACGCGGCAAAAGCCGACGTGGCGATCGTCGCGATGGGTCCCGGCATCGTTGGCACCAACACCCGCCTCGGGTTCTCGGGGATGGAGGTGGGGGGAATCCTCGACGCGGCCGCCGCGCTCGACGGGGTGCCGATTGCAACGCTGCGCGCATCATTCGCCGATCCGCGACCGCGCCATGAGGGTCTCTCACACCACACCGCGACTGCATTGCGGCTCGCATGCCGCGAGCGCGTACGAGTCGCGCTACCGCTGATCGGTGGACCAGAAGAGCAGCGCCTACGTGATGATCTGGCCCAAGCCGGCATCACCGACCGCCACGACATCGTCGAGGTCGAGGTTCCGGACGTGGTCGCGCGCTTTGCGGAGCACGACCTCGAGGTCGTGTCGATGGGTCGCGCGGCAGCCGATGACCCGGTGCTCTTCCAGGTTGCGGCCGCGGCGGGAATCGTGGCCGCGGACGCGATCGCGAGCGGCTCATGACCGACCGCGTCGAGCGCCTCGTGAACCTCACGGCGACGTTGCTCGACACCCGCCGTCCGCTCACGCTCGACGACCTCGCCGAACGCCTCGAGCCCGCGTACCCAAGCGACAAAGCGGCGCAACGGCGCGCGTTCGAACGCGACAAGGAGACGCTGCGCGACCTCGGTGTGCCCATCACCATCGAGACGATCGACGCGCTGGGCGGGGAGCAGGGCTACCGGATCCGGCCCGAGGACTACTACCTCCCGGAGCTGGCGCTCGCCGCAGAAGAGCGCGCCGCGCTGCACGTCGCGGTCACAGCAGTGCGCCTCTTTGGCGGCGCTGGGCGCGAGGGGCTGCGCAAGCTCGGTGGGTTCGAGGGCACTGGCGCGGCACCGTTGGCGCATCTGGAGAGCACGCCGGCGCTCGCGGAGCTCTTCGACGCGGTCGCCAAGCGACGGGTCGTCACCTTCGAGTACCGAGGCGAGACCCGTCGGCTCGAGCCGTACGGGGTCGTACACCGCTTCGGGCACTGGTACGTCGTCGGCCGCGACCAGGACCGCGAGGCCCCGCGGGCCTTCCGGGTCGAGCGCATCGAGGGCGAGCCGAGCGCCGGCGATGCTGGCGGGTTCGTCCCACCGCCCGAGGTCGATCCGGCGGAATACCTACGCGCCGATCCCATGACCTATGGCGAGGAGGAACCGGTCGAGGCGCACGTGCTCGTGGACGCGACGAGAGCCGCGTGGGTGATCGACGAGCTGGGCGACGACGCGGTGGTCGAGCGACGCGACGACGAGGCGATCGTCGTTGCGCTGTCCGTTGCGAACCGCGCCGCGTTCCGCACCTGGGTGCTCAACCTGCTTGAGCACGCGGAAGTCCTCGAGCCCCTTGACCTCCGCGCCGAGATGATCGAGTGGCTGCGCGACCTGGTAGCACGGGCGAAATGAGCGCGTCACCACCATCCGGGCCGCGCCTTCAGCGGATGCTGTCGCTGGTGCCGTGGATCCTGGCGCACCCTGGCGTCACCATCCCGGAGCTCGCGGCGCGCTTCGAGATCGACGAGCGTCAGATCGAACGCGACCTCGAGCTCCTGCCCATGTGCGGGTTGCCGCCCTACACGGCCGATCGACTCATCGACGTGTGGGTCGCCGATGACGGCGCTGTCACCGTGCGGCTCGCGGAGTACTTCGAGCGCCCGCTGCGGCTCACGCCGGCCGAAGGCATCGGGCTGGTCGCGGCCGGGCGCGCGCTCCTCGCCGTCCCGGGTGCCGACCAGCGCGGTCCACTCGCGACTGCGCTCGAGAAGCTGGAGGACGCGCTCGGTGCGCGCGGCGGCGTGGCGGTGGATGTGGGCGACACCGGCGAGCTCGAACGTCTCCAAGAGGCTGTCGCGGCGCGTCAGCAGCTCGAAATCGACTACTTCTCCTTCGCCCGCGACGAGATGACGACCCGCGTCGTCGATCCGATGCGGGTGTTCCACGCGTTCGGTGAGTGGTACCTGGGCGCGTACTGCCATCGAGCCGAAGCAGATCGGCTCTTTCGTGTCGACCGCATCCGTGCGGTTCGCCCGACGGGGGAGGCAATCGCTCCTGAGCGCGCTGATGCGAGCGACGAGCTCGACGACGTGGTCTACACGCCGTCACCCGACGACCTGCGGGTCACGCTGCGCGTCGGACCAGAAGCGGCGTGGGTCGCCGAGGAGCTGCCCGTCGAGTCGGTGACCCCGCGCGCGAAAGGTCGAGTCGACGTCGTGCTTCCGGTCAGCGCGGTCGGCTTCCTCGAGCGCCTCCTCCTCGGGCTCGGGTCCGACGCCGAGGTGGTTGCCCCACGCGAAGCGCGTTCGATCGCGGCGGACGCCGCGAGCCGGGTGCTCGAGCGCTACGAGCGTGCGTCGTGACCCGAGGCTAAGGCACGCGCCGTGGCGTGGGAGGATGGCGAGTCATGGAGCCCCGTTCGTGACCACCGCTGGCCCCACCGGCCCCGACGGGCACGACGGCGACTCGACCGCGGTCCTCCCTTCGCCACCGCTGCGAGACCTCCCGGGGATGGAGGAGCAGCTCGATCCCCCGAAGAAGCGACGCAAGCGGTTGGAGCGCCTGGTCATCGAGTGGGTGCTCCTGATCGCGGCGGCGCTCGCGATCGCATTCCTCATCAAGACCTTCCTCTTCCAGGCGTTCTACATCCCGTCGTCGTCGATGGAGCCCACGCTCGAGATCGAGGACCGGGTGCTCGTGAACAAGCTGAGCTACGACTTCCACGATGTGAACCGCGGCGACATCGTCGTGTTCGAGGCGCCGCCCGAAGCGCGCACTGACGAGATCAAAGACTTCGTGAAGCGGGTGATCGGCCTGCCCGGTGAGACCGTGACGTTCCCCGGTGATGGCCGGGTCTACGTCGACGGACGGGTGGTGCGCGAGCCGTATCTTCCCGATGGCGTCGACACCTGCGTGAACTCGAGCCCATGCCCCGACACGGGCGACGCCGGGGAGCAGACCACCATCCCGAAGTGCGGGACGCCAGCAGGTGGCGAGAACGGGTGTGTGGTCCCCGAAGGCACCGTGCTCGTGCTCGGCGACAACCGCGAGAACTCGAAGGACGGTCGTTCGTTCGGCGTGATCGACCATGACATCATCATCGGCCGCGTGTTCATGCGCATCTGGCCGATCGGCTCCATCGGGTTCTTGTGACGGGGAGGGCAGGTGTGACGGGAGGGGCAGGCCCCTCCCGTCGGCCCACTCCAGCGCGGCTCGCCACGCGACGATGAGGTCGCGGGGTGGCGAAGCCACCCCGCGGCGAGCCGAGGGCTACGAACCGATGACGCTGACCATGCGGTCGACGTGGTCGGAGTACACCGCGTCGATGCCGATCTGCTGCATTGCGCGCAGATGTCGTTCCTCCTGGCAGTCCCACGCGAAGGCTTTGACGTTGAATCGGTGGAACAGCGCGACGAGACCTGCTGTCCACTCGGAGTGATGGAGGTTCACCGCGTCGATCTTTGACTCGGCCAGACCCGCGGCGTGTCGCTCGATCGGCTGCTCCAATCGGCTCTTCGACTGCGAGTGCACGAGACGCACATCGCTCGACTGCTCACGCAGCGGCCGCAGCACCCCGCGGGAGGGGGAGCAGAGCCACAGTCGCTCGACCGCGCCCTCGGCACGAGCGAGATCGATGATGCTGGCACCGACCTCGTGGTCCTTCAGATCGATCGAGAGCTCGTAGTCGCTCCCGAGCTCGCGGTAGAGGTCGGCGAGGCGGGGGACTCCGAGCTCGGCCAGTCGCGTCGACGTGCTCGAGCCGACCGCGACCCGTCGGCCGAGCCGCCCGCCCCGCAGCGACTCGTCGTGGACGAGCACCACCTCGTCGTCCCCGGCCCGCCAGGCGTCAGACTCCAGGCCCCGGGCGCCGTGCTCCAGGGCATGGCGGAAGGCCGGGAGGGTGTTCTCGGGATGGACAGCCCGTGCCCCCCGATGCGCAAACGTGATTGCGACGGCCACAGGGCCACGAATGTATGAGTCTTTGGCGACCATGCAGCCCTTGGGTCGCCGACGGCCGGCTTTGCCGGCCGTCAGACCCCGTCTCGAGGCGGGCGCAAGCGCCGGGAGGGGCACACGGGGAGGGCCTGCCCTCCCCGTGAATCCACTCAAGGGGCCCTCAGGGCGTGACGACACACGTTTCGTGGCGACCATCAAGGCCGAGTGCCAGAGCTGCGGAGCCGTCCGCCTGCGGGTCTCCGACCTGACCGTCAGGGTCTGCGTCGATGACGAGCGCGGCGCGTATCGCTTCCGGTGCCCGCACTGCGCCTCGGCCGTCGTCCACGATGCGACCGCGGCGATCTGCGCCTTGCTGGTCTCGGTAGGGGTCGAGGAAGAGGTCTGGAGTCTCCCGGCCGAGTTCCACGAAGAGCACACCGGCCCAGCGCTCACCCCCGACGACCTCCTCGACTTCCACCTCTTCCTCGAGCGCGACGACTGGGTATCGCACCCCGCGCTCGTCGCTGAATCCACCTCCTAGCCTGGGCAACCCGGCGGCGTAGCCGCCGAGCGCGGGCATCGCAGACATCGGGTGTGGCTGGGCCGCCCCGATGTCGGTGGAGACGTAGCCTGCGGAATCGACCAGGCATCTAGGTACGATCCCGCGTCGGTTCGGAGAGTCCCTGAGCAGGGAAAAGGAGCGCTTCGTGTCGCTCGGCCCCGCCGAGATCCTTGTGATCTTCGTGATCGCCTTGCTGGTCTTCGGCCCGCAGCGCCTGCCCGAGATCGGCAGGCAGGTGGGCAAGGGCATGCGGGAGATCCGCAAGTTCCAGCAGTCGCTGCGCAGTGACTTCGATGACGTGCTCGCCGACGACCTCAGTGATCAGGTGGAGCCGGCGCCGATCCTGCCGCCGATGACGCCCGATGCGTCGCCAGCGGGGACTGTGGCGGAGACGGGTGACACGACCTCCACGCCTGACGTCGCGGATGCGATGCCACCGGCACCTCCGATGGCGCCGGACCCCCGGCACCGACCGAGCCCACCTGACGCGTGACCAAGCGCGCCACCGACGGCCGCATGACGGTCGTCGAGCACCTCACCGAGCTGCGACGACGGATCATCATCTCGCTCGTCGCGGTCCTCGCGACAGCGGTCGTCGCCTACATCTTCGCTCCGGACATCGTCCATGAGCTCGTGCGCTACTACCGAGATGCGGCACCCAAGGGCACCGATGGCTTCCTGATCTTCACCGGACCGTTGGACGCCTTCGTGACCAGGCTGAAGATCGCGACATACGGCGGGATCATCCTCGCCGTCCCGATCTGGCTCTGGCAGCTGTGGCGCTTCATCACTCCTGGGCTCCACCCCAAGGAGAAGCGCTACGCAGTGCCGTTCGTGCTCGTCTCGGTGCTGCTGTTCATCGGCGGTGCCGTCGTCGCGCTCATCACGCTGCCGCAGGCACTCGAGTTCCTCCTCGACATCGGCGGCCAGGACATCAAGCCGATGCTCACCGCCGACAAGTACATCTCGCTCGTCACGCTGTTGATCCTGGCGTTCGGGTTGGCGTTCGAGTTCCCCGTCGTCCTGGTGTTCCTGCTCATCGCCCGGGTGCTGTCGACTGCCCGACTCATCAAATGGCGCCGGTGGGCAGTCGTCCTGATCTTCGTGTTCGCCGCAGTGATCACGCCGAGTCAGGACCCCTACTCTTTGTTCTTCATGGCCGTGCCGATGTATCTCTTCTTCGAGGGCAGCATCCTGATCGGGAAGCTGCTCAAGCGATGAGCCCGTCGCGCGCGCCCAGCCGGGGCTACCGGGCGCCTCGCCAGCGACTCGAAGTCGTGTTCGCCGTCCTCGGCGTCGCGGTCGTGGTGCTGATCGCCGCGGCCCTGATCTGGGTGCTCGCGCCCGAGGATCCCGAGGACGTCGAGCTGCCCGAGTTCCCCCCGGCACCCACCGAGACGACGCTGCCCGGCGCAACGACCACGCTGCCCGGCGCGACCACTCTTCCCACCGGCGTCACCACCACGTCCACGCCGGGGTGAGTCCAGAGGTTGGAGTGAGCTCCCGCGCCGAGTTCGAGTCGGCGCGGGGTTTTGCGCTCGACGACTTCCAACGCGACGCGCTCGACGCCCTCGACGCCGGCCGGTCGGTGCTGGTTGCCGCGCCCACTGGTTCAGGCAAGACGTTGGTGGCCGAGTATGCGATCGAGCGCGCGCTCGCACTCGGCGGGAAGATCTTCTACACGACCCCGCTGAAGGCGCTCTCGAACCAGAAGTTCGGCGACTTCCGCCGCGCCTACGGCGACGAGCGCGTCGGGTTGCTCACCGGCGACACCTCGGTCAACGGCGACGCCCCGATCGTCGTGATGACGACCGAGGTGCTCCGCAACATGATCTACGCGGCGTCGGGCACGCTTTCGGGACTCCGCTATGTCGTACTCGACGAGGTCCACTACCTCCAGGACCGCTACCGCGGCGCGGTCTGGGAAGAAGTCATCATCCATCTCGATCCCGAAGTGGATCTCGTGTGCCTCTCCGCGACGGTCTCGAACGCCGAAGAGCTCGCGGCGTGGATCGAGACCGTCCGCGGCGCGACCACTGCCGTCATCGAGGAGCGACGACCCGTCGTGCTGCATCACCGTTACCTGTTGGGGGAGCGCGGCATGGATGGGCTGCACCTGCTGCCGACGTTCGCTGGCGATGACGAGGAGCGCGCGCCGAACCCTGACGTGATCAAGCTCGACCGGCGCACCGGGCGCTACGGCGGTCGAGGGCGAGGCCGCGCGCGCAGCCGCCTGCGACCGCCGTTGCGAACCGAGATGCTCGACGTGCTGGTGCAAGACCGCTTGCTGCCCGCGATCGTGTTCGTCTTCAGCCGGGCCGGCTGCGATCAAGCGGTCGAACAGTGCCGAGCCGGCGGAGCCCGTCTCACGACGAAGGATGAGGCCGCGCGCATCCGCGCCATCGCCGACGCCCACACCGCGGGACTCAACGATGACGATCTCGCCGTCCTCGGCTTCGCGTCGTGGCGAGCGGCGCTCGAAGCTGGCTTGGCGTCGCACCACGCGGGGTTGGTGCCGCCGATGAAAGAGGCCGTGGAGGAGGCGTTCGCGGCCGGGCTCCTCAAGGTGGTCTTCGCTACCGAGACGCTCGCGCTCGGGATCAACATGCCGGCGCGGTCGGTCGTGATCGAGAAGCTCACGAAGTTCACTGGAGAGCGCCACGAGATGCTGACGCCGGGGGAGTACACCCAGCTCACCGGGCGGGCCGGTCGCCGCGGCATCGACGACGTCGGGTACGCCATCGTCTGCTGGAGTCCGTGGGTGACGTTCGAGCAGGTCGCCGGGCTCGCGTCGCGACGCACCGACGCGCTGCGCTCGTCGTTCCGTCCTACGTACAACATGACCGTCAACCTCGTGCGGCGGTACTCGAGCGAAGCCGCGCACCATCTGCTCAACCTGTCGTTCGCCCAATTCCACGCCGACCGGGACGTGGTCTCCTTGGAGCGCCAGCTCGAACGGGCCCGCAGCGACCGCGAGCGGGCCCGCGAGGCAACGGCCAGCAGCCACGGTGAGGTGGCCGAGTACCAACGGCTGCGCCAGGAGCTCGACGCGGCCCGGCGAGAGCAGGGATCGGCGCGGCGCACCGAGCGCGCGCTGCTCGCGCTTCAACCCGGCGACGTGGTCTGGACGCGCCACCGCGGAAAGGTCGCAGTGATATCGAGGGACGAGCGGCGCGGGGACGCCCGTCTCCTGGCCGTCACGCCGTCGCGCCAGCTCGTGCGCCTCGGTGCCGGAGACTTCGACGACACACCAGAGGCCGTGGCCCGCGTCGACCTCCCTGAGCCATTCGCACCCAAGAGCAAGGTGTTCCAGCACCAAGTGGCCGACGCGGTGCGCAAGGTGAAGGCGCGCCGGCCCGCGAGCGACAGTGCGGATCCGGTCGAGACGCTCACCGAAGCGATCAGGAGCCATCCGGTGCATGAGGACCCGCGGCGCGAGTCGCGTGTACGGGCGTTGCATGCCGTGGAGCGGCTCGAGCGCGACATCGCACGACTCGAACGACGCGTGCGTGGTCGCAGCGAGAGCCTCGCCCGTCAGCTGGATCAGGTGCGCGACCTCCTCGTGTCGTGGGGGTACCTCGACGGTTGGGCGCTCACGCCACCCGGTGAGCTGCTCGCGCGGCTGTACACCGAGACCGATCTGCTCCTGGCCGAATCGATCCGTGACGGACTGCTCGATGGAGCGTCTGCCCCCGAGATCGCCGCGCTGGTGTCGTGCTTCGCGTACGAACGCCGGGGTGCCGACGACGGCATCCCGATGCCGCCACCACGCTGGCCGTCGAGCCTGGTGGCCGAGCGCGCTCGCGCGATCGAGAAGCTGTGGCGCTCGCTCAGCGCTGCCGAGGACGACGCCGGCTTGCCTGAGACGCGCCCGCCTGACCCCGGCTTCACCGCCTACGCCTACGAGTGGGCGCGCGGGGACGACCTGTCGGCGATCCTCGACGACGACGAGCTCGCCGGTGGCGACTTCGTCCGGAACATCAAGCAGTGCATCGATCTCCTTGGACAGGTTGCTGAGGTCGCGCCGGACCCCACCACTCGTCACAGCGCACGCGCCGCAACCGATGCCTGCCTGCGCGGGGTCGTGCGCGCCGCGTCCGTCGTCGCGTGACCTCCGACGCGATCGACGTCCGTGGCGGTGACGCGGACCTCGGCGCAGCGATCGCGGGGCAGAGCGGAGCCGAGACCCGGATCCGTTTCGTTCCGGACGGGCCGAGCGACCTCGCGCGCGCACTCGGCCTCACTGCGGGCGTGCCGGCCGGGGAGCCCGTCACGATCGACGCCATCCGCCTCGACAGTGGTCTGGTGGCGGTGAACATGGTGGTGTCCGGCCTCCCGCCCGATCGACGTCGACAGTGGGTCCGGCCGCGGCGGTGCGTCGTCGAGGTAGACGGGCGCGCGACGTGGGACGGGCCCGCCACGACCGTGCTCGTCGCGAACGGCGAGTACTTGCGCGGCCACGACGTCGTGCCCCGCGGCCATCCGGGTGACAGGCGGCTCGAAGTGCACGTGCATGCCCTCGGAGGTCGACAGCGACGACAGATGCGCTCGCGCCTGGTGACCGGGATCCATCTCCCACACCCCGACATCCGCACCGCGCAGGGATCCACCGTCACGATCGGCTGGGACCGGCCGGTCCCGCTCGAAGTCGACGGCGTAGGTAGGACCCCGACCCGAGCGGTGACCGCCCGTCTCATGCCGGGAGCTGCTGTGCTCGTGCACTGACCTGAACGGTCGTGGGCTCCATCCCCGGGGGTTCAGAGGGCCATCGGTACCATCGGCGCCCCGACCCCTACCGAGCACCGAGGACCGCCAGCCCATGCAGTACGCGGCCGAGCGCTTCAGCGCCGACGAGGAGACGACGCTGCGCCCGTACTTCACGAACCTCGACAGCCCGGTCTTCGCGCTCGTCAACCTGCCGGAGGTGGTGAAGGGCGCGCTCTTCGCCCGTTACTCGCGATCACCGAAGAGCCTGCGCCGCTTGTTCCTCGACGAGTTCGTCGGCGACCTCGACCTCACCGGCGATCTCACCGTCGACGCGAGCATCGGGTTGGCGCGGGCCGAGGAGCTCTACGAGCGCGTGTTCCTCGAGTACGGCGACGACTCGGTCGCGCAGCTCGGCGGCGTGCACCTCGCGTGCGAGCAGGCTTCGAACCTGCTCACGAAGATCCTCGAGTGGGGTCGACTCATGGCCTACCTCGAGCAGTCGACGCGCTACATCCCGTACGACACGCGCCTCGAAGGCCGGTATCGCTTCTACCGCCCGAAGAACGTGCTCGAGTCCGAGCTGGGCCTCCGCTTCATCGCTGACATGGACGCCACCTTCGACACGTATTCACGATGCCTTCCGGTCGTTACCGACTGGGCCCGCGAGTCGTACCCCAAGCAGCCCGACGACACCGACTTCGTCTACAAGCAGACGATCAAGGCCAAGGCATGCGACGCGGTGCGCGGACTGCTGCCCGCCGCGACGCTCTCGAACGTCGGCATCTACGGCACCGGGCAGGCGTTCGAGGCGCTGCTGCTGCGCATGCGCGCGCACCCCTTGCCTGAGGCCCGCGCCTACGCCGCGATGATGCTCCACGAGCTGCGCAAGGTCATCCCGTCGTTCCTGACCCGCGTCGATCGTGAGGATCGGGGCATCGCGTGGAGCAGCTACCTCGAACGCACTCGTGAGGATACCGAAGCCGTCGTTGCCCGCATCTTCGGTGAGGAGGAGGGCGAACCGCGGCCCGCGGTCGCCCTCACTGACTTCGACCCTGACGGAGAGGACAAGGTGCTCGCCGCGATCTGCTACCCGCACGTTGCGCTGGCGGACGACCAGGTGCTGCGCCGCGTGCGCGCGCTCGGCACGGACGAGCGAGTGGCGCTGTTGCGCGCGTACGTGGGGGAGCGGTCGAACCGGCGCCACAAGCCAGGGCGCGCGTTCGAGCGCACCGACTACCGATTCGACGTGATGACCGACTACGGAGCGTTCCGAGATCTCCAGCGGCACCGAATGCTCACGATCGAGTGGCAGACGCTCACGCCCGAGCACGGCTACGAGGTGCCCGACGAGGTGACCGCTGCAGGGCTCGCGGACGAGTTCCACGAGACGATGGACCGGTCCGAGGCGCTCCACGAAGCGATCGCCGAGCTCTTCCCAGGCGAGGCGTCGTATGCCGTCGCGCTCGCGTTCCGGATTCGGTTCACGATGCAGCTGAACGCCCGCGAGGCGGTGCACATGCTCGAGCTCCGAACCTCGCCACAAGGTCACCCGTCGTATCGGCGGGTGTGCCAGGAGATGCATCGACTCATCGAGAATCAGGCGGGGCACCGGGCCATCGCCGCCGCGATGACCTACGTCGACCACGAGACGTACGGGCTCGAGCGCCTCGAGTCCGAGCGCGCCGCGGAAGCCAAGCGCGCGGCGCGCTGAGGCGCGCTTGACAGCGAGCCCCCGGTTCGGGCGTACTACCAGTGGGTCCAGGAGACGAAGTAGAGAACGCTGCGATAGTCCTCTCGCCATCGTCGAGGCGGGCGAAGCAGTGGCCCCAACGGTCTCCTGGACCCCAGACCATGCACTTCTCGCGCAGCGCGGTGCCGCAGCGAAGCGGAGGCACTCGCCAGGGAGCGACCGGCCGCGGCGCAGGTACCCTGCGCCGCAGGGAGCGAGCGAATGGTGTGGATATGCTCCGGCCCCTGACAGGCCCGGACCGGGCCGGAGACCGAGCACATGAGCGACGAAGAGTTCGAAGACAACGACGACGACGCGCTCGACGACGACGATCTCGAGGACGGCGACCTCGACGACGAGGATCTCGAGGACGACGACGACCTCGGGGACGACGACGTCGTGGACCTCGACCTGGACGAGGACGGCCAGGTCGTCGACATCGCCGGTGGTGACGCCGACGCCGGTGGTGACGCCGGCGGGTCTCCGCGCGCCACGAAGGCTGCGAAAGGTGAGGACGACGAGGACGAGGACGGTCTCGACCTCGATGAGGAGCTCCACCCCGATGACGTCGAGGTGCCCCTCGATGCGCTGCTCAAGGAGCGGACGGCGAAGGCCACCCTCGAAGACGAAGAAGAGGAAGTCGAAGAGGAAGAGGTCGAGCTCGACGAGCGCGGCGAGGGCCCGACGAAGATCATGCCTCGCCGGGCTGATGAGTTCCTCTGTTCGTCGTGCTTCCTGGTGCTTCCAAGGACGCAGCTCGCCGAAGAGTCGCGGATGCTCTGCCGCGACTGCGCCTGATCCGCTCTCTGCGAGAGTCGGGCGTGCGCGCCCGCGCGCTCGCGTGTGTCGCGGGTGGCCTCGCGCTCGCGATCTCGTTTCCACCCGCGGACGTCGGACCGCTCGCGTTCGTCGCGCTCACCCCGCTGCTGTGGGCGTGGCGCGGTGCTGGCCCGGCGCGAGCAGCGCTCTACGGCTTCCTGTTCGGGCTCGGGTTCTTCGTGGTGCTGCTCGAGTGGTCGCGACACTTCGGCGCGGTCGCCATCGTGCCGTTGGTGGTGGGGGAGGCCGGGTTCATCGCCGGCGCGGGCGCGATCGTCGCCGCGCTCGACCGTCGCGGCCTGCGGTCCCCGTGGCTGACCGCCGTCGTCTGGGTGGTGATCGAAGGTGCGCGAGCGCGGGTCCCGTTCGGCGGGATGCCGTGGGGCGAGCTCGGCATGTCGATGCACGATCTCCCGATCGTGCGCTCGCTGGCCGGCGTCGGTGGTGTCGCACTCATCTCGTTCGTGCTGGTGGTGGCAAACGGGCTGCTGCTCGACGCGTTCGAAGCCTCTCGTCGCCGCGCGCGACCTTCCCTTCGTGCCGCGAGGATCGGGTTGGCTGCGCTCGTGCTCGTGACCACGCTGGCGCACGTCGTCCGGTACACCCCTGAGGTGTCGGGCCGGCTGCGGTTCGCGCTGCTGCAAGGCATCGACGAGGACCGGACGCTCACCCAAGAGGAGATCGAGAACAGCTACTTGATGCGTCGGCATCTGAGGCTTGCCGACCAGCTGCGCGGGTCGTACGACCTCATCGTGTTCCCAGAGTCGGCGCTCGAGCGCGACCCAATCCGGTTCGACGATGTGCGCGAGAACCTCGTCGCGGTCGGGGCGGCACACGATGCGACCGTCCTCGCCAACGCGCGCACCGTCGACGAGGACAACGAGGTCTCGAACAGCAACATGGCGTACACACCCGACGGGAAGCTCCAGGGCATCTACTCCAAGCAGCACCTCGTGCCGTTCGGTGAGCACGTTCCGTTGCGAGGCCTCTTGTCGTTCATCGGCCAGCTCGATCAGGTGCCGTACGACTACGAGCCCGGCAGTGACCGCGTGCTGTTCCGCGCGGCCGGCCATCGGTTCGCAACGGTGATCTGCTTCGAGTCGGCGTTCGCGCCGCTCGTGCGCGACTTCGTGAACGATGGCGCGGAGCTGATCGTCGTGACCACGAACAACCGCTCGTACCACCGGTCCGGCCTGTCGTCACAGCATCTCGCCATGAGTCAGATGCGGGCCGTCGAGACCGCTCGTCCGGTGTTGCATGCGGCGATCTCCGGCATCACGGGTGTGATCGACGCTGAGGGCGACGTGCTCCAGGAGACCGACCTGTTCGAGCGACGCATCACCGAGGGCACGATCGCGACGACTACCGGCGACACCCTGTTCGTGAGGCTGGGGGACTGGGTGCTGCTGGGCTGCTTGCTCGCGCTGTTGGGGATCAGCGCGGTCGTCACTCTTCGGGCTCGGCGTGCCTCAGCCGTAGACTCCCGCCCGTGAGCGACGACTCCAGCACGGAGAAGGCCAAGGAGCTGCTGGTCTACGGACCGGTCGGCCTTGCGCTCTTCTTGCGCGACAGCGCGCCGCAGTTCCTGAAGATGTTCGTGGCTCGCGGGCGCAACGAGGTCGAACAGCGACGGAAAGCAGTCGGCGCGCAGATCGATCAGGTACGCTCGCTGGGAGAGAACGCGGCGACCGATGGCGGACCCGAGATGCTGCGCTTGCTCTCCACCGGGATCGCGACGCTTCGGGAGAAGGCCGAGGAGGCGCTCACCGCGCTCGGCGTGAACACCGACGAGTCTCAAGAGTCGGGTCGCGACGACGCCGAGCTGGCCGACGCACCGAGTGAACCGATCGAAGCCGTCGGATGGACTGCGGATGCGCCGCACAGCTCGGCTGTGACCGCCGACGTTGGCTCGCTCGCCATCCCGGGCTACGACGACCTCTCGGCATCGCAGGTCGTCGACCGGCTCGACGGTCTTGCCGCCGCCGACCTCCAGGCGATCCGTGGCTATGAGACAGCAAACCGGGCGCGCAACACGATCCTCGCAAAGATCGAGCAGCTCACTCGCGGCACTTGACCGTGGAGGGATCTCGGCTGGCCACCCGAGACGACCTGGCCGACATCGTGCGGCTGGCTGAGGCCATGCGCGACGAGCTGAGCGCCATGCGCGGGGGAGAGCTGTACCGCGACCGCGACGCTCGCGCGGAGCCGCTCGACGCCGCCTTCGGCAGCGTGATGGGGGATGACGCCGCGCTGGTCGTCGTCGGCACGATCGACGACGTGCCCGTCGGCTTCGGTGTCGTGGAGGTCGCGACGTTGCGTACCGGTGCATCGCTGGGTCGGATCACGGAGCTGTTCGTCGAAGAGGGAGCGAGATCGGTCGGCGTAGGGGAGGCGATGGCAGGCGATCTCGTCGCCTTCTGTCATGCACGCGAGTGCATCGGGATCGACACGTTCGCACTCCCCGGCCACCGCGCCGCGAAGAACTTCTTCGAGGAGCAGGGGTTCACGGCGCGCTCGCTGGTGATGCACCGGAGCCTGCGCGAGGACGACTGATGCAGCCCCTGGTCGCAGTCGGCGCGGTCGCGATCTGTGACGGCGCGATCCTCTTGGTGCGGCGCGGTCAGGGACCGGCGGCTGGCGTCTGGTCCGTCCCCGGCGGCCGTGTGGAGCTCGGAGAGACCCTCCACGAGGCCGTCGTGCGGGAGGTGGCCGAGGAGACCGGCCTCCGGGTCGCCGTCGACGGCTTCCTCGGCTGGGTCGAGCGCATCCATCCCGACGGGCACACCGGGCACTTCGTCATCTTGGACTTCGCTGTCACGCCGCTCGACGTCGATGCCGAACCATCTGCTGGCGACGACGCTGACGAGGCCGCCTGGGTGCCCGTCGAGGAGCTCAGCGAGTACCGGCTGGCCTTTGGCCTCCTGGACTTCCTGGAGGAATCCGGCGCTCTCGACGGCCTGTAGGCGCCCTTCGAGTTCTGCCGAGAAGCCTCGTTATGTCAAGTACCGCCGGCTTCGCCGGCGTGTACTGGACACAACGAGGGGTGCTTGACCGAACTTGGGGCGCGAAGACCTCGAGGAGCCCCGGGCCCGAGCTGCTCGACAGCACGAGCTGGTGCCGGCACATTCACCTCCCCGCCTGCGTACCAGAGATTGAGGGGCCGATCTGATCGAGGGTGCCCGCGATCGGTGGACCCACGTCGGGGCGTCCGCCCTGTGGCGCGCCCACCTGCTGTTCGAGCTCGAGACCCGCCTGGTCGTGCCCCTTGTCGTCGCCCGCGCGGTGCGTTCCGAACGTGTCGACGGTGACGATCGTCCCTTCCGGCATGGTCTCATCGAGGTGGACCCGCGCCGTCTTCTTCTTCAGCTCGATCGGCGGTCCGGCGGTCAGCGGGTCGAGGGTCGACCGACATCCTCCGGCTTTGCGCTCACCTTCGTGTCGAGCTCCAAGTGGTACTGCGAACGGGTGCCCTGGGCGAAGATGCCGGGCTGGGGCGTGATCATTCGTCGTCTTCCATGTAGGCCTCGACCGGTGGGCACGAACAGAACAGGTTTCGGTCGCCGTACGCATTGTCGATCCGGCTTACAGGCGGCCAGTACTTGCTCCCTGGTTCGACCGACCCAGGGAATGCCGCCTCGTCGCGTGTATAGGGGCGGTTCCAGTCGTCGGTAGCGACGTCGGCGGCCGGGTGCGGCGCGCGTCGCAGCGGGCTCTCGTCTTCGGACCACTCCCCCTGCTCGACGCGTGCGATCTCGGCGCGGATGGCGATCATCGCGTCACAGAAGCGATCGAGCTCGTGCTTGCTCTCGGATTCGGTCGGCTCGACCATGAGCGTGCCTGCAACGGGGAACGACATCGTCGGTGCGTGGAAACCGAAGTCGATCAAGCGCTTCGCGACGTCTTCCGCGGTGACTCCGATGTCGTGCGTGATGCCGCGCAGATCGAGGATGCACTCGTGAGCCACGAGTCCGTCGGGACCGGCGTAGAGCACCGGGAAGTGCTCATCGAGTCGGCGTGCGATGTAGTTCGCATTGAGGATCGCGACCTGGGTCGCGTGGAGCAGGCCGGCGCCGCCCATCATCCGGACGTACGCCCATGAGATCGCGAGGATTCCCGCCGAACCCCACGGCGCAGCCGAGATCGGCCCGACTCCGGTCTCAGGGCCGGCCTCGGCGACAAGCGGGTGGTTCGGCAGGAACGGGGCGAGGTGCTCGCGCACCGCGACAGGCCCCACGCCGGGGCCGCCACCGCCGTGCGGGATGCAGAACGTCTTGTGCAGGTTCAGGTGCGACACGTCCGCACCGAACTGGCCGGGCTTCGCCACGCCGACCAGCGCGTTCAGGTTCGCGCCGTCGAGGTACACCTGCCCGCCGTGTTCGTGCACGACCGCGCACACGTCGCGGATCTGCTCCTCGAACACGCCGTGCGTCGATGGGTACGTGACCATCAACGCGGCGAGGTCGTTAGCGTTCTCGTGCGCCTTGGTCTTCAGGTCGTCGACGTCGACGTTGCCGTGGTCGTCGCAGGCCACCACCACGACGCGCATGGCGGCCATCGCGGCGCTCGCGGCGTTCGTGCCGTGGGCCGATGCCGGGATCAGGCACACGCTGCGGTGCCCCTCTCCCCTGCTCTGGTGGTACGCACGGATCGCGAGCAAGCCCGCGAGCTCGCCCTGTGATCCGGCGTTGGGCTGGAGCGACACCGCGTCGTATCCGGTGATCTCGCAGAGCCACGACTCGAGGTCGGAGAACATCTTTCGGTATCCGGCGGCCTGGTCGATTGGCGCAAACGGGTGCAGCGCGCCGAACTCGGGCCATGTCACCGGGATCATCTCGGCCGTCGCGTTGAGCTTCATCGTGCACGACCCGAGCGGGATCATCGTACGGTCGAGCGCGAGGTCACGGTCTGACAGTCGCCGCATGTACCGGAGCATTTCGTGCTCGGAGTGATGCTCGTGGAACACCGGGTGCGTCATGAAGTCGGACGACCGCCCCAGCCCGACAGGGATCCCCGTCTCGGTCTGAGCATCGACGTCGTCGACCGTTGCGGTCACTCCGAATGCGCTCCACACCGCTTCAACAACCGCGCGAGTGGTGGTCTCGTCGAGCGCGATCCTGAGCTCGTCGTCATCGACCTCCAAGAGGTTGATCCCGTGCTCCCGCGCGGCGGTGGCGATCGCGCGCGCCTTACCGGGCAGGCGCACGCGGATGGTGTCAAAGAAGGATGAGTGCACGACGTCGATGCCACCGCTCCGCAGGCCAGTCGCGAGCACACTCGTCAGCCGGTGCACGCGGCTGGCGATGCGACGCAGGCCGTCGGGCCCGTGGTACACGCCGTACAGCCCTGCGATGACCGCGAGGAGCACCTGCGCGGTGCAGATGTTGCTCGTGGCCTTCTCCCGCCGGATGTGCTGCTCGCGCGTCTGGAGCGCGAGGCGCAAGGCCTTGCGGCCACCAGCGTCGACCGAGACGCCGACGAGGCGGCCCGGCAGGCTGCGCTGGTACTCGGTGCGGGTGGCGATGAACCCGGCGTGTGGTCCGCCGTAGCCGAGTGGCACGCCGAAGCGCTGCGACGAGCCCACGACGACGTCAGCGCCCTGCTCCCCTGGTGGCACGAGCAGCGTCAGGGCGAGGAGGTCCGTGGCGACAGTGACGAGCGCACCTTGCGCGTGCAGACGCTCGATGATCGGGCCGAGGTCTCGCAGTCGACCGCTAGTACCGGGGTGCTGGATCAGCACGCCGAACACGCCGTCGGCTGGCACGTCTGCTTCGGGATCACCCACGCGCACGTCGAGCCCGAGCGGAACCGCGCGGGTCTCGACCACCGCGATCGTCTGAGGATGACATTCCGAGTCCACGAAGAACACCGACCCAGAGCTCGGGTTCATGCGGTGACAGAGCGTCATCGCCTCGGCGGCCGCCGTGCCCTCGTCGAGCAACGAAGCGTTCGCGATCTCCAGCCCGGTGAGGTCGGTCACCATCGTCTGGAAGTTGAGGAGCGCTTCGAGCCGGCCCTGAGAGATCTCCGGCTGGTACGGCGTATACGCGGTGTACCAGGCGGGGTTCTCGAGCACGTTGCGCAGGATCACGTTCGGCGTGATCGTGTCGGAGTAGCCGAGGCCGAGGAGCGAGGTCATCACACGGTTCTCGTTGGCGAGACCGCGCAGCTCGGCGAGCATGGCGTCCTCGTCGCATGCGTCGGGCAGTGCAAGCGGCGTGCGATCGCGGATCGTGATCGGGACGGCCTTGTCGGTGAGCTCGTCGAGCGATCCGTAGCCGAGGAGGTCGAGCATCGCTTGCTGCTCGGCGTCGTCAGGGCCGACGTGGCGGCCGACAAAGGCGTCGGGCTGCTCGAGCTGCGAGAGCTTCGTGTTCACCATTCTCAGGTTCTCCATCCGCGACCGGCGTGCGAGTCACGCGCGTGACTCTCGGCCTCCCCCGCTGTCGCGGAACCTGAGAGATTCGCCGGGACGATCCCGACTTTCCCCTTCGGTGAGGTGCTCGCGCACCTGCTCTCCAGCGTTGCCTCGCCCGGGCGGTCCTGGTGCCTGAGAGGTTCCGGGGAGGGTTGCTCCTTCGGCGCCCGAGTGAACGAGCTCTCCCGCCCAGGGTCGACGGCTTGTGCGCTGACGTTACCGCGCGCTCAGGCCCGTTTGAAGAAGGGAGGCTTCACGACCTTCGCGGTAGCGGTGCGGCCGCGGATGTCGATCTCGACCTGCGTGCCGTCGGAAACGCCGGGTGGAAGGAACGCGAGCGCGATGCCCTGCTGGAGCATCGGTGAGATGTTGCCGCTGGTGACGGCACCGACTTCCTTGCCGTCGATCGACACCCTGCAGCCCTCGCGTGGGATCTGTCGTCCGGCGACGAGCAACCCGCGCAGCTTGCGGTCCACACCGCGCTCCTTCTCCGCGAGCAGCGCGTCCCGGCCACGGAAGTCACCCTTGTCCCAGCGCACCACCCAGCCGAGCCCGGCTTGAAGCGTGGTGATGCCGGGCCCGAGCTCGTGGCCGTGCAGTGGAAGGCCGGCTTCGAGGCGAAGCGTGTCGCGGGCTCCGAGACCTGCCGGCTGGATGCCTGCTGCCACGACCGCGCGCCAGGTCTCGGCAGCGGCCTCTCTCGGCACGTGCAGCTCCACGCCGTCTTCGCCCGTGTAGCCGGTGCCGGCGATGAAGCCATCGGCCGACCCGTAGGTCGTCGGCGCGACGTGGAATCGCTCGACGTCGGACGTGACTACCGGCGCGAGCGTCTTGCGCGCTTCCGGCCCCTGCACGGCGATGATCGCTCGACTCATCGTGATGTCCTCGACGGTGCAGCTGTGGTCGCCCGCCAGCGCGTCGGCGATGCGCGAAGTGTTCGACGCGTTCGGCATCACGATGAAGTCATCGTCGGCGAGCCACCAGACGATGATGTCGTCGACCACGTGCGCGTCGGCCGGATCCAGGAGGTGGGTGTACTGCGCCTGGCCTGGTGCGATGCGCCCGACGTCGTTCGTGAAGGCACTTTGGAGCAGATCCAACGCACCGTCGCCTTGGACGTGCAAAGAGCCAAGATGCGAGACGTCGAACGCGACCGCGTGCTCACGGCACGCTCGGTGCTCCTCCAGCACACTCGAGTACTGGATCGGCATCTCCCACCCGCCGAACTCCACCATGCGTGCGCCGAGCGCGCGGTGTTCCGCGTCAAGAGACGTGTGTCGCAGCGCTGCCACGGCTCGGGAGCCTACGGCGAGCGCCAGCCGTTGTATGGACCTAGTACCTACAACGAGTCAGGCGCTCTCGGCCTCCGACGCGTCCGCGTCACTCGGCTCAGGTCGGAGGTCGAGCGGCTGCGGCTTCACCCCTGCAAGGTCACCGAGCTGCTCGGGTGGCTCGAGGCCGTACTTCACGAGCAGGTGCAGGTAGTCCCGCTGGTACAGCACCTTGATCTGAACCTCGGCGTGAAGCTCGCGCAGGCGGCGCGCCTTGCGGTTCTTCTTCGTCACCAGCTTCTGGTTCAGCGTCGTGATCTCGATGAAGACGTCGTACGCGGGCAGATAGAAGTCGGGCGTGAACGCCTGCGCGGGGTTGCCATCCCGATCGGTCTCGAGCGTGAACGTGCGCGGCTCGTACTCCCACACGATCCCGTAGAAGTCGAGCAGCTTGGCGAACTGCCGCTCCGAGTTGTGCGCGAAGCGAACCTGCTCGTGTGGCAGCGCTTCTGAGATGGCTCAGCCCCCGGTGGCAGTTCGACGTTCGCCAGGCGCGGCATCACTTCGCGACCCCGCCGGTGCGAGCTTCTTGATCGCGGCGTCGAGGTCCTGGGTCATGTTGCTGACCGTGACGACGTTGAGGACGCCCTGGCCCTTGCGGACGAGGTCGATGAGGTGGTCGCCGTCGCGCACGAGCACGGTGTTGACGCCGTCGATCACGAGGTCGGCGACCTGCCAATCGTCGCCGCGCTCACGCAGCGAGTCGATGACTTTGCGGGCCGTCTTGAGGTTCACCCCGGCGTCGAGGAGTCCCTTGATGACCTTCAGCTGGAGGAGGTCTCGGTACGAGTACCGCCGCTGGGTGCCACTCCCCGCCGCTGGCGCCAGCGACGGCTTCAGCAGGTCGGTGGAGTCCCAGTAGTCGAGCTGGCGGTACGTGATCCCGACGATCTCGCAGACAACCGGGCCGCTCCAGCCCTCCCCGCCTCCACTGGTCGCCGTCGCAGGCGACGACTCGGTGCTCCGGCGGTCGGCAGAGCCGCCGCCTGCACGCACGTGGTCGTCAAAGGTGCCCTGGATGCTCGTCATCAGGCCGTGCTCCCTCGCCTCCATTGGTCGCCGCCGCGGGCGACGACTCGGTGCTCCGGCGGTCGGCACGCCGCCGCCTTCGCGGTAGCCGGCCTGACGCTCTCTGAGACCCCGCCACAGGGCCCCAGGAAGTCACACCGGCGTAGTTACGGCCATGTGACGCTACGCCTCCCGCGCGCGGGAGTCAACCCCCCAGCGGGGCCTGTAGCCGCTGGTCGGGGCTTCAGGAGCCCTCAGCGAAGTCCTCGGGCTGCACCTCGTCGAGGAAAGACCGGAACTCCTCGATCTGGGCCTCTTCGTCGTCTTGGTCGAACAGGATGCCGGCCTCCTCGAGGACGGCCTCGGCCGCGAAGATCGGCACCGGCTCGGGGTACCGGGCGGCCAGGGCGAGGGCGTCGGACGGTCGGGACGAGATGCGGCGGGTCTCGCTTCCGTTTCCGCCCAGCTCGATCTCGGCGTAGAAGGTGCCGTCGTGCAGCTCGGTGATCACGACCCGCTGGAGCTCGATGTGGAGCTCGTCGAGCACCGACTTGAAGAGGTCGTGCGTCATCGGCCGGGGCGTCTCCATCCCCTGGAGTGCGTAGACGATCGCCGTCGCCTCGGGCGGCCCGATGAAGATGGGCAGGTAGCGCTGCCCATCATCCTCCCTGAGCAGCACGATGGGCTGGTTCGTGGGGACCTCGACCCGGACACCCACGAGTGACATCTGGATCACGGCGCAGTCCTCCTCGCGGCCACCCTAGACCCTGCCCTCCACGGGTCAGGACCGGGGCTCCGCCGCGTACAGGTCGAGGTACGCGTCAGGGTCGGCGCGCAGCGTGTCGGGGTCGGCGCGCACGACGAACGGCAGGTTGCGGTACCGGTCGTCTGCGTGCAGCCCGTACCCGAGCACGTACGCGTCGCCGGGAATGTCGAGGCCGACGTAGCGGACGGGCAAGGGGACGATTCGTCGCTCGCTCCGGTTCAGCAGCGCGCACGTCGTGATCCGGCGGGCACCGCGATCGCTCATGTGCTGGACCAGGTACGCGAGTGTCAACCCGGTGTCGACGAGGTCTTCGACGATCACGACATCGCGATCAGTCACGTCGAGATCGAGATCCTTCAGGATGCGCACTCGACCCGAATCCGGCGCGTACCGCGAGATGGCGAGGAAGTCGACGGACACGTCGACGCTGACGTGTCGAACGAGGTCGGCGAGGAGGATCAGCGCGCCCTTGAGCACGGCAACGAACACCACGCCATCCGGGTGATCGTTCGAGATCTCGTGCGCGAGCGCTTCGACACGATCGCGCAGAGCGTCCTCGTCCAGCACCACCGTCGGCGGCGCGCCGGAGGGCGGGGTCACTCGGTGAGCAGTGTCCGCAACGCGCGGCGGAGCATTGCGGTGCGGAGACGACGCCCGAGCCTGGCGAGCTCCTCGAGCTCGCCTTGGAGCTTGGCGCGTGATGCAGGGTTGCGCTGCTTGACGTACGGCATCAGCACCTGGCCGAACAGCGCGGCTTCGCGCTCGGTGAAGTGCAAGTACATCTTCAGGTGGCGGGCTTCGATCCCGCGGCGGTAACAACCGGCCGCGAGCTCCGCGATCGAGAGCATCTCGTCGTCGTAACGGGCGACGCCGTCGTCGGATTCGAGCGACTCGAGCAAGCCGAACGACTCGATCGCGTCGAGCTGCGAGTCGGCGAGACCCGTCGCTTCGAGCAGCTCACTGCGCGTGAAATCAGTGGATGCCGCCACGCTCGGGCCGTTGTGGATGCTGCCGACCTGATCCTCGTCGTCTTCAGTGTCTGCGTGGTCGTCGAGCTCGGCCAGCGGCAGACGCGCGGCGGGCTTTGGAGCAGGAGGCGCGGGCTGGGGACGCGGCGCGGGCGGGGGTGACGCCGGCGTCGGTGCTTCCACCTTGGGTGGTACGGGTGGCAACGGTGCGCTCGGCGGCGGAGTCGAAGGTTCAGGACGCGGCGCAGGCGCGGAGGATGTCGGTGTACTCGGGGTATCGGTCAGCGCCTTCGGTGCGGACACGTCCCGAGCTTCCGAGGGCAACGATGCCGCGGCTGGCGCTGGCGTGGGTAGTGCTGGCGCAGACGGTTTCGGCGTGTCGAGCGCATCCGGCATGGGTCGCGGAGACTCCGACGCTTCGGACGAACCCGATGGCGCTCCCCCGCCGTTCGCCGAGCCGATGCGCGGCGCGCCGGTCGGGCCGAACGCGTCGAGGCGCTCCTTGATCACTCGCAGCGGGAGGAAGTGGTCACGCTGCTGCAGCAGGATCCACCGCAGCCGTTGGAGGTCGGGTGGGTAGAAGCGCCGGTAGCCCGACGGTGTGCGCTCGGGGTCGATGAGCCCCTGGCTCTCGAGGAAGCGGATCTTCGAGATCGTGACGTCGGGAAACTCACTGCGGAGCTGGTCGAGGACCTCGCCGATCGAGAGGTGGGCGCCGGAGCCGGCGGTGGTGTCGGTGGTCACTCGGGTTCTCCCGAGCCACCGATCACGAAGGTGAGCACGAACCGGCCGATCTGGAGCTCGTTCATGTCCTGGAGCTTGGCGGTGTCGATCCGCTCGTGATCCACGTAGGTGCCGTTCAGCGAGCCCGCATCTCGGATCTCGTAGTCGTCGCCGATGCGCTCGACGACCGCGTGGTTGCGTGACACCGTGACGTCGTCGAGGAAGATGTTCGACCCCGGGTCACGCCCCACCGTCGTGGTCTTGTCGTCCAACGCGAACGTGCTCCCTGCGTTCGGGCCGCGCCGCACGACGAGCATTCCCATGCCCTCGGGCAGCTGCTCCAGCAGGTCACCGATCTCTTGCTCGAGCGCGCGCCGGCCCTCGATCAGCTCCAGCGAGACCGTCGTGTCTTCCTCGGACAGCACGGCGCCGCACGACGAGCAGAAGTTGGCCCCGCCTTCGTTCTCGTGCCCACATTGGCGACAACGCACCCTTACAAGGGTACCGACGCCCGCGGTGCTACATCAACGCGTCGCGCGAATCCTTTGCTGCCACAAGCGTTGTCGGGGTGAACGCGACGCCCAGCGCGGTCATGAAGCCGGTCACGATCGCATCCGCGACTACGGAGGCCTCACAGGGCGCGCCCAGCTCATCGAGCGTGATCGTCGCGGCGCGAAGCGCCTGCTTGTCATAGGGAGTCATGACGAGATCGCACTCATCGATCGCGAGCCGGCGAAGCAGGATCGAGCCGTGCTGGAGCACGGCACCCTGCCGCCGAACTTGGGCGGAACCGCACACCTTGCGATCGCCGACGCGCAGGTCTGCGCCTTGCTGGCCGGCGAAGCACACCGGTCCCCCGGGACCGTCGTGGCGCGCGACGGCCGAATCGACGCCGAGGCGCGCGAGCCCCGCGATCAGGGCTCTCGCGAGCCAGTCATAGATCTCTTGAACGCCGGTGTGACCATCTTCGGGAAGTGGCATCGCGACCGAGTACGTCAGGTCGCCCCCGTGGAGCAGCGCGGCCCCACCGGTCGGGCGGCGCGCGAGTGCGACACCGAGTCGCTCACACGCGTCGTTGTCGATCTCGTCGATGGACTGGAACTTCCCGAGCGACAGCGTCGGGACGGACCAGGTGTACACACGCAGCGCAGGTGGCGCGCCGGCGAGCACGTCGTCGAGCATGGCCAGATCGCGTTGCATGTGATCGGCCGGTCCGCAGCCGACGTCATCGATGAGACGCCAGGTGACACCGACGGCTGTCGGCATCGCGTTGGTCAATCGCTCTCGACAAGTGCGCGATACGCACTCGCGTCGAGGAGCCCGTCGACCTCTGCGGCGTCGGTGAGATCCACGTCGAAGATCCAGCCTGCGCCGTACGGATCCCGGTTCACGATCTCAGGTGTGTCGTTCAGCGTCTCGTTCACCGCCGCGATTGTCCCGGACACCGGCGCGTAGATGTCCGACACGGACTTGGTGGACTCCACCTCTGCGCAGGTCGCGTTGGCGGCGACGGCTGCTCCGACCTTCGGGAGCTGCACGAATACGATGTCGCCGAGCGCGTCCTGCGCGTAGTCGGTGATTCCGACCCGGGCGCGCGCGCCGTCGATGGCGACCCACTCGTGTTCCTTCGTGTACTTCAGCTGTTCAGGGAACTCCACGGCTCACTCCGTTACGGGTCGAAGGGTCGGCGCATCGTAGGCGCCACGCTTGCCCCGTCAGCGAAGGAGCTGACGGATCGCGGTCGCGTAGTCGCGGGCGAGCCGCTGCGCCGACTCGTCGTCTTCGGCTTCGGCCCAGATGTGCGTCGAGGGTTGTTCGAGGTCGGGCATGACCAATGCCCAGCCGTCGGGCCGCAGGACCTTGACCCCGTCGACGAGGAGGAACTCGTGCTCAGCGTCACGGGTGAGCAGCTCGACGAGCTCACGCATCACCGCGCCCTTCCGCTCCCACGGCGTGGGTACCGCTTCGTGTGCCACATGCACTCGTGGGAGTCGCTTCACGACTGCCGACAAGCGGTGGCCGGTCGTGGCAAGCAGGTCGAGCAGGTGTGCGAGCGAGGCGGTCGCGTCGTACGCGGGCAGGAACTCGGGCCAGATGAAGCCCCCTTCGAGCGATGCGGCGAAGGCGATGTCCTCCCCTGCCGCCACCTCCATGAGGTGCGTGGAGGATCGCTTGGTCCACACGACTTCGCCCCCGTGCTCGTTGGCGAGGTGCTCGGCTTCTTGGGTGACCGACACCGGAAGCGCGATGCGAGCGGGCTTCCGCGCCTCTGCAACCAAGCTCACGAATGCGAGGAGCGCCTGGGTGTTGGTGAGCGCGTGGCCCTCGTCATCGACGATGGCGAGCGTCTCACCATCGGGTGAGATGACGCACCCGAGGTGGCTACCTGAGGCGCGCACGAGCTCGGTGATCCGTTCGATCTGCTGATCGAGCTCCGTTGCGGTGCTCGCGGCCGTGCTGGCGAAGGGATTGATCGCGAGGGCATCCACTCCGAGCGCGGCGAGCACGGACGGCATCACCATCGACGCGGCGCCGTAGGAGTAGTCGAGGACGACCTTGAACTGACGCTCGTGCAGCTTCGCAGTGTCGACGGTGTTCGCGAGCGCGGCGGTGTAGAACTCGATCGAGCGGGGCGGAAACACGATGTCTCCGATGTCGCCCGCGAACGCGCGCCGGTAGTCCTCACGAGCGAGCAGCCGCTCGATTTTGCGCTGCATGCCCTCGTCGATGTCGCGCCCGTCGGCGTCGAAGAAGCGCAGCTCCACGCTGTCGGGATCGTCGGGCACGAGCCGAACCGTGATCCCCGCGCGGGCTTGGCTGTTACGAACCTGGAAGCGTGTGACGGGCACGGTGGCCAGCTCGACGTCTTCGACGTTGGCGCCGGCCAGGTTCAGCCCACCGATGACCGCGCGCTTCAGCGCACGGGCCGCGCGGCTCGTGTCGCGGCTCGTCGTGACGACCGCGCCGCGCACCAGCGCGGTCCCATACGACATCGCCAGACGCACCGCTGCCTCGGGCGTGATGTCGACGTTCGCCAACCCGCGCACGCCTCGACGCCCGAACAACGTGCGGGCGCCGCGGCTCTCCCAAACGATCGAGGAGTTGACGACGGCGTCGGCTTCGACGGTCTTGAACGGGTAGATCCGCACCCCGGCGTTGACCACCGCGTGGTCGCCGATGAAGCACTCGTCCCCCACGACGACGCCTTCTTCGAGGCGCGCGTGGCTGCGGAGGTCGCTCGAGCGTCCGATCACGCAACCGCGCAACCGCGCACTTCGCCCGATGTGCACGTGGTCGTGGCAGAGCGCTCGCTCCAACGTCGCGTCGCTCTTCACGACCACGTCGGTGCCCAGCACCGTGTACTCACGGATGCTTGCGCCGGCTTCGATCTTGCAGTTGTCGCCGATGATCGCCGGACCCTCCACGACGGCCGCGGGATCGATGTCCGCGCCCTCGCCGAGCCACACGCCCTTGCTGAGCTCGAACCCGCCGATGTCGACCTTCACGCGGCCGTCGAGCACGTCGGCGTGCGCACTCAGGTAGGCATCGGTCGTCCCGATGTCCTCCCAGTAACCATCCATCACGTGACCGTGGATGGTGAGGCCCCTGTCGAGCAGCGCCGGGAACACGTCGCCGGCGAAGTCCACCACGGCGCCTTCGGGGATCAAGTCGAAGATCTCGGGCTCGAGCACGTAGATGCCGGTGTTGATCGTGTCCGAGAACACCTGGCCCCAGCTGGGCTTCTCCAGGAAGCGCTCCACGCTGTTGTCGGGGCGCGTGATGACGATCCCGAACTCGAGCGGGTTCTCCACCCGCTTGAGTGCGATCGACGCGGTCGCGCCGCTGTCGCGATGGGCTTTCACGAGCTCGGTGAGGTCGACGTCGGTGAGCACGTCACCCGAGATGACGAGGAACGTGTCGTCGAGCTCCGCGGCCGCGTTGCGGACCGAGCCCGCAGTGCCAAGCAGTGTCTCGTCGGTGGCGTAGCGCATGCGCGGCCCGAAGTCGGTGCCGTCACCGAAGTAGTCGCGGATCTGGTTGGCGAGGTACGCCACCGTGACGACGACGTCGTCGAAGCCATGCCGCGCGAGCAGCGTGACGATGTGCTCCATCAACGGACGGTTGACGAGCGGCATCATCGGCTTGGGCTGGTTGCTCGTGAGCGGGCGCAGCCGAGTTCCCTCGCCGCCCGCCAGGATCACTGCCTTCATGCGGCCACCCCGGTCGTGTCAGCGCGGGTCTGGCGTCCCGAGCGAAGCGCGTTGCGCGCGATCGGGACGTACTGCGCGACTGCGATGTAGCCGAGCACGAGCCCGCCGGCGGTGGCGATCCAGGTCGCCACTTCCGCAACGTCGCGCCCGGTGCCTGGGTCGAGCACGTCGATCAACAGGAAGCCGGGCAGCGCGAACATCAGGGCAAACGTCCCTGCCTTGCCGGCCCACTTCACGTCGATCCGCGCCGCGCCGGCGAGCGCGAGGGCGAGTGTGGCCGCGCTGACGATCGCCTCACGCACGAGCACCAGAACACCGACCCACGTCGGCACGACGCCGTCCACCATCAGCGCAATGACTGCCGTGAGCAAGAGGATGCGGTCAGCCACGGGATCGAGGATCTTGCCAACAGTGCTTACCTGGTCGAAGCGGCGTGCGATCCATCCATCGACCCAGTCGGTTGCGCCAAGCCCCGCGAGCAACGCGAAGGCGGCCATGCGCTCCTCTACCCCAAAGAGGAGCCAGAGGAACAGAGGGATGCACAGCAACCGAACGATCGAGATCGCATTGGGCACGGTGAACAACCCGCGATCGGTCACGCGCCAAGCGTAGGCGGCGCGGTGAGGAGCACCCTCCTCGACGCCAGATGAGGATGGTGTGCGTGCGTGCGTGCGCTACTGAAGCCCCCCGGATGCGCCACCATCGACCGGGATCGCTGCACCGGTGATGAAGCGCGCGTGCTCGGAGCACAAGAACGCGGCGATGGTGCCGAAGTCTGCGGGCTGACCGATCGCGCCAGCGGGGATAGAGCTCGCGTCGACACCCATCGATCGGACCCGCTCGGTGCCGTGAAAGCCGGGTTGCAGCGAGTTCACGGTCACGCCGTCCGCGGCAACCTCGCCGGCAAGCGTCTTTAAGAAGCCCGTGACGCCGGCGCGCGCGGTGTTCGACAGGATCAGGTGTGGGATCGGCTGTCGCGCCGCGAGAGAGGTGATCGCGACGACTCGCCCCCACTTCTGTGCGCGCATCGCAGGAACGGCTTCGACGCACATCGCGATCGTCGACAGGCAGCTGAGCTCGAAGGCACGCGCGTAGCTCTCGACGTCAGTGACGTCGGCGAACCGCCCCGGCGGTGGTCCGCCGGCGTTCGGGACGAGGATGTCGATGCCGCCCAGCTCGCGGTGAGCGTCGGTCACGAAGCGGCGTGCACCGTCCGGAGTACCGACATCAGCCACGAGTGGAACGAGGCCGTGCTCGGCTGCCGCCGCCTCGACCTTGGCGCGATCCCGGCCGCAGATCGCGACCTGCACCCCTTCGGCAGCGAGCGCGACGGCGGCCGCCAAGCCGAGGCCTTGCGATGCCGCTGCCACCGCGGCGCGGCGGCCTTCGATGCCGAGATCCATGGCGCTTGTCCTCCTTGCGGTCAGGCGTGGATGGGGCCTTCGGTGTCGCGCAACGACGGCGCGGCCCGGCCAGTACGGCTGGCGATGATCTCGGCACAGATGGAGACGGCTGTCTCTTCGGGGGTGCGGGCGCCGATGTCGAGGCCGATGGGTGCCATCACCGTGTCGAGCTCGGCGTCGGTGACGCCAACTTCCCGAAGCCGCTCGACGCGCTTGGCATGCGTGGAGCGACTTCCCATCGCACCGAGGTAGCCGACCTTGGTGGCCAGTGCACCGACGATCGCCGGGACGTCGAACTTGGTGTCGTGGGTGAGCACGCACACCGCATCACGCGGTCCGAGGGATGGTCCCACCTTCGCGAGATGACGATCGGGCCACTCGCAGACCACCTCGTCGGCCATCGGGAAGCGTGCAGGAGTTGCGAACACCTCGCGCGCGTCGCAGACCGTCACGTGGTACCCGAGCAGCTTTGCGGCACGCGCCAGTGCCGCGGTGAAGTCCACCGCACCGAAGATGACCATCCGGGGTGGCCGAACGAACGACTCGATGAAGACTTCGACGTCGCGCTCACGCGCCTCGCCATGCGGGCCGTAGTGGCGCGTGACCGTCAAGCCGGCTTCGAGCTCACCCAGCGCGTCTCTCGTGACCACGCGATCGAGGTCGGGGTCGCCGAGCGTGCCGCGCGGTGCAGCATCGGGACGCACGACCAGCTTGGCGCCGATGCCGACGCCCGCGATCACCGTCGCGAGTGCGACGGGTTCATCGGCTCGCAACGCCTCTTCGAGCGCCTCGAAGATGCCACCGGTGTTGTCAGGCGTGCTCGGACTCACCAGTCGAGAGGCTCCACGTACACGTGGATGGTGCCGCCGCAGGTGAGACCGACTGCGAATGCTTCGTCGTCGGAGTAGCCGAACGTCACGACGCCGCGCTCGCGCTCACCGGCGAGCACCGCGAGAGCTTCCGTGACCACCGCGCCTTCGACGCATCCACCCGACACCGATCCCGCGACCTCGCCCTTCTCGCTGACGGCCATGGCCGCGCCCGGGTCGCGTGGTCCGGATCCGTCGAGACCTACCACTCGCGCGACCGCGACGCGTTGACCTTGATCGCGCCAGCGATCGATGTCGTTGAGGATCTCCTTCATGCGTCCGCTCCTCCACTCACTTCGAGATGACCTCCGCGAGCTCACCCAGCGCGGCCATCGAGTGACCGGTCACGAACTCATCAACGTACGGCAGGGCCGCGGCCATGCCGCGAGCGAGAGGTGCGTACTCGGGCGTCGCCTTCAGTGGGTTCACCCACACGATGCGATGCGCGACCCGCCGCAATCGAGCCATCTCACCGGCGAGCACGTCGGGGTCGCCGCGATCCCAGCCATCGGAGAGGATGACCACCACCGCGCCCCGAGCCATGCCACGCACACCCCACTGGTCGTTGAACGCGCGCAGTGCTTCACCAAGCCGGGTCCCACCAGACCAATCGAGCACGCGGCGTGACGCGGCAGAGAGCGCGGCGTCGGGGTCACGTGATGACAGCTCTCGTGTGATCCGAGTTAGGCGCGTGCCCATGGCGAACGCCTCGACGCGTCCGTGCCCGACGACGGCGGCCTGTACGAACCGGAGGAACGCTCGCGCGTAGGGCTCCATCGAGCCGCTCACGTCGCACAGCAGCACGATGCGTCGCGGTCGCTGCGACGGCGCGGTGAACGCCCGGTCGATCGGCTCACCCGCCGTTCGCAGCGTGCGCCGCACGGTCCGGCGGAGATCCGGCCTCCCCCGCTCTCGGTGGGTACGTTGTCGCCGACGCGACCGTCGAAGTGGTCCTGCGAGCTTGAGGTCGGCCATCATCCGTCGCGCTTCGACGAGCTCGGCGTGCGTGAGCTCCGCAAAGTCGCAATGGCGCAGCACCTCGGCTGGACTCCAGCGCACCGCGACCGTCGGAGTGGCCTGCTCGTCGTCGCTCGCCTCCTCGTCGGCATCCGGAGTGTCACGGTCGGCATCGAACGCAAGGGAGATCGACCCAGCGGGAACCGATCGTTCAGGGATCTCGACGATGCCTTCCCAGAACGACGCAAACGCGCGGTCGTAGGCATCACGGTCTTCCGGCGAGCGGACGAGGGTCGCCCGTCCGGCCCAGTAGACGCCGGCGCGTCGCTCCAGCCCCACCGCGGCGAGCGCGTCGGCGAAGGTGATCGTCGATCCCACCGGCACGTCCAGGCCCGCGCCGCGCAGCACGCGGGCGAATGTGACGGCAAGCCGGTCGGCTTCGGAGTCAGGACGCACGGTCGTGCGCGGCCGCGGCGTCCACCAGGTGGTCCAGGCCGTGCGCGCGAGCGCGTTCTTGGTCCTCGCGGTACTTCAGAACCGTGCCGAGCGTGACGTCGACCGTCGTGGCGTCGAGACGCGCCGCACCCAGCGCAGCGACCGCGTGCGCCCAGTCGATGGTCTCTGCGACACCGGGTGGCTTGTAGAGATCGAGGTCGCGGAGCGCTTCGGCCGCGCCCGCGACCTGACGAGCCAGCTCCTCGCGGACCTCGGGTGCTCGCACTCGGAGGATCGCCAGCTCGCGTTCGAAGTCGGGATGGTCGATCCAGTGGTAGAGGCACCGGCGCTTGAGCGCGTTATGTACGTCGCGGGTGCGGTTGGACGTCACGACGACGACGGGCGGCGACTCGGCGCGAAACGTGCCGAGCTCGGGCACGGTGATCGCGAAGTCCGAGAGCACCTCCAACAAGAAGGCTTCGAACTCGTCGTCGGCGCGGTCGACCTCGTCGACGAGCAGCACGGGCACCTGTTGGGAATCGTGCGCGATTGCTCGCAGCAGCGGCCGCCGAACCAGGAATCGCTCCGAGTAGAGCTCATCTTCATCGATGGCGTCGCCGCTGGCCTCGGCCGCGCGGAGGTGCAGCAGCTGGCGCGAGTAGTCCCACTCGTAGACGGCCTGCGCGGCGTCGATGCCCTCGTAGCACTGAAGCCGAAGGAGCTCTCCGCCGGTCCAACGGGCGAGGACTTTGGCGACCTCGGTCTTGCCGACGCCGGCTTCGCCCTCGAGGAGCAGCGGCCGATTCAGCTTCAGCGCGAGGAAGATCGCGGTCGCGAGTCCTTCGTCGGCGAGGTAGTCGTGCGCACCGAGTGCATCGCGCACCGCGCCAACGTCCTTCACGTCGATCACGCGTCGATGGTACGCCAACTCGCGCCATTGATCGGCGGCTCAACAGCCCAGTGCTGCGCCTTCCGAGCGCGGGTCATACGTGGCGCCGAGTCCTTGGCTCGACGGCCAAACCGCGTGCGCGTGTCCCATGCCGGTGTCGTACGCGGTCGTCTCGGTGACGTCGTGACCCAACGCGCGCAGACCTTCCACGAGCTCCGGCGCAAGTCGCGTCTCGGCGCGCACGTTCCATGACCCGGTGTCGAGACGCCAGCGCGGTGCCGCGATCGCGTCGGCCGGGTCTTCCCCATCATCGATGATGCGTGTGAGCACCTGCACGTGCACCGGTACCTGCGCGTCACCGCCCATGCTGCCGAACACGAGATCGGGTCGACCGTCGCGCAGCGTCATGGCCGGGATGAGCGTGTGCATGGGACGCTTGGACGGCTCGAACGCGTTCACGCGATCAGGATCGAGCGAGAACGAGAACCCGCGGTTGTTGAGGTTGATGCCCCACTCCGCAACATGGACCCCAGAACCGAAGTGCACGAAGTTCGACTGGATCAGGCTCACCAGCAACCCATCGGCATCCGCGGCACACAGGTACGCGGTGCCGCCCGGCTGCGGGTCGACGCCGCTCGGCGTGACGGCGCGCCGAGGGTCGATCTCGGCGGCTCGCGCCTTGATCCATGCGTCGGTCAACAGTTCCTCGGCCGGTCGCGGCATGGTGGCTGGGTCGCTCACCCATCGATCACGATCGGCCAATGCGAGCTTGGTCGCTTCGATCATGACGTGGACTCGCTCGACGCCGTTCGGCGGAAGGTCTACCGAGTCGAGGATGCGCAGCGCTTCGAGCGCGCTCACACCCTGGGTCGGCGGAGGCAACTCGGCGACCTCGACGCCGTGGAACGACTGGCGCAGCGGCTCGACCCACTCACCTGCGTGCGCGGCGAGATCGGCCGCAGCCATGTCGCCGCCGAGCTCCTGCACGCTCGACGCGATTGCGTCTGCGATCGGGCCGCGGTAGTAGGCGTTCGGTCCGTCCTGCGCGAGCAGCTCGATGGTCCGCGCCATCCCCGGCTGACACAGGACGTCACCGAGCTGCACGTCGCCGTACGCGGCCTGCCACGCCGCGAACTGCCCGTACATGTGACGGCCTTCTTCGATGGCACGTGCGCCGAGCGTCGTCATCTCGAAGCCCTCGGTCGCGTACCGCACCGCGAAGCACGTGAGCTCACCGAACGAACGGGTGCCGAACCGCTCGAGCAGGTCGAACCAACCCCTAACCCCACCGGGGACGGTCACGGAATCGGGACCGAACACCGGCATCGCCCGTCCACCGGCGCGCGCTTCGACGCGTTCGCGCGTGGCTGCCGCCGGCGACCGACCGGACCCGAGGTAGCCGTGCAGGTCGCCGTCCCACACGATCGCGAACAGGTCGCCGCCGTAGCCACAGAAGTACGGCGCGACGACGCCAAGGGCGAGGTTGGCCGCAACGATCGCGTCGACCGCGTTGCCGCCGTCAGCGAGGACCGCGGCTCCCGCGGTGGACGCGAGGTAGTGAGGCGTCGCCACTGCCGCGCGCGGGTACCGATGGCTCAGCCGCACAGATGAAGCCTACGGGCGCACCCGGGGACGGAGAGGGTGACGGGTAGCGTGCCCGTCTTGCACCCCCAACATCCCGTGCTTGTCGCCGCACCCGACGTCCAGGCACGAGGCACAGACCTGCGTGGAGCACTGATCGTCGGTGTCGATCTCGGTGAGGTCGACCTGGTGTGGGAGCAGGTCGACGCCACTGACGCCGTCTTCGCGCGCTGCCCGATGTCGGACGCGACCGAGCGCATGCTCCGCGACGCCGGGGCGACGATCTTGCACCGACTCGAAGGCATCGAGTTCGAGCCATTCCGGACGACGCTCTACTCGTACGCGGAGCTCAGCGCGGGGTACGTGGAGGGCCGCCCCGAGACCGCGCTCGATGCCCGCATCGGTGCGGTGTCGACGCGCATGGGACCCGCCGACGTGCTCGCACGTGGGATCCATGACGTGTGCATCGAAGCTGCGTTGATGCGCTTCCTCGACGAGGCTGGGGCACCCGTGGTCGGGATCATGGGCAGTCACATCACGCCACGCGGCGACTCGGACTACAGAGAAGTTGCGACGCTCGCTCGGCGCTTCACTCGCGACGGCTTCATCGTCGCTACCGGCGGCGGTCCTGGCCTGATGGAGGCGGCCAACCTCGGCGCGTGGCTCGCGCCGGCTGACGATGGCGCGCTCGACGAGGCGTTCGAGATCCTCAGCACAGTTCCGTCGTACGAGCCTGATCCGGGGGCCTACGTCGACCGCGCCATCGAGGTGCGGCAGCGTTGGCCGCAAGGGGCGACGAGCTTGGGCGTGCCGACGTGGATCTACGTCGACGAGCCGTTCAACCAGTTCGCGACGCACATCGCGAAGTACTTCCAGAACAGCATCCGTGAGAACGGGCTGCTCGCGATCGCTCACGCGGGGATCGTGTACACCCCGGGCGGAAGTGGGACGCTCCAGGAGCTCTTCACCGATGCTGCGCAGAACGAGTACACCCTCTACGACGTGCGCAGCCCGATGATCCTGATGGGCGCGGAATACCGATCGGGGCGACTCACCGATGCGACGGCGGCGCTGCAGAAGTTGGCCGAGCGCGGCGGTTGGGGTCGGCTCGTGCGCGTGGTCGACGATGCCGATGGCGCGTTCGAGTCGATCCGCGAGCTGCTGCCATCTGAGGTCATGCCGCCCCGACCGGCGCTGCGACGGCGCTGACCCGTGCCGAGACCTGTCGTGCGGCTGGCGGCGTCGTCGCGCGCGGTGCGCGCCGGCCTCGATCGCATCCGCGACGAGATGAAGATCCCGCGCGAGTTCCCGGCTGCAGTTGCGCAGGCGGCCCGTGCGGGAGCCCGTCAGCCCGCCCACCCGCGTGTGAACGCGATCGACGCGCGTGCGATCCCGTTCCTGACGATCGATCCGCCCGGCAGTCGCGACCTCGATCAAGCGTTCCATGCTGAGCGGATCGACGACGGCTTCCGTGTGCACTACGCCATCGCCGACGTCTCGTCGTTCGTCGGCGCCAACGACGCGGTCGACATCGAGGCCCATGAGCGCGGCGTCACCGTCTACCTCCCCGATCGTCGCGCGTCTCTCTATCCACCGACGATTGGCGAAGGCGCGGCGAGCCTCCTCCCCCGTCGCGACCGTCCCGCGCTTCTCTGGACGATCGATCTCGACGCGGAAGGCATGCCGACCACGTGGCGACTCGAGCCTGCAACCGTGCGGAGCCGTCGGGCGCTCACCTATGCAGGAGTGCAACGTTCGATCGACCGCGGCTCTGCCTCCGAGCCTCTGATGCTCTTGCGCGAGATCGGGCTCCTCCGCGAAGAGCAGGAGAAGCAACGCGGCGGGGTCAGCATCGCCGCGCCCGTCCAGGAGCTTGCTCGCCGGCGAGGCTCCTACCTGCTGTCGTACGAGGTGGGAGTACCGGTCGAGGGCTGGAACGCGCAGATCTCGCTGCTCGCCGGCATGTGTGCCGCCAGCACGATGATGGATGCCGGCGTCGGCATCCTGAGGACGCTTCCGCCAGCAGATCCGGTCGCGCTCGATCGGCTGAAGCGCGTCGCGGCATCGCTCCACATCACGTGGTCGTCCGATCAGACGTATCCCGACGTCGTACGGACCCTGACGCCCGGCGATCCGCACCATGCCGCATTCCTCACCGAGGCACTCGAGCTCTTCCGCGGCGCGGGATACGCGGTCGTCGATGCAAGCACGGCTGCTCACGACTCAGTAGCGCTGGAGCATGCAGCAATCGGTGCCCGGTACGCGCACGTCACCGCCCCACTTCGGCGGCTCGCCGACCGCTACGCGAACGAAGTCGTGCTCGCTGCGTGTGTCGACTCGACGCCGCCGTCGTGGGCGGTCGACGGCCTGTCAGATCTTCCTGAGATCATGGGTACGTCCGGTCATCGCGCCGCGAATGCTGAACGCGCCGCGCTCGACCTCATCGAGTGCATCGTGCTGCAACCGCACATCGGCGAAGAGTTCGCCGCGACGGTCATCGACCTCGACGGCGACCGAGCCGCTCTCCAGCTCTCGATGCCACCGGTCCTCGCGAGCGTCGCAAGCGATGGGTTGTCGCTCGGAGGCAGCGTTCGAGCGCGCCTCGACGGGGTGAACGTGCAAGAACGAAGACTCGAGCTGACGGTGGTGCCGAGCGGTTAGCTGGCCTCGCGCACCGACGCCTTGCTCTTCTCGCTCCGCTTGCGGAGCTGGGTCGCGAGCGCTTCGTCACCCCGCTGACGCGCGATCCACCCGAGCCGTCGGAAGTGCTGCTCGAGCGGAGGCACCTGTGCGACGCGGGCTTCGGCTTCGGTGGCCTCGACCAGTCGCCAGAGCAGGAACTCGGCGGCGTCGAGGTCGCCGTCGGCGATCAAGGCCTCAACGGTCGGGATCCATTCGGTGTGGTGACGGCCGAGGTGCTGCCCCGGCGCGTCCTCGTGGTCGGCCGGCCGTCTGAGGCAGAAGTCACAGCGGTCGCCGAAGCCGATGATGATCCCACATCGCCGGCAGCAGCGCGCCAACGGCGCCATTCCCGGCTGGCTGCGCTCCCCACCGAGCGGGAGCGGACTGTGCTGGACGGCCATGTGGACACCCCTTTGGACGATCTGTGGACGAACGAGCGCTCTCAGTAGAGAACGGTACCCATGGTCAAACGTCACCGGCAATCGCGGCCTCGCTACAGATCTGGGGCACCTGGTGCCGATACTCCGAATCGGCGAGGTCGCCTCCGGGGCGGAGACACCGACAAGACCAAGAGCCGCTGAGCAAGGCCAGATGGAGAGGCCAACGCTCACGAGTCTTGCTGGAGGCGGCGTATGCGAGAGCGACGGGTGCGTCGGCCGGCTGAGCGGTCGCGCCTCGGCCGTGGGGGCCGGCAGCGTGGATCGGCTCTGATCGAGTTCGCCGTCGTGCTGCCCATCCTGGTCACCCTCGTCTTCGGGATGATCGAGTTCGGCATCGCCTTCAACAACAACATCGCGCTCCGTCAAGGAGTCCGGGAAGCCGCGCGTCAGGGCGCAGTCGGCAACTTCGGACCCACCTATTCCACCACTACCCCGTGTCACCTGACCGGCGCCGCCACCGCGAGCGACAACCTGAAGAACCTCATATGTCAGGCCAAGAACCGCATCGGCCTCGACGCGTCGAAGGTGCGCGTCAAGATCCTGTCGGGCCAGCCTGACTTCAGCACCGCCGGCACCTTCGCCAAGGCGGATTCGATCATCGTCTGCGCGCAGTACCCGCTCGACGGAGTGACGTCGTTGTTCGGCGCGTTCTTCGGAGGCTCCACGCTGCGCACGAAGACCTCGATGCGCATCGAGCTCTCGGACATGGTCGCCACCGGAGGCGAAGAGACCCCACCCGAAGGAGGCGACTGGTCATGGTGCACCGTGTCTTCGGTCTCGCCCTAGCCCGCGCACGACGGGCGCGTGACGACGAGTCAGGTGTCGTCCTCGTCTTCACTGCGCTGATCCTCTCGTCGATGATGGCGCTGGCGGCGCTGGTGGTCGACCTCGGCAACGCGCGCCAACAGGACCGGCAAGCAGAGGCGGCTGCCGATGCGGCGGCACTGGCTGGCGCGCAGATCATCGAGAACCTCGGTGCGACCTTCACCGGGTCAACCGGTGAATGGCTCGATGTCGTCGAGCAGGTCAAGGCCTACTCGCACGCCAACTTCGGCGTCGACCTCTCGAGCTGGGAGGGCTGCGCGGACGCTGACGCCCTTCCCTTCCACCCCGATGCCAGCAACGGCAACTCGTGCATCTCCGCCGACTTCCAGCTCTGGCCGGCGGCGCTCGAGGGGGAGATCTCCTTGAGCAACCGAGTGCGCGTCCAGGTCCCCTCCAAGGAGATCGAGACGGGGTTCGGCAAGACGCTCGATCAGGACTCCCTGTCGGTCTCGGCAACGGCCACGGCAGCAGTGGTCCGCAGTCGCCAAGAGATCACCACCACGGTGCACGAAGAAGTCGCGGGCGGACCGTGCGCACTGTGCGTGCTCTCACCCACCGAGACGTCGCTCGACGGCCAGAACGGCGATATCACGGTCACCGGTGGCAACGTCATCGTGAACTCGACCGCCGGCACCGCGGCCAGTCTGCACACGAACGGGCACGTGCGGATCACTGGGCCCGGTGCGATCGGGGGTCCGCTCGCGCCCACCAACTTCTCGGGCAGCGGCTACTCCCCCGGCCCGGTGCACCTCGACCCGGTGGTCGACCCGATTGCGCACGTGCCCGCGTGCGGCACCGGCTCGACATGTCCGACGAACAGTGGCAGCGGTGGCTCGACGCTGAACCCGGGCATCTACAGCAGCATCTCGGGCACGAAGACGCTCAACCCGGGCATCTACATCTTGAAGGGCGCCATCACGCTCAACGGGAACGACAAGCTGACCGGCGAGGGCGTGATGATCTACTTCGCGTGCAGCAGCTACCCGACGCCGTGCAACAGCTCGGGTCAAGCCGGTGCGCGCATCAATGCCACCGGGAACGGTTCGATCCGCGTCACGCCCCCCACAGAAGAGCAATGCGAGACCCAAGTCTCGGTGTGCCCGTACGTCGGGCTCAGCATCTTCGCCGATCGGAACAACACGGCGACCCAGACCTACCGGGGCAACGGCACCAACGAGAACGGGCTCACGGACGGCGGCGCCGGGACGTTCTACTTGAAGCGCGGGACGCTCGATCTGCGCGGCAACGGGTACACGTTGGCCAGCATGATCATCGCCAACTTCGTGACGATGAAGGGCAACCCGTCAGGCATCACCATCGCCTACGACATGGATCGCAACGTCCCGACCACGCACACCGTCACCGAGACCACCACTACGGTCGGGTTCTCCTATGACGCGGGTGGCCTCGTCGGCTAGCTCGGCGCGTCGGGACCGGTGAGCCGGTAATCAAACTCGAATCACTGTGGCGATCATGCCGTGCGGCTCCCTGCAAAAGCGTGCATGAGAGGCTCGAATCGAACTCGGGCTCCCCCACCCCGTCGGGCGTCGTGCGGATCCCGGAAGGGACCGTCACAGCGCTCAGGAGACACCGTGGGGCGCAGCTCGAGGAACGCCTGGCGTGGGGACCGGACTGGATCGACAGCGGCTATGTGATCACGTGCGAGGACGGAGCGCCGCTCCACCCGCACTCGCTCACCGACGCGTTTGAGCGCCGCGTACGGGTGATGGATGTGCCGGCGATTCGCTTCCACGACCTGCGGCACACGTGCGCCACGCTGCTTCTCCAGGCCGAAGTGCATCCCAAGGTCGTTCAGGAGATGCTCGGCCACTCGTCGATCGCGATCACGCTCGACATCTACAGCCACGTCGTCCCCGGCATGCAGGACGAGGCGGCCAAGAAGCTCGGCGCCGTCGTGTTTGGCTAGACCACTTCCGATCACGCCGCCGTAACGCGGCGGATCCGAAGAGTACGAACAGGTTGATCACGAGCGCGATCTCGAAGCCAGCAAGCACCCAATCCTTGTCGTCGACCGCCGAAATTGCGTTTACGGCCGGGAACGCGCCGAGAAGGGACGCCGTCAACCACGGATGCTGCCAGATCCATTGCGAAAGTCCATCCTTGGATTGGAGTTCCGCCGCGATTGGCTCCGCAGTTCCGTCGGTAGCGCTGGTCGCGATCGCGCTCAGCGCGTCGGCGATGTCGTTGAGCGTGTGGCTGAGGATCGAGTGCCAACCCCTGTCATTCTTTCGGTTAGAACGAAGGGACGGTCAACAGCGCGTAGCTCTGACCAGCACTTCTTCCAGTCGGGCTGCCGGGATTCGAACCCGGGACCTTTGGTCCCCCAGACCAACGCGCTAACCAAGCTGCGCCACAGCCCGCAGTGCGCGGTGCCGCACCGGGACGACGATGCTACCGGCGGGTGTGCCGCGGCTCAGAGCCGCCCGATCAGCCAATCGATCCCCTGCCCGAGGCGATACAAGAGGTAGACGCCGAAGACCCCGGCGAGCAGCTTCAGGTGCCACGGGATCGTGCCGAGAAGTCGGGCTCGCCCACCTTCTGCGTCGACGAGGCTCCCGCAGCTGGGGCAGGTGCCGTCGCAGCGCACCGTTGAGGGCGACAGGAAGCGGCTGCAGGCAGCGCACCAGGGCATGTCCGCATTCCAGCATGTTCGCCCAGGACTTCAGAGCGGGGGCTCGGCTGCCGACGACCACCAGATGACGCGTGCCGGCAAGGCTCGACCCCTCCCCACGATGCTTCCGCTCGGATTGCGCGGCACGCCGGCATCGATCGGTCAGAACGACTTCATTTAGCTCATCGAGCAAGCGAGGCGTAGACCCCCGGGCGCGTTGGTCATGCGCTCCGACGCCGCACGCGCAGCTTCATCGGGGTTGGCCCCAGATTCAGTCCCTCCCGGAGCTTGCGCTCGAGGTAGCGCAAGTAGGTCTGGGGCAGCTCGTGGGTGGCGAAGATCGTGAAGGTGGGTGGCTCGCTCGCCCCCTGGGTCGCATAGAGGATGCGCGGCCGGTGCCGCTTCGCGGGTGGCGGGGCGTGGCTGGCCTGGGCTTCCTGGAGCACACGGTTCAACGCCGCGGTCGGGATGCGCACGTGGTACGCGGTTTCGGCCTCTCGTAGCGCGGGGAGCAGCCGGGAGATGCCGCGGCCCGTCTTCGCGGAGATCTTGAGGACGGGCGCATACGCGAGGAACGACAGCCGATCGGCGATGTCGATGACCACGTCGCGTCGGCGTTCAGCGTCATCATCGAGCAGGTCCCATTTGTTGAGCACGACGACGATCGCAGTGCCGGCGGCGTCGATCCGCTCGGCGAGCCGTTGGTCCTGGTGAGTGACGCCGGCCGAGGCGTCGATGACGAACAGCGCAGCATCCGCGCGGTCGGCCGCTTCGAGCGCGCGAACGACGCCAAAGTGCTCGGTGCCCTCATCCACACGACTCCGCCTGCGCATGCCGGCGGTGTCGACGATGCGCAGCGGTCCGTCTGGCGTGTCGATGAGCGTGTCGATCGCGTCACGGGTCGTGCCCGGCTCGTCGTGGACGACCACTCGTTCGTCGCCGACGATCTGGTTGAACAGCGTCGACTTCCCGACGTTCGGCCGTCCGACGATCGCGACCGCGAAGATGCCGTCGTCTTCGACCGGTGCGGTCTCCACAGCGGGCGGCAGCGCCGCGACGATCGCGTCGAGCACATCCCCGGACCCGCGTCCGTGCACGGCTGATACCGGCATCGGTTCCCCCAGGCCGAGGCGACTGAACTGCCATGTGTCGGATTCCTGGCGCTCACCGTCGACCTTGTTCGCGACGACGAGCACCGGTGCCTCCGCTCGTTGGAGGATCCGGGCAACCTGCGCGTCCTCTTCGACCACGCCCACCGTCGCGTCGACGACGAGCACGACGACGTCGGCTTCCCTGATCGCACGCTCGGCTTGCGCGCTCACCTGACGGGTCAGTGCGAGGAGCTCGTCACCCGCAGCCCGGTCCGGCATCCAACCGCCGGTGTCGACGATGCGGAAGCCCCGGTCGCGCCAGTCGGCAAGCAGCTCCTTGCGGTCACGCGTGACGCCGGGACGCTCCTCGACGATGGCGGCACGCCGACCGACGAGCCGGTTCACGAGCGTGGACTTGCCGACGTTCGGACGGCCGACGACTGCGACGAGCGGAAGCGCGGTGAGGGTCGTCGTCATCGCACACCGAGTGCGGCCACGAGCCCGGCGGCATCCGTCGGGACCACCTCGATGGGCACCGGGAGATCATCAACGGTCGCGCCATCGAGGAACCGCCCGTTCGAGAGAGTGACGTCGGGCAGCACGTAGCGCCGGTCGGTCGGCGCGTCCTTCAGCACGGCGGTGAGGTCGGCACCGGTCAGAAGACCGGTGACGGCGATGTTGCCGCCGAAGAACCGGTTGGGCACGGGCAGCACGTCGACCGGCGCGCTGACGTCAGCGCGCAGCCGCTCGACGATGGGCTCGAGCACGAGTGCGCCGTACTCACCGGTGAGGACGGTGACAGGTCGCGCGCTCGCGCGCGAGTCCTGCACCGCGAACACGCGGGGTGCTCGGTAGCCCCAGGCCGGCGCGCCATCGACTGACCCAAAGAAGCCCCGACCGGCGGAGTGCGACTCGAACGCTTGACCGCCGAGCGCGGCATCGAGGTCGGTGGCGAACGACTCCGCCATGCCGATGCCGTTCTCGTGTTGCGGGTAGCCCTCGTAGTCGTTTGCTTGGGGGAAGTCGCGGCCGGCGAGCAGGTAGAGCTCGTCTGACGCGAACACCATTCGTCGCCCCACGGCATCGAGGAACCGCGGCTGCCAGCGCTCGACCGCGTCGATGACCGCGGCGGCTTCCTTCGAAGTGTGCGGGCGCAGGTCGGGTTCTGTGGTGTGATCACTCACGCCGAGCGGAACCAGCCCCACCGACGCGAGCTCTGGGTACTCGTCGAGGATCCCGAGCAAGGTGCCGTCGAGTCGAGCGCCATCGTTGATGTCCGGGCACACGACGATCTGGCCGTGCACCTCGATGCCGGCATCCAGCAGCGCGCGGAGCCACCGCAGACTTACCGCCCCGCGCGGGTTCCGGAGCAAGCGCGCTCGCAGCGCGGGGTCCGTGGAATGGATGCTCACGTACAACGGTCCCAGTCGTTCGGTCGCCACTCGCTCGAGGTCAGCCTCGGTGAATCGCGTGAGCGTCGTGAAGTTCCCGTACAGGAAGGACAGTCGGTAGTCGTCGTCCTTCACGTAGAGGCTGCGCCGCATGCCCTTCGGTAGCTGGTAGATGAAGCAGAACGGGCAGTGGTTGTCACACGTGCGCACGCGGTCGAACACTGGGCTCGCGAGATCGACGCCGAGCGGTTCACCCGCTCGCTTGTCGATCGTCAGCGAGCGTTCGATGCCGCCGCGACGCACCTCGAGATCGACGTGCGCCTCGTCGGCGTGAAGGTGGTACCGGATGACGTCGCGTACGGCCTCGCCGTTGATGCTCAAGAGCTCGTCGCCGGCGACGAGTCCTGCTGCCGCGGCAGGCGAGGCGGGCGCGACCGCCACCACGCGTGCGGTCGGCATAGGTGACAAGTCTAGGAGCCAGCGCGTGCGGGGTACCCTCGCTTCAGTGACCATCGAACGTGTGCTGCTCGCGGAGCCGCGCGGATTCTGTGCAGGCGTCGAGATGGCGATCAAAGCGCTCGCGTGGATGGTGCGCGCGTTCGAGCCGCCCGTGTACTGCTACCACGAGATCGTGCACAATCGGCTCGTCGTCGACCGCTTCTGCGAGCTGGGCGTGGTGTTCGTCGACGACGTGAGCGAGGTTCCACCTGGTGCGCCGCTCATGTTGTCGGCGCACGGCTCCGCGCCCGAAGTGATCGAGGCTGCGCGTGAGGGCGAGCGGTTCGTCGTCAACGCCGTCTGCCCTCTGGTCACGAAGGTCCACCACGAGGCCAAGGTGCGCGCGAACAAGGGCTACACGATCCTGTACGTCGGTCACGCCGGGCACGACGAAGCCGTCGGCACGCTCGCCGTCGCCCCGGAGCGCATGCAGCTCGTGGAGCACGAGAGCGATCTCGGCCAGGCCGTCACGAAGGTCACGGACCCGGAGAAGGTCGCGCTGCTGGCGCAGACCACCCTCGCCCTGCACGACTGGGAAGGGATCATGGCCGAGGCGCGTGAGACGTTTCCCGAGCTGTGGACCGCCACACGCGACGACCTCTGCTTTGCCACCACGAACCGGCAGGCCGCGCTCCGTCAGATCGCCGCGGCTGCCGACGCGGTGGTGGTGATCGGGAGCTCGAACTCCTCGAACACGATCGCGTTGGCGAAGGTTGCCGAAGAAGCCGGGTGCCGGCACGTACTGCGGGTCGACGGTCCCGAAGAGCTCGACCTCGAAACCCTGAGCGAAGCGCGTGTCGTCGGTGTCACAGCGGGCGCGAGCGCGCCAGAACACCTTGTACAAGCGGTGATCGAGAAGCTCAACCCGTCCGGTGGTGTGGAGCCGGTCTACGTGACCGAGGAAGACGAGTACTTCCCGCCGCCACGCGAGCTCCGTGAGCTCGTGCCGGCAGTCGATGCACTGGCCGCGTTGCTGGTGGGCGCTGACCCGCGTGCCGCACGCGCCGCCGGCGGGCCGTTCGTCAGCGACACAAGCGCCGACGCGTCAGCCGCACTGGCCGACCTCGTCGCGAGCTGACTCCCCCGCGGCCCGTCGAGCCGTGTCGAAGCACGCCTGAAGGCTCGTCCGCAGCTGATCGGTGAGCGCGCGCACTTCTGAACGGCGGCGCGACGAGGTTGCGTCAGCTTCTGGCATGAGCGGCGGGCCGATCACCACCACGACCTTGTGGAACCGAGGGAACAGCCGGCCCCGTTCCATGATCTTCTCGCTGCCCCCTACGCCGACCGGCACGATCGGCACGCCGATCCGGCGCGCGAGGTACGCGGCGCCGTCGTGCATGTCACCCAACACCGGTCCGGTGTGTCGCGTCCCCTCGGGGAACACGCCAACCGGCTCACCGGACTGAAGCGCTTCCTGCGCGGTGCGCAGGGCGGATCGGTCGGCCACTTCGCGGTCTACCTCGATCGCGGCGAGCGCTTGGAAGAACTTGCGGCCGATCCAGGTGCTGAACAGCTCCTTCTTGGCCATGAAGCGGATGCGTCGCCGCGTGAGGTAGGCGGCGAACGGAATGTCGAGGATCGAGCGGTGCGACGGTGCCACGACGTAGACGCCTTCGCTCGGCACGTGCTCCTTGCCTTCGACCTTGACTCGGAACACGACCTTGAAGATCGTGAGCACGAATGCCCTGAACACACGGTAGAACATCAGTCGCTCACCGCCCGCACCCGTTCGACGATGTCCTGAACCGTGTCATCGACGTCACGATCGGTCGTGTCCATGATGACGGCATCGTCGGCGGCGCGCAGCGGCGACGCTTCCCGGCTGCTGTCGGCGCGGTCTCGCCGCGCAAGATCCTCTTTTACTGAGTCCACGTCCACGGCTCGTTCCGCGGCAACCTCGTCGCGTTGACGGCGACGAGCGCGCTCTTCATCACTGGCGGTCACGAACACCTTGATCGTCGCGTCGGGGAACACCATGGTGCCGATGTCGCGGCCCTCGACGACTCCCCCGCCCCGCTCGTCGATCCACGCGCGCTGGCGGTCGACGAGCTCGTGACGCACTTCGGGATGCGCCGATACCTGGGAGACTGTCGACGTCACCTCGGGTCCGCGGATCGCCTCGGTCACGTCCTCTCCGCCGAGCATCACGTGCGCACCGACCTGAAGGTCCGCATCGTTCGCGATCCGCGCGCACTCCGCGGCGTCGGCCGGATCGACGCCGGACTTCAGCACGGCCAGCGTGACCGCTCGATACATCGCGCCCGTGTCGAGCACATCGAGTCCGAGCTCTCGGGCGACGCCGCGCGCCACGGTCGACTTGCCTGAACCGGACGGGCCGTCGATCGCGACGATGAGGGTCATGTTGCCGAGAGATGCTCGAGCGTCTCGGCGAAGTCGGGATACGACACTGCGACGCTGCTCCACCCCCGGATCTGGCTCTCTCCCTCGATCGCGTTCGCGGCGACCGCCGCGGCCATGCCGATCCTGTGGTCACCATGGCTCTTGAGAGTGGCGGCGCGAGGTGCGCCACCGTGTACGACGAGGCCGCCATCCGTCTCCTCCACGGTCACACCGAGCTGGCCGAGCTCTTGCTCGACCGTCGCGAGCCGGTTGCTCTCCTTGACCCGGAGCTCGGTGACGTCGCGGATGGTCGTGGTGCCCTCGGCGAACGCGGCGGCGACCGCGAGCACCGGCACCTCGTCGATGATGGACTCGGTGGCGGTGAAGTCGGCGCCTTGCAATGGCGCGGCTTCGATCTCGAGATCGCCGACGGGCTCACCGAGGCGCTCACCTCGCGGCACGATCGAGATCCTCGCGCCCATCTCCGCGAGCACGTCGACGAACGCGATGCGTCCAGGGTTGAGCAGCACGTCCTCCAACACGAGGTGCGACCCAGGGGTGATGGTGGTGGCGACGACGAAGAAGGCCGCGGACGACGGATCACCAGGCATGACGCCGTAGAACGCGTGTGGAGCACCAGGCGCGACACGCGTCGCTCGAGCGTCCGGCTTCTCGACCGGTGCTCCGACGGCGGCGAAGAGTCGCTCGGTGTGATCGCGGCTTGGCGCGGGCTCGACGATCTCTGATGCGCCGCTCGCCTGCAGACCGGCCAGCACAACCGCCGACTTCACCTGCCCGCTTGCCACCTCGAGCTCGACTCGCGCGCCGTGAAGCGCGTTGCCATCGATGATGAGTGGCGCATAGTTGTCGTCTCGCCCAGTGATGTGCGCACCCATCGCTCGCAACGGTGTGATCACGCGACGCATCGGTCGTTCGCGGAGCGAATCGTCTCCGGTCAGCGTGGTGCGGAACGGACGTCCCGCAAGGAGGCCTGTCAGCATCCGCATCGTTGTTCCCGAGTTGCCGCAGTCGATCGGTCCTGTCGGCTCGCGAAGCTCGTCGATCCCCAAGCCCTTGACTCGGACCTCTTGATAGGTTCGATGGATCTCGACGCCGAGCGCCTCGAGTGCTCGCTGCGTCCGCACCACGTCGTCGCCGGAAGCGATGCGCTCGATCACCGACAGCCCGTCGGCAAGGGCAGCCGCCAGCAGTGCTCGATGTGAGATCCCCTTGTCACCCGGAAGGCGCAACCGTCCCCGCAGTGGTCGTGGCCCGTTGACCACGAGCTCGTCTTGGGTGATCACTCGGGGAGGTCGTCGCGCAGGGACCGGGCACCTTCGAGGTAGACGTGATGGAGCGTGTTCCGGTCCTTCTCGGTGTAGCAGTGGATCATCACGCGCACGACACGAGCCATGCCGTGATCGATGTTGAGCTCACGTGCGCAGATGAGCGGCACGTCACCGAGGCCGATCGCCCGTGCGGCTGCCGCCGGGAACTCGGCGGTGAGGTCGTCGGTGGCCGTGAAGAGCATGCTCACGAGCGCGTCGTGATCGATCTCGTTGCGGGTCAGGATCTCCTGGACGAGCCGCGCCGTCTTCGAGTCGATCTCGGCTTTGGTGTTCTCGTCGCAGGTGATCGCACCCCGGATCGCCCGCAGCTTCATGTTCCCGAGGCTAGGTCGGCCTCTCCGGTTGATGCGTAGAGCTTGCGCACCTCAGCGTTCGTGAGTGCGCGCCACTTCCCTGGGCGAAGCCGGTCGTCGCGGAGGGGTCCGATCCGGGTGCGCACCAGTCGCCGGACCGGATGACCGACGGCTTCGCACATTCGTCGCACCTGCCGGTTGCGACCCTCGTGGATCGTGAGCTCGAGTGCAGTCCGACCACCACTGCGCTGGACCACGCGCACGCGTGCCGGTGCGGTAGGCCCGTCGTCGAGCGTGACGCCGGCCGCGAGCGTCCGCACGATCGCATCGCTCGGTGAGCCGGTCACCTCGGCGAGGTACGTCTTGTCCACGCCGTGCTTCGGATGAGTGAGGAGCTGCGCGAGATCACCGTCGTTGGTGAGGATCAACAATCCCTCGGTGTCGTAGTCGAGCCGACCGACCGGGAACACTCGAGGCTCGTCCGGTACCAGATCCATCACCGTGCGCCGCCCCTCGGGGTCGTCCGCGGTGGTGACGACGCGCATTGGCTTGTTCAACAGGTAGTAGACGATGTCCGTGCGCGTGGTCACCGGCGTGCCGTCGACCGCAATGCGTTGGGTTTCGGGATCGACGCGAGTGCCCGGCTCGGCAACCACGCCATCGACGCTGACGCGCCCGGCAGCGATCAGGTCGTCACACGCGCGCCGAGAGCCGATGCCCGCGCGTGCCAAGACCTTCTGCAGTCGCTCGCCTTCAGGGGTGTCGGTAGGCACGGGTCGCGCTCAGGCGTCCTCGATCTCGACGTCGACGGGGTTGTCCGACAGTCGAAGCCCGCGCTCGAGCGCTTCGACGACGCTCGCGTCGGGGACGAAGTCACCGAGTGGCGGAAGGTCGTCGCGGGAGTCGATGCCCAAGCGTTCGAGGAACACCGGAGTCGTGCCATAGAGCACGGCGAGGCCGGGGCCGGGATCGCGGTCGACCTCTTCGATGTAGCCGCGTGCCACGAGCGTGTCGAGCGTCGACTCGACGTTCACGCCACGGATCGCCGAGATCTGCCCGCGCGAGATCGGTTGCTTGTAGGCCACGATCGCGAGGGTCTCGAGCGCCGGACCCGAGAGGCGCACATGCTGCCCTTCTAGGACGAAGCGTTCGACGTAGGCCGCAACATCAGGGTGAGTCTGGAAGCGGTAGCCGCCTGCGACGCGCGCCAGCATGAAGCCGCGCTGGGTCTCTTCGTATTCACGTGCCAAGTCATCGCAGATCATCTCGACGTCCTGCACAGGCAGCTCGACGAGCTCGGCGAGAAAGCGGGGCTCGACGGGTTCGGTCGACGCCATGATCACGGCCTCGATGGCCCGCCGGTCTTCCGTCGCGCCGTGGTCGTGCGCGGATGCTTCCTCGGGGTTTCGGTGCGTCACGATCGTGCCTCCGAGGGCGGCGTCGCCGGCTCGTCCCAGTCGGCCACGCTCGCTTCGTCGAGCGCGTAGTCGTCGCTCACCAGCCGCCGAACCGACAAGGTGCCGAAGTTCTCGATCTGCTCGAGGTCGAGCAGCCCTTGCTTGAAGAGCTCCAGCACGGCCAAGAATTGCACGATGACATCGAGTCGAGTGGACGAATCAGCAACCAGATCGCGGAACTGCATCGAGCGACCCGCCGGCACCCGCGCCAGCACCTCGACGATCGCTTCCGCGACGCTCGCTCGGATCGGTGCGATGTGCTCGGTGTCGACGACTTCGGTCGGTCGCGGCATGAGCGCCCGGCGGGCGGCGTCGCGCAGCGCAAGGAGTCGCACCCGTTCGAGTGGATCGGGCACCATCGACTTGAAGGGTTCCTCGGGCCCGGCCAGGCGAGGAACCGAGAGTGACGCGCGGGCGATCATGCTCTGGATCGTCGACGACGCGTCCTTGAACGTCTTGCACTCCAGCAATCGCGCAAGCAGCAGGTCGCGCTCTTCGAAGCGGAGCAGCTCCTCGTCGAGCTCGAGATCGCTCGAGCTCGGGAGCAGACGACGCGTCTTGAGCTCGATCAGCGTCGCGGCGATCAGCAAGAACTCGGTCGCGAGCTCCAGGTCGAGCGCGTGCATGCGCTCGAGCTCAGTGAGATAGCCGTCGACGATCGGCGCGAGCGAGACCTCCCAGAGGTCGACTTCTTGTCGCAAGATGAGGTGCAACAGGAGATCGAATGGTCCCTCGAAGACCGATGTGCGCACCTCGTAGCCCATTCGGGCACAGGGTAGAGGACGGCTATTCGGCAGCCGTGCCAGGTACCGTGGCTGGCGATGGCCAGAGTGTTCTCAGGCGTGAAGCCAACCGGCGAGCTGCATCTCGGCAACCTGCTGGGCGCGGTGCGTCACTGGGTCGCGCAGCAGGACCAGGACGACACCATCTTCTGCGTCGTCGATCTGCACGCGATGACGATCCCCTACGAGGCGCCCGAGATGGCCGACCTCACGTGGAAGACGGCCGCGATGCTGATCGCCGCGGGCCTCGACCCCAACCGTTGCACTCTGTTCGTGCAGAGCCACGTGCCCCAGCACACCGAGCTCACGTGGACGCTCAACTGTGTGGCGACGTTCGGCGAGCTCAACCGGATGACGCAGTTCAAGGAGAAGAGCGGTGGCCAGGAGTCGGTGAGCGTTGGGCTCTTCGACTACCCCGTGCTCATGGCGGCCGACATCCTCGCCTACGACACCGACAAGGTTCCCGTGGGCGACGACCAGCGCCAGCACCTCGAGCTCACTCGTGACGTCGCCATCCGCTTCAACCACCGCTTCGGCGACACGTTCGTCGTTCCAGAGGCCACGGTGCCTCCGGTTGGGGCGCGGATCATGGATCTCCAGGATCCAACGTCGAAGATGTCGAAGTCGTCGGCGTCTCCCGGCACGGTGGCGCTCCTCGACGACGAGAAGGTGATCACGAAGCGGATCCGCAGCGCAGTGACCGATTCGGAGACGGAAGTCCGCCATGCTCCCGAGAAGCCGGGTGTGTCGAACCTTTTGGAGATCCTGGCCGCGACGACTGGGCGCGGCATCAAGGACCTCGAAGGTGAGTTCGCTTCGGGCGGCTACGGCCCGTTGAAGGACACAGCGGCCGAGGCAGTCGTCGAGTTCCTCCGCCCGTTGCGCGAGCGCTACGCGGAGCTCGACAAGGACCGCGAACAGGTCACCAAGCAGCTCGCGCTCGGCGCCCAGAAGGCCGAAGCGATGGCCACAAAGGTGATGGAGCGAGTCCGCAAGGCGACGGGGCTGCTCCCGCGCGGCTAATCGTCGTCGGCTTGGTTGAGCGCCTGCACGACGTGATCAGGGAAGCCGAGTTTGTGCCATGACGAGTCGTCGTGGTGCGCGCCGGCCCACGCGGCGGCCTCGTCACGCGCACCGATCACACGCAGGCGCGTCTCCCCCAGCTCCGCGTGGCGGAGGTACAGGCCGACCCGGCGCGTGATGCCGTGCTTCTCCGACCACGCGTCGGCCATGTCGTGGCCTGCCGCCGCGCCCGCAAGCGTCGCACCCGCCCGCGCGAACACCCCGAGGCCGGAGTCGAGCTTCCCCACATCGTGGAGCAACGCCGCCGCGATCCACCGGTCGTCCCCGGCCTCGGGCGTGCCGGCGAGCGCCCGCTCCACCCGACGTGCTACCGCCACCGAATGGCGGCGATCGTGTGCCGGCATCCTCGACCACAGCTCGTGCTCGGGGTCGGTGAGCACGTCATCCACCCACGATGCCTCGCCACTCGGCGGGCCACCGGGTCTCAGGGCGCCGAAGAACCGTCGCGACAGGTGCCAACCGCGTTGCATCAGCCCAAACCGACGTAGTCGCGAAGCACGTCGTAGAAGGGCGAGATGATCTTTCCCATCACGTTGGTCATCAGGATCAGCATGAAGAGCACGATCAGCCCGTACGGCCGGTACTTGTACCAAGTCGGAAGCCACGTACGGGGCAACAGTCGCTCGAGCAGTGCGGAACCGTCGAGAGGCGGGATCGGAAGCAGGTTGAACGTCCCGAGCAACAGGTTGACCAGCGCGAAGTAGAAGAAGATCTGCAGGATCAAGTCGCCCTGCACGCTGTCGAACAGCACGCCTCCGATTCGGTGGCCGCTGTCGAAGCGCCACTTCGCGATCGACGCCGCGATGAACGCCAGCAGGTAGTTGGTTGCCGGTCCCGCAAGACTCACGAAGACGATGTCGCGACGCGGGTGGCGCAGCCGTGCGCCATTGACCGGGACCGGCTTCGCGTACCCGAACGCCGGGAGCTGAGCGAGCACGGCCATCGCCGGCAGGATCACCGAGCCGAACGGATCGGCGTGCCGGACCGGGTTGAGCGTGAGGCGATGCGCACGCTTCGCCGTGTCGTCACCGAGCCACAACGCCACGACCCCGTGACTGACCTCGTGCAGGATCACGGCCGCGACGAGACACGGCAGGAAGATCAGGATCTCGCGAAGATCCACCTAGCGGGTCAGCGGGTCTTGGATGCGCAGCTGATGCACAGACGGGCCGCGGGCATGGCCTCGAGCCGAGCGTCGCCGATCTCACCGCTGCACGACTGGCACCGTCCATAGGTGCCGTCGTCCATCTTGGTGAGTGCGTCCTCGACGTCGCGCAGCGTCTCCGCCAGCGAGCCGGCCAGCGCCTCGATCTCCGACCGCTCGGCGGTCACCTGGCTGGAATCGGCAAAGCCGCCGTCGAACGACAGCGAGCCGTTCTCGCCCAGGCCGAGCTCACCGAGCTTGGCGCGCAAGCGGTCGCGCTCGTCGACGAGCTGGTCGCGTTGAGGTGATTGCGTCGCCCCGGCCATGGATGAATGGTAGCGCCGCAGGCCCGGGTCTACTCCTCGAGTTCCCAGCGTTTCCGCAGGTCAGAGCGCTATGACCGCCGAACGTGTGACGCCGGTGGAGAGCTCTCAGCGCCGAGGGTGGGCCCGGGGGTGGGCCTGGTCGTACACCGCGCGCAGACGATCCGCGGACACGAGTGTGTACACCTGGGTCGTCGACAGGCTGGCGTGACCGAGCAGCTCCTGCACGACGCGCAGATCGGCTCCATGGTCGAGCAAGTGGGTCGCGCAGGAGTGCCGCAGCACGTGCGGCGACATGCGGTCCGCAAGTCCGACTCGTTCCGCCGCAGCGCGCACGATCCCCCAGCAGCCCTGGCGGGTCAGTCGCCCGCCGCGGACGTTCAGGAAGACCGCATCGCCGGCCCCGCGGCCAGCACGGCCCGTGCGAACGAGCAACGGCCGACCGTGCGTGAGGTAGTGCGTGAGCGCGGCACGAGCGCTGCGACCGACCGGGACGATCCGTTCCTTCGAGCCCTTGCCGAACACACGCAGCAGGCCTTGGTCGAGATCGACGTCGGCGCGGTCCAGACCTACGAGCTCGCTGATGCGCAGGCCGCCGGCGTACAGCGTCTCGAGGATGGCTCGGTCTCGCTGGTCGAGCGGCGAGTCACCGACGACAGCGTCCAGCACACTTGCGACCTCGTCCTCGGTGAGGGCTTTCGGGATGCCGGCAGGCACCTTGGGCGCGCGCACGTCCTCGGCGGGATCTTCGATGGCCAGCTCTTCGTCAACACAGAAGCGATGGAAGGAACGGACGGCCACGAGCGCGCGGGCGATCGACGACGACGCCCAGCGAGGTTGACCGTCGTCATCGCGGGCCGCCCTCAGCCAGCCGACGTAGTCGTCGACCGTCCGTGCTTCGACTGCGCTCGGGTCGACGACACCGTGCTCGCGCAGGTACGCGGCATATGTCCGCAGGTCGCGTCGATACGCGGCGAGCGTGTTCGGGCTCAGTCCTCGCTCGACCGCGAGCCAGGTGGCGTGCTCCTCCAGCAGCTCGGTGAGGCGGTCATGCTCGACCGCCGCCGTTGGGCTCATCGCGTCGAGGTGGAGTGCCCGTCGAGATGTGGTCGGGCGAGCTTGAGACCGAGGAGCGTCTTGCCGTCGATGATCTCCTCGTTGGCGATGAGGTCGTCGAGGTCGGCGATCGCCACTCGTTCGATGGTCATCTCGGCTTCCTCATCGTGGCCGGTCCACGTGTGCTGGGTCGGCTCGAGGTCGAGCGCACAGAAGAGGTGCGTGTACTCGTCGGTGAAGCCCGGCGAGTTCATGAACGAACCAAGTCTCACCAAGCGACCCGCGCGCTGACCGATCTCTTCTTCGAGCTCGCGCAGTGCGGTCTCCTCCGGTGGCTCGCCATCGACGTCACGCTTCCCCGCCGGGATCTCCAACAGCTCGCGGTCGACGGCCGATCGGTACTGCCGCACGAGGATGACGTGACGACCGTCGTTGTCGACCGGCACGACTGCGACGGCGCCGGGATGGCGGACCGCTGCCCTCGTGAAGGTCACGCCGTCAGGTCCTTCGATCTCGAGGTCCTCGACGCGCAAGAAGTGACCCGTCCAACGCGTCGTCTTGCTGACGACGCGAAAGCGCGTCACGGTCGAACGGGCGGGACCAGCTCCGGAGTGGCCGCGGGGGTCTCGATCGGGAGTCGGGGCGCACGCCCTTCCGCCCGTTCTGCCGCGGCGCGCACGAACGCTGCGAACAGCGGGTGCGGCCGGTCGGGTCGGCTCTGGAACTCCGGGTGCGCCTGCGTGGCCACGAAGAACGGGTGCAACTCGACCGGCAGCTCTACGAACTCGACAAGCCGGCCGTCCGGTGACGCGCCCGAGCAGACGAGCCCGGCCTCTTCGAGCCGGCCCCGAAGCTTGTTGTTGACCTCGTAGCGGTGGCGGTGACGCTCGTAGACGAGGTCATCGCCGTAGGCATCGTGCACGATCGATCCGGGTTCGAGTCGAGCCGGGTACAAGCCGAGGCGCATGGTGCCGCCCATGTCGACGACCTCGCGCTGCTCGTCCATCAGGTCGATGACGGGGTGCATCGTGCGCGGATCGAACTCGCTCGAGTTGGCGTCGTCCATGCCGCACACGCTTCGGGCGAACTCGATGACTGCGCACTGCATGCCGAGGCACAGCCCGAGATACGGAATGCGTTGCTCGCGTGCGTAACCCGAGGCCGCGATCTTGCCTTCGATGCCGCGGAACCCGAAGCCACCCGGGATGACGATGCCGTCGAGCTCGCGCAGTCGGCCCTCGGCGAGCAGCCCTTCCGCGTCGTCGCTCGCGATCCAGTCGATCTCGACCTTCGCGCCGCACGAGTAGCCGCCGTGTCGCAACGCTTCGGCGACTGACAGGTAGGCGTCGGGAAGGTTGACGTACTTCCCGACAAGCCCGATGCGCACGCGCTGGTCGGCGGCTTGCACCCGGCGCACGAGGTCGCGCCACTCGCTGAGGTCGGGCTCACGGTCGTCGAGGCGAAGGACTCGGCACACGTAGGAGTCGAGACCTTCGTCGTGCAGCACGAGCGGGATCTCATAGAGGTGGTCGGCGTCGACTGCCGACACGATCCCCTCTTCGGGCACGTCGCAGAGCTGGGAGATCTTCTCTTTGAGGCGGCCGTGGATGGGCCGGTCGGAGCGGCAGACGATCGCGTCGGGCTGGATGCCCCGGCCTCGTAGCTCGGTGACCGAGTGCTGGGTCGGCTTGGTCTTCTGCTCCCCCGACGGCCCGATGAACGGGACCAGGGTCACGTGCACGTAGAAGACGTTGTCGCGGCCGACGTCCTTGCGGAACTGCCGGATTGCCTCGAGGAACGGGAGGATCTCGATGTCACCGACGGTGCCGCCGACCTCGGTGATGACGACGTCGACGTCCTCATCGGCCAGTCGGAGGATGCGCTCCTTGATCTCGTCGGTGATGTGCGGGATGACCTGCACGGTCTGACCCAGGTACGCGCCCCGCCGTTCCTTGGCGAGCACCTCCTGGTAGATCGAGCCTGTCGTCGCGTTCGACTTCTTCGAGAGTGGGACGTCGACGAAGCGCTCGTAGTGCCCGAGATCGAGGTCGGTCTCGCCGCCGTCGTCGGTGACGAACACCTCACCGTGCTGGAACGGGTTCATCGTGCCGGGATCGACGTTGATGTACGGGTCGAGCTTCTGCATCGTGACCCGTAGACCCCGGCACTTGAGCAGTCGTCCGAGCGACGATGCCGTGAGGCCCTTCCCGAGGCTGGATGCCACACCACCGGTGACAAAGACGTGTTTCGCCACGGGAGATCAACCTAACACCCGCGCACCCCCACTTCGGTGATCGTGCGCACGCGAGGGGAATTCGGCACGTTGGTTGTTGCCCTTCAACAATCAACGTGCCGAAAAGCCCGCGGGCGGAACGGGTCAGGGGGTGGGTTGGCGGCGCTCGGGGCGTTGGCCGAGACGGTCGAGCCATCTGAGCGGTGGCACGCGGTCGATGATCGTGCTGAACGACCAGACCTCGGCGGCGAGGTTGGCGACGACGAGCACGCTCAGCGCGGTGATGCGGCTCACGTCACCGCGGCCGAGCACGACACCCAACCCGAGCGTCGCACCGACGACGTTCGCGCCCGTGTCGCCGAGCATCAGGTTCTCGCGCAGGTCGTCGTAGAGAAGTGCGAATGCGCCACCCATCACCGGCGCGATGGCAAGCCCGACGTCGCCGGTACCGAGCAGGATCGCGAGGGGTACGTACGCGATGAGCGAAGCCTTGATGGTGCGACCAGGTGCGCGGTCGAGCAGGTTCGCGAGGTTCGCTGCCAGCGCGATGAGCACCGCGTCCACGATGATCCGTCGCCCGGTGGCGAACCCGGGTGTGGCGACGAGCACGACCGCGACGCCGGCACCGCCGAACAGCTTCAGGAAGCCAGTCGTGATCTCTCCGTGCCGCAACGCCCCGATGTGGCCGCGAAATCCAGTGCGGGAGTCGTCGCCCAGCAGGTCGTCGATGAAGCCGAGCAACCCGAACGCGAACACCGCAAAGAGCACCTCGGTGCGCTCGATGGTGAGGTCGACGGTGTCGCCGACCCCGACTGAGCCGAACGCGGCGCGACCGGCTTCGATCACGAGCAGCGCCAGGATGATGAGGACTCCCCCGGCGGTCGAGAGGCGATGCTTGCGGTAGTTCTCCTTCTGGAGCGCGGGCGCCGCCAGCATCCGGCTGCCGCCGTGGCGCAGGAGCTGGACCGTGAGCGCCCCGACCACGAGGCCGAGGACGACCTTCATCGAGCGATCGCCGTGGGCGCGATCCGGGCGTCGATCACGGCTGCCACCACTCGGGGTTCGTCGCGTCCGCGCCGTCGCCGACGCCGTAGTGGCCGACCACGCCGCGCAGCAGATCTGCCAGGGCCAGCAACGTGACTGCAGATCCGGAAGGCTGATCGAGGTCGTCGACGGTCGACACCGCCGCTGCAAGGGCCTCGTCGTCGCGCACCCAGGCGACGAGCGATCCGCGCGCTGGCCCGTCTGCGACCGCCACGAACATCTCGGCGGCGCCAAGCGGGAGCCCGGCGTCAACCGCGGCGCGTGCAGCGGGAACGAGCACCTGCTTCGCTTTGACCGCACCTTCGCTCCCCACCACCAACAGCGCGGCCGTCCCCGGGCCGCCGATGTCGGTGATCGGCACCTCGGTTCCGACATCTTCGAACGAGATGAACCCAGCATCGGTCAACGTGGTGAGGACATCAGTCGTGCCGAGGCTTGGTCCCTCATTGAGGCGATCGACGACGGCTTCCCATCCGCGAGTACGAAGCTCGACGCGGCCCGCATCCGCCACATCGAGCGCGGTGGACAGTGCATCGCGGTCGTCTTGTTTCTCGAGCGTCCACTTCTCTTCGACCCAGAGCACACCGGGCGCTTCGGCACCGGCGCGGCGGGCGAGCTGCACGAGGCCTTGCATCGTCTCCGGGTCGACGCCGCGCACCGCGATGACGATCACGCTGGCTTGTGCGAGGCGGTCGGTCACCGAGAACGGCTCGAGTGCATCCAGCTTCGCTTCGAGCACCGCGTTGTCGGCCTTCAACAGGTCGTTCTCCGCTCGTCGAGCATCAGCGTTCGCTTCGACGGTGTCGATGCGGTTCTCGAGGGTCTCCACCGTCGGTTGTCCGAGGACGCCGTAGCCCATGACGACACCGACCGCGAGCGCAAGGAACACGGCGACGAGAGAGACAAGATGGAAGCGGAAGTTGATCATGAGACGGTCGAGTGCTTAGCGCGTGATCGAGAACCAGAGATCGCGGATCGTGAGCCACACCCCGTCGAGCAGAGTCTGGATCGGCTTGGACACCGCGATGACCACCATCATCACGACGATGGCCGACCCGATGAGCAGGAACCAATCGAGCCGGCGGACGCGCTGCTCGTAGAGGCTGCTGACGCCCTTCGCGTCCACCAGCGCGGGTCCGAGACGTAATCGGGTCAAGAAGGTGGAGGCCATCCCCTTTCGGCCTTTGTCGAGGAATTCGACCATCGATGCGTGCGCGCCGACCGCGACGATCAGCTGTGCGCCGGCTTCGTAGGCCAGCAGCATCGCGACGTCCTCACTGGTTCCCTCAGCGACGAACTCGTGGTACTTCACGTCCCAGTCAACGAGCGTCTCCCGCCCTGGTGCGCGACCGTCGGGATGCACATGGTGGACGATGTCCTTCGTGACGTCGAGAGCTTCGCGCGACACCGAGTCGAAGTCGCCGATGATGATCTCGGGCTTGAACCCCATCTCGAGCAGCGCGTCGGCGCCGCCATCGACGCCGATGAGCACCGGGTGGAACTCCCGGATGTACGAGCGCAGGTGCAGCAGGTCGCTCTTGTAGTCGTGACCGCGCACCACCACGAGGGCGTGTCGGCCCTTGAACCGCGTCACGATCGGAGGCAGCTCGAGCGGCTCGAACGTGAGGCGCGCCTCCTCTTTCACGTACTCGAGGGTGTTCACTGCAAAGCGTTCGAGCTCAGTGCCGATGGACGAACGGGCATCCTTCATCGCCTCTTCGACCTCGACGAGCTCGCGCACCGTGCCGCTCGCGAGCTGCACCGTGCCCCGCCAGATGTCCTGAACGTCGATGCGCAATGTCTCGCCTTCGCGCACCGTGTCCATCACCTCGACACCCACCCCGTCGATCAGCGGGATCCCGGCTTCGAGCAGCCGACGCGGCCCGAGGTTGGGGTACCGCCCTGAGATCGATGGTGCCGCGTTGATGACGGCGGCGGCGCCGCCCAACACCAACCCGTCGGCGGCGACTCCATCGAGGTCCTCGTGGTTGATGACCGCGATGTCTCCAGGCTCGAGCCGCTTGACGAGCTCTTTCGTCCGGCGGTCGACCCTCGCCGGTCCGACCACGATGTGCGCGGCGACGGGACGACGACGTTGCAAGAGGCGGGCGATCATTGGGTCACTTCGGGACGTCGTTGCGCGGCGCGCTCGAGCAGCTCGGCCGCGTGACTGCGTGCGTGGTTCGACTCGCCCACACCCGCGAGCATCCGCGAGAGCTCGAGGACGCGTGCATCGGCCTCGACGGGTGTGGCGCTCGCCACGGTGCGACCGCCCTCCTCTCGCTTCTCGACGACCACCTGCGCGTCGGCGAAGGCGGCGACCTGGGCCAAGTGCGTCACGCACAGCACCTGGTGACGTTTCCCGAGATCAGCCAGCAAGCGGCCTACCGCGATGCCGGCTTCACCACCGATGCCGGCGTCGACCTCGTCGAACACCAACGTCGGCGGCGCCTCGGAGAGCACCAGCCGCAACGCCAGCATCGCACGTGACAGCTCGCCGCCACTCGCGGCCTTCGCGAGCGGCTTCGGCGGCTCACCGGGGTTGGGGGCGAGGAGGAACGTGATGTCGTCGGCACCGTCGTCGGTCAGCGCGCCTGGTTCGACGAGCACTTCGAGGTGTGCCGCAGGCATGGCGAGCTCTCGCAGGTGTGTCGTCACTTCCTCGGCGAGCGGCGCGGCAGCACGCTGACGCGCAGTGCTCAGCGCGCTGGCAGCATCACGAGCGCGTTCGTTCGCAGCTTCCCTCCGCGCCTCGAGCTCGGCGGCGCGTGCTTCGAAGCCCTCCAACTCCGAGAGACGTCGGCGCGTCTCATCCGCGTAGGTGACGACATCCGCGAGGGTCTCGCCGTACTTGCGGCACAGGTCGCGAAGGCGTTGCCGGCGGGTACGGACCTGCTCGAGCCGAGCGGGGTCCTCGCTCACTCGGTCGGTGGCCAACCGCAGCTCTCTCTCGAGATCGGCTAGCTCGGCCTGCGCGGCCCGAAGGCGGTCGGCAAGATCGGTGAATGGCGCGCGATCGCCAAGCGACGACACCGCGCGACCGACCGCATCGAGTCCGGATCCCTCGATCGCGCCAAATGCTTGACGCAGGGCCTCACGATGTGAGACGGCGTCGGCAAGCAGCGCTTCCTCGGCCTCGAGCGTCACCTCTTCACTGGTGTCGGCGATCTCGGCGCCGTCGATCTCTTCGATCTGGAAGCGGAGCAGGTCGAGCTCGCGGGCGCGGGAGCGTTCGTCACCGCCGAGCTCGGCGAGCTCGACCTCGATCTGGCGTGCTTCCTCGCGGGCCTGGCGTAGCGCGGTCTTGGTATCGAGCGCGGGACTCCCGGCGTAGCGGTCGAGCGCGCCGCGTTGCACCGCCGGTTGCAGCAGGGATTGATGTGCGTTCTGTCCGTGCAGGTCGACGAGAGCGCTTCCCACCTCGGCCACCTCGGCCACAGTCGCGAGTCGTCCGTCGACATAGGCACGGGCACGCCCGTCATGCGGAAGCACTCGGGCCAGGACCACTTCACTGCCGTCCGGCGCCTCGAAGCGCCCTTCGACGCGGGCCTCGGACGCACCTTGCCGCACGAGCGTGGCGTCGGCACGCGCGCCGAGGAGCAGCTCGATGGCTTCGACGAGCAACGTCTTTCCTGCTCCCGTCTCGCCGGTGATCGCGGTGGAACCTGGGCTCACGAGCACGGTCACGTCGTCGACGATGCCGAGTTCGGTCACGTGCAGCTCGCGCAGCATGCCTAGCGGTCCGTCCTCACCTATCCGAAAGGCCGAACTTGGCCTTGAGGATCTGGTGGAAGTCCCGCGGGCCGAACGTCACCATGCGTGCCGGCTTCGGCCCCGCGGTGCAGGTGACCGTGTCGCCCGAATCGAGGATGCCGAGCTCGCGACCATCAAGCGTGAGGATGACGTCGCGCTCGTCGACGATGGTGAACCGCAGCTCCTCATCCGCATCGAGTACGAGCGATCGATCGAACAGCATGTGCGGTGACACCGGTGTGAGCAGGAGACAACGGTGTCGCGGCGAGACGATCGGTCCACGCGCCGAGAACGAGTACGCGGTCGACCCCGTCGGGGTCGCGACGATCACACCATCGGCGGCGTACGTCGTGAAGAAGGTGCCGTTGATCGCGACATCGAGCCGGACGAGCCGACCGGCGCGGGTCTTCTCGATCACCGCCTCGTTGAGGGCCCACCACCGTCCCGCGGCGGCGGAGTCGGATCCGACGACGACTTCGACCACCATGCGCTCGTCGATCTCGAAGTCCCCAGCCAACACGCGTGCGAGCGCGTCTTCGAGGTCCGTGGGCTCGACCTCGGCGAGGTATCCCATCTGCCCGATGTTGACGCCGAGCACCGCGGCGCCGGTCTCGTACACGAGGTCGACGGATCGCAGCATGGTTCCGTCGCCTCCGAGCGAGACGACCAAGTCCATGCCGCGCACGAACGCGTCGACGTCCGTCGCGTACTCGTTGAGCCCACTCGCAGCCGCGTCTGCTTGCTCGACCCGGACCTCGATGCCGTGCTCGACCAGCCAGCCGGCTGCACGGCGCGCCATCTGGTGCGCATGGGCTCGGTCGCGGTGCGGCACGAGCCCTACGACGCTCACCTTCTGGCGGCTCATGACGCGCCCGCCAGCGCCAGCAAGCGGTCCGTCGGCACGACCGCGCCGTCCCGACGGCCGTGCAGCAGGAACTCCCGGTTCCCTTCGGCACCGAGCAACGGGGACTCGACGATGTCGACGGTGACGATCCCCTGCTCGACGAGCCCGGTGGTGACTTCGAGGAGCACTTCAGCGTGGACCTGTGGATCGGTGATCACGCCTTTTCGGCCGATGCGGGAGCGACCGGCCTCGAACTGCGGCTTGAGCAGCAGGACGAGCTCACCGTCGGTTGCGATGCAACGCACGAGCGCGGGCGCGACGGTGAGCAAGGAGATGAACGACAGGTCGGCGACGGCGATGGGCACGAAGCCATCGATCTGATCTGGCTCGAGGGTTCGTACGTTGGTCCGCTCGAGGACCTGGACACGCGGATCCTGACGCAGTGACCACGCGAGCTGCCCGCGACCGACGTCGACCGAGTACACGCGCGTCGCGCCGTGTTGGAGCAGGCAATCGGTGAATCCGCCCGTTGACGCGCCAGCATCGAGGCACCGTTTGCCGTTCACATCGAGCGCGAACGCATCGAGCGCGTGGGCAAGCTTCTTGCCACCGCGAGAGACGAACGGTGGCGGTGGTCCTTCGACGGAGATCGACTCGGCCGTGCTCACGCGTCGCGCCGCACTCGTGGCCGGCGCGCCCCCGACGACAACTCGTCCCGCGGCGATGACCTCGGTCGCTCGGGCGCGGCTGGCGACGAGTCCACGGCGCACGAGCTCGGCATCGAGGCGATGGCGAGACACGGACCAGGCTACGTCCGGGCCGCGAGCGCGGCCAGCAATGACGGAACGAGAGCGCCAAGGTCCTCGCCCACGTACGGCGGTGGTGGATCAGGGATCGCTTCGCCACCCGGCGGGGCAATCGCTGCGCTCACTCCGGTGAGCACGAGCGCGAACGGCCAACCGAGCGCAGCCGCGAGCGCGCCGTCGGACGACGGCCGATCGCCCACCACGATCCCGTTGTTTCCGAACCGCTCGCGCACGAGCGCGACCATCGGAGGCTCCGGCTTGCCCGCAACCTCGGGTGAACGTCCCGATGCAGTCGCAACCGCAGCCGCGATCGCTCCCGACCCGGGCATCAACCCGCCCGGTACCGGATAGGTGGCGTCGAGGTTGGCCGCGACGAAGCGGGCGCCGTCCCGGATCGCACTCGAAGCCCGGTCGAGCTCGTCGAAGTCGAAGTTGCGATGGAAGCCCACGACGACGGCGGCCGCCGGTGGGCGGTCCACCGGTTCGAGCCCGACCTCGAGGAGCGCCTGCACGACGCCCGGTCCCGCGCAGGCGAGGACCCGCGAACCCGGCGCGAGCCCATCGCGCAGCAGCGCGGCCGCAGCGAGCGCGCTGGTGACCACGTCGTCCCCGTCAGCGTCGATCCCGCAGCGTTCGAGCTTGGCCACGACGTCGGCGATCGGCTGGCTCGAGTTGTTCGAGACGAAGCCCACCCGAACGCCGGCGGCGCACAGCTCGGTCACCCCCTCGATCGCGGCTGGAATCGGCTCGTCGCCCCGCCAGATCACACCATCGAGGTCACAGCAGACGACCGGCGTCGGCGACGCGGAACCGGTCACCTCAGGCGGGCTCGGCAACCAGCGCGAGAGCCTTGCGGTACTCCTCGAGCGGACGCATCGCGACCGCCAGCTTGAGATGACGACGTGCGCCGGTGCGGTCACCGACCCGCATCAACGACAGGCCCAATCCGAAGTGGGCGTAGTCGTTGACCGGATCGAGCTCGACGGCGTGGGCGAACTCGGAGCGCGCCGCGGGAAAGCGTCCGCTACCGAAGTAGGCGCGACCGAGCGCTTCGCGGATCGACCCCTTCTCGGGCTCGATCTCGCGGGCTCGCTCGAGCGCGACCGCGGCCGCGTGTGGGTTATCGGTGGCCAGCAGTCGACTTCCTTCTTCAAACGCGTCGTACGCCTCTGCCCCCGACGCCGATGCGGACTGGTCCCTCATCATCTCGATTCTTCTCTCTCGGTTCCTCATGATCACGGACGTGCGGGTGCGGAATGCTCGCGAGACCGTATGCGAGACTGACGCGGCCCGACCCGAAGAAAGCGAACCGCGCCGTTGCCTGAGCTGTTCCCGTTCCGTGCCCTCCGCTACGCCGCGGCCGACGAGCTGAGCGAGATCACGGCTCCCCCATACGACGTCATCGACGACGACGAGCGCACCAAGCTCGAGCGGTCGCATGAGCACAACGCCGTGCAGCTGATCCTGCCGCGCCATTACGAGGGTGACGACGGGTACGACCGGGCCGCCAAGTGCTTGCAGTCGTGGGCAGCCGACGGCGTGTTGGAGCGCGACACCGAACCACGGCTCTACGCGTACCGCATGCGCTACGAGGTAGACGCGGTGCCGCGCCACACCCTGGGCGTGATCGGCGCACTCCAGCTTCCCGAGACACCGGGCGAGGGCGACGTGCTCCCTCATGAACGGACGTTGCCGAAGGCGAAGTCCGATCGCCTCGCGCTGCTGCGCGAAACGCGGGCGAACCTCGACCCGATCTGGGGGCTGTCGCTCGCCGACGGGCTGACCGCGGCGATCGGCGAGCTCGATCCCGCCTCCACCGTGAAGGCCGTCGATGCCGGCGGCACCGTGCACGAGCTCTGTCCCTTGCCTCCCGACCGTGTCGACGCGGTGCGCGCCGTCATCCGGTCGGCGCCGGTGGTCATCGCCGACGGGCATCACCGGTTCGAGACCGCCTGCAACTACCGAGCCGAAGCCAGTGATTCTCCCGGCTGCGAGTCGATCATGGCGTTCGTCGTCGAGCTCACCGAAGACGAGCTCTGCGTACACGCGATCCACCGACTCCTCCACGGGGGTGCGCACGCTCGGGAGCGTCTTGCCGCCCACTCCGATGTGCAGGTTGAGCCGTTCGACACCGGTCCCGACACCCTGCACGACCTTCGCATGCGCATGCTCGAGGACGGCGCGCTTGGATTCGTGGATCGCGACGGCTTCGCGCTCTTGCACCTCGAAGAGGACCACATCGAGGCACATCTCACTGATGTCCCCGACGTGCTGCACGGCGTCGACGCGGTGCGCTTCGATCTCGGGGTGCGACCGGGTCTTGGCGACCTGGAGCTGTCCTACCGCGACGACGCGGCGACGTGCGCGTCGCTCGTCGACAAGGGCACGGCCGACGGCGTGGTGCTGCTCGAACCGGTGACGGTCGCTCAGATCCGCGAGGCCGCCGTCGCGGGCGTGAAGATGCCCGAGAAGACCACGTTCTTCAACCCCAAGCCGCGAACCGGGATGGTCTTCCGAACCTTGGATGAGTGACGGACGCGATCGGCGCGCCCGGCGGGCGGCTTGCCCGCCCGTCAACCACCTAGTCGTGGACGGAGTCGCGTGGGGGGAGCCGTCGAGGGGGGCCTGCCCCCCTCGTCAAGAAACGTCCCAAGTGGCGCCGGCGCCGAGCAGCGCTCCGAGGTCGGGTGGGCCTTGCTTCTCGGACGAGATGACGAGCTGGCGTTGCACTTCGGCCTCGTAGGACGGGCGCTGCACGTCGCGGAACACGCCGATGGGCGTAGGAGTGGTCGGCCGGTCGGCGAGCCGTGAGAGCGCGAACGCGAGTGTTGGGTCTTCGCGGTGCTCGTCGTGCACGAGGAGCCGGTCCTCACCGACCTCGGCGACGTCGGCGATCTCGCACTCACCGAACTGGTTGAGGACCACGCCCTTGCTTCCGTCGGCGCCGAAGCGGATCGGCTCACCGTGCTTGAGGTCGATGAGCATGTCGGACCGGACTTCTTTGCCGGTGATCGCCTCGAATGCACCGTCGTTGAAGACGTTGCAGTTCTGGTAGAGCTCGACGAACGCCGTCCCCTGGTGATCGTGCGCGCGGCGGAAGATCTCCACCATGTGGGCGCGGTCCATGTCGTGGGTGCGGGCAACGAACGTGCCCTCGGCGCCGAGCGCGACCGACAGCGGGTTGAACGGTGTGTCGAGCGACCCGAACGGTGACGACTTGGTGACCTTCCCGACCTCGCTCGTCGGCGAGTACTGACCCTTCGTGAGTCCGTAGATCTGGTTGTTGAACACGATGATCTTCATGTTCACATTGCGGCGCAGCGCGTGGATGAGGTGGTTGCCGCCGATCGACAGCGAGTCGCCGTCGCCGGTGATCACCCACACGTCGAGATCCGGCCTCGCCAGTGCCACGCCCGTCGCGAGTGCCGGCGCGCGGCCGTGGATGCCGTGCATGCCGTACACGTTCATGTAATAGGGGAAGCGCGCCGCGCAACCGATGCCTGACACGAACACCATGTTCTCGGGCTTCACACCGACTTCCGGCAGGAAGAGCTGCATGGCGGCGAGGATCGAGTAGTCGCCGCACCCCGGGCACCAGCGGACTTCTTGGTCGGACTGGAAGTCCTTGCGGCCGAGCTTGACGGCCGTCCCTTCCTCGCTCATTCGGCGCTCACTTGGCTAGCTCCCTGATGGCTTGTTCGATCTCCGACGCACGGAACGGCACTCCTTGGACCTTGGTGAGGCTCACGGCATCGACGAGGAAGTCGCCACGGATCAGCTTCACGAGCTGACCGAGGTTCATCTCGGGCACGAGCACGCGGTCGTACTTCTTCAACACCTCGCCGAGGTTCGCCGGGAACGGGTTGAGGTGGATGAGGTGCGCGGTCGCAACCTCGACCCCCGACTCGCGTGCGTCACGCGCCGCCTGCTGGATCGAGCCGTACGTGCTCCCCCAGCCGATCACCAGCACGGACGCGTTGCCCGATGGGTCGTCGACCTCCACCGGTGCGATGTCGTTGGCAATGCCGGCGATCTTCTGTGCGCGCAGCCGCACCATGTACTCGTGGTTCTCGGGGTCGTAGTTGACGTTCCCCGTGCCGTCCTCTTTCTCGAGTCCACCGATGCGGTGCTGGAGGCCGGGCGTGCCGGGAATCGCCCACGGACGAGCGAGCGTCTCGGGGTCGCGCAGATACGGCCAGAAGTGCTTCGTGCCGTCGTCGTCGGTGTGGTTGGGCTCGGTCGCGAACGGCACCGAGACGTCGGGCAGCGCGTCGACGTCCGGCAGCAGCCATGGCTCGGCACCATTGGCGAGGTAGCCGTCAGAAAGGAGGATGACCGGCGTCCGGTACTTGAGCGCCAAGCGGGCGGCCTCGATCGTTGCGTCGAAGCAGTGGCTTGGCGACCGGGCGGCGACGATCGGCAGCGGAGCCTCGCCGTGGCGCCCGTACATCGCAAGAAGAAGGTCGGACTGCTCGGTCTTGGTGGGCAGACCGGTGCTGGGGCCGCCGCGCTGCACGTCGACGATGATCAGCGGTAGCTCGAGGCTGACCGCGAGACCGATCCCTTCGGACTTGAGGTCGACGCCCGGACCGCTCGTGGCGGTGACGCCGAGGTGCCCGGTGAACGACGCGCCGATCGCGACGTTGACCGCAGCGATCTCGTCTTCCGCCTGCAGCGTGCGCACACAGAAGTTCTTGTGGCTCGCGAGCTCGTGAAGGATGTCGCTCGCTGGAGTGATCGGGTACGACGCGTATGTGAGCGGCAGCTTGGCCTGCTGCGCAGCCGCGATGAGCCCGTACGACACCGCGGTGTTGCCCGTGATGTTGCGGTAGCGGCCGGGTGCGAGTCGGGCCGGTGCGATCGCATACGCGTGGTCGAACAGCTCGGCCGTCTCGCCGAAGTTGTAGCCGGCTTTGAAGGCCGCGAGGTTGGCGGCCTTCACGAGCTCCTTGTTGGCGAACTTGTCCTCGATCCACTGGATCGTGTCGTCGGTCGGTCGGGTGTACATCCACGACACGAGACCGAGTGCGAAGAAGTTCTTTGACCGTTCGGCGTCCCGCGGCTTCACGCCGAGCTCCTTGGTGCTCTCGAGCGTGAGGGTGGTCATCGGAACCTGGATCACGCGGAACGCGGCGAGCGTGCCGTCTTCGAGCGGACTCGCTTGGTAGCCAGCTTTGGTGAGGTTGCGCTCCTCGAAGGTGTCGGAGTTGACGAGCAGGGTGCCGCCGGGAATCAGCTCGGAGAGGTTCGCCTTGAGCGCGGCGGGGTTCATCGCGACGAGCACGTTCGGCGCGTCGCCCGGCGTCAGGATCTCGTGGTCGGAGATGTGCACCTGGAACGACGAGACACCGGCGATGGTGCCGGCGGGTGCGCGGATCTCGGCCGGGAAGTTCGGGAGAGTGGCGAGGTCGTTGCCGAAGACGGCGCTGACGTCGGTGAAGCGGTCGCCCGTCAGCTGCATGCCGTCGCCCGAGTCACCCGCAAAGCGGATGACAACCTCTTCGAGGCTCTCGGGCTTCAGCTGTGTGGTCTCCGCCGTCACACGTCCCTCGCTTCGGGCCTCGACTCCGTTGTCCGGTGCGCGAGCGATCCTGCTGCCCCACGCCGCCCGAAGGTCAAGTCTAGGACGGGCGCGCGGGCAACTTGGATCCGCGTGGGGCCGAGGGCCGTTGTCGGTCATTCCAGTCCGTCGAGCTCGTCCTCGGCCCGCTGGCGGGCGCGGTCGAGGCGGCGCCGGTCGGGGCCGCGCCCGATCGCTCGGGCTTCGACCTCGACCCGCGCGCCGGTCCCGCCGGCTTGGTTCCTGAAGAAGCGCCGCCGGAGCGCGCCGACGACGACGAGGGGCGCGCCTTCGTCGAGGTCCTCGACCCACGCCGGTGGTTCCCGCACTGCGACCGGCACTGACGTCGAGCCGGGGTCGACCGAGTGGACGCGCACCGAGATGGTGGCGAGTCGACGGCCGGACTTCAGCGTGCGGAGCTCGGGCGGCGCCGACGCGACGCCTCTGAGGACGACGAGGTTCACCGTCGGCACGTCGCCGTTGGTGGTGACTGAGGTGGACATGGCTTCCTCCGTGGGGGATGGCGAGCGCGAGCGCTCGGCTGACGGGGAAGTCGAAAAGGAGCGTACGAAGGGGGTGTGACGGTCAGCGCAGGGCGGCAGCTCGGGCGGTGACGTCGGCGAAGTCGGCATCGTGACGCTTGATGCGGCCGAACAGCTCACGGGCCCGGGCGAGGTTCCCGGCGCGTTCCTCGAGGTCGGCCAGCGCGTACCAGAGGCGCAGGTGGTAGTCGCGGGGCTGCTTCACGGCTTTCGCCTTCTTGGCCAGCATGGCAATCGCCCCAGGCAGATCGCCGTGGTCGGCCTTCGCACCAGCGGCGACGATGCGCCCTTCGGTCACGAGCTCCGCGGATGGTGACGTCGCCGCGAGGTCTTCCCAGAGCTCGTCGATCTTGTTCCATCGCTTCTGGGCGCGGTAGCAGTCCATGAGGACGGGGTGCTGCTCCACGGCGTCGGTGAGTCGGATGAACTCCTCGAGGTCTTTCGCCGCGGCGCGGTAGTTGCCGGTCCGGTACTGGATCAGTCCGCTGAGCTCACGCGTCGTCGGCGAGTCGGGCAGCGCGTTGCGCACGCGTCGGGCGATCGGGAGCGCATCGCGGTCGCGACCTTCCGAGAACGCGTCGGCCGCCTGCATGAGCTGGCTCAGCAGCTTGGGCCCGCGCTCCTTGCCACCAAGGCGAAGGATCTCGGTCTCCACGTCGGACGGTGCGCGCCGCTTGCGCCGGGTGCGCGTGGGCTGCGGCGTTGCGCGACGCGCACGCTTGGCCACTGCGCCACTCGGACGACGCTCCCCCTTCACTCGAAGTCGGGACGGCCGCGCCGGTCGTTCGACGTCCTGGTCGGGTCGCCGCTCGCGCGTTGGCGGCTGCGGCGCACCGTAGGGCCCGAAACCGCCCTCCATCGCCCGGTCGCGTGACGGCGCGGGACGTCGCGCAGACCGTTGCGCAGGCGCGCGTCGTCGATCGGAAGGCGGACTCATGGGAGCCGAGCGTACGAGGTGCGCGTGTCCGAACGCGACGAAGCGCCCTCGAAGTGAGGGCGCTCCGTGCGAGAAAGCCCGGCGACGACCTACTCTCCCGAGGGGTCTCCCCCTAAGTACCATCGGCGCTGGCGGTCTTCACTGCCGTGTTCGGAATGGGAACGGGTGTTTCCCCGCCGCTAGTGCCACCGGAACATCTCGACGGTCGACTCCGCTCGGCGCCGGGGTACCCGGCACCGCTCCTTCGGAGTCGCTCCGTCTCCAAGTTTTCAAATCCTTGTCAACGCGCCACGTGAGCGTTGAAGAGCGAGCACGAGCACCACGCTGCGATCCGATCCTTCGAACGGATGCGCAACAAGAGCAAGAAGATCCCAAGCCCTCGGCCGATTAGTACCGGTCGGCTGAACACGTCACCGTGCGTGCACGTCCGGCCTATCAACCTGGTCGTCGGCCAGGGGCCTTACCTGGTTCTCCAGTGGGAGATCTCATCTCGGGGCCGGCTTCGCGCTTAGATGCTTTCAGCGCTTATCCATTCCGCAGGTCGCCAACCAGCCGTGCCCTTGGCAGGACAACTGGCACACGAGAGCTGCGTCCGTCCCGGTCCTCTCGTACTAGGGACAGCTCCCCTCAAATCTCCTACGCCCACAGAGGATAGGGACCGACACTTCTGTTACACCCGCACCACCGATCGTCGTGCGAGGGCCAGGTCATTTCTGCCTGACTCTGCATGTCGCCATGCAGGTCGGACCATCTCTTCACCACCGATGACTCCGATGGCGTTCGGCGTATGGTCTCTGAGGATTCTCGACCGGCCTCGGGATCGAGGCATCGAGCCTTTCCTGCTGATTGACCGCACCTGACACATTGTCACTAATCCGTAAATGCACGGACTTCGTAGTGCAGGATTCTCGGTGTTTCCAGCAAATAGCCGAATTTATAGACAGCGCGGAATCCACTGTCTCGCGACGTTCTAAACCCAGCTCGCGTACCGCTTTAATGGGCGAACAGCCCAACCCTTGGGAGATGCTTCACCCCCAGGATGCGACGAGCCGACATCGAGGTGCCAAACCTTCCCGTCGATGTGGACTCTTGGGGAAGATAAGCCTGTTATCCCCGGGGTACCTTTTATCCGTTGATCGATCGCGCTTCCACATGCCACGACCGGGTCACTAAGCCCTGCTTTCGCACCTGCTCGACCTGTAGGTCTCGCAGTCAAGCTCCCTTGTGTCTTTGCACTCGACGCCTGATGGCCAACCAGGCTGAGGGAACCTTTGGGCGCCTCCGTTACGCTTTAGGAGGCGACCGCCCCAGTCAAACTACCCACCTGACGCTGTCCCCGACCCGGATTCACGGGCCTGGGTTAGAGCCCCAACACATGAAGGGTGGTATTTCAAGGTTGACTCCACCGAGGCTGACGCCCCAGCTTCCAAGTCTCCCACCTATCCTACACAGCATCTGTCAGAACCCAACATCAAATTGTAGTAAAGGTCCACGGGGTCTTTCCGTCCTTCTGCGGGAAACGAGCATCTTTACTCGTCGTGCAATTTCGCCGGGTCTCTGGTTGAGACAGTAGCCAAGTCGTTACGCCATTCGTGCAGGTCGGAACTTACCCGACAAGGAATTTCGCTGAGTGGCTGTTACTTATTGACCTTCTCAGGTGGCGTACCTGAGCGGGCGGGTTGATCGTTGCCGTCAACCTCCCTACGTCGCCGCAGGGCTCGGACCATCTCTTCTTCTTTCCCCGAGACGGGAAAGAGGGTCGGCGTATGGTCTCTGAGGATTCTCAACACCTCGGATTGCTTCCGGAAGTTCATCGTCTGGGCGATCTCCGCGATCTCGATGAGACCGGGCACCGTCAGGTGCCGGCGAAGATCCATCAGTTCGACGACCCGAGCGAACTTGGTGAAGTTGTCTCGCTTCGCCGTTCGCAATGGGTTCGCCTCGAAGAACGGAACGATCACGTCGCGCAGGTCGTGGAACCTAAAGACCTGGTAGCTGGCGAGATCTTCTCGATGGTTGTCGTTTCTCCGGTTGCTGTAGACCTTGCCGCATCCGAAGAACGGAACCATCGCTTCGAGCACATCCCGACTTGACTCTCCCTGGACGACAGCGAACGTTGGTTTCGCTTGCCATCCAAGTCGCATTGTCGGGTTGCGGTAGATGGGAACGCTGAAACAGCCCTCGCCATCCACGAAACCCACGAGCCATTCGATGGTGAAGAGTCTTTCCTGCTGGTTTTCCGCACTTCTCACATTGTCACTGGCGTCCATGTCGCCCACCGTACGAAGGGGGTACGACACTGGAGACCAAGTAGTGGAAGATCCACCGGGTTTTCCAGCAAATAGCCGACTGCTCATCTCATAGTCACCTATGAGCGGGGCAGCACCTCTCTGCCTGCTGAGAGGGATTCCTACCTTAGGACCGTTATAGTTCACGGAATCCCCACATCGCTGTGAGGCGTGGACCATCTCTTCTTCCCCCGCTTCGACGAGGGAGCTCCGCGTATGGCCTCTGAGGATTCTCGAGTCGCGATGCTCGTCTCCTGCCGGCGTTTCGTCGAAGTCGACGTCAGCAGTGTGGTGAGACGAAACCGCGAGCCGAGCCTTTCCTGCTGATTGTCCGCACCGTACGGATTGTCACTCACGTACTTCGTGAGTACCGACGGATACTCGGGGTTTCCAGCATTTAGCGGAGTTTGTTCTCGAGGATCGCTCCCCGAGAGCCGCAATTGTCCTTACGGCCGCCGTTTACCGGGGCTTAGCTTCAGAGCTTCGTCTTGCGACTAACCCCTCCGCGTAACCTTCCGGCACCGGGCAGGCGTCAGAGCGTATACATCGTCTTGCGACTTCGCACGCTCCTGTGTTTTTAGTAAACAGTCGCTTGGCCCTGGTCTCTGCGGCCTCCTCGGGCTCTGGGCGCGAGGCCCTTCACCCTACTGAGGCCCCCCTTCTCCCGAAGTTACGGGGGCAATTTGCCGAGTTCCTTAACCAGAGTTCTCCCGATCGCCTTCGTATTCTCTACGTGCCCACCTGAGTCGGTTTGGGGTACGGGCACCGTGTCAGCTCACTAGAGGCTTTTCTCGACAGCATGGGACTGGTCACTTCACCTGAAGCGGTTCGGCATCACATCTCGGAGTTGACCGGCGGATTTGCCTACCGATCCTCCTACCTGCTTGCTCCGGGACAACCAACGCCCGGTAGACCTACCCTCCTGCGTTCCCCCATCGCTACCCACCGGGGTTTGGGATCGGTTCGCTCCGAAGAGCAGCCCCGAATCGCACCCCTTAGGGGTTGGCGCGGACACGGTGGTACAGGAATGTCGACCTGTTGTGCATCGACTACGCCTTTCGGCCTCGCCTTAGCTCCCGACTAACCCTGGGCGGATGAGCCTTCCCCAGGAACCCTTGGGCATTCGGCGGAGGGGTTCCTCCCCCCTCGTTCGCTACTCATACCGGCATTCGCACTCGACCTCGCTCCACGGGGGGTTCCCCCACCGCTTCACTGCAGAGATCGACGCTCCCCTACCCAGCATTACTGCTGACGCAGCTTCGGCTCTGTGCTTGAGCCCCGTTACATTATCGGCGCAGGATCACTCGACCAGTGAGCTGTTACGCACTCTTTCAAGGGTGGCTGCTTCTAAGCCAACCTCCTGGCTGTCTGGGCAATCCCACATCCTTTGCCACTGAGCACAGAATTAGGGGCCTTAGCTGGCGTTCTGGGCTGTTTCCCTCTCGACCATGAAGCTTATCCCCCATGGTCTCACTGCCGTGCTTTGGAGTATCGGCATTCGGAGTTTGGTTGATTTCGGTAAGCTTGTAGGCCCCCTAGACCATCCAGTGCTCTACCTCCGACACTGAACACACGACGCTGCACCTAAATGCATTTCGGGGAGAACCAGCTATCACCGAGTTTGCTTGGCCTTTCACCCCTATCCACAGGTCATCCCCCAAGTTTTCAACCTTGGTGGGTTCGGCCCTCCACGAGGTCTTACCCTCGCTTCAGCCTGCCCATGGATAGATCACTCGGCTTCGGGTCTACCGTCCGCGACTGAACGCCCTGTTCAGACTCGCTTTCGCTCCGGCTTCCCCTCTCGGGTTAACCTCGCCACGAACGGTAACTCGCCGGCTCATTCTTCAAAAGGCACGCCATCACCGGACAAGCCGGCTCTGACTGCTTGTAAGCCAACGGTTTCAGGTTCTATTTCACTCCCCTCCCGGGGTACTTTTCACCCTTCCCTCACGGTACTCGTGCACTATCGGTCGCCAGCGTGTACTTAGCCTTACGAGGTGGTCCTCGCAGATTCGTGCGGGCTTTCCCAGATCCTGCACTACTTGGGAACACCATCGGGAGGTCACTCGGATTTCGTGTACGGGGCCATTACCCTCTGCGGCGCGCCTTTCCAGAGCGCTTCCACTACCCGGTGACTTGATAACTCCCTGGAGGATCTGCCGTTCCTCCTGATAGGTCCCACAACCCCGTCGCAGCATCGCCGGCAGGCTGTGCCACTACGACGGTTTGGGCTCTTCCCGTTTCGCTCGCCGCTACTCAGGGAGTCACGGTTGTTTTCTCTTCCTCGAGGTACTGAGATGTTTCAGTTCCCCCGGTTCCCTCTCTGACCCTATGTGTTCAGGCCAGAGTGACTGGGCATGACCCCAGCCGGGTTTCCCCATTCGGAGATGTACGGATCAAAGCTCGGTCGACAGCTCCCCGTACCTTTTCGCAGCCACCCACGTCCTTCATCGGCATCTGGCGCCAAGGCATCCACCGTTGGCTCTTCATAGCTTGGGATAACTCCTTGCACTGTTCATCAAGATGCTCGTGCTCGCTCTTCAGCTCTCAAGGGGCGATTCGAGGCAGGCCGCACTCACGTCGCGCTCGAGATCGAGCACGGAGAAGGTTGACGGCGAGGTGCCTCGAGAGACAGCTGTACCGTCGCCGAAGCGACGGGGCGCAGCTCCCTCAAAACGGAACAGTGACGCCGCGCCGGCGAGACGGTCCTACTAGCGCCCCGAAGGGCCGTTCGGTGATCCGAATCGACGACTCGGCCAGTGATCGACGTAGGAGCTTCCACATCGTGAGAGGTGAAAAGTGTGTCGCTCCTTAGAAAGGAGGTGATCCAGCCGCACCTTCCGGTACGGCTACCTTGTTACGACTTCACCCCAATCGCTGATCCCACCTTCGACGGCTCCCTCCCAAAGGGTTGGGCCACCGGCTTCGGGTGTTACCAACTTTCGTGGTGTGACGGGCGGTGTGTACAAGGCCCGGGAACGTATTCACCGCAGCAATGCTGATCTGCGATTACTAGCGACTCCGACTTCACGCAGTCGAGTTGCAGACTGCGATCCGAACTGAGACCAGCTTTTTGGGATTGGCGTCTTTTCGCAAAGTAGCAACCCTTTGTACTGGCCATTGTAGCATGTGTGCAGCCCTGGACGTAAGGGGCATGAGGACTTGACCTCGTCCCCACCTTCCTCCGGTTTGGCACCGGCAGTCTCCCACGAGTCCCCGGCATTACCCGCTGGCAACATGGGATAGGGGTTGCGCTCGTTGCGGGACTTAACCCAACATCTCACGACACGAGCTGACGACAGCCATGCACCACCTATCGCAGGCCCCGAAGGACACCGTATCTCTACGGCTTTTCCTGCATAGTTCAACCCAGGTAAGGTTCTTCGCGTTGCATCGAATTAAGCCACATGCTCCGCCGCTTGTGCGGGCCCCCGTCAATTCCTTTGAGTTTTAGCCTTGCGGCCGTACTCCCCAGGCGGGGCACTTAATGCGTTAGCTACGGCACGGAACCCGTCGATAGAGTCCCACACCTAGTGCCCAACGTTTACGGCGTGGACTACCAGGGTATCTAATCCTGTTTGCTCCCCACGCTTTCGCTCCTCAGCGTCAGTACCGGCCCAGAGTGCCGCCTTCGCTACGGGTGTTCCTCCCGATCTCTGCGCATTTCACCGCTACATCGGGAATTCCGCACTCCTCTACCGGACTCCAGTCATGGCAGTATCGGGTGGCCCCTCCACGTTGAGCGTGGAGATTTCACACCCGACTTACCAAACCGCCTACGAGCTCTTTACGCCCAATAAATCCGGACAACGCTTGCCCCCTACGTATCACCGCGGCTGCTGGCACGTAGTTGGCCGGGGCTTCTTCTGCAGGTACCGTCACAATCGTCCCTGCTGAAAGCGGTTTACAACCCGAAGGCCTTCATCCCGCACGCGGCGTCGCTGCGTCAGGCTTTCGCCCATTGCGCAAGATTCCCCACTGCTGCCTCCCGTAGGAGTCTGGGCCGTGTCTCAGTCCCAGTGTGGCTGGACATCCTCTCAGACCAGCTACCCGTCGTCGCCCTGGTGGGCCGTTACCCCACCAACAAGCTGATAGGCCGCGAGCCCATCCCGAAGCGGAATCCATTTCCTCACCTCCCCATGCGAGGTGGTGAGGGCATCCGGTATTAGCACCGGTTTCCCGGTGTTGTCCCGGTCTTCGGGGCAGGTTGCTCACGTGTTACGCACCCGTTCGCCACTGTCCACCCGGGCAAGCCCGGGCTTCTCGTTCGACTTGCATGTGTTAAGCGCGCCGCCAGCGTTCGTCCTGAGCCAGGATCAAACTCTCCGTCGAGATCTTGGTCGGCCCGGAGCGCAAGCGCCTCGGACCGTCCTTCGATCTGGGTTGAAGAGCTGCCGACCGGGTAACTGACACCCCGCCGGCAACTGGCTCGGCAGGCACCCTGAGGTGCCCGCCGGGCATTGACGTTTCGAACATCTCCGCTCCGGGCCCAGGCCGCGAACGACCAGCACCCAGTGCGCGATGCCCGCACTGACTTTTGTGCATCACTGTTCCGTTTTCAAGGAGCCGCTGCCGGCAGGCGCCTCGCCCGACCGCCGAGCACTGGGCTCGACCTGCGGTTCGGGGGCGCACCGGACTGACACCCATCCCTCGTTCGGAGCCGTGGCCCCGAAGGCCGCGAGTGGCCTGGGGAACGAGGGGCGTCCGTGTCAACCCACCCGGGGTGCTCTCGCGGCCGAAGCCTTCGGAGCACTCATGGGCAGGACCGGTCATCCTACGGGGATCCGAACGCTCCGTCAAGCCGTAGCGCTGCCGACCGCCGATTCGCCGGCGTGCGTCGCGGTGTCCTCGACGACACCGCGGATCGTGTCGGCGAGGCTCACCGAGAAGCGCACCGACAGGTGGGACTGGTCACGGTAGTACCAGCGGTCACCGGAGTTGGTCACACATCGACCCTGCTCGCAGACCGCGGCCGCGAAGTCGATCGCTCTTGCGGTCGTGACCCCGTCGACGGCCCGCTGCTCGGCCGCGAGCGCTGGTCCACGGTACTCGTCCGCCTGGGCGCGTGAGAGAGAGGTCCCGCACGAGCGGGGGCGCAGCTCGACTCGGATCGCGGCGCAGTTCGGCTGCCAGTCAGGAAACTGCGGAACCGTCTGGAGGACCACGGTCGGGATGCCCTCGTCACCGAGCTCCGCGAGCACCCGGCCCAAGCCCTGGCCCCAGATCCTCGCCTTCCCGTTCGTCGAGCCCACCCAGGCGCCGTTGCGGGGATCCTGCAAGGTCACGCCCTTCGAGGAGACGAGACCCGGCGACGAGTTGCCGATGAGCACGAGGCTCGGCCGACGCCGCTCGATCTGCTCGACGGTCCGGCGTACGTACTCGAGGCACCCCCGGTCCTCGACACCCCCGCGCGCGGCGAGCACGTCGGCCATTCGGCACCCGTGCTTGGTGGCGACCTCGAAGGTGTAGCCGGCTTCGTTCGCGCCTCGCGCGGCCGGCTCCGTGAAGTGGCCCGCGTTAGAGTCCCCGACAAGCAGCACCATGCCGCGTGACTGCCGAACCGGCCAGCGGCACGCGGGCGGCAGCTGGTCGAGCGACGGCCCCTCCCCACAGCCACGGAGCTCATCGGCATGGCGCTCCGTCAGGGCATCGAGCCGTGCCTGCGTAGCCGACGAACGATTCGGCAAGCGTGTCCGAGCCAGGACCACGCAGGCGAGGACGGGCACCGAGACGCAGATCGCGGCCACGACGAGCGCACGACGTCCGACGATCCGCGTGTCGCCGCGCAAGGGGTTCTCGAGGAATCGGTACGACCACCAGGCCGGCACCAGTGATCCGAGGGCTGCAACAAGGGCCACCTGTGGTACTGCCGGCCACGCCGCCAGCGCGAAGACGATCAGCGGCCAGTGCCACAGGTACCAGCTGTAGGAGAGATCGCCCAGCCTGGTCATGGGACCCAGGGAAAGCCCGGCGCTGACCCCGGCGGCGGTGGCAGTACCCGCTGCGAGCACGAGACACGTACCGACGACGGGGATCAGCGCCGCGTAGCCCGGAAAGGGCGTCGACTCGGTGATCCTCACGGCTCCCAACGCGATGAGGAGGGCGCCGACGGATCCGAGCACGACCGCGGCTCGCGTCGGCAGCCGCGACACCCGAGTGGCGCCGAGGGCGAGAAGCGCGCCCGCACCGAACTCCCAGGCCCGAGCGGGCGCCATGTAGAACGCGAAGCGCGCCCCGATGCCGGTTACCTCTGCACCGGCCGCGCTACCCGTAGACGCGACGCAGAGGGCGAACGAGCCCAGCGTCGCCACCCACAGAACGGCGCGCACGTTGCCCGTACGCCTCCCGGCGGATGGTCGCCCCAACATCCAGGCCACCAGCACGAGCGCCGGGAACACGAGGTAAAACTGTTCCTCGAGGGACAACGACCAGGTGTTCAGCAGGGCGTTGGAGGTCGGTCCGGCATCGAAGTACCCGGACGGGTTCCGGTAGAGGAAGACGTTCGCGACGAACATCGCCGCCGCGATCCCGGTCTTGGCGGTCATCTGTTTCGGCTGGAGCGGGCTCAGCAGGAACAGCGACAGCACGGCGACGACCGTGACCATCAGGGCGAGCGCGGGGAGCAGGCGCCGGATCCGACGGGCGTAGAAGGCGGCAAGGCTGATCCGGCTGCTCGTCTCGAGCTCTTGTCCCAGCATGCCCATGATCACGAAGCCCGAGATCACGAAGAACACGTCGACGCCGGTGAACCCGCCCGGGACCGGGAGTCCCGCATGGAACGCGACGACCATCAGGACCGCGACGGCGCGTAGCCCCTGGATGTCGGCGCGTCGAGTGCTCCGTGGCTGCTCGACACGCGGCTCCCCCTGGACCCCCGCCGCCACCGGCGCAGTTCGCGACATCTCGAAATGCTATTGAGCAGACCGCGACAGCGAAAGCCCACTGCCGAGGCCAGCCGGTGCAGCATCGAGGAGCGCTGGGCCAGCTAGTGTGACGCGCCGATGGGATCCAAGGGTCAGAAGCCACGCAAGGGCAAGCACCCCCAGCACCTGCCCAAGGTGGGCACCGCCACCGAGAACGAGCGACTCCTGCACGAGGAACGCTCGGCGATCCTCGACACCATGGGCATGGGCGGCGCACCGGCCTGGCTCAAGACTGCGATCGCCGTGATCGGGATCCTGTTGCTCGTGGGCGCGATCCTTGCCCTCGTCGTCCTGAACTGATTCCCGCGGGCGACCGCACTACGCCCGCACCACCACCCGGGCCCAGCTGCGCTTCCCCACCTGGAGCGTGCGCCCGTCGACGTCGGACGCAGCCACCTCGAGATTCGGGTCGGTCGCCCTCTCGCCGTCGATGCGCACGCCGCCCTGGGCGATCTTGCGTCGCCCCTCCTTGTTCGAGGGCACGAGCCCGCAGTCGGCCAGCAAGCGGGCCAGCCGCATCGGGAACCCGGCGCCGTCGACGACGTGCTCCGGGACCTCCGCCGGCGCCGCGTGCTCCTTGAACACCCGGTCGAACTCGGCCTCGGCAGCCTCGCCGGCGCCTTCGCCGTGATACAGCTCGACCACGGTACGGGCCAGGAGCCGCTTCGCCTCGACCGGAGCCAGCGCCCCCGACGCGAGGTCGGCCAGCGTCGCCTCGACGCGATCCGGCAGCCACCCGGTGGTGAGCTGGAAGTACTTGG
>VGBR01000011.1 GCA_016870355.1 Actinomycetota bacterium | reverse complement strand
CGTCGACGAGCTTGCGATCGGTCGACGCGGCGTCGCCCCGCTTGAGCAGCGAGAGCGCAGGCAACTTCCACGCGCCGCCCTTGCGCTTCTTGCCCGAACCCATCGCGAGCTGCCCATCGGCGTCCTCTTCGATGGCCGGCACCGCGTCGTCGAGCGTGTCATCGATCTGCGCTGGAGAGGCAGAATCGGCGAAGTCGGGCATCCCGGCCGCGGCCGGCGGCGGGAACGCGCTCGCGTCGGATTCGAGGTCGTAGAGCTCGGCGTCGTGCCCATTGAAGCCCGGCGCGTCGGCATGCGTGAGATCGATCTCGTCGATGCCGTGCAGCGGATCGTGACGTTGCGACGGTGACGGGAGGTCGCCGTACGCGCGGGCCTGCTCACCGACCCAGCGCGCGCCGCGCCCCATGCTCGCGATCACATCGCGCATCGGCACACCGGGCGCGAGCAGCGCACCGAGCACGGCGATGCCGGCAAGCACGACCGCGGCGCCGACGACGCCGGCGGCCGCGGCGAGCGGTCCCGCGGCGAAGCCGCCGAGGTAGCCCCCGGCGTCTTGCAGGTGCGCGAGCTTGCCGTCGAGCGCGGGCGTGTCGGCCGCGAGATGGAGCGCACCGACGGCGGCGAGCCCGAGGAGGGTGATGCCGATGCCGACGCGCATCGGCGCGGGCTCGGTGGGCGGCTCATCGCCCGCTTCTTCGGCGGCAACCGCACGGCGCGTGGCGGGACCAACGCGAAAGCCGAGGATGGCGAAGCCGACCGCGACGACCGGGATCGCGTAGCGAGCCTTGCCGGCGAGGGTGGCGAACCCGTCGGCAAGCCCCTGCCCGACCGGCCCGGCGAGGTCGGAGGCGAGACCGAGCGTGGTGAGGATGGCCAGGACGAGCAGGCCGACCGCAGCCGCATCGGCGCCGTGGCCACCGAGCTCGCGGCGGGCTGCCTCGGCGGCCCGGACGCGGATGGGCGGCTCAGCCGGCGGCCGCTTCGCGCGGGGCTTCGAGGCTGCGCGGGACCGCTTCGCGGGCGCGCGCTTCCGAGCGGTGGTCTTGGTGGCCATCGCCAACGACGGTAACACCGGCCACAGGGGCCACAGCGTGACCTTGCAGCCACACCAGTGGCGGGATCGGGGCGCCCTCGGTAGCCTGTGGCGCTCATGCGGCCACCAAGCGTGGGATCTGGCCGGTGGGGGTGGGCGGCGCTCCTGCTCGCGATGCTCAGCTTCGGCGCGGCCGCGTGCGTCCCGGTGACGCCAGCGCCGCCGACATCGTTCGCGCCGAGCCCGGTCGCCTACAACACCGACTTCCCGGATCCCGAGGTCGTGCTGCACGACCCCGACGCCACCTCGGCCGTCCCCGACTTCCGCGCCTTCTCGACCGCGTCTTCCTGGAGCGGTCGGTGGCCGCGCGTCCCCGTCGGGCACGGCAGCACGCTCGGCGCGTGGGCGAGGGGCGTGCCCGACGCGCTGGCCGAGCCCCTGCCGGCGACGTGGCAGGCGACGACGCGCCACCGGTACTGGGCGCCGGCCGTCGAGCCGTTCGGCGACTCGTGGGTCATGTACTACACCGCGCCGCACGCGTCGGCGCCCGACCAGTGCATTGGCGTCGCGGTTGCCGACAACGTCGACGGGCCGTACGAGCCGTTCGGAAGCGGGCCGATCGTATGCGACTTCGGGTACGGCGGCTCGATCGACCCGTCGGTGATCGTCGATCCCGCTGGCGACGCGTGGTTGCTGTGGAAGAACGACGGCAACTGCTGCAACCTCGCCACCTACATCTGGTCCGCTCCGCTCGCGCCTGACGGCCTCAGCCTCACCGGCCCGGCGAGCGCGCTCATCGGTGTCGATCAGGCGTGGGAGGACGGGAGCTCGGGCGGTCGTGAGCCGTGGAAGCGACTGATCGAGGGGCCCGCGATGGTCTTCGCGGACGGCGCGTACTGGCTCTTCTACTCCGCCAACTGGTGGGATAGCAGCGAGTACGCGATCGGGTACGCGCAGTGCACGTCACCGTCGGGTGGGTGCACCAAGCCGCGAACCACCGCGCTCGTCGCGAGCGGCCCGCACGGCGCCGGGCCCGGTGGTCCCGATGTCGTCGTCGATGCCGGTGGTCAGATGTGGCTCGCGTTCCATGCGTGGACGCCGTGTTGTGTCGGGAGTCGCAACGTGGGTTGGCGCTCGTTGTTCGTCAGCCGGCTCACGTTCTCGGGCGGCAAGCCGGTGATCGGAGGCGGCCCGTGAAGCGGAGTGTGATCGCGGTAGCAGCGTTGGCCCTCATCGCCGGGAGCGCGGCTGCGCTGCTCGTCGGCGGTGACGAGCGCGGTCGCCGAGTCGTCACGCCCGAGCAGTCCGCACCGCCAGCGACCTGCCAGGCGCCGAACGGGAGCACCCCCGCCGTCTCGCTCGACCCTGCGCTCAGCCAGCCAGCGCGCGTGTCGGTGCCGGGTGCGCAGTCGATCAGCGCGGGTGGCCTCTCGACGGGTGACGTCGCACAGCCGCCGGACGCTCCCGCCTGGGTGGTCGTGCGCGACTCGCTCGCCGCGACATCACCCGTGGGGCGACTGGCGCGCCTTGACGCGGGTGCCGTCGCGCTCGGCCCGGTGGTCGACGTCGTGGTTGGCTGCACGGTGACCGCGCTCACCGCCTCCGCGACTGGTGTGTGGACCGGGACGTGCGATCAGCTCGGCGGCGCCGCGGGCGCGGAGCTGCTCGAGGTGGCCGCCGCCGACGGCACGCTCGGTCGCCGGATCAGCGTGGCGACTGGATGCGTTGCCGCAGCCGACGCGACCACCACCGACCTGTGGGCCGCGAGCGCGGCGAGCGTCGACGCGCCGGCTGAGATCTACCGGGTGCGTGCCGACGCGACCACCGCGGAAGCTGTGCTCACACTCGCACCCGAAGAGTCGCTGCTCGGGTTGGCCGCGGATGGGGACTCGGCGTGGGTCGCGGTGCAGAGCCTGGCCGGTGCTCGCCTGTTGCGTTTCGATGCCACGAACGCAGTCGCAGCCACCATCGACTCGGACGGGCCCAACCAGCTGCTGGGTGTCGTCGACGGAACGCTCTGGGCACAGGACCTCGAATCGTCTTCGCTCATCGGGCGCGACGCGTCGACCGGTGCGGTGACGCAGACGGTGCCGATCGATGGATTGCTCTCGGCCGCAGTCGGCACGAGCGGTGTGTGGTACCAGGCCGCCTCGCTCGATGCGACGACGGTGACGATCGGGCGACTCGACGCCAGCGCGGTGCCGACAACCGTGACGACCTACACCAGCAGCATCGACCGCACCGGCGCACCGCTCACCGGCATCCTCTCGGTGACGAACGCCGGCGCGTACCTCTCGATCCAGGACCGGCTCTTCTTCCTCCCTTGACCACAGTTTCTGTGGTCCACAGATCCTGTGGTAACGTTCACCCGATGGGTCGCCGGAACATCACCGTGCAGCTCGACGAAGAGATCGTGCGCCGTGCCCGCATGCTGGCCGCGGAGCGTTCGACCTCAGTGAGCCGCCTTGTTGCCGAGCAGCTCGAGGCGCTGGTCGCGGACGACGCGCGCTACGACGCCGCCCGTCGCCGAGCCCTGGCCTTGTTGGAAACCGGGTTCCATGGAGGAGGTCGACCTCTCCCCTCGCGTGACGAGCTCCATGAACGCTGAGCTCACCTTCGTCGATACCAACGTGCTCGTGTACGCGCACGATGTCGACGCAGGCATCAAGCACGATCGTGCACGATCAGTCGTCGCCGATCTCTGGACGAGCGGTTCGGGCACGTTGAGCACCCAGGTGCTCCAAGAGCTGTACGTGAACCTGACACGGAAGCTGATCCCGCCGATGCCGCGGCCATTGGCCCGCGCCGTGATCGAGAACTACAGCGCCTGGCCGGTGCAACGGCTGGAACCCGACGATGTGATCGCCGCGAGCGAGGTCGAGGACGCACATCGGCTCTCGTTCTGGGACGCGCTCATCCTCGTGGCCGCGCGCCGCTCGGGCGCCAGCCGTCTCGTCACCGAGGATCTGCATCCCGGCAGCATCATCGACGGCGTCCGCATCGAGTCGCCGTTCGCGTAGCTCGCCGGTCTCAAAGCGCGGGCGCGTAACCCCCGTCGACGGGATACACCTGGCCGGTGATCCATTCGGCGGCGTCGCTGCAGAGCAGGACCGCGAGCGGCGCAGGATCGTCGACGCGTCCGAGCCGACCGACCGGGTAAGCGCCCGTCAGCTTCCGCTCGAGCTCCGGGTCCGCGTCGACTGCGGCGGCCAGCGCACCATGGCGCATGGATCCGAGTGCGATGCAGTTGACCGTGATGCCCTGGCGCCCGACCTCGGCGGCAAGGCCCCGGGTGAAGCCCATCGCCGCGGCCTTCGCCGCGCCGTAGACGACCTGGCGGCGCTCCCCCTTGCGCCCGGCATCGGACACGATCGTCAGCACCCGACCCCACCCCCGCTCGATCATGTCGGGCAGGTAGGCGTGGGTGACGTGCAGGACACCGGTGAGGTTCACCCGCATCACCGGCTCCCAGTCGGCGGGGTCACTCTCGGCGAAGGGCACGAGCGGGATGCCGCCGGAGTCGAAGGCGCGGACCCCGGTGCCGGCGTTGTTCACGATGATGTCGAGCGGCCCGGTGGTGGCGGCCATCTCGCGCACCGCGGCGGGATCGCACACGTCGGCAACCACCAGTTGCGCCTTGCCCCCGTCGGCCTCGATCTCGCGTACCACCGTGTCGGCGCGTGCCTCGTCGACGTCGTTGATCCAGACCTCGGCGCCGGCGCGCGCCATCTGGATGCCGATGGCCCGCCCGATGCCGGCTCCCGAACCCGTGACGAGCGCCACCCGCCCACCGATGAAGCCCGACCAGTCGCGGATCACGTGGTAAGCCTTCCACAGGAAGCCTTCAGGATCGAACGGGGAACATGGTGCCATGGGGCGCGCGCTTCGACTACTGCTGATCGCGATCGTGACCGGCAACGCGGTCGTCGCGTCGACGGTGCCGGCTCCAGCGGCGGAAGCCGGGTGCACGCCGGGCGAACCCGTCGACGACCGTGAGATCGTCGCCAACCCGAACGGGCCCTACTACCACCAGGTGCGGATCGGCACGATGGCCGACGGCGTGGTGCAGGGCGATCAGTTGCTCGCCGACCACGCATCGGTTCCCGATGCCGTGACGCTCGAAGATGGCGACATCGCCGTGTACTTCGTGAACGGAGCCAAGAACATCATGGCCCGGGGCGTCTTCGACGGCGAGGGGCTGCTGCACGATCGGCGCGCCGTCGTGATCGACGGCGTGAAGGGCGGGAGCGCGGTCGACCCCGACGTGATCCGCCTTCCCGACGGCACCATCCGCCTGGCGTACTTCAACGGCTTCGGCCCGCCCGACCCCGAGCAGGACCACGTGATGTGCATCGCGGACTCGACCGACGGGATCCACTTCGAGTCGGTCGGGGAGATCTTCCGTGGCACGGACCTCACCGACCCCTCCCTCACGGTGCACGACGGGGTCTGGTACCTCGCGGTGAGCCACGGCACCGAGTCGTACATCGCTCGGTCCGACGACGGACTCGAGTTCGAGCAGGTCGCGACCGTCCTGGGCGGCGTGCCCGAGATCACGACCGGCGATGACGGATCGCTCCACCTCTACGTGTGCGAGCAGCGTGGTGTCGTTCACCTCACGTCGCATGACGGGGTGACCTGGACGGGCAGTGACTCGGTCCTTCCGCCGGGAACGTGCGACCCGTCGGTGGTGGTCGACACTGATTCCTTCGTCTACAAGACGTTCGCCACCCGCGCGCCTAGACCTCCATCACCACCGGGATGATCGCGGGGCGGCGCCGGGTGCGCTCGCTGATGAGCCGCCCCAGCGCGCGCCGGGTGACCCGGCGGAGGTTGTCGAAGTCGGTCGCGCCCTCACCCGCAGCCTGAACGAGCGCGCTCTTCACGACCGTCCGCGCCTCTTCGAGCAGCGCGTTGGCCTCGGCCTCGTACACCCATCCGCGGGTGACGATCTCAGGCCCGGTCACGACCTCTCCGGTCGTGGCGTCGACCATCACGATGACCACGACGAAGCCTTCGGCCGCGAGGCTGCGGCGGTCACGCAGCACACCTTGTTCCACGTCGCTGCCGATCCCGTCGACGTACTGATAGCCAGCGGGCACCTCGCGCCGCTCGACCTCGGCGGTGGCCGCATCGAGCGTGACGACGTCACCGTCCTCGCACACGAGGATGCGATCGGACGCCACCCCGACCTCCTCGGCGATCCGGGCGTGGTGGACCATGTGGCGGTACTCGCCGTGCACCGGCACGAACCACTCCGGCCGCACCAGATCGAGCATGAACTTGAGCTCCTCACGTGACGCATGCCCCGACACGTGCACGTGCGCGTTGGAGCCGTGCACCACCTCGGCGCCGGCGCGGTGCAGCGAGTCGATCACGCGAGACACGTTGGCCTCGTTCCCCGGGATGGCGTGGGACGAGAGCACCACGACGTCGTCTTCGCTCACCTTCACGTACTTGTGCTCGTGCGCGGCCATGAGTGCGAGTGCGCTCAGTGGCTCACCCTGCGAGCCGGTGCAGATCACGCACACCTCGCCCGGGGCGAAGCGCGGCGTCTCATCGATGTCGATCACGCGATCGATGGGAACGTCGAGCAGCCCCATCTCGCGGCCTAGCGTCACGTTGTGCACCATCGATCGGCCGAGGAAGGCGACGTACCGCCCGGCGTTCACCGCGGCGCGCGCGACTTGTTGCACCCGGTGCAGGTGGGACGCGAACGAGGCCACGACAAACCGTTGGTTCGGGTAGTCGCGAAAGAGGTCGCTGAGCGTCTCTCCCACCGAGATCTCGGACTCGGTGAACCCGGGCCGCTCGGCGTTCGTCGAGTCCGACATGAGCAGGCGCACGCCTTCGCGTCCGATCTGGCCGAGGCGAGGAAGGTCGGTGGTGCGGCCGTCGACAGGAGTGAGGTCGAGCTTGAAGTCGCCGGTGTGCAGGATCGTGCCGACTGGCGTGCGGTACGCGACCGCGAACGCGTGTGGCACCGAGTGCGTGACCGGCACGAACTCGCACTCGACCGGGCCGATCTGTCGCACGTCACCGTCGCGCACGGGGATGAGCTCGGTCTGACCGAGCACACCCGCCTCCTCGATGCGCTTGCGCGCGAACCCGAGCGAGAGCGCCGATCCGTACACCGGCGCGGGGACGTCGGCCAACAGGTACGGCAGCGCGCCCACGTGATCCTCGTGCCCATGGGTGAGGACGATCCCGTCGACCCGGTCGGCGTTCGCCCGCAGGTACGTGAAGTCCGGGAGCACCAGGTCGACGCCCGGCATCTCCTGCCCGGGGAACATGAGGCCGCAGTCAACGACGATGATCCGGCGCTCGACCTCGAGGCAGAAGCAGTTGCGCCCGATCTCCCCCAGCCCGCCCAAGAAGACGATCCGGACGGTCGCGCTCACCGTGACGAGGGTACTCGCCGCACTTCACCCTCAGTAGTCACAGCCCCGGGCCGACCTCGCGTCGAGCCGAGGCTGCCGAGCGTGCGCTACACCGCGGCGGCCGCGCGGTCCTTGGCGACCTCGTCGAGGGTCTCGTACTCCTCGCCGGTGTCCATCGCGTCCTCGAACTGGATCACGCCGAGCTCGGTGAACTTCTCCCGCAGCCAGCCGTCGGCCGCGTCGAGCAGACCGAGCTTCTTGCAGTTGGGCACGATCTTCGAGAAGAGCATCGACTGGAAGATCGGGCGGTCGGGGGCGCTCATCATGACCTTGATCGCTCCCTTCACGTCGACGCCCATCCGCTCCCAGACCTCCTGTTGGAGGAACCGGTCGCGCATGCGCACCGCAGCCTCGAACGCGAACTCCTGGCGCTCACGGATCTCGGGTGCGCTCAGCTGCGCGTAGTACTCCTGGAGCGACAGCACGCCGAACGCGACGTGGCGGGCTTCGTCGCTCATGACGTAGCGAAGGAGCTGCTTGAGCAGCGGCTCGGTGGACATCTGGTGCATGAACCCGAACGCAGCCAGCGCCAACCCCTCGACCATCACCTGCATGCCGAGGTAGGTCATGTCCCAGCGGCTGTCGGAGATGATGTCGTCGAGCAGCATCTTCAGATGCGCGTTGATCGGGTAGTGCCCCGACAGCTTGGTGTCGAGGTAGCGGGAGAACACCTCGACGTGGCGGGCCTCGTCCATCACCTGGGTCGAGGCGTAGTACTTGGCGTCGATCCACGGGACGGTCTCGACGATCTGGGCGGTGCAGATGAGCGCGCCCTGCTCGCCGTGCATGAACTGCGACAGCGTCCAGTTCTGGGACTGCACGCCGAACTCGATCCACTCCTTGTCGCCCCAGTGCTCGAGCACCGTGCCGGTCATGTCCATGTTCTCGTAGAGGAAGTTGTTCTGCGCCTGATTCGCCGCGACGACAGCTTCCTGATCGACCTCGGTGTCCCACGGGAGGTCGGTCGTGCCGTTCCACTGCGAGGTCTTGGCCTTCTCGTACAGGCGGTGCAGCGCCGTGCGGCTCTGCTCGTAGTCCCACGTGAAGATCGCATCGCCTTCGGCCCGCACTGCATGCGCGGCCTCGTCGACATCGGTGTTCGTGATCGCGAGGATCGCGTCGATGTCGTTGACGTCGTCACGGCCGATGAGCTCGTGGTGAGACGTCGTCTGGTCGATGGCCATGGCGCTACCTCCTCGAGGTGACAGCGAGGGTCGGAGTGTCGGAAATGGCAACGAGACCCGGCACGACGAAGTCCCGGACGTAGTCGCGAAGAAGGTTGAGATCGGAGAGCGAGACGGGACCGTTCGGGCACAGCCAGAGCGTGAGCCCGACCCGCGCCACCCATTCGGCGGCACGGTCGGGGTGGCCCGGCACGAAACGTTCGAGCGCGGGGGCGAACGCTGCGCTCACGCGCGCGAGGAACCGATCGCCGCCGGCGAACGTGAGATGCGGAAGGAGCCGCTCGGGCTCGAAGTCGGCCACGAACCGCAGTGCGTCGTGCTCGTCGAGCTCCTTGCCCGCGATCGCGAGCATCGCGACGACCGCGTCTTCGAGGGAGTCCTCGAGGTCCGCCGCGGCGCGCACCTGCTCGGCGATGCGGTCGGCCTCGGTCCGCACGACGAGGCCCACGAGCTCGGCCTTCCCACCGATGTGGCGGTAGAGCGTGGCCCGAGAGCACCCTGCCTCCCGAGCGACGTCGTCGATCGTCGTCTTGTGCAGGCCGTGACGGGCGACGCAGGTGAGGGTGGCGGCCACCACGCGCTCGTGGATGTTGGTCGTCGAAGGGGCGACCTCGTCGGCCATTGCCGTCATCACGTGAGACGATATGACCGAAAGTGTCTCAATGTCAACGAGTCGCACGTCACCGACCCGGCCGGGACCGCCTGGAAAGCAGTGCCCGCCGGGTCCTCGGATCTGCCAGTGTCGGCGGAGCCGAGAGGAGCGTCCATGCCGTTCACCACCGGGATCCTGCTGTTCGACGGAGTCGAGGAGCTCGACTTCGCCGGGCCCTATGAGGTGCTCACCATCGCGAAGAAGGAGGGTGATTCGGTCGTCACGATCGCCGCGACCGCCGACCCGATCACCGGGTTCAACGGCCTCAAGGTGGTCCCCGATCACGGCTTTGACGACGCGCCGGCGCTCGACGTGCTGCTCGTACCCGGCGGCATGGGTACGCGCCCGCTCGCGACGGACGCGACGACGCTCGACTGGATCAAGACGGTCGCCGCCGGCTGCACCTGGGTCACGAGCGTGTGCACCGGTGCGATCCTCCTGCACGCCGCGGGTCTCCTCGCGGGCAAGCAGTGCACCACGCACTGGGGCTACATCCCGACGATGAAGGAAGAGTCGGACGTGACGGTGCTCGAGGACGTGCGTTACGTGCGGGACGGCAACGTCGTCACCGCCGCGGGCGTGTCGGCCGGCATCGACATGTCGCTGTGGCTCGTCGGCCAGATGTACGACGTGCAGCACGCCCGCGACGTGCAGCTGATGATCGAGTACAACCCCGCACCGCCCTACGCCGCCATCGTCTGAACTGGGCCTGCTCGCGCGTCAGGGACAGCCGGGCGTACCGGGGAAGCACGGTGGTGTGGTCGGGGTGGTCGGAGGGTCCGTCGCCGGGTCCGTCGGCGGCTCCGTCGGCGGGGTCGTCACCGGCGCAGTCGGCGGCGGAGTCGTCGCCCTCGGCCTCGTCGTGGTGGTGGATGGGATGGTCTGCGCAGGCCCAGGCAGCCCGGCGAAGGCGCTGCGGTTGGCAAAGGTGCAGCGGACGTGCTGTCGCCGACGGAACTTCAGCACGATCTCACCGTCTGCGACCACCGGGCTTCCCACCTCGATCTCACCGGAGGGTTCCGCGCCGCCCGGCACGTCCACACATCGAATGTCGCCGAGCGTCCAGCCATCCGGCGCGCCGGTCTGGCGAAGCACGTACGTCCCTACCCTCAGACCGGTGAACACCTTGCCGTCGTCGTCGCTCAGCGCGGCGTCAGAGACCCGCGTACAGGACCGCCCTGGCGGTCCGCTGTCGACGACCGCGGCGCGTGATCGTTCCTTCTGGTCCACGCACTTGAAGAGCGCGAACTGGAACTTCCCTTGCACCGGGATCGACGTGACGTTGAACAGCTCGATCCACGCGTGAGGATCGACGGTGTACGTGATCTTCACCAGCCCGTTGCCCTTGCGCACGCCGGTCTCACCATGCGCATCGAAGTCGGCACTGAACCCAGAGCCACCACCACCACCGCCGGCATACGCAAGGCTGTACTGCTTGACGAAGCCGTCCAGGTGCCCGCTGCCCACGTGCCCACCCCCGCCGCCACCACCGATTGCGCCGCCACCACCGCCCCCACCGCCGGCCATCCCCACGGTGGGCGAGCACGTGATGGAGCCGCCCCCCGAGCCGCCGTAGAAGAACGTCCCGTTGGACCCTACGGCCGGATCTGAGATGTTCCACGGGTACGGCCAGATCGCGCCGCCGCCCTTGCCCCACTCGACGAGCCCACCGCCGCCGCCGCCCTGCCCACCGATGCCGAAGGACTTGCCGTCCTTCCCTGGCTGGAAGGCGCCGCCGCCAGCACCGCCGGCGCCGGCGCTCGACACACTCTTGCCCCCACTGTTGGCCGCGCCCCCGCCGCCGCCCCCGGCGATGGCCAGGATCTTGTTGCTGCCCGCTTTGGTCATGTAGGAAGCCCCGCCACCGCCGGCACCGGTGCTCCCCCCGGCGACACCTCCCGGGGCACCGCCCCAGGTGGAATAGGTTGGTTTCTCGTAACAGAGCGCAGCGTTGGGTTGGCCGCTACAGCCGGCGAACACGTGGTAGAGCGCGCCGGGGTCGATCGGAACCTTCGCCAGCGTTCGTCCCCCGAGCCCGCCCGGGCTGACCCTCGTCTCCGTGATCGGGCCCGGGAGGTTCTCGGACAGCTGGAGCTTGGTCGTCCAGAGGGCAGAGCCACCCTCTGCGCCGTAGGCATCGACCGTCGCCGCGTGAACGCCGAGGGGTGCGGTCCACTGAGGGCTCGCGCCACATCCGAACTCGACGGTCTTGGGTGTCGGCTGGGCGCCGGCGCGCACCGAACCCCCCAGCCCGTTGCGCCGGCGAAACCACCGTCGCGACCAGGGCGATGGCGGTCAGCACGTGCCTCCGCATCGGCGGCCTCACGGGCAGACGGGGATGGGACGACCTGCGACGGTCAACCGGCCGGCGTGACCGCGCCTCGTCGCTGTCAAGGTAGGCGACCCGGGCGTCACTCGCGTGGTGCCGTGTTCCACTCCGCGTTCACCTTGTCGAGCAGCGGCCGCAGGCGGTCGTACTCCGCCTGGTCGAACTCGTAGTACGCGCCGGAGAAGTTCCCCCGCCGACCCGTCATCGAGCCCTGACCTCCCGGCGGGTACCCGACGTAGACCCAGACGTGACCCCTTCGTTCGATGGCGTCGATCTGGACACCCTGATCACGGTGGTACCGGCCGTTCCCCGTGATCCAGCTGAACACCTCGAGCGCACGCCCGTCCCACGACCACACGCAGGGGCAATCGCCCCGCCAGCTGTTGTTCCGGGTGGCGAGCTCGACGACCGTGACCTCTTCGAGCGTTCCCGCTATCTTGCCTTCCTCTCCTATGACGACGGCATCCCGTCGCCCCACGCGATCGCTGCTCGCGGAAGGTTCTTCCCCCCAGCTGAAGGACTCCGACTCCTCCGGCGGTGCGATCGCGAGTCTGATCAGCCCTGCGGGCGGGCCCAGTCGATCGCGACCGACGACGGGTCGTTCGGGTCGACCCGGACGCCGATCGTGTTCCCTGGCTGCACCATCGGGATGTGCACCTGCGGGATGGTCGTCGAGAACTGGACGGGGTACGCGCCCTTGCCCTCAATCGTGACCTCGAGGTCGAGGACGACCTGCGGGTTGAAGTTGACGATCTGACCGGTGTCCTGAAGACCCTTGACGGTCGCCGTGCCGGGCATGCCGGTCGTCAGAAGCTCCTGCTGGCGCATCATCTCGGCTTGCAGCGCCTGCGCCTGCTCCGCCGCGTCGGCTCCCGCCTTCAACGCGTCGGACATCTTGAAGCCCGACGGGTTGAGCGGGTTCTTGCTCTTCTCCCAACCCATCTCCTTGCGCTTCTGCTCCGACATCTCCTTGCCGATGTCGGACATCTTCTTGAGGTCCTTGAACATGCCCACCGTCGGTCCTCCCATCCGGGGCCTCACCCCCGTTGCCCAGTGTGCACCGCTCGGCCCGCGCGATCAATGGCTCATTTCGGGGACCCTGCGGCGCGCACGATGCCACCCAGGAGCTCGGAGCGCACGAGGTTCCTGACCTGCCCCGGATCCGCGAGATCCCAGCGCCCCGGGGAGCCGATCAGCGAGAGGAGCAGGCGAGCGACGTGGTCGGCGGCCGCGTCGAGGTCGACGCCGGGCACGAGCCGGCCGGCGTCTCGCTCGGCCGCGAGCAGCGGTCCCACGTACTCCCGGATGTAGCCGAGCACCCGGTGCTGCTCGACCGTCAACAGCGGCAGCAGCACGTCGGGCTCCGACGCCAGGACCTTCTGGAGCACGGCGTGCTCGAGCAGCGCCTGGCGGGCGAACACCAGCGCCCGCTCGACCCGGGTGACGAGATCGGGGGCATCGGCCACGTCATCGGCGAGGCGCTGGAAGAAGTGGTTCATCTCCCAGCCGACCGTCTCGCGCAGGATCTGCTCGCGCCCGCCGGGAAAGAGCCGATAGATCGTTGCTCGCGAGACACCGGACTCGCGCGCGACGTCGTCGATGGTCGTCTTGCCGAACCCGAAGCGCGCCGCACATTCGTAGGTCCCGGCGAGCACGCGCTCGCGCGGATCGGTCGCGTCAGGCACGACGCGACGCTACGCCGACCAGGAAATGAGAGCCGTGACGCGACCAGGCCCGCTCCCCCAGCCGAAGCTGACGGGAGCGGGCCCGGTGACGTGACGATCGAAGGGTCAGTCTTCGATCTTGTACTTCGTGGCTGCCTCGGATGCGGTCTGCTCACCGAGGATCGCGAGACCCACCGGACCGGCCGGGTCGACCGAGAGCACGGCCGTGGCCCGTGGCGGGTTGCGCTTCGCCGGGTTGCCGTACTTGTAGTCCTCGTCGAGGCCGTCGAAGGTCAGCTTCTTGATCTTGGCGACCGCCGCCGGGACTCCAGCGCGGCTGAGGTCGCCGCTCTTCACGGCCTGCTCGAGCACCTGCGCCATCGCCTGACGACCTTGCCCGCGGGCACATCCCGACTGACGCCGCGCAGCACTCGGATGGAGCCGCCGTACACGACCTCCAGGTTCCGCAACGCCAACAGCGGCGCGCCGCCCGTTCCCCCCTGGGGGGCATCCCCCGTCACGGGGCGTGACCCTACTTACCTGCTCTGGGCCCTGCGGGCCGGGCCGCTCGAGCCCCCGCTCGCTGCAGCGCGGAGACCCGCGCCGCGGCCGCTCGCTCAGGCTTTCCCCACCTTCCCTTCGAGGCCGAGGAGGGCGGCGAGGCCGATGGTGAGGCCGGGGCGCTCGCGGACCGCGCGGATCGCGAGCAGCACGCCGGGCATGAACGAGGTCCGCTCGTAGGAGTCGTGGCGGATCGTCAGCGACTGACCCGTCGTGCCGAGCACCACCTCTTGGTGCGCGACGGCTCCGCGCATGCGGACGGAGTGGATGTGGATGCCGCCGGGTCCCTCGCCGCCGCGGGCGCCTTCGATCACGACCTTCTCGGTGGGGTCCTTCCCCCAGCTGCTCGACGCCTGGGCCATGCGTTGGGCGGTGAGCATCGCGGTGCCCGACGGGGCATCCACCTTCTCGTCATGGTGCATCTCGATGATCTCGGCGGTGTCGAAGTACGGCGCGGCCAGCTCGGCGAACCGCATCATCAGCACCGCACCGATCGCGAAGTTGGGCACGATCACCGCGTTCGCGGCGGCGTTCAGAAAGCGCACGCGCAGCTGATCGAGCTCGTCTTCGGTGAAGCCCGTCGTGCCGACGACCGCGTGCACACCGTGGTCAGCGCACCACGCGATGTTGTCGCGTGCCGCGTCGAGGACCGTGAAGTCGACGGCAACATCGACGCCCTGCTCCGCGAACGTGTCGACCGCTCGGTTCACCGTCAACCCCGTGTCGGGAACGCCGAGCTGCGTCAGGTCGATGCCCTCGTGGTACGGGTCGACCGCGGCAACGAGCTCCAGTTCGGGATCCGCCGCGACGGCGCTGCACACGGTGGAGCCCATGCGCCCACCGGCACCGAACACACCGACTCTGATCACGCTCGGAAGGGTACGCGGTCGCCTGTGGGCCCGCCCGTTGCTTCTCGGTGTCAGTCAGCTTCGATCCAGGCCGGCAGCGAGAAGTGAGGTCGCGCGCGCTTCATCAGACCTAGGACTCCTCATCCTCCGGGGCCTCGAAGGTGGTCGGCTCGCCGATCTCCCAGTAGCGGCCGCCTTCGTGCCCGCTGCTCCGGAAGCGCAAGCGGAACGTGATCGTGCCGACTCGCTCCGTCGGCGGGTCACAGGTACCGAACGACGAGCCGCAGAGTCCGGTCGTGACGGAGCCGAGGCTCACCACGTAGTCCTCAGTGAAGTCCTCACTGGGATCGCACGCGCGACCACCGACCGGACACGGGCTCAACGGCGCGTGGAGATAGTCGGCGAGCGTCGTCTCGCCCCGGGTGACCTCGACGCGCAGGAGAGGATCGAACGACGGGAACGAGATTAAACTTCCCGGGAGCGGCTCGAGCCTTCGACTGTGGTTGCACGGCTGCTCGCCACTGGTGGCCGAGGTGGGAACATATGCGGGGTCGTAGACGTGGTGGCGCGCGGCCTCGGCGCGCGGCAGGCTGAACCGGCACGCGCCGGCGAACGTCGAGATCTCGATCGAGCTGGGTGATCGCGCGTGCGTGAAGTCCACGCGCGCGACGCGGAAGAACACCGTGTAGCGCTGTGGGGTGAAGACCGGGTACACGACCCGCTCCTCGACCCCACGGCCGGGCGGCCCGAGCCACCAGATGCAGAGGTCGTAGCGATGGCCCGGTGCCAAATCGCTGAACGTGTGGTCGAAGCGATGGTCGTACACCTCGTCGTAGGGGTAGTCAGGGGCAGTGAGCTCCCGGCGCGCGATCGCGCGCGTCGGAGAGCCCGGCTGCCCCGGGATCAGCGCGCTGCTCACCGCTGACGTGCTCAACCCCTCCCGCGCACGACAGGCATCGCCGGTCGCGCCGCCCGAGTTCGACGCCAGGTCGACAACGACCTTGCCACTGTTCCCGCTCTTCGCCGGCACCACGACGTGGAGCTGGTGCTCGTAGGGCGGCCGCGGGTCGTCGATGCGGACCGGTGGTCGGCCACCGGTGGCCACGACGTCCCACGCGTACTCGTAGGTGTCGGTCTGATCGCCGGTACGTCCCTCGACGACGAGGTCCCACTGCGTCGAGCGGTTGGGGAACAGGATCCCGAAGCAGGTGCTGACGCGCTCGTCCAAGAAGGACGGATCTGTATGCGTGCCCGGATCGTCGTCGTAGCGCGCGGTGAAGTCGTCGACCTCGTTTGGTGGGGTCGACACGCGGACCGTCTTCGTATCGCCGTTTCGATCGCGCGCGGTCACTGTGAACTCAGCTGGCGTGGTGGAGCGGATCAAAAAGGGATCACCGATCACCCGTGCTTCAACGCCCCGCTCCGTGCAGCGATCGCCGCCACCCGACACGCCGAGGATCTCGAACGGCGGCGCCTCGTGGAAGCCGAGCACAGTGCTGCCGATGCCGTCGCACTCGCCCTCGACGGCCGCGCACGGGTCGATGAAGCGCAGCGTCGAGGGGTCCCCGTCATCGGCCGGCACGTAGGGCTCGACGACGCCGACCGGGTCGCTGACTGGCACCTCGTCGTCACTCGCGTCGCCGCCCGCTCCCCCGCCGCCACCGCCGTCTGCGGACGCCGGTGTCGCGCCGAGCGCGCCGTCGGACGGGCCGATCACCGGGATCGCCTGCTCACGCTCGGGCAGGGCGCGCGTGACCACCGCGTCGCCAGCGAGGCCACCTGACACGAGCGCGCCACCGACGATCGAGACGACCAGCAGGCCGAGCGCAGCGAGGATCGAGCTGATGCGCGTCATCGGATCAGATGGAGCACTGGGCCGCGCTGTGAACGACGACGGTTGTCGTGGCGGTGCGCGTGTTGCCATGAGTGTCCCGTGCCGTGATCGTGATCGTGATCGTCGGCTGCGTGTTGTCAGGCACGGTCAAGTACGGGAACGGTCCGAACTGCGCGGGAATATTCTTCGTCTGGTTGACCGGTCCGAAGGCCCACGATGCGGTCAGCGACGCGATGCCCGCGGGATCGCTCGCGCTCGCGGTGATCGTCGACTGCTTCGCCATCTCGCCGCACAGGGACGGGAACGTCTCCCAGATCTCATTCGGGTTTGCGCTCACGCCGGAAATGGTCGGACCGGTCGTGTCGGCCGCCGTGCCACCACCGCCACCACCGCCATCGGACGGTGCGGTCGTGGTCGTGGGCAGCGCAACCTCGACCTCTTCGCAGTCACGCACGTCGAGACCGGAGAGATCGGCGTCGGGCACGAGATACGGGGCCTTGACCCAGACGCGCGCACCAAGGTCGCGGGGGTCGCGGATCTCGATCCATGCGCCGCTGCCGTCGCGCCCGGTGGCGAGCACCCGGTCCCCGCGGTGCACCTCACCGCTCTCCGCGCCGTCAGGGCAGTCGTAGACGGAGACGGCGTCGAGGCTGACCTCGACGGTTTCGTCACCACCACCGAACACGCCCGTCTGGTCGAGTGCCACCCCAGCACCGGCACCACCGGCCACGATCGTGCCTGCCACGAGCAGCTGGGTCAGGGCGATCGCCCCTCGCACGCCTCGCACCACCCCGCACCTCCCGCAGACCGGTTCGCCCCGGATGCTCTCGGGAACCAGAGCAGCGAGCCCGGCCCTCTCTTACAGTTTGCAGGCTTTTCGCGCTGCCTGCTCAGGCACCTAGATCACGCACTGTTGGACCTCGGCCGCGGTGGTGGCCTCGGCCACGTTCCCGGCACCGTCCGTCGCCCGGACCGTGATCGTGATCGGCGTGATGGCAGATGGTGCCTGCGCGAACGGCCCCAGCGTTGCCGAGCGCGTCGCGCCCCCAGTCATCGGCTTCGAGCCGCTGCCAGCCGTCGAAGACCAGAGCATCAACACCGACGCGAGGCCGCTCGGATCGCTGACGGCCGCGCTGACGGTGGCCGTCTCAGGGTTGCACGTGCCGAGCGATTCGAAGAACGACGTTGGGCTCACACTGAGCCCGCTGATCGACGGGGGTTTGCCATCCAGCGCCATGCTCGGCGGCGCCGCACCCGTCGTCGAAGCCGGCGGCGCCGTTCCGCCCGTCGTGGGCGCTGCACCCAGCGGACCTCGGGTCGTGGAGGGGGACGAATTGCGGCGTTCGTCGCTGACGTTCACGTGGCGGTCGCTCCCTGGTCCCGCGGTGATCGCGGCCCCGATGCCGCCGCTCGCCAAGATGGCCACGACTGCGGCGGCGGTTCCCGCCACCCGACGTCGAGGTGGCATGTACAACGGTGGCGGAAAGCCGTCGTGACGACGGCGCCACCCGCGCGCTCGCCGATCGCCGGGGATGCGCGTGTGCGACGAGATGTGGCGGATTCGGTCGAAGACGTCGTCACGCAGGTCGGACGGCAGCATGACCGCGGCGAGCGTCGGCAGCAGCTCGAAGGGGCTCGCCAGCGCCTTTCGCCGTTCCGAGCAGATCTCGCATTCGTCGACGTGACGGACGACGCGCTTGCGCCAGAGCGGCGAGAACGTGCCGTCCCAAGCCTCGAGCACGCGCTGGAGCTCCTCACACTCCTCGCGACCGAGGCGCGCGACGAGCAGCGCGCCCAGCGAACGATCGACCCTGGCTCGCAAGCGGTTGACGAGCACATACGCGTGGTTGGCGTTCGTGCCCATCGCGTCCGCGAGCTCCTGGCCCTCCAGTCCCTGGCGCACGTGCAGCTCGAGCAGGACCTGGTCGCGCGGTGACAGGCCGGCCGCGGCTGCCCATACGATCGCGGCCGCGTCTTCACGAGTCACGGCGTCCACCGGATCGGACCCAGGGGCGGGACGGTCGATCTCGACGTCCTGAAGCGGCACGGACCGTCGGCGCGCACGCAGCCGTCGCAGTGCCTCGTGCCGCGCAATCGCGAAGAGCCACGGCTTGAGCTTGCTCGGGTCGCGCAGCTGGGCCGCGCGCTCCCACCCGAGGACCAGGGTGTCCTGGACCACGTCTCGCGCTTCGTCGCGGTTGCGCAGCACTGACGCGCAGAAGTCGTGGAGCGCGGCGCCATAGCGCTCGAAGAGCTCGGCGAACGCCTCCGTGTCGCCAGCCGCGATCGCTTGAGCAATCTCCGCGTCCTGCATGCCGTCACGATCGTAGGGGGCGAACCGAATCGGTCACTCCCTACTAGGAGCGCGTCGAGCGCTCCGTTCTTACGCTCTTGCGAGCAGCTCCTGCTCCTCGACGGGGCCGACGACGGCGAGCGTGCGCTCATCGGTGGCGAGCACGCGATCGACCACTCGCGCGACGTCGTCTGCCTGGACGGCGTCGACCTCGGCGACCACTTCGTCGAGTGACGGGATCTCGCCCATCGTCAGCTCGCTGCGACCGAGCCGGTGCATCCGACTCGCGGAGCTCTCCAACGAGAGTGCGAGCGAACCGCGAAGGTGACCCTTGGCCGCATCCATCTCGCGCGCCGAGATGCCACCGTCGGCGACGACCCGCTCCAGCTCGGCATCGATCACGCTGAGCAGCTCGGGGAGCCGCTCGGGCGAGGTTCCGGCGCTCACGGCGAAGGCCCCGGTCTCCTCGAAGGCGGCGCGGAACGAGTACACGGAGTACGCGAGACCACGACGCTCGCGCACCTCTTGGAAGAGGCGAGACGACATGCCGCCGCCGAGCGTCTGGTTGAGCACGGTGAGCGCGTATCGGTCTTCATCAGCGCGAGCCAGCGACCGCATGCCCACGACGATGTGCGCCTGCTCGGTTGGTCGCTCGAGCACGGCCAACCTTCTGGGCGCGGGTTCGCCGGCGTACATGTCGCGCGGTGGCCGTGACCCGTTCGCGCCGCCGATGCCCTGCTCGACTCGCTCAACCACGTGGTCGTGGCCGAGGTTGCCCGCAACCGCTACGACGACGTTGCTCGGGTGGTAGTGCCGTTGGTGGAACGCGCTGATCTCGTCGGGACCCATCGCGTCGATGGTGTCGGGGGAGCCGATCACTTCTCGGCCGATCGGGTGACCGGGGAACATCGCGTCCGCGAACACGTCGTGCACCAGATCTTCGGGCGCGTCGTCGCGCATGCGGATCTCTTCGAGGATCACCTGACGCTCGGCATCGACGTCCTCGAGACGCAGCGCCGGCTCCCAGACGATGTCGGAGAGGATCTCGATCGCGAGGTCCAAGCACTCGTCGGGCACGCGCACGTAGAACGCGGTGAGCTCTTGGGTGGTGAACGCGTTCATGTCGCCACCGACCGACTCGACGGCGTCCGCGATCTCGGCGGCAGTGCGCGAGTCGGTGCCCTTGAACAAGAGGTGCTCGAGGAAGTGGCTCGCCCCGGCGAGCTCCTCGGGCTCGTCACGCGAGCCGGTGCCCACCCAAAAGCCGATTGCGACCGACCGCAGCATCGGCATCGCTTCGGTGACGATCCGCGCACCCGAATCAAGGCGCGTGCGTCGAATCGCCGCGTGCGCGGCCAACCCAGCCATCAGTCTTGGATCGGCGCCGAACCAGGGGGCATGAAGGCCTTTTCCTAGTTGGTCTCGCCGACGGTCGCTATCGGCGACCGCGACCTCCTCGGCGGGAGCCGCCCCCACCGCCACCGCGCCGGGGGCCGCCGCCCCCACCACTGCCGGAGCGAGCCGCCTCGGCCGGACCGAGGTCGCCGTACTCCTCTTTGGCCTGGGCCTCCCACTGGTCCTCGAACGAGGCCCCCTTGGCGGTCGAGCCCGACCGCTCGGGCCGGTCGCCGTTTCCGGACCCTTCGTCGTCGCCGTCGTCCCGACGAGGCCGCGGTGAGCGCTCGCGGCGCGCAGGACGGTCGTCGCCGTCACCCGATCCGCCGCCGCCGATCACCTCGCCGTCGGGGCCGACCATGCTCAGCGAGAGCTTGCCCCCGCTGTCGATGTCGTCGACACGCACCTCGACCTCGTCACCGAGGTTGAGCACGTCCTCGACCCGGTCGATGCGCTTGCCGCCACCGAGCTTGGAGATGTGGAGCAGCCCGTCGCGGCCGGGAAGGATGTTCACGAACGCGCCGAACTTGGTGATGTTCACGACTCGTCCGCTGTAGTTGGCGCCCAGCTCGGCGGTCGGTGGGTCGAGGATGAGCTCGATCCGCCGCTTCGCCTCCTCGACCGACTCGCCGTCCTTCGAACCGATCGACACCCGCCCGACGACGCCGTCGTCGCTGACCGACACGTCGGCACCGGTCTCCTGGGTGATCGTGTTGATGACCTTGCCCTTGGGCCCGATCACTTCGCCGATCTTGTCCATCGGGATCTCGAAGCTGATGATCTTCGGTGCGCTGCGGCGCACGTCCGAACGAGGTTCGGAGATCGCGCCCTTCATCACTTCGAGGATCTTCAGTCGGGCTTCCTTGGCCTGTGTGAGCGCCTGCGCGAGCACGTCGGCGGGGAGGCCGTCGATCTTCGTGTCGAGCTGGAGTGCGGTCACGAATTCGTCGGTACCCGCCACTTTGAAGTCCATGTCGCCGAACGCGTCCTCGGCTCCGAGGATGTCGGTCAGCGTCACGTACTTGCCCTCGTGGTAGACGAGGCCCATCGCGATGCCGGCGACCGGGGCCTTGATCGGCACACCGCCGTCCATCAGCGACAGGGTCGAGCCACAGACCGATGCCATCGACGTGGACCCGTTCGATGCGAGCACGTCGGAGACGACGCGCATCGTGTACGACCACTCCTCGGCGTTGGGGAGGATCGGCACGATCGCCCGCTCGGCCAGCGCACCGTGACCGATCTCGCGGCGCTTCGGCGACCCGACGCGCCCAGTCTCACCGGTGGAGAACGGCGGGAAGTTGTAGTGGTGCATGTAGCGCTTGCGATCGTCGGTGCCGATCGTGTCGAGCATCTGCTCCATGCGGGGCATGCCGAGCGTCGTGACGCTCAGCACCTGCGTCTCACCCCGTTGGAAGAGTCCGTCACCGTGTGACGTCGGGATGATGCCGACCTCGGCGGAGATCGGACGCAGGTCGGCAGTGCCACGACCGTCGATCCGCACGCCTTCCTCGACGATGCGGGTGCGCACGATCTGCTTCTGAAGCGAGCGGAACGCGCCCTTGATCTCGCTGCGCCGGCCGGCGAACGTGCCCGGCGCGTCGTCGGTGCCCACGAGCTCGGCAACCAACGAGGCCTCGATCTCGTCGAGCTTCTCGTTGCGGTCGTGCTTGTCGGCGATCTTCATCGCATCGGACGTGCCAGCACGTGCCTTGTCGGCCACCGCGTCGAACGCGTCGGGCTGGTAGTCGACGTTCGGCTCGTAGGACTTCGGCGTGATCGGCCCGTTCGCGGCGACGACCTTCTGCACGAGCTCGTTCTGGAGGCCGATCGAAGCCTTGATCCACTCCTTCGATGCCTCGAGACCCGCGGTGATCACCTCTTCGGTGACCTTCGGTGCACCGCCTTCGTACAGCGTCCAGGTGGCGTCGGTGCCGCCGGCCTCGACCATCATGATCGCGACGTCACCGTCGTCGAGCTGACGGCCGGCGACGACCATCTCGAACGTGGCTTCGTCACCTTGCTGGTACGTCGGGTGCGCAACCCACTCGCCGCCGACCTGCGCGATGCGCACCGCGCCGATCGGGCCGTTGAACGGGATGCCCGAGATCATCAGCGCAGCCGACGCGCCGTTGATCGACGCGACGTCGTGCGGGTTCTCGAGGTCGGCGCCGAGGATCGTGGAGATCACCTGCACCTCGTTGCGGAATCCGTCGGGGAACGACGGGCGCAGCGGGCGGTCGGTGAGCCGGCACGTCAGGATCGCTTGCTCGCCGGGACGACCCTCACGACGGAAGAACGAGCCGGGGATCTTGCCCGCGGCGTACATGCGCTCTTCGACGTCGACCGTCAGCGGGAAGAAGTCGATGCCGTCTCGTGGCTTGCTCGTGACGACGGTGGTCAGCAGCGTGGTCTCGCCCAGCTGGACGACGACCGCGCCGTCGGCCAGCTGCGCGAGCCGGCCGGTCTCGAAGGACATGGTCTTGCCGGCCTCGGTGACGGGACCGGATACTCGGATGGCGTCCGCCATGGGATGCCGCTCCTCTCTTGTTGGCGAGAGCGGCGGTTCCCAGTTGGCAGGGTCCGGACTCGACAGGGTCGAGCCCGGGCGCTGGCGACTGACAACCGACGCCGCTCGTTGCTCGCGTCTTGCGAGACGGGGTGCGGACGTTCCGCGCCCCTGGTCCTTACCGCCGCAGGCCCAGCTTGGCGATCAGCGCGCGATACCGGTCGACGTCGTTGCGTCGGAGGTAGTCGAGCAGCCGACGGCGCCGGCCCACGAGCATGAGCAGCCCACGGCGCGAGTGATGGTCCTTGGTGTGGACCTTCAGGTGCTCCGTGAGGTGGTTGACGCGCTCGGTGAGGAGCGCGATCTGGACCTCCGCCGAGCCGGTGTCGGTCTCGTGGCGGCGGTGCTCAGCGATCGTGGAGGCTGTGTCGGGCATGCGTCGCAGAAGTGCCTTGCAGTGGAAGGTGCTCCAGCCCGGTGGCCGGAACCGGATCAGGCTACCAGGCTCTCTTGGTCGCCGTCGGAGCGACGGCTCCTGCTACGGCGGTCGGCACAGCCGCCGCCTCCGCAGGGCAGCCGGCCCGAGGACACATGGGGCGGGTGCCGATCGAAGTCGTGCAGGGGAACCTCCCCTCCTGCCTCACGAGTGGACCTGCGAGGACATCGACGAGCGCTGATCCGGCGGCGCGCGTCAGGGGGCGAGGATCCCGCGGGTCGCTTCGACGTCCTTGGTCATCTGCTCCACGAGAGCCTCGACGGAGTCGAACTGCTCCTCACCGCGGATGCGCTCGACGAATCGCACCTTCACCTGCTGGCCGTAGAGGTCGCCCTCGAAGTCGAGCACGAACGCCTCGAGGAGCGACTTCTTCGCGTCCACGTAGAAGGTCGGCCGCCGCCCCAGCGAAATCGCCGCGGGGCGCTCGACGCCGTCTTCGCCGAGGAAGGTGCCGGCGTAGATCCCGTCCGCGGGGAGGCAGACGCGCTCAGGGACGGCGACGTTCGCCGTGGGGAAGCCGAGCTCGCGACCACGCGCGTCGCCGCGCTCGACCGGTCCGCGCACCTCGTGCGGGCGCGGTGGTCGGCCGAGGACCTGTGCCGCGGCGCGCACGTCGCCCGCGGCGAGCAGCTCGCGCACCTGCGTCGACGAGTACGGAAGGGCCGTGGGATCGTCGACCGCGGTGACGAGGCCGAGACCCACGACCTCGAATCCGAGCTCGGCTCCCATCTGCTCCAGCAGTCGGACGTTGCCGTGGCGGCGGTGACCGAAGTGGAAGTCGGCGCCGACGACGACCTGGCGCGCGCCAAGGCCGTCGACCAGATCGGCGCGCACGAAGTCTTGGGCGGGCTCCTTGCTGCGCTCCTTGTCGAAGGTGAGCACGCAGACGGTGTCGACGAACCCGGTGGCTGCAAGCAGCTCGAGCTTCTGATCGAGTTCGGTCAGCTCCTTCGGCGCCGACTCGGGCCGCACGACCTCGGCGGGATGCCGATCGAACGTCAGGCACACGGCTTCGCGATCGCGGGCGGTGGCCAGCTCGCGCACCAGCCGGAGCACGGCTTGATGACCGAGGTGCACGCCGTCATAGGCACCGATGGTCACGACCGCACCCGTCTCGGCGGGCGTGTGCCCGACGAGGTCGTAGACGACGTTCACTGCGCTACCTGCGCGATCACGACCGATGGCTTCACGCCGCCACGACGACGCTCGTAGACGGCCAGAAGCTCTGAGTGGTCGCCAATCACCGCGAACGGGCCGGGACCCGACTCGCCGAGCGCACCCGCAGGGAACGTCATGCCGTGGAGGATCGCTCGCTGCGAGTCGGCGTCGACCTCGAGCATCTCGAGATCACGCACCGCATCGGCGGGTGGACGTACCGCGGCACTCGGATCCGACTCGATCACATCCAGCGTCAACGCTTCGTCGAGCCCATATGTGCCAACTCGCAGGCGGCGCAAGGTCTCGATGTGCGCAGCGCCACCGAGGGCAGCACCCAGGTCGGCCGCAAGCGTGCGGATGTACGTGCCGCTCCCGCACTCGACGAACACGGTTGCGAGCGGATACGGGCCGGGTTCGAACTCCTCGACCTCCAGGCGCTCGATGTGCACCGGTCGCGGCGCGCGGTCGACCTCCTCACCGCGTCGAGCGAGATCGTGCAGCCGGCGTCCACCCACTTTGATCGCCGACACCATCGGTGGCACCTGCTCGATGTCGCCGACGAAGCGAGTGGCGGCCTGCTCGACCTCCGCGCGCGTCAACTCCATCTCCTGGCGATCGAGCACATCACCCGCGGCATCGAGCGTGCTGGTCGCGACGCCGAAGCGCACGTCGGCGCGGTACTCCTTCCCCGAGGCCTGGAGGTACTTGAGCAGTCGCGTGACGCGACCCAGCCCGACGAGCAACACACCCGTGGCATCGGGATCAAGCGTTCCGGCGTGCCCAACCCGCCTCTGCCCGTAGATCTTGCGCAGCTTCGCGACGACATCGTGCGACGTGAAGCCAGTCGGCTTGTCGACGACCACCAACCCGTCCCACATCATCGGGTACTAGACCTGGTGCGACATCTACAGAGCAGCGCGCACTCGGGCCACGACGTCGGCGATGGGGAGATCGGAGCTGAACCCGGCGGCGAAGCGGTGCCCACCCCCGCCGTGCGCCTCGGCGATGCGGCAGACATCGACGTCACCGAGGGAGCGCAGGCTCACGCGCACCGTGCCGTCACGCTCTTCCTTGAGGACGCACGTCACCTCGGCCTCCGCGGCGCGGCGAAGGATGTCGATGAGGCCTTCGACCTCTTCCATCTCCACCTCGTGGCGCTGGAGCATCTCCTGGGTGATGGCGGTCCACACGAAGCGCTGCTCGCGCACCAGCTCTGCCGACCCGAGCGCATCGCCGAGCAAGCGCAGGTACGCGAATCGGTGCTCCTCGAAGAGGGTGCGGCTCAACCGCGACACCGGCACCTCGAACTCCGTGAGCCGACGCGCCATGTCGAACACGGCGGGCGTAGTGGTCTCGTACTGGAACCGTCCGGTGTCACACACGAGCGCGGCGTAGAGCGCGACGGCCGCGTCACGGTTGAGGGGAAGCCCCAGCTCGTCGATCAGCCGGAGCACGACCCACCCGCTTGCGGCCGCGTCCGGCTCGACGAGATTGATCGTCCCGTACCGGTCGTTCGAGATGTGGTGGTCGATGACGATCAGCTCGCGCGCAGCCTTGGCCGACCGCTCGAGGTCGCCGAGGCGGCCGAGTGATCCGCAGTCGAAGGTGACCATCACGTCGGGCTCTTCGGGAAAGTGCTCCGGCGCGACGAGAAGGTCCAGGCCAGGGAGCTCGCGATAGTGCGCCGCGACGATGAACGGCGGCGGGAACGACGCCACCACGTCACGCCCAGCCGCGCGAAGCACATGGAACAGCCCGAGCATCGATCCCAACGCGTCGCCGTCAGGACTTACATGGCACGCCAGCGCGACGCGCGGGGCGGCGTCGATGGCCGCGGCCGCGGTCGACAGCGGCACCTCTTCGATCGGCGGGATGGAGGGGCTCGGCATCAGGAATCCTGGTCGCGGTGGAGCTCGCGGATGATGTCTTCGACGCGTTGGCCCGCTTCGATCGCTGGGTCCTCGCGGAAGTGCAGCTCTGGAAGGTACTTCAAGCGCACCTGGCGACCGAGCGTCGCGCGCAGGTGCGGGCCCGCCGAGCGCAGCGCGGCGCCGACTTCGTCGTCGTGGCGGCCGAGCGCCGCGTACCAGACCGTGGCATGACGAAGGTCGGGGCTCACGTCGACACCGGTGATCGTGACCATCTCCAGGCGCGGATCGGACAGCCGCTCCAGATCATCGGCCAGCGCCTCTCGCACGACCTCGTTGACACGCAAGGTCCGGGGGTAGCGACGCGCGGACGGCATCAGACCTCCCCGAGCGGGGCCGGATCGGGGTCGAGCCAGGCCGTCTCGGTGTCGAGGAGCTCGACACCCGGGGCGTTGGCGATCAACCGGTCGACGCCGGCCAGGAGCTCGCGCAGGTGCCCGTCGCTCTCGGCGACGACGGCCACCGCGATCGCGGCCCGCTGCCAGGTGTCCTGATGGTCGACTTCGGCGACCGACAGATGGTGCTTGTGCCGCAACGAGTCGACGATGGGCCGGATCGCGGCACGCTTGGCCTTCAACGACCGGGACTCCGGCACGAAGAGCTCGAAGCGAACGGCGGCGGCGTGCATACCTCTCTATTGTGCCGATCCGCGCCGGCCCGATGAGACACGGGCACTCAGGGGGAGGCACACCATGGCGAAGTACACACCCGGTCGGTACACGGCCGACATCGACGGCGAGTTCGTCGTCTTCATCATCGGCGCACGGGTCAACAAGCCATGGCGGCTCGTGAAGGCGCTCCGCGCGCTCGGGAACCTGAAGAAGATGGTCAAGCACCTCGAAGCCCACCCGGAGAAGGGGATGCTCCACCAGGAGACCGCCGGGTTCACGAGCATCCAGTACTGGCGCTCGTTCGAGGCCCTCGAAGCGTTCGCGCACGACCCGGATCCTCATCTCGAGCAGTGGCGCACCTACACCAAGCTCGCGCACCGCACCGGTGAAGCGGGCATCTGGCACGAGACCTACGTGATCGCGCCCGGGAAGTACGAGGTCATCTACGACAACATGCCGGCGCGAGGTCTCGCCCGCGCGGGTCGCCACGTTGCGGTGAAGGATTCGAGTCGCGCTCGGGGACGGCTTTCGTCACCGACCAGCTGAGCGCCGCGCTCGCCGTCAGGACGCGGCGCGGGCGATCTCCTTGAGCTCGTAGGTCTCGATGACGTCGCCCTGCTTGAGGTCCTGGAAGTCCGACAGCCCGATGCCGCACTCGAAGCCCGACTGCACGTCGCGCACGTCGTCCTTGAAGCGCTTCAGTGATTGGATGGTGCCGTTCCAGATGACGACGCCGTCACGGAGGAAGCGGACACGCGACCCCCGGGTGATCGCACCGTCGCGCACGTAGCACCCGGCGATCTTGCCGACACGCGGCACCGAGAACACCTCGCGGACCTCGGCTTCGCCCGTGACCGCCTCTTCGAACTCGGGCTGGAGCATGCCGACGAGCGCGTTGTTGACGTCTTCGAGCACCTGATAGATGACTTCGTAGAGGCGCAGCTCCACCTTGTCGGCCTCGGCGCGCTCGCGGGCCAGACGGTTCGGACGCACGTTGAAGCCGATCACCGTGGCGTTGGAGACCGCGCCGAGGTCGACGTCGGACTCGGTGATGCCGCCGACACCCCGGTGCACGAACGAGAGCCGCACCTCTTCGTGCTCCTGGTCGAGCTTGCGAAGCGCGTCGGTGAGCGCCTCGAGCGAACCCTGCATGTCGGCCTTGAGCACGAGGTTGAGGGTGGCGACCTCGCCTCGCTGCACCATCGCGAAGATGTCCTCGAGCCGTGCACCGCCCGACAGGATCGTCGGGTGGGCCAGGCTCGCAGCGCGGCGGCGGTGAGAGCGGGCTTCGGCGACCGTGCGCGCCACCTTCTCGTCGGGTGCGACGCGCAGCTCGTCGCCCGCGAGTGGCACGTCGTCGAGGCCGAGGATCTCGACCGGCACCGACGGGCCGGCTTCCTTCACGGACTCGCCGTGGTCGTCGAACATCGCACGCACGCGTCCCCACCCGCCGCCGGCCACCACCGGTTCGCCGACGCGCAGCGTGCCCTGCTCGACGAGTGCGGTGACGACGGGGCCACGGCCCGGGTCGAGGTTCGACTCGAGCACGAAGGCCCGGGCGGGCGCGTTCGGGTTGGCGGTCAGCTCCTCGACGTCGGCGACGAGCAGGATCGAGTCGAGCAGCTCGTCGACGCCCACTCCTTCGGGTGCCGACACCTCGTTCACGATCGTGTCGCCACCCCACTCCTCGGGCACCAGCTCCTGCTCCACGAGCTGCTGGCGGGTGCGCTCGGTGTTGGCGTCCTCGCGGTCGATCTTGGTGATCGCCACGATGATCGGCACCTCGGCCGCACGGGCGTGGTTGATCGCCTCCACCGTCTGCGGCATCACGCCGTCGTCGGCGGCGACCACGAGGACCGCGATGTCGGTGGCCTGCGCCCCCCGGCGACGCATCGCGGTGAACGCCTCGTGACCGGGTGTGTCGATGAAGGTGATCGGGCGCCCGTTCCTCTCGGCCTGGTAGGCCCCGATGTGCTGGGTGATGCCGCCGGCCTCACCCGCGACCACGTTGGCGTTGCGGATGTGGTCGAGGAGCGTGGTCTTGCCGTGGTCGACGTGACCCATGACCGTGACGACCGGGGCCCGCGGCTCGAGCAGCGACTCGTCCTCCTCCTCCTCCTCGCCGAGCAGCGCCTGGAGCTCGAGCTCCTGCTCCTGGCCCGCCTCGACGAGCAGCACCTCGGCCCCGAGCGTCTCGGCGATCAGCTCGATCATCTCGTCGGCTAGGGATTGCGTGCCGGTGACCATCTCGCCCGCGTCGAACAGCAGGCGCACGAGGTCGGCGGAGTTGCGGTTCAGCTTCGGCGCGAGCTCCTGGATCGTGATGCCGCGCGGCACCACGATCTCGCCCTCGGGCACCGGCGCGTCCAGCGGCGTGAGCGTCGGCGCGGCCTGCGGGCCCATCTCCTCCAGGTTGCGACGGCGACGCTTCTTGCGGCGAGGTCGCTGCCCTTGCGGGCCGGGACGACCGCGCCCACCCGGACCACCGCCAGGGCCACCGCGCCCGCCACCGGGACCACCTGGCCCGCCGCCACCGGGACGCGACGGGAACGAAGACCCGGGCGGACGACCGCGACCAGTGAATCCACCCGCGCCGCCTTGCGGACGCGGGCCGGAGCCGGCGTCGGGCGCGAACGAGCGACCGCTCGGGGGTGCCGGCGGCGGACGGCGTTGCCCGGGGGGCGGCGGGATGACCTTGCCCATGGACGACGTCGGCGGCGGTGGGATCGGCTTGTCGTCGAGCGGCAAGTCGGGGCGCACATCGGGACTCGCCGCGGCCGGGCGTGCCGGCGCGGGATCACGCACGGGTGGCGGCGGCTCGGGGATGCCGCCCGTCGAGCGCACGACGCGGTGTGGCGCCTCAGGAAGGAGGTCGGCCTCGGGAATGCCGCCGGTGGAGCGCACGACGCGTTGCGGTGCCTCGGCGGCAGGTTCCGGTGCCGCGGGCGCGACCGGCGCGGGCTCCGCAGGCTGCTGCTTGGCGACCTTGCGCGTCGGAGCCTTGGTGGGCTCGGGCTCGGGCGCGGGCGCCTTGCGGAGGCCCTTGGTGTCGGCGAGGCGCCGGACGCGATCAGCCATCGCGTCCTCGATGCTCGATGAGTGGCTCTTGACCCCGATCTTGAGCTCGTTGGCGAGGTCGAGCACGACTTCGTTCTCGACGCCGAACTCTCTCGCCAGCTCGTAGATCCGGATCTTCTTGGTGGCCAAGGCCGCTTCGCCTTCTCTCTTCCGCGTGTTCGCGGCGGCGTCTGCCGATCCCCCTTCAGGGGTCCGGCCCGTCGGCGGCCCGTCCGCCGTGTCAGCCGCTCATGTCTTCCAGTCTCGCAGATCGCCGCAGGCGACCGTCACCCTTCGACGGTCTCCTCTGCTGCCGGCGCCACCGCGGCGGTGGATTCGGCTGCGGCATCGGCTGTGTCGTCGGCGGCTTCCGCCGCAGGCTCCGCGGCCGGCGCGGCGTCGGGAGCGTCGGCAGGCGGCGATCCGTCGCCGTCGCCATCCCCGGCCGTGACTTCGTACCCCGCTTCGGCGGCCGAGATCGCCTCGCCGCCCTCTGCGGGCTGGAACACGAGCTCGCCGCTCTCGTTCTGCACCCACTCACCCTCGGCGTACTCGACCGAGCCGCCGGACTCCTCGTCGTGGAGCTGCGTCTCACTCTTGATGTCGACCCGCCAGCCGCTGAGGCGCGCCGCGAGGCGAGCGTTCTGGCCTTCCTTGCCGATCGCGAGCGACAGCTGGAAGTCGGGGACGATCACCTCGGCGGTGCCGGTGTCTTCGTGGATGCGGACCTCACGGACACGCGCTGGGGCCAGCGCCTTCATCACGAACTCGGAGGCGTCGTTGTTGTAGGGGACGATGTCGACCTTCTCACCGCGGAGCTCGTTGACGACCATGCGCACGCGCGAGCCGCGCGCACCGACGCAGGCGCCGACGGGGTCGACGTTGTTGTCGTTGGACGCCACCGCGATCTTCGTGCGGTGGCCGGGCTCGCGCGCGATGGCCTTGAGCTCGACGACACCGTCGACGATCTCGGGCACCTCGAGCTCGAACAACCGCTTCACGAGACCCGGGTGCGTGCGCGACACGACGATCTGGGGGCCCTTCGCCGTCTTGCGCACCTCGAGGATGTAGGCCTTGAGGCGCGAGCCGTGCTCGTAGCGCTCGTTCTGCACCTGCTCGGCCTGCGGGAGGAGCGCCTCCACGCGACCGAGGTCGAGCAGCGTGTAGCGCTGATCGGTCTGCTGGATGATGCCGGTGACGATGTCGCCCTCGCGGCCGGCGTACTCCTCGTACTTCATCTCGCGCTCGGCGTCGCGGATCCGCTGGAGGATCACTTGCTTCGCGGTCTGCGCGGCGATGCGACCGAAGTCGTCGGGGGTGTCGTCCCACTCTCGGACGACATGCCCCTCTTCGTCGAGCTCCTGCGCGATCACCTTGATGTCGCCGGTCTCGACGTCGATCTCGACGAGCGCTTCCTCGGCCGAGCTCGGCAGCCGCTTGTAGGCGGTGACAAGCGCGTTCGCGAGCGCCTCGAGCATGATCTCGACCGAGATGCCCTTCTCGCGCTCGATGTTCTCGAGCGCCTCCATCATCTCGGAGTTCATTGGGTGACTCCGCTACGCCGCGCCCTCACCGATTGGGCTCGTCCGAGCACGGCTTCGCTGTGTTCCCTGTTCATGTTGAGACCTTCTGACGCTTGCCGCGCTTCGGCGTGGAAGCGGAGCCCCACTCGAAAACCGTGCGGGCTTGGATGACGTCGGCGTAGGCGATGTGCTCGCGGGTGCCGTCGACGTCGAGGTCGAGGCTGGCGTCGTCGGCGCCCACGAGGGTGCCGCGACGGCGCTGCGCGTCGGCGCCCGCGCCCGTCTTGACCGAGACCGTGGTGCCGATGGCGCGCCGGAAGTGGTCGGGCGTACGCAGGCTGCGCTCGAGGCCGGGGCTGGTGACTTCGAGCGTGTACGCGCCGCGCAGGACCGCCTCGGCTGCGGGGTCGTGGTCGAGGATGGGTGAGAGCGCCTCGGTGGTCGCGGTGATCGCGTCGAGGTCGACGCCGCCCTCGCCCACATTGGTCGCCGTCGCAGGCGACGACTCCGTGCTCCGGCGGTCGGCAGAGCCGCCGCCTGCGCGGTCGATCGTGATGCGCAGGATGCGGCTCGGCGGGCGGCCGACGAGCTCGAGGTCGTAGAGCTCGAGTCCGAGGCGGCTGAGGACGGGCTCGACGGCGTCGACCAAGGCTTGAGGAGGCGAGGGGCTCCGCTGCTCGCCTCCTGAGGAGACGGAGCTTGCGGAGTCGACCAAGGAGGCAGGTCGGTCCGTCATCGCCGCCTCACCTCCTCCCGGGCGCTCGCCCGAAAAAAAGACGTGGGCACATGCCCACGTCGTCGACGACCGGGGGGCCGTCTCGCCAGCCGAACTTGCCGAGAGATTGTACCAGAGGACGCCCTGAATTTCTCTGGCCGATCAGGGTTCCCACAGGCAACGCGGACGCTCGGCAGGGCGTCGAACCGGCGTGAGCCGCCCCCTCGTCCTCGTCGCGCTGGTCTTGGTGTCGCTCGGGATGGCGCCCGTGGCTGGAGCCAAGGATGTGGGTGCTGAGGCTCAGATCCGTGAGGCGTACGCGCGGGTGTTCGACCGGTCCATCCCGCTCGGAGAGCGCCTCACCCACCTCGAGGACGGCGAGAAGCTCCGTGCCACCCTCCGCGAGCTCGATTCGCTGGACGACATCAGCGGCTTCCCCATCCAGTCAACCGGGATCGAGGTGTACTCGGTCCATGCGTTCGGCGGCGATGCCGAGGTGAACGCCAGCCTGATGGCGAACGGGATGCTCGTCACCGGGTGGCCGGGCGCCGCGCACAAGATCGACGGGCGTTGGCTCGTGGCCCGCGACACGGTGTGCGCGATCTTGCTGGAGTGGACGCCGGTTCGCTGTCCCGGCGATCCGAAGAAGATCCCCTATCGGCAGCACGAGGTCGCGTCGACCGTCGCGAGCGGCGCGCACCAAGTCGCGCTCACCTTTCCCGACGGGGCGCGGGCGAAGCTGATCCTGCCGGAGGAGATGTCCGACGGGTGGAAGGTGCGGCCGTACGCCGAGCTGCTGCTGGACGACGGTCCACCGATCACCGTGTCGTTCCAACCGGGCGCGGTGGAAGCCCAACAGCTCGTGCGCACGTACGAAGGTCCGACCGGTCAGCGGGAGGTCGAGCTCGACGCGCGCATGGGCTTGGTGATCGATCTGGGCAAGTGGACTGGCTTCGTCTCTCGCACCTACCAGTTCAACGACGACGGCGACGAAGTGCTCAGCGAGCGAGACCGGGCGCGCGTCGCGCGGCACCTCACGGGTTACACGTCGAAGGACGGCTTCCCGGTGCTGACTCCGTCCGCGCCGGTGCGCTTCGCCCATGACCAGGTCGAGGCGGAGGGTGTGCAGCTCGCGAAGTCTTCGTTCACGGGCGACCCGAGCCGCTACCCGATCGAGCTGTCGTGGTCGAACGGCAGCGACATCTACGTGAGCGTCGTGCTCACGCCAGGTCCGTGCTCGACTCGCCCACCGCTGGAGCTTCCCAACTACTCAGCGATCGAGCAGTGCACCGACGACGGCTTCGGTCGCATCGGCGTGGAAGGCAACCCCGACCAAGTCGCTCTCTTGCTCGACACGCTGCGCGTCGAGAGCTACCGCCCCGCACCCGCCACCGTCTCCGTCTGACGCATCCCACCCGGTTTTTCGGCACGCTGAACAACACAGAGTTGGGTTCAGCGTGCCGAAAACCCGGTGTTCGTCAGCTGAGGAGGCCGCGGCCGGTGATGAGGGGGAGATCGGTGGGGGTGAGCAGACCAGGTGGGGCGGCGCAGACGGCAGGGATCGCGTTGAGGAGTCGCATCGCGGTGGCGAGCAACCCGCCGGTGTTGTGGTCGCCGTCGGCGCCGCGCATGCCGAGCTCCATCGTCCAGCACGGGTCGCCGACGATCTCGATGCGGTAGCCACCACCTTCGGGTGGTGCCGGCCATTCCGGCGCGAGGTCATCGCGCAAGCGGGTCACGTGCTCGAGCACGATCGCGGGACGACCGTTCACGATGCCCTGCACCTCGAAGCGAAGTGCGCCGGTCGTGCCAGCTTCGATCGTGCCGGTTGGGATGTCGAACGTCTCCGTTGCCGGTCGACGCTCGTGCACCTCCGCGATGTCGTCGAGCTGCACGTCGAGCGCGTTGGCGATCATCTGCACCGTCGGACCCCAGGTGATCCGCAGCACTCCTGGCGAGAGGATGAGCGGCGTCTCGTCCAGCGGCTTGCCGAACCCGAACATGCCGAACAGCACCTCGGCCTGGTCATAGGTGTCGTAGTTGAGGTTCTCTTGGATGCGCACCGACTCGACACGGGCGCACATGCCAGTGAGCGTGAGCGGCAGCAGATCGTTGGCGAAGCCAGGGTCGATCCCGGACGTGAAGCACGATGAGCCGCCTTCCGCGCACGCCTCTTCGAGCATCCGCACCTGTCGCGCATCCGCGGCCGGCGGGTAGACGAGCGGCACGACCGCGGTGTTCACAACGTTCACCCCGGCGCTCAGCACGCGACACAGGTCGCGTACCGCCTCCACGGGCCGAAGATCGCCGGTCGCCATGTACGACACCACATCCGGGTTCTCCGCGAGCAGCCCGTCGACGTCGTCGGTAGCAACGACACCGGTCGGCGTGTCGAGCGCGCACAGCTCGGCCGCGTCCCGCCCGATCTTGTCTGCGCTGTGCACGATCACACCCGCGAGCTCGAGGTGCGGGTGCTCGATGATGGCGCGCAACGCGAGCCGTCCGACGTTCCCTGTTCCCCACTGCACGACTCGATGCATCAGACCCCGAATACCTCTTTCAACTCGATCGGCACGGGCGACTCGAGCTGTTCATACGTGCACGACGACGGCTCGCGATCGGGACGCCAACGTTGGAAGCGCGCCGTGTGCCGGAAGCGATCGCCTTGGAGGTGCTCGTACGCGACTTCCGCGACGCGTTCGATGCGCAACGGCGTCCAGCTCATGTCCTTCTTGGCGTTCCACCGGTTGCCGGCACCGGGCATCTGGCCCAGGTTCTCCTGCGCGTTCGCCCATTCACCCCACGGGTGGCCGACGGACGCGTCCTTCTCGAGGTCGGCGATCTCGTCCTTGAGCTGCTTGCGCATCGGCGCGGCAAAGCTGCTGGCGACGCCGACGTGGTGCAGATCGCCGGCGTCGTCGAACAGGCCGAGCAGCAACGAACCGACGCCGTTGCCGTCCTTGTGGGTGCGGTACCCCGCGACCACGAAGTCGGCGGTGCGCAGGTGCTTCACCTTCGCCATCGTGCGCTTGTTCTCTTGATACGACTCGTCGAGGCGTTTGGCGACGACGCCGTCGAGCCCCGCTCCCTCGAAGCGCTCGAACCACTGCTCGGCGACCGTGGGGTCGGTGGTCAGCGGGGTGAGGTGCACGGAGTCGTTCCCCGCACCGACGATCTGTTCGAGGCGCGCCCGTCGCTCGGAGAAGGGCGAGGTGCGCAGATCGTCGTTGTCCGCGGCAAGGAGGTCGAACGCGACGAACGACACCGGCCACTCGCCCGCGAGCTTGTTGATCCGGCTCTCGGCCGGGTGGATGCGCTGCGAGAGCATCTCGAAGTCGAGACCGTGCTCGGTCGCGATCACGAGCTCACCGTCGACCACCGCTTGGTCTGGGAGCACGTCGCGCAGCGGACCGAGGATCTCGGGGAAGTAGCGCTCCATGGGCTTCTCGTTGCGGCTGCCGAGCACCACGTCGTCGCCGTCGCGGAACACGATGCAGCGGAACCCGTCCCACTTCGGCTCGTACGCCCACCCGTCACCTGTGGGCAGCTCACGAGTCAGCTTGGCGAGCATCGGCGACACGGGTGGTCGCACGGCGAGCGTCACGTACGGCTGTCTATCCCATCCCGGAGGTGGCCGAACCCGGACCCCACGAGGCGGAGCAGCCCTGTGGCGCTCGCGATCACCGCGAACGTCGTGAACAAGAGGAGCCAGCTGCCCGGTCGGTCGAGACGCGACGTGGCGTGATCGAGGATGTCGCCGGGTCGGGTGCCGATCTCCCAGCTGTTGAACCGAGCGAAGCGGCCGAGGAGCACACCGACCGAGCACAGCGCGTGCAGCACAAGCTCCAGACCCAGCGCGCGCGACTTCGACCAGCCGCGCGCACGGACGTAGCGGCGCAGTAGCTCAAGTGAGCCCGCGTACGCCGCGACGCCGATGAGCACGAACACCGCGTACTGCAGCGCGAGCAACAGGCGGGTGCTCTGATCGCCCTGCAACGCGGCGTAATCGCCCCGGAGGTGCATCAAGTCGGTGATCACGTACGGACCATTCGGCAGGAAGGCGACGAACACCACGACACCGAGCCACCAATGCACACGATGGTGACGACGGTCGCCCGCGAACAGGAACACCGCGAACACGAGCGGGATCAGGGCGAGGATCGTGTTCCACACCATCCAGATGCCGTTCCCCATCAAGACATCCACGCCGCGCATCCTACGGATGAGCTGTGCAGATGGTGTCGAGATGCCGTGCAGAGAAGACGAACACGCGCCTCTCAGAGCACAGCGGTACGCAGCTCTTCTGCGCTCACGGTGAGCAGGTCGTCGGTGATCTGGAGCTCTGATTCCTCGCCGGTCTTGCGAAGCTTCCGCTCGACGACGTCGCGTTTGAGGCCCTTCGCGCCCACGGTGAGGCGCACGGGCACCCCGAGCAGATCGGCGTCGGCGAACTTCACGCCGGGCGAGGCATCACGGTCGTCGTAGAGCACGTCAACACCTGCGTTGGCGAGCGCGTCGTAGAGCTCGTCGGCCGTCTTGATGACTTCGCTCGCTTCGTCGCCCTTGCCGGGGATGACGACGAGGTGCACGTCGTACGGCGCGAGCTCCGCGGGCCACGCGATCCCTTGCTCATCGTGGTGCTCCTCCACGACCGCAGTGATGATGCGCGAGATCCCGATGCCGTAGCAACCCATCACCATCGGATGCTGCGCGCCGGCTTCGTCGGTGTAGAGGGCGCCGAGCGCCTCCGAGTACTTCGTGCCGAGCTCGAACACCTGGCCGACTTCGATCCCGCGGTCGATCGACAACGGGGATCCACACCGCGGGCAGGGATCGCCCGGAACCACCGCGACCAGGTCAGCCCACTCCCCGACCTCGAAGTCGCGGCCGAGCACCGCGCTGCGGACATGGTGGTCGATCTCGTTCGCGCCGGTCACCCACCCGTGTGGAGCGCTCACCATCGGATCGGCGATGACCAGGGCAACGGATTCGGCGTCGGGACCGATGTAGCCCTTCACCACATGGGGATGGGCCGCGAAGTCGTCGTCGGCGAGCAAGCGAGCGCGCTTGGGCGCGACCGCTTGCGCGAGCGCCGCCGGGTTCACGTCGCGGTCGCCAGGCACGAGCGCCAGCCCGACCTCACCGTCGAGGTCGAAGGCGATGCACTTGAGCAGCTCGCCGGCCGGCACCCCAAGGTGCTCGGCGACCGCGGTGATCCCCGGCATGTCGGGCGTGTGCACCTTCTCTCGGGCCGGCGCGTCAGCCTTGCCATCCACCGTCTCGGACTTCCGTCGCGCCACCTCGGCGTTCGCGGCGTAGTCACACTTCTGGCACCAGACGACGTCGTCCTCACCGACTGCCGCCATCGCCATGAACTCGTGGTTGGTGTCGCCGCCGATCTCTCCCGCCTCACCTTCGACGGGTCGGAAGGTGAGCGCGCAGCGTGTGAACACACGCGAGTACGCGTCGTACATGTCCTGATAGGTGCGCTTCAGGTCATCGACATCGATGTGGAACGAGTACGCGTCCTTCATCAGGAACTCACGCGCGCGCAGCAAACCGAACCGCGGTCGCAGCTCGTCGCGGTACTTCCAGTTGATCTGGTAGAGGTTCATCGGGAGATCGCGGTAGCTCTCGAGCTCCCCGGCGACGATGGTGGTGATGACCTCTTCCGCCGTGGGCGACAGGTTGTAGCGAGCCTGCTTGCGGTCCTCGAGGCGGAACATCAATGGTCCGTAGTCGACGTCGCGCTTGGTCTGCTCCCACAGCTCTCGCGGTTGGACGATCGGCATCGTCATCTCCTGCGCGCCTGCCGCATCCATCTCTTCCCGCACGATCTGGGCGACCTTGGCCAGCACCCGCTGGCCGATCGGCAACCAGGCGTAGACCCCGCTGGCGACCTGCCGGATGCATCCGGCCCGCAGCAGGAGCCGATGGCTCGCGATGTCTGCGCCAGCCGGGTCGTCGCGCAGGGTGCGCAGGAACAGCCGGGACATCCGCATGAGGTGAGGGTACGAGGGGACGGGTCCCCGAACGGGTCAAATCCCGCCGGGCAAGGGCTCGGGGCGGAAATCTGACCTTGCCGCTGGTATTTGGGGGTGGGAGTGGGTACGCTGTTCCTCGTGATCCGGGACCGCGGTGCGCCATCCATCTCGATGGGCCGTACGCCGCACGAGGTGCGCGACGAGATGTGTCGCTGCGTCCGTCCGGGTCGCGCCCGCTAGTCACAGCGCCCGCGCCCCGCTTCCCCGTCCCTCCTTTCCGGGAGCCGCGCGTGTCTTACCTCTCGCAAGACCTCATCATCGAAACGCAGCGAAGTCGTGGCCGGACGGCCGGGACGACGAAGCGGAGTCGACCAATGGAGGCGAGGCCGTCATGAGCATCGACGTCACCTCCCTGCGCGTCCGCCCGCTCGAGCCCGAGATCGAGGCCGAGCTCGATCGCTTCCAAGAGGGTGTGCGCAAGTACCTCGCGGGCGAGATCGACGAGGACGCCTTCCGCGTGTTCCGTTTGAACCAGGGCATCTACGGCCAGCGTCAAGGCGGCCACAACCAGATGCTGCGCGTCAAGATCCCGTACGGTCGCGTCGAGCCCGACCAGCTCGAGATGATGGCGTACATCGCGGAGAACTTCTCCCGCGGCTGGGGTCACCTCACTACGCGCCAGAACGTGCAGTTCCACTTCGTCGAGCTCGAGCAGACGGCCGAGGCACTGCGGTTGCTCGCGTCGGTCGGCATGACCAGCCGCGAGGCGTGCGGCGACACCGTGCGCAACGTCGCCGGCTGCCACCTCGCCGGCGCGTGCCCGTACGAGGTGCTCGACATCAGCCCGTGGGCCGAGGCCGCCAAGGACCTCTTCCTGCGCAACCCGATCGCGCAGCGCCTCCCCCGCAAGTTCAAGATCAACTTCTCCGGCTGCGCCACCGACTGCGGCCAGGCGATGTTCAACGACGTCGGCGTGATCGCCGTCAGCCGTCCGTTGCCCGACGGTTCGGTGGAGCCCGGGTTCCGGGTGTTCATGGCCGGTGGACTCGGCGCGAACCCGCACCCCGCGCAGGCGCTGGAGGAGTTCACCTCACGCGACGACCTGCTGCCGACGATCGAGGCGATCCTGCGCGTGCAGGACCACCACGGCAACCGTGACAACAAGCTGCGCGCCCGGCTCAAGTGGCTCGTCGACACGATGGGCATCGACGAGCTGCGCGAGCGGATCATCAAGGAGCGCAAGTTCCTGATCGCATCGTCGTCGTACCCCGGCGGCATCCCCGCGCCGGTTGCCGAGCACGGCGACGCGCCCGCGGGCATGAGCACCACCCCGGCCGACGGCGTGCCCGTGGAGCTCAAGGGACTCGACCCCTACAACAAGTGGGAGCTGGCGAACGTGGTGCGCGGCCGCGCCAACGGCACCGTGAGCGCCTACGCCTACTGCCGCCTCGGCGACATCACCACCGCGCAGTTCCGCGGCTTGGTTGCGGTGCAGCAGGACTTCGGCGTCGAGGTTCGCATCACGAACCGCCAGAACTTCGTGCTCCGCGGCCTCACCGAGGACCAGCTCCCCGAGCTGCACGAGCGGCTCGCCGCGCTGGACATGGCCGAAGCCGGTGCAGAGCTCGCCCGTGACGTGGTGGCGTGCCCGGGTGCCGACACCTGCAACCTCGCGGTCACCCAGTCACGCGGCCTCGCAGCCGACATCGGCCGCGCGCTCGACGAGGCAGGCCTCGCCGAGGTCGGTGGCGTGCGCGTCAACATCTCGGGCTGCACGAACTCGTGCGGTCAGCACCACATCTCCGACATCGGCTTCTGCGGACTCGAGCGGCGCGCCCACGGTCGCTCCGCGCCTGGGTACCAGATGTTCCTCGGCGGCCGCGTCGGTCAGATGGAGATCGCGTTCGGCGAGAAGGCTTCCAAGGTGCCGGCGAAGGCGGCCGCTCAGGCCGTCGTGCGCGTCGTCGACCGCTTCGCGAACGAGCGCTCAGCGGGTGAGACGTTCACCGACTGGCTTGGCCGCAGCGGCGGTGCGAAGGGAGTCGGCGACGGGCTCAAGGACCTCGACGAGTTCCCGACGCCCGACGATGCGCCCGACTTCTACGTCGACTTCGACGAGACCGGTCCGTACGAGGCACAGGTCGGCGACTCGGAGTGCGCCACATGAGCGCCTCCTTGTCTCGCTCGCTCGCTGCGGCGGAGGGTACCTCCGCCGCGGGCGCTCTCTCGCTGAGCGAGCAACCTGCGCTCGCTCCCCTCGCTCCGGTTGCCGCGCCGCACGAGATCCCGGATCTGGGTGAGCTGGCGACGGTCTCGAAGGAGTTCGAGGCGGCGCCGGCCACGACGGTCATCAAGTGGGCATGGGAGCGCTTCGGTCCGGATGTGACGCTGGCGTCGTCGTTCCAGGACTGCGTGCTGATCGATCTGGCCATGCAGGTCGCGCCGGAGATCGAGATTGCGTTCCTCGACACGCAGTACCACTTCGCGGAGACGCTCTGGTACGTCGAGCACGTGCGCGAGCGCTACGACCTCAACCTCAACATCGTGCGCCCGGCCATCGACCCCGACGACCGGTGGAAGACCGACATCGACACCTGCTGCGCGGCCCGCAAGGTCGGACCGCTCGAGCGCGCGCTCGTTGGCAAGGACGCGTGGATGTCAGGGCTGCGGCGCGAGGAGACGCCGGCCCGTGCCAACGCGCCGATCGTGTCGTTCGACCTCGGTCGCGGCATGGTGAAGGTCAACCCGATCGCCACGTGGACCGAGCACGACGTCCGTCAGTACGAGGCCGACCGTGATCTCCCGCGCCACCCGCTGCACGACCGCGGCTACGGCTCGATCGGCTGCTGGCCGTGCACGCGCACCATCGAGCCCGGTGAAGACCCCCGCGCCGGCCGCTGGTCAGGCACCGGCAAGCTGGAGTGCGGCCTCCACCAGTAGTTCGGTCACGCATTTCGGGGACGCTCAGGTCGCTATAGCGACCCTGAGCGTCACGGGAACGTGTCCGGGCGAGCGTCTGGCAACATCGGGGCATGCCGGTGCACGAGGTCGCGCAGCGCGGGTTCGGTGACGGCGCTGATGCGTACGAGCGGGCGCGACCTTCGTACCCACCGGAAGCAGCCGAGTGGTTCGTCGACAACCTGCGCATCGCGCCCGGCGCGCGGGTCTGCGACCTGGCCGCTGGAACGGGGAAGCTGACGCGGTTGCTCGTGCCGACCGGGGCATCGCTGTTCGCGATCGAACCGGTCGAGGGGATGTCCGCCCACCTGCGGGCGGCACTCCCCTCGGTACCGGTCGTCGCCAGCATGGCCGAGCAACTCCCGCTCGCCGACGGGTCACTCGACGCCGTCACCGTCGCGCAGGCGTTCCATTGGTTCGACGCCGATCGCGCCTTCGGCGACCTGGCACGCGTGCTGCGCCCCCGAGGACGGGTCGGGATCATCTGGAACATCCGCGACCGGACCAACCACTGGGTCAACGAGGTGTGGTCGATCATGGACCGCGTCGAGAAGCGGGCCCCATGGCGCGATCACGAGCAGTGGAGCGCGGACGCGCTCGGCGTGAGGCCAGGGTTCGGCGAGCTCCACCAAGCGGGGTTCCGCCACACCCAGCGGCTCTCCCCCGACGACGTCGTCGACCGGATCGCGTCGGTCAGCCACGTGGTCGTGCTCCCCGACGACGAGCGCCAACGCGTGCTCGACGAAGTGCGGACCGTCCTCACCACGCACCCCGACACGATTGGACGCGACGAGCTCGACATCCCGTACCGCGTCGACGCCTACTGGTGCGAGAGGCTGCCATGAGCGCGTCGATGCGAACCAAGCTCGGCGTCGCGGCCGGGCGTTCCGCCGGCTGGCTGTCGCGCACCATCACCCGCGGCCAGGGAGCCACGATCAGCGGGCGCGTGATCAACGCCATCGCACCCGACGCCCTGCAAGAGCTCGCCGAGGGTCAGCGCGTCACGCTCGTCTCGGCCACCAACGGCAAGACCACCACCACTCGCTTCCTCGCCACCGCGCTCGCGGCAGGCGGACGCACGGTCACCACCAACTCGACCGGTGCAAACCTCGCATCTGGAATCGCGCCGACGCTCGCGAAGGCCAAGGGGCCGGGCGAAGCCGTGTTGGAGGTCGACGAGCGCGTGCTCCCGCGCATGGTCGACCCCCTCGGCGTTGAGCTCCTCGTGCTCGGCAACCTGTCGCGCGACCAGCTCGACCGGTACGGCGAGGTGCACGCACTCAGCGAGACGTGGCGCGAGACCACCGAGGCGCATCCCGAGCTCGCAGTGATCGCCAACGCGTCTGACCCGCACGTGGTCTGGGCTGCGACGCCGGCAAAGGTCACCTGGGTCGCGCTCGGACTGGGCTGGCGATCCGATGCGGCGACCTGTCCGCAGTGCGGGGCGCTTCTTCAGTGGTCGGTGGATCGGTTCGACTGCCCGTCGTGCGGCTTCGGTCAACCCGATGCGCCGAACATCCTGGACGGCACCGACCTCGTATTGGACGGCACGCGGATTGCGTTGTCGATCGCGCTCCCTGGGTCGTGGAACCGGGCGAACGCCGCCCTCGCAGTTGCCGCCGCTGCACACCTCGGCGTCGATCCGTCGGTTGCGGCGGAATCACTCGACGCGGTCACGAGCGTCGCCGGCCGCTACATGTCGGTGCCGCTCGGCGACGGCCGCAACGCCCGCGTGCTGCTGGCCAAGAACCCTGCCGGCTGGACCGAAGTCCTCCAATTCCTCCATCACCGCGACACGGCGGTCGTGATCGCGGTGAACGCGCGCGTCGCGGATGGTAAAGACCCGTCGTGGCTCTGGGACGTGCCGTACGAGCTGCTGCGCGGGAAGAAGACCGCCGCGACTGGCGAACGACGGCTCGACGTCGCGGTTCGGCTTCGCTACGCCGACGTCGACTACGAGATCGAGCCCGACCCGATCATGGCCGCGCGCGCGCTTCCTGGCGACGAGGTGCACATCGTCGCGTCGTACACACAGTTCTCCGCGCTCTATCGCAAGCACGGCCACGGGCGATGAGCGACGACAAGCCCCGCGACTCCGCCGTGGGCATCGGGCTCATCTACCCCGAGCTGCTCGGCACGTACGGCGACCGAGGCAATGCCGTCGTGCTCGTTCAGCGGGCGCGCTGGCGTGGGATCCCGGCTGAGCTGGTGGAGATCGCCGCCGGCGACCCGATCCCCGACTCGCTCGACGTCTACATCTTCGGGGGCGGTGAGGACGACCCGCAGCACATGGCAGCCGAAGGCATGCGCGCCTCGAAGGCGAACATCGAACGGGCGCACAGAGGCGGCGCAGTCGTGCTCGCGATCTGTGCCGGCTTCCAGCTCATCGGGCACCGCTACGTCGCGGCCGACGAGTCGGTGCTCGAAGGCATCGGACTCGTCGATCTCGAGACGCGCGCCGGCTCGCCGCGACTGATCGGTGAGGTCGTCGTCCAACCGACCGAGAACGACGTGTGGGGCGAGCTCGGCACACCGCGCGCGCTCACCGGCTTCGAGAACCACGGTGGTCGTACGACGCTGGGTCCCGACGTCACTCCTCTCGGCAACGTGCTCGCCGGTGGCGGCAACGGCGACGGCAGCGGTGTCGAGGGTGTGCTCGAGGAGCGCATCATCGGCACCTACCTGCACGGACCGGTGCTCCCCCGCAACGTCGAGCTCGCCGACCGCATCCTCGCCTGGGTGACCGGCGGACTCCCCTCGCTCGACGCGACCCTCGAGCAGAGCCTCCGAGCAGAGCGCCTCGACGCCGGCATGTCCAAGGGCGCAAGAAAGTGGTGGCGCGACCGAATGCTCGCACGGGGGTAGCGGGGCTGGTTCTCCCCACTGACATGACTTATTCAGCATACGTCTTATGCCTGATATAGTATTCCCATGGTTGATCGCCCTGCCCGCCGCCCCTTCGCCTCGCTCAATGCCGGGGCGCTGCTTCGTGAGGCACGCGCACTCGCAGGCATCTCTCAGGCTGAGCTGGCCGTTCGCATCGATACCACGCAACCCGTCGTCTCCCGATGGGAGCGCGGCATCGATCAGCCGCGCGTCGATGCGCTTGCTCGAGCGCTGTTCGCGTGCGGCTTCAGCGCTGATCTGGTCTTTCGGAGGATTGATGACGTCGATCGCGCACAGATCCGCGCCCAGCTCGCGCTGACACCGGCGGAACGGCTGGTCGCCAGCGAACAGATGTCGGAGCTCGTCGGTCTCGCCAGCAAGTGACATGCCGAAGGCCCTTCGCGTCCTAGAGCTCTTCGCGACGCTTCATGAGCACCGCGTCCGGTACATCGTGATCGGAGGGATCGCGGCTGCCCTGCATGGCTCACCGCTGATGACGGTGGACGTCGACATCTGTCCGGACACGCATCCCGCGAACCTTCAACGCCTTTGCGACGCGCTACGCGCGATGAATGCGCGCATCCGCACCGCCTCTGAAGACGATGGTGTCGATTTCCAATGTCACCCCGAGCTCTTGGCCGGGATGCGCATGCTCAACCTCGTCACTGACTTCGGAGAGCTCGACCTCACCTTCGAGCCCCCCGCGTTCGAGAACGGCTACTCCGACCTCGCTCCCCAAGCAGTGGCGATTCCTGTGGGTTCCGTAGAGGTGCGGATCGCGGCGCTGGACAACGTGATCGAATCGAAAGAACAAGCGAATCGACCCAAAGACCGCGCCGCGCTTCCGGTTCTCTACGCGCTGCGAGACGAGATCGCTGAGCGCGACCGGTAGTTGCTCAAGTACCTCTGAAGGGCGCGCTCTTCGTCGAAGGCGCGGCGGTACTCAGCCCAATCATCTGGACACCCGCCAACCAGAACCACAGGGCCACCACGTACACCGACAGCGCTGCGAAGAGCGGTAAGACACGACCGTCGCGGTCGGTCCAATCTCGGAACGACGAGCTCACATCAGCTGCTCCGAATGCCGTCGTCAAAAAGACGCGCGCCCGTCCCACCTGAATCAGCTCTCGGCGATCTCTCGGATCTTCTCGATCTTCTCGGCGTCGTGGTTGGCGTCGGTGCCCTGGATCTGGAGGAGCTCTTCTCGCGTTTCGGCGGCGATGCGCTCCGCGTCGGCGTCGGCCGCCGCGATCCTCGCTTCGATCCCCTCTTCGACGATCCGTTCGGCTTCTTCGACCAGCGCGGCGACCATCTCGACTTCAGGGACGACGCGCACGACGTGACCACGCACGAAGAGATGTCCCTTGCCGCGACCCGCGGCGATGCCGAGGTCGGCACCCTTGGCTTCACCTGGTCCGTTGACCACGCAGCCCATCACTGCGACCTGGAGCGGGATGTTGCGGTCTTCGAGCGCGGCCTGCGCGTCGTTGGCGACCTTGATCACGTCGACCTCGGCGCGCCCGCATGATGGGCATGCGATGAGGTCGAGACCTTTGCGCTCACGCAGCCCCATCGACTCGAGCAGAGTCCGCCCGGCGCGCGCCTCTTCGACCGGGTCCGCGGTGAGTGAGTAGCGGATCGTGTCGCCGATCCCTTCGGCGAGGAGCGTGCCAATGCCCGCAGTCGACTTCACCAGGCCCGCGGGCGGCGGGCCGGCTTCGGTCACGCCAAGGTGCAACGGGTGGTCGACCGTCTCTGACAGGAGCCGGTACGCATCGATCATGAGCGGCACGCTCGATGCCTTCACCGAGATCTTCACGTCATCGAAGTCCACGTCAGCGAAGTACGCGAGCTCGCGCGTCGCCGACTCGACCAATGCCTCCGGTGTGGCCCCGCCGTGACGCCTCTCGATCTCGGGATCGAGGCTGCCTGCGTTGACGCCGATGCGGATCGGTAGCCCGCGATCACGCGCTTCGGCCGCGACCGCTTTGATCTGCTCAGGCTTGCGGATGTTGCCCGGGTTCAGCCGCAGCGCCTGCACGCCGGCCTCGATCGCGGCCAGTGCGAGCCGGTACTGGAAGTGGATGTCGGCCACGATCGGCACCGGGGAGCGCGGCACGATCTGCGCAAGTCCTTCGGCCGCCTCTTCTTCGTTGCAGGTGCAGCGCACGATGTCGCACCCCGCGGCGGCGAGCGCATAGATCTGCTCGAGCGTGCCTTCGACGTCGGCGGTCTTGGTGGTGGTCATCGACTGCACCGAGATGGGCGCGTCGCCACCGACGAGCACGTTGCCGACCTTGACCTGACGGGTCTTCCGGCGCGGCTGCACGGCTACGAGCCTACGAGGGCGCTGGCGCGCAGCTCATGTCCGCACGCCGCTAGCAATAAGGAGATGTCGTGCAGATCAGGACCCGACGGCTTCGCGGATGTCGAGGAACATCGCACTCAAGCCGAGCGTCAGGAACAGGGCGAGCACGACCGCGGTCAAAGGCATGAGCTTGCGGTAGTCGACCTTCACGGCGCGCCGTGTGACTTTCGATCCGACCCACTCATAGATGACGACCGCGGCGTGGCCACCATCGAAGGGAAGCAGGGGAAGAGTGTTGAAGATCGCCAGCACGAGGCTGATCGCGGCCAAGAGGAAGAGCAGCTTCTTGATGTCCCCATTCACGATGTCGCTGCCGACGTCGACGATTCCGATCAAAGAACGGGGACGCGCCGCCGACTCGGGCGATCCGGCCTTCGGAGCGTCAGACGTGAAGTTCTTGCTGTAGTCCGAGAGCCCCTCGGGTGAGAACAGGTTGACCAACCCACCCACGGTGCCTGACGTCACGTCGCCGAGGGCGCGGAAGCTCTCGGGCACTGCACCACTCACGCTGACGGTGTGTGACTCGTAGAGAGGCGCGATCCCGAGGAAGCCCTTCCCGTTGCGCGTCTTCGGTGTTGCATCGATCGTCAGTCGTTCACCGTTGCGAACGATGACGAACGTGGTCGGTTCACCCCCGCGAGCCTCGATGCTCGCCACGAGGTCGTCCCAGCTCGTCACCTTCGAGCCATCGATCGTGACGATGCGGTCAAGCCTGTCGAACCCCGCTGCTTGTGCGGCGCTGTCGTCCACGACCTGTTGCACGCGCGTGCCGGGGCCATCAGGGATCTCGCCACCCGCCGCGTAGAACGAGAAGAACAGCACCAGAGCAAGGAGCACGTTCATCGTCACGCCTGCAAGCACCACGATCAGTCGTTTGCCGTGCGATGCCTGCCGATACGTGCGGTGCTCGTCGGCCGGGTCGACCTCCTCGACGTTGGTCATCCCGATGATCTTCACGTAGCCACCGAGCAGGATGGCCTTGACGCCGTACTCGGTCTCGCCGCGGCGGAACGACCAGAGCCGCGGCCCGAAGCCGATGAAGAACTCGGTGGCCTTCATGCCCGTGAGCTTCGCGGCGACGAAGTGCCCGGCCTCGTGCAGCAAGATCATCAGCGCGATGCCGAGGATGATGGCGAGTGCGTCGCGGCTCCCTGGCCGCAGGATGAACAGCGCCAAGAGCCCGATGACGACGAGCAACAGGATGTAGGTCGCGCCGCGGCGAGTGACGTTCTCAGACGCTTCTTCGAGCGGGTCCTTCTTCACGCGGCTCTCTGTTCGATCTGCTCGACGACGCGACCGGCTCGCTCCCGTGCGATCCGGTCTGCCTCCAGAACGTCGTCGACGGAGGTGATGTTCCCCGTCCCCTCGGCGAGCACGCTGCGGTTCACCTCGGCGATGCACAGCCAGGGGATCCGACGGTCGAGGAACGCCGCCACTGCCACCTCATTGGCGCCCGAGAGGGTCGCCGGCGCACTCCCACCGGCCCGACCCGCCTCGTAGGCGAGCGCGAGACACGGAAATGCATCGACATCGGGGGCCTCGAACGTGAGCGACCCGAGGCTCGACCAGTCGATCGCACCAAAGGGCTCGTCGAGCCGGTCGGGGGCGCCGAGCGCCAAGCCGATGGGCAGGCGCATGTCGGGCATCGAGAGCTGGGCGACCGTGGCGCCGTCGGTGAACTCCACCATCCCGTGCACCACGGATTGGGGGTGCACCACCACCTCCACCTGGTCGTAGTCGACGCCGAACAGCTCGTGCGCCTCGATCACCTCGAGGCCCTTGTTCATGAGCGTCGAGGAGTCGATGGTGATCTTCGCACCCATGTCCCAGGTTGGATGCTTCAGCGCGTCCTCGACGGTCACGAGCTCGAGCTCGGATCTGGTCTTGCCCCGGAACGGTCCTCCGCTCGCCGTGAGCACGAGCCGCGACACCTCGCGGCGATCACCGGCGCGCAGTGCCTGGTACAGCGCTGAGTGCTCGGAGTCGACGGGCACGATCTCGCCGCCACCGCGCTCGCGCGCGGCGTTCACGACCGGTCCCCCGGCGATGAGACTCTCCTTGTTCGCGAGCGCAAGCCGCGTCCCGGCTTCGAGCGCCGCGATCGTGGCCGGCAAGCCGGCGAAGCCGACCACCGCGTTCAGCACGACGTCGACGTCGGGCAGCGCCGCGAGCTCGGCGAGCGCGTCGGGTCCGTCGGCACTGGTGCGGACGTGCGCGTCGGGCACGCCGAACTCCGCGGCCTGTTCGGCAAGGAGCTTGGTGTTGCGGCCAGCCGCGAGCGCGACGACTTCGTACAGGTCGCGATGTCGTGCGATGACGTCCAGGGCCTGGGTGCCGATGGAGCCAGTCGACCCGAGGACGACCACCCGCCGGGGTGTCACGAACCGAATGGTGCCAGGTGAACTGCCCAGTAGAAGGCCGCGGGGAGCGTGAAGAGGATGGCATCGAAGCGGTCGAGGAAGCCGCCGTGCCCAGGCAGGATCCCGCCGAGGTCCTTCACGCCGAGGTCGCGCTTGATCATCGACTCAGCGAGGTCGCCGAGGGGGGCGGTGATGGCGACGAGGATCCCGAGCACGATCCCGGCGCCGATGCCCTTGTCGGCCCAGGGGTGCAGCGTGCTGCCGACGACGCCGCCCAGCGCGATCGCGGCGATCGCGCCGGCGACCAGCCCCTCGACGGTCTTGTTCGGCGACACCCGCGGGAGCAACGGCGTGCGGCCCATCGACCGGCCGATGAAGTAGGCGACGACGTCGAAGCCGACTGCGCAGATGGCGACGCCGAGCACCAGCCCGGTGCCACCGGGATCGTTGGACAGCAGCATCCCCGCGTAGGCGCCAAAGATGCCGACCCATGCGAACGGGATGAGCGACAGTCCGATGTTGACGGTCGCGCGTGCATGCACGACCTGGAACAAGTACCAGATCAGTGTGAACGCGCCCATGAGCAACGCGCCGATGAGGATTCCACTAGGCCCTTGCTCGAACGCGAGCGGCACGACCATCGCGCACCCGACCAAGCCGAGGAGTGTCGCCGGGTGGTACCCGGCGCGTTGGAACGCGGTGTACAGCTCGAACGCTCCCGCGCCCACGATCGCGGTGACGAGCAGCATGGCCGGCACGCGACCGGCGGCGAACGCACCCAAGCACACCGCCGCCATGATCACGCCGGTGATCAGACGCGGCCCGACCTCGGCGCGTGCCGGACCGTCCTTTTCGTAGCTCTCGTAGTCGTAGCCGGTCTCGTAGCCCTCGGCGTAGCCGCCGTGAAAGCCGTCGTGCGGACCCGCGGGCGCGGACCCCTCGAGCGTGCCCGGTGCCTGCGATGGCATGTCGTGCTCGAAGTCGCGCTCGGGCCGTCGCCCGCGCCGGCCGCGGCGCCCGCGCTTGCGGGGCGCGACGTCACCCATGTCGTGTGAGTCGGCGAGCGCGCCCATCCCGGTGGTCTCGTCCTTGAACAGCTCGCCCTCGGCCCAGTCGCCGCCGGCCCAGTCAGCGCCGCCGGTGCGGTAGCGCGGCCCGGCCCGGCCACTCACCTGCGCCCAGGGCCCGAAGTCGTCGTCGGCGTCACCGCCGCCGAGGACCCGCGGCACCTGGCCAGTGGCCGGCTCGGTCCAATGGGGCAGCTCGACAGGGGTCTCGTCATGACCACGGCGACGGGGCGGCGGGGCCTCGTCGCCCCAGAACTCGTTCTCGTTGCCGGCGCCCTCGCCGGGCAGGGGGAAGCGCCCCGCGGGCCGTCGGCCCGGTGCCGCCGCCGGGGGCGGCGCCTCGGGCGGCCGGGCGAACTCGTGGCCTTGGTCGCCGACGACCCGGACACCCTCGCCTGCCGGGCGAGGCACCCAGTCGTCGTCGACAAAATCGTCGTCCCGCCAGTCCGACATAGGGCCACCAGGTTAGACGCCAGGGTCTCCGAGCGACAGGGGGGGCCAGAGTGGGCTGTGAGGTTCGTGGGATTGGACTTGGCTCGCCGCGGGGTGGCTTTGCCGCCCCGCAACCACAGGGTCGAGGCTCTGGTCGCGCCGGAGGGGGCACACGGGGGAGGCCTGCCTCCCCCGTGATACCTAGACCTCGAGGAGCTCCTTCTCCTTGTGGGAGAGGAGGGTGTCGATCTCGGCCACGACCCCGTGGGTGTGCTTGTCGAGGTCCTTCTCGACCCGCTCGAGGTCGTCCTTGGAGATGTCGTTGTCCTTCTGGAGGGCTTCGAGGTCCTTGCGGGCGTCGCGGCGGATGTTGCGGACGGCCACCCGGCCCTCTTCCGCTCTCGCCTTCACGACCTTCACGAGCTCCTTGCGGCGATCCTCGGTGAGCTGCGGGAAGGCGAGGCGGATGACCACACCGTCGTTGCTCGGGTTCACCCCGAGGTCGCTCGCATTGATCGCCTTCTCGATGGCCTTGATGTTGTTCTTGTCGTACGGCGAGATCACGAGCAGCCGCGGCTCGGGCACGCTGCACCCAGCGAGCTGCTGAAGCGGCACCATCGCGCCATACGAGTCGACCATGAGCTTCTCGACGAGCCCGGGGTTGGCGCGACCGGTGCGCACCGCGCCGAACTCTCCCTTGAGGTGCTCGATCGCCTTCTTCATCTTGTCGTGACACTCCTCGACCGCGAGGTCGGCGAGCTCGTTGTCGGCCACGATGCTCCCTTCGGTCTCAGGCGGTGCGGACGAGCGTGCCGATCGGCTCGCCCACGAGCGCGCGGGCGATGTTGCCCGGCTGCATCACGTCGAACACGATGATCGGCAGCTTGTTGTCCATGCAGAACGTGATGGCGGTCGAGTCCATCACCTCGAGCCGCTTGTTGAGCACCTCGAAGTGGCTCACCTCGGTGAGCTTCTCGGCATCGGCGTGCTTGCGCGGGTCGGCGGAGTAGATGCCGTCGACGCCGGAATGCGTGCCCTTCAGGATCGCCTCGGCGCCGATCTCCGCGCCGCGCAGCGCGGCGGTGGTGTCGGTGGTGAAGAACGGGTTCCCCGTGCCGGCTGCGAACACCACGACGCGACCCTTCTCGAGGTGACGGATCGCGCGGCGCGGGATGTAGGGCTCGGCTACCTGCGACATCGTGATCGCCGTCTGCACTCGCACCGGCTGGTCGATCGACTCGAGCGCGTCCTGGATCGCGAGCGCGTTGATGACGGTGGCGAGCATGCCCATGTAGTCCGCCCGGGCGCGGTCCATGCCCCGTTGGGCGCCGCTCATGCCCCGGAAGATGTTGCCGCCGCCCACCACGATCGCCATCTCGACACCGAGGTTGTTGTGCGCGTGCGCCACTTCATCGGCGATGCGCTGCACGACCGCGGCGTCGATGCCGTACCCGATGGACGTGTCGGCGAACGCCTCACCCGAGAGCTTCAGCACCACCCTCCGGTACTGGCTCTCGGCCACGTCATCCTCCTGGTGTGCATGCCCGGCCCGGTCGGCGAGCCACCCTACCGGGCGATCGCGGCGTTCAACCCACGTGCGCGTTGAGCGAACCGAAGGCGGGGGCAGGGATTGGGCGACCGGGTCGGATCACGTCGCTTCGACCCGGGGCGGTTGGACTCCTAGTTAGTCCTCGCCGATCTTCACCCGGGCGAAGCGCTTCACGCTCGCGTCCTTGCCGAGCCCCTCGACGAGCTTGCCGACCGTGGTCTTGGCGTCGCGCACGAAGGCCTGCTCGACGAGCACGTTCTCCTTGTAGAAGCCGTTGAGCCGACCCTCGACGATCTTCTCGAGCGCGTTCTCGGGCTTGCCCTCGTTGCGGGTGAGCTCCTCGAGCACCGCCCGCTCCTTCTCGACCACGTCGGGCGGCACCTCGTCACGCGTCGCCCACCTCGGTGCCGCGGAGGCGATGTGCAGCGCGATGTCGTGCGCGACCTCGGTCGCCTTGGCGTCCATCGGATCGACGCCACCGACCTCCACGAGCACGCCGATCGTGCCGCGACCGTTCTGGACGTGCTTGTAGCCGTCGATGACCCCGTCGCCACCGTCGAAGACCGCGACGCGACCGAGCGCGACGTTCTCACCGAGCTTGGCGGCCATCTGGGTGACGTGCTCCTCGACCGTGCTGCCCTCGAACGGCAGGCCGCCGAGGTTGTCGGGCTTCTCCTTGGCGGCGAGCTGCGCGAGCTTGGTCACCGTGTCGGTGAACTCGGCACTCTTGGCCACGAAGTCGGTCTCGGCGGTGAGCTCGACGAGCGCGCCGACGCCACCGTCGACAACAACGTCGATCGCACCCTGGTCAGCCGCGCGCCCGGCGCGCTTGCCCGCACCGGCGAGGCCCTTGGTGCGCAGCCAGTCCTTGGCTGCCTCCATGTCGCCGTTGTTCTCGGTGAGCGCCGTCTTGCAGTCCATCATCCCAGCGCCGGTGGCCTTGCGGAGGGCCGCGACGTCGGCTGCGGAGAAGTCCGCCATCAGGTAGCTGCTTTCTCGTCTGCAGCTGCGTCAGCGGCTGCCTCGGGTGCTGGTTCTGCTGGTGCGTCGGCGGGCGCGTCCGCCGTGTCGGTCGCCTCGGCCGCCGCGCCACCATCATCCTTTGCGGCCGCCTTCTTGGCCGGCGCCTTCTTTGCGGTCTTGGCTTTGGCCTCGCGCTTCACCTGCGCGGCCGCGGCTTCGTCCTTCGCCTTCTGTTGCGCCTCGTTCGTCGCGACCTGCTCCTCGGGCGTGAGCTCCTTCGGCGCTGCCTTCTCGGCCTTCTCCGCTGGCTTGCTGCCACCCTTGCGCTGCGCGAGCAGCCGACCTTCGTGCACCGCGTCGGCGACGATGCGGCTCATCAGGGACGCGGAGCGGATCGCGTCGTCGTTGCCGGGGATCACGAAGTCGATGATGTCGGGGTCGCAGTTGGTGTCGACCACCGCGATCACCGGGATGCCGAGCCGGTTCGCCTCGGTGACGGCGATGTGCTCCTTCTTGGTGTCGATCACGAACACCGCGTCGGGGAGCTTCTCCATCTTTGCGATGCCGCCGAGGTTGCGCTGGAGCTTGTCGCGCTCGCGCTTGACCTTCAGGCCTTCCTTCTTGATCATCTGCTCGGTCTCGCCCGACGCCACCATGCGGTCGAGCTCGTGCAGCTTCGAGACGCGTGCGTGCACGGTCTGGAAGTTGGTGAGCATCCCGCCAAGCCACCGGTAGTTCACGTACGGCATGCCGCACCGGTCAGCCTGGCTCTGCACCGGCTCCTGGGCCTGCTTCTTGGTGCCCACGAACAGGACCGTCCCGCCATCTTCCACCGTCTTGCGGATGAAGCGATAGGCGGTGTCGATCCGGTCCAGCGTCTGCTGGAGGTCGACGATGTAGATCCCGTTGCGCTCCCCGAAGATGAAGCGACGCATCTTCGGGTTCCAACGGCGCGTCTGGTGACCGAAGTGGACCCCGGCCTCCAGAAGCTGCTTCATGGTGACGACAGCCACTGGTGACTCCTCTTGAGTTGTGCGTCGGCCCGCCGGCACCCCGCCGAAGCGGAGCGACCCTGAGGCGGTGGGCCTGTGAGATCCCGGACCCCCGAAGGCGTCCGAGTCGAGGAGCCAGTGTAGCGGTGACCCCATCCCGACCTCCCGCCGGACGGGTGCGCGGCGTCAGGTCGACGTGGGTTCGAGCATCCAGATCTCGTTGTCGCCCCATGGGAACGACACGAGGAGGTAGAGCCGGTTGCCGGCGGACGCGGTGGCCTCGATCGTCATCGCCGTCTGGCCGGGTCTGATCGCATCGATCTCGATGGGCTCGCCGTCGGTCACGTCCGCCGCGAACAAGCCCGTGCCGTACATGGGAAGCACGAACACGTTGCCGACCACGTGTGGCTCTGCTTCGAACTGGAGCAAGCCGGTCTCGCGGCGCCAACGAACCTCACCGCTTTGCGGATCGAGCGCAGTCACCTTCCCTTCCAGATCCACCATCGCGATGCCGCCTTCACCAGCCGCTGTCGCGACCCCCGTGAAGAAGCCCGACTTGCTCCGCGTCGAGCGAGTCCACAGCTCGCGCCCGTCGGCGACTGCGAAACCGCGCATCGACCCGATCACGCGCGTCTTGCGCGCATTGAGGCGGATGGCCTCCGTGAACGCCACGATGCCATTCGTCACTGCTGGCATCGTGAAGAGCTCGGGTGCGCCGTAACCCCAGCTCACGGCTCCGGTGACGACATCGAAGACTCGCAGGCGCGCCTCTTCGTCCTGCCACATGATCATCACGCGTGAGTCCGTGATCCACGCGCGCGAACCGAACATCTTCTCGCCGACCGGGACGGCGACGGTCCATCGCACGGCTCCGCTACCGCCATCCAACAGCTCGACGCCGCCTTCCTCCGTGACCAGCGCAGCCAACGTCTCGCCGGCAGCACCGGCACCGACTGCGACGGAGTCGATCCGGGCGAGCTGGTGCCGCCAGCGTTCCGCTCCCGACGCGCGATCAAAGGCGAGCAGGAGCTGGTCGTCCGCGACGACGACCACTACATCTCCGCCGATCGCGACCGGTCCGACGGTTGAGGCGTCCACAGAGCGGCGCCACAGCTCCTCGCCCTCGCTGTCGACGACCACGACGTCACCGGTGTGGCCGAGCGCGGCCGCGCCGCTTGCGTCGGCCGAAAGCAGCGATGGCGCGTCTGGTCCGGCAGCCGACCACTGGGGCTCGAGCGTGTGCTCCTCGGCGACGGCAACGTGCGGCGCAAGCGTGCACATGCACATGACGAGCGCCGTCACAGCCAAGCGTCGAGCGATCCGGGTGCTCACAGGACGTGGTCCCTGACGAACTCGTCGACTGGGCCAAGGTCGCCGGGAACGGTGGTGGTCTTCTTGGCCGCCCAGTCGACGAGCCCCGACCACAACTCTCCTCCTACGTCCACGAGCAGCCCGCACGAGTCAGCGGGCGATCGACCTTCCAAGTGCGCTTGCGCGGCGCTGATCGCGTCGTCGTCGCGGACCACGGCACTGTGATCGTCGGGAAGCAACGGAACGCCTACCGGCACCACGACCTTGGTAGCCCCAGGTACGTCGCTCCTGTTCGAAGGCACGATGGGATCCTCCGAGCCCGCGATCGACAGGAATCGGATTCCGTTGGTGATGTCGTCATGACTCTGTATCCCGTCAATCGTCGACGAATCAGAAGTCATCTGCGTGACCGCATCCGAACCGATCAAGTCCAACGGGTCAAGCGTGCGCGCCGCGATACCGAGCGAGAGGTGATTGTCGACCTTCTCTGCAAAGTCAGCGATCGGCGTCCCCTCGTGAGGGGATCCGAACGTCACGATGTTCTCGATCGGTGGGAACTCGTCTTCGTGCCCTGCGTACTGCTCGATCAGGAAGAGATCGATCACCACACCTCCTTGTGAGTGTCCGATGAGGTCGATGGACTCGCCGGGATGCTCTCGAGCCCACTCCTTGAGCTGACGACCCATCGACGCCGCCTGCTCGTGGAGATCAGTGACGGTGTCTTGTGGGCGATACGTACGCGACCCTTCGCGGTACGAGAAGTGCTCGACCTCGTCGCGCGTGTAACCCAGCGGATTCAGGCGCGGCTTGAAGGACTCGTCGTACACGTCGCCGTGCTTGTCGGGAGGCCGCTTCGTGATCGAGCTCGTCAGGCCGGCAACGAGGAAGGCGGCATTGCCCGAGCCCTTCGAGTGCGCCTTCGGTGGCGGTTGCGGACACGACGTGAGCTGCTCGTAGAGAAGAATGCCGGCTTCGATGATGGCTTCGACGAACTCGGCCACCCCGTTGACGAGCATCTCGGCGAACTGCGCGACCGCTTCGACGACGTCCGCCGCAGCTTCGATGAGCGTCTCGAGCACCTCGCGGGCGAGTTGCTCGATCTCTTCGATGAGCTCTTCCGTGAGCTCGCCAATGGTGCGCAGCGCCTCGATCCCGAGCTCGATGGCATCCTCGACCTGGTCGACCACCCAATCAGTGCTGTCGCCAATTGCATTGCCGATGTCACAGAGAAGACCGCAGCCGTCGTCGAACTCGCGCAGGAGCAGCGCGACGTCGGTTGCCGTGATCCGATCAGCGGGAGCCAACCGCACGAGCTCGGTGAGGTCGGTCGGACCGAACAGCAGCATCGGGTCGAAGTAGCGACTCCCGGATCGGGCGCCGAAGTGCAAGACCCCGGTGGCGTGACCACTCCCGCGGCCGCCCGCGGTCCCGACAACCGCGCCCCGACGAACCGTGTCGCCGGCCTCTACGTCGACATGAGCAAGGAACGAGTAGGACGTGCGGATTCCGCCGGTGTGCTCGATGACGACGTGAAGCGCGCCGGAGACGTCGCCCGCGAACGTGATCGTTCCGTCGCTTGCGGCTCGCACGATGGTGCCCGCGGGTGCCGCAAGGTCGACGCCGCGGTGACCTGGCGCGAACTGCGCCAGTGGTTCCCGGTAGCCGCGCACGACGACACCGGGCACCGGCGGCGACCAGTTGTCAGCGGCGAACGCAGGCGGTGCCGGAAACGTGCTGACGACAAGGGCCGTGAGCGTGACGACCAGCACCCACGGCGCGCGGCGCTTCTGCGCACGTAGCGGTGGCATCGGCTTCCCCCGGGGTTGGACACGGGCGGGGAAGCCGAAGGGAAGTGCGCAGCACCGTAGCGGCGCGCGCGGTCGATGGGAAGAGCAGACTCCGGTTTTCCTGCGCGGTTACGCGGGATTGGCGAGTCGAGCGCGCAGTTGGAGGATCGCCTTGGTGTGGATCTGGCAGACGCGGCTCTCGGTGACGCCCAGGACTTGCCCGATCTCCGCGAGCGTGAGTGCCTCGTAGTAGTAGAGGGTGAGCACCAGCCGCTCGCGGTCGGGCATGCGGTTGATCAGGTCAGCGAGCAGGTGCTTCATCTCATCGACTTCGAACGCCTCGACCGGATTGTGGGCACCGTCGGTGAGCGTTTCGCCGAGGGTGGATCCCGACCGTTCACTGTTGCCGGCCCCGATCAGGTCATCGAGCGCGACGAGGCCGGTGAAGGAGATCTGCGACAGGGTCGCGCCGAGCTCGTCTTCGGTCATGCCGAGCTCCTTGGCCACCTCCCCGTCCTGCGGGTTGCGCCGGAGCTCGTTCTCGAGCTTCGAGTAGGCGCGCTCGACGGCTCGGGCCTTTGCGCGCACCGAACGCGGCACCCAGTCGATGGAGCGCAGCTCATCGATGATCGCGCCCTTGATGCGCGCAATCGCGTAGGTCTCGAACTTGAAGCCGCGCTCAGGTTCGAACTTGTCGATAGCGTCGATGAGCCCGAAGATCCCGTAGCTGACGAGGTCGGTCTGCTCGATGTTCTGGGGCAGACCCGCGGCGACACGACCAGCCACGAACTTCACGAGCGGTGAGTAGTGGATGATGAGGCGCTCGCGCGCCTCGGTGGTCCCGCCGCCCTTGTAGTCCTCCCAGAGACCCTGGATGAGCGCGGTGAGCTCCGGATCGTCAGGCACGAGGGTGGCTTTCGTCGTAGACCGCACGGACGCGGTCGCGAGTGACATGTGTGTAGATCTGCGTGGTCGCGAGGTCGGCGTGCCCAAGGAGCTCCTGAACCGCGCGCAGGTCTGCACCACCCTCGAGCAGATGGGTCGCGTACGCGTGTCGAAGCGCGTGCGGGTGCAGCACGTCGCGTGAACCCGTCGGCTGTGCCGCCACGATGCGGTGCGCGTCGCGTGGACCGAGCTGCCCGCCTCGTCGCGACAGGAACACCGCGCGCGGCGGCGAGTCTTCGGTTGCGAGCACGGGTCGGCCGTGCTTCAGCCAGTCGCGGATCGCGGCGCGTGACGGCTCACCGAGCGGGACGCGTCGCATCCGTCCACCTTTGCCGATGACCGTCACGAGGCCGACCTTCAGGTCAACATCCGCGACGGAGAGGCCGCAGCACTCACTGACGCGCAAGCCCGCGCCGTAGAGGAGCTCGAGCACGGCGAGATCGCGGCGAGCCAGCGCCGCTGCGAAGGGGTCGGCATCGGTGAGACCGATCTGCGCGCTCGCGTTGTCGAGCAGCGCACCGATCTCGTCGGCCTTGGGGACGCGAGGAAGCCGGGCGTCGCCCCGCGGTGCACGCAGCGCGCGTCCAGGGTCGGACGAAAGCACACCCTGACGGTGGAGGTACCGGAGGTACGCCCGCACGGCCGCGGTCTTGCGTGACACCGAGCGGCGAGCGAACCCGCGAGTGCCCAGGTACGCGAGGTATCGCCGCAGCGACCGGCGGTCAGCAGACCTCGGCTCAACACAGCCGCCCCGTTCGGCCCAGGCCACGAACTCCCGGACATCGTGCTCATAGGCACGGCGGGTGTGGTGGCTCCGGCCGCTCAGCGTGGCCAGATACCCATCGACTTCCCAGGGCATGGCCACAAACGGTAGCCACCTGCGCTGGGGTTCCCCATCACCCACACGAGGCTCGTGGGTCACTCCCTTTCAGTGGTGCGCCGCTGCCTTGTAAAGATAAAGAAATACAATGCACACCATGGCTGCAACCCACACGTCGACCGGCCGGGTGTCCCACCGTGGCCAAACCACGTTGCCCGCCGCACTCCGTCATCGCTGGGGCATCGAAGATGGCGGCGTGCTCGGGTTCATCGACCTCGGCGATGCCGTGTTGATCGTCCCGGGAGGACTGGACGCTGCGGTCGCGGAGCTTCGCCGCCTGCTCTTGACCGAGGGGGGCTACGACGACGCGGTCGCTGCGCTCGACGATCCCGATCTTGCCGACCAATAGCATTCTCATCGACGATCGGTTGCTCGTCGCGCACGTCCTCAACATCGAAGTTGATTTCCCGAGTGGTGCGACACTGAACACGACGGTGTGGTGGCACTTCCGTGCATGCCGCGCCGCGGTCGCTGGCACGGGAGGAAAGCTCTCCGGGCCGTTCCGCGCGTTCCCGAGGGCGCTTCAAGAGGGCGCTATCCAGTCCATGCTCCGGCTGCCCGCGCACGTCGTGCTCCCGGAGCCACGCCCACTCGTGCCCGTGATGGTCGATGTAGCGCAACGCCATCCACACTTGAGACTCATGAACCGGGAGGCGACAGCTGCCGCGTTGCTGTTGGACGCTGCCGTGTGGCTCTCTCCAGCCGCGAGTCGTGGAGTGCTTCCGGCAGTCTTCGACGCCGAGCACATCCCGTGGACGGAAGTCCCGTTGGAATAGACAAGTCTGGAACGCTCACGCTCGATGTCACACCCCTGCCGTACGGTGCTCAAGCCGTTGCGGTCGCGGCCACTCGACCAGCCGTTCCTGCCCCGTGCGTGCGGATCGGGGCCTGCTCGGAGGTCGAAGCGTGCTCGCGTCGGTCGTCAGCGCCACCCTGCTCGGAGTCGAAGGGCAGGTCGTCACCGTCGAGGTCCATGTGTCGCCGGGGCTGCCCGCGTACCACGTCGTCGGGCTGCCCGACACCGCGGTCCGCGAATCACGAGAGCGAGTGCGCGCCGCATTGCTGTCGTCAGAGCTGCCGTGGCCACAGCAGCGGATCACCGTCAACCTGGCCCCTGGCGGAGTGCGCAAGACCGGCGCCGGGTTCGAGCTCGCCGTCGCGCTCGGCCTGCTCCTCGGCGAGGGCCAGCTCCCCGCGGGAGTACTCGACGGAGTCGGCGTCGTCGGCGAGCTCGGACTCGACGGCTCCGTGCGCGCCGTGCCCGGCACGCTCGCGTTCGTCGACGCGCTGCGGCGCGCGGGCATCACCACGGTGATCGTCCCGGAGGTCGGTGCCTCCGAGGCGATGCTCGCGGCCGACCTGCACGTGCGCGTCGCGCGCACGCTCGGTGAGCTGCGCGCGTGCCTCAAGGGCGAGGCGCCGTGGCCGGACCCACCACCACCGCTGGCACCCGTCGATCTCGCCGATGATGAGGCGGATCCCCTCGATCTGGCCGACGTGCGTGGGCTCACCTGGGCGCGACGCGCGCTCGAAGTAGCGGCTGGGGGACATCACCACTTGTTGCTCTCGGGTCCGCCGGGGGCCGGAAAGACGATGCTCGCTCGGCGACTGGCCACGATCATGCCGAGGCTGCGCGACGACGAAGCGTTCGAGACGACGCGGATTCACTCCGTCGCCGGCTGCGCGCCAGCCGGATTGATGCGCGCAGTCCCGGTGCGCGCCCCGCACCACACGGCATCCGTCGCGGCACTCGTGGGTGGCGGCGCGGCGCGCGCTCGACCTGGTGAGGTGACGATGGCGCACCGCGGCATCTTGTTCCTCGACGAGCTCGGTGAGTTCCCGCCATCGGCGCTCGACGCGTTGCGTCAGCCGCTCGAGGAACGGGTCGTGCGCATCTCCCGTCAGCAGGGAACGCTCACCTTCCCAGCCGACTTCCTGCTCGTGGCCTGCACCAACCCATGCCCATGCGGGCTCGGTCCGCCCGGCTGCTCGTGCACGGAGTTCCAACGGGCGCGCTATCGCCGCCGGCTCTCGGCACCATTGCTCGACCGGTTCGACCTTCGCCTTGCCGTCCGCCCGCCCGAAGCCAACGATCAGGCCGGCGAGACGTCTGAGTCCGTGCGCGGCCGCGTGATCAACGCGGTCGCGCGCCAGGCCGCTCGGCTCGCCGGCACGCCCTGGCGGCACAACGGACACATCCCCGCCGGCGCGCTCGAGCGGCTGATCCCACTGTCGGGCGACGCGGCCGCGGCCTGGCGTGCACAGTCGGAGCTCCGGGTCATGACCGGACGCGGCGCGGCACGAGTCCGACGCGTCGCCCGAACGATCGCAGACCTCGATGACGTGGCCGACGTGTTGGAAGCTCACATCATGTGGGCTGCACTGCTGCGCGAAGACGTGCCGTGAGCGCCTCGAACGAAGCGATCGCCGCGGCGACGCTGGTCTCGCTACCCAAGATGACACCCGTGCGGTTGCAGATGCTGTTCGACCACTTCGGTGGACCGCGAGTTGCGCTGGCCGCCGTGCAAGCTGGCCGCGCGGCAGAGGCGCCACTGACGGCTGAACGCGGCACCCCCCACGCGGTGTCTCCGCGCGAGCTCGCATCGAGCTGGAGAGCACACGCCGACCCGGACACGACGGCCGCTCGTCTCGCCCGACGGCACACCAAGGTGTGGGTGGAGGGCAGCCCGGGCTACCCGATCGGTGACGAGATCCCCGACCGCGCTCCTGTGCTCCTCGGCGAAGGCTCGATGGCGAGTGCGCTCGACGCGCGCCGCGTCGCCGTGGTCGGCACTCGCGCGGCCACACCTCACGGCCTCACCGATGCCTACGAGATCGGCGCGTATCTCGGCGCGATCGGCGTCACCGTGGTCAGCGGGATGGCCATCGGCATCGACGCCGCGGCGCACGAAGGAGCGCTCGACGCGGGCGGACTGGCCGTCGGCGTCGTCGCGACCGGGCTCGACATCGAGTACCCACGTCGTCATCGCGCGCTCTACGCACGAGTGCGAGAACGCGGGGTGGTGATCACCGAGGCTGCATACGGCACTCGACCCGAGCGCTGGCGCTTCCCCGTGCGCAACCGGATCATCGCCGCCCTCGCAGAGATCCTGATCGTCGTCGAGGCGACCCTCAAGGGTGGCGCTCGCATCAGCGCGCAGTTCGCGTTGGAGTACGGCCGCACCGTGCTCGCGGTGCCCGGCTCTCGCCGCAACCCCGCGGCAGCCGGCACCAACCAGCTGATCGCCGACGGAGCCCAACCGCTGCTCGAGTGGAGCGATCTGCTCGTCGCGCTTGGGTTGTCAGATGGGAGCGCACCCGTGCTGAAGCCGCCACCCCGCCCCGCCCCGGGCCGCGAGGGCGCCGCGCTGCTTCGTGCTCTCGGTGGCGACGTGGCGACACCCGATCAGCTCGCCAGCCGCGCCGACCTCCCGCCAGAGCGCGTCGCCGTGGCGCTGTTCGAGCTCGAACGCACCGGATGGATCACCCGTCACCAAGGAGCAATCTGGCCCCGGTAAGAACGGGTTCTCGGCACGCTCAACCTCTCTACTTGTTGTTCAGCGTGCCGAGAACGCGGGGGTCGAGCTCCTCGCCGATGACTACTCGCCGATGAACTTCGGGTCGCGCTTCTCGACGAAGGCGCGCATTGCCTCTTTGGTGTCCTGCGACCCGAAGGCGAGGCTCTGCGCGACGTCCTCGAACTCGACGGCCTCGGCCATCGAGACCGACATCGACTGGTTGAGCATCTTCTTGCTGATCGAGATCTGGATGGGGGGCTGCGCGGCGATGCGACGCGCCAGGTCCGTGACGACCTTCTCCAGCTCGCCGGCCGGCACCACGCGGTTGACGATCCCGAATCGCTCGGCGTCCTCGGCCGAGAGGATCTCGGCGAGGAACGCGAGCTCCTTCGCCTTGTGCAGACCGATCAGGCGCGGCAGCAGCCACGAGCCGCCTCCGTCGAGTGAGAGGCCGCGGCGAGCGAAGATCTCCGAGAAGCGCGCTTGGTCCGACGCGATGATGAGGTCACACCCGAGCGCGAGGTTGCACCCAGCGCCGACGGCAACACCGTTCACCGCGGCGATCGTCGGCTTCGGCAGATCATGCAGCCGAACGACGAGTCGGCCGAGGCGACGCATGCCGTGCAGCGCGGCCCCCACGCCGCCGGCCACGAAGGCGTCGGCGTCTTTGCTGTCCTTGCTCGGGGTGAGGTCGGCGCCCGACGTGAAGGCATCGCCCGCACCGGTCAGCACGAGCACGCGGTCGGTGCGCGAGTCGGCCACCTCGTCGAAGACCTGCGTGAGCTCCATGTTCATCTCGAGGCTCATCGCGTTCTTCTTCTCGGGGCGGTTCATCGTGACGGTGACCACGCCGTGATCGTCACGGTCGACGAGCAAGGTCTCGTAGGACATCTCTATGGTCGATTCCACTCCGGCGTCCCGGCCGTCCGGCCACGCCTCCGTTCCATCTTGTGCAAGTACCGTACCGCCGTGGGCTACAACCCGTTCCGAACGCGCGTGAAGCACCAGGGTGACGTGCTCATCGTCGCCGCCGCGGTGCTCGTGGTTGCGGCGTTGCTCGCCTGGGCCTTCTTCGGCTGAGCTCACGGTCGTGGCCGAGCACGAGTTTCCCGACGACGCGGACGATGGGATCGAGGTCCGTCGCGTGCAGCCGTACGAGGCGACTAAGACGTACCGCTGCCCCGGCTGCGATCACGAGATCCGACCCGGCGAAGGGCATGTCGTCGTCGTGCCGCGCGCCGACCCGTCCGAACGTCGCCACTGGCACCGCTCCTGCTGGGAGCGCGACGCTCGGGTCAGAAAGCCGCTTCGATGACTTCGATCGTCGGTTGTTCGCCGCGTGGGGCGTAGACGGAGGCGACGTCGAAGCGGAGGTTGATGCCACGACGAGGGTGCGCGTCCAACCATCGCATCGCCAGCGTTCGCAGCTTGCGCTGCTTGGTGAACGTCACCGCTTCGAACGGCGCGCCGAACGCGGCGCTGCGGCGCGTCTTCACCTCGCAGAACACGACGAGCCGCCGCGCCCCGAGCACGAGGTCGAGCTCGCCGTCGTTGCAGCGCCAGTTGCGGTCGAGCAGGTCGTACCCGCGCTCGAGGTACCACGCCGCAGCGAAGTCCTCCCCCGAGGCGCCCAGCCTCCGACGAGCGTCAGAGGTCATGGGTTGGGGCTTGTGAGCTCCTCGATGTTGACGTCCTTGAACGTGAGGACGCGGACGTTGCCCACGAACCGTGCCGGGCGGTACATGTCCCACACCCATGCGTCGGTGAGCTCGACGCGGAAGTACGGCTGGCCGCCTTCGTTCTCGGTGTGCACCTCGACGCCGTTGGCCAGGTAGAAGCGCCGCTCCGTCTCGACCACGTAGGCGAAGAGCGGCAGGACGTCGCGGTACTCCCGGTAGAGCTGGAGCTCGATCTCGGTCTCGTAGCGCTCCAGATCTTCGGAGCTCACGTGAGACCTCTCACACTCTCTTTTCCTTGACCTTCGCGGCCTTCCCGATCCGGTCGCGCAGGTAGTAGAGCTTCGCCCGGCGCACGTCGCCACGGCTGGCGACCTCGACCTTGGCGAGGATCGGCGAGTGCACCGGGAAGGTGCGCTCCACGCCGACACCGAAGCTGACCTTGCGCACGGTGAAGGTCTCGCGGATCCCGCTGCCCTTGCGCCGGATCACCACGCCCTGGAACACCTGAGTGCGCTCGCGCCCACCCTCTGTCACCCGCACGTGCACCTTGAGGGTGTCGCCGGCGGCGAAGTCGGGGATGTCGGTGCGCACCCGGGCGGCATCGACAAGGTCAGTGGCGTTCATCGCGGGGATCTCCAGGGTTCCGGACGGGGCACCCATGGTAGCGAGGCGTACCTCCGCCTGGCACTGCCGGGCTTCAGCCGTCCTCGGGCGCAGGGAACTCCTCGAGAAGCGCCTGGTCCTCGACGCTGAGCGATGAGTCGTCGAGCAGATCCGGGCGTCGCGCGAGCGTGCGCCGCAGCGCCTGGGCTCGCCGCCATTGTTCGATGCGGCCGTGGTCGCCGCTGCGCAGCACCTCGGGCACCTCCCAACCGCGGAACTCGGCCGGGCGCGTGTACTGCGGTTCCTCGAGCAGGCCGTCGGTGAACGACTCGTGCGCAGGTGACTCGTCATTGCCGAGCACGCCGGGCACCAGGCGCGCGACGGCCTCGATGACGATCAGGGCCGCGGCCTCACCACCCGCGAGCACGTAGTCGCCGACCGACAGCTCGTCATCACAGAGGTGCTCCGCGACGCGCTGGTCAACACCTTCGTAGCGGCCGCACACCAACGAGAAGCCGTCGCCGGCGACGAGCTCTCTCGCGAGCGACTGGTCGAAGCGTCGGCCGCTCGGCGAGAGCAGGAAAAGTGGACGGATCGGCTCGGTGGCTTCCACCGCCGCGAACAGCGGCTCGGCCATCATCACCATGCCCGCGCCACCACCGAACGGCGCGTCGTCGACGCTGCGGTGTGCGTCGGTCGACCAGTCACGCGGGTCGTGCATGCGCACGTCAAGCAGGCCACCGGCGCGCGCCTTGCCGAGCAGCGACGCCGACAATGCACCCTCGAGGTACTCGGGGAAGACGGTGTACACGTCGATGCGCATCATTCCCGCTCTCGGCCCTGCGGGCCGGGCCGCTTTGGGCCCCGCTCGCTGCGTCGCACGATACGTGCGCCGCGGTCGCTCGCTCATGTCAGAGCAATCCTTCTGGCGGATCGATGACCACACGACCGGGTTCGTGCTCGACGACGAACGGCATCGGGACGAGCGCGCCGCCTTCGAGGACGAGCAGGTCGTGCGCGGGGTTGGCCTCGACCGCAGTGACGCTGCCGAGCGCGCGACCGGACACGTCCGACACCTCGCACCCGATGAGATCGTGGACCCAGGGATCGTCACCGGCGTCGATCGGGTCAGCCGTGAGGATCAAGCCGCGCAATGCCTCCGCACCTTCGCGAGTGGTGACTCCTTGGAATCGAACCACCCAGCCGTCGCGCTGGGGGCGTGCGTGCTCGACGGTCAGCGTGCGCTCGTCGGCGAAGAGCTGTGCACCGTCATCGAGGCGCTCGTGGCGATCGGTCACGAGCATCACCGTGACCTCACCCTTCAAGCCATGCGGTCGGCCGATCCGACCGACCTCCAGACGCGCCCCGTCAGGCATTGCCTGGCCTGGCGCTACTCCGCGACGTCGACCGTCGCCTTGACGCCCTCGGCCGCGCCCGCCGCGCGCGCGACCTGACGCATGGCCTGGATGACACGTCCGCGGCGACCGATCAATCGCCCCATGTCGTCGGGGTTGGCGTGCACGAGTAGCAAGACCTCGCCGCGTCGCTCGGAGAGGTCGACGTCAATGGCGTCGGGGTCTTCGGCGAGACCGCGGGCGATGTGCTCGACGACGGCGCGGGCGCGGGTGCCGACGATGCGGTTGCCTTCGCCGCCGACTTCGTCGTCTTCAAAGTCGTCGTCGTACTCGTCGTCGTAGTCGTCTTCGGTCTTCAGGTTCGGGTCGTCGGTCACTCGCTCGACTCCTCAGCCGCAGACTCATCTGCGGCGGGCGCTTCTTCGGCGGGAGCCTCGGCTGCTGGTACCTCTTCGGCCGCGACTTCCGCTGGCGCGTCGGCTTCTGCGGCGGGCGCCTCGTCGGCCGGCGCTGCGGCAGCTGGCGGCGCGGCTTCCTCGGGCACTTCCTTCTTCTTGCGCTTCAGCTCGGTGTGCTTGCCGGTGACGTATCCGCGCCGATTGAGCTTCGTGTCGGGCTTCTTTTCCTTCTCGGCCTCAAAGGTCGCCCAAAGGCCGTGCACTGCAAGGAGCTTCTGCACCTGCTCGCTCGGCTGCGCGCCGTTGCGGAGCCAGTTCAACGCCTTCTCGTCGTCGATGTCGAAGTGCGAGGGGTCCTGGCGCGGTCGGTAGTGACCGATCGTCTCGATGATCCGCCCGTCGCGCGGCGACCGCGAGTCGGCCACCACCACCCGATAGCTGGGCTGCTTGGTCTTCCCCACCCGCATCAAGCGGATCTTCACGCTCAAGAGATCAGTCCTTCAGAGGTCGAACGGCGCTCGCGGCAGGTCCGAGAGCAGACGGGACAGCCTACAGGGAAGGCCTACGTGCCTGGCAGGCCGGGCATCCCTGGCATGCCCGGCATCATCAGGCCCTTCTTGCCCTTCTTCCCTGGCCGCATCATCTGCTTCATCATCTGCTGGACGCCCTTGAACTGCTTGAGAACCGCGTTCACCTGCGCGGTGGTGGTGCCACTGCCGGTCGCGATGCGATAGCGGCGTGACCCGTTGATCGTCGACGGGTCGCGGCGTTCGCCCGGAGTCATCGAGCAGATGATCGCTTCGACCCGGCCCAGCTCGCCTTCGTCGATGTCGGCGTTGCGCAGCTCCTTCGGCATGCCGGGGAGCATCCCGATGATGTTCTGGATCGGCCCCATCTTCTTCATCTGCTGCATCTGCTCGAGGAAGTCCTCGAGCGTGAACTCACCCTTGCGCAGCCTCTCCTGCGCCTTCGCGGCCTCTTCGGCGTCGAACGTCTCCTCGGCCTTCTCGATGAGCGTGAGCACGTCACCCATCCCGAGGATGCGGCTCGCCATGCGCTCGGGATGGAACGGCTCGAACGCGTCGAGCTTCTCACCGAGACCGGCGAACACGATCGGGAGGCCAGTGACCTCCTTCACCGACATCGCCGCACCACCACGCGCGTCGCCGTCGAGCTTCGTGAGCACGACACCCGTCAACGGGATGGTCGCAGCAAACGTCTCGGCGACGTTCACCGCCTCCTGACCCGTCATCGCGTCCACCACGAGCAGCGCGTCGTCGGGCTTCACCACGTCACGAATCGCCGCGAGCTCACCCATGAGCGCGTCATCGACTTGGAGACGACCGGCAGTGTCGAGCACGACGACGTTGCGACCGAGGCGCTTGGCTTCTTCGATCCCGCCGCGTGTCACCGCGACCGGATCCGTCGGCTCCGAGAACACCGGCACGTCGATGCGCTCACCGAGCACGCGCAGCTGCTCGACCGCAGCCGGGCGTTGGAGGTCGGCCGCGACGAGCAGCACCTTCTTCCCGTCTCGTTCGAGGTGGCGCGCGAGCTTCGCGGCCACCGTCGTCTTTCCGGACCCTTGGAGTCCGGCGAGCATCACCACCGACGGGCTGCGCGAACCACCCTGAAGCTTTCCGGTCGCCCCGCCGAGCGTCGCCGTCAGCTCCTCGTGGATGATCTTGATCACCTGCTGCGCGGGGCTGAGGCTCTTGGTGACCTCCTCGCCGACGGCGCGCTCCTTGATGCGACCGACGAACTGCTTCACCACACCCACGTTCACGTCGGCCTCGAGCAACGCGAGCCGGATCTCGCGGGCGACGGCATCCACGTCGGCGTCGGTGAGCTTCCCGCGCCCGCGGAGCTTGCGGAAGATACCTTCGAACCGGTCGGTGAGCGTGTCGAACATCACTCCCGCTCTCGACGCACGGCGCCGGGCCGCTCGGGCCCCGGCTCACTACGGCGCAGGGTACCTGCGCCGCGATCGTTCGCCTTCACGTCGCATCCTCTGCTTGGTCATCATCGCTGCCGACGAGCGCGGTCGCGAACTCTCGGGGGTCGAACGGCACGAGATCCTCGGCCGATTCTCCGACTCCGACAAGCTTCACCGGGACGCCGAGCTCGTGCTCGATCGCGAGCACGATCCCGCCCTTGGCGGTGCCATCGAGCTTGGTGAGCACGACGCCCGTCACGCCAACCGCTTCGGTGAAGTCACGGGCCTGAGTCAGACCGTTTTGACCCGTGGTCGCGTCGAGCACCAGCAGGACCTCCTGCAATGCGCCAGGCGTGCGTTCGACGACGCGGATGATCTTGCCGAGCTCGTTCATGAGGTTCACCTTGGTGTGCAACCGACCGGCGGTGTCGACGAGGACGATGTCGACTCCCCGCGCGACTGCGGCTTGGACGCCGTCGAACGCCACGGCTCCGGGATCCGCGCCTTCTTGCGCGCGCACGACGTCGATCCCGAGCAGATCGGCCCAGTGCGCGAGCTGGTCCGCGGCAGCGGCGCGGAAGGTGTCGGCCGCCGCGAGCAGCACCGACGAGCCGTCGCTCAGCTCCTGCGCCGCGATCTTGGCGATCGTGGTCGTCTTCCCGACGCCGTTCACACCGGTCACGACCCACACCGTTGGCCCAGAGTCAGCACGCGCCAACGAGCGGTCGGCCGCCGGGGTGAGCACGTCGACGATCGCATCCTCCAGCAATACAGGCAGCGCTTCGGCGTCGCGCACCTTGTCGGCCGCGACGCGCTCCTTCACGTCGTCGAGCAGTGCCGTCGTCGTCGGCATGCCGACGTCTGCGAGGAGCAGCGTCTCCTCGAGCTCGTCCCACGCGTCGTCACCGAGCCTCCCCCGTCGGCGAAGTCCGCGAAAGCCGGCCCGGGAGCGAGACATGCGGTCGCGCAGTCGCGGTCGCCTCGTTCCGTCGGACGTGCGCTTCATTCCGTAACCGAGGCTACCGACAAGCGGCGCAGGTACCCTGCGCCGCCGGAAGCCGTTCGCCGAGGTGAAGTGGTGCGCCCGGCGCGCAGCGCCGAGAGCGGGGATGTGGATCACCGCCGGATCTGGATGCCGGCCTCGTCGAACACCTCGAGCACTCGAGCGCGCATCTCGCGGGCGACGTTCCACTGCTCGTGCGGCTTGGTCTTCACGACCGTGCGGATGACGGGGCCTTCGGGCACGAATGCCTCGACGCCCCACACCTCGGGCTCGGCGAGGATCACGTCGGACCACTCGTCGTGGTGCCACATCGAGTCAGCGACGGTCTTCATGAGCTCGAGCGCCTTGGGGATGTCGGTGTCGTAGGCGACGGCGATGTCGAGCACGGCTCGCGCCCACTGCTGCGACTGGTTGCCGACCCGCGGGATGCTGCCGTTCGGGACGTGCCAGACGTTCCCGGCGACGTCACGCAATCGGGTGACGCGCAAGGTGAAGCCTTCGACGGTGCCGGTCACCCCGCCCACGTCGATCACATCGCCGACGCCGAACTGGTCTTCACTCACCATGAACAGTCCCGAGAGGAAGTCGCGCACGATGCTCTGCGCGCCGAAGCCGAGCGCCACGCCGAGCACGCCGGCACCGGCGAGGAGCGGTCCGACGTCGACACCGAGCTCGCCGAGCACGACGAACACCGTGATCACGAAGATCACGACGGTCGTGATGCTCCCGACGACATGGCTCATGGTCTCGATGCGCTCCATGCGCCGCACACCCGAAAGCGGACCGATCTGCGGGGCCACGATGACCCGCCGCGCGACCCGCTTGATCAGGCGACGGAGCAGCCAGTTCGCGATGAGGGCAAGGAGGATGACGAAGGCGATTCGGATCGGGCTCGCCAACGTGTCGGCGAGCTCGGCAGCGTCGCGGCTGCCAGTGATCTCGTAGACGGTCGAGCAGAGCCACGACTGGCGGCCGGTCGGGCCGCACGCCGCGGCCTTCTCCGCTTCCGCCTGCGCAAGGAGCGCGCCCGGAACCGTCATGCCCAGGGCCCGAGCGGCCCGGCGCCGAAGGCGCCGAGAGCGGGAAAGGAGGCGTCATTCGAGACTGAGAGGGGTCGCACGTGTGCGATCCCTCTCAGGCGTCAACGACGTCGGCGACGCGCTGTGACACCACGCGGGTCGAGCCGCCGGGCGGCATCGACACGCCATAGAGCACGTCGCCCGCCTCCATCGTGCGCTTCTGGTGCGTCACGATCACGAGCTGCGCCTCGTCGCGGAACTCGTGCACGAGATCGAGGAAGCGGTGCAGGTTCACATCGTCGAGCGCGGCTTCCACCTCGTCCAGCAGATAGAAGGGCGACGGCCGCGCGCGGAACACCGAGAAGAGGAACGCAAGCGCGGCAAGCGACCGCTCACCACCCGACAGCAGCGAAAGCCGTCGCAGGTTCTTGCCCGACGGCCGCGCCTCGATCTCGATGCCCGTCTCGAGCAGGTTCTCCGGTTCGGTGAGCAGGAGGCGACCCTGGCCACCCGGGAAGAGCGTGGAGAACAGCTGCGTGTAGTGCTCGGACACGTCCGCGAATGCTTGCTCGAACACCTTCACGATCTCGGCGTCGACGGCACGCACGACGCGCGTGAGCTCCTTGCGGCTGTTGCGCACGTCTTCGAGCTGGCTCGACAGGAACTCGTGGCGCTCCTGGAGCGACCGGTGCTCTTCCAGCGCGAGCGGGTTGATCGGACCCATCAGCCGAAGCTCACGTTCCAGCTCGCGGGCCCTGCCGGCGAGCGTGGTGCCCTCGGGAACGGGCGGTGCGGTGGCGTCGAGCGCGGCCGCGGGTTCGACATCGAACTCCGTGCGCAGACCCTCGACCGCGCCGTCGAGCTTCGTGCGCGTCTCGGCATCCTCGATCTCCACGCGCGACTGCCGTTCGCGCACCTCACCAAGCCCCTGCTCGAGCTCCGCGCGCTCGGCGCGCAGCGTGTCGAGCTGCTCCGCGCTCGACCGAGCAGCGTCGGCTTGGCGCTGGCGCCGATCCCGCAAGCGGTCGTGAAGGGAGTCGACGGCCGCGCGGTGGTCGGCCAGACGGCGGGCGAGTGTTGCGAACGCGGAGTCGCGTTCGAGGAGTGCCACCCGTTGGCGTTCGGCCAGCGCGTTCGTCTCCGGGTCGCGGGCGGCCAAGCGCGCTTCGACCTCGCCGAGGCGGGCGGCAAGCACCGCGCGGCGTTCCTCGACCCCGGCCCGCCGGAGCTCGGCCGCGCGCGCCGCAGCCAGCGCCGCGCGCGCTGACTCGACGGTACGTTGCGCCTCAGCCCGTGTCACGTCGGTCGCGGTCGCGCGTTGCAGTGCTTCGTCGAGCGCGGCTTGCGTGATCACCGGCGCGGCGGCGCCGCCCACGTTCCACACTCCGTCGCCACCGAGACGATCGCCGTCCGCAGTGACCGCAATCAAGTCGGGACGGTCGATCACGAGATCGAGTGCGGTTCGCCAGTCGGCCACGAGCACACAGCGCTCGAGCAGGCGTCCGAGTGCCTTGCTCAACCCGGGCACGCGCGTGCTCACTAGCTCCGTGACGGCCCGGGCTCCGGCAGGAACGTCGACGGTGAGCATCGACGGGGTGCGCGCCGCGTCGAGGACCAGCACGAGCGCGCGGGCGTCGCCGGCGTGCAGCTGCTCGACGGCTGAGCGTGCTGCGGAACCGGAGCGCACCACGACCGCACGCATCGCCTCGCCGAGTGCGGCCGCGACCGCGGCCTCGGCCCCACGTTCAATCTCCAAATGGTCGATCACCGGGCCGACGACCCCGTCGACCGCGAGCAGCGTGTCAGCCGCGGCATCCGCGCGAGCCGCGCGCAGCTGTTCCTCCATCGCGTCGGCGCGAGCACGCGCGCGGGCCGCGTCGCCTTCGGTCACGCGCCACCGATCCTCCGCCGCCTGCAACGTCTCCTCGGCCGTGTCGACCGCGAGCTGCGCTTCGGTGCCCGGCAAGGTGAGCGCGTCGACTTCCGCGTCGAGCTGGGCGAGCTGGTTGCGCAGCCCTACCTGGTCGGCAACGAGCGTCTCCACGACACCGGTGTCGGCCGCAGCCGTGAGCTCGCGCTCCACGCCGCGTCGCTTCTCGCTCACGAGCGCAGCAAGACCTCGACCACGCTCGCGCAGTGCCTCGACCCGAACGACCCAGTCGGCGACGCCATCACCGCCGAGCGCCGTCAATGAGCTCTGCGCGTCGAGCACCGCATCATCGAGCTCACGCAAACGAGTGCGCAGGGCGGTGTCGCGAGTTTCGAGCTCGGCGCGTTCGTCACGCAGACGTTCGATGCGCGTCTGGAAGCCGGCGATCTGGTGACCCGACAGGTGCAGGCGGATCGCGCGCAGCTCCCCGACCACGCCACCGTGCTTCTGCGCGGCCTCGGCCTGGCGTTGCAGCGGGGTCAGCTGACGCTTCACCTCGCGCAACAGGTCGTTCAGGCGGATGAGGTTGCCTTCGGTGGTGAGAAGCCGGCGTTCGGCGCGCTCCTTGCGCTTGCGGTACTTGAGGACGCCGGCTGCTTCTTCGACGATGGCACGGCGATCGGTTGGCGAGGAGTTGAGGATCGTGTCGAGCTGGCCTTGCCCGACGATCACGTGCTGCCGACGACCGATGCCGGTGTCAGACAAGAGCTCCTGGATGTCGAGCAGGCGACACGGCACGTCGTTGAGCGCGTACTCCGACTCACCCGTGCGGAACAGCGTGCGCGTGAACGTGACCTCGGAGAAGTCGATCGGCAACAAGCCGGTCGTGTTGTCGATCGTGAGCGTCACTTCGCAGCGACCGAGCGCTTGGTGCTGCGGGGTGCCAGCGAAGATGACGTCGTCCATCTTCCCGCCGCGCAGTGTGCGCGGTCCCTGCGCCCCGAGCACCCAAGCGACGGCGTCGACGATGTTGGACTTGCCCGACCCGTTGGGACCCACGACGACGGTGACGCCCGGCTCGAACTCCAGCGTCGTCTTCTCCGCGAACGACTTGAAGCCCTTGAGCGTCAGCGACTTGAGGAACATCAGTCCCGCTCTCGGCCCTGCGGGCCGGGCCGCTCGGGCCCCGTTCGCTGCACCGCGGGATACCCGCGGCGCGGTCGCTCACTCAGCACTCCGCGGACAATAGCGACGTGGTTTGCCGATGCCACGCATGTGCTCTCACCAGCGGCGACCGAGCCCCTGCGAGGGAGCTCGCCGGAGTGGCGAGCGTCAGCGGGCCGGGTATCCCGGTCCGCAGCGAGCGCGACTGGGATTGGGATCAGGCGATCGCGAACCCGGATTCGCCGACGGGTGGCTCCTCCCGGACCTCGACCTTGGTGACCGACGCCCGGGGTGGACCCTGGTGGCACCAAGCCACGAGGGTCTCGACCGCAGCCGGATCGCCCTCGAACACCGCCTCGACCCGACCATCAGCAAGGTTGCGCACCCACCCATCGACCCGGCGCTCGAGGGCCTCGCGCCGACAGGCATCACGAAACCAGACGTTCTGCACGCGTCCCGACACCAAGACACGGCGGCGGATGCTGACCATGAAGACAGCCTTACCGGAGGGGGCACACGGGGGAGGCCTGCCTCCCCCGCAAGCTCAAACTTGGCAGGCCTCGCAGTAGTACGTCGACCGGCCGCCGTAGCGCTCACGCACGATCGGGTGGCGGCACCGGCGGCAGGCCTCGCCGTCACGCGCGTACACCTTGTGGTGCTGCTGGTACTCGCCCGGCTTGCCGTGCAGGTCCACGTACTGCATGTCGGCGAGCGACGAGCCGCGGTACTTCACCGCGTCCTGGAGCGTCTCCACCATCGAGCGGTAGAGACGACGAACCTCCTGCGCCGAGAGCGAGTCGCTGGTGCGGTCGCCCCGCAGCCCCGCGCCCCAAAGGATCTCGTCGCTGTAGATGTTGCCGATCCCAGTCAGGAACTTCTGGTCCATCAGCAACGGCTTCAGCTTGGCGCGCCGCTGGTTGATCAGGCTTCCGAACTGCTCCCACGACAGCGCGTTCTCGAGCGGGTCGATGCCGAGGTGCGACAGCTCGCTCACGCGATTCAGCGCGTCGGCCTCGGTCACGAACATCTCGCCGAACGTGCGGGGGTCGATGAAGCGCAGCTGACCACCCTGGCTGAACGTGATGATGACGTGGGTGTGCTTGGCCTTCGTCTCGCGTCCGCTCTTGGCGCGCAGCAGCTGGCCCGACATGCCGAGGTGGATGACCAGCACGTCGCCACCTTCGATGCGGGCGAGGATGTACTTGCCGCGCCGCTCGACGCCGACGAACTTCTTGCCTTCGAGTCGGCTGGTGAACTGCTTGCGGTTGTGGTGACGCCGGACCGTGCGCATCCCGTCGACTTCGACGGACTTGACGCGCTTTCCGATCAGCTCGCGCTCGAGATCGCGTCGCACGACCTCCACTTCGGGGAGCTCAGGCATCGTGTCCCTCTCCCGCCGCGGTATGCGCGAGCGTGGTCGTCCGATCGTCAGGGTCGTCGCCGGGGTTGGCTTGCAGTCGCTGCCACGCGGCGCGCGCAGCGGCTTGTTCGGCTTGCTTCTTTGAGCGGCCTTCGCCTTCGCCGTACGGCTCGCCGCGCAACATGACGGTTGCGTAGAAGCGCTTCGAGTGATCTGGTCCGTCGGAGCGCAGCTGGTAGCGCGGGAGCTGGTCGAAGCGCTGCGCGGCAACTTCCTGGAGTCGCGTCTTGTAGTCGCCGCCGCCCGGTCCGCTCGCGCCCTCTCGGATTTCATCGCCGAGGAGTCGGAGCACGAGCGCGTCGGCCGCGGTCCAACCACCATCGAGGTAGACCGCGGCGAGCACCGCTTCCATCGCGTCGGCGAGGATCGACGGCTTCGCGCGACCGCCCGACGCGTCCTCACCCTTGCCGAGGAGCAGTGCGGCACCGAGATCCATCTCGTCGGCGAGCGCGGCCAGGATCTCCGCGTTCACGACCGATGCGCGCAGCTTCGCGAGCTCGCCCTCAGGGAGATTGGGATAGGCATCGAAGATGTGGTCGGTGACGCTCAAGCCGAGCACCGCGTCGCCGAGGAACTCGAGCCTCTCGTTGGGCTGCGCGTCAGGGTGCTCCGCGCAGTACGACCGATGCACGAGCGCGGCGTCGAGGTGGGCGCGATCGGCGAACGTATGGCCGAGCGCTTCCTCGAGGCGTGCGAGCTCTTCGTCGCGGCTCACGAGTCGGCTCCCGCGTTCAGACGCGCCACGACGTAGTCCACGGCATCGCCCACTGTCTCCAGGTCGGCCAGGTCCTCGTCGTCGAAGCTGAACCCGACGGTCCGCTCCCCCAGCTCTTGCTCGAGCACCTCGACGAGCTCGATGAGTGCGAGCGAGTCGGCGGAGAGGTCGTCGGCAAAGCTCGCGTCGCGGACGATGCGCGACTCGTCGATCTCGAGGATGTCTGCCAGGTGCTCGCGGATGAGCGCGAGCACGTCGTCGGGCCCGAGCTGACCGCGTTCCATGTGCGTCTCAGCCGGCACTGGCCACCGCCTCACGCACGCGCGACGGCACATCGGCCGCGACGCAGTCGGCGGCGACACCCACGGCCTTGACGATCGCCAACGCCGACGACGCGCCATGCGAGATCACGCACACCCCGTCGACACCGAGGAGCACCGCACCACCCGTGAGGTCGGGATCGAAGGTCTCGGCGGCTTCGAGCAGCTTCGGGATGACGACCTCCCCCGCCTTCTTCATCTCGTCGGTGGTCTCGAAGAGGCCGAACACGACGTTGGCAAGCGCGCGCAGCGCACCCTCGAGCGTCTTGAGCGCCACGTTGCCGGTGAACCCATCGGTGACGATCACGTCGACCTCGGGGTGCATGAAGTCGCGGCCCTCGACGTTGCCGATGAAGCCCGAAACGTCTGACAGAAGCTCATACGCCTGTTTGCGCAGTTCGTCCCCCTTGCCGGGCTCTTCGCCGATCGACAGGAGCCCGATGCGCGGCTCGTCGATGCCGAGGCGGACGCGTGCGTACTCGCGTCCCATCTGCGCGTTCTGGAGCAGCCACTCGGGCGTGACGTCGGTAGTCGCACCGGCGTCGCAGAGGATTTGCGGGTGGTGGCCCGGCACCGGGAGCACGACCGCGATCGCTGGCCGCGCTACCCCCTTCACGCGTCCCATGCGCAGCAGCGCCGACGCCATCGCGGCGCCGGTGTTGCCGGCGCTCACCATCGCGTCGGCGGCGCCGTCCTTGACGAGCTGCGCACTGCGAACGACCGAGGAGTCCTTCTTCTTGCGGACCGCGCTCGCGGGCTCGTCGTCCATCGCGATCACGTCGCGCACGTCGAGCAACGAGACCGCCGACGGCAAGGGATCGGGCAGCAAGGGCGTGACCTCTTCCTCGCGTCCGACCAACGTCACGCGCACACCGAGCTCGTCGACGGCGCGCAGCGCGCCCGCCACAATCTCGCCCGGTGCTCGATCGCCACCCATCGCGTCGATGGCGACCGTGCAGCTGTCCACTTGCCCGCTCATGGCGCAGAGCGCCGGGCGCTTCGCGCTTGCCGTCGTCTCCATTGGTCGCCGTCGCAAGCGACGGCGACTGCCCCGCTCTCTGCGGTGCAGGGTACCTGCGCCGCGGACATTCGCTTTGGTGTCACTGCACCTCGATGGCCTGACGGCCCTTGTACCAACCGCAGTTGGGGCACACGACGTGCGGGAGCTTGGCAACCTGACAGTTCGGACAGACCGAGCGCGCCGGCGAGTCGAGCTTGCGGTTCGCCGAACGGCGGGTGTGGGTCTTGGCCCTCGGGGTCTTGCGCTTGGGGACTGCCATGTGCGGTGTGCTCCTTGGTGGTTGCCGGGTGCGCTCAGAGCTCGAGCTCGGAGAGGGCGGCCCAGCGGGGATCGGTCACGTCATCGTCGGCGGGCGGCGAGAACGCAGGCTCACAGGGAGGCTCGCAATGCGGGGCGAGCGGCAGCTCCAGCAGCACCGAATCGCGGATGAGCTGCTCGAGGTCGATCTCGTGGCCGACGATCGGATAGGTCTCACCTTCGACCGGGGTCGGCTCGAAGAGCTCGTCGACCGGCACTTCGAGTCGGCCACTCATGGCCTCGAGGCAACGGCTGCAGTCGGCGTGCCAGTCGGCCCCGAGCATGCCGTGAGCGACGATGCCGTCGGAGATGCGGTCGAGCGTCACGCCGATGGTCACCGGGCCCTCCACCCGAGCGGACGTGCCGACGAGGCCCTCGACCGGCTCGGTGAGGGTGACCTCTCGGCGCGCGCCCGGATGCGAGAGGAGGTCGGCGACATCGATGCGGAATCCGGGCATTGGTCCTGCTGGCCGGAGGCGCGGCCGTCGGTTCGGGGCTCGGTGGGCGACAAATCCTAGCAGCGACCCCGATTTTCCAGTCTTTCCCAGCACGGAGGCGTGCGGCGCCGAGCGCGGAGCCGAGGCGCTCGCTCAGGTGTCTTGGTCGAAGACCTCGCCCTGGTCGAACTCTTCGCCGGCGAGCTCGGCGGCGCCTTCGTCATCGGTGGTCGGGATCGGCACCTGAAGCCGCTGGCGACCGCGGCGGATCGTGGCAAGCGTGCGCTCGAGTCCGGTCTCGAAGTCGGCGAGACGGCGATCGATGAAGTCCTCGGCCTCGTGTTGGAGACGCCGCGCGGTCGCGTCGGCCGTCGCGACGACCTCCTCGGCAGTGCGCCTCGCCTCTCGCGCGATCTCGGTGCGCTCCACCATCCGCTCCGCTTGCACTCGCGCCGCGTCGATGAGCGCGGCTGCTTCTCGTCGGGCTTCGACGAGGTACTCGTCACGCTCCTTCAGCAAGAAGCGCGCCTCACGCAGCTCGCCAGGAAGCGATGCGAGCACGTCTTCGATCAGGGTGAGCGCTTCGTCTCGGTTCACGAGGACCAACGCCGACATCGGCATCATGCGCGCGGTCTCGACCAGCTCCCGCAGGTCGTAGAGGAGGTCTTCGAGGCCGCGCACGCCGGCGATCGAGGGACGCGGGAGATGGAGGCCGGGATCGCTCACCGTCGCCTCACGGCTGCTTGCGGCCGGGCTCCCCGAAGCGCTCAATGAGCCGCTTCGCCACGACGGCGGGGACCATCGTCGTCACGTCGCCACCGAACTTCGCCACCTCGCGCACGAGGCTCGACGACAAGAAGGAGTGCTGGGGGCTGGTGGAGATGAAGAAGGTGTCGATGCCCGAGAGGCGTTGGTTCATCTGCGCCATCTGGAGCTCGTAGTCGAAGTCGGAGATGGCCCGGAGACCCTTCACGATCGCGGACGCGCCGTGATCCTTCGCGAACTCGACGAGCAGCCCCATGAAGAACTCGATCTTGATGTTCGTGAGGTGCGCCGTGACCTCGTGCAGCATCTCCTGGCGCTCCTCGAGCGTGAAGAGGGACTGCGCCTTCTGTGGGTTTCGGATCACCGCGACGATCACCTGGTCGAAGTGCCGAGCAGTGCGCTCGATGATGTCGAGGTGCCCGTTGGTGACGGGATCGAAGGAGCCCGGGCAGAGCGCGGTGGCCACCGGTTCGCCTCCTCCGGGTCAGGTCGCTGCGTCGGTCGCGTGCACGATGGTCACGAGCGTATCGCCGTACTTGCGCTCCCACGAGGTCGTCCACCCGTCCGGCACTGCCCAAGCAGGGCTTGGCCGCTCCACGACGACACGTGCGCCGCTCGCGAGCCACGCCGGGTCGCGCAGCGCGTCCAGCACGCCGGCGAGCTCGTCATCGGGCATCTCATAGGGAGGGTCGCAGAGCACGAGATCGAACGGTGACTCGACCGGGCGGTGCTGCACGAACCGCTCGACAGACGTCCGCTCGACCCGCGCCCGGTCGGCCAGCTTCGTCGTGATGAGGTTCTGCTCGCACGCGGCTTCGGCGTCGCGGTCACGGTCGACGAGCACCGCTCGTGCAGCGCCCCTCGACAGCGCCTCGACCGCAAGCGCGCCGCTGCCGGCGTAGAGGTCCAGCACGACGGCGTCGGTCACGGTGTCGCCGAGCGCTGAGAAGAGGGCCTCGCGCACGCGTTCCGTCGTCGGACGGATGTGATCGGGCGCGACGAGGTGCAGACCGCCCGCTTCGCCCGCGACGACCCGTAACCGGGATGCCATCGGCGCGAACTGTCGCACGTCCCGGGCGCTGCTGGGAACCGCGCTCGTATGATGCGCCCGTGGCGGGCAAGGAGCAGACGAAGGCAGAAGCAGCGGCCGACGACTCGGAGTTCGTACAACGGATCACCGAGGCGTACACGGCCGAGGGCAGGTCATTGCACCTCGGATCCGCCGTGAAGGGCGACGCGGTGCTCGCCGACGCCCGGGTCGCGGTGCCGTTGGCGATGATGAACCGGCACGGCCTGATCGCGGGTGCCACCGGCACCGGCAAGACCGTCACCCTTCAGTTGCTCGCCGAGCAGCTGGCAGATGCCGGCGTTGCGGTGTTCGCGGCCGACATGAAGGGCGATCTCTCGGGCCTGATGCGCGAAGGCGAGCACAACGAGAAGATCGACGAGCGCGTCGCGGCGCTGAAGATCGACTGGAAGCCGCAGGCGCGCACGCCGGTGTTCTGGTCGCTCGGTGGCCTCGGTGAGGGCATCCCACTGCGCGCCACCGTTCGGGTTTCGGACCTCAGCTCCTCACGAAGGTGCTCGGGTCGAACGACACGCAGCGATCGTCACTCGCGCTCGTCTTTGCCTACGCCGACAGCAAGCAGCTCGCGCTCGTCGACCTGAGCGACCTGCGGTCGGTGCTCCAGTACCTCACGAGCGACGAGGGCAAGGACGAGCTGAAGAGCATCGGCGGGCTGTCGTCACAGACGGCGGGCGTGCTGCTGCGCGACATCCTCGAGCTCGAGCAACAAGGCGCGGAGAAGTTCTTCGGCGCGCCGGAGGTCGACATCGACTACCTGATCCGCGAAGGCGCGATCAACCTGCTCGAGCTCTTAGGGGTTCAGGACCGGCCCCGTCTGTTCTCCACGTTCTTGATGTAGCTCCTCGCCCAGCTCTTCGAGGAGCTGCCCGAGGTGGGCGACCTCGACCAACCCAAGCTCTTCTTCTTCGACGAGGCGCACCTGCTGTTCGACGACGCGCCGAAGGAGTTTGTCAAGCAGGTGACCCAGACGGTGCGGCTCATCCGCTCGAAGGGTGTCGGCGTCTTCTTCATCACCCAGCTCCCCGACGACGTGCCGTCGGACGTGCTCGCGCAGCTGGGCAACCGGATCCAGCACGCACTCCGTGCGCACACGCCGCGTGACGCCAAGGCCCTGAAGACCGCGGTCACCACGTATCCCAAGACCGACGACTACGACCTCGAAGAGGACCTCACGCGGCTCGGCATCGGCGAGGCGATGATCACGCTCCTCGACGAGAAGGGCACGCCGACACCGGTGGTGTGGACCCGGCTGGAGCCGCCCACCTCGAAGATCGGCGAACCAGGACGTGACGCGGTGCGCGAAGCAGCCGAGGACGCAGATCTCTGGTCGCACTACTCCGAAGAGGAGAACCGCGAGTCGGCCGAGGAGAAGCTCAAGGCGCGCCTCGAGAAGGCCGCGAAGGACGACGACGAGAAGAGCTCGGTCGCAAGTCGTCCAAGGGACGACGACGGCGGCATCGGCGACGTCTTCAAGACGCGCGAGGGCCGCTCGATCATCAACACGATCCTGCGCGGCATCTTCGGCATCCTCCGCAAGTAGGAGCGGGTTTTGCTCTTGACTCTCTAGCTCTTGAACAGGAACTCGACGGCGTCACCGAGGAGGTCTTCGACCTCTTCGCGCAGCTGCGGGTGGTGCTCGAGCTCGGGGTCGGCGTCGAGGATCGACTCCGCGACGGCTCGTGCTTCCATCACGATCGGCTCGTCACGTGGGAGCCGTCCGAGCTTCAAGTCGCTCCACCCTGACTGACGCTCGCCGAACACCGCACCCTCACCGCGGATCTCCAGGTCGCGCTCGGCGAGCTCGAACCCGTCTGATGAGCTGACCATCGCTTGCAACCGAGCCTTGGCTTCGTTCGTCACCGGATCAGCGAGCAAGTAGCAGAACGATTGGTGCGCGCCGCGGCCGATGCGCCCCCGCAGCTGGTGCAGCTGAAGGAGCCCGAAGCGGTCAGCGTCTTCGACCACCATCACCGTCGCGTTCGGCACGTCGACACCGACCTCGATCACCGTCGTGGCGACGAGCACGTCGATCTCGTGCTCGCGAAAGCGCGTCATGACCGCTTCCTTGTCGCGCGAGTGCATTTGCCCGTGCAGCAAGCCGAGCCTCAAGCCCGCGAGATCCTCGCGTTCGAGCCGCGCGTACTCCTCGGTGGCCGCCTTGGCGACGAGCTTGTCCGACCCTTCGACGAGCGGGCACACCACGTATGCCTGTCGGCCGGCGGCGATCTGGGCCCGCACCTTCTCGTACACCGGGGAGCGTTCGAGCGGTGACGCGCCAACCACCTCCGTCGTGATCGGCGATCGGCCGGCGGGCAAAGTCCGCAGCTGTGAGCGATCGAGGTCGCCATAGATGAGCATGGCCGCGGTCCTCGGGATAGGTGTGGCGGTCATGACGAGCACGTCGGGTTCGCTGCCTTTCCCGCGCAGCACATCGCGTTGCTCGACCCCGAACCGGTGCTGCTCGTCGATCACGGCGACGCCAAGGTCAGCGAACTCCACGCCTTCGTAGATGAGCGCGTGGGTGCCGACGAGGATGTCGATCGTGCCGTCGCGGAGGCCGTCCGCGATCCGACGGCGGTCGGCCGCGCTCGTGCGGTTGGTGAGCAGCGCGACTCCAACCGGTCGTTCACCGAGCAACGTGTCATCGGCCGCCACGCGTAGGTCGGCGAGCAGCGAACGCATCGTGAGCTCGTGCTGCTCGGCCAGCACCTCGGTGGGAGACATGAACGCGCCTTGGTGCCCACACTGTACGGCGATCAGCAGCGCGGTGAGCGCGACCACCGTCTTGCCGGACCCAACTTCCCCTTGGAGCAGACGGTGCATCGGTGCCGGCCTCGCCATGTCGCTCGCGATCTCGGCGATCACGTTCTCTTGATCCTTCGTCAACGGGAACGGCAGCCCGGCATGGAACGCGGCGACGAGCGCGCCATTGACATCGTGCTCGATGCCACTGCGATCCCGTTCCAGCGCGCGCTTGCGCGCCACAAGCCCCACCTGCATCCGCAGGAACTCGTCGAACGTCAAGCGGTTGCGCGCGGTGGTCGCGTCTGACATCGCCGACGGTCGATGCACGTCCTCATACGCGCGGGTCCGGTCGACCAGACCGCGCGCTCGCAGCACGTCGTCGTCGACGGGATCGGCGAAGCCACGTGGCCGCGTTCGTTGCAGCAGCTCGGCGGCGATCTTGCGCAGCTGCCAGGTGTGCACATCGGCCTTGCCGGATTGCGCATAGATAGGAAGGAGGATTCCGGTCGTCTGCTCCCCCGGCCCGCCGAGCACATCGAGCGCGGGGTTCACCATCTGACGCCGTCCCCGGTACAGGTCGACCTTGCCGAACACTGAGATCTCGGTGCCCTCGGCGATCTTGGCGCGGTACTCCTGGTTGAAGAACGTGAGCCGGAGATACGACGTGCCGTCGAACACCTCCATCTCAACGAACGGACGGCGCCCGCGCGGCCGGCGCACCGACACCTTCTTCACCTCGCCGGTGACCGTGGCCTGCTCCCCGATCGCGAGCTCGGCGATGTCGGCGACGTTCGTGCGGTCGTGGTAGCGGCGCGGGTAGTGCTCGAGCACGTCGAGCACCGTCTCGAGCCCCATGGCCTCGAGGCGCGGTGCGAGCTTCGGTCCGACCGCTTTGAGCTCCGATGCCGGCTTGTCGCGCAGCTCGCGCAACGTGATGCCCGCCGTCGGTTGCTCAGTCACACGAGTTATTCAACACCGATCAGGTAGGGATACAGCGGCTGATCACCGGCGTGGACCTCGAGCTCGACGTGCGGGTGCTCGAGGCCGACGTGCTCACGCAACCGGTTCGTGTCGGCGTGGCGCGCGTCAGCGCCGAGCAGCACGGTCACCAGCTCGCTGTCGTCGTCGACGAGCCGACCGACGAGCGCGAGCGCCGCGTCGATCGCCGATTGCGCCGTGAGCTGGATCCCCTCACGCGTGATCGCGATCCAGTCCCCTTGCGCGATCGGACCGCAGTCGGCCTTGCTGTCACGGACCGCTTGGGTGACCTCACCGGCGTTGACGCGCTCCGCGGCGTCGGTCATCGCCACGAGGTTGTCCTTCAGCGAGGCATCGGGGTCGTACGCCACGAGCGCCGCGAGTGCTTCCACCACCGCATGGGTGGGGACGACGGCGACCGCGCGCTCGGTGAGCGCGTCGACCTGCTCCGCGACCGCGACGATGTTCTTGTTATTCGGCAGCACCACGACCGACTCAGCCCGAGAGCGCTCGACCGCCTCGAGGATCTGCGCGGTCGACGGGTTCATCGACTGGCCACCGGCCACGACTTCCTGCACGCCGACGCTGCGCAGCAGACGCTGCATGCCACCGCCGACGCCGACCGCCACGACGGCAGTCGTCACCTCGGCGGCATCGTCGTCCGACGCGTCGTTGCCGCTCGCGTCGCGCACCCACGCTTCCTCCTCGACCTGCTCGATCAGGTCGGTGACGCGGATCCGCGACGGACGTCCGGCCTCGATGCCGGCTTCGATCGCGGCACCGATGTCGTCGGTGTGCACGTGGCAGTTCCAGAGCCCATCGCCACCCGTGACCACGATCGAGTCCCCGATGCCGCTCCACGTCTCCTTGAACGCCGGGATGGTCGCGTCCTCGGCGTCGAGCAGGAACATGACCTCATAGCGGAGCTCGGCCACGTCATCGCCGCGCTCGTGCGCGGCCACTGCCGCGGGCGTTGCGATGATCTTCGGCTCGGGAAGCGGTCGACCGTCGACGACGTGCAGGAACGCGTCGAGCAAAAGCGCGAAGCCGTGACCGCCTGCGTCGACAACTCCGGCGTCCTTGAGCACGGGGAGGTGGTTCGGCGTGTCGGCGACGGCATCGTGCGCCGCGTCCGCCGCCCGCTCCAGCAGCGCGCTCAGCGTACGCGCGCCGTCCGTGGACGCGGCTTCGGCGGCTTCCGCCGTGGAGCGCACGACGGTGAGGATCGTGCCCTCGACCGGCCGCATCACCGCTTGGTACGCGGCGTCGCTCGCTTGGCGCAGGCCGAGTGTCACGTGCTCCTCGTCGATGGCGGCAGAGCCGCCGAACACCTCGGCGAGGCCGCGCAGGATCTGCGAGAGGATCACACCGGAGTTACCGCGCGCCCCCATCAGCGAGCCGTGCGAGATCGCCTTGCAGACCTCGGGCATCCGGGTGCGGTCGCCGACCTCGGAGCACACCGACTCGATCGTGAGCGCCATGTTCGTGCCGGTGTCGCCGTCGGGCACCGGGTACACGTTGAGGCGGTTGAGCTCCTCTTGGTGGCTGCGCAGGGCGTCGCGGTAGGTCACGACCACTCGCGCGAGCGCGGCGCCGTCGAGCTCGGTCAGCGTGCTCGTGTCGGCCATTTCGCGTCGGAAGCGTAGTGGCGGCTCGCCGAGTCCCTACGCTGAGGAGCGTGGACGACAAGATGAAGCTGCGCCTGAAGACCACCGGCCAATGGCGTACGTCGGCTGGTGCGTCGTCCCCGACTGACGCAGCAGCATCTTCGGGCCAACGGCGGGGCCCTTGCTACGATCGTCCGTCCCCCAAGATGTCGAGTCGGTCGAGGAAGTGCGATGGCGTCGGTCTGTCAGGTGTGCGGCAAGAAGCCGCAGTTCGGCATGCGCCTCAGCCACTCGCACCGGCGCACGAAGCGGCGCTGGAACCCCAACGTCCAGAAGGTCCGCGCCGTCGTGAACGGCACCCCGAAGCGTCTCCACGTCTGCACGTCGTGCCTCAAGGCCGGCAAGGTGCAGAAGCCGTAGCGATGCCGCGGCGAGCGAGCGTCAGCGAGCGAGCTCGCTCTCAAGGTGAGTGGAAAAGAGGTCGTGCGGAACCCATGGAACGGACGTAACGGCGATGCAAGGCGTCGTGAGAACCTACGACCCGCAGACGGGTGAGGGTGTTGTCGTGCGAGACACCGATCGGGCCGAGCTGGTGCTCGCGCCGGGCGCGCTCGACGGCTCGCTGTTCCGGATGCTCCGCCAGGGTCAGCGCGTGAACTTCGAGCTCGACGGCGACAACCGCGCCACCTTGGTCCGCATCGGCGCCGAAGCCGACATGGGCCTCCCCACCGCCCAGGTCTGAGACCTCCGGGCTACGCCCGTTCGTTTCGGGTCAGCAGGTTCCACGCGAACAAGAGGACCGCGGCGCCGACGAACGCGACCAGAAGGCTTCGGATGCTGAAGTCGCTGATGCCCTCGTCGCCGGCGGCGTTGAAGAGGGCACCACCGAGCAGTCCACCGACGATCCCGACGAGGATCGTGCCGAGGCAGCCGGGACGCTGATTCGCGGTGACGGCCTTCGCGCCGCAGCCCGCCAGGAACCCGATCACGATCCAGGAGAACCAGCTCACGGTCTCAACGTACCGGCCAACCAGGCTTCGGGCGTCCTGAGAGCGCGCCGGTAGACTCCCCGGACCTTTCTCCAGCCCAGGAGACTGCTGTCGTGCCGTTGTTGATCGACGCTCCCACCTCGCATCCCCGCCTCCTGGCGTGGGTGCGCGAGATGGTCGAGCTGTGTGAGCCGGCGGCGCTCCACTGGATCGACGGATCCGACGAGGAGTTCGAGCTGCTCTGCAAGCAGCTGGTCGACGCGGGGACGTTCGTCGAGCTCGACCGCAAGAAGCGGCCCGGCTCGTTCTGGGCCACGACGGATCCGAGCGATGTGGCCCGCGTCGAGGACCGCACCTTCATCTGCTCCGATCAGGAGGCCGACGCGGGACCGTCCAACAACTGGATGGCCCCGGCCGAGATGCGGCCCAAGCTCGACGAGCTCTTCCGGGGGTCCATGCGGGGTCGCACCATGTACGTGGTGCCCTTCAGCATGGGGCCGCTCGGGTCGCCCCTGTCGTACATCGGCGTCGAGCTCACAGACTCGCCCTACGTGGCCGTGAGCATGCGGTCGATGACCCGCGCCGGCACCGCCGCCCTCGAGGTGCTGGGTGAGGACGGCCCGTTCGTGCCCTGCATGCACTCGCTCGGCGCGCCGCTGGAGCCGGGTGAACAGGACGTGCCTTGGCCGTGCAACTCCGACGAGAAGTGGATCGTCCACTTCCCCGAGACCCGCGAGATCTGGTCATACGGGTCGGGCTATGGCGGCAACGCCCTGCTTGGCAAGAAGTGCTTCGCGCTGCGCATCGCGTCGGTGATCGCGCGCGACGAGGGTTGGCTCGCCGAGCACATGCTCATCCTCAAGCTCACGTCACCGAAGGGGCGCACCCACTACATCGGTGCGGCGTTCCCGTCGGCGTGTGGGAAGACGAACCTCGCGATGCTCATCCCCACCGTGCCGGGCTGGAAGGCCGAGTGCGTCGGTGACGACATCGCGTGGATGAAGGTCGGTGCCGACGGCCGGCTCTACGCGATCAACCCTGAGAACGGCTTCTTCGGTGTCGCGCCGGGCACGAACCTCGAGACCAACCCGAACGCGATGCACACGGTCGACAAGAACACGGTCTTCACGAACACCGCGCTCACCGACGACGGCGACGTGTGGTGGGAGGGCTTCGACGGCCCGGTCCCCGCGCACCTCACCGACTGGCACCGCAAGGACTGGACGCCCGATTCCGACGGGCCGGCCGCGCACCCGAACTCTCGGTTCTGCGTGCCCATCGACGAGTGTCCGATCGTCGCGCCGGAGTACAACGACGTGAAGGGCGTGCCGATCTCGGCGTTCCTGTTCGGCGGGCGCCGGGCGACGACCGTGCCCCTGGTGTTCGAGTCGCGCGATTGGCGTCACGGCGTGTTCGTGGCCGCAACCATGGGTTCGGAGAAGACCGCGGCGGCGTTCGGCGGGCTCGGCGAGCTGCGTCGTGACCCGTTCGCGATGCTGCCGTTCTGCGGGTACCACATGGCCGACTACTTCACCCACTGGCTGTCGATGCCCGATCGCACCGACGAGTCCAAGCTCCCGCGCATCTACGGCGTGAACTGGTTCCGCAAGGCCGAGGACGGCTCGTTCCTGTGGCCTGGCTACGGCGACAACTCGCGCGTGCTCGAGTGGATCTGCCGTCGGCTTGAGGACGACGCCGATGCTGCGGACACGCCGATCGGGGCGGTGCCGCGGCCGGAAGATCTCGTGCTCGACGGTCTGTCCGACGGCGACAAGACCAACACCGCGAAGGCACTCGAGGTGAACGCGGACGAATGGCAGCGGGAGCTGCCGAACATCCGAGAGCACTTCGACTCCTTCGGCGACCGCCTCCCCGAAGCGCTCCAGGAAGAGCTCGCGGCCCTCGAAAAACGTCTCGGCTAAGAGCAAGGTTTTGGCGTCGATAGCGTTCGCTGAGCGACTGCTATCGACGCCAAAAACTTCTGTCAGCCCGTGAGGAGGCGACGGACTTCGTCGTCGGTGGTCTGGGTGAACCTCTCGTAGAACTGGCCGACGGCCATGAACCCGGCCGGCGTCGAGAGCGTGAGCACTTCGTCGTAGTCGGCACGCAGCTCCTCGAGCGTGTCGGGCGGCCCGACCGGCAGCGCGAGCATTCGGTGGGCCGCACCGGCGTGACCGAGCCACCGGCCGACCGCGGCGGCCGTCGAGCCGGTTGCGACACCGTCGTCGACCACAATCACGTGCGCGCCCGAGGCATCCTCTGCGGTGAGAACGCCTGGGAACCCCGCCACCCGCGCCGCGACCTCTTGCCGGGCGCGGGCAAGTGCCTCCTCGGTCCAGCGCTCACTCGCACCGAGTCGTCGGAGCAGCTGCTCGTCGAGCACCGCGACAGCCTCGGGACCGACCGCGCCGACCGCGAGCTCTTCGTGACCGGGTGCGCCCACCTTGCGGGCGACCACCGCACGCAATGGGAGACCCAGCGCACGCGCCACTTCGGCGGCGACGACCACTCCCCCACGCGGGATGCCGCACACGATCGCTCCGCCTGGCGGTGCGCCACGAGCGCCGAGCTCGGCTCCGAGCCGTTCTCCCGCATCGATGCGATCACGGAAGACGATCCGACCGGCCACGGCTACGCTCCCGAGCGCGCACGCAACTTCATTGCGCATCCACGATGGACAGAGGTGAACGCCCGCGCCGCAGGTACCCTGCGGCGCAGTGAACCGTGGCCCGAGCGGCCCGGCCCGAAGGGCCAAGAGCGGAGAAGAGGGACGGCATGGCGATCGCGGCGTACGTGTTGATCCAGACCGAAGTCGGCAAGGCTGCACATGTGGCACAGAGCGTCTGCAAGATCACGGGCGTCGTGTCGGCCGACGACGTGACCGGCCCGTACGACGTGATCGTGCGCACCGAGGCCGACAGCCTCGACGACCTCGGCAAGATGGTCGTCTCCCAGATCCAGGCGGTGGAGGGCATCACCCGCACCTTCACGTGCCCAGTGGTGAACCTGTAGCACTCGGTCGCTCGCTGCGAGCGGGGATACCCCGCTCGCGGGCACTCGCTCCCTGGCGAGCGCCTCCGCTCCGCTTCGGCGCCGCGCTTGTCATCCGTCGCGCTGACGGCCGGCGCGTCGTTCCCGGCGCTCGTGGCGGGCGATCGCGAGCGCGATGAGCCGATCCAGCAGATGAGAGAAGCTCACGCCTGACTCCTGCCACAGCCGCGGGTACATGGAGATGGTGGTGAACCCCGGGATGGTGTTCACCTCGTTGACGAGGAAGCCGCGGCCGTTCTCCTCGAGGAAGAAGTCGACGCGCGCCATCGCTTCACACCGGCACGCGTTGAATGCACGGATGGCGAGCTCGCGGACCGCTTCCGCGTGTGCCGGATCGAGGGGCGCCGGCGCAAGGAGCCGCGCGGCGTCGTCCTCGTACTTGTCGGCGTACGAGTAGAAGGAGTCGCCGGGCACGATCTCGCCCGGCACCGACGCCTCGGGCGGATCGTCGCCGAGGATCCCCACCTCGATCTCGCGACCGACGATCGCCTCCTCCACGAGTGCCCATTCATCGAACGAGAGCGCGAGATGGAGCGCGGCCCGCAGCTCGGTGGCATCGGCCGCTCTGGAGACACCGACCGACGAGCCGAGGTTGCTCGGCTTCACGAAGCACGGGTACCCGAACGATGCTTCGACGTCGCGAACGAGGGCATCGCGGTCATGCCCGTCGCGGAAGGCCAACCAACGCGGCATCGGGAGCCCCTCGGCTTTGAACGCGCGCTTCATCATCACCTTGTCCATCGCGACCGCGGAGCCCACGACTCCCGACCCGACATACGGGACACCCGCGAGCTCGAACAGGCCTTGGACCGTGCCATCTTCGCCGTACGGGCCGTGCAGGAGCGGAAGCACGACATCGAACGTCATGTCGTGCGCCGGCGGCGCGGCACCTTCGAGCGGCACGAGGGCGCGGGTGCCCGGGTCGGGGATCTCGGCGACGGGGAGGCCTTCGACCTCGAACGCTGCTGGCAGCGCGTCGCGCGCGCCTTGGAGCGCGGCACGCGCTTCGCCCGCCAACAGCCAGTGGCCGTCCTTGGTGATGGCGACGGGCACCACGTCGTAGCGGCTGGGATCGAGCGCACGAGCGACCGAGACCGCGCTCACGCGCGAGACGTCGTGCTCCGCGGAGCGACCGCCGAACAGCAGCAGCACGCGCACACGCTCAGCCATCGTCGCTCCCCGGTCAGGTCTGCAGCATCGCCCGGATGCCGAGCCCCATCAGGAACAGTTCGGCCAAGCCGAGGTACAGCTCGCGCCGGCCGCGCATCTGGTTGCGGTACTGGTACGCGAACCCCACGGTGAGGAAGGCCAGGAACCCGTAGAACATGTGGAAGTCCTGGGCCTTGTACTCATCCCCACTTTGGAGGACCACCCCGATCACGACCTGGATCATCATCAACGCCTGCGCGGCGACGATGGCGATCCACAGCCACTTGCCCCGGGTCTGCTCGACCCGCCAGGCCACGAGCGCCGCGATGCCGACCACGCCGTTCGCACCCACGGCCACGTACGCCCAGATCTCGTGGAAGTCGCGCAGCGTTCGCATGAGCGGTCCCCGGCCGAGGTTCGTCAGCCGGCCCGAGCCTCTTCGTGCTGGATGACCTCGAACGACCACAGCTCGCTGTGGTTGCTCACGGGCCCTTCGGTGTTGTGGGCGCGGTGACCGTGCTGGAAGGCCGGGCTCGCCACCCAGGCATCGAAGTCCTCCTGGGAGCGCCAGCGGGTGTACACGAGGTACACGTCCTTGTCGTCGCTCGGGCGCAGGAGCTCGAAGGCCTCGAAGCCAGGCGACCCGGACACGGCGCCGGCCCGCTCGGCAAAGCGCTTCTCCAGCTCCTCAGCCCGCTCAGCAGGAACAGTGATCGCATTGATCCGCACCACACTCATGCAGAGGTTCTACCGCGCTCGTAGGGCGAGCTGCGAAGCAGCGAGCGGTCTTTGGGGTTCTGTCCTCGAAACCGACAAGTGCGCCCAGGGACCGGCTTTGCCGGTCCCGAACAACCAAGTCGTGGACCCGGCCGCGCCGGAGGGGGCCCACGGGGGAGGCCTGCCTCCCCCGTGAGAAAAGTGCCGGAGGGCGGCGGGCCGGGGCAGGGACGGCCCACCGCCCATCCGGCGGACGACCCGAGTGTCGCGAGCGACGCGTCACCAGGGCCGAAGCGCTCGCCACACCGGTGACGAGTGGTGTCTTGGTGTGAGTATGCGGCGCCCCAGAGGGCTGGTCCAGCCGGGGCTACTGCTCACTCAGAAAGCGCTCGATCTCGGCTGCGAGCTCGTCACCCGAGACCTCGTCTGGACCCTGGGCCTCGATCGCACGCACGAGATCGGCCACATCGGGCCGGTCAGCGAGCCCCTCTTCCACCTTCTCCGCGTACGACTCGGCCTGGTCGTCGAGCTCGGAGAGGTCGACCCGCACACCCGTCAGCTCCCGGAGCCGCTCGAGCAGCGACCGTACGGCCGGGGGTGACGCGTTCCCCAAGACGTAGTGCGGCACCTGCGCCCAAAGCCCGACGGCCGGGATCCCCGCCTCCCCGAGTGCCTGTTGGAGCACGGTCTGCACGCCGGTCGGCCCGCTGTAGTCGGTGCGGATCGCGCCGACCTCCTGAGCGAGCGAGTGACTCGTGGCGGTGGCGAGGACGGCCACGGGGCGGCGGTGCGAGGCCATTGCCGGCATGCCGCCCAACGCGAACGCTTGGGTGATACCAAGACGCGTCGCCGTGTCGGTGAGCTCCTTGACGAACGACGGCCACCGCAGCGATGGCTCGGGGCCGTTCAGCACCACCACGTCACGGTCGGCCTTTCCGGCGGTCAGCTCGACGACGGGCCATGTGATCTCCCGCGTGGCCCCGTCCACTAACGACACCATCGGACGGGTCTGTTGGAGATCGACGAGGTCGCTGAGGTCGTAGCGCGCGAACACGTGGGGATCGTCGAGCTGCGAGGTGAACAGGTCGACCGCGAGGCTGCCCGCCTCGCCAGCGTCCACCCATCCACGCAGCGAGATCACCAGGACAGGGTCTTGGAGCTCCGGCCAGGAGTCGACTTCGAGCATCACGCCCACCGTACCTCTACCCTCCCCGCATGCAGTTCGGCGTGCACACCGGCCTCCAGAACACGACGACCGATGAGCTGCGCGCGCTCTGGCGGCGCATCGATGCGCTCGGCTTCGGATGGATCTCGGTGTGGGACCACTTCTATGCAGCCGACGCGACGATCACCGAGGACGGCATGTCGTCGGGGTCGGTCTGCCTGGAAGCAATCGCCGCGCACGCCGCGCTCGCAATGGAGACCACCAACGTGCGGTGCGGATGCCTCGTGTACTGCACCGGCTACCGGCATCCTGCGGTGCTCGCGAACACGGCCGCCACGATGGACCACCTGTCGGGCGGTCGGATCACGATGGGGCTGGGTTGCGGTTGGCACCAGGGCGAGTTCGATGCGTACGGCATGGAGTTCGAGCCGGTGCCGGTGCGGCTGCGACGCACGAACGAAGCCATCCAGGTGATCCGCGCGCTGCTCACCGAGGACGCGGCGACCTTCTCCGGCGAGTTCTACGAGCTGCGCGATGCGCGCTGCGACCCGAAGCCGGTGCAGTCACGACTTCCGCTCTGGGTTGGTGGCGCGGGCGAGAAGGTCACGCTGCGGATCGTGGCGGAGCACGCGGACGGGTGGAACGCGCCGTTCATCCCGCCGGAGGCGTATCGAAAGAAGGTGCAGGTGCTCGGCGAGCACTGCGACCGTGTCGGTCGTGATCCGGCCACGATCGAGAGATCGGTGAACCTGCCGCTGGCGTGGAGCGAAGACGAGCTGCGGGAGCGCTTCGGCGGCATGGCCGACTTCATCCGTCCAAGCGCGCTCACTGGCAGCAGCGCCGAGATGGTCGACCGCATCGGCGAGTACGCCGACGCTGGCGCGGACTGGGTGATGATCGCGCTGCGCGCCCCGTTCGACCCCGGTCCCGTCGAGCGCTTCGCGAAAGAGGTGTTGCCCGCCTTCGCCTGAGCGATTCAGGCGCATGCGTGCGATCGTGGCCGCGAGCTCGCAGCGCACGGACTCCGTGAGCCCCTGGACGGCGTGCTGTGCGCCCCCTCACAAGCGCGCGCCAGCTAGTTGAAGAGCCCGCCCTGGTTCCGCTTCTCTCCGAAGGCCTCACCCAACTCGGCCCCAGCGAAGGCCGGCGGCGCGGTCCCGTCGACGGCGTAGCGATAGAGCGCCGTTCGGAAGATGCCACTCATCGCCGCGATCACCATCGTCACGATGAGCGCCCACACCACTGCGAGACCAACCATCACGATGATGACGCCGGTGTTGTCGGAGCTGATGCCGATGGCGGCAACCAAGAACGCCGGGATCATCACGACGAACCCGAGCAACGAGAACGCCACCTGCGCGGAGAGGTTCTCACCCCAGGTCTGCTTCAGGAGCCGTCCCGAGCGCTTCAGGGCGTCGATGGGGCCGAGGTCCTCCAGCATGATCACGGGCACCGTCAAGAAGGTCACGGCGGCCCAGGCCGCACCGAGCAACCGGGCGATGACCACGCCGAGCCATCCCATGCGCTCTTCCATGGCCTGGAGCACGACCGACACCGTCGCGGTGACGACTGCCCAGGGCAGGATTCGATGGATCTTGCCGGTGGCCGCACCGATGGACTCGCCGACGCGCGCCTGGCGGCCGTTCAAGTGTTCGTTGGCGGCGTGCACAAGAGCACCGAGGAAGTAGGTGGTCACAAACGCCAGCGCGATGTACGCGCAGAACACGAAGACGTAACCGATGGCCTTGAGGCTGTCCTCGCCCGGTCCCTCTTCGATGCCGGTCGCCGCGATCAAGCCCCCAAACGCTCCGACGACCACCAGCGTCGCGAGCAGCGACAAGATCGGGAACACCACGAGCGTGCGGTCGGACTTCAACACCGACCACGAGATCTTGCCGAGCTCCCAGGAGTTCTTGATCCTCTGCATGCTGACCTCCGCGTCCCCGGCAATGTACCAACATGACGGCCCGATGGATGGACGGCCCGAACAGCTCACAGCTGCACTGAACGGCGCCACGCCGATCGGGTGGTGGCGGGCCCCCGGTCGCGTGAACCTGATCGGCGACCACACGGACTACTGCGAGGGGTTCGTGCTTCCGATGGCGATCGATCGCGACTGCCTGCTCGCGGTTGCGGAAGCCGACGGCGGCCGGATCCGAGTGCGGTCGCTCGAGCTCGATGGGGTCGTCGACCTCGACGCCGCCGGGCGCGATGACCCGCGCACCGTCGAGCCTGCGTGGGGGCGGTTCGTCGCCGGTGCCGTGCAGGTCGTCAACGAGCGCGGAGCATCCCTTCCAGGGTTGGACATCGCTCTCTCGTCCACCGTGCCCGCCGGCTCCGGGCTGTCGTCGAGCTCGGCGCTCGCGGTCGCCCTCACGTTCGCGCTCGCCCAATTGGGAGAGCTGAAGCTCGATCGCCGCGAGATCGCACGCGACGCGCTCGACGCCGAAGTGCGCGCGACCGGCGTGCCTGGGGGTCTCATGGACCAGCTCGCGTCGCTGTACGGCGAGGCTGACCACGCCCTGCTCATCGACTGCCGCAGCCTCGACGTCGAGGCGATCGCGATCCCACCAGATCTCGCGGTGATCGTCGTGCACTCCGGGCTGCCCCGCACGCTTGCCGACAGCGAGTACGCGCAACGCCGGGCCGACTGCGAGCGGGCCGCCGGCGGATTGGGACTCCCAACATTGCGAGACGCCACGTTCGACCAGGTTCGTGATGATCCCCGTGCCCGCCACGTCGTCACGGAGAACGAGCGCGTCCTCGCGTTCGCCCGAGCACTCCGTGACGGCTCGATCAACGAGCTGGGACCGCTGCTCAACGCGAGCCATGCGAGCCTGCGGGACGACTTCGAGGTCTCCACGCCCGAGCTCGACCAGCTGGTCCACGCACTGATGGAAGCGGGCGCGATGGGGGCTCGGCTCACCGGTGCCGGCTTCGGAGGCTGTGTCGTCGCGCTCACCGCGGCCAAGCGTGCGCAGCGTGTGATCTCGGACGCGACCGAGCGTTACCAAGGCGTGACGCGGCTGACACCCATTCCATTCGTTGCCCACGGATCAGAGGGCGCACGGCATAGCCTCGCTCCGTGAACGCGCTCGTGTCGTTGCTCGATCACGACCGCGCCGAACAGGTCCGATCCATCTGGTGGGAGCTCGAGTCGCGCTTCGGTGTACGGGCGCGCTACGTCAAGCCGTTCATCCACTTCTCGTACCACGTGGTCGCGGACGAATATGACCTCGAGCACCTGACACCGGAGCTCGACGAGGTGAGCGCCAAGCGCAGCGCGTTCACCGTGCCGACGAGTGGGGTCGACGTGTTCACCGGTACGGAACCTGTTGTCTTCGTGTCCGTCACGCGCACACCCGAGCTCGACGAGCTGCACAAGGACATCTGGTCACGCTGCACGCCCGGCTTCGGTGTGGGGCTTCCGTACTACGCGCCCGAAGCGTGGGTACCGCACGTCACGTTGGCGCAAGGTCCGAAGGCCGCAGAGAACCTGCCCGAGATCCTGAAGATGCTCGAAGACCACCACTTCGAGTGGGAGTTGCGCGTCGACAACCTCGCCGTCATCGAAGACGGCGGCCAAGAGCGCGGCCTCGTGCACCAAGTCGCGCTGAGCTGACGCTCAGCGCGACTACATCTTGTCGAGGAGCTCGGCCTTCTTCTTCTCGAACTCGGCATCGGTGATCGTGCCGTCTTTGTGGAGCTTCCCGAGCGCCTCGATCTGCTCGGGGATGCTCGCGCCTCGACCACCACCGGCCTTCTCCATGGCGTCGGCGACAGCCTTGCCGATCGCGTCGGCACCGCGGCCGGCGTCGCGCTTCGCGTCGCCCTCCATCTGCCGGTAGATCTCCTGCTGCACCCCGTCGGGGTGACGCACGTCGGAGAACTGGCTCGTGCCTTGCTCGCCCGCGGACTGGACCTCGAGGTCGCCGGCGCCGATGACCCGCTCCCAGATCCCCTGGTGGAAGTTGATGTTGTTGATCCGCTCCAGCGGGATCTCCACGCCGTGGCGAGTGAGGATGCCGGTTCGGAAGATCACGCGCTGGTCGGTGACGACGAAGTAGGTGCGGCTCCACTCGAGGAACTTCACGAGCAGCCAGATCGCCCACAGCACCGCGGCCCCGCCGAACGCGTAGACGAGGACGTCCTTGACGTCGTCGTCGTTGATCCGCGTGATGAGCACCAGGGCGATGAGCAGCGGGGTGCCCGTCAGGATGTGCTTCGAGAAGAACCACCAGTGCGGGCGGAGGTCGAGCGCGACTCCCTCGCCCTCGTTGATGAGACGCTTCGGGTACGGCATGGCAGGGACTCTAAGTCACCGTCCCGGTCACCGCCCTAAGACCCGGTCGAGATAGCCGTTCGCGAACCGGCGATCGGGGTCGAGCCGGTCACGGCACGCAAGGAACCGGTCCCACTCCGGGTAGCGCGGCGCGAGTTCGGCCGCGGTCTGGAAGTGCATCTTGCCCCAGTGCGGACGCCCGCCGAACCCCGTCATGATCTCCTCGACGCCACGGAAGTACGGCTCGAAGTCGACGCCGCGCGCCATGTGCACGGCGACGAAGCAGCTGTCGCGGCCGTGCGCCATGCTGAGCGGCACATCGTCGGACGCGACGAACCGCACCTCGATGGGAAATGACACCCGCAAGTCGTTGTCTTGGATGAGCGCGCGCACCGCCCGCACCGCTTCCGCCGCGTTCGCACGCGGGATCCCGTACTCCATCTCCACGAACCGGATGAGACGCGTGCTGATGAAGATACGATCGCTCCGGTTGAGCAGCTCGGTGTTCCCAAGGCTGTCAGCGACGACTTTCGCGAGTCGCGGGATCTTCGACGGCGCAACCTTCCCCGCTTTCACGAGCGCGCCGAAGAACACGTTCGGGAAGAAGACCTCGGCGCGCCACCGCTTCCACGCGCTCTTCTCACGCACCGGCTCGTCGGTGCGGTTGTTGGCGATGATGGCGCACGAGTCGGTGTGCGGCAGCCAGTAGAACTCGAAGTAGTCGTTGGCCGCGACCGCTTCGTCGAGATCCTCGAGCACCGTGTCGAAGCGTCTCGGTCGCTCGATGTGATGGAGGTTGAACGCCGGCACGCACTGGAGCGTGACCTTTGTGACCACACCCAGCGCCCCGAGCCCGACCCGGGCGCAGTGGAGCACCTCGGGCTCCTCTGACGCTGAGCACCGCAACACCTCGCCGCTGGCGGTGACCATCTCCATGCCGGTCACGAACGTGGCCAGCGCTCCGTAGGTCGCCCCGGTGCCGTGGGTGCCGGTGGAGATCGCGCCGGCCACCGACTGCTTGTCGATGTCGCCCAGGTTCAAGAGTGCGAGCCCGCGCGCGGCCAGCTCCCGATTCAGTAGGCGGATCGTCATCCCCGCTTCGACGGTGACGGTGTGGGCCTGCTCATCGACCACCACCACCCGGTTGAGCCGTTGGAGCGACAGGAGCCGACCATCGGTGCACGCGGTGTCGGTGAACGAGTGCCCGCCTCCGACCACCTTGACCCGTTGCGCCCTGTCCTTGGCGCGGCGGACGGCCTCGACAACCTCTCCTTCGCTGCCCGGGTGCTCGATCGCCTCCGGTTGACAACGCTGGTTCCCGGCCCAGTTGCTCCACTTCTCGGGCATCGCGCGCCTCACGCCCATCCGAGCTCGCGCAGTCGCGCGTCGCTCATGCCGAAGTGGTGCCCGACTTCGTGCAGCACCGTCACCCTCACCTGCTCCGCGAGGTGCGCTTCATCACGCGCGCGCTCGCACAAGGGCCCGCGGAAGATCGTGATGCGATCCGGGAGCACGCCGGCGTAGTGAGTCGGGCTGCGCTCCGTCATCGGCACGCCCTCGTACAAGCCGAGCAGCGTGCCGCTGCGCTGCGCCAGCTGCTCGGGGTCAGGCCAGTCCTGCACCAACACGGCCACGTTCTCCATCTCCAGTGCCAGCTCGGGCGGGATCGTGTCGAGCGCGTCGGCAACGAGCTCTTCGAAACGCGCACGTGACACCTCGACCATCGCGCGCGGCACGGTAACGCGTTCTCGAAATCCCGCGAACACGCAGGCCAACCACCCCTGCCGAGGCCCCGCGAAAAACTCCTTGACCAGTTGCCCGCGCGACCGTAGGTTTCGAACTGCCGACGACGCGAACGGCACGGGACCGGATCGGAACCGAGGGACAACCCGAGGAACCGCCCGGATGACGGGTCGCCAGCGTCGACGGTCGGTGAGCTGGCCTCCGGGTCGGCGAGCCGGCACCGACGTCGAGTCCGACGACCGGGTGTCCCGCCCGGAAGAAGGCGGCGGCGGCGGGCGCGCCCACCGGCGCGACGCAGCCGCGGAGACTCGAGTGCAAAGGGAATTTGGGCCCCGAGGAGTCCGGAGCGCTCCGGCGCAATGGCTACTCGGGGCCCAACTCTTTTCACGGGGGAGGCAGGCCTCCCCCGTGTGCCCCCTCCGGCGCGACGACTTCCGCGACTCGGTGGTCGGGGGGCGCCAAAGCCACCCCTCGGGCGCGCCAATCGATCCTTTCGACCGAAAGAGCAACCCCGCCCCCGTGTGCCCCTGTTCGCCAGCCATCCGCGTCGCTGTCATACCCCCGTCTTACGGTCGGGTACATGGATGTTGCTGCGCCCGAGGGCTCTTCCCCCCTTGCGGGGTTGGATGAGCGACAACGGGAGGCCGTCACAAGTGAGGGCCTCCCATTGGCAATCATCGCTGGGGCGGGGGCGGGCAAGACGCGGGTTCTCACTCGGCGGATTGCTTTTCGTGCGCTGACTGGGGCTCATGATCCGGCCCACGTCCTTGCTGTGACGTTCACTCGAAAGGCTGCTGGGGAGTTGCAGTCTCGGCTTCGGTCTTTGGGTGTGGAGGGGGTGACTGCGGGGACCATTCACTCGGTGGCTTTGGCGCAGCTTGCTCGGCGGGCTCGGGAGCTCGCGCGGGCTGAGCCGGTCGTGTTGAGCCGCAAGGCTCGGGTGTTGGTGCCCTTGATGGGTGCGCGGGGCGCGGCCGCGGTAGTCGCGGCTCGGGAGGTTGCTGAGGAGATCGAGTGGGCGAAGGCTCGCATGATCTCGCCCGAGGGATATTCGGCTGCCGCCACGTTGGCTGGCCGTTCGACCTCACGGTCGGCTGACGAAGTCGGCGAGCTCTACGCGCGGTATGAACGAGAGAAGAAGCGCAAGCGGGTTGTCGACTTCGACGACCTGATGTGGGGGTGCGCCGACGCGCTCGAGCGCGACACCGAGTTCGCCGCGTCACAGCACTGGCGATTCCGCCACGTGTTCGTCGATGAGTTCCAAGACGTCACGCCTGCGCAGGCTCGTGTGTTGCGCGGTTGGGTTGGCGACCGCAGCGACCTGTGCGTGGTCGGCGACCCCGACCAGGCGATCTACGCGTTCGCTGGCGCCGACGCCGCGCACCTCACCCAGTTCAGCCGTCACTTCGGCGGCGGACACGTGCTGCGGCTCGATCGCAACTATCGCTCCGCGCCTCCGATCGTCGCCGCGGCCGAGGCGCTCCTTGCTGACGCGGGGCGGCCGCGTCCTGCGCGTCACGCCGTGCGCTCCGACGGCCCCCCACCGACTGTCACCGCGTACGACACCGACGACGCCGAGGCCGACGGCGTGGCTGCGGCACTCCGCGCTGCACACGGACCGCATGTCCCGTGGTCGTCGCTCGCCGTGCTCTATCGGATCAACGCGCAGTCAGCAGGCTTCGAGCAGGCGCTCACGAAGGCGGGCATCCCGTTCCGCGTGCGCGGCGACTCACGGTTCCTCGAGCGACCCGAGGTTGTCAGCGCGCTGAAGCGACTGCGCGAGGCCGCGGCAACGGCACCGACGCGCTCGTTCCGAGAGCACGTCGTCGACCTCGAAGCCGATGCCGCCGAAGAGCAGCGCGAGCACGTCGAGGCGCTGGCGCGCTTGGCGCATGAGTACCTGGAGGTCGAAGCCGGCCCCGGCGCCGTGCCCGGGTTCCTCGCCTACCTCACCACCACCCTCCAAGGCGAGGCGCCCGCCACCAGTGGTGACGCGGTCGACCTGCTGACGTTTCACCGCGCCAAGGGGCTGGAGTTCCACACCGTGTTCGTGACCGGCCTCGAGCGCGGGCTGGTCCCGATCGCCCACGCCGAGTCGCCGGCCGATCGCGCCGAGGAGCGGCGACTGCTCTACGTCGCGATCACGCGCGCCGAACACACCGTGCATCTCTCCTACGCGAAGGAGCGCACGTTCGGCACGCGTGCCTCTCGGCGTCAGCGCAGCCCATGGCTCGCACCGATCGAAGCCACGCTGCGCACGGCCGAGCCGCCCCGGGCATCGAGCGGTACGGCTGGCCCCGCGCAGGCCAAGGCGAAGCTCGCGGTGTCGATTCCGCCACCCGAGCACGATGTGGCGTTGTTCGATGCACTCGTGGAATGGCGCCGCAACCTGGCGCGCGCATCGGGAGTGCCGGCGTTCGTGATCTTCCACGACACCACGTTGAAGGCCGTGGCCGCGGCCAGGCCGTCCACGCGCGACGCCCTGCTCGCCGTGCCCGGAATCGGTCCGGTGAAGATCGAGCGTCACGCCGACGCGGTGCTCGACCTCGTCCGACGCCACGCGAGCTAGCGCTTCTCCCGCGATACATCGAGGCCTGCGAACGAGGAACGTCGGGCTCGGGGCGTGCCGCCGCGCCGGATCTAATCACAGGCACGCCAAAGACCACGGTTGGTTCGACGGGCCGTGAGCTCGGCTGCGAGCAGGTCGCGCGCGTGCGCTCG
>VGBR01000010.1 GCA_016870355.1 Actinomycetota bacterium | reverse complement strand
GTCGAGGCGGGCCTGCTTGCGCGTCTGATCCATCGTGGCCAGCGCGGTGCGGGTGAGGCCCTTGGCGTCGCCGTCGACCACGAAGAAGCCGATGCCGTCGTCACCGGTGCTGCCGGCTTCGCGCGCGACGACCACGATCGTGTTCGCGGTGTGGCCGTCGATCACGAACATCTTCGTGCCTTCGAGGGTCCACGCGTCGCCCTTACCTCGGGCTTCCATCGTGATTCCCGACGCGTCCCATTTCCCGTTCGGCTCGGTGAACGCGAGCGCGGCAATCGTGTCGCCCGATGCGATGCCGGGGAGCAGCTCGCCCTGCTGCGCGTCGGTGGCGGCGTTCATGATCGCGTTCGCGGCGAGGCACACCGTCGAGAAGTAGGGCGCGCAGAGCAGCACCTTGCCCATCTCCTCGAGCACGATGCCGAGCTCGATGAACGTGAAGCCCTGGCCACCGTGCGCCTCGGGAAGGTGCAGGCTCTGGAGCCCGAGCTCCTGGGCCATCTGCTTCCAGACCGCGGCGTCGTAGCCCTCGGTCGTCTCCATCAGCCGGCGGACCTCCGCCGACGGCGACTTCGACTCCATGAACTTGCCAACCGCCTCGCGCAGCTGGTCCTGCTCTTCGGAAAACGCGAAGTTCATTGGGTCTCCCACTCCATTGGCTCGCTCGCTGCGGCGCAGGTTATCTGCATGGCTACCGGGGCTCCCGAGGAAGGCCCAGCACCCGCTCGCCGATGATGTTGCGCTGGATCTCGCTCGAGCCGGCGTAGATCGTCTCGGACCGGCTGAACATGAACGCCCGCTGGAGCTCGTCAAGCTCGTACTGGCCGTCCGAGTCGTCCGCGATGATCCCGCCGTCGGCACCGAGCACGTGCATGACCCGCTCGCCGAGGGTGCGGTGCCAGTTGCTCCAGTAGAGCTTGCCGATGCTCGACTCGGGGCCGAGCACCCCCTTCTTCACGAGGCCCGTCAGCATGCGCATGCCGTTGAACTTCATGATGTGCACGCCGATGTAGGAGTCGGCCAGCTCCTGGCGGATGACGGCGTCCTCAGTAGCGCCGCGCTTGTGTGCCACCTCGATGACCTCTTCGAGCTCGCGCTGGAACGCGAGCTGTTGCGACAGGAACGCGGTGCCGCGCTCGAAGCCGAGTGTGGCCATCGCCACCTTCCATCCGTCGTTGACCTCACCGAGCACGTTGGCCTTGTCGGTGCGGGCGTCGGAGAAGAAGACCTCGTTGAACTCGGCGGTGCCCGTCATCTGCTTCAGCGGCCGCACTTCGACGCCCGGTTGGTCCATCGGGACGAGGAGATAGGACAAACCGTGGTGCCCGTCGGACTCGGGATCGGTGCGGGTGACGCAGAAGCACCACTGCGCGCGGTGCGCGAGCGTCGTCCACACCTTCTGCCCGTTGATGACCCATTGGTCGCCGTCGAGGACCGCCTTGGTCTGCACGTTGGCGAGGTCGGAGCCGGCGTTGGGCTCGGAGTAGCCCTGGCACCACAGCTCCTCGACCGACTGGATCTTGGGAAGGAACCGCTGCTTCTGCTCGTCGGTCCCGTACGCAAGAAGAGTGGGTGCGAACAGCCCTTCACCGAAGAAGCTGACCCGTGCAGGCGCGTCGGCCTTCGCGTACTCCTCGTTGAAGATGACTTGCTGCGCGAAGTCGGCGCCGCGACCGCCGCACTCGACGGGCCACGAGATGCCGAGCCAGCGGTCCTTGCCGAGCAGCTTCTCCCACTCGATGCGGACGTCCCATCCGGCTTCGTCGGCCGGGCCGCCCCGTCCGCCGAGCTCCGCGAACTCGCCGACGAGGTGCTCGTCGAGCCACGCCCGTACCTCAGCGCGGAACGCAGCCTCGTCCGGCGTGTCCGTGAAGTCCAACCGTCTCGCTCGCTCTCTGCGGGCCGGGATACCCGGCCCGCGGCCGTTCGCTCGCTGGCGAGCGCCCTGCGGGCGCCGCGCGCGGAGTGACGCTACCCGTCGGTAAGGAGAACCGGCCAGGCCCGGTAGCCTCGAGGCATGCCACGACCCGCGCACTTCGAGGACGCTCGCGTCCGTGTCGACAAGCTGATCGTCGGCCCGTTCGAGAACAACGTGTTCATCGTGCGCTGCAAGGGCACTGGCGACGCGGTCTTGCTCGATGCCGCGAACGAGCACGACCTCTTGTTGGAGGTCTGCCGCGAGACGGGCGTGCGCAAGGTGCTGACCACGCATGGCCACTGGGACCACATCCAGGCTGTCGAAGCGGTGCGCGATGCCGGCATCGACGTCGGCATCGCGGCGCAGGACGCCGAGATGCTGCCGGCCTACGACTTCGTGATCGCCGATGACGACGTGTTCTCGGTCGGCGAGCTGAAGCTGCGCGCCATCCACACTCCCGGGCACACGGCGGGTTCCACCTCGTTCCTGCTCGAGGACGAGCCGCTCGTCTTCACGGGCGACACGCTGTTCCCCGGCGGCGCGGGCAACACCAGCACCCCCGGCGCGAGCTTCGAGCAGATCCTCCAGTCGATCGACCGTCGACTCTTCACGCTCTCGCCCGAGATGCTCGTGCTCCCCGGGCACGGCCTCGACACCACCATCGCCGAAGAGCGCCCCCACCTAGAAGAGTGGGCCGCCCGCGGCTGGTAGCCGCATGCTCTTGTTCGGGTTGGGGTTGCGTCTAGGAGAGGCCGAGGACGTCTCGGTAGACGGCTTTGGTGCGGTTGACGCAGCGCTCCCAGGTGAAGCTTGCGGCTCGCACACGTCCGGCGTGTGCGAGCGCGGCGCGTGCCTCGTCGTCGAACACGATGTCGGCGATGGCGTCGGCCCAAGCTTCGGCGTCGTTCGCCGCGACGAAGCGCGCCGCGTCGCCGCCCACTTCGCGCAGCACCGGGATGTCGGCGCACAGCACTGCTGTCGACTGCGCCATCGCCTCGAGCACCGGGAGCCCGAACCCCTCGTGGAGGCTCGGGAACGCGAAGAGGTCTGCACCCCGATAGAGCGCGAGGAGACGGTCGGCGCGCACGGGGCCCGTGAAGTGAATGCGATCGCCCAACGCCTTCGCCGACTCCTGCAACGTGCCCTCGGTGTCGAGCCAGCCCGGTGGCCCGACGATGACCAGTCGGTGCGGCACGTCGTGTTGCGACACGAGGGTCCGGAATGCCTCGACGAGGACCGGAAGGTTCTTGCGCGGCTCCAACGTGCCCACCCACAGCACGTAGGGATCGTCGCCGAGACCAAGCGTCGCGCGCGTCGCGGCGACGACTCCCTCACCGATCGGGAGCTGCGTCACGCCGTGCGGGATCACCCGGATGCGCTCGCGCGGGATCGGCGTGCGGGAGCTGATCTCCTCCGCCGCCGCCATCGTCGGCGCGATCACCACGTCGGCCCGACGCGCCGCGGTGATGCTGCCGCGTCGGTGGAACCATCGCCCCCGGCGCGGATAGGTCTCGGGGAACACGATGGCCGCCGCATCGTGGACGGTGACGATCAGCGGCACTCCACTGTGCGGCGGCACCGCGAGCGACGGCGCGTGCACGAGATCGACGTCTCGAAGCGCGGGATGCAACATCCCGAGCGGCGGAAAGCCGACCAGGTTCCACGTGTCGTACAGCAACGGGCGCGGGAGGAGCAGGCGCACGGGATCTGCACCGCGCAATCCGAACGGGCCGAGCGCACGCTCGACCTTGGCTCGACTGTGGCGCGCGACGAACGGCACGACGTCGAACGGCTCGCCTTCATCCTGAGATGCCGGGAGTAACCTGGCCAGTTCCGCGGTGTAGCGACCGATCCCCCCTGGGGGATGGTGCAGCAGCTGCTCGACGTTGAGGGCGACACGCATGATCCGGCTCTGCTCGATCCAGCCCGTCGCGGAGCGTGGTGGCTCGGACCAGGCGCTCCTACGGATGCTGCGAAGCCTACCGGCCGAGTTCGAGCGCCATGTCGTGGTCCCGTTGGAACCGCCATTGCGCGCGGAGTACGAAGCTGCGGGCGCGAGCGTCCACATCGTGCGGATGCGCCGCATCTCCACGAGTCACGGCTTCTTCGAGTGGTGTGCGTACGCACTGGGTTGGCCGTTCGCGGTCGCCCGCCTTCGCCGCCTCGTCAGCCGGCTCGACGTCGACGTCGTGCACACGAACTCACTGCACTCGTGGTACGGATGGGCCGCGGCGCGCGTCGCGCGGCGACCGCATGTCTGGCACGCGCGCGAGATCGTCGTGCAATCAGGCATCGCGCTTCGCGTGGAGCGCTGGCTGACTCGGCGGCACGCCAAGGTGGTCGTGTGTGGGTCGAGAGCGATCGCCGATCAGCTCGATGGCGCGAACACGGTCGTCATCTACGACACGCCCGATCCCGACCGGTTCTCCCCGAGTCGAGCCGGCCGCTTCCGGGCGACGGTGGGCATCTCGGCCACCGCGCCCCTCGTGGGCGCGGCCGGTCGGCTCGACACCTGGAAGGGCATCGACGTGCTGCTCGACGCATGGCCAAAGGTGAAGCAGGCCGAGCCCGATGCGCATCTCGTGATCGCCGGCGGCCCTGTGCAGGGCAAGGAGAAGTACGCGGCCGACTTGAAGGAGCGCGCCGCTTCGCTCACCGACGTGCACTGGCTCGGTGAGATCGACGAGGTCGGCGTCGCCGAGCTCCTCGCCGACCTCGACGTGCTCGCCGCTCCGTCGACGGAACCTGAGCCGTTCGGCTTGGTTGCGGTCGAAGCGTTGATGTGCGCGACGCCTGTCGTCGGCACCGACGATGGTGGATTGCGCGAGATCGCCGACCACGCGTCAGCGGGTGCCGTGGTGCTCGTGCCCAAGCGCGATGCCGACGCGCTCGCGAGCGCGCTCGTGACGGCCGTCGGCGCGCCTCGCGAGGTTCGCCCCTCGGTCTCGTTCCCGCCGGGTGACCTTGCGGCCGTGCTCCGAGACGCGGCTCAGGCAGGCGGGACCACGAAGTAGACGCGGCTGACGACACCGCCGGGGTCGGTGCTCTCGTCGCTGACATCCAGCACGCTGCCCCCCGCGCTCTCGATCACCGCGACGGTCTCCTCGTAGGGGATGCCCTGCATGCGCATCTCCGGTTGCCACCCGAACCACTTGTACAGGAGCCGCGGGCTCACACGGAGCGCACGGAAGAAGCGGCCGGCGCGCGTCCGTAGCCGGAGCTTCTGACGAAGCGTCGTGCGAGGCGCAGCCTGCGGCACGTGCACCGGCAGCTGCACGGCTGCCACCCCACTCGGCGCGAGTACGCGCACGAACTCCCGCAGGTAGGTCTCGATGCCGGCGCGCGTCGGCAGGTGTTGCAGCACGAGCAGGCACGACACGAAGTCGATCGATCCGGTCTCGAACGCACGCAGGTCGTCGGCGTCGTGCACGACGAACTCCGCGTCCGACGCGTCGGGACCGGCGTCGAGCCGGCGCGCCTCGTCGATCATCGTCGACGCCACATCGAGTCCGATGGTGCGCTCGAAGTGCGGCGCGAGCGCGCGGGTGATCCGTCCGAGCCCGCAACCGAAGTCGAGTGCCGTGCGCCGATGCCCCGGCCGGCCCCAGCACCCAGTGTGCTCGAGCATCGTCGCCACCATGTCGACGCCCGTCGCGAAGAACGCATCGTGGTCCCAGCGACCGTGGCGGGCGTCGGGGTGAGTGAGCACGGCCCAGAACGGGTCGACCGTGCCCCAGTCGTCCCAGGCAGCACGGTGCTGGCGATCGACCATGCTCGGACGGTACTCCCAGAGGTTTCCACTACGCGGATAGGGAGAATACACTCGGCCGATGGAGTGCAGCAGATGAGCTTCCCGGTATTGGAGATCGACGATCTGCACGTCACCGTCGACGGTGCCGAGCTGCTCCGCGGCGTCTCGCTCTCCATCGGCGAGGGTGAGCTGCACGCACTCATGGGCCCCAACGGCTCCGGCAAGTCGACGCTGGCCAAGACCCTGCTCGGCGACCCCGCCTACGAGGTCACCGCCGGCGCCATCCGGGTCCGAGGCCATGACGTCACCCGCGCGCCGACCGACGAGCGCGCCGCGCGCGGCATCTTCCTCGGGTTCCAGCATCCCGAGGAGATCCCGGGCGTCAGCGTCCTCAACTTCCTGCGCCAGGCGATGGCCGTCCGCAAGGGCATCCCCGACCTGTCCGTCCTCGAGGTGCGCATGGCGCTGATCGACTGGACCAAGCGACTCGGCATGGACGACCGCTTCGTGCAGCGCTACCTCAACGAAGGGTTCTCGGGCGGCGAGAAGAAGCGCAACGAGATCCTCCAGATGGCGCTGCTCGAGCCCGACGTCGCCGTGCTCGACGAGACCGACTCCGGCCTCGACATCGATGCCCTGCGGGTGGTGGCGAGCGGGATCGATGCCGTGCGCGCAGAACGACCGGCCCTCGGCATCCTCCTGATCACGCACTACCGCCGTGTGCTCGAGCACCTCACACCCGACCAGGTGCACGTCTTGCTCGCCGGGCGGATCGTGGCGAGCGGTGGCCCCGACCTCGCCGAGCGCGTGGAGCGCGACGGGTTCGACGCGTTCCGCACGGAGCGTGCGGCATGAGCGCGGCGACATTGGACGTCGCGCGCATCCAGGCCGACTTCCCCATCCTCAAGCGACAGGTGCACGGCAAGCGGCTCGTGTACCTCGACTCCGCGTCGTCGTCGCAGAAGCCGATCCAGGTGCTCGACGCGATGGACCGCGTGTACCGCGAGTCGTACGCCAACGTGCATCGCGGCGTGTACACGATCGCAGAGGAGACGACCGCTGCCTACGAAGCGGCGCGTGGCAAGGTCGCGAAGCTGCTCGGCGCGGCGAGCGCCAAGGAGATCGTGTTCACGAAGAACATCACCGAGGCGATCAACCTCGTGGCGTACTCGTGGGCTCGCGCCAACCTCCGCGCCGGCGATGCCATCGTCGTCACCGAGATGGAGCACCACGCCAACGTCGTGCCGTGGCACATCCTCGCAGCCGAGCGCGGCGTCGAGCTCCGGTGGATCCCCCTCACTCCCGACTACCAGCTCGACACGACGAAGCTCGACGACCTCCTCGACGGAGCCAAGCTGCTCGCGGTCACCGCGGCGTCCAACGTGCTCGGGACCATCAACGACCTGCGGCAGCTCGCCGACGCCGCGCACGCCGCGGGCGCGCGGGTGCTCGTCGACGGCGCGCAGGCGGTCCCCCACTTCCCCGTCGACGTGCAGGCGTGGGACGCCGACTTCGTCGGCTTCACCGCGCACAAGATGCTCGGTCCGAGCGGCATCGGTGGCCTGTGGGCCCGGCCCGAGCTGCTCGAGGAGATGCCGCCGTTCCTCGGGGGCGGCGAGATGATCCGTGAGGTCACCAAAGAGGGGTTCCTCCCCAACGAGGTGCCGTGGAAGTTCGAGGCCGGCACGATGCCCATCGCCGAGGCGATCGGGTTGGGCGCGGCCGTCGACTACCTCAGCGCGCTCGGACTCGACGCAGTGCGGGCCCACGAGAAGTCGCTCACCAAGTACGCGCTCGATCGCCTCACGGACCGCTTCGGCGACCGCCTCCGCATCGACGGTCCGCGCGACATCGAGGTCCGGGGTGGCACCATCTCGATGGTGCTCGAGGGCATCCACGCCCACGACGTGGCCCAGGTCGTCGACGAGGAAGGGGTGTGCGTGCGGGCGTCCCACCACTGCGCGAAGCCGCTGATGCGCGTGCTCGAGGTGCCGGCGACCGTGCGGGCATCGCTCTACGTCTACAACGACGAGGCTGACGTCGATGCGCTCGTCGAGGCGCTGTCCAAGGCCGAGCAGTTCTTCGCGATCTAGCCATGCCTGGACTCGAAGACCTCTACCGCGAGATCATCCTCGACCACTACCGCGCGCCGCGAAACCGCGGCGAGCTGCCCGTGCCGCCCGCGCACAGGGTCGAGGGCTTCAACCCGCTGTGCGGCGACGAGGTCATCCTCTATCTCGAGCTCGACGACGGCGTCGTGACCGACGTGCGCACCGCCGGTCAGGGATGCTCGATCAGCCAGGCGTCGACATCGATGATGAGCGCGGCGGTGAAGGGCAGGTCCGTCAGTGAGGCGCGGCGCATCATCGACGCCTTCCTGGCGCTGATGCACACGCACGAGACCCACCTCGAGGGCACACCCGACAGCGCCACCGGCAACGGTGACGGCAGCGCCGCTGACGACGTGCGCCTGGGCGACCTCGCGGCGCTCCAGGGTGTCGTGAAGTTCCCGGTGCGGATCAAGTGCGCCACGCTCGCCTGGTACACGCTGCTCCAGGGCTTCGACGAGGCGGGCGCGTAGGCACCCTTGGCACGAGGGTTCACTTCCATTGGTCGCCGTCGGCAGGCGACGGCTCCTGGCTCCAAAGGTCGGCAAGCCGCCGTTGACGCGCAAACCTGCCACGGGAATCACATCCGCACCGGCTACGTTGCACACAGAGGAACCAGAGGAGGCGAGCTGCATGGACGAGCAGGAGCTCACCAGCCGGATCGACGAGGCGCTCGAGCAGTACCGCGGCCGCGACCTCGTGGCTGCCTCGGAGATCGTCGACCTCCTTCTCGACCTGCGCCTCATGCTGCTTGCCGCCGACGAGGAAGCCCGCTCGAGGGCGTAGCCGGCGGCTTTGCCAACCGGCGGAGCCAGGCGCCGTCGCTCGCCGACGGCAACCAATGGAGGCGCTTGGTAGTGCTGGCGCCCTGACGGGGCGTCGTCAGCTGGCGGTGAGCGTTGCGCTCCGCTGCACGGCGATGTTGCCGCTCGCGTCGCGCACCGTGACCGTGTAGGTGTGCGTGCCAGGCCGGGGCCGGCAGGTCTGCGTCGGCGCGCCGGTGATCAGACCCGGACACACCCCCACGTTGCCGGTCGCGGCAGTGGAGGGGATGCCCGCGGAATGCGTACCCGCGGGTCCGCTCCACGTGACCGACACCGAGGCTCCGCCCGAGGTGCTCCACACCACCCGAGGCGCGCCGCCCGGCCAGCCGTAGGACCCGGCGACCGATCCCGGGCTCACGGAGATCGAAGCGGTCGCGGTGGGTGCGGACGGCGGTGTCGAGGGTGCGGTTGGAGGCGGCACGAACGCGCCGGGACCGTCGCCTTGCTCCTGGGTGGTGACGGTGACCGCCGGTGGGATCGTCGTGCTCACCGGCGATGGCGAGGTGGTCGTCACCGGCGACTTCTTGGCCGCAGCCGTCTCCAACGTCGGCAGCTCGTCGAGGTCCTCGGCGGCCACGCCGACGACCACGAACGCCACCACGAGCACTCCACCGACCACGGCCACTCGGCGGCCGCGTCGGTGCTTCCGGCGCAGCCCGCGACCGTCGGCGTCGGCGGCCGCGGCGGCCGACCCGTCCATCGGCACGCCCGACTCCGAGAGCGCGTGCGCGACCTTCATCTTGAGCACCAGCGGCACGACGATGAACGGGATCGCGCCGAACAGTGCACTGGGCTCGAGTCGGGTCTCGCGCTGCTCCTGGCACGCCGCGCACTTGTCGGCGTGCCCACCGATCACGCGCACCGCGTCGGGACCGAAGCGTGTGACCCCAGCCGTGGCGAGCGCGCCGGCGAGCCCCTCGCAGACCGGCTCGCCGCTGCGCCAGAGCACCCGCGCCTCGATCGCGGCCTTCAGCCGGCTGCGCACGCGGTGGACGGCCTGGTTCGCAGCGTTGCGGTTCAGTCCCACGATCTCGCCGACCTCGGCCGGCGTCAGCCCATGGCGAAGGCTCAGGTCGAGGAGCTCGGCGTCGCGCTCGCCCAAGGCGGCGGCCGACTCCCACACGAGCGCGGCGAGATCGCCGTCCTCGGCGGCTTGCTCGGGGGCATCGAACGCCCGAGCGCGGTCCTCGATCCGGAAACCCACTGGCGCACTCGCGGGTGACGGGCCCGACGCCTCGATCATGGCCATCGAGTCCGCGTCGTACGGGCTGGTGCGCTGCTCCCGACGGCGTCGGTCGAGGGCGGCGTTGCGGGTGATGCGCAGGAGCCACCCGCCGAAGGCGGCCGGGTCCTGGAGCTTCGAAAGGTGGTTCCACGCCGAGAGGAACGAGTCCTGGGCCACATCGGCCGCGGCGGCGGACTCCCCGGTGACCCTGAACGCCAGATCGTGGACGCGATCGAACCACCGGTCGTAGAGCTTTCCGAACGCGTCGGGATCATCAGCGCGCGCTCGTTCGACCAGCGCTGCGTCCTCGAGTCGTTCGGCAGCTCGGGCGTCGTCGTCCATCCCGGATGCATTGTCTCCCACCAGTGCCCGCCTTGGCACTCGGTGGTCCTGACGATCGCGGCCGGTTCCACTTACTCCCGCAACGCCGGTACCATCGCCGACCCGTGGTGCAGAAGCTCTTTCCCGTGCGCGTGCTCGTGAGCCTCGTTGCCGCCTTCGGCGTCATCGCCGGGGTCGTGATGGCCGGTGCTGTCCTGCGCGATGACGACGGTGAGCAGGCCGCCACGGGGACCACCAGCACGACGGCACCCACGACCACCACCACGGTGCCCCCAACCACGACCACGACGGTCCCCGGCACGATCCGCCACGAGCCGGCCGTCGACCTGTCGACGGTCCCGCTCACCGGCTTCGGCCTCGGCGATTCGGACCCGCGGATCGCCGAGTACGAGAACCGGCTGCTCCAGCTGCACTTCGACCCCGGCCTCATCGACGGGACCATCGACCAGTCGACGGTCTACGCGCTGCACGCCGTCGAGAAGATCGCCGGCTTGCCCCGGGTGGGCAGGCTCAACCCGGCCGAAGCGACGTTCCTCGAGACGTTCCAGTACCCGGTGCCGCTGCATCCGGCCGCCGAGCCGAACCGCACCGAGATCGATGTGACCAAGCAGGTCATCACGCTCTACGAGAACTACCAAGTGCGGCTCATCACCACGACGTCGACGGCCAGCGGCGAGCAGTTCTGTTACATCACCCCGAAGCGAGCGCCGACGCAGCGGATCTGTGAGGTGGCCACGACACCGAACGGCCGGTACGCGTACTACTTCTTCTACGACGGCTGGCAGCCCGGCGACCTCGGTGAGCTGTACAACCCCTACTACTTCTTCAAGGGGCGAGCCATCCACGGCTACGCGGACGTGCCGCCCGAGCCAGCATCACATGGGTGTGCGCGCATCCCGATGCACATCTCCGAGTACTTCCATGACCTCGTGCACGAAGGCGACGCCGTCTATGTCGACGGCGGCACCGACGGCGAGCAAATCCTCTCCTCGAACCCGATCTGACCCCCAAGGCGGGTTTTCGGCACGCTGAACAACACATAGTTGGGTTCAACGTGCCGAAAAGCCTGCGCGGTGCCGAAGCTGGCGACGGATCTGGTCGGCGACGCGAGGATCTTGGCGGTCCAGTTCGTGCCAGTCGAAGTGCAACGTGAGCCAACCGTCGTCAGCGAGGAGACGATCGCGAACGTTCCGGTCGTGCAATGCCTTCGGCGCGGAGTGGAACTCGTAACCATCGACTTCGAGGGCGAGCAGATGCTCGGGCGAGGCGAAGTCAACGACGGCGAGAAAACCGCCGTGCGCGTCGCGCACGACGTACTCGACCTCGAGCCGTGGCAATCCCGCCTGTCGAAGGAGGGACTGCATACGGGCGTTCAGAACGCCAGCCGGGATGACTTCGCCAATGCGGGCATCAAGCAGACGACGGATCTTGCCGACGCCTCGACGCCCCTGGCGGGCTACCGCGATCATGGCATCACGAACACCTCGATAGGTGATGAGCTTCACTCCAGCGGCACGGTCGAGCGCAGCCTCAACCGTCGAAAGTGCCGCAACCGCCCCAAGATCGACGAGTGTTCTTGCAACGGTCGTCACCCGAACGCCGTTCACGACGGTGACCCAACGCTCGTCCAGGTCAGACAGCCGATGGACCGTCACGCCCTCGAGCTCTGGAGAGCGAAGCCGCGTGGTCGTGACCTCGACAGGCGGCTCCTTGTAGCGCAGCACGTGATGCACGGTCGCCGCCGCTCGATGCGACGCCGCGGCTTCGGGTCCGATCGCTAGGCATGCTGCGACCAGCCGCTGCTCGTACGTCCACGGCGCGCCGCGAACTTTGAAGACGCCGGCATGAACGCGCTCGAGGAAGCCTTCATCGATGAATCGCTGGGCATGGTGAGGGGGCATCCCCAGCTCCAAGAGCTGATCGAACGTGATCACTGCGTGCTGTGTTGCTGCAACGGTCCCCACCGTTCGGCGGTCCATCGCACCTCCTCGGCAAGGGTTTTTGGGCACGCTGAACGACACAGAGTTGGGTTCAACGTGCCGAAAATCCGGGGTTGGAGCACAATGCCGGACGTGGTTGAGATGACGACTCTGCTTGAGGGGCGGGCGTTTCTCGAGGGGCCGCGGTGGCGGGACGGCGCGTTGCTCGTGAGCGACATGCACGCGCACGAGGTGCTGCGCGTGGCGATGGACGGATCCAGCGAAGTCGTCGTTGCGCTGGACGGACCGCCCTCGGGCCTGGGTTGGTTGCCCGACGGTCAGATGCTCATCGTGTCGATGGACGACCAGCGGATCCTTCGACTCGAAGACGGCGGCGCGGTCGAGCACGCCGACTGCTCGTCGCTCGCGTCGCACGAGATCAACGACATGGTCGTGGACCGTCACGGGCACGCGTTCGTGAGTCAGTTCGGATACGACCACCACGGTGGCGAGAAGATGCGCGCCGCCCCGCTGCTGCGCGTCGACCCTGACGGTTCCGTGCACGAAGCAGCCGACGGGTTGTTCATGGCCAACGGCATGGTGATCACGGCCGACGGCGGCACCCTCGTCGTCGCGGAGAGCGTGAAGCGCCGCCTGCTCGGCTTCGACCTCGCCGACGACGGCACGCTCACCCACGGGCGCGTGTGGGCCGAGCTCCCCGAGACCGACTACCCCGACGGGATCTGCATCGACGCGCAGGACCAGGTGTGGGCGGCAGGCCCGGCGAGCGACCGGTTCACCCGGGTGCGAGAGGGTGGCAAGGTCACGGCCGTCGTCGAGGTGCCCGGTCGCCACGCGATCGCGTGCGCCATCGGCGGCGACATCCTGTTCTGCTGCACGTCACCCACGCTCGGCGAACCCGACAAGTCCCGCGCCGCCCGTGGCGCCAAGGTGGAGACGATCGCCGTCGACGTTCCCGGCCCTTCGTGAACCCCTGGCACGCAGCACGCACCCTGACGCGCCGAGCGGTGTCGCGCATCGCCACCAATGGCATGCCGAGCGAACGCACGATGAACCTCGTGCTCCTCGAGTTCGACTTGCTGTGCCGAGCGATGAACGGCCCGCGCGTGCTGGAGCTCGGCGTGCACCGATCGCACGCGACGCGGTCGACGCGCCACGACTCGTGGGTGCCGAACGCCTCCGAGTACGTCGGCACCGACATCCAGGCGGGCCCCGATGTCGATGTGGTTGCCGACGTGCACGCGCTCTCCGCGACGCACGGCGTCGAAGCGTTCGACGCAATCATCTCCTGCTCGACGTTCGAGCACTTCAAGTACCCACACCGCGCCGCGCACGAGGTCCTCAAGACGTTGAAGGTGGGTGGCGCGCTCTACGTGCAGACGCACCAGTCGTACCCGCTCCATGCGCACCCGTTCGACTACTTCCGCTACACGAAGGAATCGCTCGCGGGGCTCTTCGGCACGCAGATGGGCTTTCGCGTAACGAAGGTCGGCTACGAGTTCCCGACCCGGTTGATGTCACGCGCCGAGCCCGACCTCGCCACGGGCGAGGCCTACCTCAACGTGTGCCTCGCTGGTCAGAAGGTCGAGCCGACGCCCACGGACTTCGTGTACGAGCTCTGACGACCCCGTGTGACACACGTCACCGTTGACGCGAGGGAATCGGGCCCGCAGGATCGTCGGCATGACAACACTCTCCCGTGAAGACATCACCAGCGGTTTGCTCGACGAGATGGTTCGCTTCGAAGCGCTGGTGCGCTCACTGAGCGACGACGACTGAGCGAAGCCGAGCCGCTGTGAGGGCTGGACCGTCGCCGGCGTCGCGAGTCACGCGATCGGCTCGATGGCCGACGTCGTCAACCTGCGGCTCGATGGTCTCGGCACGCCGGAGGTGACTCAGCGCGAGGTCGACGAGCGCGCGGGCCGCTCGCCAGCCGAGCTCGCCGACGAGTGCGCGCAGGTGCGCGACCAGGCCGAGGCGATGCTGCCCGGGTTCGACGAGGTGGCGTGGAACGCACCCGCGCCCGGTGGGTACGAGGGCACGCTCGGCGACGGCGTAGAGGCGCTGTGGTTCGACTTCTTCATGCACGGTGATGACATCCGCGCCGCCATCGGCCGGCCGTCCGAGCCGCATGACGACGGGCTGCGGGCGACCACCTCCCACATCGCGACCCAGCTCACCAAGCGGAAGTGGGGCCCGGCGACGATCGCGCTCGAGGGCGTGCCGGAGTTCGACGTGAGCGGCGGTGGCAGCGAGCGCGTCGAGGGCGACCCGATGGCGTTCGCGCTGGCCGCGACCGGTCGGTCTGACCCCTCGACCTTCGGACTCGACGCCAGCGTCAACCTCTACGCCGTCTGATCAACGCTGCGCACGCCGTACGATGCGGGGCTGATGAGACTCCGCATCGAGGGTCGCGACGCGCGCCGCCGCTAGCAGTGGCGCCTTAGAAGCCAGGCTCCGCGAAGGGGTCGGCTTCTTTCGGCTTCTCGACCGAGAGCTCCTCGATGCCGAGCTCGGCGGCGATGCCTTCGTAGCCCGTGCGCTCGAGCTCTTGTGCGAGCTCAGGGCCGCCGCTGCGCACGATCCGCCCACCCATGAGGATGTGCACCCGATCGGGTCGGAGCTCGGAGAGCAACCGCGCGTAGTGCGTGATCGCGAGCACGCCGAGGTTGCGCTCGGATGTCATCGCCTCGACGCGCCGAGCCACATCGCGCAGGGCGTCGACGTCGAGGCCCGAGTCGATCTCGTCGAGCACCGCGAACTTCGGTTCGAGAACCGCGAGCTGGAGCGTCTCCAAGCGCTTCTGCTCCCCACCTGAGAACTCAGTGTTGACGCCGCGCGTGAGGAACTCTTCGGTGATCTCCAGCCGGGCGGCTTCGTCACGCAACCGGTCGGGGAGATCGGACGGTGCGCCGCCGTTGCCGCGCGCGGCGTAGGCCGCGTCGACCAGGTCGCGCACCGTCACGCCCGGCACCTCCACGGGGTACTGCATGCCGAGGAACAGACCGTGCGCGGCCCGCTGCCAGGTGGGGAGCCCGAGCAGCTCGGTGCCGTCGATCGTCGCCGAGCCGCCCGTGACGTCGTAGTCCTCACGACCCATGAGCGCGTGCGAGAGCGTCGACTTCCCGGAGCCGTTCGGACCCATGAGCGCGTGCACCTCGCCCGACTCGATCGTCAGGTCGACCCCGCGCAGGATCTCGAATCCGTCCACCCCCGCGTGCAGGTCGCGGATCTCCAGCCGACTCATCTCTTCCGCTCCTGGCGCCTCGCGCCGGGCCGGCTCCACTTCACCTCGGCGACCGCTCCCTGCGGGCCGTGATACCCGGCCCGCGAACGCTCGCTCATGGCAGCGTCACGATCACGTCGTTGCCGTCGACCCGGATGTCGTAGACGGGCACGGGCTGGGTCGCCGGGAGCGACTGCGGCGCGCCGGTGGTCAGCGAGAACGTCGAGCCATGCTTCGGGCACTCGAGCTCGCACTCCTCGGCCCACACGTCGCCTTCGGAGAGGGACCAGTCGGCGTGCGAGCACTCGTCGCCGATCGCGTACCAGCTGTCGGACCCATCGGCGTTCTCGATCCGCACGACCGCGATCCGGTGGCCGTCGATGTCGACACGGCGCGCGCTGTTCGGCGCGACCTGTCGGGTCTGGAGCACCGTCACGTCGCTAGCCACGGTGCTCCACCTTCTCGATCACCGTGCGGCGCAACGGCCCCGCCAACGATGCAACCGGCAGCCGGTGGAACACGTCGTCGAAGAAACCGAGCACGATGAGCCGCTCGGCCTCCGCCGGCGGGATCCCACGCGTCTCGAGGTAGTAGCGCTGGTCGTCGTCGATCGGCCCGACCGTGCTCGCGTGCGAGCAGCGCACGTCGTTCGCCTCGATCTCGAGGTTCGGGATCGACTCGGCGCTGGCCCCCTCGGTCAGGACCAGGTTGCGGTTCGTCTGGCTCGCGTTCGCCTTCTGCGCCGTCGGGCGCAGGCGGACGAGCCCCGAGTAGACCGATCGTGCGTCGTCCTCGACCGCGCCCTTGAACAACAGGTCGCTGCGAGTGCGCGGCGCATCGTGATCCTGCAGAGTGCGGAAGTCGAGCATCTGCTGCCCGTCGCCGAAGTAGACGGCGAGGAGGTTGCTCTCGGCCGACTCGCCGGCCAGCAGCGACTCGCTGCGCAAGCGTGCGTAGTCGCCGCCGAGTGCGACCGCCGACGAGCGGAGCGTCGCGTCGCGCCCGAGGTGCGCCCGTTGGAGCGCGATCTGCCACGTCTTCGGGCCGTGCTCCTGCAACGAGAGGTAGCGCAAGTGCGCGTCATCCGCGACGAGCAGCTCGACGACACCGCCGACGAGATGGAACTGGTTGGGAGAGCCGAACCGCTCGACGATCGTGGCCTGCGCGTGCTCCTCCAGGACGACCAGCGTGTGCGGGAACGACGCGCACCCTTGGCCCTCGGACCAGTGGAGGACAACGATCGGTCGATCGACCACGACGCCGGCCGGCACCTTCACGAGCGCGCCGCCCGCGAGGAACGCGTCGTGGAGCACCGTGAACGCGTCCGGTGACGCATCGGAGCACGTCCCGAGCGCGCCGCGCACGTCGTCTTCGGTGCACATTGCGAGATCGCAGATCATCACGCCCTTGGCCTCGAGCGACTCGTCGAGCTCGTGGTGCACGACGCGTCCGTCGCGCACGACCACGAGGCCGGCTCGCTCCCCAGCCTCGGCTGCGAGGGGCCCCCCGCCGGGCGCACGCTCGGTGCCGGGCTCACCGACCACCTCAGGCTTCAGCGGCTGGTAGCGATCGAGGTCGAGCTCGTCGATCCGGCTGTAGCGCCAGATCTCGTCCGCGGGCGTCGGCCACGTGAGCGACTGGAGCTGCTCCGCGGCCGCGACGCGCCGAGCGATCAACCAGTCGGGTCCGCCCAGTGCCCGCGCGGCGTCGGTGGTGAAGTTGGTGACCACGGTCAAACTTTCCGCTCTCGGCGCCGGAGGCGCAGGGCCGCTCGGGCCCCGGCTCGGGCGGCGCAGGGTTCCTGCGCCGCACAACCTCGCCTCAGCCGACCGCGCCCTCCATGTTGAGCTCGATGAGGCGAGTCATCTCAACCGCGTACTCCATCGGCAAGGTCTTTGTGACCGGTTCGATGAAGCCGTTCACGATCATCGCGGTGGCCTGTTGCTCAGTGAGCCCACGTGACATGAGATAGAAGATCTGATCGTCGCCGACCTTCGACACGGTCGCCTCGTGACCGATGCGGGCGTCCTTCTCCTCCACCTCCATGTAGGGGTAGGTGTCGGAACGACTCTCCTCGTCGAGGATCAAAGCGTCACAGCGCACGTGGCTCTTGACGTCGTGCGCACCTTCCTCCACCCGCACGAGACCGCGATAGGTCGTACGGCCGCCGTCCTTCGAGATCGACTTCGAGTCGATGATCGACGTGGTCTCCGGCGCGGCGTGGGTCATCTTGGCGCCGGCGTCTTGATGCTGCCCTTCGCCGGCATACGCAACGGAGAGCACTTCTCCGTGCGCCTTCGGTCCCGTCATCACGACGGCCGGGTACTTCATCGTGAGCTTGGATCCGATATTGGAGTCGATCCATTCGACCGTCGCCTCGGCTTCGGCCTTCGCTCGCTTCGTCACCAAGTTGTAGACGTTCGGCGACCAGTTCTGGATCGTCGTATAGCGGATGCGCGCGCTCGGCTTCGCGATGAGCTCCACGACCGCGGAGTGCAACGAGTCGGTCGTGTACACCGGCGCCGAGCATCCCTCGACGTAGTGCACCGACGCGCCTTCGTCAGCGATGATCAGCGTGCGCTCGAACTGTCCCGAGTTCTCCTTGTTGATCCGGAAGTACGCCTGGAGTGGCATCTCGCACTTCACGCCAGGTGGCACGTAGATGAAGCTACCGCCAGACCAAGTTGCTGAATTCAATGCGGCGAACTTGTTGTCACCCGGCGGGATGATCGTGCCGAAGTACTGCTGAACGAGCTCGGGGTACTCGCGCACCGCGGTGTCCATGTCCGTGAAGATGATCCCCTGAGCTTCCAGGTCTTCGCGGTTCTTGTGGTACACCACCTCGGATTCCCACTGTGCAGACGCACCAGCGAGGAAGTTGCGCTCGGCTTCGGGGATGCCGAGCTTCTCGTAGGTGGCCTTCATCTCGGGCGGGAGCATGTCCCAGCTGTCGACCTGTTCACCCGATGTGGGCTTCAAGTAGTAGTAGATGTCGTCGAAGTCGATGTCAGGCATGTTCTTCGCGAACCACTCGAGCATCGGCTTGCGCTCGAAGCGCTTCAGCGCGTTGAGCCGGAACTTGGTCATCCACTCCGGCTCTTCCTTCATGCCGGAGATCTCGCGAACGATGTCCTCGTTGAGGCCCTTCTTCGGGACGAAGGCATAGCCCTCGGTCGAGTCGGCCCAACCGAGCATGTACTTGCCGAGGTCGACGTTCTCGACGGCCATCAGGGGCTCCAGATCAGCACCGGCAGCGGGTTGCCGGGCAGGGGATTTCCACTACGCAGATAGTAACAATCCCACCCAGGCCCAACAATCCCGGGCTGCGCGGGTCGTTGTGGAGACCCACCCGGCCGGGCGCTAGCGGAACGACGCTTGGGTCGTCCCGCCGGCGGTGGAGGCGCCGCCCTGTTCCTCTCGGAGCTGCTGGAGCGCCTGGGCCACGAGCTGGCGACCCTCTTCCTCGAGCTGCTCGTAGGCCGCGAGGTCACCGCGCTGAAGCGCGGCGTCGGCCTGTGCGAACTTCTCGTTGGCCTGCGTGAGGAGCTCCTCGACCGTCTCGTCGCCCGGCTCGGTCGGCTCCGTTGGTTCCGTCGGCTCGGTGGGTTCAGTGGGCGTGGTCGTATCGAACAGGTCGTTCAACGCCTCGGCCACCGTGTCGCCCGTCCCTAGGCCCACGTCCTGTGCGAACGCGATCACGAACTCGAACTGCGGGTACCCCCGGTTCGAACGCTGCACGTTGATCGATTGGATGTACACCATCGACTCACCGACGGGGATGAGCTGGATCTCACCGAAGACGACGCGCGACTCGCCTCGGTTGAGCAACGAGAACTGCTGCGCAAGCCCATCGTCGTTCTGGATGTCGTTCGCAACCTGCACCGGACCCTGCACCTGCTCACCCTGTGGCATCACGAACGCCTCGATCTTGCCGTAATCGTCTCCCTCGGATTTCACGGTCACGAACGAGCTGAGGCGCGTCTGTTGGTCGCCGCCTGACACTGGAACGAACGGTTGGAGCAGCACGAAGCTGTCGCTGTCGTCCTCAAGCAGTCGCAGATAGAGGTAGTACGGGTCTTGGCGCGCCGTGTCGGCAGAGATCCGTCGTGATGCCCGGCTCGCCGACGCGGCAACCGATATCTTGTTCGGGTCAGGTGTGCGCAGCCAACGGTCGTTCTCACGGTAGAAGCGACGCGCGTCCGTCACGTGGTAGCGGGCAAACACGTCGGACTGAACTTGGAACAGGTCTTCCGGGTACCGCAGGTGCTCGCGCACTCCTTCGGGCATCTGCTCTGCGGACGTGAACAGATCCGGAAACGCCTTCTGGTACGTGCGGATGATCGGGTCTTCCGAGTCGATGACGTAGTACGTCACGGTTCCGTTGTATGCGTCGACGACTGCCTTCACCGAGTTCCGCGCGTAGTTGAACTCCGCGGCCAACCCGCCGCCGCCCGATGCGAGCTGTGAGTATGGGAACCGATCCGACGTCGTGTAGCCGTCGAGGACCCAGAACATCCGGTTCTCAACGACGATCGGATATGGGTCGTCGTCGAACCGCAGGAAGGGCGCGAGCTTGCCCGCTCGCTCACGGATGTCACGGAGCATCAGCACCTTCGACTCGCCATTCACCTGGCCGGAGATCAGCGGGTTCGGGTCGCCAAAGCGAAGCGCGAACGCGGCCTTCTTGAAGATGTTCGAGAGCTCGATCCCGTCGTCGCCGGAGTATCGGGTCTGCGCGTCACCGCCGCGCCCCTCGCGCACGAAGTTGAACTCAGGCTGATCGGCGTTGACGATCACGTACTGGCCGAGGTTCTCCCCGAAGTAGATCTGCGCGCCCTTTCCGCTCAGGTTGATCCCGTCCTCCTTCGCGGGGACGTCACTCAGATAGAACTCGGGGTCGCCGTCGGTGCCGGCCACTGCGCTCGGTGACGCGATGGCTCCGTACCCGTGGGTGAAGACGAGGTGCTCATTCACCCACGAGGGGTTCTGGATGCCGCTTGAGTCCAGATCACGCGTCGCGATCATCACCGGCTCGACCTGGCCGTCGACGGAGTAGCGATCGACGTCGACGTCGTTGATCCGGTAGTAGGACTGGAGCTCCTGAAGGTTCTGGTACGAGTCGACGATCGTGTCGGGGTCCCACAGCCGCGCGTTGTCGATCGTCGACACGTTCGCGCTGACGCTCTCTAGCTCGAGCGTCCTGTAGTCGAACTGCTTGACGTCGACCTCGTCGAGACCGAACGCTTCTCGCGTCGCGTCGATGTTGCGCCGGATGAACGGCTGCTCGGTGGCGAGCTCGTCGGGTTCGACCTTGAAGTTCTGGATCGCGGCGGGATAGATCGTGCCGACGATCAGCGAGATGAACGCCCACAGGCCCACTGCGATGACGGGCAGCACCCAGCCGCGCCGCCAGATGTTCCACAGGAACAACAAGCCAGCGATCACCGAGACGATGGTGAGGAACTCGAGCGCCGGAAGCTGCGCCTTCACGTCGGTGTATGTCGCGCCGTCGACCGTGCCGCGCGTCGACAGCGTGAGCGCGTACCGAGAGAAGTAGTAGTCGGCCGTCTTCACGAGTGCCATCAGCGCGAGCACCACTGAGATGTGCGCCTTCACCTGTGGCGTCACGCGCTGGAGCGAGCTCTGGAAGCGAATGCCGCCGTTGAGGTAGTGCGCAACGGAAATCACGAGCAGGACGATGACGAGCCCGGCGAAGAGCCAGTCGATGATGAACTCGATGAACGGGAGCTTGAAGACGTAGAACCCGAGATCCCGACCGAACTGGGCGTCTGTCTGACCGAACTCGGTGCTGTTCGTGAACAGGATCCACTCGCGCCACTGCGCAGCCACGCCGATGCCCGCGATCAACGCGAAGAACAGCGCCACGCCGACGCGGATCCGTCCCTGGTAGCGGGCCGTCGTCTGCTGGTACCGCATGACGAGCTCGTCCTCGGGGGTCGCCGGCGCCAGCCCCCTCACCTTCGGCGCGAGCCGGTCGGCGATCAGCAGGTTGACCAGCAGCACCACGAAGAACACGACCGTGAAGACGATGGCTGGCACCGCCTTCGCGGTGAGCAGATCACCCCACGTGCCGCCCTGGCCGAGGGAGTCGAACCACAGGAAGTCCGTGTAGAAGACGGCCAGCCCGCGCACCGAGAACAGGAGCACGAGCAGGATGACGACGATCGCGATCATCCAGCCCCGGAACTTGAAGGGGCGCCGCTCCCGAGTGGGCACGCGCATTCCGGGTCAGGTTAGGCGCTGATTCAGTGGCCTTTCGGGTCAGGCGCGACCGCGATCACGAGGCAGCGACAGCCCGGGTGCGCGGGCGGGTGGGGCTGGCCGGTCGGGAAGTCCTGACCTTTGACGGTCGGCTCGAGCGAGTTGTCGTCGCAGTCGGGGCAGCTCGCCGAGGGGTCGCTCACCCATCGGAGCTGCGCACCGGTCGGCGCGCCGTCGTAGGCGCCGCGGGCGTAGGCCGCGGTGAGCGCATCGACGAGACGGGTCTCGAGCTCGGTCGATCGCCACTCCCGATAGCGGGCGCTGACCGCCGACGCGAGCTCTCGGTGCAGCTCAGCCGGCGACTCGTAGGGCCCTTGGGCGATGACGGTGCCGAGCGTTGCGGTGAGCCGCTCGCGCAGCGGCGCGATCAGCGAGGCTGAAAGCTCGTTGACGACGCGCTCGGGAGCACTCGTCGCCTTCCGGCTGCGCCCGCCCGCGCTGCGCCCACCGCCGTACGCGAGGTCGATCGCGGGTGAGAGCACAGCTGCCCACGCCTCTCGATGATGGACGGGGTCGGGCAGCAGCCGCGCCGGCTCGACCTTCACCCGCGCGCGGCGCGCGGCATCGAGCAGCACGTTCTGTTCGTCCTGCACGAGACGCTTCGAGGTGCGCAGGAGATCATCGACGAGCGGGTCGAGCTGCGCGTCGCGCCGAGCGCGCACCTTGTCGTCTTCCGTCGCTTCGGGCGCGGGCTCGGGCTGATCGACGGTTGTGGCGTCAGTCGTCTCGGGCTCCGCCTCCGATGACACGCCTTCCGATGGCGCGGCCGTGGGAAGCGGATGCGCGTCGGCTGCGGAGGGTGGCGGCGCGGCCTTCGGAGCCGACGACCGCGCCTTGTTCTTCTCCGGCTTCGGCTTCGGCGGCTCCGCTTCCGCTGGCGCATCACGCAGCTGGGCGAACAGCGCCTCGGCACGCGGGTCAGCCTGCGTCGGCGCCGCGGCGGGACCCGTTTCCGCACGCGCTTCGAGCTCGGCAACCTGGGCCTCGAGTCGCAGCTCGCGCTCGCGCGCTGCGGACACGACATCCGCGACCTCGTTGAGGAACTCGCGCACCTCGCGCTCGTCGAGACCATCCGCGGCGCGGGCGAACTCGCGGTATGCGATCTCGCCCGGAGACACGCGCGGCGCGTCGGTGGAGCCCTCGGGTTGGACCTCGTCCATCCTGGCGATGCTAGGTGGCGACGTCCGCGGTTGGCCGCGGCGGGATCGGATCGCCGCCGAATCGCTCCAACGCTTCGAGCGCATCGTCGATGGTCTCGACGATCACGACCCGCATGCCCTCGGCGTGAGCGCGCGCCAGCACGGCCTCACAGTTGCGCGGCACCGGCTCCGGACACGCGGGGACGAGCATCAGCGCCGCGCCACTGCGCCGTGCCGCGACCGTCTTCTGCTCGACGCCGCCGACGGGTTGCACGCCGCCGTCGGGAAGAATCGACCCGGTGACCGCGACGCGCTTGCCGCCCGTGAGCTCGCCTTCGGTGAGGTCGTCGATGATCGCGAGGGTGAAGGCGAGCCCGGCCGACGGACCACTCACACGCTGGGTGTCGATGTCGATCACGAAGGGGAACTGCTCTTCGGTGATCTGCTGACTCACGATCCCGAGGGTCGATCCCCGCGGCGGCAGCGGCTCGGTCGTGCTGGACGGCGTCGGTAGGCGCGGCTCCTTGCCCAGGCGCACGTCCACGTCCTGCTCCTGGTGGTCGCGTCGCACGGTGACCGTGATCGTTTCGCCCGGGCGATGCGCCTGAATCAGCGGGCGCACGTCTTCGAGGGAGCTGACGGGTGAGCTTTCGATCGCGACGAGCTCGTCACCGAGCTCGAGCAAACCCTCGGAGGGCCCGTCGCACAGCACCTCGGTGATGACGACACGCGAGCTCTGCTCGACAACGTCGTAGCCGAGCCGTTGGAGCGCCACTGTCTTGGCGATGTCCTGCGATTCGAGCATGAGGATGTTCTGGAGCTCGGCGTTCGCCTCGTACGACGCGCAGCCGATCACGGCCTCCTTCTTGGTGACGGTGACGTCGCTGTCGAGCTCGGCGAAGAGCCACCGCCAGACGCTCGGGTCGCGGTTCGACACGCGCACGGTGAGGAAGAGGAGCTCACCGGAGTGCTCGTGGGTCTCGACGCCCTTGACCGACACCACGTCTTCGGTGAGCGGTGTCGCATCGCCGGGCGAGATGATCACGTACGGCACGCGAACGAAGTTGGCCGCGACCACCGCGACGGCCAGCACCGCCAGCGCCACGATCCCGATGGTCCGCCGCGCCTGTTGGCGGCGGGAAAGGGGCGGCCGGCGGAGCGGTGGCAGGCCGGGCAGCTCCGTGGGGTTGGTCATCTGGGGCGTCGGCCTCGGTCTGATGGCGCGGTCTGCTACAAGTGAAAGCGATGGATCACCGTCGTCAGCCTGTCACGCACGTGGGTGTGGGAGAGGTGCAGCACTGGCCAGGGATCGACCACGCCATCCCGGATGACGAGGAGTGGGAGGCTCCCGACGCCCTCTCTCGCGGCCTGGCCGCGACCCGCCTCGTCGTCCTGATCATCGCGTGCGGGCTCATGACCGGGATCGTGGTGGGCATCGCCCTCGCCCTCACTCTCACGGCGCTGGAGGGCTCCATCTAAGGATGGAAGACCCGGCGGTGACCCGCGCCGCGGCGCTCGCGGGGCTGGGTCAGCGTCGGCGACCGAACAAGGCCGACACCACGAAGCTCGCCGACGCGTTCACGAGTGACGACGACCCGCGCGTACGCGCCGTCGCGCTGGCTGCACTCGTGCGCAGTGGCACCGCCCACGCGGCTGTGGTGACAGCGTGGGAGCGGGCCGTCGCCGACCCCGACGCGAAGGTTCGCCGTCGCGCTGCAGATCTCGCGCCCGCACTCGCGAAGCGTGCGACGCCAGACACGCTCGCGCCGCGACTCGTCGAGCTGCTCGCCGACAAGGAGGTGGTCGTCGTCGAAGCCGCCGCCTGGGCACTCGGCGAGCTCGGCGACGCGCTCGACGCCGACGCCGACGCGGTCACGGCACTGGCCCGCACCGCCACCAACCACAAGGACGCGCTCGCGCGCGAAGCGGCAGTCGCCGCACTCGGAGCGATCGGCGACGCGGCCGGACTCCCCGCCGTGCTCACCGCGTGTCGCGACAAGCCCGCAGTCCGGCGACGCGCCGTGCTCGCACTCGCACCGTTCGAAGGACCGGAAGTAGAAGCAGCGCTCCAGGCAGCCCTGGAAGACAAGGACTGGCAAGTCCGCCAAGCCGCGGAAGACTTGACGACGTAACCCGTTGTTACCGCGGGCCGCTCCCGCGGGGGCGGTCCATGAACACGTCGCGGAGGCGGTCGAAGCTCTCCAGGCAACGGCCGGCGCCGAGCACGACCGTCTCGAGCGGCATCTCCGACATGCGGACGGGCACTCCGGTCTCGTGCTCGATGCGGCGGTCGAAGCCGCGCAGCATGCCGCCACCACCCACGAGGTGGATGCCCATCTCGAGCAAGTCCTGGGCGAGCTCCGGCGGCGTCTCGGCCAGCGCTTGCTTGACCGAGGTCATCACCCGCTGGATCGGCTCCTCGAGCCCCTCACGGACCTCTTCTGGCGCCAGCACGATCGTGCGGGGCAGACCGCTCATCAGGTCGCGGCCGCGCACCTCGGCCTTGAACTCGTCGGCGGTCGGGAACGCGGAGCCGATCGCGAGCTTGATCTCCTCTGCTGTGCGCTCACCGACGGCGATGCCGTGGTCGCGCCGCAGGCACGCGGAGATCCCGGCGTCGAAGTCGAACCCGCCGACTCGCACTGCTTGCAGCGACACGATTCCGCCCATCGAGATGACGGCCATCTCGCTTGTGCCACCACCGATGTCCACGACCATGTTGCCGAGCGGCTCGTGGATCGGCAGCGACGCGCCGATCGCCGCTGCCATCGGCTGCTCGATGAGATAGGTCTGCGCAGCACCGGCGCGTCGTGTCGCCTCGAGCACCGCGCGCTGCTCGACGTGGGTGATGGCCGACGGCACGCATACGAGCACGCGAGCGCGCTGCAAGCGCGTGATGCCGGCGCGGGCGAAGATCAGGCGGATCAGGCGCTGAGTGATCTCGAAGTCGGTGATCGCACCGCCGCGCAGCGGACGCACGGCGACGATGTGGCCCGGCGTGCGGCCGATCATGTGCCATGCCTCGTGCCCCATCGCCAGCACCTCTTGGGTGCGGCTGTTGAGCGCGATGACGGTTGGCTCGTTGAGGATGATGCCCTGCCCGCGCGCGTACACGAGGGTGTTCGCCGTGCCCAGGTCGATCGCGAGGTCGCGGCTCAGCGGACGGCCTGTTTCCTGAGGGCGGTCGGCGTGGCTTTGCCATCCCGACCGCCTGAGGAGGCGGAGCTTGCGGAGCCGACCATGGGGGCGACCGAACGCACGTCGTGCGCGCACTCCGCCCAGTCCGAACCTTCTTTCCAGTGCTCCCGCTTCCAGATCGGCACCGTCTCTTTGAGGGTGTCGATCGCGAACCGCGCGGCCTCGAACGCCTCCGGCCGGTGGGGCGCCGACGCGACGACGACCACCGACGTCTCCGAGAGCCCGAGATCGCCGGTGCGGTGCAGCAGCGCGAGACGCTCGACGACCGGCCACCGGCGGCGGGTCTCCTCGGCCACCTCGGCCAAACGTCGGGTCGCCTCGGACTCATACGCCTCGTAGGTGAGTCCAGTCACACCTTCCCGGCCCTCGGAGTGGTCGCGCACGATCCCCGAGAACGCCACGACAGCACCGCTCCCGGGCGTTGCCGCCCATCGGGTGGCGTCGTCGACGGGAAGCGGTTCGCCGGTGAGCGCGATCCAGTCGGACGCGGAAGGTCGACCCAGCACGGCCTAGATCGTAGTGAAAGGTGCCGAGGGTCAGCCCGGGCGCCCCGTCAACAGTGGGCTCCCGCGGTCTTGCTGAGAGCACCCCTCATTACTGTTGATCCGGTGCCGGATGAGGATGAGGAGTCTTCAGGGGAGCCGCCGCACCCGTTGGACCGGGTGTGGTTCCACCCGAGCGAGCTCAGTGGCTTCATCGCGACCGCGCCGTCGCGCCTCGGCGGGCGGGAGTGGGGCCTCGCGGGCATCGCGGCAATCCTCGGGGCGGTGCTGACCGCGACCACACTGGCCATCGGCGGCGCCTTCGACGGCGGCAACGACTCGAACGCGCTGCCCCGCCTCACCATCATCGGCGGCGACACCGCCGAGGTGTCACAGATCGTCGAGCGAGCGGCACCGAGCGTGGTGACCGTGCAGGGCGAGACGGCGTTCGGCGAGGTCACTGCCTCCGGTGTCTCGATCGGCCGCTCGCAGGTGCTCACCAGCGCGAGCCTGCTGGCCGGCGCCGCGCCGATGGTCACGGTGGCGACGCCTGAAGGACGAGCGCTGCGCGCCACCGTCGCCGGGCTCGATCCCGAGACCGACCTCGCGCTCGTGATCGTCGAGCCGCGTCAGGGCCGTGATCTCACGCCCGCGGAGCTGGGCTCGGCGGAAACGCTCGTCGTCGGCCAGAGCGTGGTCGCGCTCGGGATGACCGGTGGTGGCCATCATTGGACGAGTCCGGGCGTCGTCAGCGCACTCGACCGCCTCACCACGAGCACGGCGGGCGTGACCATGGCAGGACTCGTGGAGACGAACATCGCCACGGCCGAACGCGTGGGCGGTGGCGCGCTGCTCGACGCCGGGGGGTCAGTCATCGGGATCCTGTCGCGATCGGCACCCGGGCACGCGCTGCCGATCGACGTCGCGAGCGACATCGCCGACCAGCTCGAGACCAATGGTCGGGCGCGCCACGGTTGGCTCGGGCTGGACGCGGTCGACGCTCCTGATCACGACGGTGGTGGTGCCCGCGTCACCTCGATCGTGCCCGGTGGTCCGGCCGACGCGGCGGGCATCGCAGTCGGCGACGTCATCGTGGTGGTGGGCACCGACGAGATCTCGGGCGCGGCCGACCTCGCCGCCGCGATCTCGCGTCGACGTCCCGCCGATCCCGTCGGCGTGACGCTGTGGCGCGCGATGAAGCGCGTGCGCCGCGACGTCGACCTCGGCGAATCAGTCCCGTCCACGACCCCACCCGCACGCGAAGCCTCAGCCCCCGCCCCGGCCTAACCCACGGGTTTTCGGCACGCTGAACAACACAGAGTGGGGTTCAGCGTGCCGAAAAACCGTGGGGTGGCTCCGGAGCGCGGCTCGGAAGTGGGCTGAGAGCGGCCGGTAGCCTGGGGCGGCCATGACTGAGACCGTCACCATTCCTGGACTCACTGAGGTTGATCGCGAGCTGCTGAACGCGGTCCAGTGGGACTTCCCGCTCGAACCACGTCCCTATGCGGTCCTCGCCGAGCGGCTCGGCATCAGTGAGCCGAAGTGCCGCGACCGTGTCGGGCACGTGAAGCAGGCCGGTGTGCTCCGTCAGCTGTCAGCCATCTTCGACACGCGCGCACTCGGCTACGGGTCGTCGCTCGTCGCCGCCAAGATCGACCCCGGCCGGATCGACGAGGCCGCGGCGGTCATGAGCGCACACCCCGGCGTCAGCCACAACTACAAGCGCAACCACGCGTACAACCTCTGGTACACGATCGCCGTGCCGCCCGGTGACTCGCTCGAGGAGCACGTCGACGTGCTGCACGAGAAGTCGGGCGCGCTCATCACCCGACGCCTGCCGACGCTGAAGCTCTACAAGATCGGCGTGAAGCTCGACATGACGGGGAAGACCGCGGCCGACGCCAAGGCTGAGGTGCTCGAGCACGAACGGCCGGAGCGCAAGGAAGAGATGCCGGCGCCCGACCTGTCCGACACCGAGATCGCGGCCATCCGTGTCGTGCAGGAAGACCTACCGCTCGTCGAGCACCCCTTCGCCGCGCAAGCGGAGGAGATCGGGTGCTCCGAGGCCGACGTCCTCTCGATCCTCGCGTCGTTCAAGGAGCGCAAGCTCATGCGACGCTTTGCCGCCGTGATGAACCACCGCAGCGCGGGCTACAAGGCGAACGCGATGGGTGTGTGGGCGGTACCTGAGGCCGAGCTCGAGGAGATCGGTCCGAAGATGGCGGGCTTCGCCCGGGTGAGCCACTGCTACAAGCGGCCCACCTATGTCGACTGGCCGTACTCGATCTTCACGATGGTGCACGGCATGAACGCACGCGAGTGCGAAGACACGATCGCCGCCATCAAGGACGAGACCGGGATCGACGAGTACGACCTGCTCTGGTCGGTGAAGGAGTACAAGAAGACCCGCGTGCGCTACTACACCGACGAGTGGACCGGCTGGCGCGAGGAGCACCTCGCCACCGTCTGAGCTAGCGAGTTCGCCTTCGATGTAGGCGACTGCGGCGTCGACGCACCAGCGCGTAGGTCACCGCAGCGCCCAGCACAACACCCGCACCGAAGGCAAGTGCACGTGTGCGCGTCTCTCGCCGCGGGAGTGCCGCCAGGCCGTCACGGATTGCCTCCAGGTTGGAGTGCGTCGGGCGCCACCCCTTGGCCCGCAGCGCGGCGTTGTCGACGACCCAGGGGTGCACGAGATAGGGCACCACACCTGGTGGGATCTCACCGATTCCCGTCGCCCATGTGCGCTCGAGGAACCGTTCGAGGAGCTCCGCCGGCAGCGGCGGCACCGACGACGGTCGGAGCATCTGCTCCACGTCCTCATGGTCGATCCACCCGTCACTCGCCACGTTGAACGTGCCGGGGTGGTCGCCCAACGTGACGAGCGCGATCGCCGAGGCGAGGTCGTCGACGTGCGTCGCCTGCACCGCCGGCGTGGCACCCCGCACACGCAACCGTGGCCGACCGAGCAGCAGCCTCGAGGGCAATCGCTCCGCGCCCGGGCCGAGCACCGGCGCCGTGCGCAGGATCGTCACGGTCGTTCCTGGGTGGTCGTCGCGCCACTCGGCGAGGAGGCGCTCAACCTCCGCCGCCTGCACCGCGGGCGAGAAGCGCGGGTTCGGCCGCAGCGTCGCGTCCTCAGTGATCGGCACCGGGTTGTCCGGCCACGCGCCGTAGACCGCGGTGCTCGACACCCGCACCACCTTGCGCACGCCCACCGCCGACGCGGCATCGAGCACGCGGCGAGTGCCCTCGACGTTCACGCGCGCCATCAGGCGCTCGTCTGGGATCGGATCGACGACCGACGCGAGGTGCACGAGCACGTCGACGCCTTCCAACAACGGCTTCAGCTCGCGATGCAGCACATCGGCGAGATGGAACTCGACGCCAGGGATCCGGCGGATCGGCTCACGCACGTCGAGTCCTACGACGCGCTCGACGTCGGGCGCATCAGCCAGCGTCGGCACGAGCTGGCGGCCGACGAGACCCGCGGCTCCCGTGACCCCGATCGTGACCATCGCCAAACGGTAGTCAGCAGACCCGGATCACGACATTGCCGGTCTTCTGCTCGGACTCGACGTACTTCGTAGCTTCGACGATCTCGTCCAGCGGATACGTCCGGTCGATGACCGCGCGGTACCTGCCCTGTTCGAGGAGCTCGGCGGTGTACTCGACCGTGTCCTTCGTGTACTTGGGGAGCGGGAAGCGGACCCTCCGGCGCGCAAAGCGGGTGAGAAGCGGAAGCCAGAGGATCTCGAGCTTGGGTCCGAAGTCGGTCGTCATGAACACCCCACCCGGCTTCACGAGCTGCCTGCAGCGCTTGAACGCGATCTTGCCGACCGCGTCGAGGACGAGATCGAAGTCACCATCGATCGCGGTCCAGTCGCTCGCGGTGTAGTCGATCACCCGGTCGGCGCCGAGCGACCTCACGATCTCCACGTTCTTCGTGTGACAGACCGCAGTGACCTCGGCGCCCATGTCCTTTGCCAGCTGCACCGCGGCGGTGCCGATCGATCCGGATGCACCGTGGATGAGCACGCGCTGGCCTGCTTGGACATCGGCGACTCGTAGGTAGGTCAGCGCGAGGACCACACCGTCGCACACCGCCGCGGCTTCCTCGAAGCTCACGTTGACTGGCATCTTCACGAGTGGCGCGCTCTCTCGCATGCACATGAGCTCGGCGTGCGCACCGAACTTGTTGGGATGCACTCCGAAGACGCGGTCGCCGGGCGCGAACGACGTCACGCTCGTTCCAACGGCCTCGACCACGCCCGCCAGCTCGGAGCCAAGGATCGGTTGCTTGGGTCGGCGTAGACCACTGAACAAGCGAACGACACGAGGCTTTCCCTGTCGGAACCCAGTATCGGTGCGATTGACCGTCGACGCGTGCACTTGCACGAGCACCTCGTCATCGGTCGGCGTGGGTGCTGGCACGTCGGCCAGGCGCAGCACCTCGGGTGGCCCGTACCGGTCGTGCACCACCGCTCTCATCGCCGCACCATAGGACCCGACGAACGAATGCCGCATGGGCATCCGTACACTCGTTGCCATGCCGGACGATCCGTTCGACAAGCCTGCCAACGGTGATGCGAACGACGATGAGTCGAGCTCACCGTTCGCTGGTCTCCCCTTCGACATCGATCTGTCGGGCATCGACTTCTCGATGCTCACCCGCGCCCTGCAGTCGAGTGGTCCGCTCAACTGGGAGGTCGCGTCCCAGCTCGCAACGGTCGTCGCGACCGAAGGAAACGACGAGCCATCCGTCTCGGCCGAAGCGCGCACCGAGCTCGACGAGCTTGCACATGCCGCGCAGACCCACGTGGTCGCCGAGACCGGCCTCGCCGCCACCTTCACCGCGTCGGTGCGCGCGATCGACCGGAAAGAGTGGACGGCGCTTCACCTGGACGCGCTGAAGCCGGTGCTCGAGCGGCTGGCCGAGACCTTCGGCGGAGCGTTCCAGACCGAAGCACTCGACCCGAGCGACATCGAGGCACCACCGGAAGCAGCAGAAGCGATCGCGGGGATCATCCCGATGCTCGTGCCGCTGCTGCTGGGGATGCAGGCTGGCTCGATGGTCGGATACCTCGCGCAGCACGCGCTGGGGCGCTACGACCTGCCGCTCCCCACGGCCGACGAGCCCTCGCTCTGCTTCGTGGTGCGCAACATCGACGAGTTCGAATCCGACTGGTCGCTCGATCGAACCGACCTCCGCTTCTACGTCGCGATCCACGAGGTCGTGCACGCGGCCGAGCGATCGGTGCCGTGGGTGCGCCAGCGCCTGCTCGACCTCGCGACCGAGTACGTGGCTGCATACGAGGTTGACCCGACTGCGCTGAGCATCCGATTCGGCGACCTCGACCCGTCTGATCCATCGTCGTTGCAAGCGCTCACCGACCACCCGAACGAGCTCCTCGGTGCGATGCGCTCGCCCCGACAGGACGAGATCCTCCAACGTGTGCGCGTCATGCATGCGGTCGTCGAGGGCTACGCCGATGCCATCCTGGCGCGAGTCGGTGGCCGCCTGATCTCGTCGTTCGATCGCATCCATGAGGCGATGGTCCGCCACCGGTTGGAGCGCGGCGAAGCCGAGCGCTTCGTCGAAGGTCTGCTCGGGCTCGCGACCGGGCTAGAGGACTACGAGCGCGGCGCGAAGTTCTGTGACGGGGTCATGGAGCGCGAAGGCATCGACGCGCTGCATCGACTCTGGGAGCGTCCCGAGATGATCCCAACCCCGAACGAGCTCGACGCGCCCGGCCTATGGCTCGCTCGAATCGAGCTCGACCTCTAGTTCCGCTCTTTAGAACCAGGTGTAGGCCGCGGGCAGTGGCGTACTGGCGAACATCGCGTCGGCCGTCGTGAGCGCGCCGTCGCTGTGCTGCTGCACCCGACCTGCCGATGCGAGCTCCGACCACCGCACACCACCGAGCCACGCCGCGGAGAGCACTTCGATGCTGCACGACAGATCCGGTGACTGATCAACGCGCGCCACGGTGGCGCCGTCACGTCCGCCCTCGACTGAGAAGGTTCCATGCGCGGCGCCATCCGGGCGCATCCCATCGTCGACCGTGATGACCACGCGACCTGGTGTCGCGTAGGTGCGCGCGCCGAGACATGCGGGCACGTCGAGGAGACGCGACCACAGCGAGTCGTAGACCGACTCGATCCGCATGGCCCAAACCGACGTGAGCAACGAGGCAACGGGGTGTCCATCGGGATGCCTCGTGCACCGATCGTCGCGATGAGATCGATCTCACTCACGAACCGCCAGAGCGAATGCACCGCGTCATCGCTCATCCCGACCAGCTCGTGCACGTTCAAGCGGTGCTCGGCACCGTTCATCCCCCACTTGTCCTTGATGGAGTAGGTGATGTAACCGTCGATCGCCCCGCTCTCTGACTCGTACACCGCATCGAAGCGGTTGCCCATCGACGGGTCGTAGTAGTGACACCACCACTCCGGCGGACGAGACACCGCGCCTGGACACGAGAGGCGGAAGCGCTCGAACACGTCGGGTGCCACCTTCTCGGCTTCTTGTACGTCGATCAGGCGGATGCGACCGGCTGGGCGCGGACCCAGGAACTCGATGTCACGCTTGTCGAACCGAACGCCGAGCGCGCGGTGCGACACTCCGTAGCCAAAGCGCGAATAGATCGTCGCTTCGCTTGCCGTCAGCATGCTGAGCGGCTCGTCTCGCTGGACGGAGTCTTCGAGGAGCCATGTCATCATCTGACGAAGCAGGCCTTGGCGGCGATGGGTCGGCATCACGGTGACCGCGCTCACACCACCCGCTGCGAGCGTCGCGCCACCCGGCACGGTGAACTCGAACGGGAAGTTGCGACTCGTGCTCACCATCCCGTCGCCTTCGAACCCGGCACACGTGCGATCGAGCGCAGACGACACGAACTCCCTCTCGCGCTCGAACCACTCGTCGGACTCACCGAACCCGATCGAGGAGGCGCGCGCGAACGCCGGGAGCTCCTCTTCGCTGATCGGTCGTAGCTCGACGCGCATGCGTTCATGCTCGCACGCCGGCCTTTCGACCGGCACGCACATTCCGCGAGGTCAGCTGCCCGGGAGCGACGGGGTTGTGTCGTCTTCGTCGGTGGCGGCCTGTCGCGCTTGTTTGGCAGCGGCCCGTCGCCGCCGACGCATGCCCCGACTGCGCTGGCGACGTTGACTGATCTCGCTCTTCGCCTTGCCGACCAGGTCACCGACGACCTTTGGTCGGATGGTGGTCCGGTACACACGCCCGCGAGCGGCCTGCAATGCGGCGAAGTACGACGACGCCGCGAACCCTACAAGCAGCGCAAGCGCCAACAGGCCGACCATGTCGTCGAGCGGGATGAGTCCGATGAGACTTCCGATCACCCATGCGATCTGGAAGCGCGTCTCGAACTTGGCGAACGCGCGACCACGCACGGCATCGGGACCGTCGCGCTGCAGCAGGCTGTCGAAGCCCAGCTTCGACGAGGCAGCACCGACACCAACCCCGAGACCCGCGAGCGCGAACCCAAATGTTCCGCCCGTGAACGCCGCCAGCATCACGAGGACGGTCGTCGTGAGCATCGCAGTCAGAAGGATGCGTTCCTCGGGCATCCGCTCGCGCATCATGGGAGCGACGAAGTTGCCCGCGAAGCCCCCTGCGCCGGCGAATGCCGCTGCGAGGCTAGCCGCCGCGATGTCGCCCTTCAACGAGAAGACCGTGAAGAACACGAGCATGCCGACTGCTGCGCGCATCACGGCCATCGCGCTCCCGGCCAACAAGATGCTCGGCTGATGCAGCTCTTCCTCCTCGAGCCTCACTTCGGACGGAAGCTGATGAAGTCCCTCGACGCGAGGGATCTTGATTGCGAGCACCGTCGCGGCCGCGAACACACACGCGGCGAGGATCAGCGAGTAGTCACCACCCAAGAGCTGTTGCACGCCTAACGCAGGCGCACCACCCACGGCGCTGGCGATCAGGCTCACGAGTGCTAGCCGTGAGTTGGCTCGTACGAGCTCGCCTTCTTCCTCGACGAGTGCCGGTACGAGCGAGCTCTTCGCAACGGAGTAGCCCTTGGCGAGCACGAGCACAGAGAACGCGAGGGGATAGATGAGGAGCCCTTCCTCGCCGCCCTTCGTCACGTACTGCGACAGCAGGACGCAGAGCAGCGCGCGTCCTGCAACTGAGAGGGCGATCAACAGCCTGCGGCCGCCCTTCGTGCGGTCGAGGGCGGGACCGAGCAAGGGTGCGACGATGGCAAACGGCGCCATCGTGAGGAGCAGATACAACAGCGTCTTGTCCCGGTCGCCGCTCGCTGCACCCTGGAAGAAGATCGACCCGGCGAGTGACGCCGCGACGCACGCGTCCGCGCAGGCGCTCGCGGCGTGGGTGTACATGAGGCGCGCGAACGGAGTCGGCGGGGCGAATCGCTTGTCTGGCGGGACGCTCGGCGCAGTGGACATGACGGATCGAACGTAGTCCGAGCCGCACGCCGTTCACCGGCTGTTCACCTGCTGAGCGCTCGCCAGAACGGACTCGGGAGGGCACCGGTACGATGGGGCGGACGATGCCTCCCGACCTCACCGACGAGACGCGCTTTTTGAATCGCGAGCTCTCGTGGCTCGACTTCAATGCGCGTGTGCTCGCACTTGCTGAGGATCACGATCGTCCGTTGCTCGAGCGCGTGAAGTTCCTCGCGATCTTCGCGTCCAACCTCGACGAGTTCTTCCAGGTGCGCGTGTCCGGCCTCCTCGAGCAAGCGGAGGCTGGTCTCCGCAGCCGATCGCCCGACGGGCTCGATCCCGCGAGCGCAGTGCGCTCGATCCGCGAGGAGGCCAACGCGCTCGTGGAGAGGCAGTCCACGCTCTTCACGAAGGACGTCGCGCCCGAGCTCGAGGAGGCTGGGATCCGCTTCCCCGCATGGGACGAGCTCGATGACGAAGACCGCGCCGAGCTCGCCAAGGTGTTCGAGGAGCGGGTGTACCCCGTGCTCACCCCGCTCGCGGTCGATCCCGCGCACCCGTTCCCCTACATCTCGAATCTCTCGCTGAACCTGGCAGTGGTGGTCGAGGACCCGTCGTCGGGAGAGACGCGCTTCGCCCGCGTCAAGGTGCCGCCGGCGCTGCCCCGATTCGTCCCCTTGCCCGACCATGAGCGGTTCGTCGCACTGGAGCAGCTCATCGCCGCGCACCTCGACCGCTTGTTCCCCGGTATGGCGATCGCGGCCAACCACCCGTTCCGTGTGACCCGCGACGCCGACTTCGAGCTCGACGACGAAGACGAAGACCTGCTCGAGGCGATCGAGAGCGTGCTCCACCGCCGCCGGAAGTTCGGTGAGGCCGTACGCCTCGAGGTCGACACGTCAATGACCGACGAGGTACTCGACGTGCTGCTGCGCGAGCTCGAGCTCCCGGCCGCCGCCGTCGTCACGGTCGACGCGCCGCTCGACCTCACCGGACTGTGGGACGTGTACGCCCTCGACCGACCCGAGCTGAAAGACGAGCCGTGGGCTCCGCGCACCGACCCTCGCCTCGTGGCCACCGAGGAGCAGGCCGTCGACTTCTTCCGAGTGTTGGCGGCGGGCGACGTGCTCGTGCACCACCCGTACGACTCCTTCACGACGTCGGTCGAGGCGTTCGTCCGTCACGCGGCGGCCGATCCCAACGTGCTGGCGATCAAGCAGACCATCTACCGCGCCGCGGGGGCCGAGAGCTCGATCGTCCGGTCACTCGTCGACGCGGCGCGCGAAGGCAAGCAGGTCGTGGCGCTCGTCGAGCTCAAGGCGCGCTTCGACGAGCAGGCCAACATCGAACGAGCGCGCGCGCTCGAAGAAGCGGGTGTGCACGTCGTGTACGGCCTCGTCGGGCTCAAGACGCACGCCAAGATCCTCTTGATCGTCCGCCAAGAGGATGACGGCATCCGCCGTTACTGCCACGTCGGCACCGGGAACTACAACGCGCAGACCGCGAACCTCTACGAAGACATCGGCTTGGTCTCCGCCGATCAACGGCTTGGCGATGACCTCACCGAGCTGTTCAACCACCTGACCGGGTACAGCCGACCGACGCGCTATCGACGCCTCGTCGTCGCACCCGAAGACATGCGCGACGAGCTCACCATGCGCATCCGCAGCGAGGTCGCCAAGGGTGCCTCGGGTCGCATCGTGCTGAAGATGAACAGCCTCGTGGATCCCGACCTCATCGACGAGCTGTACGCCGCGTCGGACGCCGGCACGCAGGTCGACCTGATCGTGCGCGGGATCTGTTGCCTTCGCCCACAGGTGAAAGGACTCTCGGAGAACATCCGCGTGCGATCGATCGTCGGGCGCTTCCTCGAGCACTCGCGCGTCTATCGGTTTGGGGCCGACGACGCTGCGGCCGAGTACCTCATCGGCTCCGCGGACTGGATGCCGCGCAACCTCGATCGTCGTGTCGAAGCGCTCGTGCCGGTGATCGCTCCTGAGCTGAAGCAACGACTCGCCGAGATCCTTTCGGTGGCGCTGGCCGACGACGTGCTCGCATGGGAGCTCGGGTCCGACGGCACGTGGCGCAAGATGGCAACGTCCGAAGGCCTCGAAGCGCACGAGCGGTTCCGCGAGCTGGCGCTCGCACGCACGCAGAGCCGCGGGTGAGCGACAAGGAGCGCGAGCGCGAGGTCAAGCTCGCGGTGCCGGCCGGTTTCCGCCTGCCCTCCCTCACCGATCCCGAGGGCGGCACCTTCGAGGGAACGTCGGAGACCATCCACCTCGACGCGATCTACTACGACACTTCTGACTCGCGGCTCGCGCGCGCCGGCGCGTCGCTGCGCCATCGCAACGACGGCGGATGGACGGTCAAGCTCCCCGTGGCATCGGACGGCGAAGGTCTCGAGCGCGACGAGCACCACTTCACCGGACCCGCCACCACGCCCCCGCAAGCAGCCGTCGACCTCGTACGCGCGCTCGTGCGCAGCGCCGAGCTCGCGCGCGTCGCCAGACTCCAGACCACCCGTCGCAGCATCCCTGTCTTGTCGGTCTCGGGTGAGGTCATCGCGACTGTCGTCGACGACCGCGTCGAGGTGCCCGTGGTGCACGGACCTGATCCGTACGACCGCGTGGTGCGCGCCGCGTTCGCGGCCTGCGTGCAACAGATCATCGATCACGACCCGCGCATCCGCGTGGGTGGGGATCCCGAAGATGTCCACCAAGCGCGGGTCGGGACCCGCAGGCTGCGGTCGCACCTCGGCACGTTCAAGTCCCTCCTCGACGAGCGGTGGGTATCGGGTCTTCGCGACGAGCTCCGGTGGCTCGGTGACGTGCTCGGCGCGGTGCGAGATGCCGAGGTACTGCTCGAGCGACTGGAAGGAAAGGTTGCGCGCCTGGCTCCGGTCGATGGACCGGCGGCGGAGAAGCTGCTCGATCACCTGCGCGCCGACCTCGATCGCCGTCGCGAGCAGCTCGTGACCGCAATGCGCAAAGATCGATACGTCTCGCTGCTCGATCGCGTGGTGGACGCGGCGCGTCGCCCGCGGCTGTTGTTACGGGTGGATCACGACAGTGATGCCGAGGTGCTCCGCTCGCTGGTGCGCAAGCGCTGGAGTCGCCTCGAGGCCGCGGTCGACGAGCTCGGGCCCGACCCCGAAGATGCGCAGCTCCACGAGATCCGCATCGACGCCAAGCGGGCCCGCTACGCGGCAGAGGCCGTCACGTCGGCCTTCGGCAAGCCTGCCCGTGCGTTCGCCAAGGCGCTCACCGGACTTCAGGACGTGCTCGGCGAACACCAGGATGCGGTGATCGCGGCCGAGTGGCTCCGAGCGAACGCAGCCAGCCGCGCCGATGCGATGGGTTTCGCTGCCGGACAGCTCGCAGCGCTCGAGCGACAGGACGCGCTCGCGGCACGTCAGGGCTGGCAAGCGGCATGGAAGCAGGCCAGCCGCGGACGCTTGCGCAAGTGGCTGTGAGCCGGTCGAAGTCGAAATCCGAATCGCGTCACGGCGATGCCGATGTGCGCGCCGCGGGTGGCGTCGTACGCCGCTATCGCGGTGTGACCCATCGACTCGAGGTCGCGCTGGTGCACCGCCCGCGCTACGACGATTGGTCCTTCCCGAAGGGCAAGCGCGACGGCAAGGAGACCGACCAGGAGACCGCGATTCGCGAGGTTGCCGAGGAGACAGGATTTCGCTGCACCCTCGGTGCCGACCTCGGCGCGGTCTCGTACTCCGACGCGTACGGCCGGTCGAAGGTCGTGCGGTACTGGGTGATGGACCTTGCGGCCGACGAGGATGGTGAGACGTTCGAGCCCAACCGCGAGGTCGACGAACTTCGATGGTGCCGCCCGCGGCAGGCCGACAGACTGCTCTCGTACGACCACGACCGGGTGCTGCTCGACCGTTTGAAGCAGGTGCGTGCGTGACGCTGTTCATCGTTCGGCACGGCAAAGCCGGCGACCGTGAGAAGTGGGACCGCGACGACGAGCTGCGTCCCCTCTCGAAGGGTGGCGTGAAGCAGGCCGATGCCCTCGCTGACTGGCTCGAGCGTGAGTCCGTCGCTCACATCCTGACGAGCCCTGCGGTGCGCTGCCGTCAGACCGTCGAGCCGTTGGCGCAACGCACACGCGTCGCACTCGAGGCGTCGGATGCGATCAGGGAAGGGGCGCGGCTCGACGAGACCCTCGCGCTCATCGACAAGGTCTGCGATGAGCACACCGTGCTGTGCACGCATGGCGACGTCATCGGCAACCTGTTGTGGCACCTCGAGAGTGTCGGCGTGCGGCTCGAGTGCCACTTGTTGCAGAAGGCATCGACGTGGGTGCTCGACGTCGAGAGCGGTGGTGTGATCGCGGCGCGGTACGTCCCGCCACTCTCATGAACGAGCTCACGACCGTCGATGCCGTGCTCGACGCGATTGCGAAGGGCCGCGAGTTCGAAGACGAGGAAGACCTCGACACGCTCGCCCACATGCTCCAAACGGCTGCGTTGCTCGCGGAGTCAGCACCCGACGACTTCGAGCTTCAAGCGGCCGGTCTCGTCCATGACCTCGGATGGCTGCTCGCCGCGGACGCTCCACACCACGCCCGGGTGGGTGGCGACGCCGTGCGTGGGCTGCTCGGCGATCGGGTCGCGGCGCTCGTGGGTGGTCACGATCACGCCAAGCGCTACTTGGTCAGCTGCGACCCTGAGTACCGCGCGCTTCTCAGCGAGATGAGCGTCGCGACCCTCGCGCTCCAGGGCGGCGACATGGACGACGCCGAGCAGAAGACGTTCGAAGCCGAGGAGCACTTCGAGTCACTGGTCACGCTCCGCCGCGCGGACGACGCGGCCAAGGTGCCCGGGCGCGCTGTGCCCGAACTCGAGCACTGGCGACCGCTGTTGGAGCAGCTGGCCGGCCGCTAACCGCCCGGGTCGGCCTCGAAGCGGTACCCGACACCTCGCACCGTCACGATCGCGGTGGGGTGCGATGGATCAACCTCGACCCTGGAGCGCAGTCGCTTCACGTGGACGTCGAGCGTCTTGGTGTCGCCGTAGTAGTTGGAGCCCCACACGCGGTCGATGAGCACATCCCGAGTGAGCACTCGACCCGCGTGAAGCATCAGGAGCTCCAGGAGCTCGAACTCCTTCAAAGGGAGGGCGACGAGCTCGTCACGCACGTGCACCTCGTGGCGAGCCGCATCAAGCCTCACGTCACCAATCTCGACGACATCGCGATCGGCGACTTGCCGCTCCGCGCGACGGGGTGCGCGGCGCAAGGCGGCTCGCACACGCGCCACGAGCTCGCGCAAGCCAAAGGGCTTGGTGATGTAGTCGTCGGCACCGACCTCCAGCCCGACAACCGCGTCGATCTCCGAGTTACGCGCGGTGACCATGAGGATTGGCACCTGCGAGCGGGACCGGATCTCACGACACACGTCGACGCCGGAGATCTGCGGGAGCATCACGTCGAGAAGGACGAGCGCCGGCTGCGTTGCGTCGAACTTGGTGATCGCTTCGGCTCCGTCGGATGCGGTCTCGACCGCAAAGCCCTCGCGCTCGAGGGCCACCGACAGCGCGTCCCGGTACGACTGCTCGTCATCGACGACGAGGATGAGGACTGGATCCATCAGTCCAACTCCTCAGTCGGAGCCGCGGCATCGGTGGGGGGGTCAGTGGGCAGCACCAGCCGGAACGTCGAGCCCTCGCCTTCGACAGATTCCACCGAGATGACTCCATCGTGCGCAGCAGCGACGTGGCGCACGATCGACAAGCCGAGGCCGGTGCCCCCCGTCTCGCGACTGCGCGCGCGATCCACCCTGTAGAAGCGCTCGAAGACTCGTTCGAGATCGCGCGACGGGATGCCGATCCCGTGGTCACGAACCTCGATCACGACCTTGGCGCCATTGATCCGTCCCGAGATCTCGACTCCTTCACCCTCGTCGGAGTACTTCACGGCGTTGTCGAGCAGGTTCGCCAACGCGCTGATCACCTGCGTGGGGTCGCAGCGCACCCTGCCATCGTCGCACTTGTCCACCCGAACCGAGATCCCGCGCGCAGAAGCGGCGGAGTGCACGCGGTCGACCGAGTCGTCGAGCAGCTGGCGCAACGCCACCTCTTCTCGGATCGGCCGATCCTGCGTCTCGATCAGGCTGAGGTCGAGGAGGTCGTCAACGATCCGCGCCAGACGGTCGGCCTCGCGCACGAGCCGGTTCGACAGCTGGCGCGTCGACTCGAGGTCACCGCCCTCGGCGATCGTCTCAGCCAGCAGACCGAGCGCGCCGATCGGCGTCTTGAGCTCGTGGCTCACGTTGGCGACGAAGTCGCGCCGGATGCTCTCGACCCGCCGGACGTCGGTCACGTCTCGGATGAACGCCACGGCGCCGACGATCGCGCCGAGGTCCCGCAACGGAATGGCCCGGATCGACAGGACGCGCTGCGGCGGACCCGCCAGGGAGAGCTCCTCCTCGCTCTCCTCACCCGCACGCGCCTCGTCGAGCAGGCGGGTCACGACGACCTCGGCCACCGCGTCGCCGTGCCGGCCCCGGTCGTAGGGCGCGGCCGCGGCGTTGCGCAGGACCGACTGCCCCGCCGCGTCGACGACGAGCACCGCGTCCTCCACGTCGGACAGCGCACCCATGAGCCGGTTCCGCTCCTCCCGCAACCGGTCTCGATCGGACCCGAGCGCCGCCGCCTCCTTCTCGGCCTCCCGCCGCCGCGATCCCCAGGGCAGCCTCACGGCGTGACCCCCGGTACCAGCGCGACGGCACGTCGTGCAGCAGAATGCGGGCGCGACGACGAGTGCTTCGACACGACGGAGGTCGATCCGTGCGATTCCGGCTGATCCCACGAGACGAGTCGTTCTACCCGCTCTTCAACGAGGCGGCGGAGAACATCGCCGAGTGCGCGCACCGGTTGCGCGAGCTGCTCGAGGACTTCCCAGACGGGGGTCATCCGATCGACGAAAAGGTCGCCCGGGTCACGGATTGCGAGCGGCACGGTGACGAGATCACGCGCAACATCTTGCGTCGCTTGAATTCGAGCTTCGTCACCCCATTCGATCGGGAAGACATCCACGCACTCACCGAGCATCTCGACGACGTCGTCGACGAGATGCAGGCCGCGGCCGACCTCCTCGTGCTGCACAACGTCGAGAAGGGCCTGCCCGAGGTCAAGGAGCTCGGAGACATCCTCGTGGCTGCCGCCGAGACGAACGTCTCGCTCATCAAGAAGTTGCCGAGACTGAAGGGGCTCGACGACGATCTCGAGGAGATCGACCGACTCGAGAGCTCGGCCGACAAGGCCTACCGACGATCTGTCGCCCATCTCTTCTCTGGTGAGTACAAGGCTTTCAACGTGTTGAAGTGGAAAGACGTGGTCGAGGCGCTCGAAGCATCTGTCAACTCGATCGAGCACATCTCCGACATTGTCGAGAGCATCGCGCTGAAGCACGCCTGACGTGGAAAGCGTCGCACTCTGGCTGGTCGTGCTCGTCGCGCTCAGCTTCGACTTCGTCAACGGATTCCATGATGCCGCGAACTCCATCGCGACCGTCGTGGCGACGCGCGTGCTCTCACCGCGCATGGCCGTCATCTGGGCCGCGTTCTTCAACTTCATTGCGTTCTTGGTCTTCGGCACCGAGGTCGCGAGCACCATCGCCAAGGACGTCGTGCACCAGGACATCCTGTCCATCGGGGTGATCTTCGCCGGGTTGACGGGCGCGATCGTCTGGAACCTGATCACCTTCTGGCTCGGCCTTCCCAGCTCGTCGTCGCACGCCTTGATCGGCGGGATGGCGGGTGCAGCCATCGCCAAGGGCGGGTTCGACACCTTGATCGGCAGCGGCATCGCCGAGATCGCGGTGTTCATCGTGCTCGCGCCACTGCTCGGCCTGCTCCTCGGGTTCGGCCTGTCGCTCGCGACGATGTGGGCAGTCCACAAGTACCGGCGCGTCGAACGGCTGAATCGGATCTTCCGCCGCGGGCAGCTGCTCTCAGCGGCGGCGTACAGCCTGGGCCACGGCGCCAACGACGCGCAGAAGACGATGGGTGTGATCTTCGCCTTGCTCATCGCGCAGAACGAGATCTCGCCCAATGCCGACGTCCCGTTGTGGGTCGTGCTCTCTGCCCACAGTGCGATCGCGCTCGGCACGCTGACTGGTGGTTGGCGGATCGTCAAGACCATGGGATCGAAGCTCACCCGTCTGCAACCAGTCGGCGGCATGGCAGCCGAGACGGCGGCCGCGACCACCCTGTTCTTCGTGTCGGCGCGAGGGATCCCGGTGTCCACGACGCAGACGATCACCGGCGCCATCGTCGGCGTTGGGTCGTCGAACCGCATCTCCGCCGTTCGTTGGAACGTCGCCGGTCGCGTCCTGTGGGCGTGGGTGCTGACCATCCCCGGCGCGGCGGCAGGAGCCGTGCTCACGTACGGAATCGTGTCGGCCTTCTGATGGACCGCCGAGCCGTCTTCTTCGTCGGTGCGGCCGCGGTGTGTGCCGCGCTCGCACCGGCCACCGAGCACGACATCCGCTGGATCCCGATCGCGATGGCAGGCGCGTACCTGGTGTTCGCGCTGCTGTCGATCGTCGACTTCTGGTCGCGCCGCCGGGAGCACGAAGACTGATCTGACGTCGGCTCGGCTCAGCCGAATCTTCCCGTCACGTAGCCTTCGGTACGGGGATCCGAGGGGTGGGTGAAGATCGTCCCGGTCCGGTCGTACTCGACCAGTCGACCGACTCGATGGCCGTCATCCTGCACCTCGGCAGTGATGAACGCGGTCCTGTCCGACGTGCGTGCGGCCTGCTGCATGTTGTGCGTGACGATCACGATCGTGAAGTCCTGCTTGAGCTGCTCCATCAAGTCCTCGATGCGAGCCGTGGCGATCGGATCGAGTGCCGAGCACGGTTCGTCCATGAGCAGCACGTCGGGCTCGACCGCGAGACACCGGGCGATGCACAGCCGTTGCTGCTGTCCACCTGAGAGGGCGAAGGCGCTCGACTTCAGCTTGTCCTTCACCTCGTCCCACAGCGCAGCACGCGTGAGCGCTCGCTCGACGGCGTCGTCGAGGTCGCGACGCTGGCCGAGCAACCGAGGACCGAACGCCACGTTGTCGAAGATCGACTTCGGGAAGGGGTTCGGCTTCTGGAACACCATGCCGATGCGCCGCCGCACTTCGACGGGGTCGACATTCGGCCCGTACAGGTCGACGCCGTGGTACGCGATGCGGCCGTCGACGGTCGTGCCAGGAACGAGATCGTTCATCCGGTTGAACGACCGCAGCAACGTCGTCTTTCCGCAGCCGGAAGGGCCGATCAGCGCGGTGATCTCGCGCTCATGGATGGCGAGGTCGATGTTGGTGATCGCGGGCACGCCCGCGTACTTGACGGTGACGTCCTCAACGGAGAAGACGACCGGAACCACGGGCTCCGGCTCCTCGGTCGGCGCGATGACGGCGCGCTCGCTCACCACCGGCGGCTTCAGGTCGGGCATCGTCATCGGGCGTGAGCGTACGCGTCGTCGTGTCAGCCAATGCTGCGACGCGGTGGCGTTCAGGTGAACGAAAGGTGAACTTTGCGAACGGCGCAGAGATTCCGACGTTTCACGAACATCGGCAGGTCACAATGCGCGCTGCACCCGCGACGCGAAGGCGAACGATGCAGAGCGTGCCTACAACCGACGGACCGCACGAGGCGCGCCAGTCATTTGCCGAGTCGCTCGACGAAACCCGCGACGACGTCATCCGCCTCGCGGGGCTGACGGTTGAGGCCATTGGCGTCACCACCCGGGCCCTGCTGGACGCCGACCTGGCGGCCGTCGCGCGTCTGGTGAACGACGACGCCAGCATCGACGAGCTGAAGGAAGCCACCGAGCTGCGCGTCTACGAGATGTTCGCGACGCAGCAGCCGATGGCCGGCGATCTTCGGACGCTGCTTGCGGTGCTCCGGATCCTCCACGAGATCCAGCTGACGGCTGACCTCACCGTGAGCATCGCCAAGGGCGCCCGGCGCCTCTATCCGATGGAGCTGGCGCCGCGGTTGCGAGGCCTCCTCGACCGGATGGGCTCCCGTGCCGCCGAGCAGTTCAAGGTGGCGATCGACTCGTTCGCCGACAGCGATCCGTCACGGGCGGCCGCACTGCCCGACATGGACGACGTCATGGACGACCTCCAGAAGGACCTGTTCCGCGCGATCTTCGAGAACAGCTCGAACGACGAAGCAGGACTTCAAGCCGCCGTGCAGCTCGCGCTGCTCGGGCGCTTCTACGAGCGCATGGCCGACCACGCGGTCCTCATCGGCGCGTGGGTGCGCTTCATGGTCACCGGCGAGCTCCCAAGTCGCGCCGACATGCAAGACAGTGGCACTCCGTGACGCGTGTTCCGGTGTTGTTCAACTCGCGTTCACCGGTCGCACAGTCCGTGGCTACGTCGGTTTCCTACCTTCCGGGCGACATGGAACAACGCTCGAGGAGGAATCAGTTGATTCGCAAGTGTGGGCAACGCGCGCTCGTCGCAACCGTCGGCGCGCTTGTGTTGACCATCGGTGCCGGAAGCGGCATCGCAGTCGCGCAAGACAACGGCATCAACGTGTCCGGTTCGTCAACGGTGGAGCCGATCACCGCGTTGGTCGGTGAGCTCTTCGCCGAAGAGAACCCCGACGTGCCAGTGGCCGTCGACGGTCCCGGCACTGGCGACGGGTTCGCACTCTTCTGCGACGGCGAGACCGACATCAGCAACGCGTCGCGTCCGATCGAGGAAGCAGAGATTGCGACGTGTGAGTCCAACGGCATCGAGTACACCGAGCTGCCGGTCGGACTGGACGGCCTGAGTGTGGTCGTCAACAAGAAGAGCAGCCTCAAGCTCAAGTGCCTGAGCCAAGCGGACCTCTACGCGATCTTCGGACCCGAGTCGACCGGTGACCTCGCCGATGCATCGGCGCTCGCAACGGAGCTCGGTTCGACGCACACGCTGCCGAGCAGCGGTTCGGTGACGAAGTTCACCCCGGGTCCGGAGTCGGGCACGTACGACGCGTTCATCGAGCTCGGCTACGAGGACATCATGGGTGAGCGCCTCGAGGCCGGGAACATCACCGACACCATCGTGAACGACGAGGGTGAGACCCAGGTCGCACAGGCCCTCATCTCCGATGGCCAGTTCCCGAACGACAACGACATCGTGCAGCGCGTCGCCAGCACGAAGGACGGGATCGGGTTCCTCGGCATCGCGTACTACCTCCAGAACAAGGACAAGCTGAAGGCAGTCGCCATCGAGGACCCTGAGTCGGGCAGCTGCGTGAAGCCGACCGTGAAGACGGTGCAGAGCGGGACGTACCTGCCGCTCTCGCGCACGCTCTCCATCTACGTGAACAACACCAAGGCCAGCAAGAACCGTGCCCTGAAGGACTTCGTCGACTTCTACATGATGGAGGAGATCCTGACGGACATCGTGACCGAAGCCGGCTACGCCCCGCTGCACGACGACGAGATCCAAGCGTCGATCGAGGCGTGGTCATCAGCCCGATAGCCACCGTCGCACCACCCGAGAGGGCGGCTGAGTCGGACTCCCCACCGGCCGGCAGCTCACTCGCGGTCGAGCACAGGGATGACCGTTGAGCAGCGTTGATGGCGCGCTGCTCGGCCTGGAGGGCGACGGACGACGGGTTCGCCGTGAACAGCGCATCCGCCGCACGTTCTGGGGTGCCGGGCTGTCCACCCTCGTCATCAGCATCGCGATCATCGTCTCGCTCACCGCGAACTCGATCACGTTCCTCGCCAACATCGACGTCGGCGAGCTGCTGACGTTCGATACCTGGTCGCCGCGCATCGGCAAGTTCGACGTCGCCACCCTGTTCATGGGCTCACTGATCGTCACCGCAGTCGCGATGGTCATCGCGATCCCGCTCGGGCTGGGCGCTGCGGTGTACCTCGCGGAATACGCGCGCCCACGTGTGCGGCGCGTGCTGAAGCCCATCCTCGAGGTCCTCGCCGGAATCCCGAGCATCGTGCTCGGCTTCTTCGCGATCACCTGGATCGGCCCCAACGTTGTCGTCGACGCGCTCAGCGGTCAGAGCGACTTCAGCCTGATGACCGCGGGTCTTGGCGTCGGGATCCTCGTGACCCCACTCATCGCGTCAGTGAGCGAAGACGCGATGCGCGCGGTGCCAAGCTCGTTGCGGGAAGCGAGCTACGGCATGGGCGCGCGCCGCATGACCACAGTCGTGCGGGTCGTGATGCCTGCCGCCGTGTCGGGCATCGTCGCTGCGCTCATGCTTGCCGCAGCCAGAGCGATCGGCGAGACGATGGTGATCGCACTCGCGGGTGGCGCGGCCGGTGAGGCGCACTTCACGAGCAACCCGTACGACGCGGGCCTCACGGTCACCTCCGCGATGGCGTCGGTGGCCGCAGGAACCGACCAGATCGCGGGCGGTGGCGGGCAAGGCGCCGGGCAGGCGTTCAACAGCCTGTTCTTCCTCGGCTTGTTGCTGTTCACGGTCACGCTCCTGCTCAACATGATCGGGAACTCATTCGTCCGTCGCGTGCGAGAGCGCTACTGACATGGCCACCGTCGACGTCGCGGTCCCTCGCAACATCTCGATCGATCGCTCGTTGCGAGGCAAGCGGTCGGATATCCCTGGGCTCGCGTTCCAGCTCGCGATGCTGGCCTGCCTCCTCGTCTGCCTCGCGTTCATCGTGGTGCTGCTCGTCACCGTCTTCGACGACGGGATCGGCGTGTTCCAGGAGCGCGGCTTCGTGCTCTCGGCCTTCCCCACCGAGCTCGAGCGCGCGATCGACGAGACCTGGACGTTTCTCACGAACCCGCAGGGCGTCGAGGGTTGGCTCCTCTGCCCGCTCGTGCTCGTGGGGGTGCCGATTGGCCTCGGTCTCGCGGCGCGCGCCAGGCGCTGGCGACTGGTGCTGGGGGTCGTGCTGGGTATCTCGGTCATCTACGTCGCTGCCGCGTTCATCGGCACGAGCAGCTTCCTCAGCGCCAACGTCTCGAGTCTCTCCAGTCGGGCGGGCGTCGCGCAGGGCATCTTCGGCACGGTCGTCCTCGCGGTGATGACCGCCGTCGTTGCCTTTCCGCTCGGCGTCGCGACCGCGGTGTTCCTCGAGGAGTACGCGCCAGACAATCGGTTCACACGCTTCGTGCAGCTGAACATCCGCAACCTCGCTGGTGTGCCGTCGGTGGTGTACGGACTGCTCGGGCTCGCGGTGTTCGTGAAGCTCGCCAGCAGCGTCACTGGTGGGCGCACGCTCATCGCCGGTGGGCTGACGCTCGCGATCCTCGTGCTGCCGATCGTGATCATCACCGCGTCCGAGGCCATCCGCGCCGTGCCGCAGTCGCTCAGGGAAGGCGGCTACGGCGTCGGCGCAACCCAGTGGGACGTCACGAAGACCCTGGTGCTCCCGAATGCCTTCGCGGGCATCCTCACGGGCACGATCCTGTCGCTGTCACGAGCGATCGGAGAGACGGCGCCCCTGCTCCTCGTCGGCGCCGTCCAGGGCTTCTTCACGACCGGCGACGCCAACGTGCTCCAGCGCTTCAGCGGTCGCTACACCGCGCTCCCGCAGATCGTCTTCAACTGGCGTGGCGAAGCGAACACCGACTTCGCCATCAGCCTCACTGCGGCCGCGATCATCGTGCTGCTCGTGATCACGCTCCTCGCGAACCTGATGGCTGTGCTGCTGCGCAACCGGTTCGAGAAGCGCTGGTAGGCGACTACTCCCCTGACGGGGGGGCCTCGGCCGGCGCTTCCGCCTCGTTCGTCTCACTCGCGGCGGGAGCAGCGGGCTCTTCCTCGTAGCCGAGGTCCCACTCGAGGACGAGCCGTTCACGCTCCGCGTCACGGTTGACGCGCTCGCGGTTGCGGCGGAACTGCGGGTCGTGGGGCGGGAGCAGCTGGAGACGCGCGACGGCGCGCTGACGGAACTCATCGATCACGCGCCCGTCACCGAACACGCCGATGACGTCCCAATGAGGCGCCGTGGGCCCCTGGTACACGATCTTCACGTGCCCCTGCGGCGGGAGCTGCTCCAGCTCCTCGCTGGTCATCGTCATGTGACGCACCCTACCGCGACCCTCTGTGTGACCTTTCAGCCGGTCTCGACGTCGGGGCGCTCGATGAGCGTGGCTTCCACGGTGATGCGTTCGCCGTTGCGATCGATCTCGACCTCGACGGTGTCGCCGGGGCGGTGCGTGCGGACGGCGGTGAGCACGTCGGCCGACTCGTCGATGTTCTCGTCGCCGATGCGCACGATCACGTCACCTTCACGAATGCCGGCCGCGTCGGCGGGGGTGTCGGCGGTGACCTGCGCGACGTAGGCGCCCTCCTCGACCGCGAGGTCGAGCTCGCGCGCCAGCGCCGGCGTGACGTTCTGCGTCGACACGCCGAGGAACGCGGGCTTGCGGCCGGCACGGAGGTCTTCGATCACCGGCTCGGCTCTAGAAATCGGGATCGCGAACCCGACGTTCTGCGCGCTGGCGTCGATCGCGGTGTTCACGCCGATCACCAAGCCGTCTGCATCGATGAGCGGACCACCGGAGTTCCCGAAGTTGATCGCGGCGTCGGTCTGGAGCATCCCGACCAGCGTCGTGCCAGCGTCGGTTTCGAGCGTGCGATTGGTGCCTGAGATGATCCCTCGGGTCACGCTCAAGCCGCCTTCGAGCGCGAGCGCGTTGCCGATGGCGATGACCTCGTCGCCCACCTGCACGGCGTCGGAGTCACCGAGCTCGATGAACGCGAGGTCGCTCCCGTCCACCTTCAGCACCGCGAGGTCGACGGACGGGTCGCGGCCGACCAGGTCGGCGCTCAGCGTGGAGCCGTCGACGAACGCGACCTCGATCTGCGACTGACCCTCGACCACATGGTTGTTGGTGACGATGAAGCCGTCGGCCGTGATCACGAAGCCGGTGCCTGCACCGCCGGCGCCGGTTCCGGGCCCGTCGCCCACGGTGATCGCAACCACGGCTGGCTCGGCCGCGGCGAGCAGCTCCGCGATGCCGGTGTCGTCGTCGAACTCGGACGCGGGTCGTGAGATCGCGGCATCGGCACCGCGTGACTGCACGATCGTCGTGGAGTCGTTGTCGACGGCGACGAACACACCCGCGGCGACGAGCGCGCCGACGAGCCCGCCCGCGAGCGCGGACAGCACGGTGTGGTGACGGCGGCTGTGGTAGGCCGGCGCGGGTTTCGCGACAGCGCGCGTTCGCCGCGGGGTCGGTTCGTCGGTCACTGGGCACCTCGGGGGGAAGTGGGGGCTCGACCTGTCATCGGCTCAACGCCGGGCTCACCCAGAAGGTTCCACATCGGGCTGAGATCATCCTGAGAAACCATCACCCTTCGGTCGGTCGCTCGCTGCGGACCGGGGTACCCGGCCCGCGGGCGCTCGCTCCCTGATCCTCGCCGATTCTTCTGACGTTTCTGGGGCGGTGTGGGAACCCGGCGCCGATGGCCTACGTTTCACCTCTGAACCCCATGGACGACCTCCCCCTCCTCCCCCCCGACCACCGGACCCCCGCGTGGATGTTGCGGGCCCGGTGCCGCGAAGCCGCCTCGGGTGAGTTCTTCCCGTCGGACGGTGTAGGTGTCGAGCGCGCTCGCCGGGTGTGCTTCGAGTGCCCCGTCCAGCACGAATGCCTCGAATACGCGCTCGAGTACCGGATCGACCACGGGGTCTGGGGCGGCTGCTCCGAGCGTGAGCGGCGGCGCATCCTGCGCCAGCGGGGCATCACCGCCGGCCGCTAGCTCCTCCGGCCTCGTCGGGCCCGCGTCGGGTGTCATCCGCCGCCCACTCGGTGACAAGCAGGTGTACCGAACGGTGACGCGCGTCACCTTCCTGTGTTCATACAGTGCCTGCTCATGGTGACGGGCGTCACGATGACTTCGTCGCGAGACGGGCGTACCTTCAGAGCATGAGCTTCGTACTCGAAGGTGAAGCGTGGAGTCAGGTCGTGCAAGCCGAGAAGCGTGCACGCACGTGTTCGGCAACATCACTCCCAGTCGAACGGACCAAGCACAAAGTCGACCGCGTCGTCGAGCCAAGATCCTTCGTCGGCGCGACCGCTGACGTCGGCCACCGCTGCCATCACCTGATCGCGCGGCCCGTCACCGATGACGGTCATCACGAGGCCGTCTTGTCCCCACACGACGATCGTCCCTGAGGCGGTCGAATAGACGCGACTACGCAGCCCTTCGATGCTCGCGGGATCTCCATCGGGCAGCGCGTCCCACGCGACGACGCCTTCGGACTGGAACACCGACAGCGTGAACAGACCGTCGCCGTAGTAATGCTGGATCCCGCCGTCGGGGTGCTGATAGCGGCCGAGGAGTCGGTATCCGCCCATCTCCTCGCGCACGGTGAACCGAGACGGGACGTCGTCGATCGCGACTGGGGCTTCGCCCACGCCACCCACTCCGACAGCCACTTCCGTTTGGGGACGGGGTGAGTCGTCGTCGGTGGTGTTGATCGCGACGAACTCGACAACCCGCACGACGTCACCGCTGCGATTCAGCACCGCTCTTCGAAGGAGTTGGCCCGTCTCGCGGTCGACGGCGAACTTCGCCCGCGTGCGGCCGTCGTCGTCGCGAGCCGCAATCACGACTGCGGGGCGGTACGCGACCCGTCGCCGGGCCACGACCTCGAGCTCCCAGGCCGCGCCGGGCGCCGGGGCCTTCTTGGCTCCGCTGCCTGCTTCCGCGTGCGTCGGGTCGCCTTCGCCCTTCGTGAACCGCTCGTCACCGACGCCGTGGCTGCTCTGCACACCCATCCCGATGACGAACGTGCCTTCGACTCCTTGCGCGATCGTGCGCTGCGACTGTGTCGTGCCCGTGTCGTCGCGCCAGGTGACCTCGACGATGCCGGCGTAGGACCCTTCTGCCGACACCTCACGCGCGCGCTTCAAGAGCCTCTCCGCGCGATCAGGGGTGCCCGCGCCGGCGTGAACAGCCGGCAACCACACCGTGGTGGCAACGATGACGACCGCGAGCGCGGGTCGCGCGCGCCGCGTTCCGATCACGGCGCCAGATCCTGCGACACCACGACCCCCGCGAGGTTGATGACCACGTCGTTGTCGAGCGACGCACGGTCGGAGTGCGACTGAGTGAGCGTTGCGAGGCGCGGCTGCACCGGCTCTTGCTGCGGGATCGCGGCCACGCCAATGATCGCCGCGGCCGCGGCAGCCCCAGCAAACGACCAGCGCGTCCGCGGTCGACGCCGCCGCCGCTCGTCCGCGAGCGACACGACCTCGTCGGCATCCGCCGCCAGCATCCGCTCCCAGAAGCCAGCGGGCGCGGTGACATCGGGGAGCCCACGCACCACGCTGCGCATCGCGCGCACGTCGTCGAGCACCACGCGTAGCTCGTCGGACTCCGCGACGCGCGCTTCGACTTCTGCGCGCGTCGTCGCGTCGAGCTCGTCGTCGACGTACGCCGAGAGGAGGGACTCGTCGTTCACAGCTCAAAGTCCTTCAGCGCGTCGCGCAGCAAGCCGCGACCACGGTGGATGCGCGAGCGCACTGTGCCGAGCGGCACGTCGAGCGCGGCGGCGATCTGCTCGTAGGACTGGTCAGCGACGTCGCACAGCACGACGGGGACCCTGAACTCCTCCGGGAGTGCCGCGATCGCGGCCTGGATCTCGTCAGCGAGTTGCGCGCTGGCATCTTCAGCCGACGGGCTCTCGGGCAGCACTCGCTCCGCGTCGTCGGGGAGCGCGTCGGTCGGTCGCCGCTGCTTGCGGCGCACGTCGTCGAGGAACACGTTCGTCACGATGCGGGCCAACCAGCCTTCCAGGGACCCCAACTCGTAGCGCTCGAGGCCCTTTCGGACTCGGAGCAGTGCCTCCTGCACCAGATCCTGGGCGTCTTCATGGTTCCCAGCCAGGCGGTACGCCACGCGATAGAGGAGTCCCCCGTGATCACGGGCGACCTCTTCCCACGTGGGGATGCCGTCGGCCATCACAAGAACGACGCGGTTGGCCGTCTGGTTCCCGAGCGCGGCGATCGAGCGCCGCGGGACGGCTAGGTGGTGGTGCCGGAGTCCTCGTCGGTGGCGCCCTCAGCGACACCCTTCTTGAACTCCTTCGAGGCCTGACCCATGGAGCGGGCCAGCTTCGGAAGCTGGGTGCTGCCGAACAGCAACAAGATGATGCCCAGGACGATGAGGAGCTCGGTCGGACCTACAGACACGGCGAACATTTGACCTCCCTGGGGTTCGCAGACACCCTATATGCCGGGTCGCACTCGCTCTGCTCGGCGGCCGCACCTACCCCTTGAGCACCTCGGCGAGGGCGGTGACGTCCTCCATCGCGCCCACATGGAAGGGCACCGCGCCAGCGCCGAGGATCAGCTCCTCGACGCCGAGACCGGCCCATCGGGTCGCCTGCTCCCGCACCTGCTCGACCGTGCCGACGAGCCGGCCGACGCGCCACTCATCGAGCGACGTGTCGAGCACTCCCTTCGGGCTTCGCTCGCGCAGCCGGTCGAAGCGCGCGGCGAGGTCAGCCTCGTCCTCACCCACGAGGGCGTAGAGGCCGAGTGAGCGGGTGACGGTCGAAGGGTCGCGTCCGACGTCGGCGCACGCACGCTCGAGCACCTCCACGCGCTCGCGGTAGTCGTCCGGCGTCCACGCCCAACAGGTGTTCCAGCCGTCGGACACGGCCGCGACGGTCGCGAGCAGCTTGTCGCCCTTGCCGCCGAGGAACACCGGCGGCCGCGGCTGTTGGATCGGTGTGGGGTCGACGCACGCCTCGTCGGTCGCGAAGAACTCACCCTGGTGCGTCACCTTCCCGCCTTCGAGGAGCGCGCAGACGAGCTCGGTCGCTTCCCGAAGTCGGCGCAGCCGCGCTCCCGGTGGGGGCATCGCCATCCCGATGGCCTCGTACTCCGGTTCGTACCAGCCGGCGCCGAGGCCGATGTCGAGGCGCCCACCCGTCACGCAGTCGAGCGTGGCGAGCGCCTTGGCCAGCACCGACGGCGGCCGGAGCGCCTCGCACAGCACGAGCGTTCCGAGCCGCACTCGCGGCACGACCTGCGCGAGCGCGCCGAGCGTGGCGATCGGCTCGAGCGCGCCGTGGCGCTCGTCGGACCCGCCGTACTTGGCGAGGTCGAGGAAGAGATGGTCGGACAGCCACAGCGAGTCGTAGCCGGCTGCTTCAGCAGTGCGGGCGTATTCCGCCACGACTGGCAGGGTGATCGGCGACTCTCCTCTCACCGAGTAGTCGTACTGCGGCAACGCAAGGCCCAGACGCATTTCGGCAGACTAGAGACATGCTCGAGTGCGTGCCGAACATCGCGGAGGGTCGCGACGCGGCCGTGCTCGACGCGCTGGCGGCCGCGTGCGGCGACTCGCTGCTCGACGTGCACTCCGATCAAGACCACCACCGTTCCGTGTTCACGTTGGCCGGACCCGGTCTGCGTGACAGCGAGACGGCCGTGTGCGCGCTCGCGCAGGTGGCGGCGGCGCGAGTCGATCTCACCGCACACGAGGGTGTGCACCCGCGGGTCGGCGTGATCGACGTCGTGCCGTTCGTCGCGCTCGAGGAGGACCCCGACATCGCGGCCGACGCGGCCGCGGCCTTCGCGTTGTGGGCCGTCGAAGAGCTCGCGGTGCCGGTCTTCTTCTACGACGACGCGGACCCGAAGCGGCGATCGCTGCCAGAGCTGCGAGCCGACGCGTTCACCAAGCGGACACCCGACATCGGCCCGGCACACCCGCACCCGACGCTCGGGGCCGTGGCCGTCGGGGCCCGGCCGCCGCTGGTCGCGGTGAACTGCTGGCTCGACACCAACGATGTGCTCGTGGCTCGTCGTCTGGCCAGAGAGGTGCGCGAGCTCGACGGCGGGATGCCGGGCGTACGGGCGCTGGGTCTGCTGATGGAGTCCGAAGGTGCGGCGCAGGTGTCGATGAACCTGGTCGACCTGCCGGTGACAGGGGTGCAGGACGCCGTCACGACGGTCCGCCGGTTGGCGGGCAAGGACGACTGGGAGATCACCCGGGTGGAGCTCGTCGGCCTGATGCCGAGGGCGGAGCTCGAGCGCTGCTCGACCGAGTTCCGAGCGTGGTCGGGCCTCGAGGACCGCCAGACCATCGAGGCCCGGGTCGTCGCCCGGGCCCAGACCCAGACTTAGATCTCTGGTCGCCTCCGCAAGCTCCGGCTCCTGCCGGCGCTCGGGAGGCGAAGCCCCACCGAGCGCCTAGCCCCGGGTCGGCGCTGGCCTAGGCGCTGGCGAGGCGGCGGCGCTCCAGGGCCCGCTGGCGGCGAACTCGTCTCCGTTCCCGCTCGCTGAGGCCACCCCAGATCCCGAACTTCTCGCTGTGGGCTAGGGCGTACTCGAGGCACTCGACCCGAACCTCGCAGCCCCGGCAGACGGCCTTGGCCTCACGGGTAGACGCCCCGCGCTCCGGGAAGAAGAGGTCGGGATCGACCCCCAGGCAGTTGGCCCGCTCTTGCCAGCGCTGGCTGCTCTCGTCGCTCTCGGCCTGCACCAGCTGGATGAAATCCGTCACGTTCACCGGCTGTTCCCTCTCCGAATGACCCCGATGGAATTACAACAGTGTTACTCTGACCCAGCCCGACGAGCGGGCGCAAGGGGAACTTGCACGTCCCGCGGGCAATTGTCCGGTTTTATCCGTTTTTCCGGTGAGATTTCTTCGGCGCGAGCGTTGATCTGACGCCATGTGCGCCGGTCGGCCCTACCGTGGAGGTGTGCCACCCCGCCTCCGCGCCGCCCTGGGCGACATCACCGCGGAGGCCACGGACGCCGTCGTGAACGCCGCCAACGCCGGGTTGGCCCGTGGCGCCGGGGTCTGCGGGGCGATCTTCGCCGCCGCCGGGCCCGGACTGGCCGAGGCCTGCTCGGCGATCGGTGGCTGCCCCACCGGCGGCGCCGTGGTGACGCCTGGGTTCGCCCTCCCGGCCCGCTTCATCGTCCACGCCGTCGGGCCGGTGTGGTCGGGCGGCGAGCAGGACGAGCCCGAGCTGCTGGCATCGGCCTACCGCCGGTCCCTCGAAGTGGCCGCGGAGGCCGGCGCCCAGTCGATCGCCTTCCCGGCCATCAGCACCGGGATCTACCGCTACCCGCTGGTGGAGGCCACGGAGGTGGCCGTACGCACCTGCCGCCACGACGCCCCGCCCGGGATCCAGCTGATCAGGTTCGTCTGCTTCGACGACGCCACCCTCGCCGCCTACGAACGAGAACTGTCGGGCTAGAGGTCACGGCTGAGCCAGCGCGGGGTCCCGGTTCCGTCGTCCCCGCGGCACGCGCTTCCCCGGTCATCACCTGATGTCTGGAGGAAGCCATGACCGCTCCCGTCGAGTCCCCGTACCCGCAGCATCCGCCGTACCCCCCGGCCTACGCACCGCCGCAACGCACCGGTGTCGCGCTCGCCTCACTGATCTGCGGGATCGTCGGTCTCGTCGCATCGATCCTCTGGCTGTTGAGCGTCCCGCTGGGGTTCATCGCCGTCGTCCTCGGGTGGATCGGCTGCGCGGCGACCGCGAGCGCGACCGAGCGCCAAGGTCGGTACCAGGCGATCGCCGGCGTGGTGCTCGGTTCGATGGCGCTGTTGATCGGCTTGATGTCGATGCTGTGGTGGTTCCCGATCACTTGAGCTCGCGCACGACCGCGTCACCCAAGACGTGCCCTACCTCAAGAACCTCATCGACGTCTTCAGGCCGGCTGCCGCCTGCCGCCTGCCGCTGCGGGCTCGTACTGTTCGCTGTTGGCGATGCTCTGGATCGTGCTCGGACTCGTGCGTACGTTCTCAAATCTCTAGCGTTAGCTCGCTTTGCGCGAGCGGCGTTGTTCGAGGAAGTCGACGAGCACGTAGTCGCCGAGGGTGTCGGGCGTCGTGAAGAACGCGCGGCCACGGTTCAGCTGCATCATGCGCTCGACGAAGTTCCGGAGGTAGTAGCTCTCGTCGAGCATGAAGGTGTTGATGCGGATGCCGTCACGCGTGCACCGCATCACTTCCTTCAGCGTCTCCTCGATCGTCGTAGGTGACGGCGGGTACTGAAAGTCGGGGTGACCGTTCGGCATGATGTGCGCAGTCGGCTCCCCGTCGGTGACCATGATCACCTGCTTCGTGCCCGTCTGCTTCGACAGCATCCGGCGCGCGAGCAGGAGCGCGTGGTGCATGTTGGTGCCCCACTCGAAGTCCCAGCTCATCTCGGGCAGACGGTCGGGCGGCACCTCGCGCGCGACTCGTCCAAAGCTCACGAGACCGAAGTAGTCGCGCGGGAACTGGCTCGTGATGAGCGCGTGCAACGCCATCGCGACCTTCTTCGCCGACAGGAAGTTGTCGCGCATCGGCATCGAAAGCGAGACGTCGAGCAGCAGCACCGTCGCGCTGCGCGACACGACCTCGGTGCGCTCGACCTCGAAGTCGTCGGGCGTGAGACGCACGGGCGTGCCCGAGCCCTGGCGCCAGATCGCGTTCTTGACCGTCTCCTCGACGTTGAGGTGGAACGGGTCGCCCCACTCGTAGGGCTTGTGCTCGTACGCCGGGTCGTGCCCCACGCCGGTGCGCTCGACGTCGTGCCTGCCGGCCCGGTCCTTCATGAGCTTGCGGAACAGATCACCGAGCGCCTTCTGGCCGATGGCCCGGATGCCTCGGGGCGTGAGCTCCATCCGGCCTTCGCGCTGCTCGATCAGGCCGGCCTCTTCGAGCATGCGGGCCAGCTCGGCCAGTCGCTCGAGTGACCGGGCTGCGTCGTCGCCGAGAAGGTCGCGGGCGCGATCGATGTCGACCTCGGCCAGCTCACCGGGCTGCGTGGCCTGGCGGAGCAGGTGCTCGAGGTCGTCCATGTCGCCGAGCGCGTCAAGCAGGCCCGGCATCTGACCCATGGAGAGTGGGTTGTCGCCCTGGAAGTTCATGCTGCGCTCCCACGGCAGGTTGGGGAACGCCTGCTGGAGGTTGCGTGAGAGCTGGTCGACCTGCCACCTCAGGTCCATGTCTTCGAGCAGCGATTCGGCCAGGCCTTGGAGCTGCGCGCGCTGCTCGGGCGTCATCGAGTTGAGCAGCTGCTGCATCTGCGCCATCGACTGCGCCATCTGCTCGAGCAGCTCGTCGAGTGACTGCGGGTTCTGCGGGAAGAAGTCGCCGTAGCGCTCCATGAAGCCCTTGAAGTCGGGTTCCTCGCCGCGCTCGCGCTGTTCGAGCATCTGGTTGAGCTCGGCCATCATGTCCTTCATCCGCTGTATGCGCTCGGGATCCATGTTCTGCATGCCTTCGGACATCTGGTTGAAGTAGCTCTGCATCAGCTGGTTCTTGAGCTGTTCCATCAGCTCTTCGAACCGCTGGCGCGCCGCGTCGTCCATCCAGTCGTACTGCTGGAGCGACTCGACCTTGCCGGCGAGGTCGGGCGGGAGCTGATCGAGCTGCTCGCGGCGCTCCTTGGCGAGGTCGTCGACGATCTCCTGGCGGCGGCGGTCACCGGACTGGAGCGCTTCGTCGATGCGCCGTTCGATGCCTTCGCGCTCCTGGTCCACGATCTCGCGCAGCTGCTCCGCGATCTCCTCATAGACGCCGCCGAGGTCGTAGTGCTCGAGCATCTCCTTGCGGCGCTCGCGCAGCTTCTGGAGCATGTCGCGCAAGCCCATCAGCTGCTCGCCGTTGCGGTCCTGCATCCCCTGCTGCATGAGACGACGCAGCGACGCGTGCAGGTCGCCGTGGTACAGCAGGTCGTCGGTCATCTCGTCGAGCAGCGCGTCGGCGTCGAGGTCGAACCCCCGTTGGGTGCCATCCCATGCGGAATAGCGGAACCCCCGCTTGTCGCGATCCCTGCGGCGACGGCCCAACAACGCCATCCGCCACCGTATCCCGCACCTCGCCACGGGCCGCTCGATTGGGGTGAGGCGAGAACGGGCAGAGAGACTGACGACGTGCGGCGGATCGGTCTCCTTCTGGTGACGGTGTTGCTCGTTGCCGGGTGTTCGTCGTCCGAGCAGCTGGAGGCGTCGAAGGCGTTCTGCCGGGCTGCGGATCGGTACGACAGCCACTTGGAGCGTGAGCTCGAGCAGGGCAAGGTCGACCTCGAGCGTCAGATCGAGCTCGTCGCCGAGCTCGCCCGCACCGCGCCGCCCGACATCGAGGACGACGCCGCGCTGTTCTTCGACTCACTCGAGCGCGTCGAGGACGATCCGTCGATCAGGGACGATCCCGCCGTGCGTGAGGCCGTCGACGACGTGAACCGCTACGCCAACCAGGCGTGCGGTGTGTACGACAGCGGCGGCGGCTTCTAGCTCGTCGGTCCGCCGCGACCGCGGTACGCGGCCTTGCCTCCAGTGGCGTCCTTGTTGAGCCGCTTCGAGAGGTGCAAGCCCTCGAGGATGAACTCGACGGCCGACGCGACACCGGCGGGCGTCTCCCCCACTTCGAGGTCCTTGAGCGTGCCGCGCAGACCCGGAAGATCGGACAGCAACTTGGCATACTCCGCGGCGGGCACGTCGTCGCCGGTGTGCACGATGAGCCCCTCGTCGAACGCAGTGACGAGCTCAGTCATCTTCTCGGGCTTGCAGTTCGCGCGGAACGTCTCCAGCACGGCTGCCTTGACGACTCGCTCGAGCACCTGCTCCTCGCGCCCGTCGTCGACGGTCTCGAACTCGAGCTTCCCGGCCGTGCTCGACGCCAGCGACTCGAGGTCGCTGACCCGCGGCACGACCTCGTCTTCACCGTTGCGCAGCGCCCGACGCGTCGCGTTGGCCACGAGCGTCTCGTAGTTCGCGACCGACATGCGCACCGACACGCCCGACCGCTGGTTGATGTGCGGTGAGCGGCGCGCCTGCTGGCTCATCTCCGAGACGATCTCGGCCATGAACGGCGGCACCGACACGCGCACGCCGTCGGGCTCGTGGATCACCGCCTCCTGCTCGACGACGTCCATCTCGATGTCGACGTCGAGCGGGTAGTGCGTGCGGATCTGGGCGCCGAATCGGTCCTTGAGCGGGGTGATGATGCGCCCCCGGTTCGTGTAGTCCTCGGGGTTGGCCGACGCCACGAGCATCAGGTCGAGCGGCAGCCGGATCTTGTAGCCCCGGATCTGCACGTCGCGCTCCTCGAGCACGTTGAGCAGGCCCACCTGGATGCGCTCGGCGAGGTCGGGGAGCTCGTTGATCGAGAAGATGCCGCGGTTGGTCCGCGGCACGAGGCCGTAGTGGATCGTGAGCTCGTCGGACAGGTACCGGCCCTCGGCCACCTTGATCGGGTCGACCTCGCCGATGAGGTCGGCGATCGACGTGTCGGGCGTCGCGAGCTTCTCGCCGAAGCGGCGCTCGCGGTGCACCCACTCGATGGGCGCTTCGTCGCCTCGTTCGGCCACGAGCACACGCGCGTGGTGCGAGATGGGCTCGTACGGATCGTCGTTGATCTCGCTGCCGGCGACGATCGGCACCCACTCGTCGAGCAGACCGATGAGCGAGCGGATCATGCGGGTCTTCGCCTGCCCGCGCTCACCGAGGAAGATCACGTCGTGGCTCGCGAGCAGCGCGTTCTCGAGCTGCGGGAGCACGGTCTCCTCGTAGCCGACGACACCGCTGACGACGGGCTGGCGCTCGCTGATGCGCCGCACCGCGTTCTCGCGCACTTCCTGCTTGACGGGCCGCGACACCCAACCGCTCGCACGAAGCTCACCGAGGGTGCCGGGTCGAGTCATGGATGCGTGCTCCTTCGGGGGACGGCGCGGGAGCGTACCCGGCTTCTCTGGTCGCCCTCGCAAGCTTCGGACTCTCGCGAAATGCAGCGGTCGGCAAAGCCGCCGTTGCATTGCCCAGTGCATACCCGGATCGGAAATTCGGCAACTTCTGGCGCTAGCGTCGAAGTGCTGGCCGAACGCTGGCCGGGAGGAATGATGACGAAAGTCGCGGGGGATCTGACCGACGCTCCAGCGAGCACGCGTCGTCGCCCCGCGCCGTTCGTCGTCACCTTCTACCGCTCCGCCATCGCCAAGAAGTGGCTCATGGCGATCAGCGGCATCATCTTGCTCGGCTACGTGCTCGCGCACCTCGTCGGGAACCTGAAGGTCTTCCTCGGCAAGGACGACATCAACCACTACGCCGAGTGGCTGCGCGAGCTCGGCGAGCCCGCACTCCCCCACGAGGTGTTGCTCTGGGGCATGCGGATCGTGCTGCTTGGCGCGTTCGTCATCCACATCGTCGCGGCCTACCAGCTGACGATGATGAACCGCCGCGCCCGTCCCCAGGCCTACCGGTCCCCGCGCGACTACGTGGCTGCCGACTTCGCCTCTCGCACGATGCGTTGGACCGGCGTCATCGTCCTCCTCTTCGTGATCTTCCACCTACTCGACCTCACGTTCGGGACGGTGAACCCGGGATACGAGAGCGGCAACGTCTATCGAAACATGATTGCGAGCTTCGAGCGCGTCCCGGTTGCGATCGCATACATCGTCGCCAATCTCGCGCTCGGCATCCACATCTTCCACGGCGCGTGGTCGATGTTCCAGAGCCTCGGTCTCAACAACCCCCGCTACAACGCCTGGCGGCGCTACTTCGCGATGGGCTTCGCCGGCGCGATCACCACCGGCAACGTGGCGATCCCGCTCATCATCACAACGGGGATCTACCCATGACGCGCCTGCATTGGTCGCCTGGACCAGCTGCGGCTCCTGCTCCGCCGGTCGGCAAAGCCGCCGGCTCCGCGGCCAACGGACTCAACGGTCGCATCCCTGAGGGGCCGATCGCCGACAAGTGGAGCAACCACAAGTTCGACGTGAAGCTCGTCAACCCGGCCAACAAGCGGAAGTTCCGCATCGTGGTCGTGGGCAGCGGTCTCGCTGGCGCGTCGGCCGCCGCGACGCTCGGGGAGCTCGGGTACGCGGTCACGATGATCACGTTCCACGACTCGCCGCGCCGGGCGCACAGCATCGCCGCGCAGGGTGGGATCAACGCGGCCAAGAACTACCGGAACGACGGCGACAGCGTGCACCGTCTCTTCTACGACACCATCAAGGGCGGCGACTACCGCGCCCGCGAGGCCAACGTGTACCGGCTCGCCGAGCTGAGCGTGAACATCATCGACCAGTGCGTCGCGCAGGGCGTGCCGTTCGCCCGCGAGTACGGCGGCCTGCTCGACAACCGCTCGTTCGGCGGCGCGCAGGTATCGCGCACGTTCTACGCCCGCGGCCAGACCGGTCAGCAGCTGCTGCTCGGTGCGTACCAGGCACTTGCCCGTCAGGTGCACCTTGGCAACGTCGAGCTCCACGAGCGCACCGAGATGCTCGACCTCGTCATCAAGGACGGACGTGCAGTCGGTGTCGTCACCCGCAACCTCGTGAGCGGCGCGGTGCGCTCGTTCTCCGGGCACGCGGTCGTGCTCGCGACGGGCGGCTACAGCAACGTCTTCTTCCTTTCTACCAACGCGATGGCGTCGAACGTCACCGCGATCTGGCGCGCCCACAAGCGTGGCGCCTACATGGCAAACCCATGCTTCACTCAGATCCACCCCACTTGCATCCCCGCGAGCGACGACTTCCAGTCGAAGCTCACGCTGATGAGCGAGTCGCTGCGCAACGACGGTCGCATCTGGGTGCCGAAGGAGTTCGGCGACGAGCGCCCACCGAACCAGATCCCCGAGGAAGAGCGCGACTACTACCTCGAGCGCCGCTACCCCGCGTTCGGCAACCTCGTACCCCGCGACGTCGCGTCCCGTGCTGCCAAGCACGAGGTCGACGCGGGCCGCGGTGTCGGGCCGCAGAAGAATGGCGTCTACCTCGATCTGAGCACCGCGATCGCGCGCGTCGGACGCGATGTGATCGACGAGCGCTACGACAACCTGATGCAGATGTACGAGCGCATCACCGGCGAAGACCCCTACGTAGCACCGATGCGCATCTACCCCGCCGTCCACTACACGATGGGTGGCCTCTGGGTTGACTACAACCTGATGTCGAACGTGCCCGGCCTCTACGTGCTGGGCGAAGCGAACTTCTCCGACCACGGGGCCAACCGACTCGGGGCGAGTGCGCTGATGCAAGGCCTCGCCGACGGGTACTTCATCCTCCCGAACACGATCGGCGACGGGCTCGCACCGTTGCTCGGTGAGGATCCGGTGCCGACCGACGACCCCGCGTTCGCCGAGGTCGAGTCGGCAGTGAGCGACCAGGTGAAGCAGATGCTCTCGGTGAAGGGCACGCGCTCGGTCGACTGGTTCCACCGCGAGCTCGGCAAGATCATGTGGGACGACTGCGGCATGGCTCGCAGCGCCGAGAGCCTTGAGAAGGCCATCGCCGAGATTCCCGAGCTGCGCAGCGAGTTCTGGCGCAACGTGCGAGTGCTCGGCGAGAACGAGTCGTTCAACCAGTCGCTCGAGAAGGCCGGGCGTGTTGCCGACTTCCTCGAGTTCGGCGAGCTGCTGTGCCGCGACGCGCTGCACCGCGAGGAGAGCTGCGGCGGCCACTTCCGCGTCGAGCACCAGACCGAAGACGGCGAGGCACTCCGCCACGACGACGAGTTCTCGTACGTCGCCGCGTGGGAGCACACCGGCGACCACGCGCAGCCCGCGCTCCACAAGGAAGCGCTCGAGTTCGAGTACGCCCACCCGAGCCAGAGGTCGTACAAGTGAAAGTGACGCTCAACGTCTGGCGCCAGCGCAGCCCGAACGACGGCGGCTCGTTCCAGATCTACGAGGTCGACGAAGTCAGCCCCGACATGTCGTTCCTCGAGCTGTTCGACGTGCTCAACGAGCAGCTCATCGAAAAGGGCGAAGAGCCGGTCGCGTTCGACCACGACTGCCGCGAGGGCATCTGCGGCTCGTGCTCGATGATGATCAACGGGCGCGCGCATGGTCCCGAATCGGGCACCGCCACGTGTCAGCTGCACATGCGCAAGTTCGAGGACGGCGCCACCATCACTGTCGAGCCGTGGCGCGCCAACGCTTTCCCGATCATCAAGGACCTGGTGGTCGACCGCTCCGCGTTCGACCGGATCGTCGAAGCCGGTGGCTACATCACGGCACCGACGGGCACCGCGTCAGAGGCGAACCTCATCCTCGTGCCGAAAGAGGTGTCGGACGCCGCGATGGACGCAGCTGCGTGCATCGGTTGCGGCGCGTGCGTGGCTGCGTGCCCGAACGGCGCAGCGCAGCTGTTCACCGCCGCGAAGATCCAGCACCTCAACCTGCTGCCACAGGGCCAGCCCGAACGCTGGTCACGAGTGATCGACATGGTCGACACCATGGAGGAGTTCTTCGGGTCGTGTACGAACCACCGTGAGTGCGAGGCGGTGTGTCCGAAGGAGATCAGCATCGACTTCATCGCGCTCATGAACCGCGACTACATCCGCGCCCAGTTCAAGCAGCGAAGGCTCACCGGCCAGAAGTCGTGACGTCAGGGGTTTTCGGCACGCTGGTTGTTGCATCACAACACTCAGCGTGCCGAAAAGCCCGCGCGGGAGTCAGGCCACGGCGTCCAAAGCCTGTGTGAGGTCGGCGACGAGGTCTTCGGCGGATTCGATGCCGACGCTGATGCGCACGAGCGCGGGATCGACGGCGAGTGGTGAGCCCTCGACCGATGCATGCGTCATGCGCGCCGGGTGCTCGATGAGCGACTCGACCGCGCCGAGTGACTCCGCCAACGTGAACAGGCGCGTCCTGCTGACGAGCGCGAGTGCCGCGGCTTCGCCGCCCGCCGCGAGGAAGCTCACCATCCCGCCGAAGTCGCGCATCTGCCGGCGCGCCACGTCATGGCCGGGGTGCGTCGGGAGTCCGGGGTAGCGGACGCTCGCGACGCCGGGGTGCTCGCTGAGTCGTGCCACCACCGCCCGCGCGTTGTCGCAGTGACGATCCATCCGCACCGGCAACGTCTTGATCCCGCGCAGCACGAGGTAGCAGTCGAACGGCGACGGGACCGCGCCAACGGCGTTCTGGAGGTAGGCCAGCCGCTCACCGAGCTCGTCGTCGTCGAGCACGACGAGTCCGCCGACCGCGTCGGAGTGGCCGCCGAGGTACTTCGTGCTGGAATGCACGATGACGTCAGCACCCAGTGCTAGCGGCTGCTGGAGGTACGGCGTCGCGAACGTGTTGTCGACCACGACCTTGGCGCTGCCCGCGTGCGCGACCTCCGCGACCGCCGCAAGGTCGACGCATGACAACAACGGGTTCGTCGGCGTCTCGACCCACACCACCTTCGTACGATCGGTGACGGCGCCGGCAAGCGCGTCGGGATCCGAGAGGTCGGCCGCAGTCCATTCCACCCCGGTCGGCCCCAGCACCTGTGAGATCAGTCGGTACGTGCCGCCATACGCGTCGTTCGGGAGCACGACGTGGTCGCCCGGTCCCAGAAGTGCGCGCAGCACGGTGTCTTCTGCTGCCATGCCACTCGCGAACGCGAGGCCATGTGCACCACCCTCCAGTGAGGCGATGCACTCCTCGAGCGCGCGACGCGTGGGGTTCCCTGTGCGCGCGTACTCGTAGCCCGAGTGCTCACCTGCTCGGGATTGGGCGAACGTCGTCGCGAGCGAGATCGGTGGGATCACGGCTCCGGTCTGCGGATCGGCCGGTTGCCCGGCATGCACCGCCCGCGTCTCGAACCCGTCCCCGACCTGTGGGCTCATCCGGGAGACCTTGCCGCGAGGAAGCCGAGGACGTCGTGCGTGGTGAGCACGCCGATCGGGTGACCACCGTCGAGCACGAGCACGCCCGGTGCGCGGTCGAGGTGATCGACCACGTCGGTCACTGCCTCACCGATGCCGACCATCGGCAGCGCCGGCTCCATCACCTCGCCAGCCGGGCGGTCGAGCACGCTCGGATCGAGGAACGCCTTGTCCATCAGCTGGAGCTCAGTGAGCGTGCCGCTGACTTCCTTGGCCGCCAGCGGCGGCTCCTTGGAGACGCTCACTACCACCTGCGAGACGCCGAGGTCGCGCATGAGCGCGAACGCGTGACGCGCCGGCTCGTCGGGCGTCACGAGCACGAGATCGGGGATCGCGGCCCCGTCATGCGCGGACTGCTTCACGGCGAGCACGTCGCCCGCGACCGGTCCGTCGGCCCGCAGGAAGCCGAAGCGCATCATCCACTCTTCGTTGAAGATCTTCGAGATGTAGCCGCGACCGGAGTCAGGAAGCAGCACGACAACGAGGTCCTCTGGCCCGAGCTCGGCGCCAACCACAAGGGCGGCGTGCACCGCGGTGCCACCGGACCCACCGATCAACAGACCTTCTTCATGCGTGACGCGCCGCGCCGCCGCGAACGACTCCGCGTCACTCACCATGATCGTGCGGTCGACGAGCGCGGGGTCGTACGTGGGCGGCCAGAAGTCCTCGCCGACACCCTCGACGAGGTACGGCCGACCGGTGCCGCCCGAGAACACCGACCCTTCGGGATCGGCGCCGATCACCTGGATGTCCGGGTTCTTCGCCTTGAGCGCGCGCGCCACCCCGGTGATCGTGCCGCCGGTGCCGACACCGGCCACGAAGTGCGTGATCCGTCCGGCCGTCTGGTCCCAGACCTCCGGGCCCGTGCTGCGCTCGTGCTCGGCCGGGTTCGCGTCGTTGTAGTACTGGTTCGGACGGAACGCGCCAGGGATCTCGTTCGTGAGCCGGTCGGCAACTGAGTAGTACGAGTCGGGGTGCTCCGGCGGCACTGCCGTCGGGCACACCACCACTTCCGCGCCGTACGCCCGCAGCAGCGCGACCTTCTCGTCGCTCATCTTGTCGGACATCACGAACACGCACTTGTATCCGCGGTGCGCCGCGACGATCGCGAGCCCCACACCGGTGTTGCCCGACGTCGGCTCGACGATCGTGCCGCCTGGCTTCAAGAGTCCCTTGCGTTCGGCGTCGTCGATCATCGCGATCGCGGGTCGATCCTTCACGCTCCCGCCGGGGTTGAACATCTCGAGCTTCGCGACGAGGTCGCACGAGAGGTCGGCGCCGACGCGGCCGAGACGAACGAGCGGCGTGTTCCCGACCAGGTCGAGCAACGAATCGCTGATCTGTGGTTTGGACTTCGGCTCGACCCCGGGTGATGACGCCACGGGGCCACGGTACATTCGGCCTCGTGCAAGAGCACCACTTCTCGGTCGAGCTCGACGCGCCACCCGAAGAGGTGTGGGAGGTCTTCTGGTACCGCGGCGATGACCGTCCTCAGCCGCGTGATGTGAACACCCGCATCGACATCCTCCACCCGGGCGACGAGATCGGCGAAGGGCTCGTGCGTCACTGCCACTTCCCCGTCCCCCGCATCCTCGGCTCGGGCGGCGTGGGCCAGTCGTGGGAGTGGCTCACCGAGGTGAAGCCGTTCGAGTCGTGGCGCTACGACGCGGTCGGCAAGCCGTTGTGGTCCCGCGCCACCGGGCACACGCGCCTCGTTGACCTCGGAAACGGTCGCACCCGCGTGCACTTCAAAGAGACGTACGAGACGTTCAACCCGTGGATGCGGCGCCTCGGGCTCGAGCGCTGGGTACACCACCGCCTGTCACGCGACAACGACACGATCCTCGCCGCGCTCGAAGGCGGCGTGCGGTGGCACCGGAAGCGCAAGGCACGCTCCTGAGCTACTGCCTCCGATCAGCCGTGGCCTGTCGGTAGGAGGCGCGCAGCTCCTCGGCATCGGCATTCGGGTCTGGTTCGAGCTCGCGAGCGCGGTCCAGGCGCCACGCGTCGGCGATCTCCCCGGGCGGCGCGCCGGTCACGGCGGACGCGGCGAGCACGCACGCGCCGGCCACGACACGGTTGCCCTTCGGGACCGCGACCGGTCGCCGAGAGAGGTCGGCGAGCACCTGGGAGAGGGCGTGGCTGCGGCTCGCGCCGACCAGGATCATTCGTCCACCGACCGGCACGTCCGCCTGTCGCAACGCGTCGATGTCATCGAGGAGACGATGTGCGACACCCTCGACCGCGGCACGCGCGATCAACGACGGCGTGGCACTGGAATCGAAACCCGTCAGCACACCCGGACGCGCGGGACGGCCGGGCGCCGCCGACTCCTCGGGCAGCAGTGTGATCCCGCGCGCACCCGGGGGCGCTTCGAGTGCGAGCCGGTCGAACCGGCTCGGGTCGACGCCGAGCACGCCAGAAAACGCATCGAGGAGCGCAGGCCCGCTCGCGCGGACCACCGGGAGAAAACGACCCGTCACATCGGCGAGCCCGACAACTCGCCCGCTGACATCTTCGGTCGGCCGCTCTCGAAGCGAGAACACCCGTGCGGGTTCGAGTGACACGACGACGTCACGCGGCTGGAGCGCGAGCCCGAGCGCGAGCGCCATCGTCGCTCCCGTGCCCGCGGCGATGGTCACGCCCTCACGATCACCGGCGGATCCACTCGCTTCGAGCACCCGCGGCAAGCACGGTCCCCAGCTCTTGTCGGGATCCACGAGGCCGAGGATGTCGGTGCGCCACTCTCCATCGCGAGGTGAGTAGAAGCCCGTGGTCGACGCGTCACCACGATCGGTCACCACCTTGCGGCTGAGGCGGAACGTCAACCAGTCATGCGGCGACATGACCTTCGCGATGCGCGCGAACGACTCCGGTTCCGTGCGCCTCAACCATGCGAGGCGCGCAATCGCCGGCCACGAATCGGGAACCGACCCTGTCGCACTGATCCACGCTTCGGGTCCGCCGAGTGATTCGACGAGTGAGTCCGCCACGCGGGCCACATCACGATCCGCGTGCAAGACCGCCGGTCGGATCACCTGGCCTTCGCCGTCGAGCAGCACGACGCCGGGTGACTGGGCCGCGGCCGCGACTCCGTTCACACCGAGCGCGCCGCCAGCATCTCGGCGGGCGTCGACGAGCGCGTTCCACCACATCAGCGGGTCTTGCTCCGCGACGTCCGCGTGGTCGTACCGCGACTTGCCTTCGCCGAAGAGCTCGCCGGTCTCCGCGTCACGCAGCTCGACCGTGGTCGCGTGCGCTGACGAGTCGACACCCAGCACGAAGGGCATGCGCCACCCTCTCCGCCTGCCGTCCTGGCCTGGCGAAGACGCTACTGCCCGACGGCGTCCTCGTCGTCGTCCGGCTCGTCGTCCTCGTCGCCAGCGTCGTAGTCATCGAGGTCGGTGACGATGCTCTCGAGCTCGTCCTCGGCGCGCGTGATGCGCTCCCGGCAGGTCTTGATCAGCTCGCTCGCGCGACGCACGCGATCGGCGAGCACGTCCACGTCGAGATCGTCACCTTCGAGCTCCTCGAGGATCTCCTCGAGCTCGCCCATGGCGTCGGCGTAGCCCGGCTCCTTCGCCATCAACCCTCCTCTACCGTGCTGCGCACGGAACCGTCAGCCGTCTCGGTGACGAGCGTGTCACCTTTGGTGACGGCCGACGCGGCCCGCACCACCTTCCCGCCCGCGTCGCGCGTGATCGTGTAGCCACGCTCGAGCACACGCCGCGGATCCAGCGCCCGCAGCCGGTCTTGCGCGGCGTCGAGGCGCTGGCCGGCGCGACGCGTGCTCCGCCGACCCACGTCGGCGAGGTGGTGACGGTGCCCGTCGAGCGCGTGTCGTTGTCGTGCGAGCACCCCGGGCGCGGACCGGCGCGCCCGACGAGCGAGATCGTCGACCTGGCGGCGAGCCAACGCGCACGCGCGATGCGCGTGGGCTGACACGCGGTGGCCGAACCACGCGAGGCGCGCGTCGAAGTCGTCGACGTGCTCCACGAGCAGGGCGGCCGCAGCCGTTGGCGTCTTGCAACAGGTGTGCGCAACCTCGTCGGACACCGTGCGGTCGACTTCGTGACCGATGCCGGTGAAGACAGGAACCGGCATTCCGGCGATAGCACGAGCGACGATCTCGGCGTCGAACGCAGCGAGGTCGCTGCGCGCGCCACCCCCGCGCACGACCACGACGACGTCGAGCGCCAAGGTCGCGAGCTGGCGCAGGGCGTAGGCGACTCGGCGGGATGCGCCCACACCCTGTACTCGCACGTCCACATGCGCCACCTGGAACGCGTGCCCACTGACCTCGAGCTCGTGGGCGAAGTCTCGGAAGGCGGCGCTGCCTCCGCTGCTGACGAGCCCGACGCGCAGCGGTACCAGCGGCACGTCGTGCGCGGCATTGGCGCGAAGGATGCCTTCCTCGGCAAGCACCCGCAGCACGCGGTCACGATCGGCCGCCAACTTGCCGACCGTGAAGACGGGATCGATCCCCGTCATCTTGAACTGGAGCCGACCCGTCTTCGGGTAGTAGTCGACTCGACCGCAGATGCGAACCTCGACGCCGTCGGAGATCACCACGCCCGGCGTCTTCTTCAGCGCACGGTTCACTTCCATGCGCGCGTCACGGAACAACGCGACGCTGACCGCGGCCCGCACGCCGCCGAGGGTCTCGTGCTTCTCGACGAGCTCGAAGTACGCGTGCCCGTTCGGATAGCGCTTGAGCTGCTGGATCTCGCCGCGCACCCACACCGGGCGTGGGAAGGTGCCGACGACCGACGCCGCGATCGCCTGGTTCAGCTCGCCGACGGTGTACGTCGGGTCGACATCGCCGACCGGCCCGACGCTCGGGTCGAACGGGAGCTGATCGGACGTCAGTCGGTGCTCTCCGAGCCGCAGATCTCGAACCCGTACTTCTGCGCGGCCTTGTCGGCCTTGGCAAAGGGAGCAGGCCCCGAGAGCAAGACGTGGGGGTCGGCAACGATCTTGTTCAACCCCTTCTGGGCGAGCTTGTAGATCTTCTTCACGCGTTTCTTGTCGCCATCGGGAGCCGGGAGTGCACGCAACGAGTCGATCTCCTGCTGGGTCACCGGCTGGACGTCGGCCACGTACTCGGAGAGCTGGTCGAACGTGGGCTCTTCACCCTCGGCGAGCTGGCCGAACACTCCCTGGGCCACTTCGTCGCGAAGGATGTTGGCCTGGCGGCAGATGTCATCGGCCGCCTTGATGTATTCGGGCTTCGACAGCGCCTTGATGTATTCGGGCTTCGACAGGCTCTCGCCCGCGCCCGCAGGTGCACTGAAGGTGATCGTCAGCATCAGACCGACGAGGACTCCGAAGACCGAGCGGCGTGACATGTGTGCTCCTTGCCAGAGGGGTGCTCATCTTGGCACACGGCTCCCGCGCGGCTGCTGCACTCTGGGCACTCAGCCAGGGAGCTTCGGCAGCACCTGCTCGCAGTAGAGACGAAGGCTCTCCCACCCTGCGTCGATCGGCATGCCACCGACGAGCGGGTGCACGTTGATCGATCCGAACGTGGTGCCGCGCTCGATCGCTTCTTCCGGCGTGAGCACCTGGTAGATGCCTTCGGCCCGCAGCTCGTCGACGCTCCCCGCGTTCGAGTGCACAGACGACTTGATGTCGGGGGTCTGCCACGAGTGGTACACGGACGCCTCATGGAAGAAGTGAGCGCCGAGCTCGCTCCACGCCTTCTCCGGATCCTCCGCGACGTGCACGCTCGCGAAGTCGGTGCCTGGATCCATGAAGAACCCCTGCGTGCCCTGCTCCTTGCACTGCTCGTAGTAGTACGCCTCGAGCCCGTCGACGGCTGCGGCCGCGAACATCGGCAACCCGAAACGCGCGGCGCGCCGTGCCGCAAGCTGGCTCGTCCCACCGATGAGCACCATCGGATGCGGCTGCGTGAACGGTCGCGGCGTCACCCGCACCGTCGTGCCGCGAAGCTCGAACGGCTCGCCGGTCCAACCCTTGAGCAGCGCGTCGACGCACTCGTCCATGAGCTTGCCGCGTTGCTTCCAGTCCTTCCCGGCCTGCGCGTACTCCTCAGGGCGATACCCAAGCCCGAGCACTGTCGTGAGCCGTCCCCCACTTGCGAGGTCGAGCACGGCGAGGTCCTCGGCAACTCGCAGCGGATCGTGCAGCGGCAGCAACAACGCCGAGATGGTGATCGCCAGCGTCTTCGTGCTGCCCAAGACGAGCCCCGCCATCATCATCGGCGAGGGCGACCACCCGTTCTCCGCGCCGTGATGCTCCTCCAGCGTCACCATGGCGACGCCATGCTCTTCGGCGTACTTCGCCATCTCGACGAACGCCTTGTACCGCGCGCTCATCTCGTTCGGCTCCAACCCCGGCTGCACGCAGTTGAAGCGGACCGTGCTCATGAACGCCATGGGTTAACCCGCCGGCAGGATGATCGTCTGGTACTCGGTGTACGCGTCGATCCCTTCCGGGCCGAGCTCGCGGCCGATGCCTGACTGCTTGAACCCACCAAACGGTGCGTTGAAGTCGAGGATCATCGACGAGTTGATCGCGACGACACCGGTGCGCACTTGTGCCGCGACGGCCGCGCCGTGCTCGGCGTCGCTCGTCCACACCGAGCCGCACAGCCCGTAGTCGGAGTCGTTGGCGATCTTGATCGCCTCCGCCTCGTCGTCGTACGGGATCACCGAGAGCACCGGACCGAAGATCTCCTCACGGGCGATCTTCATGTCGTTGGTGACGTCGCGAAACACGGTGGGCTCCACGTACCAACCCTTGTCGAGATGCGCTGGCATCCCATTGCCCCCGATGACCGCCTTGGCGCCGGCGGCCTTGCCCGCTTCGAGGAAGCCGAACACGCGCTCCTGCTGACGCTTCGCCACGAGCGGTCCGATCTGGGTCACCTCGTCGAGCGGGTCACCAACCGGCAGCGCGCCAAGCGTGGAACCCAAGGCATCGACCACCTCGTCGTATCGCTTCTTGCTCACCAGGATGCGGCTCTGCGCGCCACACACCTGGCCGTTGTTCATGACGCCCGACGTCACGAGGTTGCCGAGCATCGCGTCGTCGAGCTGCACGTCGTCGAGGACGATCGCGGCCGACTTGCCGCCGAGCTCGAGCGTGAGTCGCTTCAGCGAGCCGCCGCAGATCTCACCGATGTGCTTGCCGACGGCGGTGGAGCCGGTGAAGCTCACCTTGTCGATGCCTGGATGACGCACGAGGTGCTCACCGGTCTCGCGACCCGCAGCAACGATGTTGATGACACCGGGCGGCAGGTCGGCTTCGAGGATGGCGTCGGCGAGCAGGTACGCGTCGAGCGGCGTCTCCGGTGCGGGCTTCAACACGATCGGACATCCCGCGGCCATCGCCGGGCCAAGCTTGAGCGCCATGATGAACAGCGGCACGTTCCAGGGGATGATCCCGGCGACCACGCCGACGGGTGCGCGCCGCACGACGACCGGCGAGCCGAGCGCACCGGTGCGGTGGTCCTCGAACTGGAAGTTGGTGGCGAGGCCGGCGTAGGTGTCGAGCACCATCGTCGCCGAGAACACCTGACCCATGAGCGACCAGGACTTCGGGGATCCGTTCTCCGACGAGATGATGTCAGCGATGTCGGCGGCGCGGCTTTGGAGCGCAGCCGACAAGCGCTTGATCCCCTCGGCGCGCTCCGCAGCCATCATGCGCGGCCACGGTCCGTCGTCGAACGCCTGACGGGCGGCGGCAACAGCGCGGTCCATGTCGGCGGGCGACGCGTCCGGCACCGAACCGATCGTCTCCTCGGTGTGCGGCGAGATCACCTCGATCGCGCCCTTGCCGTCAGGCGCCACCCACTCGCCACCAATGAAGAGCTGCTCGCGTACGTCCACCGTCGCCTCCTGAGGTCGCGTGCAGCCGGGAGGCTAGTTGCCCAGCGGAACCATCGGCCCGGGCCGGTCGCGGGTCAGTTGTTGTTCTTCTTCTTCTTCGGGGCCGTCGTCGGCGTGGTGGTCGTCGGTATGACGAAGTCCTGGGGTGGGATCTTCAGCACTTGCCCCACGAAGACGTAGTTGGCATTCACGATGTTGTTCACGAAGGTGAGGACTTCGATGGTGACGCCGAATCTCGAGGCGACCTTCGCGAGCGTGTCGTCTTCGCTCACCGTGTACGTGCGGAGGATGACCGGCGCCGTCGTCGTGGTCGTCGGTGCGGTGGTCACCGTGGGCGCGGCCGACTTGTCGTCCTCGCCCCCGCCACCCGCGGTGCAGTGCCCCAAGAGGAAGGCGAAGATCAAGAGGGTCAGCGCGCCGAACAAGACCGGCGCGCCGCCCGGCAGCCCCCGCATCGAGAAGCGCGGTGGACTCCACGGGTCGTGGATGGCCGATCGCCGTCGGGGTGCGGGACGGTCACAGCCGTCGTCGAAGTCGGGCGTGCGACGCGGCCCCGGTCGACCCGAGCCCCGAGGGAGGGGCCGACCCCAGTCCGGATCGTCGGACCAGCCACCGCCTTGTCCTCTTCCCACCACCTTGATTGTGCCCGGTCCAAAGCCCTTCCGGTAAGAACCAGTAACGTTCGCGCGTCAGAGAGGGCGGATGAGACGGAGCGGAGTCGTGCTCGGACGAGCGGGACGGCGGAGCGGAGTCGACCAGAGCGGATGAGACGGAGCGGAGTCGTGCTCGGACGAGCGGGACGGCGGAGCGGAGTCGTGCTCGGACGAGCGGGACGGCGGAGCGGAGTCGTGCTCGGACGAGCGGGACGGCGGAGCGGAGTCGTGCTCGGATGAGCAGGATCGATTCCCACACGCCGACCTCGATCGTCGTCCGCAAGGTGTTCTGGACGTTCATCGGCCTCGTCGGCACGACGGGAGCGCTCTGCGTGCTGTTCCTGTCGATGCGGGCGATCATGGACATCGGCGGGGTGTGCGCCAGCGGCAACACGCCGTTCGAACCCAGGGTGGAGTGCCCGGATGGAGTGCCCGGCCTGTTGGTCGGCTCGATCTTCCTCGGGCTGATCGCGCTCGCGATCTACGCGATCAACACCTTCTCGATCAACCTCGTGCTGCTCGCGTGGCCCGCTCTGTTCCTGTCGCTCGGGTTCAACTTCTTCGACTACGGGATCTCACCACCACCCGAGTTCGCGAGCGGCGCGGAAGCGGGCTGGATCATCTGCGGGATCGTGTTCGTGCTCATGGGTGGCGTGCCACTGGTGTTGTTGATCTTCGCGGTGCTCAAGGGGCGCGAGTCGCGCATCCGGAACCTCTATCCGCAGATGAGCTTGCGTCAGCGTCTCAACATGAGCACCGGCGGCACGCCGCCACCCGATCCCGATGCCACGCAGCGCAAGCAGCGCACCTACGCGATCGTGCTGCACGTCGTCGGCATCGTCGTCGGCATCTGGGCCGGCATGGAGCTCTACGAAGCAGTGACCGGCAGCGACGTCTCCATCGGCTTCCGCTAACCACCGGGTTTTCGGCACGCTCAACAACGCAGAGTTGGGTTCAGCGTGCCGAAAAACCTTGGGGTCACACGAGGTGAGTCTTCGGGAGTGACTCGATGCCGCCGCGCCTGAGCTCTTCGACTGCGGGGACGGGGTCGGGATCGGCGTAGACGCCGTCGTCGGTGTAGTCGGACGGGCGACCGGTCACGTCGGTGACCCACCACGACGCCTCGAGCGCGATGCCGTTCGGGTCGTGGAAGTAGATGGAGCGCATGATCCCGTGGTCGACGACCCCGGTGACCTCGGAGCCGGCGGCAAGCAGTCGCTTGCGCAGCAGCTCGAGCGCGTGCTCGTCGGGCACGTTGAACGACAGGTGGTCGAGCTGGATCGCGCGATCTGGCGGTCCGCCCGCCGGCTTCGCGAACGTCTCCATGCCTTTGATCTCGAAGAACGCGACGGTGTTGCCGTCGTGCATCTCGAAGAAGTAGTGGCGCATCGGTCCGGCCATGAGCGTGGCCGCGAGCCGCATGCCCAGCACGCCGGCGTAGAAGCGCACGGTCGCGTCCATGTCGGGCGTGACCAGTGCGAGGTGGTTGATGCCCCGCCAGTCGGGTGCATCGGGGAGATCGACGGCTCGCGAACCGTCCGTCATCTCGCTGCCTTCCGTCATGTGCACCCCGTCGTCCGCCGGGGGCACCTTCCAATCCCTGTCTCGCATGGCAACCTCTCGCACTGCCCGCGCATTCCAAGGGTACCGGTGACACGTACCCGGTCCGTTCGGCGCCGGAACCCCCCGTCGCGCGAGGCTGATGCCATGACGAGACGGGGAATGAAGAGGTTCGTGGCGCTCACGCTCGGCGTGGCGCTGCTCTCGACTGGCGCGCTGGCGACTGCGGCCGTTGCCAAGAACGCCAAGCAGGAGAGCGAAGCGGTCGAGGCGCCACCGGGGCTGCCCGACTTCTACTCGGTTCCCGCCGAGCTCCCCGGCAAGCCAGGGAAGATCATCAAGTCCGAGAAGGTGAAGGCGCCCGAGATCGACGGCACCGTGTACCGCGTCATGTACACGACGCTCGACCTCAACGACAACGTCATCCCCGTCACCGGTGTGATCGTCGTGCCGGAAGCGAAGGCACCGTCGGGCGGATTCCCGGTTCTTTCGTGGGCGCACGGTACCAACGGGATGGCCGATGAGTGCGCGGCGTCGCTCGAGCCGGCCGAGGCCGCGCCGCAAGCGAACGCGCTGCTTGCTCAGGGTTGGCTCGTGGTGGCGACCGACTACCAAGGCGAAGGCACACCCGGTTTGCACCCCTACATCGCAGGTGAGAACGCGGCGCGCGACACGATCGACATCGTGCGTGCCGCGGGATCGTTCAAGCCTGCGAAGGCCGGGCCCGACTACGTCGCGTGGGGTCACTCGCAAGGTGGGCACACCGCGATGCACGTGCTGCGCATCTCCGAGGACTACGCGCCCGACCTCACCTTGCATGGCGTCGTGGCGGGTGCGCCACCGTCGCAGTTCAACCTTCTCTATGACTTCCTGATCACGAGCGACTTCAAGCACTACCTCTTGATGGCCGCCGGCGGTCTGCACGCCGCCTATGGCGACGAAGCGGCGCCACTCGAGAAGACGCTGACGCCAGAGGGCATCGAGCTCCTCGACGCGCTCGAGGAGACCTGTGACCTCGGGGAGCGGTTCGCGGACGTGACGGTGGAAGACGTCACGCTCGGGAACCCGTTCGAGATCCCGGAGTGGCAAGAGCTCTTGTCCGCGATGGACCCGCAGAACTTCACGAGTGCGAGTGACGCGCCGCTGCTGATCATCCACGGTGGCGACGACGAGCAGATCCCGACCGCGTCCAGTCAGCTTCTGATCGGCCAGATCTGCCCCGAGATCCCCGCGATCGAGCGGTGGGTGTACCCGGGCCAGTCACACGCCCGGGTGATCGGGCCGTCGTTCGACGACATGGTCGCCTGGATCAACCTGCGGTTCAACGACAGCGCTGACGCATACACGCCGACCGGTCAGGGCGACATCGAGATCACCGGCTGCGCCGCGCTGCCGTAGCGCAATGGATCTCGGTCTCGCCGGTGCGACGGCGGTCGTGCAGGGCGGCACGGAGGGAATGGGTCGCGCTGCGGCACAGTGCTTCGCCGACGACGGCGCGCGCGTCGCGATCATGGCCAGGACGCAGGCCGACCTGGACGCGACCGTCGCCGAGCTGACTGAGCGGGGCAGCCCAGACGCCTTCGGGTACTCGATGGACATCACGAAGCCCGATGAAGTGACCGCGGCGTTCGCCGCAGTCGGCGAGCGTTGGGGTTCGCTGAACATCCTCGTGAACGCCACCGGTCCCGGTGGTGTCGGTGGCTTCGACGATCTCCGCGACGAGGACTGGCTCGCCACCATTGACGTCGGTGCGATGGGGATGATCCGGTGCGTACGGGCCGCGCTCCCGCTGCTGCGCAATGCGGAGTGGGCACGCATCGTGAACCTGTCGGCGCACTCGACGAAGCGTCAGAGTGCCGGGCTCGTTGCGTACACCGCGGCCAAGGCGATGGTCACGAGCATCTCCAAGAACCTGTCGCAGAGCCTCGCGGCCGACGAGATCCTCGTGAACACCGTGTCGCCCGGGACCATCGCCACCGAAGCTGTACAGGCGTGGGCCAAGAGCGTGAAGATCGATCCGACCGACGTGTACGGGATCATGAGCGGCATCGAGGAGCACTTCGGTCACCCCGCGCACCTGCCGCGGGCGGGTGCACCGCCCGAGATCGGTGCGGTGATCGCGTTCCTCGCGTCGAAGCGCAACTCCTACATGACCGGCGCCAACGTCAACGTGGATGGCGGCTCTGACTTCACGTAGATCATCCCCACCAATTGGTCAAATAGGATCTTTGGCATGTACATGATGCGCTTTGACCTGCGGGCGCCCGAGGGCACCACTCCACCAAGCGAGCTCTACGCGACGGCGATCGAGATGGCGGCATGGGCCGAGACCCGCGGCGCAGTAGCGATCGCGCTGTCGGAGCACCACGGATCTTCCGACGGCTACATCCCCTCGCCGCTGATGATGGCTGGCGCCATCGCCACCCACACCGAGACCGTCCCGATCCTCATCGCGGCGTCGTTGTTCTTGTTCTCGGATCCGGTGCGGCTCGCCGAGGACATGGTCGTGCTCGACCACCTCAGCAAGGGGCGCGTCTCGCACGTGCTCGGCGTGGGCTACCGCCCCGAGGAGTTCGCGATGTTCGGCCTCGACATCAACAAGCGCGGCGCGCTCGCTGACGAGCGGCTCGGAGTGCTGAAGCAGGCGTTCACTGGCGAGCCGTTCGAGTACCAAGGCCGGAAGGTGCACGTGACGCCGGCACCGTTCACGCCGGGCGGGCCGACGCTCGCGTACGGGGGTGGCTCGGCCGCGGCAGCGCGCCGCGCCGGTCGTCACGGCCTCGACTTCTTCGCGCAGACGAACCTCCCAGAGCTCGAGCCGGCGTATCGCGAGGCATGCGCGGAGGCCGGTCACGAACCGGGCTCGTGCACGCTCGCCGACCCCGAGATGCCGTCGATCGTGTTCGTCGCCGACGACCTCGACGCTGCGTGGAACGAGCTCGGCTCGTACATGCTCCACGACGCGCGCATGTACTCATCGTGGAACCCCGGCAACTCGCACACGGCGAGCCTGTCGCACGCGGAGTCGGTCGACGAGCTGCGCGCCGAGAAGCGCGCGCACCAGATCTTCACGGTGGACGAAGCGGTCGAGTACGTGAAGACGGCCGGCTTGCTCCCGCTGCACCCGTTGATCGGTGGGCTGCCGCCGAAGGTCGCGTGGCCGTACCTCGAGCGCATCGTCGACAAGGTGCTCCCAGCGCTTTCGTGAGCATCACGTTCGTCCTCGTGCACGGCGGCGGGATGTCGTCGCGCTATTGGGACCGGTTGCTTGCGCACCTGGATCACGCAGCCTTCGCCGTCGACCTGCCCGGTCGCGCCGGCAAGGACGCGGACCTGATGACGTTGACCGTCGAGGAGTGCGTCGACTCGGCCGTCACTGATGTGCGTGGGGCCGTCGCAGACGACATCGTGTTGGTCGGTCACTCGTCGGGCGGCTTGTTCGTGCCAGGCATCGGTGCTGCCCTCGCACCACGAGTTCGGCACGTCGTGCTGGACGCGGCGACTGTGCCGCCCGAGGCGGGCACAGGGCTCGACGTGATGAAGGAGTCCCACCGCGACCGGGTGATCATGGGGATGGAGTCGGCGCGTCGGGACGGCTGGGTGCTCCAGACCCCCGGGCCCGAGCCCGCCGACAAGGTGCGCGAGGCCTACGGCGGTGACCCGCTCCCCGACGACCTGATCGAGTGGATCAACGACCCGGTGCGCTGCGTGAGGGACTCGATGAACTTCTACTTCCAGCCAGTGCACTGGTCATCGATCGCTGAAGTGCCGACCACCTACATCAAGCACCTGCGCGACCGGCCGACCCCACCGGCACTCCAGGACGCGAACATTGCGAGGCTCCCAACACCGCCCGAGGTGGAGGAGATCGACTCCGGGCACATCCCGGCCGTCACGCATCCCGAGCAGCTCGCCACGATCCTCGACAACATCGCCTCCCGCTACGCCTGACGCCGCATTAGGTTCCGCGCCATGACCAATCATCAATACGCGGAGCGGATGTTCGACGCGCCGGTCGATCTCGGGATCGCGCAGGCCGACCGGGCCGCCTGCAACGTGAAGTTCGGGACCAGCTCGTACCTCGAGGGCGACGGCGGCGAAGGCTCATCGTGGTACGAGGGCGGTGGCACCGCGAACGAGAAGGCTGTCGCGAACATCGTCGTCTACCCGCCGACGCGTGGCCTCCAGACCCAGGGCGACCCGTTCGAGCCAGTGAAGATCGGCGTGCTCGTCGACATGGACCTCGGCCAGCTGCTCGCCGACTGGATCGATCCGACGATCCTCGCCATCGAAGACGCGCTCAACGAAGGCGTGTGGGGTCGCTCCCCGGTTTCGATCGTCACGTGTGATGCGCGCGGTCTCCCGCGCGAGAACTACCGAAAGGTCATCGAGGGCTACAAGTGGCTCGTCGAGCAGGGATGCGTCGTCGTGCTCGGGCCGATGATCTCCGACAACTGCCTCACCCTCCAACCCCACGCCGACGAGATCGGTGTGCCCGTCATCGGGTGGACCGGTGCGCACCGTTTCTCGAGCGCGTACTGCTACACGGTCGCGAACGGCGACATCCCCACTGAAGGCGTGATGTGCGCCAACTGGCTGTGGCAGCAGGGTTTCAAGAAGGTCGGGATGTTCTGGGAGGTCGGTTCGTCAGGCAAGGACTACGCCGACTTCTTCCGTGACGAGGCGTTGCGCCTCGGTCTCACGGTGACGCGCGAGGTGCGGCTCGAACCCAACCCGCGCAACCTCAAGGAGCATCTCGAAGAGATGCGCGCGATGGGCACCGAGGGGATCTACTACGGCGGCTACGGCTACTCGACCTTCCACTTCGCCGACGCCTTCCGTGCGCTGGACTGGGATCCACCGCGCGTGATGGGCACCGCGTTCATGTTCTATTCCAACTCGAACGCATGGGCGGAAGGCCTCGAAGGCTGGCACGGTGTCGACCAGCTCGGTGAAGACGGCATGAACCCGAACTACGAGGCGATGGTGAAGCGGTTCAAGGAGCGCTTCGGTCGCGACACTCGCAACGTCGTCGTTGCCCTCGCCTACGACACCGCGCGCGCCGCGATCCACGGCATCGCCAACGCCAAGATCCCGACGCCGAAAGACGTGAACGACGGACTGGAGCGCATCCGCTGGATGCCGTCAACCAACGGCGGCCCGTCGTGCTACATCCAGTTCGGTCCCGGCGACCACAAGGGCTACAAGGGCGACTTCCTCACGATCCGCGAGCTGCGCGGCGGTCAGCTCCGCTTCGACGGCTACTACCGCCCGGAGTGGCCCTCCAACCGCGTGTCGTAACTATGCGGTGGTCTGTGCAGCGAGCTCGCCGAGGGAGATCTTGGCGGCGTTGGCGTGACGGCCCTGGTCCATCGAGCGGATCGAGACGTCGTGCCCCTTGGCCTCGGCGCGTAGCGCACCCACGGTGCACATTTCCTTGGCTCGGTGCGCGAACGGATCGAAGTGGTACCAGCGCATGGCGTTCTCGTAGGTGATCTTGTCGATGTCCGCGTCGGGCACCTTGTACTTCTTCGCCACGCGGTGGAGCTCCTCGGGGGCCTCCGGCCACGACGAGTCGGAGTGCGGGTAGTCCTGCTCCCAGCAGATGTTGTCGATGCCGATCTCGTCGCGCATCGCCACCCCGATCGGGTCGGCGATGAAGCACGTGAGGAAGTGCTGGCGGAAGACGTCGGACGGCATGCGATCCCCAAAGTCCTGACCGGTCCAGAGGTGGTGCATGTCGTAGGTGCGGTCGAGCCGGTCGAGGAAGTACGGGATCCAGCCGGTGCCACCCTCGGAGAGGGCGACGCGCAGTGTCGGGTACTCACGGAACACGCGCGACCACACAAGATCGGCCGCGGCCATGCAGATGTTCATCGGCTGCAGCGTGATCATCACGTCCATCGGCGCGTCCACCGCGGTGACCGCGAGCTTCCCCGACGAGCCGAGATGGATGTTGAGGATGGTGCCGGTGTCGACGAGTGCCTTCCACAACGGATCCCAATGCGGCGTGTGGAAGCTTGGGTAGCCGAGGGCGGCGGGGTTCTCGGTGAATGTCAGGGAGTGGCAGCCCTTCTCGGCGACGCGGCGCACTTCGGCGGCGGCCAGCTGCGGATCCCACATGACCGGGATCGCCATCGGGATGAATCGGCCAGGGTGACGACCGCACCAGTCGTCGATGTGCCAGTCGTTGTAGGCCCGCACGACTGCGAGCGCGAGGTCCTTGTCCTCACACGCGGCGAACAGTCGACCGGAGAAGGCGGGGAACGACGGGAAGCACATGCACGCCAGCACACCGCCCGCATTCATGTCCTTCACCCGCTCGTCGACGTCGTAGCAGCCGGGGCGCATCTCCTCGAACGAGGTGGGGTTGACGCCGTACTCGTCCTTGGGGCGACCGGCCACGGCGTTGAGCCCGATGTTCGGGATCACCTCGCCGCTGAACGTCCACACATCGTCACCGGTCTCGGTGTGCACGACCTTCGGAGCAGCGTCGACGAACTTCGCCTCGAGGCGCCCGTCGAACATGCCCGGCGGCTCGACGAGGTGGTCGTCGACGCTGATCATGATCATGTCTTCGGTCTTCATCACGGTGCTCCCCGAGGTCGAACGGCCCGGCCAGCGTACCGCTGGGTGTCGACGTGCCAACATGCCGCAAGATGGCGAACGACAAGGTCTACATCCACGAGTTCATCGACATCATCGGGCACAACCGCGCCAAGTACATGCACCACATGACGGCGAACTGGGTGCCGGTCGCGAACCGTGAGCGCAACATGCTCTGTTACGGCGTGTGGGGCACGGTCGGTTCCACCGGGCCATGGCCGCAGACGGTGAACATGTGGGAGCTCGACGGATGGCATGGGCTCGCCACGAACCTTGAGCACGAGCTGTCACACCCGTCGCAACAGGACCCCGCGCTCGCGGAATGGTGGGCTCAGGCCGCGCACTTCCGGCGGGGCGGGATCGATCGCATCCTCGTCCCCGCCGAATGGACGCGCTCGATCGGAGAGCTGTGCGCCGACGGCGTGCAGGGCGTCGGATACGCACACGAGCTCGTGACGATGCCGCCGGGCACGTCGAGCGACTACCTGAGCGCGCTCCAAGATGTCGGCCAGCCGGCCGTCGAGGCGTTCGGCATGCAGCTGGTCGGCGCGTTCGCAGTCGCGATGTGTGACGACGCCGAATGCGTCGTGATCTGGGCGTTCCCCGACTGGCAGACCTGGGCTGGGTTCGAAGCCGCGGAGCACGACGACCGTCTCGCAGCGTGGCGCGCCCGTCAGCGCACGATGGACGCCGCAAAGCGCCGCATGCTCATGGTCGATGCGCCACTCTCCCCGCTGCGCATCGGTCGCCAGCCAGCAGAGTCCGACCGCAGGCCGCTCGACGAGATCTAGCGACGCTCGATTCGAGACGCGATCTCGGCGATCACGGCGTTCTTCGCGTCGGCGTAGTCCTGCATCGTCGGCCAGTCGCGCTGAGTGAGCTCACGCTTGGTGCGCTCGTAGAGCGCCCGGTCGTCATCGTGGGCTCGTAGCCGGTCACGAAAGGAGAGGTGGCGCGCGATCTCCGTCGAGCCGTCGCTGAAGATGTGCACGTGCACGTCACGCTCGGGCGTGCGCACCAACCGATGCTCGTGCCACTCGGGCTCGCGGACGCGCAGCTCGTACCCCGCGCCCTCGAGCTGCGGAAGGTACGAGGGCTCGTCGGCCGAATTGGCAACGACGAGGATGATGTCGATGATCGGCTTCGCTGCGAGTCCAGGCACCGACGTCGATCCGATGTGGTGCACCCCGAGCGCTCGCTCGCCGAGCGCCGCGACGATCCGCTCGCGCTCGTGCTCGAAGCGGGCTGGCCACGCTGGGTCGTACCGGGTAAGCACGATGTCCACCACACGAACTTAGAATTCCCGTCTCATGGCTGGCGCGCTCGATGGTGTTCGTGTGCTTGATCTCTCGTGGGGGATCGCCGGGTCGCTGGGCGTCCTCTTCCTTGCCGAGCAGGGCGCCGACGTCATCAAGGTCGAGCCCCCCGGCGGTGACCCGTTCCGGAGCTACGACGGGTACGCGGTGTGGAATCGCTCGCGCCGCTCGGTCACGATCGACCTGAAGCAACCGGCGGGCACCGACGCATTCCGCAAGCTCGCCGCCGACGCCGACGTGCTGATGGAGACGTTCCGTCCGGGCGTGATGGACCGGCTCGGCATCGGGTTCGATGCGCTGCACGAGCTGAACCCGCGCCTCATCTACGGGTCGTGCCCCGCGTACCCCGAAGGTCACCGGCTGGCCGGCAAGCCAGGCTACGACGCGCTCGTGCAAGCGGCGAGCGGCCAGCAGTGGGAGCAGCCGGGGTGGCGGCTCGGGCCGATCTTCTTGCACATGCCGATGCCGAGCATGGGCGCGATGTTCCTCGTGCCAACCGGGCTCATCACCGCACTGATCGTGCGGGAACAGACCGGGCGCGGCCAGCACGTGCGCACCTCTCTCTTGCAGGGCGCGTTCCTCTACACGACGCAGATCTGGACGTGGGCGACGAAGGCGCCGGGTGACTTCTGGACGACGATGAGCAAGTCATACCCAGCGGGCAGCCACCAGCAGATGATCTTCGAGGTATCCGACGGCTGGGTGCACCCGTCGATGATGAGCGGGCTCACGCCGTTGAAGAGTCAGGACGAGCTGCTCGGCGTGGACGCCAGCGTCGACATCGCGACGTTCGGCACGCTCCCGCCCGAGCAGCGTGAGGCCATCACCAACATGCGCACGAGCGCGTACTTGTCGGCCAAGCGCGACGAGCTTGTCGCGTCGTTCCAGGCGAACAACCACGCGATCGAGCCGATCGTGCCGATGGGCGACCAGCTCGGCGGGTCGGGCGCGCCACACCCGCAGCTCGTGGCGAACGGGATGGTCGTCGAGATCGACGACCCCGACCTCGGACGAACCACGCAGGTAGGCGTGCCGATCCACATGATGGCGACGCCCGGCGCGATCAAGGGCCCACGCCCACGACCGGGCCAGCACAACGAAGAGGTCTTCGGCGAGCTTGGCTACTCGGAGAGTGAGATGGCGTCGTTCACTGGGGGTGGCTCGTGAACGCGCTCGAAGGCGTGATGCTGCTCGACTTCGGTCAGTACTTGGCCGGGCCGTTCGGGCCGATGATCATCGGCGATCTCGGCGCTGACGTGATCAAGGTCGAGCCCCTCACCGGCGACGGCATGCGGTTCGTGAACCAGCCGTTCATGGGCTGCCAGCGGGGCAAACGCGACATCGCGCTCGACATCAAGCACGAGCGCGGCAAAGAGATCGCGCTGAAGCTCATCGAACGCGCCGACATCGTGCACCACAACATGACCGTCGGCACCGCGGCGCGTCTCGGGATCGCGTACGAGGACTGCAAGAAGGTCAACCCCGACGTCGTCTACTGCAACACGTACGCGTACGGGCTCGACGAGCCGCTCGGGAAGTTCGGCGGCCTCGACCCGCTGTACCAGGCGACGGCCGGCCTCGAGTACGAGTCGGGGCCGGTGCACGAGGGCAACCCGCCGATGTACTACCGGTTCGGCATGTGCGACACCGCGAACGCGATGTTGTCGGTGCTCGGCTGCCTGCTCGGTCTCTACCACCAGCGCAAGACGGGTGAAGGCCAGGAGCTGTGGACGTCGCTGCTCGACGGCGGCGCGATGTTCTCGTCCGACGTGCTGCTCGTCGACGGCAAGACGCACCCCTACCCGCGCCTCGACAAGGACCAGACCGGCCTCGGCGCGTGCTACCGCCTCTATGAGACGAGCGACGGCTGGCTCCAGCTCGCGGCCGTCACCGAGGAGCAGTGGCGCGGCCTGTGTCAGATCACGCGGCTCTCGGAGCTCGTCGACGACCCGCGCTTCGCCGACGAGAAGGCGCGCGACACGAACCGGACCGCGCTGGAGGAGATCCTCGGCGCGCGCTTCCGTGAGCGCACCGCCCTCACATGGATGCGACTGCTCACTGACGCGGGCGTGCCGAGCGAGGTGCCTGTCGACCCCAAGGGTGGCGAGCTGATGTTCTTCGACGCCGACAACGAGAAGCTCGGACTCGTGGCCGAGTACGAACACCCGATCCTCGGCACGATGCGCCAGTACGGATCGCTCATCGACTTCTCTGAAACACCGACGCGAGCACGCAGCGCGCCGCCGATGGTCGGCCAGCACACGAGAGAGATCCTCGGCGAGCTGGGCTATGCCGACGAAGAGATGGACCAGCTCAAAGCCGACAAAGCCGTCTACTGGCCCGACGACAGCTACATGTGGACCGTCTGATGCCTCAAACCCCTTCTTTTGGCGTCGATAACAGTCGCTATTCGACGGTTATCGACGCCAAAACATGGAGTTGTGGCCGATGACGGAGCGCGTGTGGATTCCGTCGGAGCTGCGGTCGCTGCCGGGGTTGTTGCAGGCGCGCTTGGAGTCGGATCCCGACAGCGAGTACCTCGACATCACCGGCACCAAGTTCAGCGCGGCGGACGTCGCCGATCAGGCCGGCCGCTTCGCCGGCGCGCTCGCACACCTCGGGGTGCAGGCCGGCGATCGCGTGGCCACGCTCATGGAGAACGCACCCGAAGCGATGCTCTCGTGGTGGGGATGCGTGCTCAACGGTGTGATCTGCGCGCCGATCAACTCCGCGTACAAGGGCGACTACCTCCGCCACCAGATCGTCGACTCGGGGTCGCGCGTCATCGTCGTGCAGGGCGACCTCGCGTCACGCGTCGCCGCGATCGCGCACGAGTGCGAGTGCCTCGAGCACGTGATCGTGGTCGGTGAGCCCGATGGTGCGGTGAAGGGCCCGGCGACACACGACTGGACCGACGCGCTCGCGGTCGACCCGATCGCGCCGAACCTCGACGTGCAACCGTCGGACCTCGCCACCTTCATCTACACCGGCGGCACCACCGGCCCGTCGAAGGGCTGCATGCTGAGCCACAACTACTCGGCCGGCTTGTCTGACCAGATCAGCCTGTGCTGGCGTCGCACGCCCGACGACGTGGTGTGGTCCGCGCTCCCTCTCTTCCACTTCAACGCGATCTCGGTGTGCCTGGTCGGCGCGCTGTCGACCGGCGGACGCGCCGCGGTGTCGGGCAAGTTCTCGGTGTCGGGGTTCTGGGCCGACATGAACCGGACCGGGGCCACGAAGGTATCGCTCCTCGGCTCGATGGCCTACCTGCTCGCCAGCGATGAGGACCGGCCCGAGATGCCGCTCTCGGGCGCCCCCGAGGCGAACACGACGCTGAAGCTGATCGGCGCGGCGCCGATGCCGATGGAGATCGATCAGCAGCTGCGGGCGCGGTTCGGCGTCGACGTGTTCAGCGGCGCGTACGGGCTCACCGAGGCCAGCCTCGTGTCGTGGTCGCCGCTCGGCGTCGAGAACCGACCGAGCGCCGCTGGCGTCACCAACGACGAGTTCTTCGACGTGCGCATCTTCGACGACGACGACAACGAGCTTCCGCGCAACACTGACGGGGAGATCGTCGTGCGACCCAAGCGCCCGTTCGTGATGTTCGAGGGCTACTGGGGCAACCCCGAGGCCACCGTCAAGACCAACCGCAACTACTGGTATCACACCGGTGACATCGGTCGGATCGACGACGACAGCTATCTGTACTTCGTCGATCGCAAGGCCGACTACCTTCGTCGGCGCGGCGAGAACATCTCGAGCTTCGACGTCGAGAAGATCATCATGAAGCACGAGCAGATCGTCGACGTCGTCGTGCACGCGGTGCCGAGCCAGCTGACCGAAGACGACCTCAAGCTCACCGCGACCCGTTCGACTGGCTCAACCCTCACCGAGGAAGCGCTGTTCTTGTGGTGCGTCGATGAGCTTCCCTACTTCGCGCTCCCCCGCTATGTGGAGTTCCGCGACGAGCTGCCGCGCAGCGCCGTGGGTCGTGTGCTCAAGCGCGTGTTGCGTGATGAGGGCGTGACCGCCAACACTTGGGACGTCGAGGGCAGCGGTGTGACCTACGAGAAGAAGTAGGAGTCAAGACATGAGCACACAAGGGTTGGAGCAGGCGTTCGACGTTGCACGGGGCGTGCTCGCCAACGTCAAGGCCGAGCAGATGGACGACGCCACGCCATGTCAGTCGTGGAAGGTCAAGGATCTCGTCAACCACATGGTCAGCGGCAGTCAGTGGTTCGGCAGGACGATGGATGCCGGTAAGAGCTCGGAGGACGGACTCGACGCGGACTTCTCGTCGCAGGACTACAACCAGCTCTTCGACGAGGCTGCAAAGAATTCCGTGCGGGCGTTCAGCCAGGACGGTGCGATGGAGAAGCAGGTGACGCTGCCGTTCGGCCAGTTCCCCGGCATCGGGTTCATGGGCCTGGCCACCACCGACGTGTTCACCCACGCATGGGACTTGGCCAAGGCGACCGGCCAGGACACGAACCTGAACCCGCAGCTCGCGAATGAGCTCCTCGGTGCGGCGAAGGCCAACATCGCGGACCAGTTCCGGGGCGAGGACGGGAAGATGCCGTTCGGCCCCGAGCAGCAAGCCCCCGAAGGCGCCAGCAACGCCGACCAGCTCGCCGCCTTCCTCGGCCGAAAGGTCTAGATCAGAGCGTCTCCCTGGCTGCTCGCACCATCTCGGGGGTGATGCGGTCGGCGAGCTCGGCGACCTTCTCCTTGATGGTGTCGTCGTTGGCGAGCGGGTTCTGCTCGCGGGCGCGCGCGAAGCGGTCGTCGTGGTTGAGTCGCGCCGCGACGTCTTCGTCGGACGCGCTGCGCAGCTCGGGGTGATCCTCGAACAGGTAGCTGAGCTGTCCGGCAAGCCGGCTGATGCTGGGTGCGTCATCACTCATCGTCAGACCTCCACCTCTGGCAGGTCGAGCTCGGGGTGCCGAGCCGCCAGCGACTGCATGATCCCTACCCGCCACAGCACCTTGCACACACCGAGCACCTCGTGCATGCGCGTGACGTCGGCGGCAATCGGCCACCACGCGTCCTCGCGGTAGGCGATGCGCGGCGTGACACCGAGCATCTGACCGGCGAACGCGAGGTAGTCCTCGGCACTGACCGGTTCTGAGCCCGCGTAGTTCGTGACGACCGGCGGCGACTCGCCGACTTCCAACGCCCGGATTCCAAGGGCGACGTAGTCGTCCTCGTGGATCGGGGTGTACATGTTCGGCGCGTCCTTGTGCAGCGGGATCTCCTTGCCCGCGAGCATGCGCTCGATCCGGTCGATCGGCGTGCCGCCTTCGGGTCCGTACGTGGAGAACACGCGGATGATCGTGCACGGCGAGGCCTGCTCGCGCGACAGGAGCTGCACCACCTGCTCAGCCGCGGTCTTGGAGACGCTGTACGGCCCGAGGTGCACGCCCGGCGGATCGTCCTCGCGCAGCGGACGATCCTGAAACGCGTACTGCGAACCGGTCGAGCAGAGCACGAAGCCGCGCGCGTCGGCGTAGCGCCGCAGCAGGCGCGCGGTCGCTTGCACGTTCACCTCGAACTGCCACTCCCACTCGGTCGGCGGGAGGTTGAGCGCGGCGCCGGCGTGGAACACGTAGTCCGCGTCGGGCAGCGTGCTCTCGTCGTCGCGCCCCAGCTCGAACCGCAGTGGCGCGACGCCCACGCCGCGCAACCGCTCCTCACCGGCGGGATCGCTGAAACGTGCCGCACCGAACACCTCGTTGCCCGCGGCGGCCAGCCGACGGGCGATCGGGAACGCCACGCGACCGGTCGCACCGGTCACCAGGATGCGCGCGCCTTCGATCACGCACCTGACGCTACGATTACCCGAGACCTCCCGTCGTCTACGGTCGGGGCATGCGACGGCGGCTTCGCCGACCGTTGCATTGCGGAAGCCCGAAGCGTGCGAGGGCAACCAGAGGAGGCGGATGGAACGACGTGGGATCTGGCTCACGATCGGTGCCGTGATCGTGCTGATCGTCGTGCTCTTTGCATCGTTCGTCATGGGTGGCGGCGACGACGACAACAACAACAACAACAAGGCCACGTCGACGACCACGACCAGCACGACGTTGGCGGCAACCACGACCACCGCCGCGCCCGTCCCCGTGGACCCGGGCGCACCGACCACGTGTCTCGTGGGTCAGCTGACGGCCACGTTGACCGCGCTCGATGCGGCCGCAGGGAATCGCTACGCCAACCTCGTGTTCACGAACACCAGCCCCGTCGCATGCACGATGTTCGGCTTCCCAGGCATGCAGCTGCTCGCGAACGGCGGCTCCGCCCAGCTGCCGACGCTCGTCGAGCGCAACGAGGGCGCGGTGCCGAAGAACATGCTGACGCTCGCGGCCGGTGGCGGTCAGGCGTTCACGCGCCTCCACTGGTCAGTGGTCTCCGCGCTCGACGAACCGCAGGACGCGCAGTGCCAACCGACGCCCGACAACGTGCAGATCACACCGCCCGACGAGGGTGACTACCTGACCACGCCGTGGACGCTGGGCTTCGTGTGCGATGGCGGCACGATCGACGTGAACGCGGTGCAACCGGGCGCAGGGCCCTAGGCCAACACCTTTGGTCGGCTCCGCAAGCTCCGCCTCCTGCCGGCGTTCGGGAGGCGAAGCCCCACCGAACCCCTACTCGACGCCCGTCTCGTCGAGCTCGGCGTCGAGCTCGGTGAGGATCTCGAGGAAGCGCTTGCGCACCGTCGCCGCGTAGGGGTTGCTGCGCTGGCTGGTGTCAAACATCTGCTGCGTGTGGTGCTGCTCGATCGCGGCGATCGTGGCCAGCTTCTCGAACGACGGCAGTGCGAGCGCCTCGCGGTCCTTCAACCCGAGGATGTCGAGCCGCACGAGCGCACGCGCAATGAAGAACGGCAGCGCCTGCATGTAGGCCATCGCCTCGTCGTGCTTCGCGGGATCGATGCGGAAGACGTCGAGCCCGAACTCGCGCGACAACAGCTCCACCAGCTGCTCGGCCCGCTCCCCTCGTGCGAGGGTCACCACGAGGTGCTGACCCTGCTCGACATGGGTCATCGACGGCGGCCCGAAGAGCGGGTGCGCGGCGACGATGTTGACATCAGCGGGGAGATGGTTGACGAGGAGCTCGGTCGCCAGCGTCTTCGTGGAGACCACGTCCATCACGACGCTGTCGGGCGAGAGGTGGTCGCGCACGCTGTGGATCGCGGCTTCGAGCGACGAGAACGGGACGGCCAGCACCACGACGTCACACGCCGCGACCGCTTCTAGCGGCGCGGATTCCACGCCGTCAGCGAGCGCGACGACGTTCTCGGGATGCTCGTCGCACACAAGAACCCGGCCGTGGTCCACGAGTGAGCCCGCGAGCATCCGGCCGAAGTGCCCGAACCCGACGATGCCGTAGCTCTCGAACGTGCCGTCTGTCGTTGCCATCGCAGTGATTCTGACACGACGCCTTGCGAACGCTCGCAGCGTTCTCGGTAGCATCACCCCGTGAGCGCGACGCTCGAGCGCTTCTCCCGTGACGCCGACACCGACAAGGTCTGCGCGGCCCTCGAACGTGACGGCGCGGTGATCGTCGAGCACATGCTCCCGCTCGACGTGGTCGACCGTGTGAACGACGAGGTCGAGTGCGCGGTCGCGCTGGCCGACCCGTTCGAGGACATGTTCAACCCGGTGATGCAGGCGTTCCACGGCCCGTTCACCAAGCAGGTGCCCGGGGTGCCCGGCATCTCGCGCACGTTCGCAACCGACGTGATGTGCCATCCCACGCTGCTCGGGATCTGCGACAGAATCCTGCTGCCGTCGTGCGCGCGCTATCAGCTCAACCTCGGTCATCTCCTCCAGCGCGGGCCCGGTTCCGAGGAGCAGTGGCCGCATCGTGACGAAGCCGTGTGGAGCGATGTGCCACGTCCGCATCCCGAGCTCCAGCTCGCGTCGGTGATCGCGTTCGTCGACTTCACCGCCGACAACGGTGCGACTCGCGTCGTACCGGGGAGTCACCGCTGGCCCGATCGCTGGCTGCTGCCAGCGGAGCAGATGGCGTTGACGATCCCCGAACCCGAGCAGATCGCGTTCGCGGAGATGCCAGCGGGATCGGCCGTGATCTACTCAGGCGGCACGATCCATGCGGGTGGCGCGAACTCGACCGACGTGCAACGACGTGGTGCACACCTCTCCTATTGCCTCGGATGGCTGCGCACCGAGGAGAACAACGTGCTGTCGACGCCACCCGCGCTCGCGGCGTCGCTCCCGCGCCAAGCCCAAGAGCTGCTCGGCTACGCGATCCACGACAGCATCGGCCGCGGCGGCGGCTACCTGGGGATGGTCAGGATGCAAGATCCCGTAGAACTGCTCGGCCGCGGCGAGCTCTGACCCAGAGTCCTCTGTCACGCATCGTTGAAGATCATGATGGTGCCGGAGTAGCAGGCGACCCACACGCGCTTGGCGATCGGTTCGTAGGTGATGCCGATCGGGTGAGTGCCAGTGCTGACCGTCTGGATGACGACCATGTCGCTCGTGCGTACCTTTGACACGGTGTTCGAGTTGTAGTTCACGACGTACACCGACTCACCGTCGGGCGCGATGTCCATGCTCCGTGGCTCACTGCCGGTGCTCACTCGTCCCACCACGGTACGAGTCGTCAAGTCGATCTTCACGACCTGGCCGGAGTCGTTGATCGTCGCGTAGAGGAACTGGCCCGAGTCATCGCGCACGAGGTGACGCGGCGCGGGACCCACACCACGGATCCAGTCCACCGCGAACGTCGTGAGGTCGACAACGGCGATGTCGCTGCTGCCCATGACCGCGACGTACACGAACCGAGACGTCAGGTCGACGGCGATGCCCCGAGGTGTCGGGCCGAGATAGATCCGCTTCACCTCGACGTTCGTGAGCGTGTCCACCACGCTGAGGTCGAACGAGCACCAGTTGGAGACGAGCAAGTACCGCCCGTCCGGTGTGACCGCCACGTACTTCGGCACCTGACCCACGTTGATGGCCGAGTCGATCGCGAGCGTCGCCGTGTTGATGCGATAGACGAGGCTGTTGTCGATGCCTTGGTTCGGCCCGCACTGATCTGCGCCCTGGTGCGTGTAGCCGGGCCCGTACATCGAGTAGTTCGAGACGTACGCGAACGAGCCGTCGGGTGAGAACGCCGCTTCGACTGGCGCGCCCTGCACGGTGCCGGACGGGTACGTGAACGAGTCGGGAATAGTTGCCCGCAGGTTGCCGTCGGTGTCGTAGGCCGTGACGGTGTGCCGGTACATCATGTTCTGCGCGAACACGAGGCCGGCGGTCGGTGACGCGACCACCGACTTGGGCGCGATGTTCCCCGTCACCGTGCGCAAGTGCGACAGCGTGAGCGACGACGACGGGATCGGCGGGAGCGTCGTCGTGGTGGTCGGCGGCAGCGTGGTGGTGGTCGTCGAGCTCGTCGTGGTGGTCGGCGGCGCGGCCGACACGTCCTTGCCGCCACCACCGAGCGCGACGGTCGCCGAGCCCGCGGCGACGATCACCACCGCCACGCAGAGCCCGATGACGACCCACCGCCGGCGCCGCTGTCGCCGAGAGGCCCGCTTGCCCACGGCGGGCGAGGGTAGCGGCGCCAACCCCTGAGATCGGAGCGTCGAGCAGAAAATTGCAAGGCCTTGCGGGGAAAGACGATCATCTCTCACATGGCACAGAACGTGGAGATCCGCATCCCGAAGTGGCTGGTCTACGCGCTGGCCGCCGTCCTCCTCATTGGGGCCGGCGTCGGCGCTGGCCTGGTGGTCGGTGGCGACGACAGCACCGATTCCACGGTGGCGACCGCCCGGCGCCCGAAGGCGTCGACCACCTCGACGAGCACGTCCACCACGTCGACCACCTCAGCACCCGCCGTCAGCGGGGGCGGGGGCAGCGGGGGCGCAAACGCCGGTGGCGGCAGCGGCAATGCCGGAAACGAAGGGAACGCCGGCGGTCAGGTAGCTCCGCCCGCACCTCCCGCGCCGCCAGCGGCGACCGCGAACGTGTCGAAGTCGGGTGCGTGCCCCACGCTGGTGACCTGGAGCGGGACGGGCGGCACCAACGGCTACACGTTGCAGGTGTACCACGCGATCAATCCAGGCCTGGTGCTGTTCAACGGATCGGTCAACGCAGCCGGCGACAAGACGTTCGACTGTGTGCAGGCCGGCGAGTTGCTGATCTCCAAGGTCGGACTCGTGCGGTTCAATTCGAACACCGCGACCGGGACGGAGAGCGACACCGCTTAGCGCGCCCATGATGCGCCCCGTTCCGACCAGCTTGGGTGCGCTGCTCGCCGGCAGCCTGGGCGCAGTCGCGTGTCATCCCCGTGCGAGGACCCCTGCCGCGCTGACGCGTCGTAGGGTCCAACCATGGCCGCAAAGCTTCAGGGCACGAACATCGTCGTCACCGGCGCGGCAACTGGAATCGGGCGCGCCACCTCACTGCTGCTCGCGAGCATGGGCGCACAGGTGACCGCGGCGGCGCGCGACGAGGAGCGGCTGCGCACGCTGGCGGCCGAGTCATCTTCGTTCTCTGGGGGAATCACTCCCTTGCGCGCCGACCTCACCCAGGAGGCCGACCGGGCCGCGGTGATCGCCGCCGCGGGCGAGGTCGATGTGCTCGTGAACAACGCGGGCCTCGGGCACCACGGCCTCGTCGAAGACATGCCGATCGAGAGTGCCCGCGAGCTGCTCGAGCTCAACGTGCTGACGCTCAGCGGGCTCACGAAGCGGGTGCTCCCGGGCATGCTCGCTCGCGGTCGCGGCCACATCGTCAACGTCGGGTCGGGCGCTGGTTTCGTGGGCGTCCCGGGCGAGGCTGTCTACTCGGCCACGAAGTACGCGGTGCAGGGCTTCAACGATGCACTTCGGCGAGAGCTGCGGGGACGGGGCGTGAAGGTGACGCTCATCGCGCCCGGGCCGATCAAGACCGAGTTCATCGCGCGCGAGAAGACGGGGGCACCCGCGGACGTCCCAGGTTCGATGGATCGTGGACTGCCCGTCGAGACGGTGTCGCGCGCGATCCGTCGCGCGCTGACGCGGCGACTTCCTGGACCGCACGATCACCGTCCCGCGCATCGGCGGCTGGAGTCGTCTCGGCTCCGTTCCCGGCATGCAACAGCTCACCGACCTCGCCACCCGCGGCCGCGTGAAGCAAGCCATGCGCGGCGAAACCCGCACCGATTGACCATGTAGGAGTGCTTGTTACCGGTCGGTAGTGATCGCTTGGGCGCTTCTCTGGGATCTGGCATAGCCTCGCGGGCATGGCAGTCCTCGACGAGAGCTTCGACGAGCGAGCACGCATGGACACCGAGTACGCCGACACCGATCTCGGTGAAGTGCCCGACGGTGTCGTCGGTGCCGGCCTCTACGCGGAGCGCCTCGAGAGCCTGCGCACGAGCGATGCGTTCGGCGACGGCGTGCTGTCACTGCCCGACTCCGACGGTGGTGACCAAGAGATCCCGCTCGAAGACGTCGAGGGCGCGGAGCACGACCACGAGACCAACCGCACCAAGATCCGGCTCCGCAACGGCGCCATCATCGTGGTGTCAGGCGCAGTGATCGCCGGCGCCGTCGCCGCGATCCGCTACCGCCGCAAGCGCAAGCAGTAGCCGCGCCCGCGCTACCCGACGGGCGCCGTCGGAGAACCGTACCGGCATCGTCGTCAGCTCACCGAGGAACCGCTCGTAGGTCGCGCCCGGGACGAGCTCGAGGTCGGGCAGCCGCGTCAGCTGGTCGCCGGCCTTGAGCTGCTGGCCTTCGAGCTCGACGTCGTGGGTGATCGTGCGGTTCATGTTCTTGATCGGTGACACCCACCGCAGCATCTCTTCGATCGCGTCGTAGTGGACCGGCGAGTTCGCACGCATCCACGTGTAGGCCGCTTTGGTCTTCTCGCCGTAGAGATCACCGGCGAGCAGGTCGATCGGCGGCGTGGCCGTGCCGGTCACGGCCCGCAACGTAGGCGACGCGAGCCCTGCCACGGTGAGGCCGTCCTCCGCCGGTACGGTCGGTGCCATGGCCCCCCGTGCCGGAGAGACCTTCGCGAGCCGCGTCGGTTTCTCGGTGATCCTCGTGATCGTGCTGTCGATCGCGAGCGTGCTGTTCCTGAACATCCTCATCGTGCTCAAGCTCGGGAAGGCCGACCGAGTCGATCTCACGCTCGCCGAGTCGCCCGACGGCGGTGGCGCCAACTACCTGCTCATCGGTTCCGACACCCGCGAGTTCTCGTCGGACCCGGCGTTCGGCAACGGCGTCGGCGGGCAGCGCTCCGACACGATCATGGTGCTGCACTTCGATCCCGACTCCGACCGCGCGCTCCTCGTGTCGTTCCCTCGTGACCTCTGGGTCGACGTCCCCGGTCGCGGCGACGCCAAGATCAACGCCGCGTTCAACGAAGGTCCTCAGTCGGTCATCGACACGCTCAGCAGCAACTTCAACGTGCCCGTGCACCACTACGTCGAGGTGAACTTCGAGTCGTTCCAGGGCATGGTCGAAGCGATCGGCACGATCCCGGTGTACTTCCCCGTCGCCGCCCGCGACCTCTACTCCAACCTCGAGATCTTCACCCCGGGGTGCAACGAGCTGAACGGCTTGCAGACGCTCCAGTTCGTGCGCGCTCGCCACCTCGAGCTCTACGACGCGGCCGAGGACGACTGGGAGACGTCCGACCCGATCCCCGACATCGGGCGGATCGGCCGCCAGCAGGCGATCCTCCGGGTCATCGGCGAGAAGGCGATGACCGCCGCATTCACCAATCCGTTCAAGGCGAACAAGATCGCCGACGCGGCCGTCAGTGAGGTCACCCTCGACTCCGACTTCGGGCGCGGCGATGTGTTCGCGCTCGCGGACGGGTTCGCGTCCAGCGAGGAGGAGCCCGGGCCGGCAACGCTCACTCTTCCGACGGTGGGCGCGACGCGAGGCGGGCAATCCGTGCTCGAAGCGACCGACGATGCCGAGACCGTGCTCGAGCAGCTGCGCAACTTCGACACTGAGATCCGTTCCGACGCAGCGAGCGATGCGATCCCGACCGAGACGCTCGTGCGCGTGCTCAACGGCTCGGGAGCTGAGGGCGCCGCGGCCGATGCGATCAGCGAGCTGACGATCCTCGGATTCATCCCGTCCGGCACGGGCAACGCCAACGAGCGCGGCGTCTCCGAGGTGCGCTACGCGCCGGGTGCGGAAGACAAGGCCGACCTCGTGGCGAGCGTCGTCGCGGGTGAGGTGGACGTGATCGAGGACGACAACGTCGAAGGCGCCGACGTAGTGCTCGTGCTCGGCGGATCGTTCGAGGGCATCATCCGCACGACGACCGCGCCGACGCCGGGACCGAGCACCGGCGCGCAACCACCGCCAACGGCGTCGCTCGCGCCGGTACCCGGCGACTGCTCATAAGGCGGCGCGCTAGCGGCGGCGGGCGAGCTTCCGGAAGCCGCGCTTGGGCGCGATGACCGCGTCCTTGAACGCCTTCAGCGGAGTGATCTTCACGGCCTTCGACGCAGGCTTCGGCTTCGCCCACATCATCTCGCCGGTGGCGGGGTTGCGCACCTCACGCTTCGGCTTCGCGGCGACGTCACGGCGCGCGAACTTGGCAAAACCGGAGATCGCGACCGGCTCACCCTGCGACACGGTGTCGGTGACGACGTCGATGAACGCCGTCAGGAACTCGTCGGTCGACTTCTTGTCGGTCTCGAGATCTTCAGCGATCGCGGCTACCAGCTCTCGGCGGTTCAATTCCTTCTCCTTTTTGATTGGTCGACTCCGCTTCGCGCTCCCGGTCATCCGACCAGCGCTTCGCTTCGTCTCCTAGACAGCGACGAACCCCGCAACCCTGGCGGTGCGGGGTGGGCGGTCCATTCTGACCTACCCGGATACGGCGAAAGGAACTCTGCCGTACGCTCTGCCGCCGATGGCGGAACTGATGCCCGCGGCGGTCTACGTCGGCGACGGTGCCATGACGGTCCGTGGCGTGCCGGTGCCAGTGGCCGGCGCGGGCGAGGCGCTGATCGAGATCAGCCACTGCGGCATCTGCGGCACCGACCTCCATCTCGTGCTCGAGCAGTACGCGCGGTCCGACTCCGTGCTCGGGCACGAGTGGTCGGGAACGATCGTCGCGCTCGGCAGCGGCGTGGAGGGCTGGGACGTCGGCGCGCGCGTCGTGTGCGACACGACACCGGGTTGCGGCGAGTGCCGTGCGTGCCGGCGCGGGCGCCCGGCCGTGTGCTTGCACCGCGAAGAGCCCGACTGGTTCTCGTACACCGGCGCGTTCACCCGCTACAAGAAGGTGGCTGCCGCGCAGCTGCTGCCGATCCCCGACAACCTGTCGACGCGCGACGCCGCGCTGACCGAGCCGCTCGCGGTCACGCTGCACACCGTCGGACTGTCCGGCGTGACACCCGAGGACCGCGTGCTCATCACCGGTGCAGGACCGGTCGGGATGCTCACGTTGGCGGTGCTGCGCGCGCAGGGAGTCGAGGACATCACCGTCTCGGAGCCCACGCCCGCGCGTCGCGAGCGCGCGCTCGCGGTCGGCGCGTCCGTCGTGTGCACGCCCGACGAGCTCCCGACGGCGCCGATGGGCAACCGCGTCGAGCACCCGTACTCCGTCATCTTCGAGTGCTCGGGACGCGCCGACGCGGCCGAACAGGCGATGGACCAGCTCGACTGGGCGGGCACGTTCGTGTTCGTCGGCACCGGGCACGACATGCCCCGCGTCAACCACAACCGGGCGATCATCTTCGAGATGACGATCATCGGTGCGTACAACTACGACACCGGTGGGTTCGCGGCCGCGCTCGACCTCCTCGCGTCGGGGAAGCTGCCGCTCGACCTGCTCATCGAGCCCGACGACGTGGGCCTCGACGGCGTGCTCGATGCGATGCACCAACTCTCTGCCGGTGAGCTCGCCGGCAAAGTGATGGTTCGACCAACTAGAGGAGGAGCGCCATGACCAACCCGCCCCGGGCCGAGCGCGATGCGCCGCGGCTCAACCACGTGGCGATGTGCATGGACCCGAAGATCCTCGACGACCAGGGCCGCAAGGACATCCTCGATTTCTACGGCGAGGTGTTCGGCTGGACCGAGGGCGACAACACCGGCGAGCGCGGCAACCCGCTCGTCCTCTATACCGGCTCGTTCGGCGAGTTCGTCTACCTGCTCCCGGGCGACCCCGACACCGGCGACTTCATGGTGACGCCGCCGCTCGACCACTTCGGGTACATGGTCAAGACGCTCGATGAGATTCACACGATCGTCGACAAGGCCAGGACGTACCAGGAGAAGGATGACCGGGTCCGCATCATCGACATCGACCACCGCACCACCCACGGACCCGAGCTTGCCTACACGCTGACCAACGCGTACATCGGCTTCATGCTCCCGCTGATGGTCGAGCTCCAGCACGTGGAGCGCCACGACCCGAGCTAAGTGGGCTGGACGAGCCAACCAGTGGGCGCGTCGAAGGCAAGTCGTCGGCGATGCCCTCGTAGAGATCGCGGCAGGCGGACGGTCCTGCCGACGCCGGGCTCGCGGCGAGCAGTCCGGTCGTGGCGATTGCGAAGGCCAGGACCGCCCAGAACCGACGCTTCATGGTGGAACTCGATGTGCGCGACCCGCTCGTCGCCCGCCGGTCCCCGTCCGCCATCGCGACAGCCTGCCCCGAACCTGGGAGGCCGCGCGGCGGCCGCACCTAGGCTTCGGCGCCGCGGGAGGGACGTGTGGGCCGATTCGAAGGGAAGGTGGCGATCGTCACCGGCGGGGCCGGGTCGATCGGTCGCGCCACCGCGCAGCGTCTCGCCGACGAAGGCGCCGCGGTCACGGTCGCCGACCTGGACGGCGACGCCGCGGCCAAGGTGGCCGAAGCCATCGGTGCGGCGGGTGGCACGGCGCGCGGGCAGGCGGTCGACGTGTCGGATCCCGAGGCAGTCGAGGAGATGGTGGGCGCGACCGTCGCCGCGTACGGCGGGCTCGACGTGCTGCACAACAACGCGGCCGCCATCGCGCTCAACGGCGAGGACCAAGACCTCGTGACGATGGACCTCGACACCTGGCGCACCGTCCTCGACGTGAATCTCAGCGGGCCGATGCTCGGCTGCCGGTTCGCGATCCCCGCGATGATCGAGCGCGGCGGTGGCGCGATCGTGAACACGGCATCGGTCGCCGCCTTCTACGGAAGCACCACGCTCGCGGCGTACGGCACGTCCAAGGCCGGGCTCGTCGCGCTCACGCGCTACGTGGCCACGGCGTATGCCAACCGCAACATCCGCTGCAACGCAGTAGCCCCCGGCGTGGTGGTGGCCAAGGACACGCAGGACGCGCTCGGCGGCCCGATGGGCGACACGCTGGCGCGCTACACCGTGAACCACCTCGCCGGACGACTCGGCTACCCCGAGGAGATCGCGGCAGCCGTCGCCTACCTTGCGTCGGACGAGGCGGCGTTCGTGACCGGTGAGGTGCTGCGAGTGGACGGCGGGTTCACCGCGCACGGACCCACGCACGCGCCTGAGCACGAGGGGAGCACCACATGAAGCTCGAGAAGGGTGACGTCGCCGTCGTCACCGGCGCGGCGAGCGGGATCGGCTTCGGACTTGCCGAACGCTTCGCGTCGATGGGACTCCAGGTGGTGGCCGCGGACGTGGAGCAGGGCGCGCTCGACGCCGCGGCCGACGAGCTTGGGAAGCACGGCGGCGAGGTGCTCGGCGTGCGCACCGACGTGAGCAAGGAAGACGAGGTGCAGGCGCTCGCCGCGAGGACGCTCGAGCGCTTCGGCGGTGTGCACGTGGTCTGCAACAACGCCGGGGTAGCGGCGAAGAGCGACCCGTGGGAGGGACCGCTGTCGGGCTGGCAGTGGGTGATCGACGTGAACCTCTGGGGCGTGATCCACGGTGTGCGCGCGTTCCTCCCCCATCTGCTCGCGGGCGGACGCGGGCACATCGTGAACACTGCGTCGATGGCCGGTCTGGTGCCGGGGTTCAACCCGATGTACGACGCGACCAAGCACGCGGTCGTCGCGCTCACCGAGGACCTGTACCACTCGGCACGCGATCTCGGGTGGCCGATCGGGGTGAGCGTGCTCTGCCCGGGTTGGGTGCGCACCAACATCGTCGACGCCGAGCGCAACCGGCCGGCAGCCGAGGGGGCGGTCCCGGATGAGAGCGTCCCGATGCAGGTGATCGAGCGGCACCTGCGGCGCGCCATCGACGAAGGCAAGACGCCGGCGGCGGTCGCCGAGATCGTCACCACCGGCATCGAAGCCGACCGCTTCTGGCTCCTCACCCACCCCGACTGGATGCCGATGGCCGTGCGCCGGTGGGATGCGCTCGCCGAAGGGGTCAACCCGCCGTCGATCGACGAGCTCCCCGACATGCCGACCAAGACCCAGATGATCGAAGAGGCCTTCGCCAAGATGGCCGAACAGGAGGGATAGGGACCATGCGCGCTCGATCGACCCTCGTCGCGGCGCTCGTGCTCATCACCGCAGTGGTGGGCACGGTTCCCGCGCGCGCGGGTTCGGACGCGTCGTCCGCGCCGGAGACGGTGTGGATCTGCCATCCCGACGTCGCCGACAACCCGTGCCTCGGTGACCTCAACGCGACCGTGGTGTTCGCCGACGGCACCACCGAGATCGAGCGCGCCACACCGGCGCGCAAGCCCGACATCGACTGCTTCTACGTGTACCCGACGGTCAGCGGGCAGCCGTCGACCAACGCCGATCTGTCGATCGATCCCGAGATCGCCGCGATCGCCGAGCTCCAGGCGTCGCGCTTCTCGCAGGTGTGCCGGGTGTTCGCGCCGGTGTACCGCCAGGTCACGCTGTCGGGGCTGTTCGGCTCGGGTGATCGTGCCGGCGCGTTCGCGCTGGCGTACGGCGATGTGGTTGCCGCCTGGGACGAGTACCTGCGCACCGAGAACGACGGCCGCGGCGTCGTCCTCATCGGGCACTCGCAAGGCTCGGGCATGCTGCGTCAGCTCATCAGCAACGAGATCGAAGACACGCGGGCGCGGCGACGCCTGGTGGTGTCGGCGCTGCTCCTCGGGAGCGACATCACCGTGGAGCGCGGCACCGTGTCGGGCGGTGCCTTCACGCACCTGCCGGGCTGCACGAGCCCGAAGCAGACCGGCTGTGTCGTCGCGTACTCCAGCTTCGATGCCACCCCGCCGGCCAACACGCTGTTCGGCACCGTGGCCGGGTTCGGCATGCCCGATCAGCCGGGCCTCGAGGTGCTGTGCACGAATCCCGCCAACCTGCGCGGCGGGAGCGGTCCGCTCGCGCCCTACTTCCGGACGACGCCGTTCCCCGGCGTGTTCGCCGCCCTCGGCAGCACCCCGGACGCCGACACTCCGTGGGTCACCTACCCCGACCGGTACGACGCCGCCTGCGAGCACGCCGGCGTCGCGACCTGGCTCCAGGTCGACGCGGTCGAGACCGCGGGTGACGCCCGGCCGGTCGTCGCGCCGACGATCGGTGACGCATACGGCTTGCACCTCGTCGACGTGCAGCTCGCGCTCGGCAACCTGGTCGACCTCGTGCGCGCGCAGGCGCGCGCGTACGAGCGCGCGAGCCGCTAGCCCGCCTTCGTCATCCAGCTCTCGGGGAGCGGGTTCTTGCCGTCGAGGTGACCGACCGAGTCGTAGGGCCGGAAGCGGATGAACACCTGCTGATGGTGGAACGGCTTCTCGCGGTTCACAGCCATCGCGTCGCTGTGCGCCGCGTTCGTAGAACCGTACGCGTACTCGGAGAGTGCGTCGACCGACTCCCACAGCGAACAGGTCGCAAGGAACGGTGGCCTCGCCAGCGCCGACGACCAGATGCGTCCGGGCGCCTGCAGGAGGCTGCCCTCGGCCTTCGCGCTCGTGGGGAGGAACTCCGGATGGCGCAGCCAGCGGGTCTTCGCGAGCGTGAGCACCGCGGTCAGGCCGGTGTGGCTCGACGCGGCACGACCGAACCGATCCAGGAGTCGAGCGTGCCGTCCTGCCGTACACGATGCAGCGCATCACTCACGAGAGCTTCGGCGCCGAGCCGCACCACCCGTAGGCTTGGCGGCGTGCACCGGGCGGTCGTGCCAGCGCTGGGAGCGGTGGTGGGCGACGACGCGATGCTCGACGAGCTCTACCGTTCCGTCCCGAGTGACCTGTTGCGCGGGTGCGAGGTGGTGCCGCTCGAAGAGGGCCACACGCTCGAAGTATGAGGTTCCGTCCACTGCCGGTGCTCGTGGGACTCGCGCTGCTCGTCGTCGCCGCGGGCGCGGTCTCCGGCCTGACGAGTGGTGGCGACGACCCGTCGCGCGCGCTGCCGGAGACCAAGACGGTGACGACGAACGTCACGACCACGTCCTCGCGACCCGTCGACGACGGATCCGCGCCGAGCGTGCCCGACGTCTCCCCTGGGCTCGCCGATCCGGTGAGCGATCTGCCGACGATGACACTCAGCGAGCTGCCCGACGAGGCGATTGCGACGCTCGCGCTCATCGACGGCGAAGGACCCTTCCCGTACCCGCAGGACGACGGCGTGTTCCAGAGCCGCGAAGGGCTGCTCCCCGAGCGCGCCGAGGGTCACTACCGCGAGTACACCGCAAAGACACCGGGATCGTCCGATCGTGGTGCGCGTCGGCTCGTGATTGGCGCCGAAGGAGCGCGCTACTACACCGACGACCACTACGAGTCCTTCCGTAAGGTCGTGTCGGGATGACGACTCTCGCCGCGGTGCTCGACGGCGCGGTCGAATCCGGCATCCATCAGCTCGACGACCTGGACGACGCGGCGACGATCGCGGCGCGGGTCGAGAGCATCGGGTGGCGGTGCTTCGTCGTCGACGGCACAGCCGTGAGCGACAAGGCGTCGTTCCTCGCGGCCGTCGCGGCGGCCGGCGAGTTCCCGGAGTGGTTCGGTCACAACTGGGACGCGCTCGCCGACTCGTTGAGCGACCTGTCGTGGGCGCCCGCGGCCGGCTACGTCTGGCTGCTCGAGCATCACGATGCGTATGCGGCGAGCGCGGAGTGGCCGCTGGTGCGCGACCTGTTCGAGGCCGCCGCGCAACGCTGGGTGCAGGCGGGCGTGCCGTTCGTGACGCTCTTGCGCTGACGACTAGGTTGCTCAGGATGGGCAAGCAGAAGTCGAGCCGTTCCAGCAACCGCGACTCCAACGATCAGCACGGCGGGCCGCCGGGCAAGAAGCAGCGTCGCAAGGTGCGCCGCAACGCCAAGAAGCGCAGCGGCGGCTGACACATCCGCCCTACTCGGGGCGGTGGCAGACCGCCTCGACGTTGTTGCCGTCGGGATCGCGCACGAAGGCGCCGTAGTAGGCCGGGTGGTACTCGGGCCATTCCCTCGGTTCGTGCAGCACCTCGGCACCGGCACCCACCGCGGCGTCGAAGAACGCCCGCACCGCGGCGCGGTCAGCCGCTTCGAACGCGACGTGCAGCTCGCGGTTGGGCTCCACGTGGGGCACGACCGGTCCGATCCAGAAGTCGGGCTTGCCGCCGATGCCGAACCCGATGTACTCGCCGAAGTCCATGATGCGCCCGCCGCCGAGGGTTGCGAGCACGGTGTCGTAGAACTTCGCCGCCGTCGGCACGTCGGCGCACTGGATGCCGAGGTGATCGAGCATGGAGCCGATCGTAGGACCGGCTACCGTCCGCGTGGGCGTGGGGCTTCATGACACGAGCTCGATGGGACTGCTCCAGGGCGAGAAGAAGCTGGTGGGCGTCGGCCTCCCCGGCACCGCAGTGGTCGGGTCCAGGCACGAGAAGCCGACGCGGCCCGAGCACAGCTCGGCTGACGCTCGTTTCGGCGTAGCGTCACCGCCATGACGAAGTTCCCGGAGGCGTCGTCGGCGTCGATCGAGATCGCAGCCTCGCCCGAGGTGGTGTGGGGCTTGGTCGCCGATGTCACCCGCATGGGCGAGTGGAGCCCCGAGTGCGTGCGGGCCGAGTGGGAGGACGGCGCGACCGGCCCCGTCGCCGGCGCCCACTTCCACGGCTACAACAAAGCCGGCGACTTCGAGTGGGACGCGCCGTGCATCGTGACCGACTGCGAGCCCGGCAAGGTGTTCGCGTTCCAGGTGCCGCGCAACGACGACAACCACCCCACGATCTGGCGCTTCGAGCTCGCGCCGAGCGGCGCGGGCATCACGCTCACCGAGTCGTTCGACGCGCCCCGCATCAACATCGCGGGCATGCCGTCGAACTTCGAGGGCCGCTTCGAGATGCTCGACGGCGCGATCAACAAGACCATCGCCAACATCAAAGCCGCCGCCGAGGCTGGCGCCGGCTGACGGGGTCTCGCCGACGGTTGGTGCCCGCGCTGCCCTCGCTCGGCGAATCACTCGTCCCAAGCAATGTTGCGCGCAGCAACCTGGACCTCGATCGTTCCGGCGAGCTCGAGAAACTCAGGGGTCTCGGCAAGCACGGCCCGGTTGCCCTCAGGCGAGGATGGCTGCGATCCCGACCACCGCGCCGGCGACGACCGTGAGCCCGCCGAATACGGCGCCGACCGTCCACCGAATCGACCGGGTCACCTCGGCGTGCAGTCGCGCGTCGAGACGGGATCCGAGCTGTCCGAACCGGGCGTCGACTACCCCGAACTGCGCGTCGACTGCCCCGAACTGCGCGTCGATTGCGTCGAACCGCGAGTCGAGCGCGCCGAACCGCGCGTCGACCATGTCGAAGCGGAGGTTCAGGCGCCGCTCGAATTCGGCGAGATCGCGCTTCGTGACGATCTCCATCCACGAGAACGGGGGCACGCACTCCATGAGCGCAGCGGCTACTTCGGGGCCGAGCTTCTCGGACAAGGCCTGGACCACCTCCAGCCGGGAGCGTTCGTCCGGCATGTTCCCTGCTCAGCGTAGAGCGGCGAGTTGGGGAACGTGTTGCCAGTTGGCGCCTGGTTCCCGAGGCGTAGCCATCCTCCTACCGGGATGTGACAGCGCGAAGGCGCGGGTCAGACGCTGACGGCGTGCTTCGCCCGCTTGTTCGCGCGGCCGCGCACCGTCTGGTCGAGCACGGCTTTGCGCAGGCGGAGGTTCTTGGGCGTCACCTCGACCATCTCGTCGGCCGCGATGAGCTCGAGCGCCTGCTCGAGGGAGATCTCCCGCGCCGGCGCCAGTCGCACCAGCTTGTCGGCCGACGACGCGCGGTGGTTGGTGAGCTCCTTCTCCTTGGTGGGGTTCACGTCGATGTCATCGGCGCGGGCGTTCTCGCCGACGATCATCCCCTCGTACACCTCCACCCCGGGCCCCACGAAGCACTCGCCGCGCTCCTGGATGGCAAACAGCGAGTAGGCCGTCGTCAGGCCGCGGCGGTCGGCGACGAGCGAGCCGGTGGTGCGGGTGCGCAGCGCGCCGAACCACGGCTCGTAGCCCTCGAACACCTGGTGCAACAGCCCGGTGCCGCGGGTCTCGGTGAGGAACTCGGTGCGGAAGCCCACCAGCGCGCGGGCAGGCACGAGGTACTCGAGGCGCAC
>VGBR01000009.1 GCA_016870355.1 Actinomycetota bacterium | reverse complement strand
GCCGGCTCCCCAACCGGACGCGGCACCAGCAGGTCGGCCGGTGGTGCATCGGGGAACGTCGCAATGATCGCGGCGATCCGGCCTCGCAATGCGATGCCCTCGCCCTCCGTGAACGCGCCGTTGGCGATGAACGCGAACCGCAGCGGACGGCCAACCTCGACGATGCCGACCAAGCCGGTGACTCCATCCAGCGAACCCGTCTTGCCTCGGAGCTTGCCGTCGAGGATCGTGCCTTCGTGTTGGTCGACCATCGTCCCGTACTGCCCCGCGACCGCGAGACCCGTCCACAGTGACGCGAACTCTGTCGTGGCGCCGAGGTCGAGGGTTGCGTCGAGCAGCTGACAGGTCATGCGGTTGCCACGATCGAGCCCGGACCCATCGACGAAGGCAACGTTCGCCGTGGGAAGGCCGAGCTCGGTCAGCTTCTGCATGGCGGCGAGCACGCCCGCCGCGGTCGTCCCCTGCTGCGACGCGGCCAGGCCGATCTCGCGCATGAGCAGCTCCGCGCCGAGGTTGTCGCTCACGGCGATCATCTCGCCCACCACCGCGGTCATCGGCGGCGACTGGACCTTGGTGATCTCAACGGCGCCGTCACCCACCTTGCCGCGGTCGGCGCCGCTCCCGATCGTCACGCCGCGATCCTCGAGCAGGCGCGCCAGCTCCGAAGCCGCGAACACCGCCGGGTCCACGACGGGCACGGGCTGCGGCTGAAGCTGACTGAACCCGCCATTGACGGTGAGCGCGCCCAGCGGACCGACCTGACCTTCGGTGCGGTAGCTGTCCTTCCAGGTCGGCAGGTAGCGCAGCGTCTCGTACCGCGAGTCGTCGCCGATGACGCCGCCGGGGATTCGTTTCACTCCCGCAGCGACGATCGCGTCTGCCAGCTGCACCAACGGCGTGGTCGGCGTGCCGCGCAGCTCGGGGATCTGCTCCCGCAACGCTTGCGCTTCCGGCGTCATCAGCAAGAAATCGCCGCCACCCACCATCCACAGGCGATCGATCGCGCCGTTCTGCGGTGCGGCGGGAGCCATCACCCGCGTCTCGAGCACCGACTCGCTGCCGAGCACTGCCAACGCGACCGCGCCCGTCACCAGCTTCTCGGTCGACGCGGGGACGAACGGGAGGTCAGGCGATCGCGCCGCGAGCGGCGCGCCGCCTTCGTCGACGACGAAGCAGGCATCGACGCCGACCACTTGCGCATCGAGTGCGGCCTGAAGCCGTTGGGCGCCGACCGCATCCACGATCGGCTGTGGAACGCGGCGGGGCGACCAGAAGGGTGTCTCGACGGAGCCACGCTCGGTCGGTTCAAGCGCGGTCTCGCCACCTTGCATGGCGCCCGCCGCGCCGCACCCGAGCGCACCGACCGCGAGCACCACCGCCACTGTTCGCGTCGTTCTCACGCCGCACTGCCTTCATGGCGCAGCTGCCGATGTCTCGCATGACGCCAGAGGTGCGCGAGTGCCGTCACCGCCCGGTTCGACGACGGGTAGCAAAGACGGCCGCTCGCGCGCACCGCCGCCGGTCCCGCGTTGGTCGGATCCGTCACCGCGAGCTCGGTTGCGGTGAGCACAGGCTTGCCGGTTGCCGCGCTGACGTCGGCAGCCGCCTGCGCAAAGCGAGCGTCCTGTCGCTCGTGGTACGCAACGATCCGCTCCAGGCCATGGTCCGGAAAGAAGCGGCCATCGCGCATGAGTCGCGCTTGGTTCGATTGGATCCCCAGCCCGAGGTAGATCACCGCGTCCACATCATCGTGTGACGCGACAAGCTCGAGCACCGCGGGGATCGTGTCACGTGTCTCCCCGCCCGCCATGTCGATCGGGTTGTTCCTGCTCCAGCGGGGCGGGAGGAGCTCATCGATCCGAGCAAGCAGATCGGGCGGCAGCTCGACCAGCTCGAGGTCCGAACGACTGATTGCGTCCGCGGTCACGACGCCCCACCCACCGGCGGTCGTGACCACGCCAACGCGCGGACCACGAGGAAGTGGTTGCGTTGCGAACGTCGCGGCTGCCTCGAACGCCTCTTCGATCGTGGCCGCACGACACACACCAGCCTGATGGCACATGCCGTCGAAGACTCGGTCGTCGGTTGCGAGCGCACCCGTGTGGGAAGACGCAGCGCGAGCTCCGCCTCCAGTGGCACCGCCCTTGACCACGACGACGGGCATCGTCGCCGTGACCGCGCGCACGCGCTCGTAGAACTCCCGGCCGTGCTCGATCCCCTCCACGTACGCGAGCCCGACGCGCGTCGCGGAGTCGCCGGCATAGCTCTCGAGAAGGTCGGCCACGGTCACCGCCGCGGCGTTGCCGGCCGACACGGCGCGACTGACACCAACCCCGGATGAGACCGCGAGGTTCTGGAACGACGACACGAAGTTGCCCGATTGGCTTGCGATACCGATGGCGCCGGGGGGCGGGAACGGGGCCACGATCTGCGCGCACAGGCTCGCCGGCGTCGACACGACGCCCTGGCCGTTGGGCCCGACGAGCAAGAGACCCAGTTCGTCTGCCAGCTGCACGAGCTCGGCCTCCGCGGCCTTCCCCTCCGGACCAGCCTCGCCGTATCCACCCGACGTGACGAAGGCCGCGCGCACACCGCGCGCCGCGCAGGCCCGGAGCAACCCGACGTTGGCCGAAGCCGGCGTGCACACGAACACGAGGTCGATCACCGCATCGGCGGGCAAATCCTCGACGGACGTCACCATCTGCACACCGAGGACTTCCCCGCCTTCGAGGTTGGTGCCGTAGACCGTGCCCGCATATCCCTGCGTGATGATGTTGTGCAGCGCGACGAAGCCGAACTTTCCCGGGTGCCCCGAGACTCCAGCCACGAGGACTCCGCGCGGCTCGAAGAGCGCTTGGAACGCGTCTGGTGCGATGGTGCCCATCAGGCGTCGCCGAGCTCGACCAACGCGTCGACCGCGACCGGTCGACCGTCGGCGACCACCAACGGGTTCACGTCCACCGAGCTCACGTCGGGACGCTGTTGCGCGAGCTGAGAGAGACCAAGCAACGCGGCTGCGATCGCGGCCCGGTCGACCGCAGGCTCACCTCTGACCTCTCCGAGAAGGGGTTGCGCCGTGAGCTCATCGATCATCGCCTCGGCATCGACCACGTCGATCGGCACGAGCCGGAAGACCACATCTGCAGTCGCCTCTGCGAGCACGCCGCCGATCCCGAGCATCACGCAGGGGCCGAACTGCGGATCCTGATGCACGCCGGCGATGAGCTCGCGGTTTCCCGACACCATTGGCGCGACCAGCAACGCCACCTGACCGTCGTCTGGTGTGGCCGCGGCAAGCAGCTCGCCCGCGGCGCGCTCAACGTCTCCTGCGTTCTTGAGCGAGAGCCGCACCAAACCCCGCTCGGTCTTGTGCGCGATGCCGTCACCGGACAGCTTGAGAACCACCGGATAGCCGAGCTCGTCGGCCGCACCGACCGCAGCCGACGCGTCCGGCACAAGCCGGTCCTCCACGACCGGAACCCCGTGCTCGGCGACGAGCTGCTTCGAGTCGTGCTCGTTGAGGACGCGGCCCACCGGAGCCGCGCTCAGACCGCTCGCTCGCGGTCCTGCCAGAACTCGTCGCGCAGGACGCGCTTGAGGAGCTTGCCGGCATCGGTACGCGGCAGCTCGTCGCGAAGCTCGAAGATGCGCGGTCGCTTGTAGCCCGCGAGCTTGCCCTCGGCGAACGCGTTCAGATCACCAGGCGTCACCGCCGCGCCGGGCTTCGGTTGCACGATGGCGTAGACGCTCTCACCCCACTCGTCGTCGGGGATGCCGAACACCGCGACGTCGAGCACGTCAGGATGCTCATGCAGCACCGCCTCGATCTCGGCGGGATAGATGTTCACACCACCCGAGATGATCATGTCCTTCTTGCGATCGCAGATGAACACGTAGCCCTCGTCGTCGACGTATGCGACATCGCCGACCGACTTCCACTCACCGCCTTGTGCTTCGGTGAGCTGCTCGGTGGTGCGGTGGTAGCCGTCCATCGCGAGGCGCGTGCGGATGAACAGCTCGCCCGGCTCGTTCGGGTCCGCGATGGTTCCGTCGTCGCGCTGGATGCGCACCTCGACACTTCCGTACGTCTTCCCGCAAGACCCGGGCTTGCGCAGCTGATCGGCAGGTGGCAGCACCGTCGCGACGCCGAGCTCGGTGGACCCGTAGACCTCGTACAAGTATCCAGGGCCGAGCTTCTCGATGAACTCCTGCTTCAGCGCGTACGGCACGGGTGCAGCGTTGGCCACCAGCGATCGCATCGACGACATGTCGGCCTTCGCTAGCTCGTCATCGGGCAACGTCACGATCCGCTTCAGCTGCGTCGGCGCCGAGAACGTGTTGGTGACGCCGTGCTCACGCACGAGCCGCAGCCACGCGACCGGGTCGAAGCGGCGCAGCACGACGACGGGGCAACCGAGCGTGTGGTTCAGCGTCATCCACGCCAACGGCCCGGAGTGGTACAGCGGACCGGTGGTCAGGCTGACCTCTTCTCCCATGCGCAGATCGAGCTCTCCGATCAACGCGAAGACCGTCTCGGAATCGGTCGTGGTGCGCAGCGCACCCTTGGGCTTCCCGGTCGTTCCCGACGTGTAGATCATCGACGACCCAGTCCCCGGTGTCTCCGGATCCGGCGTGGCCGCCTCGGGCTCGGCGTCGGCCATGTCCTTGATCACGTCGTCCCACGCCAGGAACCCGTCGGGCACGTCCCCGCCGAAGACGATCACGCGCTGCACCTTCGGTAGCAAGCTCGCCACCTCGGCGAGCAAAAGCGCCTGTTCAGCGTCGATGACCACGGTCGTGGCATCGGAGTTGTCGATGACGTACGCCATCTCGTCAGGCGTGAAGCGATACGACAGCGGAACGGCCACCAACGAGCCCTTGCGCGCTGCATGGATGACAGTGATCACTTCCAAGGAGTTCGGGCCGCACCACACCAGCCGCTCTCCCGGCTGTGCTCCAAGTGACCACAGCGCGTGCGTCAACCGGTTGACCAGCGCGTTGAGCTCACCGAAGGAAGTGGTCGACGCGCGCGCGCCACCGCTTCTGTCGACGATCACCGCAAGTCCATCGGGATTGCCTTCGGCATGCATCGCCAAGACATCCGGCATGTAGTTCGCTCCACTCCGACACGACGTGAGCAAGGGCGCCGGTAGCCTAGGTCGGTGGCTGCGACGACGGTGCTCGCCGCCGCCGTGTGCCCGCCCGGTACCCCGCACGCAGGATGGGTCGCGATCGCGGACGGGATCATCCAAGAGGTGGGTGATGGTCGCGCGCCAAGCGGAGCGCTCGACCTCGGTGACCTCGTGGTGGCGCCCGGCTACATCGATCTTCAGGTGAACGGCATCGGCGAGATCGACTTCGCCACCGCGCCCCCCGAACAATGGTCGCAAGCAGCCGCGCAGCTCGCGCGCGCCGGGACGACCGCATGGTGCGCGACATTCATCTCGACCGAGCTCGCGGCATACGACGGGCTGCTCACGCGCGCGAACGCGGCTACTTCACTCCCACTCAGCTCCACAATTCTGGGCGTTCACCTCGAAGGCCCATTCCTCGGTGGCGCGCCGGGTGCACATCGGCGCGAGGTGCTCACGACGGCAGACCCCGCATGGACCGGCGCCTTGCTCGACCAGCACCCCAACCTGGTGCGGATGGTGACGCTGGCTCCCGAGGCTGATCCTGACCTCGCGACCACGCGCGCGCTCAACGATCGGGAGGTGGTCGTTGCGCTGGGCCATTCCTCCGCTTCGTACGACGACGCGATCGCGGCCGCCGATGCCGGCGCGACTGTGGTGACTCACTTGTTCAACGGCATGGGATCGCTTCACCACCGAGATCCAGGACTCGCGGGCGCAGCGCTCGACGACGAACGGCTCACACCCACGGTGATCGCCGATCTCGTGCACGTACACCCCGTAGCGCTCCGACTCGCGCTCGCGCGCAAGAAGAACGTCGCGCTCGTCAGCGATGCGGTCGCGATCGGAGCTCTCGTCGAGGCCGACGGTGCCGCGTGGACCACCGACGGCGTGCTGGCTGGCGCGACGACTGGGCTCGACGGCGCCGTCGGAAATTTGGTGGCGATCGGAGTTCCCATCGCGCGGGCACTCGAGATGGCAACCGCGATTCCCGCGGCCGTCCTGGGCCTCAGCGATCGCGGTCGGCTGGTTCCAGGTGCAGTCGCCGACATCGTTGCGGTCGATCCGATGACCGCGCGCGTCCAGCAGGTGTGGGTCGGTGGCGACTCCGTGGCCACGAGCGACCCGGCCTAGCGTGACCCAGGTGAACCACTTCGCATCGGGACTGTCGCGGCACCCACTCGCTTCGCACGCCGTCGGCGAGACCGCGGGCGCGGTCATGGAACAGCTCGACGGTGATGATCCCGACCTCGTGGTGTGCTTCGCGTCACCGCACTTCGTTGGTGCGTTCGACGACCTCGTCCCCGCGCTACGGGAGCTGCTGAACCCGCGGGTGCTCATCGGCGCCACTGCGGTCTCGGTGATCGGCAACGCCGAAGAAGTGGAAGAGGCGCCCGCGTTCTCGCTTCTCGCCGGGTCTCTCCCTGATGCTCACCTCACGCCGGTCACCCTCGATGTGCAGGACACGCCGGATGGACCGGCGATCGTCGGATGGCCCGAGATCGACGAGACGCCGCCAACGCTGATGCTCCTCGCCGAGCCGTTCTCGTTCCCCGCCGACGCATTCCTTCGCCGCCTCGACGAGGACCGTCCGGGGCTGCGCGTCATCGGGGGTGTCGCGTCGGCGGCCATGCGTCCAGGCGGCAATCGGATCGTCGCTGACGGCGACGTCCGCGCACAGGGTGCCGTCGGAGTGTTCCTCGACGGTGTCGACGTGCGCCCGGTCGTCTCTCAAGGGTGTCGCCCGATCGGTCAGCCGTTCGTCGTGACCGCCGCGCACCGGAACTTCATCCAGGAGCTGGGAGGCCGCCAGGCACTCGAGCGCCTCCGAGAGCTTGCCGACGGCCTCGACGAGCAGGACCGGGCTCTGGTGCAGTCCGGGCTCCACCTCGGTGTGGTCGTTGACGAGCACCGCACCAAGTTCGAGCGGGGCGACTTCCTGATCCGGAACCTCGTTGGCGCCGACCGGGAAACGGGCGCGCTCGCCGTCGGCGACCAGATCGCGGTCGGCCAGACCGTGCAGTTCCAAGTTCGTGACGCCGGTGCCGCCGACGAGGACCTCCGGTCGCTGCTCGCGGGCGCAGAAGCGAGCGCCGCGCTGGTGTTCACCTGTAACGGACGTGGCCGACACCTGTTCGGCACGCCGGATCACGACGCCGGAGTCGTCGCCGAGCTGCTCGGCCCCATCCCCGCGGCGGGCGCCTTCTGCGCCGGCGAGATCGGGCCCATCGGAGGGCGGAACTTCCTCCACGGCTTCACCGCCAGCCTCGCCTTGTTCTCCTGATCCCCTCCCGGGGAACACCTCCAACACGTGCCGCAGGTTCTCGCTGGCGCAACGCGACAATCATGTGGTTCCCAAGCCCGAGCGAGCGCGATCATGAAGGAGGAGGCGGAGAGTGGCGACCACCGACCTCGAGCAGCGCGGGATCGACGTGATGCGCGGTCTCGCGATCGACGCGGTACAAGCAGCGAACTCGGGACACCCTGGTACACCACTTGCGCTCGCGCCGCTCGCGCACGCGCTGTTCACGCGTGTCATGACGTACGACGCTTCGGCACCGGAATGGCCCGACCGCGATCGCTTCGTGCTGTCAGCGGGCCACGCGTCGATGTTGCTCTACGCGAGCCTCTACCTCACTGGCTTCGGTCTCGAGCTCGACGACCTGCGCGCGTTCCGCCAGCTCGGCTCGCGCACACCGGGACACCCCGAGTACCGCCACACCGCCGGCGTCGAGGTGACGACCGGGCCGCTCGGCCAGGGTTTCGGCAACGGGATCGGCATCGCGATCGCCGAAGCGAACCTCCGCGCGCGATTCGGTACCGAGGTGTGCGATCACCGCGTCTTCGCGATCTGCTCCGACGGTGACCTTCAAGAGGGAATCAGTCACGAGGCCGCGTCGCTCGCCGGCCACCTCGGACTCGGACGCGTCATCTACGTCTACGACGACAACCACATCTCGATCGACGGACCAACCGAGCTTTCGTACTCCGACGACGTCCCGAAGCGCTTCGAGTCGTACGGATGGCACGTCGTCCAGCTCGGCGAGGTAGCAAACGACGTCGATGCGCTCGAAGCTGGGCTGCGCGACGCGATGGCTGAGGAGTCGCGACCGAGCCTGGTCGTGCTGCGTAGCCACATCGGGTGGCCGTCGCCGAAGTACACCGACTCAGAGTTCGCACATGGGAACCCATTGGGTGAGGACGAGAACGTCGCCATCAAGGAGATCCTCGGGCTGCCGACCGACCAGACCTTCTACGCTCCCGACGACGTCCTCGCCTTCTACCGCGAGGCCGGCCTGCGCGGCGGTGGCGCGCGCGCCGAATGGGAGCAACGGCGCGGCCAGCTGCGCACCCGCGACGCCGGCGCTGCTGACGACTTCGACGCCTGCCTCGAGTCACGCGGGCTGCGTGGTTGGGAAGCGAAGCTTCCGAGCTGGCCAGCGGGCGAAGAGGTCGCGACGCGCAGCGCGTGCTCCGAAGTGCTCTGCGCCGTCCTCGACGTGGTGCCCGGCATCGTCTCGGGCGGCGCTGACCTCACCGGCAACACCGGCACCGAGCTCAAGGGCGCGCCCGTGATCGCAGCGAAGGAGCTCGGCGGACGACAGCTCCACTGGGGCGTACGCGAGCACGCCATGGGCAGCGTGATGAACGGCATGGCGGTGAGCCACACGCTCCCCGTCGGCGGCACGTTCTTCGTGTTCTCCGACTACATGCGACCAACCGCGCGCCTCGCGGCGTTGTCGCGGTACAAGACCGCGTTCGTGTGGTCCCACGACTCCGTCGGCGTCGGCGAGGACGGCCCGACGCACCAGCCGATCGAGCACCTTGCGTCGCTGCGCGCGATGCCCGGATTGCGCGTCATCCGCCCTGCCGACGCGAACGAAGTGGCCCAGGCGTGGCGCATCCACTTCGATGGCGAAGGACCGACCGCGATCATCCTCACCCGCCAGAAGATCCCGGTGCTCGAGGGCACCGCCGAACGCGGCGCCGCGGGAGTGGCCGCGGGTGCGTACACACTCGTCGACGAGCAGGGCGATCTCGGCCTCGTCCTCGTCGCGTGTGGCTCTGAGGTCTCGCTCTGCGTCGACGCGCAGGAAGTGCTGGCGAAGGAGGGCATCGCGACGCGTGTCGTCTCCATGCCGTCCTGGGACCTCTTCGAGCAGCAGCCTGAGGACGCCCGCGCAAGCGTCCTACCGCCAGGGCTCCCGACCTTGGCCGTCGAGGCGGCTTCGCCGTTCGGCTGGGAGCGCTACGCCGATGATGTGATCGGCATCGACACCTTCGGGACCTCGGCGCCCGGTGCGGTCGCGCTGGAGCACTTTGGCTTCACTGTGGACAACGTCGTCGAGCGCGCTCGCGCGCTGCTGGGGCACTGAAGAAAGAGGACATCCCATGGCATCCCAGATCGCGGCGCTCAACCAGTTCGGACAGAGCCCGTGGTACGACAACCTCACCAGGTCGCTGCTGCTCGACGGCGGTCTTGCCAAGTTCTTCTCCGAAGACGACATCCGTGGCGTCACCTCGAACCCGACCATCTTCGAGAAGGCGATGGGGACGGGCGACGTGTACGACGAGGGGCTCGCGGCCTGCGCCGAGGATGGGCTCGGGATCGAGGACTCGTACTGGCGCCTGGTGACCGAAGACGTCGCGAGCGCAGCCGACCTCTTGCGCGGCGTCTACGACGAGACCGGCGGCGCCGACGGCTTCGTGTCGCTCGAGGTGTCCCCCGATCTCGCGCACGACACCGGTGGCACGTGCAGCCAGGCCAAGGAGCTCTTCGAGGATCTCGGTCGTCCCAACGTGATGATCAAGATCCCCGCGACCGAGGATGGGCTTCCCGCGATCACCGCCATGATCGCGGAAGGGATCAACGTGAACGTCACGCTGATCTTCGCGTTGGAACGACACGCGCAGGTCATCGATGCATATCTCACCGGCTTGGAACAGCTCGCCGAGAAGGGTGGCGACCTCGCGAAGGTGTCGTCGGTCGCGTCGTTCTTCGTGAGCCGCGTCGACACCGAGACCGACCGTCGACTTCCTGAAGGTCACGCGTTGCGTGGCAAGGCTGCCGTCGCCAACGCCAAGCTCGCGTACCAGCTCTTCACAGAGCAGTTCTCGGGTTCGCGTTGGGATGCACTCGCGGCGAAGGGTGCGCGCCTCCAGCGTCCGCTGTGGGCGTCGACCTCCACGAAGAACCCCAACTACCCCCCGACCCTCTACGTCGACGAGCTCATCGGCAAGGACACCGTGAACACCTTGGCGCAGGCGTCGATCGACGCGCTGCACGAAGGTCAGGCCACGTTGCGGGTCGACTCGGTCGAAGAAGACGTCGACGGAGCGAAGGCGACGCTCGACGCGCTCGCGGACGCCGGTGTCGACTTCGACGATGTGACGGCGACACTCGAGCGTGAAGGCGTCGCCTCCTTCTCCGCCAGCTTCCACGACGCGTTCAACACGCTCGAGAAGAAGCGCGCCGAAGTCTCATGACGGAGAGGGCAGTTGGGCGGGGGAGGCAGGCCTCCCCCGCCGGCCCCCTCCAACGCAACTCGCTTCACAGCAAGGCTGCTGCGAGGCGGCGAAGCCACCTCGCAGCGAACTCCTGGCTACACGCTCACGTCAGCGAGCGCGATGACCCCTCGCAGGTGCTCGGTGAAGTCGTCGAGCTTGCTGTGCGCGTTGAGGCCTGACGGGTTGGGCATGACGTAGACCGGTCGGCCACCGAGGGCCTCGGGTTGCTCGCCAGCGGTGGCCTTCTTGTCCTTCGCGGCGCGCCAGCCGGCCAACCCGACGAAGCAGACCACGCGCGGTTGGAGCCACTCCACGAGACGTTCGACACGCGCCATCCCTTCCACGTATTCCGCCTTCTTCAGCTCGTCGGCACCAACGGTCGCTCGCTTCACCAGGTCGGTCATCCCGACGGCGTGGTGCTGCAACGCATGACCCGGGTCCCGATCAGCGCTCACCAATCCCGCGGCGAGCGCGGCCGGCCAGAACCGGTTGCCCGGGCGCGCGAAGCCCACTCCAACGTCGGCGGCGTAGAGGCTGGGGTTCAACCCGCACACGAGCACGCGCATCTCTGGCCCGACGACATCGGGCAACGTGCGGCTCCGTGTCACCTGGACGTTGATCCACTCTTGTGTCGACTCCATGGCCCCGACCTCGAAGCCCGCACCCGTGAGCACGTCACGCAGCGGCTCGGGTTCCCACTCTGCGAAGAAGCGACCCGGGAAGTCGTCGCCCGGCAGCTCGCCTTCCGCGGCTGCGCCGCGCCGCATCGTGAAGCTCGCCGACGCCCCCACCGAGACCACCTGCTGGAGCTCCCGCAGCGCCCACGGAAGGTGATCGCGCCGAATGTGCAAGTAGCTGGCCAGAGCCCACGACCCGTCGATGCTGCCCCGCCGGAACGGCAACCTCTCGAGATCGGCTTGCACACACCACGCGTGCGGTGCGGCTTCGCGAGCGAGCTGCAGCATCGCGTGCGCCGCGTCGAGCGCGACCACGGGCCTTCCCAGATCACGGAGGTGAAGACCGGCACCGCATCCCGCGTCGATGCGCACCCGACCGCGTCCGACCGCGCGACCGAGCGCGCGGGCGCGCTCGGCGAATCGAGCGGGGCGACGGTCACGCCACTCTTTGGCTCGCTGCTCGTACACAGCGATGGTGCCGCGATCCATCGGTCGTATCATCGCCGAGGTGGAAGGGACGATCGAGGTGGTGCCCGACGTGCCACAGGCCTTCGCCGAGCTCCTCGCCCGGGAAGCACCCCAGTCCGTCGCGTTGTCGGGTGGTGACACGGCACGCCGCTGCTACGAGCTGCTCGCGACGACGAACGTCGATTGGTCGAGCGTCGACGTGTTCTTCGGAGACGAGCGGTGGGTTCCGGTTGACGGTCCGGGCTCGAACGAAGGGATGGCTCGAATCGCGTTCGTCGATCAGGTAGCGCCGAGGGCAGTGCACTCGATGCGCCATGCGGGCGACGGCCCGACCGCCGCGGCCGACGCTTACGACACGCTCGTGCGCGACTCCCGTCCCATCGACCTCATCCACCTCGGTCTCGGATCAGATGGACACACAGCGTCTCTCTTCCCTCGCGCTCCATCGCTCGAAGAAGCCGACTGGTTCGTTGTGGCCGCGGGCGACACGATGCATCCGCATCCTCGAGTCACGTTCACGTTCCCAGCGATCGCCCGCGCGCGCCTGGTGGTCTTCACGGTCGCAGGCGCAGAGAAGTCGGAGGCCTTCGCCCGGGTGAAGCGCGGCGACCCCGTGCCCGCGGCGCGGGTGCGAGCGGAACGAATCGTGTGGCTTGTCGACGATTCGGCCGCCGCAACCGCGTGAGGGCTCTAATCTCGGACCCATCATGTTGAGCCGTCAGGACGCGTTCGCGCTTGTGTCTGCGTCGGCGTCATCGCTCGCGCCTGAAGCAGCGCGGTTGCGCGACGACGCACACGGCGACCGCATCACGTTCTCGCCCAAGGTGTTCATCCCGCTCACGATGATGTGCCGCGATCGCTGCGGCTACTGCACGTTCGCCAAGCCGCCCGCGCGCCTCGCGGCGCCCTACCTGTCACTCGACGAGGTGCTCGCGATCGCGCGACATGGCGCAGCCCTCGGATGCCATGAAGCGCTGTTCACGCTCGGGGAAGCACCGGAGGATCGCTACCCCGTCGCCCGTGAGTGGCTCGATTCCCACGGCTACGAGTCGACGGTCGCCTACCTCGAGGCCGCCGCGCGCGCCGTGCTCGACGAGACCGGTCTCCTCCCCCATGCGAACGCCGGTGCGCTGTCGCGCGCCGAGTTCGAGCGACTGCGAGCCGTCAGCCCGTCCCAAGGGATGATGATCGAGACGCTCGCCGCGCGCTTGGGTGAACCGGGTGGTCCGCACCACGGCGCCCCCGACAAGACCCCCGAACGACGTCTCGCGACCCTCGAAGCCGCCGGAGAAGCACGTGTCCCCTTCACGACCGGGCTCCTCGTCGGCATCGGCGAGACGCGCGCCGAGCGCATCGACGCGCTGCTCGCCATCCGCGAGGCGCACGAACGCCACGGTCACGTGCAAGAGGTCATCATCCAGAACTTCCTGCCCAAGACCGACACCGCGATGCACCGCGCGCCGGCCTGCGAGCCCGAGGAGATGCTCTGGACCGTCGTCGCCGCGCGACTCGTGCTCGGTGCCGCGATGCACATCCAGGCACCACCGAACCTCGCCGACGACCTCGCGCCGCTGATTGCCGCGGGTATCGACGACTGGGGCGGCGTGTCACCGGTGACCCCGGATCACGTGAACCCCGAGCGTCCGTGGCCAGCGCTCGAGCTCCTCCGTGATGCCACCGAAGCTTGCGGCAAGGTGCTCGCGCCCCGCCTCACGATCTATCCGGAGTTCGTTGCCCAACCGGAGCGTTGGCTCCACGCCGACACCGCCACCGCGGTGATTCGCGTGTCCGACTCCGAAGGCCTCGCCCGCGCAGATGTGTGGCATGCCGGAAGTGACAGCGAGCCACCGGTGCTGCTCCCGCCGCCCACGCCGGCGCGCGCCGGCGGACCGGTCGGCGAAGTGCTCAACGGCGTGCTTGCCGGCGAGGAGGTCGGCGTCGACGAGATCGTCACCTTGCTCGGCGCGCACGGCAGCGAGGTCGCGCGAGTTGCTGAGGTCGCCGACCAGCTCCGGATCGACGCAGTAGGCGATGTCGTCACGTTCGTGCGCAACCGCAACATCAACTACACGAACGTGTGCACCTTCAAGTGCCGGTTCTGCGCGTTCTCCAAGGGTCCGCTCTCGCTCAACCTGCGCGGTGCGCCTTACCTCCTCGACCTCGAGGAGATGCAGCGCCGCGTCGTGGAAGCGGTCGATCACGGTGCCACCGAGGTGTGCTTGCAAGGCGGCATCCATCCCGACTTCGACGGCGACTACTACATCGAGGTTGCGCGCGCGGTGAAGCAAGCCGCGCCGAGCATCCACATGCATGGGTTCACCGCCTTGGAGGTCACCGAAGGAGCGCGCCGGCTCGGCGTGCCACTGAGCGACTACCTCCAAGACCTCAAGGACGCCGGCTTGGCCAGCCTTCCGGGGACGGCGGCCGAGATCCTCGATGACGAGGTCCGTGCGGTGATCTGCCCCGACAAGGTGACGACCGAGGAATGGCTCGAGGCGCATCGCATCGCACACTCAGTGGGCTTGCGCTCGAACGTGACGATCATGTTCGGGACCGTCGAACGACCTGTCCACGTCGCGCGGCACATGCTCCGTACCCGCGACCTCCAGAAGGAGACGGGCGGATTCACCGAGTTCGTCCCGCTGCCGTTCGTGCACATGGCCACGCCGATCTACCTCCAGAAGAAGGCGCGGCAGGGACCGACGTTCAGAGAGGTGCTGCTCATGCACTCGGTGGGTCGCATCGCCTATCACCGCTGGATCGACAACATCCAGGTGTCGTGGGTGAAGGTCGGCATGGGCGGCGCCCGCCAGGCACTGCGCGCCGGCTGCAACGACCTTGGCGGAACGTTGATGGACGAGAACATCTCGCGAGCTGCTGGTGCAAGCCACGGGCAAGAGATCGATGACTCCGATCTCGAAGCGATCGTCACGCCGCTCGGCCGACCGCTCGAGCAGCGCACCACGCTCTACGGACGTGCGCAGACGGTCGGGCGCCGGTTGCGAGAGCGAACGAGCATCCCGATCGCAGTCGCCGACGTCGCCAGCGTTCCCGCCTGATGACGGACGCCAAACCACTCGATGTCGTCGGCATCGGCAACGCGCTCGTCGACGTGCTCAGCCATGAGAACGACTCGTTCCTGACCGAGCACGGCCTCATGAAGGGGGGCATGTCGCTCGCAGACGCTGATCGCGCACACGCGCTGTACGACGCCATGGGACCGACCACTTCCGTCTCCGGCGGCTCCGCCGCGAACACGATGGTCGGGATCGCATCCTTCGGTGGCTCCGCTGCGTTCATCGGCCGCGTGCGCGACGACGAGCTCGGTGAGGTGTTCACCCATGACATCCGCGCCTCGGGCGTGCGGTTCGGCACCGCGCCGGCAACCGAGGGTCCCGCGACGGGTCGATGCCTCGTCGTCGTGACCCCAGATGCCGAGCGCACGCTCACGACGTTCCTCGGAGCCGCGGCGGAGATCGGGCCAGAGGACGTCGATGCCGAGCTCATCGCTTCGGCCGAGGTCACCTACCTCGAGGGCTACCTGTTCGACCAGCCCTCGGCGAAAGAAGCCTTCCGTTGTGCAGCCACCGCCGCACACGAGAGTGGCCGGCGCGTCGCGTTGACGCTCTCCGACTTCGGTTGCGTCGATCGTCACCGCGACGACTTCCTCACCTTGGTCGACCGCGAGGTCGACATCCTCTTCGCGAACGAAGCCGAGATCTGCGCGCTCTACGAGGTCAGCGACTTCGATGCCGCGCTTCAGCGCGTCAGCAAGCACTGCGAAGTTGCCGCGCTCACTCGCAGCGCCAGAGGCTCGATCGTCGTCAGCGGCGATGAGGTCCACGTGGCCGACGCACACCCGGTCGACGGCTCGGTCGTCGACACCACCGGAGCCGGTGATGCGTACGCCGCGGGCTTCTTGTTCGGGTTCACCCATGGTCACGACCTGGGACGTTGCGGACGGCTCGGCAGCCTCGCGGCGAGTGAGGTGATCGCACACCTTGGGCCGCGGCCGGAGACGTCGCTCAAGGACCTGGCCGCACCCGTTCTTCAGTGAAGCTCCCGCGCCACCGAACCGGCGATCCGGACCTCGACGCCGCCGTCGCCGCTCTCGTCGAGCAAGCGGAGACGGAACCTGCGAACCAGGATCTGGTCTTCGAGATGATCGCCTCGGCCATCCGGCTCGCGCGCGACCACACCGACCGCGGCGATCTCAAGATCACGAACGCGGCACTCAAGGAGATGCGCTCGACGTTCCGGGTCTTCGAGCCGTACCGGTCAGGGTTGAAGGTCGCGATGTTCGGCTCGGCACGCACCCAACCCGATGACCCGCTGTACGACCAGGCCCGGCGATTCGCGGCCGCGATCGCGGCACAAGATTGGATGGTGATCACCGGCGCCGGTCCCGGGATCATGGAAGCCGGCATCGAGGGTGCGGGTGCTGACCGCGCGTTCGGCGTGAGCATCCGCCTGCCGTTCGAATCGACGCCGAGCGGATTGGCCGATGATCCGAAGCTCGTCAGCTTCCGGTACTTCTTCACGCGCAAGCTCGCGTTCATCAAGGAGGCCGACGGCTTCGTGCTGCTGCCGGGCGGATTCGGCACCCTCGACGAAGCCTTTGAGCTGCTGACGTTGGTGCAGACCGGAAAGGCACAACCCGGACCGATCGTGCTGCTCGACGTGCCGGGCGGCACCTACTGGACCGACTGGCGAACGTTCGTTGAGCGCGAGCTCCTGGCTCGCGGCTACGTGAGCGACCACGACCTCGACATGGTGCTGATCACCGACGATGTCGACGTGGCCGTCGCCGAAGTCGTCGGCTTCTACTCGAACTACCACTCGCAACGATTCGTGGACGGGCGGTTGGTGCTGCGCATGCGCCGCGCGTTGGACGATGCCGCGCTCGCACGACTCAACGAGGAGTTCGCCGACATCCTGGCTCGAGGTGCGATCGAGCGCGTGGAGCCGTCGACCGCCGAAGTCGCTGACGACGACCACCTCGACCTCGAACGCCTGGCGCTGTGGTTCGACCGGTATGGATGGGCGCGGCTTCGGGTGCTCATCGACCGCATCAACGAGCTCGCGCCAGCCGACGCGACGACCGGTCAGTCCTCGGGAGCCTGACCTAGCGCGCGCAGCGCGCGTTCGACGGCGCGACGCGCTTGTTGAAGACGCCGCTCTTCCGCCACCGCGTCTTGGTCGCCGTCCTCGGCAGCCTCACGTAAGCACTCGTAGACGAGCTCGCGGAGCCGCTCCTCGACTTGCTGGAGCGTCGCGACGAGGTCGCTCGTGTCGCGCGTCATGACGCGATCCTCGCGTCCTCACGAGGAGCAAGTGGGAGCCGACCCGCTGCAAGCTTGTTGGTCGGATCGAACGCAGTCTTCACGCGGGCCATCAGCGCCGCGTTCGGGAGCTCAACGCCGAATCCATCGAGACCCGGTGCGCCTTCCTCGCGCAGGAGCCAGCCACCGTGTTGCGTAACGGCTTGTCGCGCGTCCGCGAGCGTCGACTCCTCGTCGCACGCCACGTGGAGAGTGCCGACCCCCGCTTCAGCAATCCAGCGCGCGCCGACGATCGCGTCGAGCGATCGCCCGACCGCGATCACATCAGCTGGCGCCACCGACGCGCGACCGCGATGCGCACCGACCGGAACCGGTGGCGGACCTTCCTGTGCTTCGAGGCCAAGCGTCGCAATCTGGCTGACGACATCGTCGGGATGCCCCTCCGACAAGACCGAGGTGCGCGCGCCGTCCCAGAGAACCGCGGACGCACGGAAGCTCCTCGCCAGCACGGTGGCTGGATCGTCTGATGTGTGCCCCCATTGCGCGTGCATCGGTCGAGGTTGACACCGCAGAACGACACGCGTGAGCACTCCGAGCGTCCCGAACGAGCCAACCAGCAGTCGCGGCATGTCGTAGCCGGTCACGTTCTTGACCGTCGGCCCTCCCCCTCGCACCAGCTCGCCGGCGGCGGTGGCGAACCGGACCTCGAGCACGCGGTCCCGCAACGGCCCGTAGCGGAGCCGGCGCAACCCGGACAGCCCGCACGCGAGCGTGCCGCCGATCGTGGCGGTTGCGTCACGAGGATCGAGCACGCACTCCTGGTTCGCTTCGCTGAGGATCCCGGAGAGCTCTTCCACGGTCGTTCCTGCACCGACCGTCACGGTGAGCTCGGCGGGGTCGTACATCACAACTCCGACTGGCGCGCGGACCTCGACGCCCGCGGGCGGTGGACCGCCGACCTCGCGGTGCGTGCCCGTACCGACCGGCGCGACCGCGTCGGCCGCGCCCACCTGCGCTGCGACTGCCCGTTCGGCATCGAGCAGGTCAGCCTCGCGAGGGTCCCGCTCGAGAGGGCTCACACCCACGCTCCCTCGGGGATCCGCGCGAGCTCGCCGCATCGACTGCCCTGGGGCAAGACCTTGTCGGGATTTGCACGACCCGACGGATCGAACGCGTCGCGCAGTCGCGCTTGCGCGTCGAGGTCCGCCGGTTCGAACACCAACGGCATGGCGTCGCGCTTCTCCAGCCCGATCCCGTGCTCCCCCGACAGCACACCGCCCGCGGCCACACAGGCCTGGAGGATCGCGTCACCGGCGGCGTGCACTCGCGCCCAGATCCCGGGTTCGCGCCCGTCGAAGACGATGAGCGGATGAAGGTTGCCGTCACCGGCATGGAAGACGTTCATCATCGTGAGGCGTTGCTCACTCGCGATCGCGTACACCTGGCGCAGCACATCGACCAATCGCGTGCGCGGCACCACCGCGTCATGGAGGTAGTAGTCCGGCGCAATGCGGGCGATCGCCCCGAACGCCGACTTGCGACCCTTCCACAGCAGCGCGCGTTCGGCTTCGTCCGCGGCCACCCGAACCGTGCGAGCGCCGTGACTCGACCCGACGGCGCGCACCCGCTCAACCTGCGCCTCGACTCCGTGCTCCAGCCCGTCCAGCTCGATCAGGAGCACCGCGGCTGCGTCGCGCGGGTAGCCAGCGCCCACGAAGTCCTCGACCGCGCGGGTGATCTCGGCATCCATCATCTCGAGCGCGGCAGGCACGATCCCAGCGGCGATGACCCCGCTGACCGTCGCCGCCGCGTCGTCGATCGACGTGAAGTCGAGGAGCAGGGTGCGGATCTCGGGCGGGTTCGCGGTGAGCCGCACTGCGATTCGGGTGGCAAGGCCCATGGTGCCTTCGCTTCCGACGAAGCAACCCCGGAGGTCGTATCCGGGTTGATCCGGCGTCACACCGCCGAGCATCGCGACCGACCCGTCGGCCAGGACCACGTCGACCGCGAGGACGTGCGCGGCGGTGACGCCGTAGGCGAGGCAATGCGGTCCACCCGCGTTCGTGGCGATGTTGCCGCCGATCGTGCACGCCTGCTGCGACGAAGGATCCGGTGCGTAGTGCAGTCCGAGGTGGCGCACCGCTCGGGACAGGTCGAGGTTGAGCACTCCGGGCTCGACCCATGCCAACCGTTGCTGCTCGTCGACCTCGAGCACCCGGTTCAGGTGCGTGGTGACGATGACCACGGGACGCCCGACGGGTGTCGCACCCCCCGCCAGCCCGGTGCCACTGCCTCGCGCGACGAACGGACGGTCGTGACGGGCCGCGACCTGCACCGCGGCGACGACGTGCTCGGCGGTCGCGGGAAAGCACACGGCAGATGCCTCGCCGACATCGACACCGGCATCGCGACCGTAGAGGTGGAGCTCGAGCGGTTCGGCTCGCACTCGGTCGGAACCGAGCGCAGCCCGGAGGTCGGCGAGCAGCGCGCGATCCATGTCTATGTCCGAAGCCTACTGATCGCGCGAATACGCTCCACGTGAGCAACGTACAAGGAGGAAGCGATGGCGGGTCCGACCCGCGAATGGGTGACGTTCGACGACCCGAAGGAAGACGGACGTCGTTGGAACGTCGACATCACCTTCCTCTTGTCGTCCTGGACGTGCATCTTCGGGTGCGGATGCGAGGGAGTGCTCACCGAGCGCGCTCCTGAGATGGTGCAGGGGTGCTGCTCGTACGGCGCGCACTTCTCGGATCGCAAGGATCGCGACCATGTGGTGCGCGCGGCGAAGAAGCTCACCGACGACGAGTGGCAGTTCGCCGAGGCCGGCCGCAAGAAGGGCATCTACGCCAAGTGCGGGAAAGACGAGGACGGCAAGCAAGAGTGGCGCACGCGTCTCGTCGACGATGCGTGCATCTTCTTGAATCGCCCCGGCTTCCCCGCCGGCGCCGGCTGCGCGTTGCACTTGCACACGATGAATCGCGGCAAGCACCACAGCGAGATGAAGCCGGAGGTGTGCTGGCAGCTCCCGCTCCGTCGGATCGACGAGGAGCAGGAGGACGGCACCGTGGTGTCGACGCTCACCGAGTTCGCGCGTGAAGGTTGGGGCGAGGGTGGCGACGACTTCGCGTGGTGGTGCACCGAGGCCGCAGAGGCCTTCACCGGCAACGAACCCGTCTACAAGAGCCTGGGCGTCGAGCTCCGCAAGATGATGGGCAACAGGCTCTACACGCAGGTGGTCGACTACCTCGAGCACCGTGTGTCGAGCCGCAACGGCGTCGTCCGCCATCCCGCACAGACGAAGGTCACGATCGGACCGGCCCGGCGATCAAGCCGCGTCTGAGTCACAAGCACCGATCAGAGGTAGAGCCCGGTCTGTCCTTCGCTGCGAACCGACGCCACCGCGTGCACGTCGCGCTCGCGCAGAATCAAGTACTCGTCGGCACGAATCTCGACTTCGTACCCGCTGTCGGGAGCGAAGAGGACTTGGTCGCCTTCTTCTACGTTGCGCACGGTCGGGCCGACAGCAACCACGGCCGCCCAGACGAGCCGACGGTCGACGTTCGCGGTGGCCGGAATGAGGATGCCCGATCGCGACTTGCGCTCCCCGATCTCGTCGGATGGACGCACCAAGATGCGATCCGCGGTCATGCGGATGGACTGCTTGACGTCGTCGTCGTGAGGCTGTGCCATGGCAGAGAGGTTAGGTGACGGCCAAGCACGAACTTGTGCCACGAGATTTCAGGCTTCGTGGGTGATGCGGTGGCTCGGGTACATTTCCTCGGTCCCACTCCTGGAGCACGCGTGTCCGACTTCGTCGCACCGTCACCACCTCTGACCGTTGCTCGCTCCCGCGCGCGACGGCTTCGCCACACCCTGGGCACCTATCTCAGGTTGACGAAGCCGCGCGTGATCGAGCTCCTTCTGGTGACGACCGTGCCGGCGATGGTGCTCGCCGACAACGGCCTGCCAGGGCTGGATCTGATCGCCGCGGTGCTCGTGGGTGGTGCATGCGCCGCGGGCGGTGCCAACACCATCAACTGCTGGATCGAGCGAGACCGCGATCAGCTCATGCAGCGCACGCGCGATCGCCCGCTGCCAGCACGCGAGATCCCGCCCGTGCATGCACTGGTGTTCGGCATCATCCTCGAGGTCGTCGCGTTCGCGCTTCTGTGGGCCACGGCGGGGCTCCTTGCCGCGGCACTGGCGATCAGCGCAACCCTCTTCTATGTGTTCGTGTACACGATCTGGTTGAAGCCCCGCAGCGTCCAGAACATCGTGATCGGCGGCGCGGCGGGCGCAGTGCCGGTGCTGGTCGGGTGGGCCGCGGTGACTGGCGAGGTGGGAGCGCCAGCCTGGCTCCTGTTCGGGGTGATCTTCCTCTGGACACCACCGCACTTCTGGGCGTTGGCCATGCGCTACGACGAGGACTACGCCGCGGCTGGCATCCCCATGCTCCCCGTGGTTCGAGGTCGGGCCGCGGCGACCAGGCAGATCGTCGTCTACAGCGTGGCCGTCGTGTTGCTGAGCCTCGCGCTCCCGCTCGTGGGAAAGAGCGGCACGTTCTATCTCGTCGTCGCCGCAGTCCTGGGCGTCGCGTTGATCGTCGAATCAATCCGACTCGCGCGCGATGCTGGCGCCGAACGCGCCATCCGGATGTTCCTGTTCTCGAACACGTACCTTGCCTTGCTGTTCGCCGCCGTTGCCGTCGACACCTTCGTCCGCACCGCCTGACGCGGGCCGCCGCGGGCTGCTCATCGTCGTTGCGGCGGTTGTCGTCGTCTTCGTCGCCGGCGCGGTGGTCTTGGTCGCAGCGGATAGTCAGCCCACGCAGGACCGCAGCTGTCCCGTACGCGTGCAAGGTGGCACCGAACCGCTCGCGGTGGGCTCGACGGCACCCAAGTTCGCGCTCCCCGCACTCGTCGCCGGCTGCTTCGCCTCCGACGACGTCGTTGGGCGCCCGATGATCGTGAACTTCTGGGCGTCGTGGTGCGAGCCCTGTCGCACGGAGTTCCCACTCCTTGCCGATGCCCACGAGCGCTATGGCGACGACCTCGAGATCGTCGGCGTGCTGTTCAGGGACATCACGAGCGACGCGCGGCGATTCGCTGAGGAGCGAGACGTCGAGTGGGCTTTGGTCGACGACGACGACGCGTTGGTGGCGCAGGCGTTCGGCGTGCGGTCACTGCCCGAGACCTTCTTCGTCGCGGCAGACGGCACCGTCGTCGGTCACATCTTCGGCTTTACGACCGAGCGTGGGCTCGAACGCGAGGTCAAGCGGCTGCTGCGCGCCTGACGATCGCTCGCCTATTCCTCCCAGCGGAAGAAGCGCGCGGCGAGGGCCGGCGCGACCACCGCCCACGCGAGCAGCACGCCGGCGTGATCCCACGGGATGCTTGCGCCCCGCAGTGCGGCGCGAACGCTCTCGGCCAACGCAGCAGCGGGCAACGCGTGCGCGATCACCTCGAGGAACTCCGGGAGCCGTGCCAGCGGGTACGCCATGCCCCCGAGGAAGAGCAGCACGAGGAAGAGTGCGTTCGCGACGGCCAGGTTCGCTTCGGCCCGCAACGTGCCCGCGAGCAGAAGCCCTACGCCCGCGAACGCGATCGTCCCGACGAGGAGCCACACGAGCGCGAGCCCGGCGCCCTGTTCGAGCTTCCATCCCAGGGCGAGCCCCGTACCGATGATCGCCACTGCCTGCACGACTTCGATCAACACGACGTCGAGGGTCTTGGCGGCAAGGAGGCCGCCGCGCGACAGCGGAGTGGAACCCAGCCGTTTGAGCACTCCGTAGCGACGTTCGAAACCAGTCGCGATGCCGAGACTGACCATTGCCGTCGACATCACGGCGAGCGCGAGCACTCCCGGCACGAGGAAGTCGACCGGCCGCCGCAGCGTGGTGTTCAGCGCGTCGACCTCGGAGAAGAACACCAGGATGCCAATCGGGACGAGGAACGAGATGAGCAAGCTCTCGGCGCGACGCAACGAGAGCAGCGCTTCGACTCGTGCCTGCGCGAGCACGGCGGTGGCCCTCATGCTTGGCCTTCGCTCGTGACGCGGAGGAACACCTCCTCGAGCGTGCTCCGTCCGGCGCGCAGCTGCGAGAGCTGGATGTCGCGGTCGCGCAGGAAGACGGCTAGGTCCGCGACGAGTGCCGGTGACGGTGACGCGGCGATCACGTACTGACCCGGAGTTGGTTCCGACACCTTGTTCGTCTCGAGGCTGAGCGCGTGGGCGAGATCTGCACACGCCAAGCCGGGCGGGGCGGAAAACCGCACGTCTTGCCCCGTTGAGCCGTTCGTCAGCTCGGTCGGGGTGCCCGCGGCGACGATCCGGCCGCGGTCGATGATGGCGAGGTGGTCGCACAGCTGCTCGGCTTCGTCCATGGCGTGCGTCGTCAGCATCACCGTCGTGCCGGCGTCCCGCAGGTCGCGCACGAGCTGCCAGGTCGCGGCACGGGCGTGCGGATCCATGCCCGCGGTGGGCTCGTCGAGGAAGAGCAGGCTCGGCTGCCCCACTAGCGCGAGCGCGAGCGCCAACCGCTGCTGCTGACCACCTGAGAGGCGCCGCACGAGCGTGTGACGGGCACCGTCGAGCCCGACGAGGTCGAGCAGCTCATCGGGGTCGCGGGGCTGCTCGTAGAACGCGGCGAACGTGCGGAGCACCTCGCGCGGCCGCAGGCCCGGGTACAGACCGCCGTCCTGGAGCATGACCCCGATGCGGGGCCGCAGACGCGCGCCGTCGGCGATGGGGTCGAGCCCGAGGACACGCACCGACCCTCGATCCGCTCGGCGGTACCCCTCGAGGACTTCGACCGTGGTGGTCTTGCCCGCACCGTTCGGTCCGAGGAGACCGAACACCTCGCCCGCCTCGACCGTGAGCGACAGGCCGTCGACGGCGCGGGTGTCGCCGTAGTGCTTCTCGAGATCGGCGACCTCGATTGCGGGTGCCGCCGATGTCATGGGCGGGCGAGCCTATCGGAGCGTTGTTGAAAGCCCCGATCCCGTCGGCACCTTCGCGGTGTCAGCGGTCGCGCCACGCGACGAACGCCGCGAGCTCTTCGAGGCCGATTCGAGCGTCGGTGCTGATCGGCGCGTCGGTGAGCGCGGTGAGCGCTTGGTCCACGAGCTGTTCGATCGCCCGCTCGACCTCGTCATACGCACCGCACTCGACCAAGAAGTGCTGTAGCGCGCTCACTTCGGCGTCACCCAGATCTGGGCGACCCAACAGTGTGAGCAGCTGGGCTCCTTCCGCGTCGGCGCGCCGCGCCGCGAACGCAACGAGCGGCGTGAGCTTCCCTTCGCGCAGGTCGTCACCGACGGGCTTGCCGGTCACCGACGCATCCCCGAAGGCTCCGAGCAGGTCGTCCCGCAGCTGGAACGCCTCCCCTAGCGGCAATCCGACGGCGCTGAGCGGCTCGGCAAGGTCGTCGAGCCGGCCTGCGAGCGCCGCACCTAGGTGCAGCGGCCGCTCGACGGTGTACTTGCCGGACTTGTAGCGCGCGATGCGCGACGCCTGGGTTGCGTCGCTGCTCGCGCTCGCGGTGCCCACCAGGTCGAGGTACTGCCCGACGCACAGCTCCACCCGCAGCTCGTCGAACACGTGCTGCGCGACGGAGGGCGCCCCACGGAACAGCATCTCGGAGTACACGAACGCGAAGTCACCCACGAGGATGGCCGCGCCCTCCCCGAAGCGACGCCCGTCGCCCCGCCACCCTTTCGCGCCGTGGCGACCGATGAAGTGCTCGTGGATCGCCTCGTTCCCGCGGCGACGCTTCGAGCCATCCATGACGTCGTCGTGCACGAGCGCAAATGTGTGGAGGAGCTCCAGCGCAGCACCGGCATCGACGACGAGCGCGTCTTCGGGAGATCCGCCAGCGCCCACGTAAGCCCAATGACAGAACGCTGGGCGCAGTCGCTTGCCCCCTGCGAGCACGAGATCACGCAGGCGAACTAGCGGCTCGGCAAGGTCGACATCGACGTCACGCCAGCGTGCGATCTCGCGGTCGAGGAGATCGATGACGCGCGTCTCAGCGCGAGCACCGATCTCCGAAAGACTGGCGGGAACACGTGCCGAAGGCCGCGTCACCACCGTGTGGGCCGGTTGCATCGTGTGATCGTACGCCCGGGCAGTGCTCCAACTCTCAGCCGGTACGCTCGCCCGTGTGGCCATCTTCCTCTCTACGGAGTGGCTGCAACAGCTGGACGAGGCGGCCCGCGCGTCTGATTCGTTGCACGCGCTCGGAGCGGTCGACCCGTTCGTCATCGAACAGCGCGTCCAAGGCGGTCCCGATGGCGACGTGGCGTACCACTTCGTGTTCGGCGCCGAGGGCACCAGGGTGGCTCCCGGCCCCGCCGATCAACCTGACCTCACCGTCACCGCTGACTACGAGACCGCGGTTGCGCTCCACGCGGGCGAGCTGAATGCGCAGCAGGCACTGGGCTCTGGCGGACTCAGGCTCTCGGGCGCTCCGAACGACGTGCTCCGCCGAGCCGATGCGCTTCGCAACCTCGACGACGTGTTCGCGGCGGTGCGGGCCTCGACCACGCTGAGCTGACCGAAGCCCACCACTACGATCGTCCACATGGCTGCAATCACCGAGGCTGACTTCCGCGCCGAAGCGCGCGCCTTCCTGGATGCCAATGCAGACAAACGCGTCGAGCGCAAGTTCCAGTGGGGCGAAGGCTCTGACCGCGTAGGGCTCCTGGAAGAGAAGACTGCCGAAGAAGAAGCCGTCGAAGTCGCCGCCGCGAAGGCTTGGAAGGCGAAGGAGTTCGACGCCGGCTTCGGGTGGATCTCCGGTCCGGCAGAGTACGGCGGACGCGAGCTCACGCGTGAGTACGAGCGCGCCTACCGGGAAGAGACCGCTGGGTACGACATCCCGTCACAGGGAGCCTTCGTCATCGGGCTCGGGATGGTGGCGCCCACGATCCTGGCCCACGCGATCCCCGAGGTGAAGGAGAAGTACCTCCGCGCGCTGTACCGCGGTGACCTGATCGGGTGTCAGCTCTTCTCGGAGCCCATCGCCGGGTCCGACCTCGCCGGCATCCAGACGAAGGCCGTGCGGGACGGCGACGAGTGGGTGGTGACCGGTCAGAAGGTCTGGACGTCAGGCGCGCAGTTCAGCGACATCGGCGAAGTCATCACTCGCACCTCACCCGACAAGCCGAAGCACAAGGGCCTGACGATGTTCGTCGTGGACATGAAGGCACTGGGCGTCGAGGTGCGGCCGTTGCGTCAGATGACGGGTGGTGCGTCGTTCAACGAGGTCTTCTTCGAAGAGGTGCGCATTCCCGACTCGCATCGACTCGGTGACGTCGACGAAGGCTGGGGCGTTGCCCTCACCACGTTGATGAACGAGCGCGCCGCGATCGGCGGGGGTGGATCGAGTGGTGTCGGTGACTACAACTTCACGCGGTTCAAGGAGATGGCCCGCCACTTCGGCGTCGACGACGACCCGAACATCCGTCAGCGCATTGCTTCGATCTACATCAACGGGCACGTCGCTCGCGCGACTGCAGTGCGGTCCATGGCGAAGGTGCGCGCCGGTCAGGCGCCGGGACCGGAGATGTCGATCGGCAAGCTGTCGATGACCAAGAACATGCAGCTGATGGCGCAGACCGCGGCGGAGATCCTCGGTCCTCGGCTCGCCGCCGACACCGGTGAGTGGGGCACCTTCGCGTGGGCCGAGATGGTGCTCGGCGTGCCCGGCGGACGAGTCGCCGGCGGCACCGACGAGATCATGCGCAACATCATCGGCGAGCGCGTGCTCGGGCTCCCCAAGGAGCCCAGGGTCGAGCAGTAGCTCGCCGTGCTCCCATTCGAGCGGTTGCGCGCGCTCGCCCGCTCGGGCGGCGATGACACGAGCTTCGTCGTCGATGCAGCCGACTGCCTCGCCGAGTTCCAGCACGACCCCACGCAGCTCGTCACCGTGTGCCGGCGCTTGCTCGCCCACCACGTCGAGTGCGGCCCGCTGTGGTGGCTGTGCGCACATGTGGTCGCGGCCGCGGACCCGGCGACGGGTGCGCGTGAGGCGGTGCGTCGACTCGAAGGTGATCGCACGGCGACTCGACTCGGATCGCTTCTCCCCTTCCCACACGACGATCCGATCGCGGTGCTCGGATGGCCCGAGATCGCGGGTGACGCGCTGCTCGACCGCCCCGACCTCGACGTCGTCGCCGTGCGACCGCGCGCGAGCGACCCATCGATGGTGGCGCGCCTGCGTCGCAACGAGCACACCATCCGGGTGATCGACGAGCACGAGCTCTCCGCGCTCGCGCCCACCCATCTCCTGCTCGAATCGTCGGCCGCGGGCCCGACGCACGCGCTCCTGCCGCCAGGGGCCGCCGACCTCCTGTGGGCACTCCCAGACTCGTCGGCGTGCTGGCTCGTGCTCGGCGTCGGCCGTCTTCTCCCCGCCCGCCTCTACGAGGTACTGCGCGATGAGGCCCTGCGCAACGACCTCGACGTCGTAGAGATGGAGGTCAACGAGTTTCAACAGGTCGCCGGCCCCGCCGGGCTCGAAGCCCCTGATCGCCTCATCCACCGAGTCGACTGCCCCGTCGCCCCGGAGCTCCTCCGCCTCTAGGTCCGCGGTCGGAGCGAGCGCCGCCGGTACCGTCGATCGCGATGAGCGACGCGCCACCGCCGGTCGACACCGACCTCTCGACGACCTGCCTGAACTGCGGTGCGCAGATGCAACCGGAGCATGCCCACTATCGCTGCCTGGAGTGTGGCTGGCGAGACTCCTGCTGCGACGGCCCCTACTGACGTGACCGCCGCGTTCTCGGCACGTTGAGTGGCTCTCTAGGTCTCTCAACGTGCCGAGAAACCGAGCGCGCTAGGCCTCGAGCGCGAGCGTTGGGCCGTCGTCCTGGTCGTCGATGAGCTCGAGCTGGTAGCCGCGCAGCTCGTCGACCTTCCGCAACGGCTTCTCCAGCGCGCGCGTGCGCGTGGTGACGAGCACCTCGTACTCCTTGCCCGCCGCGTCGATGCGCGCACCGACCTTCGCCATCTGCTCCTTGAACTTGCCCCACTGCTGGGTGAACTGACCGAGCAACGCGAGGATCTCGTCGGATGTGCGCGCGAGCTGGAAGTTCTCCACCATCTGGCGGATGAGGGCGAGCACGACGAAGAGTGTGAGCGGTGAGCAGAAGACGACCTGCTGGCGGACGGCCTCGCTGAGGATCGACTCGTCCTGCTCGTGGATGAACCCATAGAGCTGCTCGTTCGGAACGAACAGCAGCACGAAGTCCACCGTGCCGCCGGCGGGGTCGACGTAGTCGCGCGTGCTCAGCTCGCGGACCCGTGCCCGCACGTCACGCAGGAACGAGTCGCGGTGGCGCTTGCGATCGAGGTCGGACTGCGCCTCGCAGAAGCGAACGTAGTTGTCGAACGGGAACTTCACGTCCATGTAGAGCAGCAGATCGTTCGGAAGCATGAACGTGAAGTCGGGAACACCGCGCGCACCTTCGATCGCGCGCTGCTTCCGGTAGTTCACGTTCTCGACGAAGCCCGCGAGCCGCAGCACGTCTTCGGCCATGCGCTCGCCCCACTGACCGCGCGCCTTCTGACTCGACAGCGCCTCGCGCAGGCTCTGCGTGGTCTGGAGCAGCGACGCCATGCCTTCGTGCTGGAGCGAGAGCTGCTCGGACAGTTCGCCGAACTTGCGCTCCCGGTCGAGCTCGAGCGACTGCATCAGCGAGCTCACGCCGTCGAGCTTCACGTTCATGTCGTCGAGCTGGCGGTCGATCATCGCCTTCTTGTTGTCGAGCACGTCGCCGGTGCGCGCACGCTCAGATTCGAACGTCGCCCGGTTCTGTGCCACCAACGCCTCGACCGCGCGCTGGAGCTCAACCCCGGCGGTCTCACGGGCGCCCCGGCGCCCGTTCACAATCGCCACAGCAGCCCCAGCGGCCACAGCCGCTCCGATCACGATCCCCACGATGATCTCCATGCCCCGATGGTCGCATCAGGGTGAGACAGTCCCCGGGACCCCCTCTGACCTGGGATTTCACGGGGGAGGCAGGCCTCCCCCGTGTGCCCCCTCCGGCGCGACTTGCGACGCCGCAAGGCTGTTGAGGACCGGCAAGGCCGGCCCTCGGCGAACCAGTGGCTTCCACGACTCGACGGAGCTCTCGGCTCGCCCCGGCGTGGCTGTGCCGCCCCGGAACCTCAGCGGTGAGGCACGGGTCGCGCCGGGAGGGGCGGACGGGGAGGGCCCGCCCTCCCCGTCATGAGTCGGCGAGTGCGTACTCGAAGCCGCCACGGGTGCCGATGTAGATACGGCCCTTCCAGACGGCGGGAGTGGCCTCGATGCAGCTGCCGAGCGGCACCTGCCAGATCTCGGGCGGATCGATGAGCGTGTTGGTCCCGATGTCGTAGGCGTGGACCACGCCAGCGCAGTCCCCGATGATGAGCTTCCCGTCGACGACCGCGGGCGACGCCATCAGCGGCGACGGCAGCTTCTTCTCCCACCGGATCAGCCCGGTGGCGCGATCGACGCCGATGAGCCGGCCGGAGTACGTGGTGAAGATCACGACATCGCCGTAGATCGCGGGCGTGCCCCACACACCCGACTTCGCTTCGTTGTTGTCGAACTGCGACCACACGAGCGGCGCGTCGGGGACGGTCGGGTTCAGCTTCCACATCTGCCCCACCGCGCGTCCTTGCGCGCTGTGGCGCTCCCACTCGGTGCCGCCGTACAGGAACCCGGACTCGTCGATGGTGATCGTGGCGTCGGTGTCGTCGCCCGTCCAGTAGCGGAAGCTTCGGACGGGTGGACCAGCACCCGTGAGCAGGCCACTGATGTCCCAACCCTGCACCAGCCCACCTGAGTTCGAGAACCACAGCGTGTTGCCGGAGATCGTCACCGACGCTTCGATCGACACCTGCCCGCCCACGTTCGCGAGGAGCTCGTCGTCCCAGCCGGGCGTGTTGAACACCAGCTGCGGCGCCACGGTGACGAGACCGTCGGCACCCGTCGCACGGTTGAGCTTCACGATGTGCAGCTGGCTGTTCTCGCCGCCTTCGAACAGGTAGTCGTTGAGCACGAGTGGACTGCCGTCCCAGTCGTCGTTCCACATCGTGGGTGACACGTCCTTGGCGTGCAGCTTCCAGAGCTCGGTGGGCTGCGGACGGTCGAACGCGATCGCTCGCAGGTAGTTGTCGCGTGAGCCGATGTAGACGATCGGGAACCCGTCGGGATCGATGGTGGGCGACCCCTTGATGATGTCGCCGGTCGGGAACGGCGGGATGATGTCCTGCCCGGTGGTGGCGTCCACGAAGTGCACCGCCCGGTCGTACGCGCCGAACACCACCCACGTGCGCCCATCACGCTCGAAGACTGCGGGCTGGCCGGTCCACCCGTTGCCACACCAGTTGGTGGTCTCGTTGCCGTCCGAGGAGATCGAGCACATCGCGCCGCCGGGGTACTGCCACACGACCTTCGGTGCAACGGGCACGGGCCCGAGCCCGTAGTAGTTGCGGGTCGGGTTGCCACGGAACGTCAGCAGCCCCTGAACGGTGGCCTTGTAGTACGGCTGGAACGCTGATTCGGGATCGACCCAGCCCGTGTACGGCGGCTTCGTAGTCGTGGTGGTGGGCGGGATCGTCGTCGTGGTGGGCCCCGTCGACGCCCGCTTCTTGGGCTCGTCACCACCGGTGACGGCAAGCGCGCCGACACCAACGCCGGCGACCACGACCATGGCGACCACGCCCAGCCCGATGAAGCGGCGACGCCGCCGGCGACGTTCGGCGCGACGTTCGGCGCGACGCGTCGACCTTGCGTTCGCCTCGTGCCCCGCGGCCACGAGTAGAGCCTAGCGAAGACCTAGAACGAACCGCCGTCGACCGCGATGTTCTGGTCGGTCATGTAGCGGGCCGCGTCCGACACGACGAAGCACACGACGTCGGCCACCTCTTCAGGAGTGCACACGTGTCCGAACGCCGAGCGGGTGTCGAGCTCGTGGATGTCGTCGACCCCCGACGTCGCGCGGGCCAAGCGCCGACCCATCTCGGTGTCGACAAGACCAGGCGCGACCACGTTGACGTGGATCCCGTTTCCACGCTCTTCCTTCGCGAGCGTGCGGGCCAGCGCCTCGAGCGCGGCCTTACCCATGTTGTACGGCGCTGAGTTGGGTCCCCAGTAGGTCGTGGCGATGCTCGAGATCATCACGATGTCGCCGCGCGGCTGCGTGCGCATGCTCGGGATGACGAGCTTGCTCACCATGAACGCAGCGAAGGCGTGCACTCGCCACAGCCGGTCGATCTCTTCAGGATCGGTATCGACCACCGCCTGACCGCGGCTGGCGATGCCCGCGCTGTGCACGAACAGGTCAATGTGCCCAAAGTCGGCAAGCGCAGACTCCACGAGTCGTTCGCAGTCGGCCCACTGGTCGACCGAAGCTTGGTACCCCTCGCCGCGCCGGCCAGTGGCGCGGATGGCCTCCAGCGCCGCGGCGGCGCTCTCCTCGTCCCGCCGGTACGCGATCGCCACGTCGGCGCCCTCGCGCGCCAACGCGGCCGAGATCGCCGCGCCGATGCCGCGGTTGCCGCCCGTGACGAGCGCGACCCTGCCTTCCAGTCCCATCTGATCCCTCTCTACTTCCGCTGTCCGGCGACTCGCTCGGCGCGGGTCACCAGTTCCGGGCGACCAAGCCGCTCGGCCCAGGCCGGAAGGTCATCGCCGGGCCCCGTCCACCGCCACTCCTCTGGCGTCCCCACGTTGCCATCGGTGCGCAGCGTCGCGAGCGTGAGGAACAGTCGCGCGTCATCGCGTTGCTCGGCCAGAGTGGCACCGAGTCGAGCGGCGCCGCGCACCTCTACGTCCCAGGTCGCCGGGTCGGCCGGGATGTCGTCAACGTGCGCGTACCGCGACAGCACGGCAGCTGCAGACTTCGCGCCCCAGCCCGGCAGCCCGGGGAACCCGTCCGCGCTGTCGCCGACCAACGCGAGCCAGTCGGGGATCGACCGAGGCGCGACGCCGTACTTCTCCTTCACGGCGGCTTCGTCGAGCACGACGTTCTTGCGGCGGTCGAACATCACGACGCGCGGGTCCTCGACGCACTGCGCGAGGTCCTTGTCTGGCGTACAGATGAGGACGCGTTCGACGCGCGAATCGGCGGCGGCCACAGACGCTGCCGATGCCAGTGCGTCGTCGGCCTCGAGCTCGACCTCGGCCCACACCGTGACTCCCAGTGCTCCCAACGCGTCTTCGAGGAGTGGGAACTGCGCGAAGAGCACGGGATCGATGCCGGCACCGGTCTTGTAGCCGTCGTACAGGTCATTGCGGAACGACTCGACGATGTGATCGGTCGCCACGCCGATGTGCGTCGCGCCACCTTCGAGGAGCTCGAGCAGCGACGTGACGACGCCGCGCACGGCACCCACGTCGACGCCATCAGGGTCGTAGTGCTCAGGGAGCGCGTAGTAGAAGCGGAACAGCTCATAGGTCCCGTCAATCAGATGCACCTGCATCATGCGCTCGCTCTCTGTGAGGCGGGATGCCCGCCTCGCGGGCGTTCGCTCACTGGCGAGCTCCCTGTGCTCTCTTGCGTTCGCTTCGGTCGCCGCACGGTCGTGGTCATTCTCGATTGTCCTCGCGCAGGGCGCGCCGCTCGAAGTCGCGCAGGCCCGTCGCGATCGCTCGGTCGTGCGCCCAGACCATGAACGGGCGTGCGACCAAGGAGAGTGGACGGAGCAACGAGTCCCGGAGCTCGAGCGTCCACGCGAGCCGGGCAGTGCTCCCGTTCGGCGCCGGCGCGATCTCGAGTCGGGCCGGACCTTCGAGGTCGCCGCGCACCTTGGTGTCGACCCGCGTCGCGGGCACGACCTCGCCAACCTCGATCTCGAACTGGAGCTGGTACGGCAAGGGTCCTTGCACCACGCAGCGAGCCACCGCACCTTCGCGGAGCTCACCACCGTCGATCTCACGCAGCCACGACCACCAGGTCGGGTACTCGTCCGTCTGGATGAGCGTGCGCCACAGGTCTTCAGGTGCGACCGCAAGATCGAAGCGGCGGTCGAAGCGGAATGGCGCCGGCATCGCGTCAGCCTCGAGCCGTTCCGGCTGCTCACGCGTCCGCGAGCGCGGCTGTGGGTTCTTTCATTGCCTCATGGCTCGCAGCCGGGCGATCTGTCAGGCAAAGCCAGAACGAGAGGGACGCAATCCACACGACCGTTGCGCCTGCGACGTGAAACCCGACTAACAGGGCGGGGATGTCGTTGAAGTACTGGATGTAGCCAATCGCCGCTTGCACAAGCACAAGCCCGGCGAGAAAACCAAGGCGCGCCTGCGGATCCGAGGGTGCCTTTGTCCGCCGCAACAAGACAAACGCGAGGAAGATCGTGACTACGAAAGCAATGACGGCTCCACCGTGGATCTTGGTGACATCGCGGACGTCAAGGTCGAAGCGCTCTGCTCTCCTATCGCCGCCGTGCGGCCCAGTTGCCGTGACGACGGTGCCGGCAAGTACGACGACGGCTGCTGTCAGCAGCACGGCATGGCCGGCAAGTCGCACCATCGGATGCACGACGGGTTGCGCAGGCCCATCTCCCTGACCGGCACGACGGTGCAGCACTACGGCATTAGTGAGGAGAACCATCGACAGCAGGAAGTGACCCATCACGAGTTGAGGCGGCAGCTCCGTAAGTACCAAGAGCCCGCCGAGCAGCCCTTGGGCGAAAAGACCCACGACCAATCCCCACGACAACCGCACCAAGTCACGGCGGCGCGGTTCCCGACGCAACGATCCGAGCACACAGAACATCACCGCAAGCCCCACCAGCCCGGTAAAGAGGCGGTTCCCGAACTCGATCGCCGCGTTCCCATCGAGAGACCCATGACGCTCAAGGGTGTGACACGACGGCCAGTCTGGGCACCCGAGGCCGGATCCGCTCAAGCGAACTGCCGCTCCGGTCACGATGATGATCCCGAGCAACACCACTGCGACGAACGTGACGCGCCGGTACTTCTCGGGCGTGAGTCGGAGGTCGCGCAGCGGCATGGGTCGGCGATCGTACGCCGCGCCTCGACGCTCCCTACGACTGTGACCTCGGCGATGGCGTCGCTACGCTCGAACGCTCATGTCGCTCCCCCAGCCTCCTCGCGCGTCCCGGCGCGTCGATCGTCGCCGCAGGTGCCGGCGCGTCCTCATTGCTGGTGGTGTTGTCACCGTCATCGTCGCGGCGTCCGTCGGTGCGATCGCGCTCACTGGCGGCGACGAGTCCAAAGAGCGGACGCTGCCGACGACGACGCTCTCGACCACCACCACGCTGCCGCCCACCACCACGACGACTCGCGATCCGCGGCGCGGCATCGGGGTTCCGGTGACGTTCGCGTTCGGTGGTGACGTGCACTTCGAAGCGGGGATCCGCACGAAGCTGGCCCAGGACCCGACTGGGATGTTCGACCCGATCGCGCCGGTCTTCGCGCTCGCCGACATCACCGTCGTGAACCTCGAGTCCGCGATCACCGAGCAGAACACGCCGATTCCGAAGGAGTACAACTTTCGGAGTCCTCCTGCTGCGCTCGTTGCGCTTCAGGCCGCGGGTGTCGACGTGGTCAACCAGGCCAACAACCACAGCGTCGACTTCGGGCCGCAAGGTCTCGCCGACACGTTGGCTGCGAAAGCCACCTCGCCGATCCCGGTCGTCGGTGTTGGGAACAACGCTACGGAGGCGTACGCGCCGTTCCTCACCGAAGTGCGCGGTCAGCGAATCGCGATCTTCGGCGCGACCGACGTGATGGGTGAGGAGCACGTCGCGTCGTGGACCGCCACGGACACTCAAGCTGGGATCGCGTCGACGAAGTACGACGCCGAGGCGCGCATGGTCGCCTCGATCCAAGCCGTGCGCCCGACCGTCGACACGGTGGTGGTGTTCCTGCACTGGGGTGTCGAGGGGATCGGGTGCGCAACCGATCGGCAAAAGGCACTGTCGAACACGCTGATCACCGCCGGTGCAGACATCGTCGTGGGCTCGCACGCCCACGTGCTCGAAGGCGCGGGACGCAAGGCCACCGCGTTCGTCGGCTACGGGCTCGGCAACTTCGTGTTCTTCAACGAGTCGGGCGAGAACGGGCGCACCGGCGTACTGCTCGTGACGATCACCGGTCGCGACACCGACTCGTACCAGTGGGTGCCCGCTCGCATCCGCGGCGGCATCCCGACGCCAGTGCCCGCGGGCGCCTCAGCCGACGCCGAGATCGCTCACTGGAACGAGCTCAGGGCGTGTACCGACCTGACGCCGTAACCTCCAGCCCGTGCACTACGACGAGTTCGGGTTGTTCCACGAGAACGCGGAGGAGTTCGGGCTGCCATACGACGGGCCGCCGGACGTGCGGCGGGTCGAGGTCGAGGTCGCGAAGGGCCGCAACATCAGCGCGCTGGTGTGGGGATCCTCGTCGCCAGAGCTCGTGTTCCTCCACGGCGGCGCGCAGAACGCCCACACCTGGGACACGGTCGCGCTGGCGCTGGGGCGACCGCTCGTTGCGGTTGACCTCCCGGGTCACGGTCACTCGGATCACCGCGACGACGGTCCCTTCGGTCCCCGACAGAACGCAGTCGATGTGGCCGTGGGTCTGCGCAGCCTTGCGCCGGACGCGGCCATGGTGATCGGCATGAGCCTGGGTGGACTCACCTCGATCGCGCTGGCCGCTCATGCACCCGAGCTTGTGCGCAAGCTGACGCTCGTGGACGTGACTCCCGGTGTTGACCGCGACAAGGCAGCCCCCATCGCGCAGTTCATCGCCGGTCCCGACACGTTCGAGAGCTTCGACGAGATCCTGGCCCGCACGATCGAGTTCAACCCGACGCGCACCGAGTCGTCGCTGCGCCGAGGTGTGCTGCACAACGCGATCCAGCGCGACGACGGTCGATGGGTGTGGCGCTACCAACGACCACGGCTGCTCGAAGGCACCGAGATGGACATCCCGGCGGACTTCGCGACCCTGTGGGACGACGTCGACAACATCAAGGTGCCGTTGATGTTGGTGCGCGGCGCGGCGAAGGGCACGGTCGTCGATGACGCCGACGACGCGGAGCTACGCCGCCGGAAGCCCGATGCGCGAGTGGAGCTCGTCGAGGGCGCGGGTCACAGCATCCAGGGCGACAAGCCGATCGAGCTCGCTCGACTGCTCGAGGATTTCCTGGCCTCTTAGGCGTGACCGTGCTGCCTTCACTCCCCGAGCACGCCGACCTCGTGGCCACGCGCACATCGCTGCACGCGGTCGCCGAGCATGTGCTTGCTGCCGCGCGCTTCGAAGGTGAACGTCGGATCGGGTTGGAAGCAACCGCGGGCGGTTTCGGCACGCCGAGCTACGAGCGAGCCGGCGCACGCGAATCGCTCGCCGTCATCGGCTGTCAGCTGGTCGTGCGCCATGGCGACCACGAATCGACCACACCGATCACCAGCATCAACGAAGCGGCACGAATGGCGCGCGTCGCTCCTGGCGCACCCACGGACGTGTACCAACCGTCAACGGCCCCTGACTTCGACGCGCTGCTGCCGCTCGACGACCACGCGGCCTCGCTACTCGCGGCGTGGTTCGAGCTCGCCTGAACGGCGCTCGGCGATCTGGCCTCCGCGCACGCCGATGAAGCACCGTCCGCGAGAACGCTCTGGCCGGAGCACTTCGACGCTGCGATCGAGCTCGGCGACGAAGAGCGCGGCACCCGCGGCACGTTCGGCGCGTCGGCAGGCGATGCCGAGCACCCCGTGCCCTATCTCTACGTGACCCATTGGGGTCTGGTTGCCGACAACGAGTTCTGGAACGACACCGCGTTCCCTGGTGCGAGCCTCGGATACGACGACCTTCAGAGCGCGGACGATCCTGCTCGTGCGGCTCTCGACTTCTACATGCGCGGTCGCGACGCGCTCAACGCTGACTCGCGCTGAGGCGCGTCACCGAAGCACCCGCGGTCGCGGGCGTGGAGATAGGCAGGAGCTCACCCGCGACCCAAGCCGACTGCTGATCGGCGAAGTGCGGGCTGCCAGGATCTCCACTCGATCCGAGCGGCACGACCCACCGACTCCGCGAGCGGTCCGCCAGGTCGAACACGTACCGGGCCACCGATGAGCCGGTGACACCGAATCCGAAGCCCGCTGGGTGCGCGGCATTGAACACGGTGTCGGCGTCGCCCCCCATCTCGGATGCCGGTGGATCGAGACCGGCTGCCACATCAGATCGAGGGCCGGAGAGCGGATGCAGAGGCGCGCATCGATGGAGCGCGCCCCAGCGCCATGCGCTGACGTCCTCGCCAAGAGCGGTCCGCAACACGCCAACGCCGTCGCTGAGCGCGGTCGCCAACACGTCGTCCCATGTGCGGCCTTCCGGCAGCAGCGCGCCGTCGTCTGTCGCAAGCAACCCGGTGAGCAGCGGCCACAGCCGAAGCTGAAGAGGCTGGAAGGTCCCGGTTGGCTCACCTTCGATCGGCGCGCGCAGCGATGCCAACTCAGGGTTGTGCGCGAGCACCTGACCGACCGCGTCGCGCACGACGGCGTACACCGCCGCGCCGGCCGAGTCTGCGTCCATCTCGCGATTCCACGACGCAAGCACGTCCAACGCAGCACGCTCATGGTCATCGCGTGGTTGGAGGCGGCCAAACCGGTCGACCCAGACGTCGGCGGGCAGCGATCGGCGGTCGCGGTGCACCGCAGCCATTGCCGTCGCGTCTGCATTCCAGAGGTCATCGAGGCGCGTGTGCAACCGGCGCGCGCGATCGGGACTCGCGTAGTCGAGGCTGAGGAAGTGCGCGTACTCGTCTCCGACGATCCGCTGGTTCGCGGTCACGACCAGCCCGTCCCCCGGGTTGCGCACCCGCGGCATCTCGTCGAACGGCACGATCCCCTGCCACTCGTGCTCATCGGTCCATCCTGGGACCGGACCCCACGCGTTCGCCGGGGTGCGCACGGGGATGTGACCGACTGTCCGGTAGCCGATGTTGCCGTCGACGTCGGCAGTGACGAAGTTGTTCACTGGGTCGACCCACGCGCGCATCACGGCGTCGAGCCCGTCGATGTCTCGCGCTCGCAGCATCGGCTCGATCACTGACAAGCCCGAGCTCGGCTCGACCAGGCTCGTGGCCCGCAGCGCGACGGCACAGCCACGAGCCGGGTCACCGAAGACGATCGGGCCGTGGCGCGTGTCGAAGCATTCGATCTCCACCGCGTCCTCACCGTGAACGTCGACGACCTCCACCCGACGAGTCGGCGCGCGCCACCCGTTTGCCGTCTCGTACTCGGCCCCACCGGACCGGAAGCGCTCGACATAGAGGTCCTGGTAGTCGCCGTTCGCGTTCGTGACGCACCACGCGACGCGGTCGGTCTGCGCGAAGTGCGGAAACCCGGGGATGCCGACGAACGCGAGACCAGCAGCATCGAAGTCGGGACACGACAAGCGGCACTGGTAGTAGACGCCGGGCGCCTCGATCAGGCGATGCGGGTCGCCGGCCACAACCGGCTTCCCAGACGCGGTCCGTGCGCCAGACAGCGCCCACGCGTTGCTGCCGTTCGCGGACTCGACGAGCACGCTCGATGCGGCGGCCACCGCCGCCAAGTCGGACGGATCTCGCGGCGACGGTCGCCACCAATCGCCGGGCGGGACGATGAGCGGCACTTCGAACGGCGCCTCTCGGCCCAGCCGCACGACCCGTTCGGGGCCGAGAGCTACCGCAAGCCGCCCCCGCCACAGCTTCAGCTGCCAGCTGGCGAAGACCACGTGGCGAACCAGGAAGATCGCGCAGCAGTCCCACGGTTCCCAGCGCGCTGGTGTGATCCCAACGGCACGAAGGTCCGGTGGCAATGGTGCGTCCGATTCGAGGTAGGCGTTCACTCCCGCGGCGTACGCGAGCAACGGAAGCTGCGCGTCGGGCGTCAACGTCTCGAACTCGCGCTGCGCGACCGCGTGCAATCCGCAGCGACGCGTGAACGCATCGAAGCCAAGCGCGCTCGGCCCCACCACCTCGGCCCAACGGCCGTAGGCCCGTCGCCGGTCGTACTCGAGTTGCCCGAGTCGATCCTCAGCCTGCGCGTAGCCCTGCGCGAAGAACACATCGTGCGCACTCGATGCCTGCACCACCGGGATGCCCCAGGGGTCGCGAGTGATCGTGACGTCGCCTTGGAGGCCTGTCACGACACCGTCAACTTGGGGGAAGGCACCCGAGTCACGCTACGCCTCGCACTCCGTGACGCCGAGGACATTGAGTGGTTGCGCGACGATCATCAGGTGCACGAGGACCTGATTCGATCGGCGCGCCGACGGATCTGGATCGTGACCGCCGCCGGGTTCACGCTGCTGGTGTTGACGATGGCCGCGGTCGTCTTCCCGGTCGCGTGGGGATTGGGTGCCGCATCGAACCCGCTGGGCACCGATCTCGGATACGGCTGGGATCTCGCGATCTGGAGCTCGTGGATCAGCCTCGCGATCGGGCTCGTCGTTGCCGGCGTCACGTTCGCGCTGTCGCTGCATCACGCCGAAGCGCGAGTGCTCGACTTCGTGCGCGCGTGGCCAGGCCCGCGCACCGGCCCGAATCCACCCGCACGACTGCCCGACGACGCCATCGAGCGCGCCGAGAGGCTCCTCACTGGCCTCGGACTCGCCGCCGGCGTGCACGCACCTCGCGTGGCGGTCGTCATCGACGAAGCTCCCAACTGCCTCACGGTGGGCCGCCGTCCCGATCAAGCGTGGCTGGTGGTGACCACGGGACTTCTCGACACGTTGCCCAAGCGCGAGCTCGAAGCCGTCCTCGCCTACGAAGTCGGTCGCATCGTCGAGCTTGAAGTGTCGCTCGACACCGTCGTGTACGCGTTGACCGGACGGACCTTCGAGCTGTGGGCCGCGGCGTTCGACGACATCGACGAAGTCAGCCTGATGCTCGCGCCGCTCGGCCTGCTCGCGCTGCCGTTCGTACTCAGCGCGGCACTCTTGCGCGGCGCCGTCCTGCGCAGCCGCGCGCGGCTCGCCGACGGCCTCGCCGTCCGATATTGCCGCAACCCGGTGGCATTGGCCGCCGGCCTTCGCCGCATCCTCGAAGATCCGCGCGAGGTTCGGCGTGGCGATCCCGCGAACGCGCACTTGTGGCTCGAGTACCCACACACGCGCGCCTCACGCTGGTTCTTACGCACGCATCGCATCCTCCCGAAGCGCGTCCGCCAGTTGGAGCGCGCCGCCGGCGTCGGCTGAACCCGCGTCAGCCCTTCACTGCGCTGATCACCCCTTCGAGGGGAGCGTGATCGGCGGAGTGCGCGTCGAGATGCTCGTAGCGCACGCGGTCGCCTGGGCCAACGACGAACGTCGCGCCGAGCTGTGTGACCCGAGCACCCGGCTTGTGGATCCGGTGCCCCGCCTCGCGGGCGCGTCGCGTTCCCGGTCGACTCCTGCGATCGAGGACGAGCTTGAAGAAGTTCACCTTGCTCACACCCGCGGCGCGGGCAGCCTCACTGTGGTCGTCGACCACAACCGGGAACGGCACGTGCTCCTCAGCCACGAACGCGGCCGCGTGCTGCTGGTTCCCGGTCCCGATGGCGACGACTTCGCCGCCGAGGCTCTGGATCTCGTCGTAGCGCTCGCGCAACTGCGCGGCGTGCTCACGGCAGAGCAGTCACCCGAAGTGGCGAAGGAACACGAGGACGACCGGCCGCTCCGCCCAGAAGTCGCCGAGGCGCCGGCGTTTCCCCTTTGAATCCTGAAGTACGACTCCCGCCAGCGCCTGCACATCCACACACCGACGGTACTTCCTGTAGCTGGATCACTTGGTTCGCCGAGGGCCGGCTTGGCCGGCCCTCAACCGATAGGCGACAGCATGAGCAGCCGGAGGGGGCAGGCGGGGGAGGCCTGCCTCCCCCGCCAAGAAAAGTGGGAGAATGGCGTCATGACGACCACCACGACCTTCACGCGCATGGACGAGTCGACGGCCGAGGAATGGGCCGTCATCGGCAAGGAGACGATGGACCACCAGGGCCGCGTCGCCGAAGGCGTGCTGGCGATGCTGCGGTCCCTCGCTGACATCACCGACGGATTCGCGGTCGACCAGCTCACGCACAGCCTCCAGACCGCGACGCTCGCGGAGCGGGCCGGCGCCGATGACGAGATGGTGGTTGCATCGCTGTGCCACGACATCGGCAAGGCCGTCAGCGTGCCGAACCACCCGAAGATCGCGGCCGAGATCTTGAAGTCGTACGTGCGCGATGACGTGTACCAAGTGATCCGCGCACATCAGGACTTCCAGGGCCGCCACTACTACCACCACTTCGGCGGCGATCCGAACGCTCGCGAGCAGTACCAAGAGGAGTTTTGGTTCGACCTCGCCGCCCAGTTCGCCGACGAGTGGGACCAGATCGCGTTCGACCCCGACTACGACACGCTGCCGCTCGAGCACTTCGAGGGCCGCGTGCGCGAGATCTTCGGCTCCCCCAAGTCCCTGTGACATCGGCGCGTCTCGCGCCATTCCCAGAGGACTGGACCCGCGCGCTCGCGGTAGTCGCGCATCCTGACGACCTCGAGTACGGAGCAGCCAGCGCGATCGCGCGGTGGACGAGCGAGGGACGCGAGATCGCCTACCTCCTGGCCACCCGGGGCGAGGCCGGCATCGACGGCATGGATCCCGTGGAGACGGCCAAGGTCCGCGCCGAAGAAGAACGAACGAGCGCTGCACGTGTCGGTGTGGACACAGTGGAGTTCCTCGACGGTCACCGCGACGGCGTGATCGAGTACGGACTCCCGCTCCGGCGCGATCTCGCGGCGGCCTTCCGACGTCACCGTCCTGAGGTCGTGGTGTCGGTGAACCATCGCGACACCTGGCCCGGCGGATGGCTCAACATGGCTGATCACCGCAACGTCGGGCAGGCGATCCTCGATGCGGCGCGCGACGCGGGCAACCGATGGGTCTTCACCGAGCTGCTCGACGACGGGCTGGAGCCATGGTCAGGCGTGCACCGGGTGGCGCTCAACGCGTCCCCCGAACCGATGCATGCGGTGGACGTCACCGGATTCCTCGACCGCGGCATCGCATCGCTCGCTGAGCACCGCGCGTACCTCGCTGGCCTCGGCGACGGGGACACCGATCCCGATGCGCAGCTCTGTGGCGCCGCGGAGGCCGCAGGCGAGCGGTTCGGCGTCGAGCACGCCGTGGAGTTCGAGGTGGTGCAGCTCTAAGCCGGTCCCGAGTCCAGCGCGAACTGCGCAAGCGCGGCGACGAGCGCCTCGGTGTGCGGCGTCAGACCGGGTCCGTCGAAGTCGGCCCAGTGTGGCCCCATCCCACGGACCCGCGGTGGGAGTTCGATCTGCACTCCCCCGCCACACGAGCGGTTGACCGGGTTGCGCGCGTCCAACCCCCGCAGTTCCGTCGGGATCGCGTCGACGTCGTCGACCACGTCGTACATAGGGAGCCCGGCGCGCAGCGCACTCGCGAGCCGGCGCGCGAGCGGGCGATCGCTGCCACCCAGGAGAAGGGACGTCCACCACCCGTCGCGACCAAACCCGTGCAGCGAGACGACCACGTCACACGCGGCGAGCACCTCCTCGAGCCGTGGGGAGACCGTCGGCTCGAACTGGTGCGAGGGGACGTGCCACGCCAGATCGGGCGGCTGGACGACCGCGTACCAGGATGCGCCGCTGCGCTCGGCTGCCTCCTCGGCGATCTCGGCGGTGGCCTCCTCGAGGCCACCGTGCAAGGCCAGGAAGCCGACAGCGGTGCGCACGGCGCCGCGCTCCTCGACGCCCGGCGTGGCCAACAGGTCAGCGAACACTCGCCCGGACCCTACGAGTTCCCAACACCCCATGGTCCGTCCCGCGAGCCGACGCTGCGTCAGCGCGCCTGGCATTCTCTCGACGTGCCCAGCAAGGTCGTGACCGGTGTCGTGGGGCTGCTCATCATCGTCGGCACGGCCTGCGAGGGTGGCGGTGGTGGGCAGCTGGTGCAGCCCGAGACCGACATCACGACGACGAGCACCACAGTTACGAGCGCCACCGCAGCCCCCGTGACCGCCGCGCCCGAGACCCCGACGACGACGGTCGCGCCCGCTGCCGCGACGACGACCGCCGCGCCCGGCACCCCGATCCCCACTGATCAGCTCAAGGGCCCAAAGACCGCGGCCGCGACCGCTCGTGCTCTCGCGAAGATCGAGCGCAAGCTGCGTGGCTCGAACCGTGATCCCGCCTTGCTCATGAAGCTCGGCCGCGCACAGCAGCTGGCCTACCGCGCGCTCTCTGCGCACCCCGCGTGGGTCGATGACGTGCTCGCAGAAGTCGACCCGACGCTCCAGCCACACGTCCAAGCGAACGTCGATGCCGGCGCCGCGCTCAGCACGCTCACCGGTGACGCCCCGGCACCGGTCGGCTTTCCCCAATGGGTGATCCTCACGCCCGAGCCCGCAGCGACACTCCTCTCCTATTACACGGAAGCGGAGCAGACCTACGGCGTCCCGTGGCAGTACCTCGCCGCCATCCACTTCGCCGAGACGCGCATGGGACGCATCCGCGGCCTCAGCTCTGCGGGCGCTCAGGGCCCGATGCAGTTCATCCCTGAGACCTGGGCGGCGTTCGGCACCGGCGACATCAACAGCAACCACGACGCGATCCTCGCCGCGGCCAACTACCTCGACTCCAACAACGCGGCCAACGACATCGACAATGCGTTGTTCCGCTACAACAACGACGAGCGCTACGTCGCCGCGATCAAGCTGTACGCCGGTGTGATGATCGCTGACCCGGGCGCGTACGACGGCTACTACCACTGGCAGGTCTTCTACGCGAGTGCCGACGGGACCTTCCTGCTCCCCGAGGGCTGGAGCGCAGTCTGAGCGTCGGTCGGCTCGGATTCGTTGTCGCGCTGGTCAGCGCACTCGTCGGCTGGTACACACCCGCGCACGGCATCACGGGTGGCACACCCGCAGCAGCCGACGACTTCCCCTTCATGGTCGCGCTCGTCGAGCCGGGTTGGTCCGCGGCCGACAGCCAGTTCTGTGGGGGCTCGCTCATCGCACTGCGTTGGGTGCTCACCGCCGCGCACTGCGTCGCGCGTCGCGATGGCACTCCGATGCGACCCGAGCGAGTCGATGCCCTCACCGGCCGCGCGCGGCTCTCACGACGTGGCGGCGAGCGGATTCCTGTGGCATCGATCGAGCTCGCACCCGGCAAGCACGATGTGGCCTTGGTAGAGCTGACCGAAGCGTCCACGTACGAAGCGGTGCTGCTCGCCGACGCCGACGACCGCGATCTCGTGACCGGTGGACGCATGGCCGTGGTCATCGGTTGGGGGAACACCGTCGACGTCAACCCCAAGGACCATCACGCCGACGGTCGACCGGCCGACGACCTCTTGATGGCGACCGTGCCCATCCTTCCGCAACATCGATGCGAGGCGATCATGGGGGTCAAGCGCGTCACGAAGGGCGCGCCGCCCGAGCTGTGCGCCGGCGGAATTCGCAAGGGCGGCGCGGACGCGTGCTCGGGCGACAGTGGTGGACCGCTGCTCGTCGGCTCTCGCTTCGGCTACGTGCAGATCGGCGTCGTCAGCTGGGGTGACGGATGCGACCTGCCCTGGAGTCCCGGTGTGTACGCCCGCGTCGCGTCGCTTGCAGACTGGATTGCGACCACCACGACGTCCTGAACCGCCGATTGATGCAGCGGGAGCGACTTCCTAGCGACTGGTAACCTCGTCGCCTTGTGGTGGCGCAGGTCCGACGGCACGCTGGTGCGCAACCTTCCCCCGACGCGCCAGGTCATGCCGTACCTCATGCGCGGTCGCAACGAGTCCACCGTGTACTTCGCGCAGGAGATCTCGATCGCCAAGGCCGACGAGTTCATCAGCGCGTGGAACCAGGCCAACCCAATGCTGCGCGTCGACATCTTCCATGTCGCGGTGTGGGGCCTGCGCGACGCCCTGGAACGCAACCCCACGGCGCACCGATTCGTCGCCGGCGGCCGGGTCTACGACCGCAAAGGCATCTGGTTCTCCTACGCAGTCAAGCGGAAGCTCGAGCAAGGTGCGCCCTTCGTGGTGGTGAAGCGGCGGTTCGACACCGACGCGGACTTCGGCGCCATGGTCGAGGGGATGCAGGCCGAGCAGGCCCAGACCCTCGAAGTCGAGGACAGCACCATCGACAAGGAGGTGCGCCTCCTGATGAAGTTCCCCGGCTTCATCCGGCGCCTCCTCATGGCCGGCGTGCGGGTCGCCGACCGGATGGGGATGCTCCCCCGCAGCTACATCGAACGAGATCCGATGTTCGCCTCCGCCTTCTTCGCGAACATGGCGAGCTTCGGCATGCCCGCCGTGTACCACCACCTCTACGAGTACGGCACGGCCACGATCTTCGTGTCGATCGGACGACCGGTGGCCGAGCCCGGCAGCCCCACGAGCGGGCCCGACCGGCGGCGCACGATGACGATCAAGTACGCCTACGACGAACGCGCCGAGGACGGCCTCGTCGCCTGGTTCACGTGCCGGCGCGTCAAGCAGATCCTCGAAGACCCGGTCGCCCACGGGCTTGTAGCGGCGCCACGTGCCGCCGGCGCCGTGACTGAAGTCACGCCCGAAAGCGAGGACACCCCGATCGCGTCGGCTGCGGTCGTAGAATCGTCGCCTTGACGTACTTCTCGGAGCGGCTGGACGCGTTCCCGCGCATCGAGCCCTACCGCCTCGCCCGCGCGTCGGGTTACTGGCCGTACTACAAGCCAGTCGAGTCGGCGTCGACGCCCCGGATCACGATCGAAGGCCGCGAGGCGATCAACTTCGGCTCGAACAACTACCTCAGCCTCTCGTACCACCCGAAGGTGATCGAGGCGACGGTCCAGGCCACGAAGCACTTCGGAAGCGGCGTCACCGGGAGCCGGTTGCTCAACGGCACGCTCACGCTGCACAAGGAGCTCGAGACGGAGCTCGCCGACTTCTACGGGCGCGAAGCCGCGCTCGTCTTCGCCACCGGCTACGTCGCCAACATGAGCGCGATCGTTGGCTATCTCGGTCGACGCGACTTCGCCGTCGCCGACAAGGAGATCCACAACTCGCTCCTCACCGGCGTGAAGCTCGCCGGCGCGACGATGAAGCGGTTCCGTCACAACGACCTTGGCCACCTCGAGAAGGTGCTCGCCGCTCTGCCGCCGGAAGCCGGCAAGGGCGTGATCATCGACGGCGTCTATTCGATGGGTGGCGACACCGCTCCCCTCGCGGAGATGGTCGAGGTCTGCCGCAAGTTCCCGAACACGTTCATCCTCGACGATGAAGCGCACGGCCTCGGCGTGCTCGGCGAGCTCGGTCGCGGCGCGGCGGAGCACTACGACGTGCTCGACGACGTCGGCGTGGTGACGATCACGTTCTCGAAGACGCTTGGCTCGTGCGGTGGCGCGGTGATCGGATCAGAGGCCGCGGTTGAGCTGCTGCAGCTCACATCGGACACGTTGATCTTCACCGCGTCCAACACCCCGGGCTCGGTGGCGGCCGCGCTCGCGGCGCTACGAATCCTGCGCGCCGAACCCGACCGACCCGCGCGCCTACGCGGTCAGGTGAAGGAGCTCCTCGGCTTGCTCGCGACGCGCGGCGTGCCGACCAACCCCGCCGAGAGCGCGATCGTCACGATCCCGCTCCGCAAGTTCAGCGAGGTCGACACTGTGCTGCTCGCACTCGACCTCCTTGACCACGGAGTGTTCGTGAACCCGGTGATCCCTCCCGCGGTCACCAAGGAGATGGGGCTGATCCGACTCAGCCTCATGGTCGACCACGACACGCACATCCTCGAAGAAGCTGCCGACACCATCAGCAAGGTCATGGGAGACCACGACCAGCTCTAAGTGTGTTCAACCGTGGCAGCTAGACATCCAGAGATAGGTCGGCTGTCCCCGTCGCGCGACTACATCCGCGTGGCGATGCGCGATTACGCGGCGCGGTCCCGGTTGCGGACGCTCTCCCACTTCTTCTCCCAGTTGTTGTGACGCGCTCGTGCGTCCTGGATGAATGGGGAGAAACCGATGAGCTTCAGCACAACCTCGTTGAAGATGCGCGCGACGCCGCGCAATGGGCGCTTGAAGTCCACGAACAGCACGACGCGCGTGCTGTCGCTGTCGTTCCAGGCTTCGTGCTCCCAGGTGTCGTCGAACACGAGGCTCTTGCCCTCGACCCACGGGCGGATGTCGTTGCCGACCCGGATGCGACAGCTGCCCGGTGCGCCTGGGACCATCAGGCCGAGGTGGTAGCGGAGCACACCCTTGTACGGCCCGCCGTGGGGTGGGATGTGCTTGCCCGGCGAGAGGATCGAGAACATCGCTGAGGTCATGCCGGGGATCTTGGCGAGGGCACCTGCGGTAGCCGGGCAGCGGTCGGCGTTGTCGCCGGCCTTGTAGCCGTACGCGTAGAAGAAGAAGGTCTTCCAGTTGTCGTCGTCGGTGATCGAGTACTGGTCGGTCGAGATGTCCTGGAAGTTCGGGAGATCGTCGTGGTAGCGAAGCACGTCGTCGAGCTCCTTGCGGATGGCGGGCATGTCGGCCTCGACCTCCGCGATCCACGGGAAGTCGACCTGGTTGAAGAAGGTGTGGTCGCCGACCAAGGAACGGCGACCGAAGTAGCCATCGACCAGGCGGATGAGCTTCTCTCCGATGCGGTTCGCCACGTCGACGGCGCGTGCTCGGAACCCCTGGATGGGCATCCACTTCCTCCCCGGACGGGCGCTCAGGCTACCGGGCGGGCGCTCTTGGCCAGGAAGTCGCACACCACGTCACGGTCCACGACTCGACGCATCGGCGGAAGCGCGTCGAGCAGCACCTTCCGGTAGCCGGCCGTCGCCAAGCGGCGATCGAGCACCGCCACGACGCCACAGTCGTTGACACTCCGCACCAACCGCCCGGCACCCTGCGACAAGACGAGTGCCGCGCCGGGCAGATCGACATCGCGAAAGCCGTTGCCGCCCGCACGCTCGACGTCCTCACGGCGGGCCTGCTCGAGCGGCTCGTCGGGACGCGCGAACGGGAGCCGATCGATCACGACCAGCACGCACGACGGCCCAGGAACGTCGAGCCCCATCCAGAACGCCCGGGTCGCCACCAGACACGATGTCTCGTCGGCTGAGAACTGCTCGATGAGCTGCGCGGCCGGGTCTTCGCCCTGCACGAGCACCTTGTGCTCGGTGCGCTCGCGCAGCACCTCCGAGAAGGAGTGCACCACCCGCCAGGACGTGCAGAGCACGAGCGTTCGCCCTCCCGCCGCCCCGACGAGCTCGCACAGCTCGTCGCGCGCGAGCTGCTCCCAGTCGGCGCTGCGCACATCGGGCAGGTCGCGCGGCACGTAGAGCATCGCCTGCTCTCGATGATCGAACGGTGAGTCGATGCGCAGCGCTTCGTAGCCGAGGCTCGGTCTCGTTCGTCGTTCGCCGTCGGCTTCGACCACCTCTTCTGGCTCGAGATCGGCATCGGGGTCGAGGCCCAGCGCGCGCGTGAGCGGCTCGAAGCGCGCGCCTGGTCCGAGCGTCGCCGACAGCAGCACCGTCGGGACTTGTGAGAACAGCACCGGCGCGAGGCGCGGCCCGACGCGCACCGGAGCCAATCGCAGCGAGCGCCGCTCGATGCCCTCGACCCAGACGACGTCGGTGTCGGCTGGCGACTGAAGCCTCCGCACTGCCTCCAGTTGCGACCCCGCGAGCCGCACCGCGTGTGCGCCTAACGCGCCCTTGTCTTTGTCGACGCTGCGACTCGCGACCGCGAGCTGCTCGCCCAGCGCAACGAGGAGCTCGGCGATCCGACCTTGCGACGGGTCGACGCGGCCTTCGAGCTCATCGAGCGCGAGATCGAGACGCTCCGCAGACGCGTGCAGCGCGTTCACCGCCGTCTCGGTGGCATTCACTCGCCCGAGACGCGCGGCCAGGTGGTGCAGCCCCCCGGCGGACAGGTCGGTCCCGAGAGCGTTGGTGGCAGTCCGGTCGAGCGCATGAGCCTCGTCGAAGATCACCAGGTCGTGCTCGGGGAGCAGCCGACCCTCGGTGGCGAGATGCGCGCAATAGAGCGCGTGGTTCACGACGAGCACCTCGACCCCGTCGGCTTCCATCCGCGCCAGCTCGGCAAAGCAGCTGTCACCCGAATCACACCGGGTCGCGCCGGGGCACTCGTGAGGGCCACACGTGACCAGCCGCCACGACGCTGGATCGATGCCGCTCGGAAGGTCGGCGACATCGCCGGTCTCCGAATCATTGGCGAACTTCTGGAGGCGCGGGAGGTCGGCGGTGAAGCTCGCTGCGGGCCGCTCGTCGAAGAGCGCATCGTCACCTCGTGCCGCTTCCAGCCGGGCCAGACACAGGTAGTTGCTGCGCCCTTTCAACAGCGCGCGGTGGAAGTCGACGCCCGCGTGCGCTTCGAGGTGTGGGAGGTCCTTGTGCCACAGCTGGTCCTGGAGCGCGAGCGTCGCCGTCGCGACCACGGCCCGGCGACCGGCGGCCAGCGCTGCGGCCAGGTAGGCGAGGCTCTTGCCCGACCCGGTTGGCGCTTCGGCGACGAGGTGGTGGCCCGACTCGATTGCAGTCGCAATCGCCTCGGTCAGGGCTTGCTGGCCGGGGCGGTCATCACCACCGAGCGCCGCGACCGACCGCTCGAGCACGGTGAGCGCATCGACGGGCGTAGCGGGCATCGGTGCAGGGTACGCACCGCCAAGGACAGCTTTGGTTCTCTCGATCGCGTGACTGGAGCCGGCTGCTGGACGGGTGGCACCACCAGGTGGGACCGATCTCCATCGCCGCTGTGAACCATGGGCGCGGTGCGCGCCGCTCTCGCAAACGGCAGCGGCCAACACTTCCAGATCGAGATGCGCACCACCGGTGAGAACTGGCGCCCGGACCGCGACGCTGCCCTTTGCGCGCAGGGCTACGCCACACCCACCACCATCACGGGTGTGCAGGACTGGCCGCCGCTGGCGGCGTGACGCTGATCACCGGCTCCCGGCGTACCGTGCGCTGATGAGCACACCCGCGCCTGCGTCGCGCGGTCGCATCCTGTGCTGGGGATTCACGCTTCGATGCCCACGGTGTGGGAGCGGTCACCTCTTCCGGTGCTGGTTCCACATCGAGCGGGAGTGCCCACGATGCTCACTCGTCTTCGAGCGCGAGGCGGGCTACTGGATCGGCGCCATGGCCATCAACATGGCCGCGACCACAGGAGTGCTTGCAGTGGCGTTCATCGTCGCGATCGCGCTCACGCTGCCCGACGTCCCGGTCGCGGAGCTGCTGGCGGCGTTCATCCCGCTCGGTGTGATCACGCCGATCGTCTTGTTCCCGTTCTCGAAGACGATCTGGATGGCCGTCGACCGCGGCATCCTCCAGCGCCTCGACGCGCGCGAGCGGCCCGACGAACAGGTGAGGAAGATCTAGACGCGCTCCAGCACGATGACCGGGATCTGGCGCTCGGTCAGCTTCTCGTACTCGTTGAAGTTCGGGATGTCGCGCTTCTGCTTCTCCCAGATGCGCTCTCGCTCTTCGCCCTCGGTCACACGTGCGTCGGCGGCGTACTGCTCGGTGCCGATCTCGACCGTCACTCGGGGGTTCGCGACCAGGTTGTGGAACCAGTCTGGATGCATGGGTGCACCCGCTTTGCTGCCGAACACCACCACGTGATCGCCGTCGCGCCCGTAGGCGAGTGGCGCGATTCGCTCCTTGCCGGACTTGGCGCCCGTCGTATGGAGCAGCAAGAGCGGGGCGCCCTCGAACATCCCGCCGACCTTGCCTTCGTTGGCCCGGAACTCGTCGATGATCTTCTGGTTGAACTCGTTGATGTCGTTCATGAGACCTCTCAGCACTGACGGGAGGCGCAGTATTCCAGACCACGGGATTGACGTGTCGGGAACCGAAGTCGTCGCGCAGGTCAAGGCGCACATGGTGCCCACCGGGAGACCAGACATTCAGAATCTTCGGGGCGCTGCACACGACGGTCGCGCTGCCGTCTTCTTTTCACTCACCGGCTACACGGCCGGAGCCACTGAGTATGCAGCGGCAGCAGACGTAGCCCTCTTTCGATTCGCTGACTACAGCGGCAGCATTACGCCGATCAATGATGCGGCGCGCAGATTGCTGCTCAAAGTCCTCTCAGCAGAGCAAGCAGCAGCGCACCGACGCTCGATCCTCGACTCGCATTTGAAGCGGATGTCTGAGATCGGCTGGGAAGTCGAGGAACGATCTGACTATGTCGCGGTGATTGTGTCGCGCCAAGGCCTCGGTGAGTATCCGTTTGGCTGCTTGGTGACCGTCCTGTCGGGAGGTCTGACGCTCGTCTGACCTCGACGTAGGAGGCGACCGATGCCCGCGACCGTCCGAGCCGACTCACCCGACTGCCCCGACGACGCCCACCCGGAGGGCATCGAAAGACATCGGGCCTTCACGACGGGGCAATCAGGCACGTCCTTCGCAGCGGTCGAGAGTGCGCATCAAAGAACCTCATCGAAACCGCCTCGAAGAACGCCCTCACCTGGGTGTTTCTGAGCAGCAGTTCTGGAGGGTGAACGAGAAGGGCCTCAGGAATCGCTTCCCATCACCCGCTTAGAGAAGCGGATCTCAGAGGTGGTTGCGTCCTGGCGCGCGAGGGATGTGAGGGATCTGAGGGACGACTGCGACCAACTCAGGGACGATCCCTCCCGTCGGGATCGGGACGAGGGATCGCGTGGGGATTCACGGCTCTTGCGGGACGCTCGTTAGAGGTTCGTTAGATCGGCGACGGCCGCGTATGTGGCTTTCGTGTCGGTGCGGCGCTCCAATGTGCAGGTCAGCGCCAGTGTCGGAGGGGCGATCACGCCCCTACGTACACCACTGGTTCTTCGCACGAGACTGCGCCTGCCTCGCAACGACCAATAGGGCACCTTGGGGGTTCGTCCTCCACGGGCCAAGTCGTTGGCAGAGCGGAGAATCGCAGCGTGACTGAAATCGTAGGGACGCTCCCTCAGGGACAGTCTTTCTGCACCATCAGCGCCGTTTCGGGCCGTCCCGCGTGAGTCAGCCGCGCTTGTAGATCGTTCCGCAAGTCACGCACTTGACCTGACTTGCCTTGGCCAAGCCGAGGAGCGCGAGCGGGCCGACCGCCACAACCCCGGCGGCAGTTCCCCACTTGGCCTTGCCGGATCTCTTGACCTTGAACTGCGTTCCGCCGCAGTTCGGGCAGGCCAGCCCTGCGTCGCTCACCGTCCCAATGTCCGAGATGCTCTGGGATCGCGTGCTCACCCGGGCCTCGATGCGATCGCGCTCATCGCGAAGTCCTGGATCGGCGTGAGCTACAGCGGCGGCACCACCGGTGACGGGTTCGGACCGGCGCGCACCGGGCCGGCAGCGCTGGTGAGCGCGCCGATCACCGCCACAGAGGCAATGGTGCGCCGCATCACGTCGCGCTATCGACCGCGTGGGCAACGACTTCGGTCAGCCACCGGACGTAGACCGTCGTGAGGTGGTTGCTGTCGCGCCACACGAGGATCCGCCCCATCACGGCCGGGCATCGGACTCCGCACACCCATGGCGTGGGGTCCACGAACTCGACGCCAGTGTCGCGGGCTGCTCGCACCTCCACAGCTCGATGTTCAGGGTTGACCTCATCGGCACGGTCCTTTGCGCACGCTTGCACGCCATCGAGGTGGGCCGACACGCAGAGCGGCACGTCGTCGGCCGGATACGGCGTGTCACCCATGATCACGATCGACTTCGCCTTCCCGCGTAGCTGCTCGATGGTCGCGACGTAGCCCGGCCCCCACGACTCGGCTTCAGCAGCCGCCCCGTACGCGGCCGAGCTGGACATCACCACGAGCTCAGGTCGCAGCTCGCGGATGCGCGCCAGCGCCCGCGTCCGGAACTCCTCGCACTCCACATAGCGGCGACCATCGTTGTCGATCACCACAACGTCGGGGGCGGAACAGTTCGACTTCGTCATCGGGAACAACGCCCAGCCCTTGCGCCGCGCGATCGTCTCGAATGCGGTGAACCACTGACCCATGTGCGAGTCGCCCAGCAGCACCACGATGTGGTTCGACTGCCGATCTCCGTACACGCACCGGCGTGGCGGGAGCTCGACGTCATCGGCAAGGACATGGCAGCCGTCCGTCACGTAGTCCGCCACATCCGTGCTCACATCATCGAGCGACGGTTCCAGATTTCGAGGCACATGACGTGTGCTGATAGCCGCCACCAGCGCTTGCTGCACCTCGGCCACCGAGGCTGGCCGCACCGCTGCTGCCGCGGCACCTGTCCCCTCGAGTGACGGCGCGGCGACGAGCACGACCATCGATACTGCGAGCGCACCCCCGGTGATCGCCGCGCCGGCGAGGATCCCGCGACGCGGGCGCTGCACAAACCAGCTGCTCGAATGCACCGGACGCTCGACGAGCACATGGGTGAGCGTCGCGAGACCGAGCGCGACGACGCACACGAGCAACCGCTCATCGAGGGACAACGCGCGGCCGATCACGACCGGTACGAGCACAAGCAAGGGCCAGTGCCAGAGGTAGATCACGTACGAGCGCCGGCCGAGCCACGGCATCACGCCCGCCCCGAGCAAGGGTGCGGCTGGTGAGGGTGCGCCAGTGCCGCCCAGAATCACCGCAGCAGTGCCAACCACCGGAAGCAGCGGCGCCCAACCGGGAAAACGGGTGGTCGCATCGAAGACCGCGGCGGATGCGATGACGAGTCCAAGCCCGCCGAACGTGACGACGGCCCTGATCGGGAGACTCAAGAGACGCGGCATTCCCCACGCAGCCAATGCGCCGCCGACCGCGAACTCCCACGCACGCGTCGGGAGTGAGAAGAAGGCCCAAGGCTGCGACTGCGCCGTCACCACGATCGAGGCGCCGAGCGACACCACGAAGATGACCGCGAGTGCGGCGACGACGCGGCGCCTGACGTCCCGAGGCTGACGCGTCGCGCGCCGTCCAACGAGCACCAGCAGCGCCGGCCACACCGCGTAGAACTGCTCCTCGAGCGACAACGACCAGAAGTGCAACAAGGGGGACGGGCCGTGGTGCGCGGCGAAGTAACCCGTGTCCTGGAGGGGGAAGCGGACGTTGACTACGAACAGTGACGACGCGATGCCATCGTCGGCCACCCCGCGGACAAGCAGCGGCAAGAGGATCACAGAGGACGCGATCACCACCGTCACGATCACGAGCGCGGACGACGGCAACAGGCGCCGCGCGCGCCGCGCATAGAACCGCGCGAAGGACACACGGCCCGTAGCTCCGAGCTCATCGAGCAGCATGCCGGTGATCAGGAAGCCGGAGATGACGAAGAACACATCGACACCCACGTAGCCGCCGCTGATGCCGGGAACACCCGCGTGGTACAGCACCACAAGCATCACGGCCAGCCCTCGAAGGCCCTCGACATCCCAGCGGAACCGCGTGGCGCGCGGCGGTGGGGTGTGAGCGCCGTCGGTGACGGCGGCTGGGCTGCTCACACTCACTGAACGTCGACGCGCAGCGCGCGCAGCTGCACGAACCAGCGCTGGTCGCCTGGAGCGCCACGCCGTTGCCACGGTTCGAATGCGCGCACTGGCCGCAACACCATCTCCATGGGTCGGCACCAGTCGGCGAGCCACGCGGGCACGGCGACATGCCGGGGACCCGGCTCGGGCTCGGGCCCCAGCTGCCACGTCTCGAGTGCGCGTCCGTTCACGCGCAGCTCGACCGACGGGTTCGGACTGTGGTGGGCACTCGTGCCCAGCTCGAAGCCGAGCACCAGGTCGCGCCCCGTCACTGGGCCGATATCGAGCGCGAGACGCGCCTCGGAGCCGTCGGTCCACACGCCACCGCCATCGGGAGCGGGCCACGACCAGCCCGGACCGCCGATCGCGTCGAGGAGCTCGGGTGTGATCGCGATCCACTCGCCCGTCGGGAGAGTGCGCGGATCCGAGCGGGTGAGCGGACCCCACAGCCGGAGGGCCGCGACCTCGGCGCGACGGGGGCGGCCGAGCAGCGCGAGCGTCGTGCTCAACGCCGGTCGAGCCACGAGGTTGGGCTCGACGCGCCGACGGCGCACCGCGGCCGCGCGTCCGAGCGGTCCTGATCCGCCGCCGGCCTGCACGAGCGCCGTGCGCACCAGCTCATTGATTCGGGGCGCACCGTTCGCGCTCGGGCCTGCCGTGTGTGCGAGCAGACGACTCCGTACGTCGCGGCGCGTCGATGCCATGCGCTGGGCGAGCAACTCGGCTCGCTCGGATGCGAGCACCGACGCCGCGATCTCGAGACCCTCGGTCGCGACGTCAACCAGGCTCATGCTGGTCGCCACCCGCACGAACCGCTCGGGATCGACGTGCGGGAGCAGGCTGTCGACGTCAACGAGCCAGTCGAGGCGTTGCGTCGCCTCACCATGCGACGCGTGCTCAAGCGTGTGCACGAGATGGTCGGCATCGTCGAGGCGCTCGGTGTCAACACCGGCGAAGGCGACCGGCCGCGCGGCACTCCAGAGCTCGTCGTTCGCATGGAGCCCGCGGACGCCCTCGAACACGTGCCAGTGCAGGTCGATGTCTGCCGAAAGACCATCGCCATCGAAGTTCCAACCGTGACGACGTGCAACGAGGCGTGCTGCGAGGTATCGGGGTGTGACGCCCTGCACGCCGGTCCAGCCAGCGTCCACGAGTACCGCCGCGGCGGTACCGGCCTGTGTCGTGGGTACGAGCACGTCGATGTCGCCCATCTCGCGCGTTCCCCAGCCGCGCCGGTTGGCAGCGAGCAGGGCGGCGCCCTTGAGCAGCAGTGTCTTGACCCCCGCCGAGACCAGTGCGCGCAGCGCGGGCGCGACTGCGTCGGCTCGCATCTGGTTGGATGCCCACAGCCAGCGGTACTTGCCCCGCATCCGGGGCGGAAGGCACCCGGCGAGACCCGACGCATTGAGGTTGGCGAACACCTGCGGGAACAAGCGACCCTCGGGGTACGCCGCGTCGTCGAGATCAGTGTCGCGGAACCACTCGTCCCAAGCCGTCGCGGCAGACGGCCCGGCATCAACCGCCGCTCGAACGAGGAGCCGGTCGCGGGGTTCGAGCTCGAGGAACGGCACGGCTGTGTTCAGTCCCCGCGGGCCGACCCGCCGTTGCGACGCCGATGGGCACGCATGACAGCCAGGAGATCGCGATCCCACTGCTCGTGCTGCACGACGGTGATGTTCTGGCCGTGGACCCGTCGGAGAAGCACGACTACCTCGACGGTCTCGACGCGCATCTCGAGCGCGCGCGCGCGCGCGATCCATTCGACACCCGCCGCCGTGTACAAGTCGGAATTGAACAAGCCGACGCGCCCGAAGACCTCCCGACGCGCCAATAGCGTTCCAGTCAGCGGGCCGCGCTGCGGCGCGGATTTCACCCGCAGGCTGCGGGTCGCGTCGCGCGCACTGGGGTCGACGAACTGCTGCACGAGCCCGCTCACGAGCAGCGGCTCGCGGTCCCGATCGAGCACCTCGAGCTGACGCTCGAGCTTGTCCTTGGTCCACATGTCGTCAGCGTCACAGAACGACAGCAGCGCGCCGGCAGCTTCCTCGATCCCGCGGTTGAGGGCAACGGACTGGTTCTGTGCTTCCTGGCGCACCAAGCGGACTGACGGGCCGAACCGCGCGACGACGTCGGCGGTGCCGTCGCGGGAGCCGTCGTCGACGACGATCACCTCGCTGGGTGGCACGGTTTGCGACAGCACGCTGTCGATCGCGTCCTCGATGAACGCGGCACCATCCCGTACCGGGATGATCGCTGAGATCGTCGGTGAACCCCTGCTGTCGGAAGTCACGAAGCCGCCAACGAGCTGATGGCATCGACAACCGCGTCGAGGTCTTCGCCGACTTCAAGCCTGTAGCCGGGCACGCGTGGTGCGAGGTCGGCGAGCAGGTGCAGCGATCCCGGTGTCGCGCCGAAGAGACCGAAGATGGTGCTCGGAGCCATGGCTCGCAGCACGGCGCTCGGACTGATCGCCGACACACCGACACGCCCAGTGACCGACGGCACCGCGATCGCGCGGATGGGCGCGCCGACACCCAATTGGGCCTCGTGCGTGCCGGCCAAGTCGATGATGGCCTTCTCGCGATCGAGTCGCGCTGCGTTGCGCACCGACGGGCGCAGGGCCGGGAGCAGCGAAGGCGAATCGGGTCGGAGTTTGGCTGTGGCGTACACGCCGTATACCCAGGGCTGCGGTTCCAACGCGACGAGGCAGTAGTCGTCGCCCAAGTAGTGGAGACCCGCAGCGAGACAGGCGAGCGCTGCCGTCGACTTCCCCGCGCCCGCGCCGCCGACCAGCAGCACTGCGCCGTCGGATGTCGCGACCGCTCCTGCGTGGGTGAGCTGCATGCCGCGCCGGCTGCCCCACCACGACAGGATCAGGCGCAGCGGCGAAGCGGATTGCCAGTACGCCATGCGCCGCGCGTCGTGGAGCCAGAACACGCCGTGCGACGTGGCGGCATCGAAGATGCTCAGCGACGCCGTATGCACGTCGACCGCGGTCATGAACCGGCTGTCGCAATACGAGCCCACGAGACCAAGCGGCGCGAGCTCTTGTGGAACCCACGGCGCGCGGGGCATGCCGATGCCCGACACCGCGCTGTCCCACATGTCGATCGTGAGTGCCGGGGCTTCATCGGGCTCGGTGTCGCGTCGCGCGGAGAGCGCGGGGTCGGTCCGCTCAACGAGGTCGGTGCCCACGGCCCGCACGAGCACCGACTGCTCGGCGATTCGGTACCGGAGACTCGTCATCCCGGTAGCCTCCGCAGCCGCGCCGAACAGCGCCCGGTTCGACGCGAAGAACCGTGCCGTCGAGTGCGATGGACTCAGCCCGCTGACTCGGGCAGGTGCGGCCACCCAGCCTCATCTACTTGGTGGATCGGGTCGAGGAGCACGAGGTCGGCCATATCGCGGTACTCCTCCAGCTCAGGCGAGGCCCAGCCGCTCTGGGGTGGCGCCACCGGCAACGCGCCGGCCGGTGGATCAGGTGCCTCGACGTCGGCCAACAGTCCGGCGACCTCGAGCCGGCGTGCGAATGCTTCGACATCAGCGCGGATCTCGTCGGCCGAAGTTCTGTAGCGCGCTGCGAGCACGACGCAAGCCCCGCCCACGCTCCCGGCCGGATCGAAGCACGACCACACGTCGGCACCGGGGCCAACAAGCGCGTAGTAGATGCCAGTCTCGAGGTTGATCGCGATCACCTCGTCGTCCAAGCGCTCGTGCGTGATCGCCGGCACCCGAATCGAGAATCCACGCTCGGACACGCGACTACACCCGTGAGGCGGTCGACAACAGCGCCGGAGAGTCCAACTCGACGTAGAGACCGTGATACGCGTCGACGCACCGCTCGAACGCGAAACGCTCCCTGGCGCGCTCATGCGCGACTTGTCCCATCGCCGCGGCACCGACAGGGTCGTCGAGCATGCGTGCAATTGCCCGGGCCAACGCGCCCGGGTCGTCAGGCGGTACGAGCAGACCCGTGACACCGTTCTCGACGGTCTCGACGAGCCCGCCGATGCCCGATGCGATCACCGGACGGGCGGCGTGCGCGGCTTCGAGCGCGGCGAGCGAGAAGCCCTCGGTGTGGCGCGACGGCACGAGGACGATGCTGGCGTCATTCATCGCGCGCCGCATGTCCTCGCGCGAGATGTTCCCCAGCAGGTGCACGCGCGACGCGACGCCGGATCGCTTGGCTTGCCGACGGATCGCGTCGGCACATTGGCCATCGCCTGCAATCATGAGTTGGCAGCTCGGATGTGTTGCCCGGAGGCGTGCGAGCGCCTCGACCGCGATATCGAAGCCCTTCTGCTCGAGGAGGCGTCCGACACCGAGGAGCTGACCAGCCACCGGCCGAGTGGTGGGTGCAGTGTCGACGAATCGCAAGCCATTGGGGATCAACCGCACCTCAGCAGCGAGGTCAGGTATCGCTTCGTACACAGCCGAACGGACCGGTCCCGACACTGCCGTGACCACATCGGCGGCTCGCAAGAGCTTCTCGGCACTGGGCGCGAGCCGACCCAGCGACTCGAAGGTGCCGTGCACGCTGACCACCAGCGGCAACGGGCGGCGCTGGTGTGCACGCAAGGCGTACCAAAGCCCGATGTCGCCAAAGCCATGAACGTGACGGATCCTGACCTCATGGTCGGCTTCGATCATGCGAATCCGGTGCGCGGCCTCGAGGATCCCTGCTGGCTTTGCCGAGTGCATCGGCAAGTCGAAGGGGATTCGGTAGACCGGGATGCCGTCGAGCACCTCGACCGGCGCGTGGTCCTCACGGCCGGTGCCCGCGGCAACGACGATCTCGAGCCCACGCGTGGAGAGCTCGGGCAGCACCTGGGCGAGGAGCGTTTCGATCCCGCCCGTGTCGGGCGCGAAGCGGGGGCAGACGACCAAGATGCTCATGGAGCAAGCGCGATGCTGAGAACGTTGAGGCAACGTGCGAGACGCTATCCAACGCTGACCACGACCGAGCCGCAGAGGACGCCCGGGCGGAAGCGGCCAGACGATCACTCATGGACTGTGACACGAGGCTCGCCCGCTACCGCGCCGCGCTCGAAGGTGGTGCCGACCCGACCGTCGTCGCCACCTGGATCAAGGAGGTGCAGGGCCAACGCCTCGCCGCCGAACAGGCGCTCCTGGAAACGGAGGCCACGATGCCGAGCAGCCCACACGAGATCCGCGCCCTGCTCGATCAGGTCGGGAACGTTCGGGCGATGCTCGCCGAAGCGGACCCGACACTGAAGGCTGCCGTCTACGCCGACCTCGGGATCACGCTCACCTATCGGCCCGAAGACCGGGTCGTAGTGGCGGAATCGCGCCCCATGTCCGCGTGTACAAACGAACGTGTCGGAGGGGGGACTTGAACCCCCACGCCCTTGCGGGCACTAGCCCCTCAAGCTAGCGCGTCTGCCAATTCCGCCACTCCGACGTGTGAGCGTTGCAGTGTATCGGTCCAGGTACCTTGAACTCCCCAGCAAGGAGCGTCATGCCCGCGCGCCCGTACGAGTTGTTGAGCATCGTCGTGCCGATGCTCAACGAGGAGGAAGCACTCCCTGCCCTTGTCGCCGCGGTGCGCGACGCGGGCAGCGCGCTCGTACGCGCCGGGGCCATCAACGCCTTCGAGCTCGTGCTGGTCGACGACGCGTCCACCGACCGCACCCGCACGCTCGCCGAAGAGATGGCGCGCCGCGACGGATGGATCACGGCCGCCACGCACGACCACAACCACGGACTCGGTGGCTCCATCCGCACGGGATTCGCGTCCGCGCAGGGTGACATCGTGCTCTACACCGACGCCGATCTCCCGATCGACCTCCAGGATGCCCGGAAGATGATCGAGGTCCTCGACGCGTCCGGGGCTGACATCGTGGCCGCGTACCGGCTCAACCGGGGCGAAGGGCTGCGCCGGAGCGTCATCTCCGGGATCTACAACCGTCTCGTCGGGTTCGCGCTCGGCGTGCGGTTCCACGACGTCAACTTTGCCGCCAAGCTCCTCACTCGCGCCGCGCTCGACCGGCTCGAGCTGAAGAGCGAAGGCTCGTTCATCGACGCGGAGATCCTCGCCCGGGCCACGCGGCTGGGCCTGCGCGTCGAGCAGATCGGGCTGCGCTACTTCCCCCGTGTCGTCGGCACCTCGACCCTTGGGTCATGGGCGACCATCCGCGGCATCCTGCGCGAGCTGCGGACGCTCCGACCGGAGATCCGGCGGCTGCGGCCGCCCGCGGCCGAGCGCGGCTAGGAGACCGGGAGCGCCTCGTCCGCGAAGTGACACGCGACCGGGTGCCCCTGTCCCCGGTCGATCAACGCCGGCTCTTCCTCGGCACAGATCTGCTGCGCCTTCCAACAGCGCGTACGGAACCGGCACCCGCTCGGGGGATCAACCGGGCTGGGCACATCGCCCTCGAGCAGGATGCGTCGCCGCTCACGCTCGACCTTCGGATCGGGTACCGGAACCGCCGAAAGCAGAGCTTGCGTGTAGGGATGCGACGCGTGGTCGTACACAGCGTCGCTCGGACCGATCTCGACGATCTTGCCGAGGTACATCACCGCCACCTCGTCAGACACGTGCCGCACGACGCCGAGATCGTGCGCGATGAACACGTAGGCGAGGTCGAGCTCCACTTGGAGCTCCTCGAGCAAGTTCACCACGCCGGCACGAATCGAGACGTCGAGCGCGCTCACCGGTTCGTCGAGCACGATGAGATCTGGATCCAGCGTGAGCGCGCGTGCGATCCCGATCCGCTGTCGCTGGCCACCAGAGAACTCGTGCGGATACCGGTTGACGTGCTTCGGATCGAGCCCCACGCGTTCGAGCAGACGGCAGATGCGTTCGGAACCTCCGTCGTGCCAGCGGCCGTGCACCTTCAAGGGGTCGGCGAGGATGCTCCCGACCGTGAGGCGCGGGTTCAGCGACGCGTACGGGTCCTGGTAGACGATCTGCATGCTCCGCCGGAGCGCACGCAGCTCCTTGCCCGAGGCCTTCATCACATCCGTGCCCGCGAAGCGCACCTCTCCGCTCGTCGGCTCGATCAGGCGAAGGATGCACCGGCCCGTCGTGGTCTTGCCGCAGCCCGACTCCCCCACGAGCGAGAGCGTCTTGCCCTTGTGCACCGAGAACGAGATGTCGGCGACGGCGCTGACGCGGCCGACCTCGCGCCGCAGCAGCCCGGCGCGGATCGGGTAGTCCTTCACCAACCGGTCGACTTCGAGCACTGGCGAGCCGACACGAGGGCTCACGGTGCTCTCGGAAGTGATGGACGTCACGCGCGCTGCCCCTCGCGCAGCCGCTCGGGCGTGAGTCCCACCAGACCTTCCGAGAAGTGACACGCGGCGCGATGTGACGGGTCGACCTCCTCGAGTGCCGGAACCACCGTCGCACACGGCTCTGGAAGCCGCGCGAACTCACACCGCGGATGGAACGTGCATCCGGGTGGCCGCTCGATGAGCGACGGGGGTTGACCCGTGATCCGGTAGAGCTTCTGGCCGTGCGTCTTGCGGTCGAGACGCGGCAACGACGCCAGCAATCCCAAGGTGTAGGGGTGACGCGGCTCGTAGAAGATCTGGTCGACCGGTCCGGTCTCGATGTGACGACCCGCGTACATGACCGCGATCCGATCGGCGATGCCAGCCACGACGCCGAGGTCGTGAGTGATGAGCATGATCGAGGACCTCGTGCGCGCCTGGATGCGCTCGAGCACTTCGAGCACCTGGGCCTGAAGCGTGACGTCCAGTGCGGTCGTCGGCTCGTCGGCGATGAGCAGCGCCGGGTCGTTCGCCAGTGCCATCGCGATCATCGCTCGCTGGCGCATGCCCCCGGAGAACTCGTGCGGGTACTGATCGGCCCGTTGGCGCGGATTCGGGATGCCGACGAGGTCGAGGAGCTCGACGACACGCTCGTCGCGGTCCTTGCTGGCGATCTCGTGATGGACCTCGATGGCTTCGCCGATCTGGGACCCGATGGTGAACACGGGGTTGAATGACGCGAGCGCGTCCTGGAACACGATCGCGATCTCCTCGCCACGGAGCGGCTGAAGCTCCTTGTCGCCGAGCCCGATGAGCTCGCGACCTCGCCACTTGGCAGAGCCGGTGACCGTCGTCTTCTTCGGCAGCAATCCGAGGATCGCCAGCGCGGTCACGGTCTTCCCCGAGCCCGACTCTCCGACCACCCCCAGCACCTCATGGTCCTCGACGGTGAAGCTGATGCCGTCGACCGCCGTCACGATGCCGTCGTCAGTCGTGAACTCGACGCGAAGGTCGTCGACCTCGAGCAGGGGCGCGTCGGACATCAGTGGCTGCTCTGCGGATCGAAGGCGTCGCGCAGACCGTCACCGAGGTAGTTCACCGCGAGCACGGTCAACAAGATCGCCAGGCCGGGGAAGTAGAGCAGATACGCCCTCGGTGTCCCGACGTACCCCGCCGCGTTCGACAGCATGTTGCCCCACGACGTCTTCGGTGGCTGTACGCCGAAGCCGAGGAACGACAGCGTGGACTCAGTGATGATCGCCAGCGCCACCGAGAGCGTCGCGTTGACCATGATCGGCCCGATCACGTTCGGGAGCAGATGCTTGACCACGATCCGCGTGCTGGATGCACCTGAAGCACGCGCCGCTTCGATGAACTCCTTTTCCTTGAGCGACAGGATCTGACCCCGGACGACGCGGGCCTCGTACATCCAGAACACACCCGCCAACACGAGGATGACCGTGATGTCCTTGTAGCCGAACACCCGCAGCGCGATTGCGAGGATCGCGATCTGCGGGACGATGAGGAACAGATCGGTCAGGCGCATGAGGCCTTGGTCGACCGCGCGCCCCATGTAGCCGGCCACCGCACCGACGACCGTCCCGACGAGCGTCGACAGGAGTGCGACGGCCAGCCCGATCTTCAGTGAGATCTGGCCGGCGTAGAGGATCCGTGACAGCACGTCGCGTCCGAGCTCGTCGGTGCCGAACCAGTGGGCGCCGCTCGGACCGACCGGGCCGAGCAGGAGATCCTGCGGGACACCGGTACGGGTTGCCTCGTAGGGAGCGAAGATGTCGGCACCGAAGCACAGCACGAACAGCAGCACGAGCACGCCGATCGAGATCAAGGCCATCCGGTGGCGCATGAAGCGTCGACGGAAGAGCTCCCACTGCGAACGGTGGACGGTGACGGTCTCGCTGACCTCGCCGCCGGCACCGGGGAGCGTCACGAGTGATCCGAGCGGCGACCCCTCGGCAATCACCGGGCCTCTCGGCTCCAGGGGTGTCATCGTGGCCGCTTCACGCGAGCCGCACCCGCGGGTCGAGTACGCCGTACAGCACGTCGGCGATCAGGTTGAACAGGATGATGAACAGCGCCGAGACCACGAACCACGCTTCCAGCGTGATGATGTCGCCGTAGAGCAACGAATCGAAGAACAGCCGCCCCATGCCCGGCACCGAGAAGATCTTCTCGGTGATGATGAGACCGCCGAACACGGCCCCGATGTCGAGCGACATGACGGTGACGAGCGGGATGAGCGCGTTGCGCAGACCGTGTTTGAAGACGACCCTTCGTTGCGGAACGCCCTTGGCCCGCGCCGTGCGGATGTAGTCCGAGGACATCACGTCGAGCATCGACGCTCGTTGGTAGCGACTCCAGCTGGCGATGATCTGGACCGTCAACGTCATGACGGGCAGCACGAGATGGCGCAGGTAGTCGAGGTTGATCCCACTCTCGCCCGGGCTGTGCAGTCCGATCGTCGGGAAGATCGGCTCGGAGAGCCCGAACCATTGCTTCGGGCCGCTCGAGAGCAGCTGCATCGCGAGGAGGCCGAACCAGAACGGTGGCATGGCCAACCCGAGGAACGCGAGCCCGGTGAAGGTGTAGTCGAGCTTTGAATATTGTCGGGACGCCGAGTAGACGCCGATCGCGATCGCGATGATGGCGGAGACGACGACGCCCCAGAAGATCAGCTGCACGGTGTACCCGAGCGCACGGACGATCATCGTGGAGACGGATTCGCGCGTGCGCTCGCTGTGGCCGAAGTCGCCCTGGACGAAGTCGCCCAGCCACTTGACGAACTGCTCGGGCACCGGCTTGTCGAGACCGAGCCGCTCGCGCTCGCGCTGCACGGCCTGGGGATCGCGACTCGCCCGGAGCTTCACGGTCGGGTCGAAGGTCGCTCGGACGAACACGAAGAGCAGGAACGATGCGACGAGCAGCACGGGGATCGAATAGAGCACCCGCCGAGCGACGTACGTCAGCACCCGGAGCGGCCCCTCGTCGGTGCCCCCGCGCGCGTGGCGGTCCCGGCCTCGAGAGGCCGGGACCGCTCACACGATGACTTGCGGAACGCGCTTCCTACGACTTGGTCCACTCCGCCAGGTTCCAGAACAGAGCGAACACGCCGCTGTCAGGTGCCTTCTTGTTGATCCCCTTGATGTCCTTGCTCCACAGGGAGATGTTCGGTAGCGGGTCGAGCGGGAGCGAGATCAAGAACTTCGCCGAGATCTTGTCGGCCTTCTTGTTGGCCGCCGCGACCTCGTCGGAGTCCGAGCTCGACCCCACCGTCTCCAGCAGCGGATCGATCTGCGGCAGGTCGGTACGTGTCCAGTTCTGGCCGCTGAACTCGTTGTCCTCGGTCGGGATGTTGTACGAGCAGAAGATCGAGCAGTTGCCCGGCTCGAGCTGTGTCGCCACCTGCGCGTACAGACCGACCTGGAAGTCACCGTTCGGCAGGTTCTGACCGAACAGGTCGCCAGCCGAGTGGTTCTCGATGGTCAGGTTGAACCCCGCGTTGCCGAGCAGCTCCTGGAGGATCTCCTCGGTCAGCGCACGGCGGGCGTTGCCCTCGGTCGACTGGATGACGATGTCGGCCTGCTCGCCGTCCTTCTCCCAGAAGCCATCGGCGTTCTTCTCCCAGCCGTCGCTCGTCATGAGCTGCTTCACCTTCTTGAGGTTCAGCGTGTACTTCGAGAACGCCTCGGTGTCAGCAAATTCGGCCGTGATCGGCGGGTTGATCGTGTTGAGCGCCTCGGTGATCCCGAGACCGCCGAAGAGCCGCTCCACGACGACGTCACGGTCGATCGAGTACGCGAACGCCTGGCGCACCTTGACCGAGTCGAACGGGAAGGCCGCGTTGTTGATCCAGAGCGCTTCCGCGTTGGGTGTGTAGGGCGTGAAGTACGAGTTCGCACCCTCGATGCCGGCCTCGATCTGCTCGATGACGTCCGGCTGTGGCTGCGGGTAGATCGCGTCCACCTGACCCGACGTGAACGCCTGGAACTCCGCGGCCGTGTCCGTCAGGAACTGGAACGTGACGCTGTCGTTCTTCACCGGGTCGCCGTACCAGTTGGGGTTCGGGGTCAACGTGACGCTGACACCCTTCTGCCAATCGGCGATGTACGGCCCGCCCGACCAGTCGTACCCGTTGACCGTCGCCGCGTTGCGGTCCTGGCCCTCGAGGATGTGGCTCGGGTAGATGCCGTACTGACCGCCGAACAGCGAGCGCCAGCCGGAGTACGGCGTGGAGAACGTCACCACAGCCACCGCCGGGTCGGAGTCGTCGACCGACTCGATGTCGATGTAGCCCGTCGGGTCGTAGATGTCCTCGCCGTTGACGATCTGGTCCCACGTGTAGAAGAAGTCGTGCGAGGTGATCGGCTCACCGTCGGACCACACCGCGTCGGGGTTGATCTCGTAGGTGATGACGGTCTTGCCGCCCTCTTCCTCGACGGTGGGCTCGCTGGCAAGGAGCACGTTGCGCTCGTAGACGATGCTGGTCTTGCTCTTCGGGACGAAGTCGAACGTGCGCGGCATCGTGTGCTGGCCCATGATCCAGATCTGCCAGCTCGAACCGGCGCAAGAGCTGATCCAGTCCGCACAGTCGCCCTCTTGCTCCGCGCCGATGACGATGTCGCCACCACCGCCGCCTTGCCTGCGTACCGCGGCGTTCGCCGGGAAGATCGAAATTGCCCCGACGACGGTCGCGATTGCACAAGCCGCGACGACGCGCGTGATCTGGCGTGCCCTCACGGTGTACCCCCTGTTACTCCCAGTAGGAAGTCGGGCCTGTTGTTACCACACGCGCGGCGAGATGCCATGGCATTCGCACAGCGAGCGGTGCCAGGAACGCCCTGGAGCCCTCTCGAGCTAAGGCTGAAGGCGCAGGGCGAGGATGAGCGTGGTGAACGCGAAGATCACCGCGGTGATGATCGTCAGGCGGTCGAGGTTCCGCTCCACGACGGTGGAGCCGGCCATGGAGCCGCCCAGCTGACCGCCGCCGAACATGTCGGACAGGCCACCGCCGCGGCCCGAGTGCAGCAGGATCAAGAACACGAGCACGATCGCCGTGAGCACGTCGATCACGATGAGGATGGTGTCGAGCACGGCCCTGCAGTCTAGTGCTAGGTCCGAAACCGGATGATCTGGGAGAAGTCGCCGGGATCGAGCGACGCACCGCCCACGAGTGCACCGTCGATCTCGGGCATCGCCATGAGGTCGGCGATGTTGCCCGGCTTCACGCTCCCCCCGTACTGGATGCGCATGGCGTCGGCGACCTCGCGGTAGAGCTCTCGCAGCACATTGCGGATCACGCCGATGGTCGTGTTCGCATCGTCGGGGGTCGCGTTGCGACCGGTGCCGATGGCCCAGATCGGCTCGTAGGCAACCACGCACCGCTCAGCCTCGGGGCTCTTGATGCTCGCAAACGCGGCGCGGGTCTGCGTCGCCACGCGCTCATCGGTCGCACCCGCCTCTCGCTCCTCGAGCGTCTCGCCGACGCACACGATCGGGTTCATCCCGTGCTTGAGGATCGCGCGCGCCTTCTTGTTCACAATCTCGTCGGTCTCGCCGAAGAGCTGGCGGCGCTCGGAGTGACCCGCGATCACGTACGAGACGTTCATCCGCGCCAACATCGGCGGCGCGACCTCGCCGGTGAAGGCGCCCTCGTCTTCCCAGTGACAGCTCTGCGCGCCGAGGAGCAGCGGGATCTTGTCTCCTTCGAGCAAGTTCTGGATCGAGCGGATCCCGGTGAACGGAGGGCAGATGACGATGTCGCAGGTGTCGTAGTCGGAGGGCTCCAGCGCGTACGACAGCTTCTGCACGACCTGGATGGCGACCAGGTGATCGTGGTGCATCTTCCAGTTCGCGGCGATGATGGGCTTGCGATCAGCGCTCATGGTTCGACCTTTCGACTCATGCGGCGCGACCTTCGCGCAACGCCTGGAGGCCAGGCAGATCGCCGGCCTCGATCAGCTCCAGCGATGCGCCGCCCCCCGTGCTCACGTGATCGATGCGGTCGGCAAGCCCCATCTCTCTGACCGCGGCCGCGCTGTCGCCGCCACCAACGACGGTGAAGCCCCGGCACTCCGCCACCGCCTCGGCCACGGCCCTCGTGCCCGCCGCGAATGGCTCCACCTCGAACACGCCCATCGGCCCGTTCCAGAGGACGGTCCGCGCCTCGCCGAGCAGGTCGACGAAGATCGCCGCGCTTCCGGGCCCGATGTCGAGACCCATCCACCCGCCCGGTATCGACCTCGCGCCGACGATGCGCGTGGGCGCGTCGGCTTCGATGCGCTCGGCGACGACGACATCGACTGGGATGTGCACCTGCCCGGTCGCGAGGAGCTCGCGGCACTCGTCGACCATGTCGGGCTCGACGAGCGATGCCCCGACCTCAGCGCCCTGCGCCACGAGGAACGTGAACGCCATCGCGCCACCGACGATGATCGCGTCGCAGCGCTGGAGCAGTGCGCGGATCACGCCGAGCTTGTCGCTGACCTTGGCGCCACCGAGGATCGCCACGAACGGTGACCGCGGGTTGTCGAGCAGCCGACCGAGCTCCTCGACCTCGCGTTCCAGCAAGCGACCCGCCGCACAGGGCAACGTCTGCGGCGGTCCGACGATCGACGCGTGGGCACGATGCGACACGCCAAAGGCCTCGTTCACGTAGCACTCCCCCAGCGCGCTCAGCGCGACGGCGAAGGCCGGATCGTTGGCGGTCTCGCCGGCGTCGAATCGGAGGTTCTCGAGCAGCAGCACGCGTCCGGGGGCAAGTGCCTTGACCGCTGCGTCCACCTCCGCGCCGACGACGCCTGGAGCCAACGCGACGTCGGCTCCCAGCACGTGACCGAGGCGCGTCGCGACCGGTGCCATCGAGTACTGCGGGTCCGCTACGCCCTTCGGGCGTCCGAGATGCCCGCACGCCACCACTCGTGCGCGGCGCTCCAGGAGGTACGCAAGCGTGGGCTCAACCGTGACGATGCGAAGGTCGTCCTCGATGTGGCCCTCACGCAACGGCACGTTGAAGTCCGCGCGGACGAGCACGCGCGCTCCTTCTTCGAGCGGCAGGTCCTCCAGCCGCGGCAGCCGCATCATGCTGGTCGCGCTCGCTCGGCCGCAGGGTACCTACGGCCGCCCTGCGGGACGCTCGACTGTTCCATCACTCTGGTCGCGCTCGCTCGGCCGCAGGACGTCTCCGCGCCTACCGGGCGCCGACGAACCCGACCAGGTCGACGAGCCGGTTGGAGTAGCCCCACTCGTTGTCGTACCAGCCGAGCACCTTGACCAGCTTCCCGTTCGCCATCGTGTCGCGCGCCGAGAAGATGCACGATGCCGGGTTGCTGACGATGTCGGCGGACACGAGAGGCTCCTCGGTGTACTCGAGGACCTGACGGAACGCCGGGTCGCTCGCGCCCTTGGCGAACGCGGCGTTGATGTCGTCGACGCTTGCTTCCTTGCCGAGCTCGCACGAGAGGTCGGTGATCGAGCCGACCGGCGTCGGCACCCGCAGCGCGGCACCGTCGAGCTTGCCCTGGAGCTCAGGGAGCACGAGTCCGATCGCCTTCGCGGCTCCGGTCGTGTTCGGGATGATCGAGACCGACGCGGCCCGCATGCGGCGCAGGTCGGGCGAACCCTTGCGGCTGAACTGCGCGACGTCTTGGAGCGCCTGGTCGCTCGTGTACGCGTGCACCGTCAGCATGAACCCGCGCTCGATGCCGAAGGCGTCGTTGAGGACCTTCGCCATTGGCGCGAGGCAGTTCGTGGTGCACGATGCGTTCGAGATGACCGTGTGCTTCGCGGCGTCGAACACACTGTCATTCACGCCCATGCAGATCGTCGCGTCGGCGTCGCCGCTCGGCGCCGAGATGATCACGCGCTTGGCGCCACCTTTGAGGTGACCAGCCGCGTCATCTCGCGCCGTGAACAGCCCGGTCGACTCGATGACGACGTCGACGCCATGGTCGCCCCAGGGGATCTCACCGGGGTCGCGCACCTCGAGCTTGCGGATCTCGTTGCCATCGACCGAGAAGCCCGTGTCGGTGGCCTTCACCTCGTGATGCAGGCGTCCGCCGACCGAGTCGTGCTTCAACAGGAAGGCCATGGTCTCGCTGTCACCCATAGGGTCGTTCACGGCCACGAGCTCGACGCCCGCTTTGGAGCCGCGATCGAGGATCGCTCGGTAGAAGGACCGACCGATCCGGCCGAAGCCGTTCACACCGACGCGCACTGTCATGGAAGCATCCTCTCAGGCTTCGGGTCTCCCACCGGACTCCAGCAGACTGCGGAGGGCCGTCGCCAATCTCGCGGGGTCGTGCGCCAAGTGCGGCGGCTCTGAGACGTCCGCGGCCACCGGCTCGGCACCAAGGTCCCGGATCGCTGCCTCGTCGCAGGCCAATGCATCGGGGCTGTAGAGGAACTGATCGACCCGGGCTCCGTGCTCGATCACCGCTCGGAGGTGATCGGTCGCATCGAGGCCGTCCGTCTCGGGAACCTGGGTGCCGAGGTTGGAGACCTGCACGACCCGCGCCGGAGTGGCGGCGACCGCGTCGCGCAGCGCGGCCACGGCGAGCACCGGGAGGGCGCTGGTGAACAGCGATCCGGGCGCAAGCACGACCTGATCGGCACTCGCGATCGCCGTGAGCGCATCGGGGTGTGCGGGCGCGTCGGGCGGGATGAGCTCGACGCGCCGGATCCGCCCGGCGACGTTCATCACCGCGACCTGGCCTTCGACCGGTCGGCCCTGGGCAAGCTCGGTGTCGACATGCGCCTTCAGCACCACGGGCTCAGTGGTCGCGGGAACCACCCGGCCGACGGCTCCGAGCACACGCGCGGCCTCGTCGACGGCTGCACCGAAGTCACCCAGCGTCTCGGTGAGACCGGCCAGCACCACGTTGCCGAGCGCGTGACCACTGAGCTCGCCGCCTTCAAAGCGGTGCTCGAACGCGTCGGCCCACACGTTGCCGGGTTCGGCCAATGCCACCAAGCACTTGCGCACGTCACCCGGCGCCGGGAGCTGGAGATCGCGCCGAAGACGACCCGACGACCCACCGTCATCGGCGACGCTCACCACCGCCGTGATCTTCTGCGCATAGGTGCGGATGGCGGTCAGCGCCACTGCGAGGCCGTGACCTCCGCCGAGCGCGACCACCTTCGGATGTTGTTCAGCCATCAGCGCGCTCGAGATCACGGTGGTGGATACGCGCAGGGAAACCCAGCTTCTCCAGCACCTTGCCCAACTCGTGTGCGATCACGACGCCGCGATGACGGCCACCGGTGCAACCCACACCGATCGAGAGGTACGCCTTGCCCTCACGTGCGTACGCGGGGAGCAACAGCTCGAGCATCCGCGAGAGCTCTTCGAGGAACGCCTTCGCCTCGGGTTGCTGGAGCACGTAGCGCCGGACCTTCGTGTCCGTGCCAGGCAGGGGCCGCAGGCGCTCGACCCAGTGCGGGTTCGGGAGGAACCGGCAATCGAACACGAGATCGACATCGAGTGGCAGTCCGTGCTTGTACCCGAACGACACCACGCTCGTCTGGAGCGGTGCACCGGGATGGTCCTCGGTGAAGATCTCGCGCACCCGCTCCCGAAGCTCGTGGACGTTGAGGTTCGAGGTGTCGATCACGAGGTCGGCTTGCCCCTTGAGCTCCTCCAGCAGCTCGCGCTCGCGAGTGATCCCGTCGGTCACGCGATCGCCCGCGGCCAGCGGATGCGGGCGCCTCGACGCCTCGAACCTGCGCACGAGCGTCTCGTCGTTCGCGTCGAGGAACAGCACGCGAGTGCGCACACCCGCTTCGCGCAGATCGGAGAGCGCGGCCGCGAGCTCGTCCATGAATGCACCAGACCGCACGTCGACAACGAGCGCGTAGCGCGTCGGGCGGTCGCCCTCGCGTGCCAGCTCGGCCACCTTCGGGATGAGCGCCGGCGGCACGTTGTCGATCACGAAGAAGCCGACGTCTTCGAGGCTGTCGGCCACCGACGATCGGCCGGCGCCTGACATGCCGGTGACGATCGTGAGCTCGAGCGCGTGCGTGCTCATGAACCTTCACGCCCGTGGAGCTTGTCGTGGACCGCTCGCCCCACCGCGTCCGGCAACCATGGTAAGGCGAGCAATGTGTCGCGCTCGGCGGCGCGCAGCTGCTTCACAGAGCCGAACTCTCGCAGAAGGCGCGAACGTCGTGTCGGGCCTAGCCCAGGCACGTCGTCGAGTACGGAGCGTGTCGCCTTCTTCGCTCGCAGCTTGCGGTGATATGTGACCGCGAACCGGTGGGCCTCGTCCCGCACCTGCTGCAGCAGGAAGAGCGCCTCGGAGTCGCGCGGGATGCGCACGGGGTCCTCGGCGCTGGGGAGGTACACCTCCTCGAACCGCTTCGCGAGCGCGGCCGCGGGCAGGTCCTCGAGTCCGAGCTCTTCGAGCACCCGCGTCGCCACGTTCAGCTGGCCGCGTCCGCCGTCGACGAGCAACAGGTTCGGTGGGTACGCGAAGCGTCGGCCGCGGCGCGCGCCCTCCTCTCGCTCCTCGAGGTAGCGCTGGAAGCGGCGGGTCAAGACCTCTTCCATCGCCGCGAAGTCGTCCTGGCCCTCTTGCGACCGCACCTTGAAGTGCCGGTAGTCCGATCGCTTCGCGAGGCCGTCTTCCATCACGACCATCGAGCCGACGATCTCGGTGCCCTGGAGGTTCGAGATGTCGAAGCACTCGATGCGCAGCGGCGCGTCGGGAAGGTCCAACGCCTCTTGCAGACTGGTGAGCGCTCGGGCGCGCGCGTTGTGATCGCTGGCGCGCCGCAGCCGGTGCTGCGTGAAGGCTTCCTCCGCGTTCCTCGTAACCGTCGTCAGCAGCTCTCGCTTGGCACCCCGCCTCGGCACCCGCAGACCCACCTTCGCCCCGCGGACCTCGGTGAGGAACGCTTCGTAGAGCGCGGCGTCGTCGGGAAGCACCGGCACAAGCACTTCGCGGGGGATGTCTTCGGGCGGCGCGCCCGCGTACACCTGCTCCAGCAGCCGCCCGACCAGCGCGGGCGTATCGAGGTCTTCGACCTTGTCGACGATCAGGCCCTTGCGGCCAACGACTCGACCCCGGCGCACGAGGAACATCTGCACCGCCGCTTCGAGCGGATCCTCTGCCAGCGCGATCGCGTCGAAGTCCTCTTCCTTGGGCGCGACCATCTGCTGACGTTCGATCGCTTTGCGCACCGAGGTGATCTGGTCACGCAGCCGTGCGGCGCGCTCGAACTCAAGTGCTTCCGCGGCTTCGTGCATGCCCTTCTCGAGCCGCTCGAGCACTGGTACGTGATCGCCGTCGAGGAACCCGAGCAGCTCATTCACGAGCACGTCGTAGGCCTCGCGGTCGATGTCGCCGACGCATGGCGCCGCGCACTTCTCGATGTGGGCGTACAGGCACGGACGGCCAAGTCGGTGATGGCGGTCGAACTTCGGCTTTGTGCAGGTACGGATCGCAAACGTCCGCAACAACAGGTCAAGGGTCTCGCGGATGGCATACGCGTGCGCGTACGGCCCGAAGTAGCGAACGCCCTTGCGCTTGGCGCCGCGCAGCACCATCGCCCGCGGCCACTCCTCATCGAGGGTGACCGCGAGGTATGGGTACGACTTGTCGTCCTTGTAACGCACGTTGAAGCGCGGCTTGTGCGCCTGGATGAGGTTGAACTCGAGGAACAGCGCCTCGACCTCGTTGCGAACCTCGATCCACTCAACCGAGTCGGCCGCGGCCACCATCTGACGGGTGCGAGGCATGAGCGTCTCGGGCGCCGCGAAGTACGACGACAACCGGCTACGCAGGTTGCTCGCCTTGCCGACGTAGAGCACCCGCCCGTGCGCGTCTTTGAACTGGTACGACCCGGGCGTATCCGGGATCGAGGAAGCCGCGGGGCGATGCACGGCCCCATTGTCCCGCGCAGCCGCGGCGCACGGAGCGACGAAGGAGCGGAGTGCGCTCGCCAGGGAGCGAACGCCCGCGGGCCGGGTATCCCGGCCCGCAGTGAGCGACCGCATGAAGGCGGCCGAGCGAGCGCTACAATGCGGTAGGCCGGGCCTGGTAGTACCGGCCACAAGATCGGCTCCGGGGCCGACAACCCCGCGGTGTGGCGACCAGGCTGTCCCCCGCCGGCCAGTACCGGAGCCGCCCCACAAAGGGGCAGCACAACATGCTTCGACTTCAGGCCCCCCTGCCGGATCGCTACACCCTCGCGACGCCCGAAGAGCTCGACAAGTGGATCGCCGCGGCCAAGCAGACGCTGGGTGACGGTCTGCTCATCCTTGGTCACCACTACCAACGCCCCGAGGTGATCAAGTGGGCCGACCTGCGCGGCGACTCGTTCAAGCTCGCGCAGTTCGCGGCAGAGAACCACCAAGCGACCGACATCGTCTTCTGCGGCGTGCACTTCATGGCTGAGGCGGCCGACATCCTCACCGGCGACCACCAACGGGTCGTGCTCCCCGACCTCAACGCGGGTTGCTCCATGGCCGACATGGCCGACATCGATCAGGTCGAGGAGGCGTGGGACGAGATCGCCGCGGTCACCGACATCTCGCGGGTCGTCCCGATCACCTACATGAACTCATCGGCCGCATTGAAGGCGTTCGTGGGTGATCACGGTGGCGCTGTATGCACGTCGTCGAACGCCCAGGCCATCCTCGAGTGGGCGTTCGAGCGCGGCGACAAGGTGCTGTTCTTCCCCGACCAGCACCTCGGTCGCAACACCGGTTACACGATGGGCTACGACGAGTCGCACATACAGGTGTGGAACCCGCACCGCGATCTGGGTGGGCTCGACGAGCGCGACGTGAAGGAGGCCATCTTCCTGCTCTGGAAGGGCCACTGCACCGTGCACCAGCGCTTCCTGCCCGAGCACGTCGCGGGGTTCCGGGCTGAGCACCCCGACGGTGAGGTGATCGTCCACCCCGAGTGCCGACACGAGGTCGCGGAGCTCGCCGACCGCGTCGGCTCGACGGAACGGATCATAGAGTGGGTCGACGCGGCACCGCCGGGCGCGACGATCGCGATCGGCACCGAGATCCACATGATCCAGCGACTCGCCGCGGAGCACCCAGACAAGATCGTGGTGTCACTCGATCCGCTCGTGTGCCCGTGCTCAACGATGTTCCGCATCGACGGCCCACACCTCGCGTGGTGTCTCGAGTCATTGGTTCGCAGCGAGGTCGTCAACCAGATCGTCGTCGACGACAAGACCGCCGAGTCAGCGAAGGTCGCGCTCCAACGGATGCTCGACATCAAGGGCGCACCCACTGCGCCGAGCAAGGTCGACTAAGACCCTGTGTGGGGGTTCAGCGCGTACACGCAAACAAGGTCCGGCCGTAGTTGTGCTCGTAGGGCGGGACTGCGTCGTTGTCGGTGCCGAGCGCGACAACTCGCTTGAACGTGGTGTGGCAGCGCAGCCATTCGACGATGTACTCGCTGTTCCACGCGGGGAGCAGATCGTGGAACCAGGCTTCGTGGGCTTGGCCAGTGTCGAAGAACAGCACCTCGCCCGTCGCACGATCGAGCAGACCGCCGAGCTCCTCGGCTGAGCACGCCCCCGCGCCGAGTGCGAAGTGGTGCAGCACGCTGAAGCACGAAACGACGTCGAATCGGCGATCGACGCCTCGTAGGAACTCGCTGCACTCTGCCGCCGTGATGGCGTCGGGTTCGAAACCGTATGCGTGCCGACCGAGGCGAATCGCGTTCGGGTCGAGCTCCACGCCGTGTGCGCCGAACCCCCGCCGCGACATCTCGGCGACGTACCAGCCGTAGCACGCACCGACATCGAGGTACGTCCGACCGCGCGAACTGAGACCTTGCTCCTCGAGAAAGGTCGTCATCATCTCCAGCCGGTCGTTGCAGCGGCGAACGAGCGTCCACTCCGATTCGAGCTCCGGCGCGTTGATCGGCTGGTACAACTCGCGCCGACCCGCGGTCCACCTCAACGACGACACCAGATCCTGCACGGGAGTCGTCGTCGTTCCCCCTTCGATCGCGACGTCGAGGTCGGTCAGCCCAGCGTCGATCGCCAGCGCGATCCGGTGGTGCCCATCGACGACCTGGAAGCAGTCGGAGTGGCGGATGCGCCGCACTCGCACCGGATCCCCCATCGCGCTTCGCCCCGGTCGCGGCGATGGGTTCGCTCCCCGGGCGCCGCGCCGTCGGACATGCTCAGTCGAGGTCGAGGAGTGGCGCGAGGAACCTGCCGGTGTGGCTCTCGGGGGTCTTGGCGATGTGCTCGGGTGGGCCTTCGGCGATGACGCGGCCGCCGCCGTCGCCACCTTCGGGACCGAGGTCGACGAGCCAGTCGGCCGACTTGATGACGTCGAGGTTGTGCTCGATCACGAGCACGGTGTTTCCCGCGTCGACCAAGCGCTGGAGCACGCCGAGCAGCCGGCGCACGTCCTCGAAGTGCAAGCCGGTCGTCGGTTCGTCAAGCATGTAGATGGTGCGACCGGTCGCCCGCTTGCCGAGCTCGGCCGCGAGCTTCACACGCTGCGCCTCACCACCTGACAGCGTCGGCGCCGGCTGCCCCAATCGCACGTACCCGAGCCCGACCGCGTTGAGGCACTCGAGATGGCGGGCGATCGTCGGCTGATTCGCGAAGAACTTGAGCGCCTCCTCAATAGAGAGGTCCAGCACTTCCGCGATGTTCTTGCCCTTGAACGTGATGTCGAGGGTGTCGCGGTTGTAGCGAGCGCCCTTGCACACCTCGCACGGCACGTACACGTCGGGGAGGAAGTGCATCTCGATCTTGATCGTGCCGTCGCCCGCGCACGCCTCGCAGCGACCGCCCTTCACGTTGAACGAGAAGCGCCCCGGCAGGTAACCGCGCACCTTCGCTTCGTGTGTGGCGGCGAACAGCGAGCGAACCTTGTCAAAGAGGCTCGTATAGGTGGCCGGGTTCGAGCGGGGCGTGCGGCCGATCGGCGACTGGTCGATGAGGATGACCTTGTCGAGGTGCTCCGCACCTTCGAGCGTCTTGTGCCGACCCGGCACGGTCTTCGACTTGTACACCCGTTGCATGAGCGCGTGGTAGAGGATGTCGTTCACGAGCGTGGACTTCCCGCTCCCGCTCACCCCGGTCACGGCCACGAAGCAGCCGATCGGGAAACCCGCGTCGAGGTGTTTCAGGTTGTGCTCGTGCGCGTCGCGCACGATGAGCCACGCGTCGCCCGGCGCCCGGCGTCGATCGGGCACTGGGATCGTGCGCTCACCCGACAGGTACTGCCCCGTGACCGAGCGAGGCTCAGAGAGCACGACATCGAGCGCTCCCGACGCCACGATCTCACCGCCGTGCTCGCCGGCACCGGGCCCAATGTCGACGACGTGGTCGGCAACCCGGATCGTCTCCTCGTCGTGCTCGACGACGATCACGGTGTTGCCGAGGTCGCGCAGGCGCACGAGCGTGTCGATGAGGCGTTGGTTGTCGCGCTGATGGAGTCCGATCGACGGTTCGTCGAGCACGTAGAGCACGCCGACGAGCCCGCTCCCCACCTGTGAAGCCAGGCGGATCCGCTGGGCCTCGCCGCCGGCGAGCGTGGCCGACGATCGGCCGAGGTTGAGGTAGTCGAGGCCGACGTCGAGCAGGAAGCGCAGCCGCTCGTTCACTTCCTTGAGCACCCGTTCGGCGATGAGGCGGTCGCGCTCCGACAGCTCCAACGCGCCGAGGAACGCGGCGGCACGCACGATCGACAGCTCACCCACCTCATAGATGCTCTTGTCGCCGATCGTCACGGCAAGCGACGCCGGCCGCAGACGAGCGCCGTCACACGCGGGGCACGGGACCTCGCGCATGTAGCCTTCGATCTGCTCGCGCGCGCGGTCGCTCTCGGCGTCGGTGTGCCGACGCTCGAGCCACGGGATTACGCCCTCAAACGCGGTGTGGTACGAGCGCTGACGGCCGTAGCGGTTGCGGTAGCGCACGTGCACGGCACGATCACCCGTGCCGGTGAGGATGGCGTTCTTCGCCTTCTTCGGCAGCTTCTTCCACGGCGTGTCGGTGTCGAAGCCGAACTCGTCGGCAACCGCTTCGAGCACGCGGTCGAAGTAGCGGCTCCGGAACCCCGACCACGGGGCGATCGCGCCGTCGGCCAGCGAAAGGTCGTCGTCGGGCACCACGAGCTCGGCATCGACCTCGAAGCGCGTGCCGAGTCCGTCACAGCGCTCGCACGCGCCATATGGGGAGTTGAACGAGAAGTTCCGGGGCGCGAGCTCGTCGAACGACAGCCCGCAGTGCGTGCACGCGAGGTGCTCGGAGAACGTGAGGGCCTCGGGCGCGTCTTGCCCGTCGCGCCCGACGATCTCGACCTCGGCGACGCCTTCGGCCAGTCGCAACGCGGTCTCTAGGGAGTCGGTGAGCCGACGCTCGATGCCGGCCTTCCTCACCAACCGGTCGACGACGACTTCGATCGTGTGCATCTCGTAGCGCGCGAGCTCGACCTTCTCGCTGAGCTCGTGCAACTCGCCGTCAACACGTGCCCGCGTGAAACCTTGCGACGCGAGCTCCTTCAGCAGACCTTCGTACTCACCCTTGCGCCCGCGCACCACCGGCGCGAGCACTTGGAAGCGCGTGTCGGCCGGGAGCTCGAGCACTCGGTCAACGATCTGCTGAGGCGTCTGCCGCGTGATCACCCGTCCACACTTCGGGCAGTGCGGCACACCGATGCGCGCGTACAGAAGGCGGAGGTAGTCGTAGACCTCGGTGATCGTGCCGACGGTGGAGCGCGGGTTGCGCGACGCCGACTTCTGATCGATCGAGATCGCGGGTGAGAGCCCTTCGATGAAGTCGACATCGGGCTTGTCCATCTGGCCGAGGAACTGGCGCGCGTACGCGGACAGCGACTCGACGTAGCGACGCTGGCCTTCCGCGTAGATCGTGTCGAACGCCAGCGACGACTTGCCCGAACCCGAGATGCCGGTGAAGACGATGAGCCGGTCGCGCGGCAGTGTGAGGTCGACGTTCCGCAGGTTGTGCTCACGGGCGCCCCGGATCGTGATGGAGTGCTCGTGTTCGCGTGCCATCACCGGAGAGTACCCAGGTCGAACCCCGGCCGAACGGATGTTCGGGGAGATCGCTGGCGGGTCAGCCGACCGCCTTCAGCTCGCGCTTCAGCTCGGTGATCTCGTCGCGCAGGCGCGCCGCCTCCTCGAAGTGGAGCTCCTTCGCCGCCTCGTGCATCTCTTCTTGCAGCGACTGGATGAGTCGGCCGAGCTCCTCGGGCGGCACGCCGGAGAGCTCGAACACTGCGGACTTGCGCGGCCCACGGCCTCGCCCCCGACCGCGACTCCCCTTGGCGTCTTCGCCACCGTCGCGCAACCGCACCATCTCGAGGATGTCGGTGACGTTCTTGCGGATCGTCTGCGGGTCGATGCCGTGCTCCGCGTTGTACTCGATCTGCGCCTTGCGTCGGCGGTTCGTCTCGGAGATCGCGTGCCGCATCGAGTCGGTGACCTGATCCGCGTACATGATCACCTGCCCCTCGACGTTGCGCGCCGCGCGCCCGATCGTCTGGATGAGTGACGTGGAGGACCGCAGGAAGCCCTCCTTGTCGGCGTCGAGGATGGCAACGAGCGATACCTCGGGGAGGTCGAGGCCCTCCCGCAGCAGGTTGATGCCGACGAGCACGTCGTACTCGCCGAGACGCAGAGATCTCAGCAGCTCGACGCGCTCGAGCGTGTCGACCTCGCTGTGCAGGTAGCGCACGCGCACGTCGAGCTCGAGCAGGTAGTCGGTGAGGTCCTCGGCCATCTTCTTGGTGAGCGTGGTCACGAGCACGCGGTCGCCGCGCTCCTCGCGGTCGCGGATCTCCGCGACGAGGTCGTCGATCTGACCCTTCGTGGGCTTCACGATCACCTCGGGGTCGACGAGACCCGTCGGGCGCACGATCTGCTCGACCACGCGGCTCGACACGTCGAGCTCGTACGGGCTGGGCGTGGCCGACATGAACACGACCTGCCCGACCTTGTTCGAGAACTCCTCGAAGCGCAACGGGCGGTTGTCCATTGCCGACGGCAGCCGGAAGCCGTGCTCGACGAGCACCTCCTTGCGCGAGCGGTCGCCTTCGTACTGGCCGTGGAGCTGTGGAACCGCGACGTGCGACTCGTCGAGCACCATCAAGAAGTCGCGCGGGAAGTAATCGAGGAGCGTGAACGGCATCTCCCCCGGCTCCCGTCCGTCGAGGTGACGCGAGTAGTTCTCGATCCCCGAGCACGAGCCGACCTCGCGCAGCATCTCGAGGTCGTATGTCGTGCGCATGCGCAGGCGCTGCGCCTCGAGCAGCTTGTCGTGCTTCTCGAGGAACGCGAGCTGCTCGACGAGCTCCTGCTCGATCCCTTCGATGGCAGCCCGCATCCGCGGCTCCGACGTGACGTAGTGCGACGCCGGGAACATCACGAGCCGGTCGAGGTCTTCCACCACCTCGCCCGTGAGCGGGTCGACCGACGAGATGCGCTCGACCTCGTCGCCGAACAGCTGGATGCGCACCGCCCGCTCCTCGTAGGACGGGAACACCTCGATGGTGTCGCCCCGGACCCGGAACTTGTTGCGAGCGAACGCGAAGTCGTTGCGCTCGTACTGGAGCTCGACCATCCGGCCGAGGATCTTGCGCTGCTCGCGCTCCTCGCCCTTGTCGAGGATGAGGCACTGCCGTTCGTACTCGTCGGGCGCGCCGAGACCGTAGATCGCCGAGACCGACGCCACGATGATCACGTCGCGGCGTGACATGAGCGCGCTCGTGGCCGAGTGCCGCAGCCGGTCGATCTCGTCGTTGATCGACGAGTCCTTCTCGATGTAGGTGTCCGTGGCCGGCATGTAGGCCTCGGGTTGGTAGTAGTCGTAGTACGAGACGAAGTACTCGACCCGGTTCTTCGGGAAGAACTCGCGGAACTCGCTCGCGAGCTGCGCGGCGAGGCTCTTGTTGGGTGCGAGCACGAGCGTCGGACGCTGCGCGCGCTCGATGACGCCCGCCATCGTGAACGACTTCCCCGACCCGGTGATGCCTAAGAGGGTCTGGTAGCGCTCCCCTGCTTCGAGGCCGGCGATGAGGCCGTCGATCGCTTCAGGCTGGTCACCCGCGGGGGCGAAGTCGGAGACGAGCTCGAACTTTGGCACAGAGAGATCGTACCGACCCCCTGTGACGCTTCTTCTCCTCACGCTCACGTGCCGCGCGCTCGGCCGCGGCTTTGAGCTTCGGCCAGAGCTCGTCGACCTGGCGCTCCAGCGCGGCGTGGTCACCGCCGTTGTCGAGGACGTGCGTGGCGATCGAGCGCCGCTCCTCGTCGGTCGCCTGCATGCTCATTCGCTGCTCGGCGTCGGCGCGGGGGACGCCGCGCTCCTCGAGCCGAGCAAGCCGCACCTCCTTGGGTGCTTCCACGACGATGACCTCGCGGTACATGCGGTTGCGCGCCTGCTGCGACTCGAAGATGAGCGGCACGTCGCACACGACGATCGCGTCCTGCGGTGCCTCCCCGACCCGGCGCAGGAACTCGTGGTTGATCGCTGGGTGCGTGATGCCTTCGAGGTCCTTGCGGGACTGCTCATCGGCGAACGCCAGCCGCCCCAGCGCGGGCCGGTCGAGGCTCCCGTCGGCCGCGAGGATCTCGGGCCCGAACCGCTCCACGAGTTGCGCGAGCGCCGGGGTGCCCCGCTCGACGACCTCCCGGGCCACGGCATCGGCATCGACGATGTGGGCGCCTCGGGCCGCCAGGAGCCGAGCGACCGTCGACTTCCCCGACCCGATCCCCCCGGTGAGCCCGACCAGCAGCACGCCGAGGATGCTAAAGGGGACGCAACGATGACACCCCGATCAGGGAGGGAGCGACCGAGGGGTGAAGGTAAGCAGACGGCCAGGTAAAGGTTCACGGAGGGTATTCAAGCGCTGCCACCGAAAGTGCCGATGGCCGCTGCCGCGATGAGCGTGCGGCGGTTGCCCACGAGTCGCGCCCTTTCGTTGGGAGGATCCCAACCCGTCCCGACTTGATCGTCGGCACAAGGGCGCCTCGGTCTTTAACCTTCTCTTTGGCCGCACTCGCTCGGCGCCGGGATACCCGGCGCCGCCCTTCCGGGACGCTCGCCAGCGGCTGCGAGCGGCGGCGCTCGCTTCGCTCGCTCTGCCGCCGCCCTATTCGGCGGCGGGAGGCTCTTCCCCGGCGGTTTCGGGCTCTGCCGGAGTGTCCTCAGCGACAGGATCCGCGGGGGCTTCGGCTTCGGCCGCGGGGGCATCGACGGCGGCTGCTTCGGCACCCTCGGTCTGCTCGCCGCCGATGTAGTTGCCTTGCTCGTCGTAGGCGTGCTCGCCGAACTGCTCCTGGTACTCGGCAGCAACGACGCCACCTTCGGCGGCTTGCTTGATCGAGAGGCTGATCCGACGCCGGTCGAGATCGATGCTGATGATCTTCACCCAGAGCTCCTCGCCGGGCGTCACCACCTGCTCGGGCGCCTCGACGTGGTGCACGGCCATCTCGGAGATGTGTACGAGCCCCTCGATGCCGTCGCCCACCCCCACGAACGCACCGAACGGCACGAGCTTGGTGACGCGGCCGTAGACGAGCTCTCCGACTTGGTGACCGTCGACGAACTCTTGCCACGGGTCCTGCTGCGTCGCCTTCAGCGACAGTGAGATTCGCTCCCGCGTGAGGTCGACATCGAGCACCTGCACGGTGACCTCGTCGCCGACCTGCACGACCGAGCTCGGGTGGTCGACGTGCTTCCACGACAGCTCGGACACGTGCACGAGTCCGTCCATGCCGCCGAGGTCGACGAACGCACCGAAGTTGACGACTGACGACACGACACCCTGGCGCACCTCGCCCAGCTTCAGGTTGGCGAGGAACTCATCGCGCTGCTCGCGCTGCGTCTCTTCGAGGTACGCGCGCCGTGAGAGCACGACGTTGTTGCGGTTCTTGTCCAGCTCGATGATCTTGCACTCGAGCGTGCGGCCAACGTACGGGTGCAGATCACGCACGCGCCGCAGGTCGACGAGCGACGCGGGGAGGAACCCACGCAGGCCGATGTCGAGGATCAGCCCACCTTTCACGACCTCGATGACCGGACCGGACACGATCTCGTCCTTGTCCTTGAGCGCCTCGATCGTGCCCCATGCGCGCTCGTACTGCGCGCGCTTCTTGGAGAGGATGAGGCGGCCGTCCTTGTCTTCCTTCGTAAGGACGAGGGCCTCGAGCTCTTCGTCGAGCGTGACCACTTCATGCGGGTCGACGTCGTTACGGATCGACAGCTCACGCGACGGGATCACGCCTTCGGACTTGTAGCCGATGTCGAGCAGCACTTCGTCGCTGTCGATCTTGACGACCTTGCCGCTGACGATGTCGCCGTCGTCGAACTCGACGATGGTCTCGTCGACCGCATCCGAGAAGGACTTGCTGCCGAGGTCGTCGAGCACGACTGGCGCGTCCGGCTCCAGGACTTGGGTGAGAGTGGTGGTGCCTGCCTCGGCGCTGCCCGCCGCCGTGGCTTCCTCGGGGGCGGGCCCGTCGGTTCCCGCCTCGACTTCCTCCGACAACTGCTTCTTCTTCACCTTCGACGTCGTCGCTGCCCGGGGCCTTCCCGGTACGAGCGACGCGGATCCCGGGTCGGGAAACCGCCGGGTCAGGCTACATGGTCACGTGCTGCGCCGCCCCACCAGCAGCAGCTCCGGCGCGTCGAGATCGGGTGCTCCCGCGCGGTAGCGACCGGGCGTGACGCCGTGGACGACCTGCACGTCAAGGCCCGCGAGCGCCGCGAGCAGCTCGAGCTCGCGAGTCGTGAAGCACGTGGTCCACAGATCGAACTCCTCTTCGTTTCCGTCGGCGTCGCGGAGCATCGATCGCTCGTGCAGCACGCCAGTCGCCGCGTCGTATGTCTCCCCATCTTCGAGATGTCGCAGCGCGAACGGCGCGTGGAACGCCGACACCGCGACCGCACCGCCCGATCTGGCCGCCCGCACGATCCGATGGAACACATCCACCTCATCACGTCCGCCTAGCAACCCGAATCCACCTTGGCAGAGACAGATCACGGCGTCGTAGATCCCGTCGTACGCGAGATCCCTCACGTCGGCGACCTCGAATCGCGCGGGAAGGTGCTCGGCCTCGGCTGACGCGCGTGCCAGCGCGATGAAGTCGTCGGACGCGTCGACGCCGAGCACCCCGATGCCACGCCGCGCGAGCTCGAGCGAATGGCGGCCGGGGCCGCAGCCGACGTCGAGGACGCTCTGCCCGGACGCGAGGTCGAGCGCGTCCCAGAGGAAGTCCACCTCTTGGACCGTCCCTTTGGTGAACGCGTTGCGCAGGTAGGCAGGGCCTAGAAACCGCGCGAGGGGTCCAAACCAACAAGAACTGGGTACTACTGGGGCTTCGTCCGTCATCGCGCACCGCCCGAGCTCTGGCTCTACCTACCAGTAGTCGCGCATGAGCTCGCGCATCCACGCGGGCTCGCGCACTTCTCCCCTTGGTCCCATCTCGGGCACGTGCGGCTTGATGTCGAGCACCGGTGTTCCGTCGATCGCGTCGAGACCTCGGACGCTCAGCGACAGCCCGTCCACACCCAACAACGTGCATGTGCTCACACCGATGCGGTTGGGACGCGCCTTCGCGCGCTGAGCGAAGATCCCGACCTCCGGCCACTCCGGGTTGCCCCGTGGACGACGTGCGCCGAGGTTCACATCCGACTCCGTGACTTGATCGAAGAAGAACACCACGTCGAGGTGCGAGAACTCGTCGAGTCCCGCGACGACTTCTGGACCGAAGCGCTTCTCATCGAGCTCGATCATCGCGTCGACCGAATCCCACTCATCGTCGATCGGCTCAGTGCGTCCGCCTCGGACGTGTCCGATCGGATCCAGAGAGATGGATGGCGCCAAGCCGGCTACTTCGCTTCGGCCCAGTTGGGACCGAACCCAACGTCGACTGCAAGCGGGACTCGCAGCTCGGTGACGGACTCCATGGTCTCCCGAATGGCGGGTTCGACCGCAGCGTGCTCGTCGAGCGGCACTTCGAACACGAGCTCGTCATGCACCGTGAGCAGCATGCGCGACTGGAAGCCGCCGTCCTCGAGCACGCGGTCGACATCGATCATCGCGAGCTTGAAGATGTCAGCGGCCGAGCCCTGCACTGGCGCGTTCTGCGCCATGCGTTCCCCCATCTGGCGCACGCGGAAGTTGTCAGACGACAGCTCGGCGATCTGGCGACGGCGACCGAAGATCGTCGTGGTGTAACCGCGACCCTTGGCCTCAGCGACGGTGCGCTCCATGAAGTCCTTCACGTTCGGGAAGCCGTCGAAGTAGCTGTCGAGGATCTCGCGAGCCTCACCCGTCTCGATACCGAGCCGCTGCCCCAGACCGAACGCCTCCATCCCGTACGCAAGGCCGTAGTTGACGACCTTCGCGAACCGCCGTTGCTCAGAAGTCACGTCTTGCTCGCGCTCATCGAAGACCTTCGCAGCGGTCACCGTGTGCACATCGACACCGCGGTCGAACGCGTCGATCAGACCGGGATCCTCGGCGAGGTGTGCGAGCACACGCAGCTCGATTTGCGAGTAGTCAGCCGTGAGAAGACCAGCGCCTTCGGGGGCCACGAATGCGCGTCGGAACTCGCGCCCGTCAGCGGTGCGCACCGGCACGTTCTGGAGGTTCGGGTTCTCGCTCGAGATGCGACCAGTGGTGGTGTCGGTCTGCTTGAGCGTCGCGTGCACTCGCCCGTCATCACGGATGAGCGGTGGGAGCGCGTCCGCGTACGTGCCGCGCAGCTTCTCGACCTCGCGGTAGCGGAGCAGATCCGCAACGATCGGGTGGTCGTCAGCCATCTTCTGGAGCGAGTCGGCGTCGGTCGACGGCCCGGTCTTGGTCTTCTTGACCGGCGTGAGCCCGAGCTTCTCGAAGAGCACCACCCGCAGCTGCGGCGTGGAGTTCACGTTGAACTCCTCCCCCGCGTGACCCCAGATGCGGCGCATGAGCGCGTCGCATTCCTTGTTGAGCTCGGCGCTCAGCTGATCGAGGAACTTCCGGTCGATCGCGATGCCGGCGTCTTCCATCTTGGCGAGCACTCGCACAAGCGGCTGCTCGATGCGGGCGTAGAGCTCGGTGAGCTCGCGCGCCTCAAGCGCCTGAGCCAACACATCGGAGAGCTGGAGCACCGCGGCCGCACGACGACCCGTCTCTTCCAGCCCCGCCTCGCCATCGAAGTCGAGCGTTCCCTCTTCGACGTCAGGCGAACGCACTTCGAGTGACAGATACCGGAGCACGAGATCCTCGAGGAGGTACTTCCCCTCGCCCGGATCGAGGAGGTACGCCATGACCGCGGTGTCGTGCTCGAGCGTGCGGATATCGACGTCGAGCCCGTGGATGAGCTCCTTGGCGCGGTGCGCCACGAGCGGTGGACCGCCTGTCCCCAGCAACGCGTTGAGCGCGCGCTGGACGTCCTTGTCGTCGAGCAACCCCGCGTCGGCGTAGGTGACACGCGCATCACCCGTGGCGACGGCGATCCCCGTGACCTTCCCCGCGAAAGAGGCACCGTCCCACCGTGCGTCGAGCGCGTAACGCTCTGCTGCAGCGCCGACCTCGTCGAGTCGCGCCGCAAAGGCCGCGGCGTCACGGATCGTCTCGACCGACACCTCGAGGGTGTCGGCCATCGCTTCTTCTGCTGCGGCTGCTCCACCGACGGCTTCCATCATCCGCGGCAAGAGCGTGCGGAACTCGAGCTGGTCGAAGAGCACTCGGACCTTCTCGCGGTCGAAGTTGCCCTGCTTCAGGTCGCTCAGCTCGGCACCACAGTCGACATCGAGGCGCAGGATCGACATCTGCCGGTTGAGGAACACGCGATCGCGCATCTCGCCGAGGTTCTGGCGTTGCTTCGGCGGGAGATCGTCGAGGTGCTCGTAGATGCCTTCGAGGTTTCCGTAGGTGGTGATGAGCTTCGCCGCGGTCTTCTCACCGATGCCGGGCACTCCAGGCAAGTTGTCGCTGTTGTCACCGCGCAGCGCCGCGTACTCCGGGTACTGCGCCGGGGTCACTCCACCCGTGCGCTCGACGATGCCAGCCTCGTCGTAGAGCGCATAGTCGGAGACGCCGCGCTTGTTGTAGAGCACCTTCAGGTGTGGATCTCGCACGAGCTGGAACGTGTCGCGGTCGCCCGTGACCACCACCACGTCCATTCCGGCATCGGCCGCGCGCGTGGAGAGCGTCGCGATGACGTCGTCGGCTTCGACCCCGGGCACTTCGAGGACCGGCATCTCCAGTGCGTCGAGCACCTCGCGGATGAGCGGCAGCTGCGCGCTGAAGATGTCGGGCGTCTCCTTGCGCCCGGCCTTGTACTCAGGGTCGAGGTCGTAGCGGAAGTTGCCGCCCGGCGTGTCGAACGCGACACCGATGTACTGCGGCTGCTCGTCGGCGAGCACCTTGGTGAGCATCGACGTGAATCCAAAGACCGCGTTGGTGAACGTGCCGGCCGCGGTGCTCAGATCGGCGGGCAGCGCGTAGAAGGCGCGGTACGCCAGCGAATGCCCGTCGAGGAGGAGCAGCTTCTCCGTCACGCGCCGATCGTACGTCCGGCCTGTGACGACTCGGCCAGTTGCCTACGACTCAGGGTCCAGCTGCTGCCGCGGCGGCCTGCTTCAGCTTCTTCGTGGCCTTCTTGGCGATCTTGCGCAACAGGGTGGTGTCGGCCGGGAAGATCCGGGTGTGCACCACCGCGACGTTGTTCGCGACCCGCGCGTACACCGCGTGGCTGATATCGGAGACGCCGTCACCGAAGGTCGTCATCTGCACGGCGAAGCTCTGCTGGCCGATCGGGGCGATGGTGATGCTCGTCGGCTCCACGGAGTTGGGGATCTCGCCACCGAGCACCATCCACGACGTGCAGTCGCCGGTGGTCGCCGTCTGCATCGTGGTCATGAAGCTGGTCGCTTGCGCGGTCGGTGAGTTCCCGAATGCTTCTTGGAACGTGTAGTTCGTCTGCCAGATGAACCAGGACGGCTGGTCTGGAGACACCCTCCTCTGGAGCGTGTTCGTCACCACCGCGGAGACGCGCAGCTCTCCGGCCGCGTAGCCGTCGGTCCCGCCGCCGCACCACCCCGACTCGATGTCGTTCGCCTGCGTGTGCGGCTCGGGCTCGAGCACTCCAGCCGGCGCGTCTTCCCATCCAGGGTCACCAGGCACCTCCGCCGGCAGGAGCGTGGCCGCGTCGAGCTGGGCTTCGGTGAGCACGACCTCGACAGGCGGCGGCGCGGCTGCAGGCGCGGCGAGCCCCACCGTGACCGCGATCGCTCCGATGATCACGAGCAATCCCTTGCGCGAGCGGTGGTGCGTCATGGCTGGAGCTCCCCTTCGAGGATGCGGCGAGCGATGTCGCCGACCTTGACCCGACTGTTCATAGCCTCGGTTTGGATGAAGCGCCATGCACCCTGCTCGTCGAGACCGTGCTGATCCATGAGGCGCCCCTTGGCTCGATCGATGACCTTACGGGTCTCGAGGCGCTCTTCGAGGTCATGCACGCTCTGCTCCAGCGAGATGAGCTCAGCATGACGGGCGAGCGCGACCTCAACGGCCGGGATCAGGTCGCTCTTCTGGATCGGCTTCACCAGGTACGCCAACGCTCCCGCGTCTCGGGCCTCCTCGACGAGGTCCCGTTGGGAGAACGCAGTCAGCACCAAGATCGCCGCCAGCCGCTCGGCCGCGATCTGGCGTGCCGCCGTGAGACCGTCGATGCCGGGCATCATCACGTCGAGGATGACCAGATCCGGCCGGACCTCTTTCACGAGCGCGACGGCTTCATCGCCCCGGCCGGTCTCGCCGACAACGGCGTACCCCTCTTCCTCCAACATCTCTTTGAGGTCGAGCCGGATGATCGCCTCGTCTTCGGCGATCACCACGCGGCGGCGCTGGTCCTCGGCCATCGGGCCGTCAGTACCGAGGCTCAGTTCGCGGAGAGCTCGGCCGCCATGCGGTCGAGCAGTGAGTCCTGCTCGCGACCCAGCTCGGCGATCGAGAGCACCAAGGCGTCGCGGTGACGACCGAGCGCCTCGGCATGGCGGTGGGCGTCGCGTGCCTCCGCGTCGGCCAGGGGGGTCTCGGCCATGAGCGCCCGAAGGCGAGCGTCCTCGGCCTCGTCCTGGAGGAAGGCGAGCTGCTCCTCGGTGACACCCAGCTCGACGCGCAGGCGCTTCAACCGCTCGCTCACGTCGACGAGGCGACGCTCCAGAATCGACCGCGCCATAGGACGAGTAAGTCTATGAGGACATGAGCACACGGCATCCGATCTTCTTGGCCGATCACGACGAGCTCCGAGCGTCGGTTCGGCACTTCGTCGACACCGAGCTGCGTCCGCACGTCGACGACTGGGAGGCCAAGGGGTTCTTCCCTGACGACGTGTTCCGCCGCGCCGGCGAGCTCGGGTTCCTCGGCCTGCACTATCCCGAGGAATGGGGCGGCGCGGGCGGCGACCTTGCCGCGGAGGTCGTGCTGATCGAAGAGCTCGGCCAAGCGGGTTGTGGTGCGATCGCGATGGCGCTGGGCGTGCAGACGGACATGGCCACGCCCGCGATCGCGGAGTTCGGCACCGACGACCAGAAGGAGCGCTACCTCCGTCCGGCGATCGCCGGCACCAAGATCGCTGCCATCGCGATCACCGAGCCCGACGCGGGTTCGGACGCGGCGGCCATCAAGACCAAGGGCGTGCGCGACGGCGACACATGGCGTGTGAATGGCACCAAGATGTTCATCACGAATGGCGTGCGCGCCGACTTCCTCACCTGCGTGGTGCGCACCGGCGAAGAGGACGGGCACCGCGGCGTCTCACTGCTCCTCATCGACACCGACCTTCTTGGGGTGAGCGTGTCGCTCAAGCTCGAGAAGCTCGGGATGCGCTCGACCTCTACCGCCAGGGCGGGCAATCGATGCCGATCACCGAGATGATCAGCACCGATCGCGCCATCGACGTGGCCCGAGCGGAGGCACTCACGGCGAGCGCAGCCAAGTACGACCGCGCCCTCGCGGCTGAGCTCACCCGCACCGCGGCCAAGCTCGAGCGCGAAGAGGCGCGCCTGCGGGAGCTCAAGGCCTTCCAAGACGTGCTCGTCCTCCGGCTCGCCCGCGACCGCGAAGCCCTCGACCGGGCCCTCGCCAACGCGAACATCGCACTCGAGCGCGTCGAAGCCGTCGCGGCCTTCAAGGCCACGTTCACCGGAACCGACGCCGCCCCGGCTGGCGCGGTCGAGACCGGCGCGTCCGTGTGCCCGATCTACGGCGCGGTGGCATTCGTGAACGACTGGGGCGCACCGCGCTCGGGTGGGCGGACGCACCAGGGCAACGACCTCTTCAATGCGCACGGCACGCCCAACCTCGCGGTGATGGACGGCGAGATGGAGATGGAGATCGAGCTCGGCGGCATCAGCGTGTGGGTCCACGGCGACGACGGGGTGTCCTACTACGCGCACCTCCTCAAGATCGAAGGACTGCCGCGCCGCGTCACCCGCGGTGACGTGATCGGCTTCACCGGCGACACCGGCAACGCCGCCGGCGGCCCGCCCCACACACACTTCGGGATCCGCGCGCCTAGCGGCCAGATGGTGAGCCCCTATCCCACCCTGAAGGTCCTCTGCGGCTTGTAGCGTTCGTGGTTCGCCCGGGTGGCGGAACGGCATACGCGGATGGCTCAAAACCATCTGTCCGAAAGGGCGTGCGGGTTCGAATCCCGCCCCGGGCACCGCTGTCCCTTCTCCCCTGAGTCGGGTCCGACCCAACCGTTGAGAACCTCATCGGATTTCTTCGGGTCTTCTTGGGAAAGCCTCCTGACCAGCCCAAACGAGCGCGCGATTCTCCCTGGATGACTTGACAGATCGAACACCTGTTCGTATTGGTGGTGCTCGACGTCGGGGAGGCGTCGCCGAGCACCACCACTTCCCCTCAGAGAAGGTCCGCCCAGGCACGGGTGGAACGCCCCGATGGTTCGGGGGAGGTGTGTGTGCTGTTCGAAGAGCTCGACCAAGCGATCGCCACCATCGAGGCGTTCGTTCGCGACGTCGAGCCACGCACCTACGACGCTCGAGGCGCGGTCCGCGGAGTCGAACGCTTCGCGCGGATCGCCCACCTCGGTGAGGCCGGCACGGCCCTTTTCGGAACTCGTGCCGGCGAGACCGGTGCCTACCGCGAGTCGGGTGCGCGCAACGCGGCCGAGTGGATGGCGCGCAAAGCCGGCACCTCGGTCACCACCGCCGAGCGTGCCCTCGACACCGCGGCGCTGCTCACGGAGCTGCCGGCGACCGATGCCGCGCTTCGGTCCGGGAAGATCTCCCAGGAGCAGGCGAACGAGATCGCAGGTGCGGCGCGCAAGGACCCCAGCGCCGAATGCGACCTGCTGCACGACGCCAAGCAAGGCATCTCGCTCAAGGGCCTGAAGGACCGGTGCCGAGGGGTACGCGCCGCGGCCGAGGCCGACGACGAGGCGTGGGCGAAGAGGCTGCACGACAACCGTCAGCTGCGCCGCTGGATCGATGCCGACGCCGCCGCGTGCGGCATGTGGCGCATGTCGCCCGACAAGGGCGCCGAAGTCGACGCGGCGATCGACGCCGAGATCGAGCTCATCTTCAAAGAGGCGCTGTCGAACGGCGCGCTGCGTGAATCACGCGAGGCCTACGCCGCCGACGCGCTCTACGCGCTGATCACCCGCGGGCCGCGCAAGGCCACCGGCATCAACCTGATCATCGACGGCACGGCCGCCGAGTCAGGCGAACTGGGCACCATCGAGATCGGCGCGCGCTGCGAGATTGTCGGGGTCGGGCCGATCCCGGTCACGCTGGCCAAGCAGATGATGTGCGACGCCAAGGTGCGAGTGGTGCCGGCCAACGAGTCGCTGCTCCCCGAGCACTCCTCCGACACCCGGTACCTCCCGCAATGGATGCGCGACTGGCTCGACCAGCACTACCCGGTGTGCGGCCAGCCCGACTGCGACCACGACTTCCGCCTCGAGTACGACCACGTCCTGGCCCTCAGCGACGGCGGTCGCACGGAGCTTGAGAACCTGTGGCGCCTCTGCTGGTACCACCATCGCCAGAAGACCATCGGGGCACTCGTGGTCACCGGCGAGGCGCGGGACTGGCGCCTCGTCCCCACGCGCCCCTCTGCCGGATCGGGACCCGATCCCCCGTGAGACGGGGCGAAATCTCTTTGCTGTGGAGAGCGCGAATTCGACCACTCAAGGTGAAATCCGTCCCAGGACACTTCTTTCCCGATGATTTCCCTCCCGTTGGACCGCCTCGGAATGGTCCAGCTCCTGGCTCTGGCGCCCGTAGAATCGGCGGTTCGTGACTCCCCTCGCGATCGGTGTCCTCCCGCTTCTTGGCGGTCTGTGCGTCGTCCTTGTGGTCGGCCTCCTCGTCCTGGTGGCGTCCCCGTGGCGCCGCCACGACGCCGCGCTCGGCGACGATGTCCAGGCGCGGTTGATGCTCGGCGACGATCCCGAGGACATCGCACGCGACCTCGAGGCGCGTGCCCGGGGCACCGCCCCAGTGGCCGACCTGCGGCCGTCCGACGACTAGCAGCTGCTGACTAGCACTAGCGGTCGGGCGAGGCGTCAGCCAGCGCGAAGAAGAGGCGCGCCTGACACGCCACGGCCCCGTCGACCGTGGCGGTGCCTCCGCCCCAACCGCCCCGGGCGCTGAGCCGCTCGAGCTCGACGGTCATCACGAGCTCTTCGCCCGGGCGCACGATCCGCCGCCACCGCACCTTCTCCACGCCACCGAAGAGCGGGAGCTTGCCGCCGTAACGCTGATCGGCGAGCACTGCGATGGCACCGGCCTGAGCCATGGCCTCGAGCTGGATCACCCCAGGGAACACGGGGTTGCCGGGAAAGTGGCCGGAGAGGAAATTCTCGTCGCCCGTTACTCGATACCGAGCAGTAATGGACGATCCTGACTGGAACGCATCGACCGCATCGATGAAGAGGAACGGTGGGCGGTGTGGCAGCAATGCCACGAGCTCGGCGGAGTCGGGCAACGGCATCGCCCGGCAAGTTACCGCTGCGCTACAGAGCGCGTCTGACGTGTAACCCGCCTCGGAGCGACGCGGTCCTAGTTGAGGCGCAAGTGCGGAGAGGGCCTTCTCGCGTGGGAATCGCTGTCATCTTCCCTGGACAAGGGACACAGGTACCGGGCATGGGCGCGCCCTGGCGCGACCACGCGGCCTGGTCCATCGTCGAGCGGGCCGAAGCCGCGTTCGGTGAGCCGCTCGCCGACCTCATCCTCGACGCCCCGGCCGAGCGCCTCGCCCGCACCCGCGAGGCTCAGCTCTGCGTCCTCCTCACCTCACTGATCGCCTGGGAAGCCATCCGGGACGACGTAGCCGCGCCAGTCGCGTTCGCCGGGCACTCGCTCGGGCAGGTGACGGCGCTGATCGCCTCGGGTGCGCTCCCCCTGGAGGACGGCGTGCGGTTCGCGGCTCGGCGCGCCGAGCTCACGCAAGCCGCAGCCGACGCCCACCCCGGCAAGATGGCCGCGCTGCTCGGCGCGACCGTCGAACAGGCCGCGGAGGCGTGCGCGGCCGCGCTCGACGGCGCATGGATCGCGAACGACAACGCGCCGGGACAAGTGGTCGTCGCCGGCACACCTGATGGAGTGGAGGCCGCGAGCGCCCGCGCCAAGGAGATCGGCGTGAAGCGCGCGACACCGCTCAACGTGGGTGGCGCGTTCCACACGCCTTTGATGCGCGACGCCGCCGACGCGCTCCCCGCCGAGCTCGCCAACGTGACGTTCGAGACGCCCGCGGCACCGGTCGTGTCAAACCTCGACGCCGCGGCGCACAGTGATCGCGATGATTGGCATCAGCGCTCGGCCGAGCACGTCGCGGTGCCGGTGCGGTGGCGCGAGTCGATGCAGACGATGGCCGACCTCGGCGCGACCTCTTTCTTGGAGGTGGGGCACGGCGCGATGCTCGCGGGGCTCGCGAAGCGGACGGTCCCCGATCTGGCGGTGCGCGGCATCGCCACCCCCGAAGACTGCGCGCTGCTGGCGGAGGTCGGCTGACATGGAAGCGCTCATCGACGTGGGTGAAGGACTGCTCGTGCCTGAACGGATGATCGTCGCGCCATCGGTCGGCGTGTTCCGCCCGGTCGATCTCGACGAGGGCGCCCATGTCACCCCCGGCCAGACTGTCGGCATGGTCGACGGCCCCGGCACGTCCACCCCGGTGGCGAGCCCGTTCGCCGGCCGACTCGTAGGGATGCTCGCCCACCCCGGTGAGCGCCTGCGCGAAGGCCAACCCATCGCCTGGCTCAGGGTCCACTGAGGTGAGCGGTCGCGGCGCACGTACCGTGCGACGTAGCGAACCGGGGTCCGAGCGACCCGGCCCGCAGGGCCGAGAGCGGGAGAGCTGACGTGGCTGGCCGGGCGGCGATCGTCGGTTGGGGAACGGCAGTCCCCGAGCAGCGCTTGACCAACGCCGACCTCGAGCAGCGTGTCGAGACGTCAGACGAGTGGATCGTCGAGCGCACCGGCATCCGTGAGCGGCGCTACGCCGCGGACGGTGAGACCACCGCGAGCCTTGCCATCGAGGCCGGCACCGCTGCCATCAAGCAAGCCGGGATCACGCCCGAAGAGATCGACCTCGTCATCGTCGCGACCGCCACTCCCGAGCAGCCGATCCCCCACACCGGCGCGTTCGTGTGCGACGGCCTCGGCGTGCACTGCGGTTCGTTCGACCTCGGTGCCGGGTGCGCGGGGTTCGTGTACGAGCTCGTCACCGGATCCGCACTGCTCACCGCCGGCAACCTGCGTCACGTGCTGGTGATCGGCGCCGAAACGCTGTCGCGCGTCGTCGACCCACGCGACCGCGGCACCTGCATCTTGTTCGGAGATGGCGCGGCCGGTGTTGTGCTCGCGCCGTCGACCGACGACGGACCCGGCCTCCTCGCATGGGACCTCGGGTGCGACGGCTCCGCGACCGGACTGCTCGGCATCCCGTCCGGCGGGAGTCGACGCCCGGCGACGCCTGAGACCATCGCGGCCGGTGAGCAGTACATCAAGATGCAAGGACAAGAGGTGTTCAAGCGCGCCGTGCGCGCCGTCGTCGAATCCGTGAAGCGCGCACTTGCCCTCGCGGGCATGACGGGCGCCGACGTCGACTGGTTCGTGCCGCACCAGGCGAACGCGCGCATCATCGAGGCCGCCGCCGCTCGGCTCGGCATCCCGGCCGAACGCACCATCGTGAACATCGATCGCTTCGGCAACACCTCGGCTGCGTCGATCCCGCTCGCGATGGCCGAGGCCGCCGACACCGGTCGACTCGAAGACGGCGCGGTCGTGCTGATGAGCGGCTTCGGCGCCGGAATGACCTGGGGCAGCGCAGTCGTGCGCTGGGGTCGCCCGTGAGCGAAGTCCAGTCGCGGGTGGCGCTCGTCACCGGCGCATCCAGAGGGATCGGGCGCGCGATCGCCGTCGAGCTGGCGCGCGCCGGTCATCGGGTTGCGTGCTGCTCGTCGAGCGACGGCGCGAAGGACGCACAGGCCGACATCGAAGGCGAAGGCGGCACCGCGCTCGCAGTGCAAGCCGACGTCGGCAACCCCGCCGCGGTCGACGCCGCGTTCGGCGAGATCGAAGCCGCATGGGGACCGGTCGAGGTGCTCGTGAACAACGCGGGCATCACCGCTGACGGGCTCGTCGCCCGCATGACCGACGATCAATGGGGCGACGTGCTGCGCACGAACCTGAGCGGTGCTTTCCATGCCATCCGGCGCGCGACCCCCAAGATGATGCGCAACCGGTGGGGCCGGATCGTCAACGTCTCGTCGGTGAGCGGCCAGGCCGGGGCCGCCGGCCAGGCCAACTACTCCGCGGCCAAGGCGGGTCTCCTCGGCCTGACGCGTGCGATCGCTCGGGAGCTCGCACCCCGTGGCATCACCTGCAATGCCGTGGCGCCGGGGCCTATCGTGACCGCCATGACCGAAGACATGCCGGCCGAGTGGCGGGCCGTCATGGAGGCCACGGTCCCCCTGGGAAGGCTGGGAAACCCCGAAGAAGTGGCGTCTGTGGTGGGTTATCTGTGCTCGGAGCCGGCTGGGTACATCACCGGAGCGCTCGTCCCGGTCGATGGCGGCCTTGGCATGGGGCACTGACCCGAGACTCATCCGATCACGGGACCGGCCCCGGCCGCCCCAACTGCAAAGGAGATGCAAGAGATGGATCGTGACGAAGCACTCGCCGCGCTGCGAGACGTGGCCGTCGAGGTGCTGAGCGTCGAGCCCGACGTCGTCACCTTCGAGGCCCGCTTCAAGGAGGACCTCGAGGCTGACAGCCTCGACCTGGTGGAGCTCGTGATGGGGCTCGAAGAGCGCTTCGACATCTCGGTGCCCGAGGAAGACCTCGAGGGCGTCACGACGGTCGGAGCGGCCGTCGATCTCGTGCTCGGGAAGGTGCAAGACAAGGGATGAGCGACTCGCTCAGGGATCATCGCGGTCGGCCGCGCGTCGCAGTCACCGGCCTGGGGGTCAAGACCCCGGCCGGCACCGACGTCGACACGTTCTGGGAGACGCTCCTCGCCGGTCGCGCGACCGCGGACACGATCCGCTGCTTCGACTCGTCGGACCAGAACGTGCACATCGCGTGCGAGGTGCCCGAAGACTTCAACCCCGAGACCTATCTCGGGCCGAAGGAGGCGCGGCGCCTCGACCGCGTCACGCACCTCGGGTTCACCGCGGCCGCCGACGCGCTCGCCGATGCGGGTGAGGTGAACGCCGATCCGGACCGTTGCGCGGTCATGGCGTCCACCGGTATCGGCGGCCTGAGCACGCTCGAGGAGAACTGCCGCAACTACTTCGAACGCGGTCCTGGCCGCGTCAGCCCGTTCTTCGTGCCGATGATGATGCCCAACGCAACGGCGGGTGTGATCTCCATGCACTTCGGGTGGACGGGACCAGCGCTGTGTGTCGCCACCGCGTGCGCGGCGGGCACGAACGCGATCGGTGAAGGCGCGCGGCTGATCCGCGACGGTTCGGCCGATGTCGTGCTTGCCGGTGGCGCGGAGTTTCCGCTCACCCCGATCACCATCGCCGCCTTCGCCCGCATGGGCGCGCTGAGCAGTCAAAACGACGACCCGTCACGCGCGTCACGACCGTTCGACGCCGACCGCGACGGGTTCGTCATCGCGGAAGGCGCGGCGTTCCTCGTGCTGGAGACGCTCGATCGTGCCAAGGCTCGCGGCGCGCGCATCTACGGCGAGGTCGCGGGCTACGGCCGCAACTCCGACGCGTACCACATCACTGCGCCATCGCCGGGTGGTACGGGTGCGGCGGCGTGCATGCAGCAAGCGCTCGACGACGCGGGGTTGGAGGCGAGCGCGATCGGTCACGTCAACGCGCACGGCACGTCCACCGAGCTGAACGACGCGGCCGAGGGCGAAGCCGTCCGCAAGGTCTTCGGCGACGAACCGCCACCAGTCACGTCCAACAAGGGCTCACTCGGGCACATGATCGCCGGGGCCGGTGCTGCGGAAGCGGCGGCGTCGATGCTCTCGATCCGTGACGGTGTCGCGCCCCCCACGGCGAACCTCGAGCGGGTCGGTGACGACATCGGGCTCGACGTGATCGCGGGCTCGCCGCGCGAGGTTGGATCGAAGCCGGTCGTCTCGAACTCGTTCGGCTTCGGCGGCCACAACGCGAGCCTGGTGCTGATCCCGAGCACTTGACCGACATCGCCCTGACCGACCCCAGCGGGACCACACCGCTCGGCGGACGCCAGAGCGAGACGGCAACCGCGTGTGTCACCGAGATCGACGGGCGACCGGTCAGCTCGTTCCGCCTCGAGGGCGGCAAGCACGTCGGCGCGATCGGACCGCCGGAAGGCGAGGTGCTCGAACGCGCGATCCGTGTCGCGATCGAGCTCGGCATCCCCGTGGTCGGCACGGTCGCGTCGTCTGGCGCCGACGTCGTCGAGGGCATCGCGTCGCTGCACGGGTGGGGTCGCGTCGCAAGCGCACTGGCGAGCGCGTCAGGCGTCGTTCCGACGATCCTCACCGTCGTCGGGCCCGCGGTGTCGGGTCCCGCGCTGCTCCTCGGCATCGCTGACGTGGTGGTGATGACCGACGACGCGTTCGCCTTCGTCACCGGTCCCGACGTCGTGCGTGCGTTCACCGGCATCGACATCAGCAACCGTGTGCTGGGTGGCGCCCCGATGCACGGCACGCGCAGCGGCGTGGCGTCGTTCGTCGTTCCTGACGAAGAAGGTGCGCGTGAAGTGGTCGCCGCGGTCCTCGACTACCTCCCCGCCAACCATCTCGACGACCCCCCTCGTGTCGACACCGGTGATCCCGTCGATCGCGACTGCACCCGCGCCTCCGAAGTGGTTCCCGCGCAACCGACCGCGTCGTACGACGTGCGCGCCGTCATCGAGGACGTGCTCGACGAGCACACCTTCCTCGAGATCCGTGCCGGTCACGCGCCCAACCTCGTCACCGGGTTCGGTCGGCTCGACGGTCGGCCGGTTGGCATCGTCGCGAACCAGCCACACCAGCGCGCGGGCACGATCGACATCGAAGCGTCGGAGAAGGCGGCGCGCTTCGTGCAGTGGTGCGACTGCTTCAACCTACCGATCGTCACGTTCGTCGACACACCCGGCTTCGAGCCCGGCAAAGACCTCGAGTGGCGCGGGATGATCCGCCACGGCGCCGAGCTCGTCTACGCGTACGCCGCCGCGTCGGTGCCAAGGGTCGCGGTCGTGTTGCGCAAGGCCTACGGCGGCGCGTACATCGTCATGGACTCGAAGGGGCTCGGCAACGACTGGGTCGGCGCATGGCCGAACGCGGAGATCGCGGTGATGGGTGCGCCCGGTGCGGTGCAGATCCTGCACGGACGACGGGTGCGAGCCATCGAGGACCCGGAGGCGCGCGTGCAGGAACAGGCCACGCTCGAGCGGGAGTACGAGGACATGTTCGCGAATCCCTACATCGCGGCCGAGCGGGGCTTCGTGGACGAGGTGCTCGCCGCCGTCGACACCCGTCGCGCGCTTGCCGCGGCCATCGATCGGCTGTCGTACAAGTCCGAGGTCCGCCCGACGCGACGGCACGGCAACACCCCGCTGTAACCTGCTCCGCCATGTTGCTCGACGGCAAGCGCATCCTCGTGACGGGCGTCCTCAACGACGCATCGATCGCGTTCTCGGTCGCGCGACGTGCGCAGGAAGAGGGCGCCGAGGTCGTGCTCACGTCGTTCGGTCGGGTGATGAGCCTCACGCAGCGCACCGCCAAGCGCCTGCCCACCATGCCCGAGATCGTCGAGCTCGACGTCTCCAGCCCGGAAGACCTCGACGCACTCGCCGGGCGAGTCGGTGGCCACCTCGACGGCGTCATGCATGCGATCGCGTTCGCGCCGGAGTCGTGCCTCGGCGGCGGCTTCTTGGAAGCGCCCTGGGAGGACGTCGCGGTCGCCCTCCAGGTGTCGGCCTACTCGCTGAAAGCGCTCGCGGTCGCGGCGCTGCCGCTCATGAGCGAAGGCGGCTCGATCGTTGGCCTCGACTTCGACAACACGCAGGCGTGGCCCGTCTACGACTGGATGGGGGTTGCCAAGTCGGCGTTCGAGTCTGTGGCCCGCTACCTCGCGCGCGACCTCGGCCCGAAGAAGATCCGCGTGAACCTCGTGTCGGCGGGTCCGGTGCGAACCATCGCGGCGAAGAGCATCCCGGGGTTCGAAGCGTTCGAAGAGGTCTGGGCCCAGCGCTCGCCACTGGGCTGGGACGTCAAGGACCCGGAGCCGGTCGCGCAAGCGTGCGTCGCGCTCCTGTCCGACCTCTTCCCGGCGACCACCGGTGAGATGTTGCACGTCGACGGCGGCTTCCACGCTGTGGGAGCGTGATCTGGCGGGGAGGGCAGGCCCTCTCCGCCGGCCCCTCCCGGCGCTACTCGTGCCGCGACAATGTGCCGCTCCCGGTCGTGATGCAACTCCGTGCGGCGTTGGGGTCGTTGCTGAGACGAAGGATCCCGAGCAAGGGGTCGAGTGCTTCGGTCCGGAGGCGGCGACTGTCGCGCCACTCCGGAGCATCGGGTCCCACTCGGCGCGCAGAGGCCGACCGCAGGAGGGATTCGTCTACCTACGCACTAACGTCAGCCCGCCCCCTCAGTAGACGCATGGCGGCCCGTAGTTGCTCTCGAAAGACCTGTCACCGCTCTGCGTGCCTCGTTCCACCCAGATCTGAACCGCCTGCGACGCGCTGCTCAGGGCGGGGTCGAAATCGGCGATGATCGGGTCCCCACGCTGGGGGCGGCCCGAGACAGGGCCGCCGTGACGTGTCTAACTGTGTTCTTCGGGCTGACCTTGTAGAAGGTTGCCGCGACGTTGCCCTTTGGATCGATCAGGAACGCGGAGCGGATGATCCCCATGTACTCCCGGCCGTAGAGGCTCTTCTTGCCCCACGCACCCCATGCCGACGCGACCTTGTGGTCCTCGTCGGCGAGGAGCGGGAAGCCGAGCTTGTACTTCTCGTCGAACTTCTTCTGCTTGTCCGGCGAGTCGGGGCTGATGCCGAGCACGACCGCCTTGAGCTTCTTCAGGTCGGGCATCGCGTCGCTCAAGGAGCACGACTGGGTCGTGCACCCCGGCGTGTCGGCCTTCGGGTAGAAGTAGATGACGACGTTCTTGCCCTTGAAGTCGGAGAGCTTCACCTTCTTGCCGCGCTGATCGGTCAGCGTGAACGCCGGCGCGCGTGTCCCAACCTTCAGCTTCGGCACTGGCTCCCCTTCCTGAGCACCTTGCAACGGAACCCGTAGCATGCCGCACGTGCGGCGCCGGGTGCTCGTTCGGGTCAACGCCGCGCCCGACGAAGTCCGCGCGGCCGCGATCCGCGAACTCCACATCTCCGCGAGTGCAGACGGCACCCTCGTCGGACCGCTGTTCGACCACGACAGCCCTGGATCCGAGATCCGCATCCGCGTCGAGGCGGCACCCGATGGCAGCGCCGTCGAGCTCGATGGTGGGTCGGACATCTCTGTGCCGTACTTCGGGTGGGTCGTGCGGCTCATCGTGTGGTTCGTGGCGCGTCGAGTACTGCTCGACTTCGGGACGCGCCTGCAAGCGGCAGCAACGGGAGCGCCGGTACCGCCGCCGCGCCACCACCGCACACTGGTCCCGACGTCGTTCACCGCCGATCAGGCCAAGCGACTCGCGGCGCTGGCTGCCGTTGGCACGATCGCCAGCTTCGGCAGCGCGTTGTTCACCCAGAACGGCGACGCCGTCACGACCGCGTTCGACCGGTCAGATCAAGCACTGACCGACGCGCTGGCACTGGCGCGCCTCGGGGTGCTGGTCACGCTCGTCACCGCGTCGAGCGCCGATCGGTTCGGACGCCGCCGGATGATCCTGGTCGGCCTCGCCGGGATGTGCATCGCCAACGCCGCCGCCGCGCTCGCACCCAGCTTCGAGGTCTTCACCGTCTCGCAGATCCTCACCCGCGCCTTCGCGAACGCCACCTTCGCCATCACGGCGCTCGCCGTCGTAGAAGAGGCCCCTGAGGGCGGACGAGCCTTCGCCTTCTCGATCTTCGGCTTGGGACTCGGGCTGGGGTTCGGGTGCACAGTGTTCCTGCTCCCGATCAACGACCTGAGCGAGGACACCTGGCGCGTGGCTTTCGCGATGAGCGCGCTGACGATCGCCTTGCTCCCCAGCATCGCTCGCAACGTCCGTGAGACCGAGCGGTTCCAGCGAATCGCGGTGGCGCGCAAATCGGTTCGAGCACGACTGCTCGAACCGTTCGACCGACAGTACGGCGGTCGGTTCCTCGTGCTCGGCGCGGTCGTGTTCCTCGTGAACATCTTCAGCGCACCGTCATCGCAGCTCACGAACCGCTACCTCACCCACACGCACGACTTCTCGAACTCCGAAGTCGCACTGCTGCGCGGGGTGACCGCAGGAGTGCCGGGTGTCGTCGGCGTGCTGGTCGCCGGTCAGTTGGCTGAATCGCGTGGCCGGCGCATCGTGATCATCACTGGCTTGCTCGTTGCCACTGCGTTCCAGGTGACCTTCTTCGTCGGTGCTGGCGCGCTGCTGTGGATCATGCCGACGGTGTCGATCGTCGCGGCATCGTGCGCCGGCATCGGGCTCGGCACCACGAACAACGAGCTGTTCCCGACCGAAGCGCGTGGCACCTCGAGCGGCTTCCTGCTCGTGTCGGGCGTTGCCGGCGCGGCGATCGGCTTGCTGCTCGCCTCCCGACTCAAGGATGTCGCCGGCGGCCTTGGGCCGGCGATCGCGCTCCTCGGCGTCGCCCCCCTGATCGCCGCGGCCCTGCTCACTGCGAAGCTGCCGGAGACGCGCGCTCGTAGGCTCGATGACATCAGCCCGTCGGAGATCTGACATGGCAACGGTGCAACCACTCGAAGGGTTCGAAGCACAAGAGTTCGAGCACGACGGCATCCGTCGCCAGGTCTTCCATGGCGGCACTGGACCGGCCGTCATCGTGATCCACGAGGTCCCGGGGATCACTCCACTCGTCGCCGCGTTCGCCCGACGTGTCATCGACCAGGGCTACTCCGTGCGCATGCCGTCACTGTTCGGGACGCCAGGGAAGGCGATGTCGGTTCCCTACGTCATCAAGTCGCTGACGGGCGCGTGCGTGGCGCGCGAGTTCAACGCGCTCGCGCTCGACCGCACCCCCGTGATCACGGGATGGCTCCGCGCCCTCGCGGCCGAGGCCCATGAAGAATGCGGCGGTCCTGGCGTCGGCGCGATCGGCATGTGCTTCACCGGCGGATTCGCGCTCGGGATGATGGTGGACGAGCGCATGCTCGCGCCGGTGCTCAGCCAGCCGTCGGTGCCGTTCCCGCTCGGCAAGAAGCGCAAGGCCGCCGTCGGCATCAGTGACGAGGACTTCGAACGCGTGAAGGCACGCGCTCGCCAGGGCGGCTGCGTGCTCGGGATGCGGTTCACGAACGATCCCGCGGTGGCACCAGAGCGATTCGAGACGCTGCGGCGCGAGCTCGGCAACGCATTCATCGGGATCGAGATCGATTCGTCAAAGGGCAACCCGCACGGGATCTCGCGCATGGCCCACTCGGTGGTCACCGAACACTTCGTGGACGAAGCCGAGCACCCGACCTTCGTGGCGATGGAACGCGTGCTGAGCTTCTTCGACGAGCGTTTGAAGAACTAGTCGCGCGACCTCGATGGTCGCCTCCGCAAGCTCCGGCTCCGCCGGCGTTCGGGAGGCGAAGCCCCACCGAACGCCTACGACCGGAGCTCGGCTTCGCAGACGCGCGCGCCGCTGGCCGACACCAGCGCGACTGCATCGTCATCGTTGATCGCCGCGGCCCCGTTCCACTCCCCCTGCCCGTCGGCGATGGTCATGGTGCCGATCAACTCTTCCGCGTTGCCGCTCACCAACGCGAGGTCGTAGTCGCCGTCGGGCACGGCGTAGTCGACGCTGACCGCCAAGGCCGCGGGGGTGCTCTTCGAGAAGGTGACCCGGCCGACCTTCACGCCGTCGGTGCCGATCATCGGCACCGTGCGCAATGCGGGCGCGGCCTGCTCGGTGCGATCGGCGTCGATGATCCGGACCGCGGTGACGCTCGCGATGATCGCCGCGGCGGCCGCCGCCGCGACCGCTATGAACATCCGCCGTCGTCCCCGGTGTTGCTGGGAGCCGAACGCGCGCAACGTGCGCGGCTGGAACCCGAGGGGCGGATCGGCTTCAGGCGCGAGATGCAAGAGCAGGTCCGCGACCTCGTTGTGCTCCTCGACGAACGCCTGACACGACGGGCACGACGAGAGGTGCGTGAGCACGTCGGCGCGGTCCTTACCATCGAGGATGCCGAGCGCGAGCTCGGCGGCTCGCTCCCTGACTTCGGCACACTCGAGCGTCATTGGGGCGCCGTCACTCGGCCGGATCCGGCGTCACGAGCACAGCACGGAGCCGCAGCATCGCGGTGCGGATGCGCGTCTTGGCGGTGCCGAGGGGGATGCCTTCGGCCTCGGCGACCTCGCGCGCACTGAAGCCACCGATGCCGGCGAGGAGGATCGCTCGGCGTTGCTCGTCCGGCAGATCCGCCACTGCGGCGTGTAGACGCGCCGCGTCGTCGTGGGCGACGGCGAGCGTCGCCGGCTCGGCATGGCTCGTGCGCAGGGGCATCGCGACGAGCTCCTCGGGCGCGATCGCCAGTGGTCGGCGCACCCGCATCACGTCGATCGCGAGGTTGCGGGTGATGGCCAGCAGCCACGTCGTCACGCTTCCTCGTCGGGGGTCGTAGGCCGCGCCGTGGCGCCATGCCCGGAGCAGGGCCTCCTGGGCGACATCCTCGGCCGCGCGGGGATCGCCGACGATCGTGATCGCCAGACCGAAGACGCGACGCTGGAACCGGGCAACGAATGCCTCGGTGGCATCCGGGTCGCCCGCGGCCATCCCTTCGAGCAGCGCGTCGTCGGTGACTGACCACATGAGGCATACGGCCGAGCGGTGCACACGGATTGGCCCGCTGACCGCAGGGGAACCTACCCGAGACAATCCGTTCGGCAGCCTCCGCCGTAGTCCACATGGAGACCGACGTAGTCGAGGATCTGCATCCCAAAGGAGCACCGCATGCGCAAGCCGCTCGTGATCATCGCTGCGATCGCCGCTGCCGGCGCGCTCGGTGTTCCCGCCGTGGCGTCGACCGCCGCCAAGAAGAAGCCGGTGAAGCTCGAAGGCGACGTGGTCAACAAGGGCATCGGCAAGGTCGTCGACGGCGCCGTGGAGATCGACGCCGACGACTTCTTCTTCAAGAAGACGTTCATCAAGGGCACAGCCGGCGAAACGGTGTCGGTGACCGTCGAGAACACCGGTGACGTGGAGCACACGTTCACCATCGAGGATCAGGACATCGACGAGAACCTCGCCGTCGGCGACAGCGTGACCGTGCAGGTCGAGATCGCGGCGAACGGGAAGCCCGTCACCGGGTTCTGCCGCCTGCACCGCGGCTCCGGCATGCAGTTCGCGTTCTTCACGAAATCCGGCGGCAAGGCCAGTTCCGAAGACCGTTCGAAAGAGCAGCCAGACGACACGACCGATGACTCCGACGACTCGGGCGGCGGGAGCTTCGGCTACTAGCTGACAACCGTCGCGTTCCCAACCCCCGCGTGCGGTGGGCGGTCCACACGGGCCGCCCACCGTGTCGCGTCAACCGCCTCTTCAGATCTGCTTGCGGCGGAGGCCGTGGCCGAAGAAGCCGCCTTTGGGGCGTGCATGGGCGTGGTAGTGGTCGGGGATGTTGCGCATGTTGTCGTCCACGTAGTGCTCGAACTCGAAGTGCGTGCCGATCACATCGGCGAGGCGCGCGTGCATGTGCTCCAGATCGGCCGGCGTGGGCTCGACGTGATGGACGCGCCACACCACCATTGGCACCGCGCAGATCTCACACTCTGCGATCCAACAGACGTCGTCTTCGTGGAACCACTCCGTGATGCGCGATGCTTCGCAGAGGTCGCAGTCGTCCGACGGCCGGTACTGGTGATCGGTCATGCGTCGAGTGCCTCTCGCAGCTGGCAGACGAACGATCCTGCGGCCTCGGGCCCCCCGCCGTCCAACAGGAGGGCGATGAGCGCGCTCCCCACGATCACTCCGTCGGCCACCGCGGCGGCTTCGACGGCTTGTTCCCCCGTCGAGATGCCGAGGCCGATGAGCGCCGGACGATCGGTGACGGCCTTCAATCGGCGACCCATCTCCAATGCTGCGGCGGCAACCTCCGTGCGCGCTCCGGTGACGCCCAGCAACGACACGCCGTAGACGAACCCACGGGAACGCTCGCAGATGACTGCGAGCCGATCGTCAGGCGTGAGTGGCGACGCGAGCAGCACGGTCTCGACGTCGACCGCGTCGGCGGCAGCTGCCCACGCGTCGAGCTCGTCGACGGGGAGGTCGGGCACGATCGCGGCGTCGATGCCCGCGTCAGCCAGCGACGACGCGAAGCGTTCGTGGCCCGCGTGGTGCACCGGGTTGTAATAGGTCATCACAGCAAGTGGCACGTCGACGTCGAGCTTCGCGGCGTCGGCGACGATCCCCGCGGGTGTCGCGCCATCGGCGAGCGCGCGCGACGACGCCTCTTGGATCGTCGGTCCATCCATGACCGGATCCGAGAACGGGATGCCGATCTCCACGGCATCGGCACCCGCGTCGCACACGGCGCGCACCACATCGAGCCAGTCGGCACCCAGTCCGCCGGTCACGTACGGGACGAGCAGCTTCGCTCCGTCGTCGCGCCGCGCCCGCAGGGATGACTCGAGCTTCACCCGAGGTCGGCTCCGAGGCGTTCCGCGACCTGGGCCGCGTCCTTGTCGCCGCGACCAGAGAGCGTCACCAGCACCGTCGAGCCGGCCGGCACCGCGTGTCCGGCTTCTCGCGCCAACCACCCGATCGCGTGCGCAGGCTCGAGCGCGGGAACGATCCCTTCGGTCCCTGCAAGCAACTGGAAGCCCGCCAGCGCTTCGTCGTCCGTTGCCGAGTGGTACTCGGCGCGCTTGTCCGCTGCCAGCGCGGCGTGCTCGGGCCCGACACCTGGGTAGTCGAGTCCGGCGCTGATCGAGTGCGCCTCGAGGATCTGGCCGTCTTCAGACTGGAGGTAGAGCGAACGAGCACCGTGCAAGACGCCCGGCACTCCGCGTGTGATCGACGCGCCGTGCCTGCCGCTTTCCAACCCGTGCCCGGCGGCTTCGACTCCGACCAACCGAGCCTTCGTGTCGAGGAAGCCGGCGAAGGTGCCCATCGCGTTCGAGCCGCCCCCGACGCACGCCACGACGACATCGGGATCGTTGCCATCGAGGAGCACACGAGATTGCTCGCGCGCCTCGTCGCCCACCACGCGCTGGAGCTCGCGCACCATCCACGGGTACGGGTGCGGTCCGACGACCGACCCGATGCAGTAGTGCGTGTCTTCCACGGTCGCGACCCAGTCGCGCAACGCATCGTTGATCGCATCCTTGAGAGTCGCGCTCCCCGACGACACGGGAATGACCTCGGCGCCGAGGAGACGCATGCGCCAGACGTTGAGTGCTTGGCGCTCAACGTCGACTGCGCCCATGAACACGGTGCAGTCCAAACCGAACAGCGCGGCTGCGGTGGCGGTCGCGACGCCGTGCTGGCCCGCACCCGTCTCCGCGATCACGCGGTGCTTGCCCATGCGCTGGGTGAGCAGCGCTTGGCCGAGCACGTTGTTGATCTTGTGTGAGCCGGTGTGCGTCAAGTCTTCGCGTTTGAGCAGCACGCGCACACCAAGACGATCGGACAGCCGACGACACTCGGTGACGGGAGTGGGACGACCGGCGTAGTCGGTGAGCAAGCGCGCGTACTCGGCACGGAAGTCATCGGAAGTCCACGCGGTGCGGAACGCGTCTTCGAGCTCGATCAGCGCGGGCACGAGGGTCTCGGGGACGAACCGTCCCCCGAACTCGCCGAAGCGCCCCAGGCCTTCAGGCTCGACTCCGGGCGCGCCGAGCTGCACGGTCGCACCGCGCGCTGTCTTGGCCACGCTCCCGTCTCCCTTCCTGCCGATCGTCAGTTGCTTACGCCGGACGCTCGTCCACCTGCCAGTCGTAGGCCTCGATCCCGTCGTCCTGCACCCAGCCGTCGCTCCCGAGCTCTTCGGCGGTCGACCGCACCGTCTCGATGAACCGCCGGAGCCGAGCCGGATCCTTGCGCCCCGAGCCGCGCTCGGTCTCGACGCCGGTCGCGACGTCGACGCCGAACGGCCGAACACGGGTGATCGCCTCGGCGACGTTCTCCGGAGTCAAGCCACCAGCGAGCAGCAGGCGCATGCCGGGGGGCACCCCTTCTGCGAGTGCCCAGTCAAAGACACGGCCCGAGCCCGGCTGGGCCGCGTCCATCATCACGATGTCGGCGCCGCCCTCGCGCACGGTCGTGATCGACGGGTCGCCCGCAGCGAAGGCCTGGATCACGAGCGGCACGCGCTCCTTCACGTAGCGCACCTCGCTCACCGGCTCCCGACCGTGGAGCTGGGCGCCACCCAGGCCGATCGAGTGGACGATCTCGACCACCTTCTTCGGGCGCTCGTCCCGGAACACGCCGAAGGTCGTCACGGCCGCCGGCAGGCGCCGCACGATGAACTCGACGTCTGATGGCGTCACCTGACGGGGGCTGCCCGACACGAAGTTGAAGCCGAGCGCGTCGGCACCGAGTGCCACCGCGAGCAGCGCGTCCTCTTCGTTCGTGACGCCACAGATCTTCACGAACACGCAAACGACGGTACCGGACGACCGCGCGACCGCCCGAGCATTACGCTCTCCCGGCTCATGGCAACCGCGACGAAGCCCGACCCCGCCGCACCTGACCAATCGACGGCGACCTCGAGCTGGGCTCAACAGCTCGTGCGGCACCGCGTCCCGATCGTCGGCGTGTTCCTCGGCGTGTCGATCGCTCTGGCCATCGCGTACGGCCTGCCGGAACGGCAATACCTCTGGATCTGGCTGACCGTCGCACCCGCGCTCACGTGCGCGCACAGCCCGCGGCCCGTCGCCCGCGTCATCATCGACTGGCTACCCGTGCTGATCCTCTTGGGTGGCTACGACTTCATCCGCGGCTTCGCGACGGATCTGCTCCCCCGCGTCATCATCGAGCCGCACCTGCGCTTCGACGAGATCGTGTTCGGGGGCACCACGCCGACGGTCGTCCTCCAGGACTGGCTGAACGCCGACCGCAACCCGCACTGGTACGACTACATCGTCTTCCTCGTCTATCTCTCCCACTTCGTGGTGAGCCCACTCTTCGCGGTGTACCTCTATCTGCGAGACCGGCCGCGGTTCCGCCGCTACGCGATGGTGATGCTCGGGGTCTCGCTCGCCGGGATCCTCACCTACTTCATCATCCCCGCGGCGCCGCCTTGGTTCGCGAGCGAGACGGGCGATCTCGAGCCCACGGTGCGCATCACGCGCTGGGTCTGGAACGACCTCGGCGCGACCGGTGCAGAGAAGGTGTTCAGCGGTGACCCCGAGCTCGCGAACCCCGTTGCCGCGCTGCCATCGCTGCACGCCGCATGGCCGTTCATCCTCTTGTTGTTCGTCTGGAATCGGGCTCGGCGCGGCAAGTGGGTCGCCCTTTGCTACATCACGCTGATGAGCTTCATACTCGTGTACGGATCCGAGCACTACGTGAGTGACATCCTCCTCGGCTGGGTCTACGCGACGGTCGGCTTCATCGTCATCAACAAGCTCATCGACCGACGAGACGCGCGTCAGGTGTCACCCGCGCCGACCTGACTCGAAGAGACACCGAACGCGCGCACCGCCAAGTCACAATGGCGTTGTGCCGTCTACCGTGACACCAGGTTCCTCTCTGAGCTGACGCTCGAGGTCAATGGGGAGCCTCACCATCGAAGCCACCGGCAACACCCTCACGAACTTCCAAGGCCCACCCAACCTCGAGCTGGTCCCCACACCCCGCGAACGTCACCCGAAGGTTTCTCGGCACGTTGAGGGTGTCCATATGCCTCTCAGCGTGCCGAAAAACCGCACTCAGCTCCGTGACGAGGTCGGGACGGCGCTGAGGTCGCGGACGAGAGCCTCGGGGTCTTTGGCGCGGACCAGGGCTTCGCCGACCAGGACTGCGTCGAAGCCCGCCGCGGCCACGCGCTGGGCGTCTTCGACGCTGCGAATCGCGCTCTCGGCAACCGCGATCGTGTCGGCGGGAAGACGGGCGACGAGTCGCTCGACCACTCCGAGGTCCTCAGAGAAGGTGTCGAGATCGCGAGCGTTCACTCCGATGCACGACGCCCCGAGCGCGACGGCGCGATCGAGCTCGGCTTCGTCGTGGGCTTCGACCAGCACATCCAACCCCAGCTCGCCAGCGAGCGCGTGCAGATCACGGAGCACCGCGTCGTCTGGGAGCGCCGCGACGATCAGCAGGATGGCGTCGGCCCCGATGCCACGTGTCTCATACACCTGATCGGGATCGATCGTGAAGTCCTTGCGGAGGACGGCCGTCGCTGACGTGGCAGCACGCGCGTCCCGCAGATCAGCGACCGACCCGCCGAAGTAGGGCCCGTCGGTCAGCACAGAGAGGCAGGCAGCACCGCCCAATTCGTACTGCGCCGCGGTCGTCGCGGCGTCGAGCTCGGGCGCGAGATCGCCCTTCGACGGTGACCGCCGCTTGATCTCGGCAATGACCGCGAGCGTGCCGTCGCCGCGTGACCGAGCACGCAACCGCTCCTCGAAGCCGCGCGTCGGGCCCGACTCGAGTGCGCCACGCTGGATCGTCTCCCGCGTCGAAGGCTGGTGAAGCACGGTGACCTCATCGCGCTTGCGCGCCAGGATGTCGTCGAGCACGCCCACGACACGAGTGTGGCAGGAATCGTCGCCACCGAATCCCCAATTCGATGCGAGGATGCGCCATGGACCGCAGGCGGCTGTCGATCGGGCTGGTGCTCGAGATCTCGGTCGTCGCCTTCGAAGCGCTGTCCGTCGCCACGATCGCGCCGAAGGTCGCGCGCGAGCTCGGGGGCATCGAGCTCTACGGCTGGACCTTCGCCGCGTTCATGTTGGCGAACCTCGTGAGCGTCGTGCTCGCGGGTCATGCATCGGATCGGCACGGCCCGGCCGCGCCGTTCACCGTGGGTCTGGTGCTGTTCGTCGCGGGACTCATCGCGTGCGGCGCCGCGCCATCCATGCCGGTGCTGATCGTTGGCCGTGTGGTGCAAGGCCTCGGCGCGGGCACGATCGGCGCGACCGCCTTTGTAGCGATCGGGCGCGCATTCGACGAGCACGAGCGAGCGCGCCAGTTCGCTTTGCTCTCCACCGCATGGGTCGTGCCCGGCCTGCTCGCGCCCGCGGTCGCCGGGATCATCGCCGACGAGGTCGGATGGCGCTTGGTGTTCTTCGGCCTCATCCCGCTGCCATTGATCGCCGCGTGGCTGACGTTGCCCGCGCTGCGGAGTCTCGGCTCGGGAGTGCAGATGACCGAAGGCGTGCTTCCCGTCGGCGCGGCCGCGCAGCTCGCACTCGGCGCGGGCTTGATGGTCGCCGGGCTCGGAGCGGATGAGGCGTACGTCGCGGCACCGTTGGCCGCAATCGGCATCGCGGTGTCCATCCCCGCGTTCATGCATCTCACGCCGCCGGGGACGTTGCGCGCTCGCCGCGGGCTCCCGGCTGCGGTTGCTGCGCGCGGACTCCAGACCTTCGCGTTCTTCGGTGCCGACGCGTTCCTCGCGCTCGCCCTGGCGAGCGTGCGCGACTTGTCGCCCGTAGGAGTCGGCGTGGTGCTCACGCCCGCCACACTCACGTGGACCGCGGGATCGTGGATCCAGGCGCACCGAGCTGGCGTGTGGACCCGCCGGTCGATGGCGACGGTGGGGTTGGCGCTGGTTGCGGTCGGCGTGGTGCTGATGGCCGCGGTGCTGCTCGAAGACGTGCCCGTCGAGGCGATTGCCGCGGTCTGGGGCATCGCGGGGCTCGGCATGGGTCTTTCGTACAGCACCATGTCGATCTCGGTGCTGTCGGAAGTGGACGCCGCGAGCCAGGGCGCGGCCACCGCTGCGCTCCAGCTCAGTGACGTGCTCGGTCAGGCCCTCGGCACCGGGCTCGGCGGCGCAATCGTTGCCGTCGCCGCATCCGGCCAGGGCGCCCGCAAGGACGCCCTCGCCATCGTCTTCGCGCTGATGTTGTTCGTCGCGGTCTTCGGCACCCTCGCGGCGCGGCGCCTGCCCAACGACCCTGCCGGGCTGCGCGCGTCCACCGTACGATCCGGCTCATGATGTCATTCCCGGACGGGTTCCTGTGGGGCACTGCGACCGCCGCGCACCAGGTCGAGGGCGGCAATTCGAACAACGACTGGTGGGCATGGGAGCACGCGGACCACACGAGGTGTGAAGAGCCGTCGGGCGACGCGTGCGATCAGTACTGGCGCTATCCCGAGGACCTCGACATCCTCGTAGAGCTCGGATTCGGCGCGTACCGGTTCTCGCTCGAGTGGTCCCGCATCCAACCCGAGCCGAACGAGTGGTCGACCGCGCAGCTCGACCACTACTCCCGCATGCTCGATGCGTGTCACGAGCGCGGCTTGATGCCGGTCGTCACGTTCCACCACTTCACCAACCCTCGGTGGATGGCCGCGGACGGCGGGTGGGCGAACCCCGTCAACGCCGATCGGTTCGCCGACTTCTGCGCGCACGCGGTCGGCGTACTGGGCGACCGCATCGGGATGGCGTGCACGATCAACGAGCCGAACATCCTCCCGCTGATGGGTTGGCTGTGGGGATTGTTCCCGCCGGGCATCGAGCAGGATCTCGACGGCTACCAGAAGGCGACCCATACGCTGATCGACGCGCACGCCAAGGCCGCGGCCGCGATCAAAGCTGGCCCTGGCGACTTCCCGGTCGGGCTGACGGTGTCGATGAACGACTGGATCGCGATGCCGGGCGCCGAGGAGCAGCTGGAGCAGTATCGGCACGCGCACGAAGACGTGTACCTCGAGACGTGCCGCGGCGACGACTTTCTCGGCGTGCAGGCCTACACACGTGGGCGCGTCGACGAGAAGGGCATGATGGGCCATGAGGACGGCGTCGAGGTTCTGCCGATGGGCTACGAGTACTGGCCCAACGCGGCAGCCGGTGCGCTCCGGCACGCGATCGATGTGACCGGCATCCCCGTCTACGTCACCGAGAACGGCATCGGCACCGACGACGACGAGCAGCGCATCCGGTTCCTGCGCGACTCGCTCACCCAGGTCGCAGCCTGCATCGACGAAGGGCTCGACGTTCGCGGCTTCTTCCACTGGTCGCTGCTCGACAACTTCGAGTGGGCGTTCGGGTACCGGATGCGGTTCGGCATCGTCGCCGTCGACCGCACCACGCAGGTGCGCACGATCAAGCCCAGCGCCCGGTGGCTGAGCGAGGTCGTCAACACGAACCGGATCGCCTGACCCCTCCTATTTGGGGGTTCATGTCGGCTTCACATTCCCCTGATGTGCTGTCGCCCACCATGGCGGGCGGTCAACGATCGAGGGAGAACAATGTGCTGCGAGCGAAGCGGATGGAGCGAGCCCCGCGAGCGGAGGTAGCGAAGCGGGAGCAGCGCAAAGGGTGATGGACATGAGCCAGCGCGGCACGATCGTCGTCGTCGACGACGAACCGAGCATCGCCGACCTCGTGAGCATGTACCTCGAACGCGAGGGCTTCCGTGTCCTCCAGGCCGGGACTGGTGAAGCCGGGCTCCAAGCCTTCCGGACGCATCGACCGCGACTCGTCGTGCTCGACGTGGGCCTCCCCGACGTCGACGGCCTTGAGGTGTGCAAGCGCATCCGCCAGTCGTCGCAGATCCCAGTGATCTTCCTCACGGCGCGCGCCGACGAGGTTGACCGGGTGCTCGGGTTGGAGCTGGGTGCCGACGACTACGTCACCAAGCCGTTTTCGGCTGCAGAACTCGTCGCGCGCGTGAAGGCTGTGCTTCGCCGGGTCGACGGCGCACGCGCACCAGAGGTGGTGCAAGCAGGACAGGTGACGATCGACGCGGGCCGGCGCGAGGTTCGCATCAACGACACCGCAGTCGATCTGACCACCAAGGAGTTCGACCTGCTGCGGTTCCTCGCCGAACGTCCAGGACTCGCTCTCTCGCGCCAACAGATCCTCGATGGCGCCTGGGGCCACGACTGGTACGGCGACGCGCGAACGGTCGACCAGCACATCGCCCAGGTGCGCAAGAAGCTGGGTGACGCGGTCGAGATCACCACTGTGCGGAGCGTCGGGTACCGCTTGGAATCATGACCAAGCCGACGAGGCGACTTCGCACCCGCCTGCTCGTGGCAATGGTCGCGATCGCGTTCGGTGTTCTGGTGGTCGCCGCGCTCGGCGCGGCAGGGTTGGCGCGTGACACGTCTGCACAGGACGCGCTCGACGATCTGGAACGCCAGGCCCCCACCGTGTCGCGCCAGCTCGACTTCCTGGGCCGCGAAGCACTCGCCGCGCGCGACAACACCCCAGCGGGGCGCCGCTTCTGCCTGGTAATCGCGAGGTTGCTGCGCGCGACGGGCGGAAGCGTGGTGACGGTCGACGCAGAAGGAACCTTGCGAGAGGAGTTCGGCAGCCTCCTCCCCTGTTCGACGAGTGGCACCGAGCTCGTCGAGCTGCCTCGCAACCTCGAGGTCGGCGACCTCGACACCGCAACACTGCTCGCCGGACACCTCCAGCGGGACGTCAAAGAGGACACCGCGTTCGTCGCCGAGCCCATCACGACCGTGAACGGCCTCACGCCGGTGGTCGTGCTCACGCAACGGGTCGAGACCCGTCCCCTCGGTGATGCCGGCCCGTACTTGTTCGGCACCGGCATGTTCGCGCTCATCGTCGCGGCCGCGGTCGCGGCATTCCTCGCTCGTCGTTTGACGCGTCCCATCGCCGCGATGCAGGAGACCGCGGGCCGCATCGCCGCGGGCGACCTGTCGGCTCGCGTCGCTACCTCGTCTCGGAAGGGACGCGTAGGACCCAACGATGAGCTTGGCAGCCTCGCCGACAGCATCGACGCGATGGCCGACGACCTCGAGACGGCCCGAGGCCACGAGCGGGCGTTCCTGCTCAGCGTGTCGCACGACCTCCGGACACCGTTGACCTCGATCAAGGGCTACGCCGAAGGGTTGGCCGACGGCGTGATCGCGAGGCCCGACGATCGTGCTCGCGCCGCGACGGTGATCGCCACTGAAGCGCGTCGACTCGAGCGGCTCGTCGCCGATCTGCTCGACCTGGCACGTCTCGACACGCACGCCTTCTCGCTGGCGCCGGTGCCGATCGACGCACGCAGCGTCGTCGGCGACGCAGTGGAAGGCTTCGCGCCAGCGGCGGAGGAGCTCGGCGTGGCGCTACACCTTGCGCCAGGCGCTCCGGTTCCGACGAATGCCGATCCCGAGCGGTTGGCGCAGATCGTCGCCAACCTCGTGGAGAACGCGTTGAAGTACGCGGCGACATCGGTGACTGTCGCTGTGGTGCAGCACGATGGCCGAATCGAGCTGCGCGTCGATGACGACGGCCCGGGCATCGCGGAAAGCGAACGCGGCCGCGTGTTCGAGCGGCTCTACACCGCGCGCACAACACCCGGTCGGAAGGTCGGCACCGGGATCGGCCTCGCGATCGTGCACGAGCTCGCCGTCGCAATGGGCGGCGAAGCCACCTGTGACCCCCTCGAAGCCGGCGGCACGAGGTTCGTCGTCCGCCTGCCAGCCTAAGAGCGGGTTTTGGCGTCGATAGCAGTCGCTATTCGAACGTTATCGACGCCAAAACTTGGGCTTGGGTCTCGTGGCCGGCCCAACGCACGGTGACGTCTGCCGGGGGCTCGACCTCTCTTCTGACCATACCTAGGGCGATGACGCGGGATTCCGTCGGGACGGTTGCTGCGCTGGTGATGGTGCCGACGCTCTTGTCGCCGGCGATCACCTCTGCGCCGTACGGCGGCACCGCGTCGCCGTCGACCTGGAGGCGACGGAGATAGCGGTTGACGTGTCCGCGGCTGTCGATGCGCGCGACGAGCTCTTGACCGAGGTAGCAGCCTTTGGTGAACGAGACGGCGTCCTCGAGGAACGCTTCTTGCGGGATCGTCTTGTCGTCGATGTCGATGCCGAGCTTCGGCACACCCTGCTCGATGCGGAACGCCTCGAACCGCTCGCGGTCCCACCGCGCCACCTCCGCCTGCAGCGACGCAAGCTCATGCGCAACGTCAGCCGCATCACCGAGCACGTCGATGCCTGGGAGATCGCCCCATCGCGTCGGTATCGCAATCGCGTTCTCAGGTTGGGCCGGTGTACCCACGATCGTGAGCAGACCACTCGACGACGTGCGATCTTCGACATCGGCCTTGACGCGGATCTTGAAGCGATTCAACGACTCCGCCAAGCGCTGGCCGAACTCGGCGTCGGTATCGAGCCACCACTCGTCGCCGACGTGTGAGATTCGGAACAGCACGTCGAGCTTTCCTTGCGGCGTGAGGAGCAAGGACGGCGCGCTCGCACCATCAGGGACAGCGTCGAGGTCCTGCGAGATCAGGCTCTGGAGGAACGACGTGCCGTCAGGACCACTCACGACCACGAGCCCATGCGGTGAGCGGTCGACCGCGAAGACCGTCATGCGGCTCCGAGCGACGTCATCCGCCGTGCCGCCGCGGCCGCGGCAAGGAGCGCCTTGGCCTTGTTCTGGCACTCGAGCTCCTCATCGGACGCGTCGGAGTCGGCCACGATGCCCGCGCCGGCCTGAATGCTGGCCTGCGTGCCGCGCCACACCATCGTCCGGATCGTGATCGCCGTGTCGAGGTTGCCGGAGAAGTCCACGTAGCCGACCACGCCCGCGTAGGGGCCACGCTTCACCGGCTCCAAGGCATCGATGATCTCCATGGCACGCACCTTCGGCGCGCCGCTCACGGTTCCGGCAGGGAACGTGGCGCGCAGCACATCGACGGCGTGCTTACCTGGCGCGAGGTCACCTGATGCCTGGCTCGTGAGATGCATCACGTGCGAGTAGCGCTCGAGCGACATCAGCTCGTCGACGCGCAGAGAACCGAAGTTGACCACGCGGCCGATGTCGTTGCGGGCGAGATCCACGAGCATCACGTGCTCGGCGCGCTCCTTCGGGTTCTCGCTCAGCTCACCAGCAAGACGACGGTCGTGCTCCTCGGTGCGACCCCGGAAGCGCGTACCCGCGATCGGGCGGATGATCACGCGGCCGTCGCGCAGCTGAACCATGGGCTCCGGAGACGAACCAACGAGCGTGACCTCGGGGTGGCGGACCACGTACATGTACGGCGACGGATTCATCTGGCGCAGCATCCGGTAGACGTCGAACGGCTCGACCGGCTCTTCGAGATCGAAGCGCTGCGCAAGCACGACCTGGAAGATGTCGCCGGCAAGGATGTGCTCGCGCGCCGCTTCGACCGCGTCGTGGTAGCTCGAGCCGCCGAGCGTCGAGCGGACCGCGGGGATTGGCAGGTCCTCGTCTCCAGGAGGCGGCCACGGTGCATAGGGCAACGGCCGCGCCAGCTCATCCACGAGCGTGTCGAGGCGCGCCACCGCGCGGTCATACGCGTCGTCGACGTCGGGCTCTTGCGCGAGGAAGACGTTCTCGATGAGCGATAGTCGTTGCCGGAAATGGTCGAACGCGGTGACATGGCCGGTGAGTGACAGCACCGCGTCGGGTAAGCCGAGGTCGTCGTTGGGAACGTCGGGCAAGTGCTCGATCTCGCGCACCACGTCGTAGCCGAGATAACCCACCACTCCGCCGTGGAACGGTGGAAGATCGGGCACCTGGGGGGCGCGATGAACTGCGAGCAGCGCTTCGAGTGCCGCGAGCGCGCCTGCGTCGCGCGGCACGGAGTCGGGCAGCGTGCCGTGGACTTCGACGCGTCGGCCGCGCACGACCAGCGTGCAGGCCGGATCACGCCCGAGGAACGAGAACCTTCCCCATCGCTCCGCGTGCTCGACCGACTCCAGCAGGAAACCCGGCTGACCATCGGCGCTCGCGCCGACCAGCTTCACGAACGCCGACACGGGCGTCTCGAGGTCGGCGAGCACCTCGCGCCACACCGGCACGACCGTGTGGTCGCGCGCCATCGACCGGAAGTCGTCGCGCGACGGCCGCACCGGCCCCGCGGGGCTCACGGATCTGGCTGCTTGTGGTGCTCGGTGTTGCCGGTGCCCTCACCAAAGGCGCGGAAGAAACAGGACCGCTCGCCCGTGTGGCACGCCCCTCGTCCCTCCTGTTCGACGACGAACAGCAGCGCGTCGCCGTCGCAGTCGTAGAAGGCCTCGCGGATCCACTGACGATCGCCAGAGGTGTCGCCCTTGCGCCAGAGCTCCTGACGGCTCCGGCTCCAGAACACCATCCGACCCTCGTCGAGGGTCTTGTGGAGCGCCTCTTCGTTCATCCAACCGAGCATCAGCACCCGCCCGGTCCCCTCTTCTTGCACGATGGCCGCAACGAGACCCTTCGCATCCCACGAGATCGCCGCGAGCTGCTCGTCGGATGCCTGGATCGGCGTCGCGCGCGGTGTTGTCACGAGTCGAGCGTACCTCCGGGTCTCGAACGGTCCCGACCCGGTATCGCGTCGCGTGCGAGACTCGGCAACCCATGACCGCGCCGATGGATCCGCCGCGCGCGCCGCGGCGCCCCACGGTGTTGCGGCATGAGGATCGTGAGCGCGTCGACGACTTCTACTGGCTGCGGGACCGTGACGATCCCGACGTGCTCGCGTACCTCAAGGCCGAGAACGAGTACGTCGCGACCGAGCTCGCGCCGCTCGAACCACTCCGCCAGCGGATCTTCGAGGAGATCAAGTCGCGGGTGAAGGAGACCGACGCGTCCGCGCCTACGCGCTGGGGGCCGTGGGAGTACTTCAGTCGCACGATCGCAGGTCGTGAGTATGTGGTGCACTGCCGCCGGCCGCGCGGTGTTGACGGTCTCCCCGATCCCGACGCCGAACCCGGAGCGCTCGAAGACGAAGAGATCGTGCTCGACGAGAACGAACTCGCCGCAGAGGCGAGCTACTTCGCGCTGCGCGGTCTCGCGATCTCCCCGGATCACCATTTGCTCGCATACAGCGCCGACTTCACCGGGGGTGAGCGGGCCACGCTCCGCTTCTGGGACCTCGACACGGCCGCGCCGCTCGCCGACGAGGTGACCGACGTGTACTACGGGCTGGTCTGGGCGAACGACAACCGCACCGTCTTCTATGTGCGCCCCGATGCCGCCATGCGGCCGCACCAGGTGTGGCGGCATGCGCTTGGCACAGCCAGCGATGCCGACACGCTCGTGTACCAGGAAGACGACGAGCGCTTCGAGGTCTACATCGACCGCACGCGCACCGGACGGTTCCTGGTGGTCACGAGCGCGTCGAAGCTGACGACCGAGGTCCGAGTTCTCTGCGCCGACGATCCGAGCGGCACGTTGCGCGTGCTCGCACCTCGGGAGCACGGCGTCGAGTACCACGTCGAGCACCACTACGACGATCAGGACGAGCGGTTCTACGTGCTCACCAACGACGGGGGTGCGCCCAACTTCACGCTCATGACGACGCCGGTCGACGCGACCGGGCGAGATCAGTGGTCAGAAGTGATCGCCCACCGCGACGACGCCCGCATCGTGGACGTCGACGCGTTCGCGAGTCATCTCGTCATCACCGAACGAGCCGACGCTGTCGGACGCCTCCGCGTGCTCGATCTGGCGACCGGCGACGAGCACGTGGTGGAGATGCCCGACGAGGTGTACTCCGCGTGGGTGGCGTCCAACCCCGAGTTCGACACGACGACGATCCGCTACGAGTACACGTCGCTCGTCGCGCCTATTACCGACTTCGACTACGACCTCAACGAACGAACCGCGACGATGGTCAAGCAACAGCCCGTCGCGGGTTACGACGCGAGCGAATACGAGTCACACCGACTGTGGGCCACCGCCGACGACGGCACGCGGGTGCCGATCTCGCTGGTCCATCGACGCGGGTTCCCACCGGCCGGCGGCGGGCCGCTGGTGCTCTACGGCTACGGATCGTACGAGCACTCCATCGATCCTGGCTTCAGCGTGGAGCGGTTGAGCGTGCTCGAGCGCGGTGCTGCGTACGCCATCGCGCACATCCGCGGCGGCGGTGAGATGGGCCGACAGTGGTACGACCACGGGAAGCTCGCGTCCAAGCGCAACACGTTCGACGACTTCGTCGCCTGCGCGAAGCACCTCGTCGACATCGGGATCACTACGCCGGACAGACTCGTCGCTCGAGGTGGAAGCGCGGGCGGCCTACTCATG
>VGBR01000008.1 GCA_016870355.1 Actinomycetota bacterium | reverse complement strand
TTTAGCCTTGCGGCCGTACTCCCCAGGCGGGGCACTTAATGCGTTAGCTACGGCACGGAACCCGTCGATAGAGTCCCACACCTAGTGCCCAACGTTTACGGCGTGGACTACCAGGGTATCTACACGTCTGTTACTTTCACCCAATTCTCGGGCTGCTGACCGCTTCATTTACCGCAAAGCGGCGGCACCCCATTTCTGGGAGTGCTCTCACGGTTACCCGTGAGGTCGGACTGTGTCTTCACCTGAGCACTCGCATGCCCAGGGCCAGCGTGCAGTCTCTACGGGGTCAAGCGGCCTGAGCGCCGCCGGGTCGATGTGTACGAGGACCCGACGTCAGACCACCGACTTCCCTCGGCGTTGTCCGTGCTGTGCACGGATGTTCACCGATACAGCTGGTTTACGCAACAGCCTCACGGCTGAAGAGGACAAGTTTCCCCATCCTGTTTGCTCCCCACGCTTTCGCTCCTCAGCGTCAGTACCGGCCCAGAGTGCCGCCTTCGCTACGGGTGTTCCTCCCGATCTCTGCGCATTTCACCGCTACACCGGGAATTCCACACTCCCCTACCGGACTCGAGTCACAGCAGTATCGACGGGCCCCTCCACGTTGAGCGTGGAGATTTCACCGTCGACTTGCCGAACCGCCTACGAGCTCTTTACGCCCAATAAATCCGGACAACGCTTGGCCCCTACGTATTACCGCGGCTGCTGGCACGTAGTTGGCCGGGCCTTCTTCTGCAGGTACCGTCAATTTCGTCCCTGCTGAAAGCGGTTTACGACCCGAGGGCCTTCATCCCGCACGCGGCGTCGCTGCGTCAAGCTTTCGCTCATTGCGCAAGATTCCCTACTGCTGCCTCCCGTAGGAGTCTGGGCCGTGTCTCAGTCCCAGTGTGGCTGGACATCCTCTCAGACCAGCTACCCGTCGAAGCCTTGGTGGGCCGTTACCCCACCAACAAGCTGATAGGCCGCGAGGCCATCCCGAAGCGGAATCCATTTCCTCACCGGAACATGAGATCCGGTGAGGGCATCCGGTATTAGCACCGGTTTCCCGGTGTTATCCCAGTCTTCGGGGCAGGTTCCTCACGTGTTCCTCACCCGTTCGCCACTTTCCACCCGGAGCAAGCTCCGGGCTTCACGTTCGACTTGCATGTATGAGGCGCGCCGCCAGCGTTCGTCCTGAGCCAGGATCAAACTCTCCATCGAGATCTCATCCCTGGCGGGATGCAGATCGGAGAGTCACCTCCGGGAGACACTTCTCCCTCGGGTGACGGAATTGCGAGTCGACGTCGGACCCCGAAGGGCACGACGCCGTCACTGGCTTTTGTGGCGTCACTGTTCCGTTTTCAAGGAGCTGACGCGAGGCACGCGGCGAACTAGCGCCGGAGAGCCTTGCTGGTTGGACACTCACTCGACTCCGCTGATCCATCGTCGCCATGGTGTGGCGGCTGATGGCCGGGCGAGCGTCCGTGTCAACCGACCCGGGAGACCTCCCCGAGGCGGACCTTTGATCCTAGGGATTCCAAGGGATCAAAGCAAATACCTACCCCGGCTCATTCTCCCGGGACCCGGATCTTGACCCACCTCCGCCGGCCCACCTGGAGGGTCGCCCCCTGGAGCTCGGCCGGGGCGTAGGTGGCGTCGGGGTCCGAGACCGCCTGGCCGTCGATCTTGACCCCGCCCTGGGTGATCTGGCGCTTCCCCTCGGCGTTGGTCTTCACCAAACCGGCCTGACGGAGCACGTTGGCAAGCCGGATTCGCCCGTCGACGGCCTCTCCGTCGTCGAGCAGGTGCTCGGGGATGTCCGTCGGCGTCTCCTTGGACTTGAAGACCCGGTCGAACTCGGCTTCGGCGCTCTCCCCCGCGCCGTCGCCGTGGAACGCGTCGACGACGCGCCGCGCCATCGCGCGCTTCGCCTCGACGGGCGACAGACCGCCACGCTCGACCTTCATCGTGAAGTCCGCCACGTCGTCCGCCGACGCGCCGCTCGTAAGCGCGAAGTAGCGCGTCGTGAGCGTGTCGGGCACCGACATCAGCTTGCCGAACTGCGTCGCGGGCGCCTCGGTGACCGCGACGTAGTTGTCGAGCGACTTCGACATCTTCTGCATGCCGTCGAGCCCTTCGAGCAATGGCACCGTGATGACGACCTGTGGCTCCTGCCCCTCTTGCTCTTGGAGCGTGCGACCCATGAGGTTGTTGAAGAGCTGGTCGGTGCCACCGAGCTCGACATCGGCGTTGATCATCACCGAGTCCCAACCTTGGAGCAGCGGGTAGAGGAACTCCATGATGGAGATCGGCTTGCCGTCCTTGTAGCGCTTCTCGAAGTCATCGCGCTCGAGCATCTGCGCGACCGTCACGCGCGCGGTCAAACGCAAGACGTCGGCGATGTCCATCTTCCCTAGCCACTCGGAGTTGTGACGAATCTCGAGGTTGTCGGGCAGCAGGATCTTCTTCGCCTGGTCGAAGTACGTCTCGGCGTTGGCCTCAGCCTCTTCCTTCGAGAGCGCGGGGCGTGTGGACGATCGATCCGATGGGTCGCCGACCACTGCAGTGAAGTCGCCGACGATCAGGACCGCGGTGTGACCGAGCTCCTGGAATCGCCGGAGCGTGTGGAGGACGACGGAGTGCCCGATGTGGATGTCGGGCTTCGTCGGGTCGAGGCCGAGCTTGGCTCGCAGCGGTGTTCCCCGCTCGAGCTTCTTGCGCAACTCGGCTTCGCTGACGACATCGACGGCGCCCGCAGTGAGCGCGCGGATCTGTTCGTCGACGGATGGCATCAGTCGAGGCTACCGGTCGCCCTTCGGCCCACGGCTGACGTTCGGGTCGCCCGGCACGTAGAAGCGCCAGCGTTGCTCGTCGCCCCGACCGGGGCGCAGTCCGACGCGCGCGGTCACGCCCGGGCGCTTCGGCGGCGGCACCCCGTCGTCGAGGACGCGCACGACCCCGCGCACGAGGTCGGTGCCGTCATGCTCGTCGAGGATCCCCATCGCCTGCGTGAGACGAGCAGGGCCCGAGCAGAGGTCGGACTCTTTGCGCGCCACAGGGCGGCGAGCGTGCATGGTCTCCACACCGGCCATCGGCGCGGCCGCGCGCAGCAGCACCGCGCTGCACACGCCATCGGTGCCGGCGACGACGTTCACGCACCAGTGCATCCCGTACGTGAAGTACACGTAGAGATGTCCGGGCGGACCGAACATCGTCGCGTTGCGCTTCGTCAGTCCGCGGTACCCATGACTCCCTGGATCTTCGGCGCCGGCATACGCCTCGACCTCGACGATGCGCGCCATGAGTCGACCGGCGTCGGGGTCATGGTGGACGAGGACCTTGTTGAGGAGGAGCGGCGCGAGCTTGCGAGCGTCCAGCGCGTAGAAGGCGCGGTCGAGGACCTTGCCGACTAGACGCGTAGCCACGTTGCCTGGTCGGCGAGGCGCACACGCGCCTGGTCGAGCTGCGCGCTGACAGGCGCGGGTCCGGCGCCACCCGGGGTCGAACGCCGTCGGACGGCTTCGCCAGCGAGAAATGCATCGTGCGCGTCGGGACCGAGACGATCATCAGCCGCCGCGACCTCTGCAAAGGAGCGCTCGCCCGAGCTCGCCTCTCGCACCATCGACCCGACCGCGGCGTGTGCATCTCGGAAGGGCATGCCCTCGCGCACGAGTTGCTCAGCAACGTCGGTGGCCGCGACTACGTCCACGTCGGCCGCCGCCCGCATCCGCTCGGGCACGAACTCGAGGGTGTCGAACACGCCTCGCAACGCTACGAGAGAAAGCGACAGCGTGCTCAGGGCATCGAACAACGGCTCCTTGTCCTCCTGGAGGTCACGGTTGTACGAGAGGGGCAGCCCCTTCAGCGTGGCCAGGAAGCCCGTGAGGTTCCCGAGCACCCGGCCGGCCTTCCCGCGGGCCAGCTCGGCGATGTCGGGGTTCTTCTTGTTCGGCATCATCGACGAGCCCGTTGCGTATGCGTCGGCGATGCGGACGAATCCGAACTCCTCGCTCGACCACAACACGAGCTCCTCCCCGACTCGGGAGAGGTGCACCTGCTCGAGGGCCGCAACGAACAACGCCTCGGCCACGAAGTCGCGGTCGGACACCGCGTCGAGCGAGTTCTCGAAGCGACGAGCGAAGCCGAGATCCTCGGCCACGGCGTCGGGGTCGAGGGGCAGGCTCGATCCCGCAAGCGCGCCTGCACCCAGCGGACTGACATCGGCGCGCGTCAGGGCATCGCGCCACCGGTCCACGTCGCGCGCGAATGCCCAGAAGTGCGCGAGAAGGTGGTGCGCGAGAAGGACGGGTTGCGCACGCTGGAGGTGCGTGTAGCCGGGCAGGTAGTCGTCCTCCCCAGCAGACGCGGCCCGATCGAGGAGGGTGGCCTGGAGGAGATGGGTCCGCACGGCGCAGGCATGGCCCTCGCGGCGCAACCACAACCGGAGGTCGGTGGCCACCTGGTCGTTGCGACTGCGGCCGGTGTGGAGCTTTGCGCCAGCGGAGCCGGCGATCTCGGTGACGCGGCGTTCGACCGCGGTGTGGATGTCTTCGTCGGTGCGGACGAACTGGAACGAGCCGGCGCGGAGCTCCTCCGCGACGGTGTCGAGCGCCCGAAGCACCGCGTCGATCTCGCCATCGTCGAGCAGGCCGGCTCGACCCAACCCGCGCACGTGAGCGCGAGAGCCTTCGATGTCATCCGCGGCAAGGGCGACGTCGAAGCTCAGGCTCTCCGTGAAGCGCAGTAGGTCGTCGCTGGGCGGTTCGACGATCCGGCCTCGCCACAGCGGTCCCGGTACGTCCGTCATTCCGGTGGCCCCTGACGACGGGCGATCGTCTCGAGTCCGAGTCCCCACAGGCGCACGAAGCCCTCGGCGTCCTGGTGCCGGAACTGGTCGGCGGCGTCGTAGGTCGCGAGCTCGTAGTCGTACAGCCCCTTGTCGGCGCGACGCCCGACCACGTTGCACCGCCCCGGCCCGAGACCGAGGCGCACGTCGCCGCTGACCATCTCCTGAGTGCTGTCGACGAACGCGTCGAGCGCCCTGCGCAGCGGTGAGTGCCAGAGCCCGTCGTACACGAGTTCGGCGTAGCGCGGCTCGAGCCGCGCCTTCTCCCGCATGAGGTCGCGCTCGAGCGTGACCGACTCCAGGTCTGCGTGCGCCATGATCAGCGCGAGCGAGCCCGGGCACTCGTACACCTCACGGCTCTTGATGCCGACGCGGCGGTTCTCGACCATGTCGACCCGTCCCCACCCGTACGAGCCGACGACGCGTGTGACCTCGGCGATGAGCTCGTGCAACGGCAGCTGCTTGCCATCGACCGCGACGGGCACGCCCGCCTCGAACCTGAGCGTGAGCTCCCACGGTTCCGTCGCGGTCTGGTTCGTCAGCGTGAACGGCTCCTCGGGCGGCGTGGCCCACGGATCCTCCATCGCTCCACACTCGATGGCCCGTCCCCAGAGGTTCTCGTCGATCGAGTAGGGGTTGTCCTTGCGGACCTTGATCGGGATTTCGTGCTTGGCGGCATAGTCGATGGAGTCTTCGCGGGTGAAGCCCCACACGCGCACCGGGGCAAGCACATCGAGGTCCGGTGCGAGCGCGCGCGTCGACACCTCGAAGCGCACTTGGTCGTTGCCCTTGCCGGTACATCCGTGCGCGACCGCGTCGGCCTTTTGCTCGCGTGCGACGCGCACGAGATGCCGCACGATCACCGGACGCGACAACGACGACACGAGCGGGTACTTGCCCTCGTACAGCGCGTTGGCGCGCATCGCCGGGAGGCAGAGGTCGGTGGCGAACTCCTCACGAGCATCGACGACCTGGGCCTCGACCGCGCCCGCGGCGAGTGCGCGGTTGCGGATGGTGTCCCAGTCGTCGTCGGTCGACTGGCCGACGTCGACCGCCAGCGCGACGACCTCGGCGTCCCATTCCTGTGTGATCCAGTGGACCGCGACCGAGGTGTCGAGGCCTCCGGAGTACGCCAGCACGACTCTCTGCTTTGCCATGGTCAGTCCTCTACAGCCCGGCGAGGCCGGCCAACGTGGATGCGATCTGCGCGCCGCCGGCTTGTTCGGAGCACACGACGATCAGGGTGTCGTCGCCGGCGACCGTGCCGAGCACGTCGGGCATGCCCGACCGGTCGAGCGCCGAGGCGACCACATGCGCAGAACCCGGCGGCGTGCGGAGCACCACGAGGTTGGAGCTGTGTGCGACGTCGACGACGAACTCCCCCATCACTCTGCGGAGGTGGTCGTCGGGCGCCGAGAGATCCTTTGCGTGCTCCGGGATCGCGTAGGCCATCGTTCCACCAGGGATGCGCACCTTCACCGCCCCCAGCTCCTCGAGGTCACGGCTGACGGTTGCCTGCGTGGCGACCACGCCGTCGGCTGCGAGCAGCTCGACGAGCTGGGCCTGGCTCGACACCGCCTGTTCTTCGAGCACACGGGTGATCCGATGCTGCCGCTGAGGCTTTCCGAGCGTCATCCGTCGGCTCCTACCAGGATCGTGAACAGGGCACGGACCCCGTGCATGCGGTTCTCGGCTTGGCGCCACACGACGGACTGCGGCCCTTCGAGCACGCTCTCGCTCACCTCTTCGCCTCGGTGGGCCGGCAGGCAGTGGAGGAAGACGGCCTGGTCGCCCGCCGTCGCCATCAAGTCATCGTCGACGCAGTAGCCCGCGAACGCGACCTTGCGTTGCTGCGTCTCCTCCTCTTGGCCCATGGACGTCCAGACGTCGGTGTAGACGGCGTCCGCACCCTTCACCGCTTCGTGCGGATCCACGACGAGCTCGATTGTTCCCCCGAGGTTGCGGGCGCGATCCACGACGTCGTCGTCGAGCTCGTAGCCCGACGGCGACGCGACCGTGAGCTCCAGGCCGCAGAGCGCGGCGGCAAACGCGAGCGACGCGGCGACGTTGTTGCCGTCACCGACGTATGCGAGCCGGCGGCCTTCGAGCGAACCCAGATCCTCGCGCAGGGTCAAGAGGTCGGCGAGCACCTGACAGGGATGCGCCCGATCCGAGAGCAGGTTCACGATGGGCACAGGCGAGACCGCGACCATGCGTTCGAGTAGGTGATGGTCGAAGACACGCGCCGCGATCAACGTGCAGTACGAAGCCAGGGTGCGGGTGACGTCCTCCGCGGTCTCGCGGGTGTCGATGCCGACTTCCTCGCCGCGGATGTAGATGGGATGCCCATCGAGGGTGTGCACAGCCATCTCGGTCGATGAGCGCGTGCGAGCAGATGGTTTCTCGAACAGCATTGCGACGCCTTGTCCTGACAACGCATGCGGCACCGCGGCGGGAGAGCTCTTCCATGCCGCCGCCTTCGCGAGCAGATCTTCGAGCGCACTGGGCGCGAGGTCGTCGACCTCGAGGAAGTGGTGGACAGCCGTCATCGTGACGCCTCCAGAACAGCACCGAGGATCGTGAGCGCCTCGTCGATCTCGGCATCGCTCACGGTGAGCGGCGGTGCCAGTCGTACGGCGGTGGGCGTCACCGCGTTCACGACGAGCCCGCGATCGAGGCACTCGGCCACGACCGGCGGTGCGTCGATTCCGCTGTCTAGCTCCGCGCCGAGGAGGAGGCCGTGCCCGCGCACGCTTGCGACGCCCGGCAGCATCGAGAGACCGGACGACAAGCGCGCACCAGCCTTCTCGGCCAGCCCGGGCGCATCGATCTCTTCCATGACCTCGAGCACCGTGAGCGCCACCCTCGCCGCGAGCGCCTGACCGCCAAAGGTCGTCGCGTGGTCACCCGGACGCAGCGCATGTGCGGCTGACTCGCGCGCCCAGCACGCGCCGATCGGCACCCCGTTGCCGAGCGCCTTGGCCATCGTGACAACGTCCGGCTCGATCTCCGCGTGCTCGAAGCCGAACCAACGACCCGTTCGTCCGAGCCCGGTCTGCACCTCGTCGATGATCAGCAGCGCTTCGCGCTCGTTGCAGAGGTCGCGCACGGCCTCGAGGTATCCCGGCGGAGCGGGCACGACACCGCCCTCGCCCAGCACCGGCTCGAGCATCACCGCGCAGACCCGCTCGTCCATCGCGGCGGCGAGCGCGTCGATGTCGGCGTACTCGACCTGACGGAAACCGGTGGGCAGAGGCTGGAACGTCTCCTGCTTCTGTGGCTGACCGGTGGCCGCCAGCGTCGTGAGCGTCCGCCCGTGGAACGAGCCGTACGCCGACAGGATGTGGAAGCGCTCAGGGCCGCCGTTCGTCTGCCCATAGCGGCGGGCGAGCTTGATCGCGCACTCGTTGGCTTCGGCGCCTGAGTTCGCGCAGAACACGCGACCCCCACCGCCGAGCATGCCGTCGATCTTGGCGGCGAGGCGCGGCTGCCACGGATTCAGGAAGAAGTTCGAAGTGTGTACCAGCGTCTGAGCCTGATCCGCGATCGCGGCCGCGATCGCGGGATGAGCGTGACCGAGGGACACCACCGCGAGGCCGCAGAGGAAGTCCAGGTACTCCTTTCCGTCGGAGTCCCACAGGCGCGTGCCGTCGCCGCGCACGAACGCCACGTCGAAGCGCCCCATGTACGTCTGCATGACGTGCTCGCCGTCGAGCGCCTTGAGCTCCTCCCACATGGACTCGCTCGCTGCGGGCCGGGATACCCGTCCCGCGGCCGCTCGCTCCTCGTGCTTGGCAGGCGTTGGATCGCTCATGGGGACACCATGGTGCCGATGCCTTCACGGGTGAAGAACTCGAGGAGCAGGGCGTGGGGCATGCGGCCGTCGAGCACGTGGGCGCGGTGCACGCCGCCGCGCAGAGCGTCGACGCACGACCGGAGCTTCGGGATCATCCCCTCGCCCACCTTGTCCGTCTCTAGGAGCTTCTCGAGCCCCGCCGCGTCGGTCTGGGCGATGAGCGAACCCTCATCGCCGAAGTCCTCGTACACGCCCGCCACATCGGTGAGGTAGACGAGCTTCTCGGCGTTGAGCGCGATCGCGATCGCACCGGCGACCGTGTCGGCGTTCACGTTGTAGGCCTGGCCGTCGTCGTCGACACCCACCGTCGCCACGATCGGGATGAGCTCCTCGCGGAGCACGCGCTCGAGGATCGCCGGGTTGATCGTGCGGACGTCGCCCACGTAGCCGAGGCGGGCATCGCGCTGGTCGACCGTGATCAGGCCGGCGTCGGCGCCTGACAGGCCGACGGCATACGAGCCGTGCTGGTTCACGGCCGTCACGATCTCCGGGTTGATCTTGCCGATCAGGGCCATCTGGACGATGTCGACCGTTTCGGCGTCGGTGACGCGCAGACCGTCGACGAACTCGGGCTCCTTGCCGAGCCGACGCATGAGGTCGCTGATCTGCGGTCCCCCGCCGTGGACCACGACCGGGTTCATGCCGACGAGCCGCATGAGCACCACGTCTTGGGCGAAGAGCTCGGCCAGCTCCGGGTTCTCCATGGCATGGCCGCCGTACTTGATCACGACGGTCTTGCCCGAGAACTCGCGGATGTACGGCAACGCCTCGGCCAGAACCGCGGCCTTGGCGTGTGCGTCGCGGGCGCGGGGATCATCACTCACGACGTGCCCGTGTTCTCGTCGATGTACGCGTGCGTGAGGTCGGTGAACCGCATGGTGGCGGTGCCCTCGCCCGCGTGGAGATCGCACGTGATCTCGATGTCGCGCCCAGCCATCTCCTTGGCGAGCGCAGCCTCATCGTGTGACGCCGCGATCCCGTTCACGCACGGGGTCATGCCGTTGTAGGAGATGGTCACCTGCTCAGGATCGAACTTCACACCGCTCGTTCCCAGCTCCGAGATGATGCGGCCCCAATACGGGTCGCACCCGTAGAGCGAGCACTGCACGAGCTGGCTGCTCGCCACCTTCCGGGCGGCCTTGCGTGCGTCGTCGTTCGATGGCGCTCCCGTCACCGTGAGGGTCACGAGCTTGGTCGCACCTTCAGCGTCACTTGCCATCGCGCCCGCGAGCTGGTCGCAGACGGAGGTGATGGCGGACGCAACTGCGTCGAGGTCAGCACCACTGTCTTCGATCAGCGCATTCCCAGCAGCACCGTTGGCCAGCACAAGCACCGTGTCGTTGGTACTGGTGCAGGCGTCGACGACGAGCGCGTTGAACGTCCCATCGACGGCGTCGACGAGCGCTTCGCCGAGCACATCGGACTCGATCGAGGCGTCGGTCGTGAGCACGGCGAGCATCGTTGCCATGCTCGGTGCGAGCATCGCCGCACCCTTGGCCATGCCCCCGACCGTGATGGTCGTGCCGTCGGAGAGGCTCGCCGTCGCCACCGCCTGCTTTGAAACGGTGTCGGTCGTCATGATCCCTCTCGCGGCGGCGTCGCCGGCTTCGGACCCGCCCGCGACGGCGATGGCCGCCTTCGGGACGCCCTCTTCGAGCGCGGCCATGGGCATCGGGATCCCGATGAGCCCGGTCGAGCACACGAGCACGTCGTCGGTGTCGCATCCAAGCCCTTCGGCGGCGAGCTGACACATACGCAGCGCGTCTTGACGTCCTTGCTCACCGGTCGCGGCGTTGGCGTTGCCCGAGCTCAGCACCACCGCCGCGGCGCGGCCATCCTCGAGGTGACGCCGGCTGATCTGCACCGGGGCGGCGCACGCCACGTTCTGGGTGAAGACGCCCGCCGCGCTCACGGCACAGCGATCGGAGGTGGTGATGAGCGCGAGGTCGGGCGCACCCGACGGCTTGATGCCACAGGCAACCCCACTGGCTTCGAAGCCCTTCGCTGCGGTCACGCTCATCTGCCTGAACCCCTCATGGCATCATCCCGACGATCGGCAGGCCAGTGGTCTCAGGTAGGCCCAGCACGAGGTTCGCGGCCTGGATCCCCTGGCCCGAGCCGCCCTTCACCAGGTTGTCGAGCGCGCCCAACGCCAGCAGCGTGTTCGTGCGCTCGTCGTAGCGGACGGTGACGTGGCACGAGTTCGAACCGAGCGTCGCCTTCGTCGCTGGCAGGCCGTCGGACACAACGACGAACGGCTCGTCCGAGTAGTGCTCGCGGTACAGGGCGAGCAGAGCGTCGGTGCTCAGCCCGCGCTTTGCAGGACGTGCGTAGCAAGTTGCGAGGATGCCGCGCGTCATCGGCACGAGATGCGGTGTGAAGAGGACCTGCACGTCATCGGTCGCGACCTTGCCGAGCACCTGCTGAATCTCACCGGTGTGGCGATGGTCGAGCAACCCGTAGGCCTGCACGTTCTCGTTGGCTTCGGAGTACAGGCTCGGCGCCGACAGGCCACGACCGCGTCCGGACACCCCGGAGACGGCGTCGACGATGACCCCGTTGGGCTCCGCCAGTCCGTTCGCGAACAGCGGTGCGAGCGCGAGCGCCGTCGTCGTCGGGTAGCAGCCTGGCGCGGCGACGTGTGCGACGCCCGCGAGCTCGTCGCGGTACAGCTCGGGGAGTCCGTACCCGAACTTCGTCAGCAGCTCAGGCGCCGAGTGCTTCCCGCCGTACCACTCGATGTAGGTGTCCTCCGGATGACGGAAGTCGGCACCGAGATCGACGACGTGAGCGACGCGCGAGATGAGATCAGGGATCACCCGCTGCGACTCGCCGTGGGGCAAGGCGACGAACACGAGGTCGAGGCCGTCGAGGCTCGCGGGCTCCACCGCCGAGTACTCGAGCATCGGGTAGGCGCACGACAACGACGGGAACAGGTCGCCGACCTTGGCACCGACGTTGGCGTCCGCCGTCACGTGAACGGCCTCGATCTCAGGGTGCCCGGCCAGCAGCCGCAGCACCTCAGCCCCGAGGTACCCCGATCCCCCGAGAATCGCCGCTCGATACGCCATGCTGCATACTATACACCCGACTGCATATGCAACGGGTCCCGGCAACGGCTCAGCCGCGGAGGTCGCCCTCGTGGGCCTCCTGGACAGCGGTGATGGCGCCTTGGCGGAGGGTGTCGAGCTCGGCGTCCTTGAGGGTGCGATCGGGCGCTCGGTAGCGGAGTCGGAAGGCGAGACTGCGCTTGGTTGCACCGAACTCGCCTGAGCGGAACTCGTCGAAGACGCTCACCTCTTCGAGCAGCTCGGGAGCGGAGCCGTGCAGGGTGGCGACGACGTCTGCAGCAGCCACGCGCTCGTCGAGGACAAAGGCGAGGTCGATGCTCGCGATCGGATACGGCGACGGTGTGACAAAGGCGCGGTCCCGTCGCGGCGCGTCGAGCATCTGGCCGAGGTCGACCTCAAACCCGACGACGCGGCCTTCGATCTCGTGGCCGGCAGCGACGTTGCTCGCAACCTCCCCCACCCAGCCAGCTGCCTGTCCACTGATCTCAACGGTCGCTGTGCGGCCGCCGTGCAATCCCGCGGGCGACGACGCAACCAAGCGGTGGTCGGCGATCTCGAGCGCATCGAGCAGCACCGTGAGTGCATCCACTGCGTCGTAGACGTCGACGGGGCGATCGTCCTCGACCGGTCCGCGTCGAACCGTTCCGCTGAGCACTGCGGCGGCGTGTACGGGCTCCTCCGGGAGCAGCTCGTTGGACGCGAGGAACACTCGACCGATCTCGAAGAGACCGATGTCGGGGTTCCCGCGCGCATGGTTCGTGGCCGCGGCGCGCAGCAACCCCGACAGCAGATCAGTGCGGAGCGCAGCGTCCTCGGCTCGTAGCGGGTTGGCGACGAGCACGATGTTCTCGGCATCGGTCGCAGGGACGAGCGGAAGCGTGATCGCCTCGAACAGCCCGGCCCCCACCAACGCATCTGCCGCGAGCCGGCGGTCTCGCTGGGCGTGCGTGAGGCCGCCGACCTGCTCTTGCGGCTTGGGCACGGTGCGCCCGATGTTCTCGAAGCCGATGCGCCGACCGATCTCCTCGACCATGTCGATCTCACGCTCGAGGTCAGGCCGGAACGACGGTGGAACCGCGGTGATCTTGTCGCCCTTGCCCTTCACGTCGATGCCGAGGGGCGCGAGGGCATCGAGCACCTGCGCGTCGGTCAGCTCGGTGCCCAGCACGCGGTTCACCTTGCTCGTGCGAACCGTGATCGAGGGACGCTCGGGTGCGTGTGGTCGGACGTCGACCGGCTCCTTGGCGGGCTTCGCGCCGGCAACCTCCATGAGGAGCTCGACCCCGCGCGTCATGTGACGTAGCACTCCATCGGGATCCGTCCCGCGCTCGAATCGGGCACTCGCCTCCGATCGCAGCTTCAGCCGCTTCGAGGTCTTCGCGATCCCCATGCGCTCGAAGTACGCCGCTTCGAGGAGCACCTCGGTCGTTGACTCGCTCACTTCCGAGGTCTGGCCACCCATGATCCCGGCGATCCCCTGAGGCACGGAGTTCGCATCACACACGAGCAGGTCCTCGTCGGTGAAGGTGCGCTCGACGTCATCGAGCGTGGTCATCTTCTCCCGCGACTTGGCGAGCCGCACGATGATCCCCGGGCCAGCGAGGCGCTGAAGATCGAACGCGTGGAGCGGCTGGTTGCGCTCGAGCATCACGTAGTTGGTCACGTCGACGACGTTGCTGATCGGGCGCATGCCCGCCAGCGCCAGTCGCTTTTGCATCCAGTCCGGCGACGCGCCCATCGTCACGGTCATCGGCCAGGCCAGGAACCACCAACAGCGGTCGGGGGCGTCGATCGTCACCGTCACGTCCTGGCCAACCGCGGCGTCGGAACTGACCGAGGACTCGGGTACCTCCAGCGGAAGCCCGAAGTGCGCGGCCAGCTCGCGTGCGACACCGATCATGCACATCGCATCCGGACGGTTCGGCGTGATGGAGAGATCGAAGACGACGTCGTCGAGACCGAGCACGTCGCGTACGTCCGCGCCGGGAACTGTCGACGCGTCGAGCCCGAGGATGCCCGAGTGGTCATCGCTGAGGCCGAGCTCCTTCGCGGAGCAGAGCATCCCGTCGGAGACCTCACCGCGGATCTTTCGACGCTCCAAGGTGAAGCCGCCGGGCAGCGTCGCGCCGGCACCGGCGTACGGGACGTGCATCCCCGCGACCACGTTGGTCGCCCCGCACACGACCCTCGTCTCGCCGGCACCTGTACGGATATCGACCAACGTGAGCTTGTCGGCGTTGGGGTGCGGTGTGACCTCGAGCACCTCGGCCACGACCACGCCGGCGATCTGGCGGCCAGGCTCGACGACTTCCTCGACCTCGAGGCCGAGCTGGTTCAGCGCCGCGACGAGCTCGTCGACCGGTGCTTCGACCGGCGTGAAGTCACGGATCCACGACAGCGGCACGCGCACGTCAGGTCGTCCTCATCAGTACCGGGCCAGGAAACGCACGTCGTTCTCGACGAACGTGCGGATCTCGTCGATGCCGTAGCGGATCATCGCCAAGCGCTCGAGCCCGAAGCCGAACGCGTAGCCCTGCCATTCCTCGGGGTCGTACCCCACCGCCACGAACACGTTGGGATCGACCATCCCGCAGCCACCGAGCTCGATCCACCCGGAGTGCGAGCAGACCCGGCAGCCGTCGCCACGGCAGAACACGCAGCTGACCGCGAGCTCGGCGGACGGCTCGGTGTATGGGAAGAAGTCGGACCGGAAGCGCGTGCGCACCGACTCGTCGTCGAAGAGCTCACGGACGAACACCTCGATCGTCCCGAACAGGTCGGCGAGCGTCAGGTTCCGATCGACCGCGAGGCACTCGATCTGGTGGAACACCGGTGAGTGCCGGGCGTCGAGCGTCTCGTTGCGATACGTCCTGCCCGGCGCCACGACGTAGATCGGCGGCTCGTGCGTCTCCATCGTGCGGATCTGCACCGGGGAAGTGTGCGTGCGCAGCATCACCTGCTCCTCGGTGCCGAGCCGCACGTAGATCGTGTCCTGCATCGACCGGGCCGGATGGGCCGGCGGGATGTTGAGCGCCTCGAAGTTGTGCCAGTCGTCTTCGACCTCGGGCCCTTCGGCGATGCGGTAGCCGAGCCCCACGAAGATGTCCTCGAGCTCGCGTTGGATCTGGGTCACGAGATGCAAGTGACCGTGACGCACGCCGTGGGTTCCGAGCGTGAGGTCGAGGCGCTCGTGCTCGGCCGCAGCAGACTCGTCATCACCGGCGAGCGCGGCGCGACGCTCCTCCTCGAGCGCGGCGATCTCCGCTTTGAACGCGCCGACGGCCTGACCCACAGCCGGACGGTCGGCCGGGTCCATCCCCTTGATCGCCTCGTTGATCTCCGCCGCGGGAGAGCGCTTCCCCACGAAGCGTCGCGTGGCCTCGTCGAGCGCATCCATGGTCTCCGCAGCGTCGATGGTTGCACGCGCCTCCTGCAACGCCGCGTCGAGGCGGGACTGGGCGTCGGCGAGGTTCATCGTTCCGCCAAGGAGAGATGCCGTTGCCGAGCCGCCTCGAACAGCAGAACAGTTGTTGCCATCGCAACATTCAACGACTCTGCGGCCGCTGCCATGGGGATCGAGACCAGTTGATCGAGCCGACTCGCCACCTCGTTGGGCAGTCCGCGTGCCTCGTTGCCGACGATGAGCGCACAGCGCGAAACGAGATCGACCGAGTGAGGAGCAGCCCCGCCCTCCGCTGCAGCACCGATGATACGGCGACCATCGGTTCGAAGTGCCTCGAGCACAGGAATCGGATCGGTCGCGTCCATCACCGGCACACCGAACAGTGCACCAGCAGAGGAGCGCACCACTTTGGGATTTCGCGGATCGACGGCGTCACCGCACGCCACGACGGCATCAGCCCCGGCCGCTTCCGCGCTTCGGATGATCGTCCCCAAGTTCCCCGGATCGCTGACGCCGATCGCAACGACCATGATTGAGCTGCCGGCTGCTGCGGTGAATGGCCGCACGGTCCCGCGTGCAACGGCAAGCATCGGCTGGGGTGTGCGCGTGGTGCCGATCTTCTCGAGCACGCCTTCCTTCAGATCGGCGCGTCGGATCCCCGCACCGTCGAGTCGTGCGACCAGCGTTGCGAAGGCAGTCGAGGCCCCAAGCCCGAGGTAGACCGACTCGAGGTCGGCGCCCCGATCGAGCGCGGCCTCGACTGCGCGAGGTCCCTCGACGACGAAGGCGTCTTCGACCTCGCGCGCCTTGGCATCACGGAGCAGAGCGCGGAGCCGCTTGACCTCCGCGTGCCGAGCGCTGAGCGCGTCGGTCAAGCGGCCTCGAGGGCTTGGCGTGCCGCGGCAACCAGCGCCCCGAACGCGTCGGCGTCGCGAACCGCGAGGTCGGCGAGGATCTTTCGGTCGACGTCGATCTCCGCGGCCTTCAGGCCCGCGACGAACCTCGAGTACGAGATATCGTGTTCCCGGCACGCGGCGTTGATGCGCACGATCCAGAGCTTGCGGAACGTCCCCTTGCGAGCACGGCGGTCACGAAAGGCATAGTTGCCCGAGTGCATGACCTGCTCGTTCGCCTTGCGCAGGTGCCGGCTCCGTGAGGACGAGTAACCCTCAGCTGCCTCGAGAACCGCGCGACGCCGCTTCTTGCTGTGGACGGAACGCTTGCCGCGTGCCATGACCGTTGCTCCCTCAGTTGCATCCGGACTCGGGCGCTACCTGCGTCCGAGGAGTCGCTCGACGTGCTTCTGGTCGCCGCCGGTGACCTGCGCAGGGCGTCCCAGTCGCCGTGTGCGACGGCTCGACTTCGTCTCGAGCAAGTGCGACCGGAACGCCTTACGGCGCATGACCTTGCCGCGCGCGGTGATGCGAAAGCGCTTGGCGGCGCCGCGGTGGGTCTTCTGCTTGGGCATCAGGCTGCTCCCTCTTCTGAAGAGGCGACTTCTGTGGTTGCGGCGACCGGCTCGGGGGAGGCGTCCGCCGCTGCTTCAGTGAGTGCACCGCGATCGGCGGTCGGCGGTGCTGACTTGCCGCCACCCGTCGATCCGCCCTTCGGCTTGCGACCACCCTTGGCGGTTGGGTGCAGCACCATCGTCATGTTGCGACCGTCCTGGCGCGGCGCTGACTCGACGATCGCGATCCCGCTCACCTCGTCGGCGATGCGCTCCAGGATGCGGAGCCCGAGCTCGGGGTGAGCCATCTCTCGTCCTCGGAACATGATCGTGAGCTTCACCTTGTTGCCTTCGCCCAAGAACCGCTCCACGTGGCGCATCTTGGTCGTGTAGTCGTGGATGTCGATCTTGGGGCGGAACTTCATCTCCTTGATGACCACTTGGGTCGACTTGCGCCGTGATTCCTTCCGCCGCTGCTGCTCTTCGTACTCATGGCGCTTGAAGTCCATGATCCGGCAGACCGGGGGGTTGGCGTTGGGCGCGACCTCGACGAGGTCGAGCTCCCGTTCTCGAGCGATCGTCAGCGCTTCGGGGAGTGGGGTCACTCCGAGCTGCTCGCCGTCTTCGGCGATGAGCAGCACCTCGCGGGCACGGATGCGATCGTTGGTCCGGGTCTCGTCTGTGGCTATGTGATCACCTCGTCGGGTCGTACCAGCGCCGGAGACGGTCTCCGACGCGAAAGATGGCGGATGCGAGAAGCATCCGCCATCAGCATCCCCGTAGCCGGGGGCAGCCAACCTCGGACCTGGCTCGGGCTTCCCGGCCGGGTGGGGTCGCCATGGGCAACCCGCTTCTCGTATCGGTGGAGCGATGTCAACGACGACCACGCATGATCGTCAGTGCGAGACTACCAGCGTGAGCGGGCTGTGGACACCCTCGGGCGAGCACGTGCCGTCGCCGGAAGATGCATCCGACGTGCCATCGATCCCACCTGATGCACCGTCGACCGAAGAGGAAGCGGCACTCGCCGCGGAGATGCAGCGCGTGCGCGCCGAGCTCATGACAACGCCGGTCATCGACATCGTGGCCAACCACGCGCTCGGTCTGTGGCAGCTCGCGGTCCTGCATCTCACACCCGATGCCGGCACCGAACCCGACCTCGACCAAGCCGCGATCGCGATCGACGCGATGGGCGGCATCGTCGACGGTCTCGGTGATCGGCTCGGTGCGAACGCCGAACCACTGCGTGAGGCGCTCTCGCAGCTGCGGCTCGCGTACGTGCAGGTGCGCGAACGCGGCGGCGGCACTTCGGCCGACTGAGTCAGGTTCCCGTGGCGTCGCGGATCGAGCAGTACGCCCTCATCGGCGACACCCAGACTGCGGCACTCGTCGCCGACGATGGGTCCGTGGATTGGCTCTGCGCCCCGCGCTTCGACTCGCCGGCCTTCTTCGCGTCGCTCCTGGGCGACGACGATCACGGGCGGTGGCGGATCGGTCCTGCCGCTGGGGGTCGTGCCACCCGACGCCGGTACCGCGACCGAACCCTCGTGCTGGAGACTGACTTCGAGACGCCCGACGGCACCGTCCGGGTGACGGACTGCATGCCGATCCACGACGATCACGTCGACCTGGTCCGAGTCGTGCAGGGCGTGCGGGGCCGCGTCACCATGCGCACAGAGCTGATCGTGCGGTTCGACTACGGCGCCACGATCCCCTGGTTCCGGCACCTGGATGGCGCTCTGCACTTCATCGGCGGTCCGGACGCGGTCGCACTCCACACGCCGGTGAAGCTCGCGGGTGAGAACTTCCGCCATCGGGGCGACTTCGTCGTCCATCAAGGCCAATCGTTCCCATTCGTTCTCACCTGGTACCCGTCGCACCATCGGATGCCGCGAGCAGTCGATCCCCATCGGTCGATCGCGGAGACGACCGCGTGGTGGCGTCAGTGGTCGGACAAGTCCGGGTACAAGGGCGGGTGGCCGGAGCTCGTCAATCGCTCGGCGATCACGCTCAAGGCGCTCACCTATGCACCCACCGGCGGCATCGTGGCCGCACCTACCACGTCACTGCCCGAATGGATCGGCGGCGTGCGCAACTGGGACTACCGCTTCTGCTGGTTGCGCGATGCCACGTTCTCGCTGTTCTCGCTCATGAGCCTGGGTTACATCGACGAAGCCCGAGCTTGGCGAGACTGGCTGCTGCGCGCGGTCGCCGGCACACCAGACCAGTTTCAGATCATGTACGGACCGGCCGGAGAGCGGCGGCTCACCGAGCAAGAGCTCGAGTGGTTGCCTGGATACGAGGCATCCGCACCGGTTCGAATCGGGAATGCCGCCACGCTCCAGTTCCAGCTCGATGTCTACGGCGAGGTCGCAGACTCCCTCTTTGCCAGTCGCCGCATGGGCGTGCCACCCGACCCGAGCGGTTGGCCCCTGTACGTCGCGGTGCTCGAGTTCCTCGAAGACCACTGGCAAGAGCCCGACGAGGGCATCTGGGAGATTCGCGGTCCGCGTCGACAGTTCACCCATTCCAACGTGATGTCGTGGGTCGCATTCGACCGCGCCGTGCAGGGATGCGAGGAGTTCGGACTCGGATGGGACATCGATCGCTGGAAGAAGCTGCGTGATCAGGTGCACGCGGACGTCTGCGAGCACGGCTTCGACCCCGACAAGAACACGTTCGTGCAGTCCTACGGATCACAAGCCTTGGACGCGAGCCTGTTGATGATCCCGCTCGTGGGCTTCCTCCCGTGCACCGACCCGAGAGTCATCGGCACAGTCGAGGCGATCGAACGCGAGCTCATGAGCGATGGCTTCGTGCAGCGCTACGACACCACAGAGGGCGTCGACGGTCTCCCTCCAGGTGAGGGAGTGTTCCTCCCCTGCTCCTTCTGGTTCGTCGACAACCTCGCGTTGATGGGCCGCGTCGAGGAGGCCACCGCGATGTTCGAACGACTCATCGGGCTGTGCAACGACGTCGGTCTGATCTCCGAGGAGTACGACCCGGCAGCGCAACGACTGCTTGGAAACTTCCCTCAAGCGATGACGCACGTGGCGTTGGTGAACAGCGCGTGCAACCTCAGCGCAGTGGCCGGCCCGGCGCAGCAGCGCGCGGCCAAGGTCTGACGGGTCAGGCCTTCTCGACCGCAGCCGCCTCCCACACGCCACAGTTCCCCGGCGCGATCTCGAAGCGGACCTTCGCGTTGCGCTTCACCGTCCGACTGCCATCGGCAATGGCCGTGCAGTGGAAGGACAACCGCGTACCGTCTTGGTCTTCCACCGTGCCGAGCCCCGTGTGGTCGTCGAACTCCACGACCTTGCCGTTCATGGCGTCAGTGGACGATCTTCGACAGCGGGAGCTCGATGATGCCGGTCGCGCCCGCCTGCTTGAGAGCGGGAATGAGGATGTTGATCTCGCTCTTGGCCACGACGGTCTCGACCGCGTAGGCCTCGCCGCCGGACAGCTGTGACACCGTCGGCGCCTTCAGCGCCGGAAGCAATCCGATGACCGCGTCGAGCTGCGCTTGATCGACGTTCAGCTTGATGAGCACGCGGCCACGGGCTTCGAGCGCGCCGGACAGCAGCGTCTGGAGCTCTTCCATCGCGGTGCGCTTCTTCGGATCGGCATGTGCGGCCGGATTCGCGATGAGCTCGGTGTGCGACACGAGCATCGTCTCGATCACCCGCAATCCGGCAGCGCGCAACGCGCGACCAGTCTCGGTGATCTCGACGACTGCATCCGCGATGTCAGGGACCTTCGCCTCGGTCGCGCCGTATGAAAGCGACACGTTGGCGTCGACGCCGTGCCCGGAGAGGTAGCGCTTCGTGAGCTCCGGGTACTCGGTGTGGACGCGCACTCCCTTGGGGAGATCGCTGACGGACTGCGCCTGGGCGTCGGCCGCGACTGCCAGCACCACCTGGATCGGACGCGCGGTGGCCTTCGAGTAGTGAAGCTCGCTGAGCGTCACCACCTCCGCGCTGGTCTCCTCGATCCAGTCACGGCCGGTGATCCCGAGATCGAAGAGCCCTTGCGCAACGTAGGTGGGGATCTCCTGTGGCCGGAGGATGCGGACCGCGGTGACGCGCGGATCGTCGATCGTGGCGCGGTAGTCGACGTCCGACGCGCGCGTGATCGGCAGATCGGCGTCCTCGAACAGGCGGAACGTGGCTTCCTCGAGTGAGCCCTTCGGGAGGACGAGGTTCAGCATCGCGACGCGTCATCCTTGTCGATCGCGCGCAGCAGCTGGACCATCTCGACCGCCGTGCGAGCGGCTTCGTCGCCTTTGTTCCCGGCTCGGCCGCCGGCCCGGTCGAGTGCCTGCTGATCGTCGTCAGTCGTGAGCACACCGAAGATGACCGGGATTCCCGTATCGAGTCCGGCCTGCGCCACGCCCGACGCGCATGGCCCGGCCACGTACTCGAAGTGCGCCGTCTCCCCCCGAACGACCGCTCCGACGCAGATGACCGCGTCGACCCGTCCCGATGCGGCCAAGCGCTTCGCCACGAGCGGGATCTCGAACGCCCCAGGCACCCAGTGGACGGGGGTATCCGGCGGAGCACCAAGCTCGGCGAGCGCGCCGGTCGCTCCCTCGACGAGCGGTCGGGTGATGTGGGCATTGAACCGGCCCGCGACGATCGCCACTCTCATCCCCGTCGCATCGAGCGGCACGTCGCCGCGCTCGTACTCGCTCACCTAGATCTCGCCGAGGTTTCCCAGGTCGAGCATGTGACCGAGCTTCTGCTGCTTGGTGCGCAGGTACGCGATGTTCTCGTCATTGGGAAGAGCGTGAAGCGGGACGCGCTCAACGATCTCAAGACCGTAGCCGTCGAGCCCGCCGTACTTCGCGGGATTGTTCGTCATCAACCGCATGGTGGAGATGCCGAGGTCGACGAGGATCTGCGACCCGATGCCGTACTCGCGGGAGTCCGGCGCGAAGCCGAGCTCGACGTTCGCTTCCACCGTGTCGCGGCCTTCGTCCTGAAGGCTGTAGGCGCGGATCTTGTGACCGAGACCGATGCCGCGACCTTCGTGCCCGCGCAGGTAGACAACGGCGCCCTGCTCTTCCTGCGCGACGCGTTCGAGCGCGAGGTCGAGCTGCACGCCACAGTCGCACCGCATCGATCCGAACACATCGCCGGTGAGGCACTCCGAGTGCACGCGAACAAGAACGTTCTGCTCACCGGCCACCTCGCCCCGCACGAAGGCCAGGTGCTCGACGCCGTCCAACAGGCTGTGGAACACGTAGCCGGTGAAGTCACCGTGCCGGGTCGGGATGCGGGCCTCAGACACCCGGCGCACGAGCTTCTCGCGGTGGCGCCGGTAGCGGATGAGGTCGGCGATCGAGATCAGCTGGATGCCGTGCTTTGCCGCGAACGCCTCGAGCTGCGGGAGCCGCGCCATCGTGCCGTCGTCGTTGGTGACCTCAGCCAGCACGCCGGCCGGATAGCAACCGGCGAGCCGGGCGAGGTCGACCGCCGCTTCGGTGTGACCGGCGCGCTTGAGCACGCCACCCTCGCGGTAGCGCAGCGGGAAGATGTGACCCGGTCGAGCGAGGTCTTCGGGGCGAGTCGCTGGGTCGAGCAGTGACTTGACTGTTGCGGCGCGATCGGCGGCAGAGATGCCCGTCGTCGTCCCGTTGCGAGCGTCGACCGACACCGTGAACGCGGTGCGCTGCACCTCGGTGTTGTTCGCCACCATGAGCGGCAGCTGGAGCTCGTCGAGCCGCTCCCCTTCGAGTGGCATGCAGATCACGCCGCTCGTGTGCCGGATCATGAAGCCCATCGCCTCGGGCGTGATGCGCTCAGCCGCGAGGATGAGGTCACCCTCGTTCTCACGGTCGGCGTCGTCGACGACGATGACCATCTCGCCGCGACCGATCGCGTCGATCGCATTCTCGATCTGCGTGAAGCTCATGAGTTCCCCAGTCTTTCGGAATCGGGCCGGATGTGCCCGTTCATCAGTCGTTCCACGTACTTCGCCACCACATCGACTTCGAGGTTCACGCTCTCCCCCAGTTCGCGCGACCCGAGAGTCGTGACGGCGAGCGTGTGCGGGATGAGCGCGACCGCGAACCCGCCGTCATCGACACGTGCGACCGTCAGGCTCACACCGTCGACCGTGATCGATCCCTTCTCGACGACGTACCGCGTGATCGCAGACGGCGCTGCGATCGTCATCACGGTCGATCCGTCGGGATCCATGTCGCGAGCCGTGACGCTGCCCACCGCGTCGACATGGCCCTGGACGAGGTGACCACCGAGCCGGTCCTCGAGGCGCACCGGTCGCTCCAGGTTGACCGGATCGCCCGGCTGCACGCCGCCGAGGTTCGTGCGGTCGAGCGTCTCCGGGTGCACATCAGCCGCCCACGAACCGGCATCAAGGTCGACGACGGTGAGACAGCAGCCGTTCACCGAGATCGAGTCCCCAATGCGCGCGTCTTCGATCACGGTCTTGCATTCGATCTCCAGCCGCGCGCTCGAGCCGTTGACGGTCATCGAACGGACCGAGCCGAGCTCCTCGACGATGCCCGTGAACATCAGGCCGCCTCGACCGAGCGTCGGTAGTCGAGCCGCACGTCGTCACCGAGCTCGGTGGCGGACACCAGCTCGAGCTTCGTGTCGACGGTGGCCGGTCCGGCCGATGCGAATGCGGGCACGGCGCCGCTGCCCAAGAAGAAGGGGGCGACGTACACGACCAACCGGTCGACCAGATCGGCTGCGAGGAGCGCACCATGGATCCGTCCGCCCCCCTCGAACATCGCTTGGAGCACGCCGTGTGCGCCGAGCTCGCTCAGCACGGCTTCGAGGTCGAGACCTTCGCCCGCGGTTGACGAGGCGATGCCCTCGACCTTCGCGCCGGCGGTTCGCCATGCATCGGCGGCGTTCCCTCCCACAGCCCCGTCACGCGTCAGCACCAAGGTGGGCGCGAGGTCCGTGTCGAAGAGCGGACCTTCGGCCGGAACGCGCGCCCGTGCATCGAGCAGCACCCGCACAGGAGGCGTGAGCTCGTTGTCCACACCGCGCACGGTCAGTGCTGGACGATCGGCCAAGGCAGTCCCTGAGCCGATGACGATCGCTTGCGACTCGGCGCGAAGCCGGTGCGCGTCGGCACGACTGGCGTCGCCAGTGATCGGTGTTGGCGCGTCGGCCGACGCGGAGATGCGGCCGTCGAGCGTCATCGCAACCTTGGCGAGGCAGTACGCGCGACCCGTGCGCCGATGGTGGAGGTACGGAGCGAGCGAATCGGTCACCTCTTCGCTCCCGACGCCCACGGTCACGTCGACGCCGGCGTCGCGCAGGCGCGCAAAGCCACTGCCGCGCACGTGCGGGTCAGGATCCTCCACCGCCGCCACGACCCGGCTGATGCCTGCTTCGATCAGCGCATCCGCGCACGGTCCCGTCCTGTGGGTGTGCGCGCACGGCTCGAGGGTCACGTACGCGGTCGCGCCGCGAGCGCGATCACCAGCTTCTTGCAGTGCGGCGACCTCGGCGTGCGCCTCTCCGGGGCGAACATGGAAGCCCTCGCCGACGATCACCCCGTGCTTCACGAGGACGCATCCAACCCAGGGGTTGGGTGGCGCGGTCCGCCGGCCGCGCTCGGCCACCGAGAGGGCTCGCTCCATCAGCGCCGCGTCGCTCGTGCCTGGCTCGGACATCGGTCCTTCTTCGCCCGCGAGGCACGGCGCAGTGACGCGTGTTGCCACGCGTCGCCGAACCCTCTCCCATCCGGACTCTGACCGTCGGCCCCGGCTTCTCACCGGGTCAACCACACGGCTGGCTGCCGTGGGCTCGCGGGCTCCTGCTCGGCCGGGTGGCCTCGCAGCTACCGCCGGTCGGGACTTGCACCCAAACCCCGAGGGCTGTTGCTTGGAGTTGTCCTGGTCAGGATACCTGATCGCGGCCGAAAATGGAACCTGTTCTAGTTTTTTTGGAGCGGGTCTCAGATCCAGATTCTCGGGACAGTCGAGTCGGCGCAGCCGTAGCGTTGGGGTATGGCGGGTGAGCTCATTGCGCTCGCCCGCCGCGGGAAAGGGCAGGCTCCACCGCCGTGGGTCGTCTTCGAAGCACTCACTGACCCATTTGGGCAACAGCGCCAGTGGTTCGATCTCCAATCAACAGAGTCGGCACCAGAGGTCCTCGACAGCCACCGCCCGAGTCGCGTCGTATGGAGCTCGATCTGGAGTGACCGTCCGGACCTCCGCATCGAGTTCACGATCGAGACCAACGGCTCGGGGTCGGCATTGACGTGAGTCCTCTTGGGTCCCGAGGAGCTTGATCCGGTCGATGTGCGCGCGCGGCGCTACCGACTCAATCAGCTCATCAACGATCGTTTGCGCAACATCCTCTTCGACATGTAGAGGTGCGATCTAGTGAGGGCGGTCGCCTCGCAGGAGCTCGAGGGCGTGTGGGATCGCCGGGAGGACCGCCTCGAGGCACTCGACGGCGCCTGATGAGGAGCCGGGCAGGTTGCAGACGAGGGCCTCCCCGATCGTGCCGCACACCCCTCTCGACAGCATCCCGAAGGGCTGGCCGTCGGCGTTGCTCGCAACTCGCATCGCCTCGGCAAGCCCTGGCGCTTCGCGTTCGATCGCGGCGAGCGTTCCCTCCGGGGTGAGGTCACGAGGGCCGAAACCGGTGCCCCCAGTCGTGACGATCAACCCCGCGAAGCCCTTCGCAAGATCGCGGATGGCGTTGGTGACCGAGCCCTTGCCGTCGGCGCACACGCGGTGCTCGTCGATCTCGAAGCCGGCAACCTTCAACCGCTCGACCAGAACGATGCCGGACTTGTCCTCCCGCGTGCCCTCAGAGACACCATCAGAGACGGTCAGGACACGTGCATTGAGCGAAGCCATGCGATCAGGCTGCGGTCGGCCATGCGGCGGCGCGGATCCGCCGGGCCGCGTCGAGCGGATCGTCAGCACGGAAGATCGCGCTCCCCGCCACGAGGATGTCGACACCGGCTTCCGCCGCGCTGGGCGCGGTCGTCTCGCTGATGCCACCATCTATCTCGATCTCGACGGGAAGCCGAGCGTCGTCGATCGCCTTCCGGGCCACACGCACCTTGTCGAGCACCTCGGGGATGAACGCTTGCCCACCCCATCCGGGGTTCACGCTCATCACCAGCAGCAGGTCGATCTCCTCGAGGTATGGGAGCACCGTGTCGACGGCGGTATCCGGATTCAGGACGAGCCCGACCCCCATCCCCCGCTCGCGCATCTCGGCGAACAGTGGCCGCGGGTCGCCGAGCTCGATGTGCACGATGCACCGGTTCGCGCCGGCGTCAGCGAAGTCGCCGAGGAGCACGCCGGGGTTGTCGACCATGAGGTGACAGTCGAGGAAGAGGTCGGTGCGCGCCCGCAGCGCTGCGACCACCGGCGGCCCGATAGTGAGGTTCGGCACGAAGTGGCCGTCCATCACGTCGACGTGCAGCAAGTCGGCTTCGGGCGCGACCCGCTCGACCTCTTCTCCGAGCCGCGCGAAATCGGCGGAGAGGATCGATGGCGCGACTTTTCGCGTGCTCATGATCTCGACGCTACGTCCGCCGCAGGACCATGACGAACATCCCATCGGTACCGGCATCCTGTGGGAGCACGAGACCGCCGGGGCCATGCGGTCGCCATCCGGCCGGCGGCTCCAACACGGTGAACCCGTCGAACTCGGCCAGCGCTCGCTCGGCCACCGCGGTCGTCTCGAGACGCGTGAGCGTGCACACCGAGTACACAAGCCGCCCACCGGGCCGCACCGCCGTGGCTGCCTCCTGAAGCAGCCCGAGTTGGAGGTCCGCCAACGGTTGAACCGTGGTGGGTTGGAGCTGCCACCGGAGGTCTGGGCGGCGTCGGAGCGCGCCGAGTCCGCTGCACGGCGCATCCACGACCACCAGATCGAACGACCGCGGGCTGATCGGCAGCTTGCGCGCGTCGGCGATCCCGACGTGGAGGTTCGAGAGTCGCAGCCGTTGTGCCGCCGCCTGCACGAGCCGAAGCCGACCCGCATCGACGTCCAACGCGACGACGATGCCATCGATCCCGATGCGCTCGGCTGCGGCGGTGGCCTTCCCTCCTGGCGCGGCGGCTACGTCGAGCACGCGATCACCTGGTGCCGGCGCCGCGATCTCGATGGCGGCCTGACTTGCTTGGTCCTGTGGGGTGGCGCGGCCCTGCGCGACCGCCGGCAGCGTGGCGAGGTCGCCGGCACCGCGCACTACGAGCGCGTCTTCGACCAAACGTCCTGGTTCCACCTGCGCGCCTCGATCGTGCAGCTCTTCGGTGAGGTCGGCCGCGGTGGTCTGGAGCGGATTGGGGCGGAGCGACACCAGTCCGGGCTCGTTCGAGGCCGCGAGTGCCGCGCGTGCGTCGTCTTCACCAAGATCCGTGGAGAGGAGATCGACGATCCAGTCGGGGTACGAGAGCGCCACGGCTTCGCTGCTCGGCTCTGGCCACGGCGGACCGCTCGTGGAGAGCGCGCGCAGGACCGCGTTCACGTATCCCCGTGCTCGTTGTGGTACGGCGTCGACCGTCGCGCTCACGGCGGCGTGCGCAGGCACTCCTTGCACGAGCTGCTGCGCACCGATGCGAAGCGCCGCGCGCACGGGAGGATCAAGCCGGCGCAGCGGTCGTCGACCGTGGGGTGCGAGGAGGTCGTCGAGACGACGCTGTGAGCGAACCGTGCCGTAGACGAGGTCGGTGACGAACGCCCGGTCGCGGGCGCTCAGGCTGGAACCGCGCAGCATCATGGGCAGCACCACATGGGAGTACGCGCCGTCCTCGATGCGCACCAATGCCTCGCACGCAACCTGGCGAGCAGTCCGGGCGCTCACGGCGCATCCAATGCAAGGTCCTTCGTTGCGATGCCTCGGCGCCAGTCGGCTCCGGGCATCGGGCGTCGCCCCTCCGGCTGCACCTCATCGAGGGCCAAGCCGCCATCGATCGTGACCAGACGCGCCGCGTCATCGATCGTTCCTGGAGTCACGTCGTCACTCGGTTCGATGTGGGCGGTCAACACCTTCACGCGGCGACCGTCAATCACGAACCACGCTCCCGGTCGCGGACTCCCGGCCCGAACCATTCGGTGAAGCTCGGCCGCCGGCCGCTGTGGGTCGAGTCGGAACTCTTCGACGCTGAGCTTGTCGGCGTAGGTGGGCTCCCCCTGCTGTGGCTCGGGGTCGACGCTGGCGAGCTGAGGCAGCGTGTCGAGCAACAGGTCGATGCCAAGATCGACGAGACGCCCGCGTAGCTCGCCAGCGGTCTCTTGGTCCCCGATCGGCGTGTGCGCGGTCGCGAACACCGGCCCAGTGTCGAGTCCTTCTTCGAGGTGCATGATCGCGACACCGGTCTCGGCGTCACCAGCAAGCACCGCGCGCTCGACCGGTGCCGCGCCGCGCCAGCGCGGCAGCAGCGAGAAGTGCATGTTGACCAGGCCGAGCGGCAACGCTTCGAGCACGCCCCTCGGGAGGATCTGCCCGTACGCGACGACGACGCCGACAGCCGCGCCCGACTCACGCAGCTCGTCGACCACCTCGCTTGTCTTCGGTGGTGTGCGTACCGGGAGACCCAGTCGTTCGGCCGCAACCCGCACCGGGCTGGGTTCGGTCGTCCCGCGTCGTGAGCGCCGTGCGTCCGGTCGCGTGATCACGAGCGCTACCTCGTGCTCGGCTGCAACGAGCGCATCGAGCACCGTGGCACCTTCGTCAGGCGTCCCGAAGAACACGAGCCTCATCGCGCCCGCTCCTGGTCGCGGATCAGAGCCGTCGGCCGGTGTCCTCGTCGGTCATCGCGCCGAGGGTGCCCGCCTCGACCTGACGACGTAGCTCGCGCATTGCTTCCTTGCGCGCCGCCTTCTCGAGCCTGTCGAGCAGCAGCACTCCATCGAGGTGATCGATCTCGTGCTGGATGAGGCGCCCCATGAGCTCATCGCCTTCGATGACCACGTCATTCCCGTCGAGGTCCATGCCGCGAACCGTCACGAGCTTGGGCCGCACGATCTCGAACGACAGGCCGGGCACCGAGAGACAACCCTCGTCGTACACCCACTCGCCGCTCGATTCCACGATCTCGGGGTTGATCACCACACCGGGACCCTCGCCGATGTCGTAGGTGTAGAGACGTTTCTGCACGCCAACCTGAGGTGCGGCGAGCCCGATCCCGGGTGCCGCGTGCATCGTCTCGATCATCGTGTCGACGAGCCGAGCGAGATCACCGTCGAGCTCGGTCACCTCCGGTGCGCGCTGGCGCAGGACGGGGTCACCGAACAACCGGATCTCGAACGTGTTCACGAGCCGAGGGTACCAGTCGGGTCTTTGCATCTTGACCTTGGCATGTGCATCACACGCGGCGGGGATCGACGTCAACGCGCAGCCGACCGGCGGCGCGCGCTGCGCCCAGGTCCACCGCGGCCAGCGTGTCACACAGCTCGTCAATTGACGCCGCCCGAACCAGCGCGCGGCCGTCGCGCGGGCCGAGCACCGTCACGCCGGTCTGCGCGCCGAGCAACACGCAGGCCGCGTCGACGGCCGCCGCTTCACCACTGAGCTCCGCGAGTCCGCCGAAGGGCGGATAGCCGAGCTCGCGGCGACGAGCGAGGTCAGCTTCGAGCACTGCCGTCGGGTCACCATCACGGGCTGCGACCAACACGGGGTGCTCAGGCATCCGAGTCTGTACCAAGAGGGTGCCACCCGCCGAGCGTTCACCGAGTCGCCGCGCCGCTCGAACGAGCAGCCACAGCGCTTGCTCCTCAGCGCGGTAACGAGGGGCAAGGAGCTCCTGGTCCACGTCGAGAAAGGCGACGAGCTGAATCGGTCGGTCGGGGTCGACTGGGGCACGATGCAGCACAGCCTCGGTGCCGATGGCAACGTCAAAGGCCGGCACCGGGGCGCTGCCCGCTTCGACCGCTACGACGCGCGCTCGTGGTGCGAGCGCGGCAAGGTGCTCTCGGACGCGCGTGACGCCGAGACGGCGAGGTCGGAGACCGGCGGCTCCGCAGTGCAAGCAGATCGGGCCCGTGCGCGTGGTGCACCGGTCGCAATGCAGGTTGTCGATGCCCTCGCACAGTGCCGCGCCGCATTCCGGACATCGCGCGATCTCGCTGCACGAGGGACAGACGAGCAGTCGTGCCCGGCCCTTTCGATTCAGCACGCACAGCACCCGCCCACCGTCATCGAGCGACCGTCGAAGCGTGTCGGCAAGCCGCTCGGTGAGCAAGGTCTTGCCTGGGGGCTCGTATCGAACATCGACGATGCCCACCCGCGGCCATCCCCCACGCTCGACCTCACGAGCTGGGATCGACGGAGCACTCGTGGCAGCGTGAATCGCTTCCACGCTTGGTGTCGGACTCACGATGTCGGCCCGTGCTCCGAGGCGACGGGTTCGCTCGATGAGGAGTGGGAATGCATGCCACGCCGGCGCGCGCTCTTCCTCCAGCGCCTCGTCGACGTCATCAAGGACGATCACCGAGGCCAGATCGGGTACCGGCACACCGGCTGCGATCCGACCGCCGACCACCACCGTCGCTCCCCGTCGCGCGTCGGCCCACACCCGTGTGCGTTCCGCGTCGCCGAGCTCACTGCGCAGCACGAGCACGTGGCGACCCTCGGCTTCGAGGGTGCTCACCAGGTCACCGGTCTCACGAGCGTCGGGCGCGATCACGATCGTCGACCCTTCTGCGGCCACCAGTGCCGCGACCAGATCAGCCCGCGACCGCGCTGGCGGCCATCGCACCGCTCGAGGACTGCCTGTTGGAAGCTCGACCGGTGCGTCGCGCGTCGGAAACACCGCCGCATCTGGGTCAGCCGGTGCCGGCTCCTTCACGTTGTTCGGCGGCGATGTAGCGCGCAGGAACGCGACGCGCGGACCAGCCCAACGCCACGCCGCCCACTCGCTGAGCTCCACGAGCTCGGCCGGCGGCCCGGCCGACACGACCGCGTGGATCGGGAGCAAGCGCGTTCGATCGGCCTCCGGTTCGACGTCGAGCTTCAGTACCCACCCGCGTACGCGCCGGCCATGGAGTGGCACGCGCACGATGGTCCCGACGGTGAGCTGATCGGCGAGGTCGTCGGGAACGAGGTAGTCGAAGGCGCGATCGACCGCCGGGACGTCTGGGAGCACGCGGCAGACGCGTGCGTCACTCCCGCTCATGGCGCCTCCGGCGCCGGCCCGCTCGGGGCACGGCTCGGGGAGCGCAGGGTACCTGCGCTCCTGATCCTCGCCTCGTGTGCGCTGGTCGAGCTACGCGAGCGCTTCGGCGGCCTTGCGGAGCGCCTCGGCCTGGTCGGTGCCCTCCCACGAGAACGTGGGCTCCGGCCGACCGAAGTGCCCGTAGGCCGCGGTGCGCCGGAAGATCGGTCGGCGCAGGTGGAGTCGCTCGATGATCGCCGCGGGCCGCAGGTCGAAGTGCTCCTGCACCAGGGCCGGCAACTTCTGCTCGTCGATCTTCGACGTGCCGAACGTCTCGACCATGACCGACACCGGACGCGCCACACCGATCGCGTACGCAACCTGGACCTCGCAGCGCTGCGCGATCCCGGCCGCGACGATGTTCTTCGCCGCGTGCCGCACCGCGTACGCACCTGAGCGGTCGACCTTTGTGGGGTCCTTCCCGCTGAACGCGCCGCCGCCGTGACGGGCCATGCCGCCGTAGGTGTCGACGATGATCTTGCGACCGGTCAGCCCACAGTCGGCGTGCGGACCACCGAGCTCGAACGATCCCGTCGGGTTGCAGAGGACCTCGTAGTCGTCGTGCGCGAACTGGTCGGGGATCAGTGGCTTGATGACGTGCTCGATCAGATCGGGCTTCAACTGCCCGGCGACGTCGATCCCGGGGCTGGTCTGCGTGGAGATGAGCACCGTCGAAAGCCGCTTCGGGCGGCCATCTTCGTACTGGATCGTCACCTGCGTCTTGCCGTCGGGTCGGACGTAGTCGAGGGTCTCGTCCTTGCGGACCTGCGCGAGCCGCTGCGCCAACCGGTGCGCGAGCCAGATCGGCATGGGCATCAGGTCATCGGTCTCGTCGCAGGCGTAGCCGAACATCATTCCTTGGTCGCCCGCGCCAATCTCGTCGTAGTGGTCGCCGGTCCCGTCGCGGAGCTCTTGCGCCTTGTCGACACCCATGGCGATGTCGGGTGACTGACGGTCGATCGAGGTGATGACGCTACAGGTCTTCCCGTCGAACCCGAACGAGGCGTGGTTGTACCCGATCTCACAGACCGTGTCGCGCACGATGCGCGGGTAGTCGACTCGAGCGTTTGTGCTGATCTCACCCGCGACGACCACGACACCGGTGGTTGCCATCGTCTCGCACGCCACTCGGCTCTCGGGGTCTTCGTCGAGGATCGCATCGAGGATGGAGTCGCTGACCTGATCGCACATCTTGTCGGGATGCCCCTCGGTCACCGACTCCGACGTGAACGTGAAGTGCATGCTCAAGAACGTTCCTCTCCTCGATGTGCCAGTGCTTTGCGCACCCGGTCGAGCACGGCGTCCGCAAGATCGGTCTTGCTCTGGAGCGGCAGCTCCTCGGCGCGGCCGTTCGAGTCCAGCAGAACAGCCTGATTGGTGTCGACCTCGAACCCGCTGCCCGGCGCCGAGACGTCGTTCGCCACCATGAGGTCGACCTTCTTCGCCGCGAGCTTCGCGGCCGCGTGATCACGAACGTGCTCGGTCTCGGCGGCAAAGCCGACGAGCACTTGATGCTCCTTGCGCTCGCCGAGGGTCGCGAGGATGTCGGGCGTCGGCTCGAGGACGATCTCGGGCGGGCCGTCGTGCTTCTTGATCTTCTGACCGGCGATCACCTTGGGCCGAAAGTCGGCAACTGCTGCCGCCATCACCACCGCGTCCTGTTCCGCGAAACGACTGACCACCGCGTCGTACATCTCTTCTGCCGTGGTGACCGACACGATCTCGACCGATGACTCCGCGGCGAGTGCGCTCGTGGTGATGAGCGTGACGGCCGCGCCTCGGCGCGCCGCCGCGTCGGCGATGGCGTGACCCATCTTCCCAGACGAGCGGTTGCCGACGAAGCGAACGGGGTCGATCGGCTCGCGAGTTCCTCCCGCGGTCACGATCACTCGCGTGCCGGCCAGATCGTGGCCCCGTGCGAGCACCTCTGCGGCGGCGCGCACGATCGCCTCCGGCGTAGTCAGACGCCCCGGTCCCTCGTCGCCACCGGCGAGGTGGCCGGCATCAGGGCCGACGAACGTGACGCCGCGCTCGGTCAACGTCTTGACGTTGTCGACGACCGCGGGGTGCTCCCACATCTCGGTGTGCATCGCGGGTGCCAGCAGCACCGGTGCAGTGGTGGCGAGCAGCGTCGCCGTGAGCAGGTCGTCGGAGATCCCCGCGGTGACCTTGCCGATCAGCTTCGCGGTGGCGGGCGCCACGATGACCAGGTGCGCGCCCTGACCGAGCCGCGTGTGCGGGATGGGGTCAGTCGGGTCGCCGAACAGCGAGGTCTTGGCCGGCTCGGATGCCAGCGCGGTGAAGGTGAGCGCACCGATGAAGCGCTGCGCGTCGTCGGTGAGGATCGGACTCACGTGCGCGCCGGCGTCGACGAGCAGACGGCACACCTCAACCGCCTTGTAGGCGGCGATGCCGCCGGAGACACCAAGGACGACGCGGCGTCCCTTGAGTGCGGCGAGGTTCGGGTCGAGGTCGGTCATGCTGGCCCGCGGGCCGGGTCGATTCGGGCGGCTACTCGGCCGCGCCGTCGTCGGAGGCTTCGGCCGCCGCGTCTTCGGGAACCTCGGGCTCGTCGGGCAGCGGTGCCGACTCGATCTTGCCGGCTTCGATCTCCTCGAGGGAGATCGTCAAGGGCTTGCGCGACACCGACGTGACCTGCGGCGGCACGATCTTGCCGAGGCCTTCGCCGAGCTGGTTGTAGTAGTCGTTGATCTCGCGAGCTCGCATCGCAGCGAGGGTGACGAGGGTGAACTTGGAGTCGACCCGCTCCAGCAGGTGCTCCATGCGCGGCTCCATGAGCGAAGCGGGTCGATCGGCCATCACGAGACTCCCGAGACGAGGGGTGGGTGCCGGGGGTGCTTCCACCGCGCGGCGGCCCTCCAGAGTAGCAGCCAAGGGTCGAGATGCCTGCGTCCGGTCAGGTGCGGGCTGCGTCGACCGCCGCTTGGACCTCTTCCACCGCCCGGTCGAGGTCGTCGTTCACCACCGTGTGGTCGAACGCCGTCGCGAGCGCCTCCTCCGCGTCCGCTTCCGCCAGCCGGCGATCGAGCTCGTCGGCGTCGGCACTCGGGTCCCGGTCGTGCAGCCGTTTTCGCAGCACCTCTCGCGAGGGCGGCTTGATGAAGATGGTGAGCGCCTCCGGGTACGCAGCCTTGATGGCCTGCGCGCCCTTCACATCGATCTCGAAGACGACGTCTTGGCCAGCGGCCAGGCGCTCCTCCACCGGACCACGTGGAGTCCCGTACTTGGCGTCGAAGACGTTGAAGGACTCGAGGAACTGTCCGGCGTCGCGCTGCTGCTCGAACTCCTCCGGCGAGAGAAACCAGTACTCGCGTCCATGCTCTTCACCGGAGCGTGACTTCCTCGTGGTCGCCGAGATCGAGAGCCACATCTCCGGGTTCCGTTCCAGGAGCCGACGCACGATCGTGCCCTTGCCCACGCCCGACGGTCCGGCGATGACCAGAAGGACACTCACAGGACGGCGACGGGTTCGGCGGTGCGAGCGATCAGGCGAAGCGCTGGAGCAGCTTGCGCTTCTGGTTCTCCCCCAGCCCGCGCAGACGTCGACTCTCGCTGATGTCGAGCTCCTGCATCAGTCGGCGCGCCTTCACCTTGCCGACACCCGGCATCGACTCCAACGCGCTCACGACCTTGAGCTTTGCGATCGTCTCGTTGCGGCCGCCCTGCTCGAGCAGCTGCTCGAGCGACAGCCCACCCGCCTTCAGCTTCTCCTTCACCTCCGCACGCTCGCGGCGTGCAGCTGCCGCCTTCTCGAGCGCGGCGTGTCGTTCCTCCGGAGTGAGCGCGGGCGGGAGCGGCATCAGCGACCTCCTGACGATGGGTTCGGGGCAGTGAGACCTGGCGTCGCGGTGACGGCGAGCATATCGGCTCGTCCCGCGGTCGCCACTAGGCCTCCCAGCACATATGACCGAACGCTCAAGTCACGGATGTGTGACATGCGCTTGACGGTTCGATGCTCACCGGACGAACTCCCCAAAGTGCGCACATGCCAGCAACGGCGAGATGCACGCTCGGCGATGAGTGTCACACCCTCCTGGCACCCTGACCACATGAGCACGACGCGTGACGCGCACACGACCGTTTCGGCAGGTCGCGTGACTGTCACACCCCCTTGTCACAATGACCACATGAACACCTTGGCGCGCGTCACCGACGAACTGCGCCTATACGCGGCGAACCTTGATCCACACGCGTACTCGGGTGCAGACGCCGCTCGACGCGCTCAGGACGGTGCCGCGCTCAAGAAGCTGGTCGAAGACCATCACCATGCTGCACGCCCGTCGTGCGGTCACCTCGGGCGGCTGGCGGCAGGTCTCGCACGCCGCCTCGCCAGAGCAGTGGCTCGCGAACGTGTTGGGTTCCTCAGAGCACGTCGCCCGCGAGACGCTGACCACCGCGGAGCCAGTGGAAGCCCTTCCCGCCACCGAAGAGAAGCTGCGCGCCGGGGAGCTCTCGCTGGCGCAAGCGGCACAGGTGACCGCTGCGGTCGCGGTCGATCCCGATGCAGAGAAGCGGATGCTCGCCGCCACCAAGCGAGGCTTCCGAGAGCTGCGGGCCACCAAGGAGCGCGTGATCACCGCGGCCGAGGACCAAGAGCGCCTGCGCCGCATCGCCAAGACGGAACGCCACTTCTCCACGTGGACCCAGGGTCTTGCCACCCACGCCAGCCTCTCTGGTCCGACCGAGGAAGTACAGGAGCTCTTGGCCGCGCTCGAGCCGGGCACGAGGGCCCGATTCGAGGCCGAACGCAAGGCCGGCGAGTACGAGCCCAACGCGGCATACCGCTACGACGCGCTCATCGACCTCGTCCGGGGGTGCCACGGTCGAGACGGCCGCGACGAAGCCTGTCGTACGAGTGCGGGTGGGGCTCGAGCGGCTCCTCGGCGAGTCGGTGACCGACCCCGTCGAGGACATGTGCGAGATCCCCGGCGTCGGCCCGGTACCTGCGTCACACGCTCGTGACGTGCTCGGCGACGGGCTCCTCGAGCTCGTCATCACCGACGGCGTCGACGTGCAGAGCGTGGTGTCAACCACGCGTCACGTCCCGAAGGCACTGAAGATCGCGATCGACGAACGAGATGGTGGTCGCTGCAAGGTGCGCGACTGCGACTACAGCCTGGGCATCGAGCGTCATCACACGCAGCTGTTCTCGGAGCACCACCTCACGACCTACGAGGTCCTCGGCGACCTGTGCGACGAGCATCACGATCTCGTGACGTACCGCGGCTACGAGACCATCGACAACGGCGACGGCATTTGGACCCTGCGGCCACCACCGATCGATCAAAGCCATACGAGCGCGGCGTGACACGCCGCAGCCGGTGAGTCCTTGCTACGAGACCAGTACGCCCTCGACGAGTGCGTGGATTGCCGCTGCTGCCTGCGCGGGATCGTCAGCGCCCGTCACCGGTCGCCCGATCACGAGCCAGTCCGCGCCGCCCCTGATCGCATCATCAGGTGTTGCCACACGCACCTGATCGTCACCTGTGACCGCTCCCACTCGAATGCCGGGGACCATCGTGCGCAGACCCGCAGTGCGCACCGCAGCGATCTCGAGCGCGCTGCACACGACTCCGCCACAGCCGGCCTTTGCTGCCCACTCGAGCCGTTGACCGAACGCACTCGCGTCGGCATCGCTCGTGAGCACCGTCACTCCCAGCGCGATCGGTGCCTCGTGGCCGGCGTCCGCTGCGCCTTCCTTCAAGCCTTCGACGCCCGCCCGCAGCATCTCCACTCCACCGGCCGCGTGGAAGTTCAAGAAGTCGACGCCGCGCCGGCCGAGCACTCGTGCGCCACGGGCGACCGTGTTCGGGATGTCGTGCAGCTTGAGGTCGGCGAAGACTCGCACGCCGAGGTTGTGCATCGCGTCGAACGCAGCCGGACCGGCTTCCGCATAGAGCTCGTAGCCGACCTTCGCGATGCCGAACCAGGGCTGCACGCGCTCGGCCATGCGACAGGCCTCGACGAGGCCACCGACATCGAGGGCGATCGCCAGTCGGTCCCGTACGGCGGAGCCGCTCATGTGCTGGTCTCCTTGCGCAGCGCGCCGGTGAGCTCACTCACCCGAGTCACGCCATGACCGGCGCACCAGTCCTCGAGCTCACCGAGGATCCGGAGCGGTGCGCGCGGGTCGGCGAACGTCGCCGTACCGACTCCCACCGCGGTGGCGCCAGCGAGAAGCACCTCGACCGCGTCGACACCTGACGACACGCCACCAGTCCCGATCACCGGCACTCCAACGTGTGCGCTGGTGACGTCGTGCACGGCGCGCAATGCGATCGGCTTGATCGCCGCACCAGACAATCCGCCACCGGGACTACCGAGCACCGGGCGTCGGAGCTCCGCGTCGACCAGGAGCGCACGCACGGTGTTGATGAGCGTCAGACCAGTGGCACCGGCATCGACCGCCGCTCCGGCGATGTGCACGAGGTCCGCCGCTCCGGCTGAGAGCTTCGCGAAGACCGGCACGCCGACGATCTGACACACCTGATGTACGACGTCGCTCGTCGCACTCGCATCGTGAGCGAAGATCGCATCACCGGCGTGCAAGTTTGGACAGCTCAGGTTCACCTCGAGCGCCACGAGATCGTCCTGCACGGGATCAAGCGCCGCGGCAGCTTCGGCAAACTCCTCGACGCTGCGACCCCAGATCGATGCGATGACGCGAGCATCCATGGCACGAAGTGCCGGGAGATCATGAGCGATCCAGTGTGCGATCCCCTGTCCTTGAAGTCCGACCGCGTTCACCATCCCGCACGCAGTTGCATGAAGGCGGGGGCCGGGGTTGCCCACCCACGCGAAGGATGCCTGCGACTTCGTGGTGACCGCGCCTAGGAGCGCGGGGTCGCACAGCGTTGCGAGCTCCGCACCATGACCGAAGGTGCCCGACGCGGTGACGATCGGGTTGGGAAGCTGGACCGCACCCAGGCGAACCGAGAGGTCGACGGTGCTCACGGTCACACGCCCAGCGGGAGCTGCCCGTCACGGTGGTACTCCTGGAGAGGTCGAACAGTGGACTCCGTCGTGGCCCACTCAGCGAGCCCGGCAGCCGCGGCAACTGCGGCCGCAACGGTCGTGATGCACGGCACGCGATGACGGGTCGCGGCGCGGCGGATGTGCTGACCATCGGCGCGCGGGCCGCGACCGCGCGGCGTGTTCACGACGAGGTCGATGCCACCTGACGAGATGAGGTCGACGGCGTCGACGCCCACCTCTCCTACCTTCGCAACGACGACCTCGACGGGCAGCCCCTCGTCGTCGAGCGCGGCCGCGGTGCCGGTGGTGGCGGCGAGCCGGAAGCCGAGCTCCACCAGCCGCCGGGCGACACCCAGGCCCGCAGGCTTGTCGCGGTCGGCCAGTGAGAGGAACACGGTGCCGGTGTGCGGCAGCGCGTTGCCCGCCGCCGCCTGGCTCTTCACGAACGCGAGGCCGAACGATCGGTCGACACCCATCACTTCACCCGTCGACCGCATCTCCGGTCCGAGCACCGTGTCGACGTCGGGAAAGCGGTTGAAGGGCAACACGGCTTCCTTCACCGCGACATGACCGCCGGTAGCCGGTGGGACGAGGAGCTTCTCGTCGCGCAGCTCCGCGAGCGTCGCGCCCGCCATCACTCGCGCCGCCACCTTTGCCAAGGGCACCCCGGTCGCCTTGCTGACGAATGGCACCGTGCGGCTGGCACGCGGGTTCGCCTCGATCACGAAGACGTCGCCGTCCTTCACCGCGTACTGCACGTTCAGCAGCCCACGCACGTCGAGCGCGTCGGCAAGCGCACGAGTGTGCCCCTCGATCGATTCCAGGACCGGGGCGGAGAGGGTCGGGGGCGGGATGGCGCACGCGGAGTCACCGGAGTGCACGCCGGCTTCCTCGATGTGCTCCATCACGCCACCGATGAGGACCTCGCCGGATGCGTCACGGAGCGCGTCGACATCGACCTCAGTCGCGTCTTCGAGGAACCGGTCGATGAGCGCCGGACGCTCCGCAGACAACCCGCCTTCGCGTCCGAGGCTGCCCTCGACGGACAGCTCGGCCATGGCCGCGTCGAGGCTTTCGGTGTCGTAGACGATCCGCATGGCGCGCCCGCCAAGCACGTACGACGGCCGGACAAGCACCGGATACCCGATCTTCTCCGCGATCGCGCGCGCTTGGTCGACGGTGGTTGCAGTGCCGCCTTCGGGCTGAGGGATGTTGAGCGACGAGCACAGGGCGTTGAAGCGCTCGCGGTCTTCGGCCAGATCGATCGACGCGGGGCTGGTGCCGAGCACAGGGATCCCCACGTCCTCGAGGGCGTGCGCGAGCTTCAGCGGTGTCTGCCCGCCGAGGGAGACGATGACTCCGGCCAGACGCGGCCCGTCGCGGCGGAGCGCGTCGCAGATGTCGCGCACCGCTTCGATGCCAAGGGGCTCGAAGAAGAGCCGATCGCTGGTGTCGTAGTCGGTGGACACTGTCTCGGGGTTGCAGTTGACCATCACGGTCTCGTAGCCAGCGTCCGACAGCGCGAAGGCAGCGTGGACGCAGCAGTAGTCGAACTCAACGCCCTGGCCGATGCGGTTGGGTCCGCTGCCGAGGATGACTACCGCGTCGCGGGTGACGGCGGCGACCTCGTCCTCGTCTTCGTGGGTGGCGTAGTGGTACGGCGTGCGCGCCGCGAACTCCGCCGCGCAGGTGTCTACCGTCTTGAACGTCGCTTCCACGCCGTGCGCAAGCCGGGCCGAACGCACTGCTTCGACGGGTTCGCTCCATAGGTAGGCGAGCTGCTCGTCGCCGAACCCGAGCCGGGTGGCGCGCCGCCAGTCGGCGCGAGACAGTCCTGCGGCGGAGCGATCGGTGAGTGCAGCGCGCTCCTCGGTGATGGCGAGCATCTGGTCGAGGAACCACGGATCGATCGCTGTGGCGTCGTGAAGCCGATCGACGGACACACCGCGACGCAACGCGGCTTCGACGAGGAAGATCCGATCGGGCGTGGGAGTGGCGGCGGCGCGTACGAGCTCATCGACATCGATGCGATCGGCGGCAGCTTCGGCGGGATCACAGTTCAAGCCGAGCCGTCCGCTTTCCAGGCTGCGCAGGGCCTTCTGCAGCGACTCGGGGAAGGTACGGCCGATCGCCATCACCTCTCCGACCGACTGCATCTGCGTGCCGAGCACGGGCGACGCTCCCGGCAGCTTCTCGAACGCCCAGCGAGGGACCTTGGTGACCACGTAATCGATCGTCGGTTCGAACGACGCCGGCGTCTCGCGGGTGATGTCGTTGCGGATCTCGTCGAGGCGGTAGCCGACGGCCAACGACGCGGCAATCTTGGCGATGGGGAACCCAGTGGCCTTGCTCGCGAGCGCGCTCGATCGCGACACCCGCGGGTTCATCTCGATGACGACCATTTCGCCGTTGTCGGGATTGACGGCGAACTGGATGTTCGAGCCGCCGGTGTCGACACCGATGCGGCGGATGCACGCGAACGCGGCGTCGCGCATGTGCTGGTACTCGACGTCGGTGAGGGTTTGCGCCGGGGCGACGGTGATCGAGTCGCCGGTGTGCACACCCATTGGGTCGAAGTTCTCGATCGAGCAGATGACGACGACGTTGTCGGCGCTGTCGCGCATCACCTCGAGCTCGTACTCCTTCCAGCCGAGCACGGATTGCTCAACGAGGATCTCCCCCGACGGGCTGGCCGCGAGTCCTCGGTCCGCCGCTTCGCGCATCTCGTTCTCGTCGTTCGCGAAGCCCGTGCCCCCGCCGCCGAGGATGAACGACGGTCGGATGATGATCGGATAGCCGACCGCCGCGGCGATCTGGACCGCTTCCTCCACGCTGTAGGCGAACCCCGATGAAGGAACGCGCAGACCGATCTCCTCCATGGCGCTTTTGAAGCGCGAGCGATCTTCCGCGGTGTGGATCGCTTCGACGCTCGCGCCGATGAGCTCGACGCCGTACTGCTCCAGCACACCCGCGTCGTGCAAGGCGATCGCGAGGTTGAGCGCGGTCTGGCCACCGATCGTCGGCAGGAGCGAGTCGGGGCGCTCGCGCTCGATGACGCGGGTGACGCTCGCGACGTCGAGCGGCTCCACATAGGTCGCGTCGGCGAACTCCGGGTCCGTCATGATCGTCGCCGGGTTCGAGTTCACGAGGATGACTCGGTAGCCCTCGCGCTGGAGCACGCGGCAGGCCTGGGTGCCGGAATAGTCGAACTCGCAGGCTTGCCCGATGATGATCGGGCCACTGCCGATGATGAGGATCGATTCGATGTCGTCGCGTCGCGGCACGTCAGTCGCCCGTCACTGAGATTGCCGTCATCAGGTCCGTGAACTCGGTGAACAGGTACGCAGCGTCGTGCGGTCCGGGTCCGGCTTCCGGGTGGTGCTGCACGCCGAACGCCGGGATGCCGCGCACGCGAAGGCCCTCAACGGTCCCGTCGTTGAGGTTCACATGCGTGACGTCGGCGCCGCCGGGGATCGTGTCGGCCTGCACCATGTAGTTGTGGTTCTGGCTGGTGATCTCGACGCGTCCGGTCAGCTCGTGGCGCACCGGGTGGTTGGCGCCGTGATGGCCGAACGGGAGCTTCGTGGTCTCCGCGCCCAACGCCAGGCCGAGGATCTGGTGCCCGAGGCAGATGCCGAACACCGGCACCTCACCGAGCAGTGCCGCAACTTCTTCGGCTGCGCCCTCGACGGCAGCGGGGTCACCGGGGCCGTTGGAGAGGAAGACGCCGTCGGGCGTGCGGGCGAGCACGTCAGCCGCGGCGGTGCTGGCGGGCACGACCTCGACGCGGCAGCCGGCGGCGGTGAGCTTGCGCAGGATCGTGGTCTTGATCCCGAAGTCATACGCGACGACCGAGAACGGAGCGTCTGGGTCACCAACCACGTACGGCGCGGCAATGGTGACCTGGGCCACGAGATCGATGCCGTCAGTACCGGCGGCCTGCATCGCGGCGGCGCGCACCGTCGTCTCGTCGGTTCCGATCGCTCCAGGGATCGCTCCGACGTCGCGCAGATGACGCGTGAGGCGGCGAGTGTCGATGCCCGTGATGCCGGGCACTCCGTGGTGCTCGAGGAACGCCGGAAGCGTGTCGGTAGCGCGCCAGGAGCTCGCGCGGCGGGCCAGGTCGCGCACGATGACGCCGCGACAGAACGGTCGCCGGCCTTCGAGGTCGTGATCGTTCACGCCGTAGTTGCCGATGTGGGGGTAGGTGAAGGAGATCATCTGCCCCGCGTACGACGGATCAGTGACGATCTCCTGGTAACCCGAGAGCGAGGTGTTGAACACCACCTCACCCGTGGCCACGCCATCGGCCGGCGGCGCGCCGATTGCTTCGCCCTCGAAGAGCGTCCCGTCCTTGAGGATCAGCACCGCGTCCACCTGAGTCATGCGCACGCCTCGCCGTCGACGACGACCGGTCGACCGCGCAGCACGGTGTGACGCGTGCGGCCGGTGAGCGAGCGTCCCGCGTAGGGCGTGTTGCGCGCCTTGCTCGCGAGGCGATGGGCGTCGACTTCCCATTTCAGCGCCGGGTCGAACACGCAGAGGTTGGCTGGCTCCCCCGCCGCGATCGGTCGACCGTGCTCCGCGAGGCCCGCGACCGCGGCCGGACGCCACGACAGCAGGGCCAGCGCGTCAGCGAGTGAGAGCACGCCTGGGATCGTCAGCTCGGTGATCGTGAGCGCGAGCGCGGTCTCGAGCCCGAGCATCCCCGGCGGCGCCTCCTCGAACGGGCGTTCCTTCTGCTCGCTCGCGTACGGTGCGTGATCGGTCGCGATCGCATCGATCGTCCCGTCGGCAAGTCCGGCCTTCACCGCGGCCACGTCGGCGTCGCTTCGAAGTGGTGGGTGCACCTTGTAGACGGGATCGAAGGTCGCGCACTCGGCGTCGGTGAGCGTGAAGTGATGGGGTGCCGCTTCAGCAGTCACCGCAATGCCGCGCGCCTTGGCCTCGCGCACGATATCGACGGCCGCCGCAGTGGAGAGGTGCAGGAAGTGCACTCGCCCTCCAGTAGCTTCGGCCAGCTCGCAGTCGCGAGCCACGACGGTGGACTCGGCGATGCCCGGTCGGCCGGCGATGCCCAACCGGCTGGACCATGCGCCTTCGTGCATGTGCCCACCGTCAGCAAGTGCAGGGTCCTCGGCATGTTGGGCGATCACCGCGTCGGGCAGGGAGCGCGCGTACTCGAGGGCGCGGCGCATCACGCCGGCGTCGGACACGCAAGCGCCGTCGTCGGTGAACATCCGTACCCCCAGCGTGTGCAGCTCTCCGAGCGGAGCGAGCGCTTCACCGGCGCGCTGCTCGGTCACGCAGCCTGCGGCGTGCACATCGCAGAGCGAACGAGCACCGGACGCGAGCACCGAAGCCACAACACTGGGCTCGTCGTGCGGTGGCCGGGTGTTGGGCATGGCGATGACTGCGGTGAAGCCACCGAGCGCGGCGGCGCGTGCTCCGGTCTCGATCGTCTCGGCGTCTTCGTCACCGGGCTCGCGCAGGTGGACGTGCAGGTCGACCAGCCCGGGTGAGACGATGCAGCCACTGGCGTCGAGCACGGTGTCGGCCTTCAGGTTCGTTCCAACCTCGACGACCGAGCCGTTCGCCACCACCACGTCGGCGTCCCGCTCCCCCGTTGGGTCGACGACCCGCCCGCCCTTGATGACGACGCTTCCATGCTCAGGCAACACGCGCCCCCGAGCTGAGGAGCGAGTAGAGGACGGCCATGCGCACGGCGACCCCGTTAGTCACCTGCTCGGTGATGAGCGACGCAGGACCTTCGGCCACTTCCGCCGCGATCTCGACGCCGCGGTTCATCGGCCCTGGATGCATCACGAGGGTGTCGGGCTTCAAGCGAGCGGCGCGCTCGACGGTCAGGCCCCAGCGCGCGGAGTACTCACTGAGTCGAGGCAAGCGGTTCGCACTCTTGCGCTCCCGCTGGATGCGAAGCAGGTAGAGCGCGTCGAGCTCGGGGAGCACGTCGTCGAGGTCGTGCGTCACGCTCGCGCGCCAACCGTCGAGCACGGTCGGCAGCAACGTCGGCGGTGCGATCAGCGTGGTGTTCGCGCCGACCTTGTCGAGCCCGAGCACCAGGCTGCGGGCAACCCGGGAGTTGACGATGTCACCAACGATCCCGACGCGCAGCCCGTCGAGCTCGGGCCCGCGCGCTCGACGCAGCGTGAGGAGATCGAGCAGCGCTTGGGTGGGGTGCTCGTGGCTGCCGTCGCCCGCGTTGATGATGCTGGCGTCGATCCAGCTCGCTACCCGCGCCGGCGCACCTGCCGCGGAGTGTCGGACCACGACCGCGTCGATGCCCATCGCGGCAATGGTCTGCACCGTGTCGCGCAGTCCCTCGCCCTTGTTCACCGACGACGACCCGACGCTGAAGCTCATCACGTCGCACGACAGGCGCTTGGCCGCGGTCTCGAACGAGATGCGGGTGCGCGTGGAGTCCTCGTAGAAGAGTGAGACGACGACCTTGCCCTGGAGCGCCGGTACCTTCGGTATCTCGCGCTCGGTGACGTGGAGGAAGTCCTCCGACAGGGTGAGGAGCTCATCAAGCGCGGTGCGGTCGAGGTCGTCGATCGACAAGAGGTTCTTCATCATCCCCGCTCCCGGCGGCTACGCCGCCAGGCCGCTAGGGCCCCGCTCGCTGCGGCGCAGGGTACCTGCGCCGCGGGCGCTCGCTTCATGCCGGGCCCCACAGCTCGATGCCGTCATCGGTCGTGTCGTCGGTCTCGACGAGCCTGACCCGCACGTCCTCGGCGATCTTCGTCGGCAGGTTCTTTCCGACGTAGTCGGCCCGGATCGGAAGCTCCCGGTGACCGCGGTCGACAAGCACCGCGAGCTGCACCGCCCGGGGTCGACCGAGTGCATTGATGGCATCCAGCGCGGCGCGCACGGTGCGGCCGGTGAAAAGGACGTCGTCGACGATCACGGCCGTGCGTCCGGTGATGTCGACCGGTACCTCGGTAGGGCCGAGCGGCTGCACCGGTCGCAGCGAGATGTCGTCCCGGTAGAACGCGACGTCGAGCGCCCCCACCGGCACGTCTTCGCCCTCGAACTCCTTGATCGCGGCAGCCAGACGCTGCGCGATCGCCACCCCCCGCGTGTAGAGCCCGAGCAGCACGACCTCGCCGGCACCGTGGTTGCGCTCGACGATCTCGTGTGCAATCCGAGTGTGCGCCCGCCGCAGGTCATCAGCCGAGAGCACGTGTGCCCGGATCGCGAAACGACCGCCCCCAGGGGCGGCCGTGGCGTCAGGCTGTGCGGCGGCGCTCGAGGCGTCGACCATCTCTGGCTCTCCTCACCGTTGGAGCCTCACAGGACTCTATTCACGGTCTTGAAGAGTCTATCGGCGTGTCAAGGAATCGCCTTGACGTTGGACCGAGTCAGCCCTCGGACTTCTTCTCCGCCGCTGCCTTCGCCATCGCGTCGAGGCGGTCGAGCATCGGCTGGCGCTCCTGGCCCACTTCATCGAAGCGCTCGGCGATCTCCTCGGGGGTCCAGCGACCGTCCTTGTGCATCTGGCGTACTTCGGCTGGCTGGTTCCAGACCGCGATGATCCCGTCGTTGGCTGTGTAGACCTGGCCGGTGACGTGACGAGCCTTGTCGCCGAGCAGGTACACGACCATCGGCGCGACGTCTTCTGGTTCACCCATGGTGAGCTCGCCGGGGACGTTGGCCGACATGCGGCTCTTGGCGACCGGTGCGATGCAGTTGGCGGTGACGCCGTACTTGTACATCCCGACCGCCGCGCTCCTCACGAGCGACACGATGCCGCCCTTGGCGGCGCTGTAGTTGGCTTGCGCGACGCTGCCAGCGAACGCGCCGGAGGTGAAGCCGATCATCGTTCCCGACTTCTGCTCGCGCATGATGGGGGCCGCGGCGCGGAACACCGTGAACGTGCCCTTGAGGTGGGTCTCGATGACCGGATCCCACTCCTCTTCGGCCATGTTGAACAGCATCCGTTCGCGCAGGATGCCGGCGACGCAGACGACGCCGTCGATGCTGCCGTAGGTGTCGACCGCGGTACGGACGATGCGCTCACCCCCGGCCATCGTGGTCACGCTGTCCGCGACCGCGACCGCCGTGCCGCCCGCGGCTTCGATCTCGGCCACCACCGAGTTCGCGACCTCGCTGTCGGGGTCGTTGCCGTCGATGCCGACGCCGAAGTCGTTCACCACGACGTTGGCGCCGGCCGCCGCACATCCCATGGCAACTGCGCGTCCGATGCCTCGCCCGGCGCCAGTGACCGCGATCGTCTTGCCGTCCAGGTAGCCCATGACCCCTCCGTCGACGTGAACGGACGGTAGTCGTTTGGTGGGGCTCCGCCTCCCGAACGACGACGGAGCCGGAGCTTGCGGAGGTGACCAATGGACTGGATCAGTCGGGCATGTCCCCTAGAAGCGTGTCGACGAGCAGGCCTTCGAGGTACGTGAGCCAGGAGTACACCGCGATCTCGGGTGCCAGCGGATGGTCGGGATAGAGCTCGTCGTCATCGATGTCGTCGGTGACACCGAGCCGAGTTCCCAGCGCGAGCCGGGCATCGTTGAGCACCGAGAGCAACGCGTCGATCGACTCGCCCTCGAGCGTGAGAACGATCCGACCGCGCGCCCCAGGCGTCGGCTCCAGGCTGGCGAGCAGCTGATCCAGCGCAGCCATTCGGTCGCGCACGAGCTCAGGGTGGACCAGCTCACGCCACTCCCGTTCCGCGTCTTCCGCGGTCGGATCGAGGTACGCGCGCGGGAACAGACGGCTGCGGATCGGGTCGGCGTCGTCGGGACCGGCTTCGTACAGCGCCCGCAGCTCGGTCTGCAGCGCTCGCAGCAGGTCACGCTCCTCGGTCGAAAGCGTGAGCTCCAGCCCGCCGCGCTTCTTCTTGAGCACGGGGCTCACGACGGGTGCTCCATCGTTGCCCATAGCCCGTAACCATGGAGGCGCGCGACGTCGGCTTCGGCCTTCTCACGGTTCCCGTCGGACACGACGGCCTTGCCCTCGTGATGAACCTGCATCATCAGGCGCGTTGCCTTCTCTCGCGAATAGCCGAAGAGCTTCTGGAACACGTACACGACGTACGACATCAAGTTGACCGGGTCGTTCCAGACGATCACGAGCCACGGCCGATCTGTCGTGTTGATGTCCTCGGTGTCTGGATCACCGACTGTCTCTGTGGGGGAGGCGATCGGCACGGTCTCGATCGGGGTCGCAGTCACTCGCGGAGCTCCGTGGCGATGCGCGACAGCAGTGCGTTGACGAATCGGCCGGAGTCCTTCGTGGAGTACTGACTGGCCAGCTCGACGGCTTCGTCGATCACGACGGCGAGCGGGAGCTCCGGCTCCCACCCGAGCTCGTAGCTGCCGATGCGCAAGAGCGCACGGTCGATCGCGGGCATGCGTTCGAGGGCCCAGTGCTCCGACAGCTTGCGGAGCAGCGCATCGATCTCTTCGCGGTGCTCGTCCACCCCGCGCACCACGTGCTCGGCATAGGGGTCGGGAGCAACCGTCAGCTCGGCCAGCAGCTCATCCGCGCTCAGGCCGCGGGTCTCAAGCTCGTAACAGAGGCTCAGTGCCCGCTCACGGGCTTCGCGCCGCGTCGCCATCAGGCTGCCGCGCGTCTCAGACGCGCGCGAGGTACTCCCCGGTGCGCGTGTCGACCTTCACAGAGTCGCCCGGCTCGACGAAGAGGGGCACCTGCACGACGAGACCGCTCTCGAGCGTGGCCGGCTTGCGGGCGCCCGACACGCGGTCACCCTGGATGCCAGGTTCGGTGACGGTGACCGCAAGCTCGACGGCGGCGGGAAGCTCAACGCCCACCACGGAGCCGTCGTAGACCGGGAGTACGACGGTGTCACCCTCACGCAGGTAGTCGACCGCGCTCCCGAGAACATCGGCCTCGACGTGCAGCTGGTCGTAGCTCTCGGAGTCCATGAACACGAGCGCGGGACCCTCTCGGTAGAGGTACTGCATGTCGCGCTTGTCGATGACGGCGAGCGGCACCTTCTCATCGGCGCGGAACGTGCGGTCGAGCACTGCTCCGGTCCGGAAGTTCTTCAGCTTGGTGCGGACGAACGCGCCGCCCTTGCCGGGCTTCACGTGCTGGAACTCGACCACCGTCATCAGCCCTTCTGGGAGGTTCAGGGCCATGCCGTTCTTGAGGTCGTTCGTGGAGATGCTCACGGGCGCACCAGACGTTGGGAAGACTCGGCTTCAGATGACGAGGGACTTGGGGAACTCGGTGAGGGCCTCGGCGCCGTCGGACGTCACGACCACAGTGTCTTCGATCCGCACGCCACCAATGCCGGGGAGATAGACGCCGGGCTCGACGGTGACGACGTGGCCCGCCTCCAACGTAGCATCCGCTGTCGCCGACACTCGTGGCGCCTCGTGGATCTCCAGCCCGACGCCATGACCGGTTCCGTGGGCGAACGCCTCACCCCACCCCGCGTCATCGATCACGGCGCGGCTCGCGAGGTCCACTGACTTGCACTCGATGCCCGCGCGCACCGCATCGCGCCCGGCGCGCTGGCTGGCCGCGACGACATCCCACACCTTGCGTGCGTCGGCGCCAGGGTCGCCGACGCTGACCGTGCGCGTCATGTCCGAGCAGTAGCCGTCGACGACGCACCCAAAGTCGATCACGACGAGCTCACCTTCGCCGATGACTCGATCCGTCGGTCGCGCGTGGGGCTTCGCGCCATTCGGTCCGGACGCAACGATCGTGTCGAAGCTCGTCTTGGTAGCGCCGCGGCCTCGCATCTCCCATTCAAGCGCGAGCGCGAAGGCGCGCTCGGTGATGCCCTCCTTCAAGCGGGGCAGCACCGCCGCGAGCGACTCGTCGGCGATGTCGCACGCGGCCTTGATGCGAGCGACCTCACCGGCTTCCTTCACAGCTCGAAGTCCTTCGACGAGGTGCTCCGTAGGCACGAGCGTCTCAGCGGTGAACCACTCGGAGTAGGTGCGTTGTTGGGCCCACGTGACGCCGTGCGCTTCGAGTCCGAGGCGCGTACCGATGGGTGACGTCGTCAGGGCAGCTTGTTGCGCGGCAGGTGTCGAAGCGATCTCGACCCTGGCCGTAACGCCCGCGTGCGCAAGCTGCTCCGTCGATTGCTGGGCGTAGCGACCGTCGGTGACGAGCACGGCGTCGCCAGGAGTCACGAGGACCACACCCGCAGAGCCCGTGAAGCCGGTGAGGTAGGCAACGTTCGGGAGTCGGGTGACCAGCAGCGCGTCGATCTCAGCCACTTCGAACGTCGACCGCAGCCTCGCAATGCGGCTGCCGACGTCCATCGTCGGGAGCGTCGTCATCGGTTCGCCATCTTGCTGATCGCGCCCTCGATCGCCAGGCGGTAGCCTGCGCGCCCAAATCCGGCGACGGTGCCGGACACATAGGGCGCGATTACGGACAGGCGACGCCACTCCTCACGCGACGCAGGGTTGGACACGTGCAGCTCAACCTTCACGCCGTCGAACGTCTCCAACGCGTCGGCGAGCGCGAACGAGGAGTGCGTCAATGCACCGGCGTTGATGACGAGCGCCTCGCACCGGCCACGAGCACCGTGGATGGCTTCGATCAGCTCAGCCTCGGCGTTGGATTGGAGGTGCTCGAGCGCGTGCCCCGCCGCTTCCGCCGCCGCTCGCGCGTCCCCAACCATGTCGTCGAGCGTGTCGTTGCCGTAGATCTCCGGCTCACGTTCACCGAAGAGGTTCAAGTTCGGTCCGGACAACAGAAGGATGGTGCCCATCAGGAGTCAGGTTCCCACACCGACGCTTCGGAACGCGGCGTCGAGCGCGTGCTGCGGCGGGTCGTCGACGGTGCTGAGCGCTCCGTCCGTGGGCAGCACGAACGTCAGTCCGCCCTTGGCCTTCTTGTCGCGGGCCATCACCGCGAGCAGGTCACTCGCCGACGGGGCGGTGTCGGGGACGGCGACGGGGAGCCCGAGGGACTGGAGGATCGTCACCGCTCGCTCTGGCGCATCGGCGCCAACTCGCTCAAGCTGGTGAGCGAGGTTCAACGCGAACACCAGACCGATTGCAACGGCTTCGCCGTGAGCCAGGGTGTGTCCGGACGTGGTCTCCAACGCGTGCGCAAGGGTGTGACCGAGATTCAACGTTGCCCGCGCACCCGTGCGCTCTTCGGGGTCTGCCGCCACGATCTTGCCCTTGATCGCGACGCACTCGGACACCAACCGTCCGAGCACTTCGGGCTCGCGCTCGAGGACGGTGTCCGACTCTGACTCCAGGATCGATGCCACCTCTTGGCCTTCGGGCATCAGCGCGTACTTCACGACCTCACCCAAGCCAGACCGGTAGTCAGCATCCGGCAGCGTGGCCAACGTCGTCGTATCCGCGATCACCGCGATCGGTTGATGGAACGCTCCTACCAAGTTCTTGCCCTCGGGAAGGTTCACTGCGGTCTTGCCGCCGATCGCGGCATCCACCTGTGCAAGCAACGTCGTCGGCACCTGAACCACGTCGATGCCGCGGTGGTACACCGCCGCGGCCAGCCCGACGGTGTCGCCAACGACGCCGCCACCAACGGCGACCACGACATCCGCACGCGAGAGCTGGTCGCGAACGAACTCACGACACAGCAGCTCGACCGTAGCCATCGACTTGGCTTCCTCACCCTCCCCGATCTGGGTGAGTGCGCCGAGCGCGGTCGCGCCCGCCTCGGCCAGGCGATTGCCGCACGCGCTCCACACCTGTTGTTGCGAGACCACGTGGACACGCCGTCGACCGTTCACCACACCTGGGAGCTGCTCGAGGGCGTCTCCGCCCACGATGACGTCGTACGGCGGCTCGACCGCAACGGTCACGACGGGCATCGGACCAGCTCCTCCAGCACCGCGTCAACGACCTCTTCAAGCGAGCGATCGTCGGTATCGACCGTCACGTGTGCTGCACCTTCGTATGCCGCTCCCCGCAGCTCAGCCAAGCGTGCGAGCTCGTCACGCGCGCCTGACGACGGCAGCAGCGGTCGGTCGGCGAGGTTCGGGTTGACGCGATCGGCAAGTACCTGAGGGGCGGCACGCAGCCACACGACCGTGCCCGACGCGCGCATCTGACGACGGTTCTCGGGATCGAGGACGGCACCGCCACCGCACGAGATCACCAGAGGTTCCGGCGATGCACACGCATCCGCGACGGCTTGATGTTCGAGCGAGCGAAACGCGGCCTCGCCGCCATTCGTAAAGATCTCAGCCACCGTCTGACCGGTGATTGCCTCCACGACCCGGTCGGTGTCGACGAATGGTCGCCCCAGGCGCTGCGCGCACGCTCCACCCACGGTCGACTTCCCCGCACCCATGAGTCCGATCAACACGAGATGGCGCGCGGTCTCCCGAGTCACCACTACGGGTCGACTCCACTCCGCCGTCCCGCTCGTCCGAGCACGGCTCCGCTGCGTCTCAGCCAAGCGACGCGAGGTACGCGTCGTGGTTCCGCACCAGCTCGGCGAGCGAATCGCCGCCGAACTTCCGCAGCGCTTCGCCGGCGAGCACCATCGCGGTCATCGCCTCGGCGACGATCCCCGACGCGGGCACGGCGGTCACGTCGGTGCGTTCCTTGAAGGAGACGGTCTCCTGCTTCGTGGCGACGTCGACGGTCTTGAGCACCGGACGATTCAGTGTCGACAGCGGCTTCATCGCGACGCGGGCAACGAGCAGGTCACCCGTCGTCATCCCGCCTTCCGTGCCGCCGGCCTTGGTCGAGCCGCGCCGGTAGGCACTCGCGTCGTCGTCCCAGAGGATCTCGTCGTGGGCTTGGCTGCCGCGTCGACCAGCCACCTCGAAGCCGTCGCCGAGCTCGACGCCCTTCATCGCCTGGATGCTCATCAGCGCTTGCGCGAGCAACGCGTCGATGCGGCGATCCCAGTGGACGTGCGAACCGAGCCCCGGCGGCACTCCGTACGCCAGCACTTCGACGACGCCACCCAGCGAGTCGCCGTCCTTCGCCGCGACCTGGACGGCTTCGATCATGGCGGCTTCGGCATCGGGGTCGAAGCAACGAACGGGCGACTCGTCGACGGTGTCCAGGTCGGTTGGCTTGGGCCGTCGGTCGGCTGACGCGCGCACGGACCCCATCTGCACGACGTGGCTCAAGACGCTCACGCCGAGATGGCCGAGCAGACCCTTCGCCAGCGCCGCCACCGCGACCCGCGCCGCCGTCTCACGCGCACTCGCGCGTTCAAGGACGTCGCGAGCGTCTTCGAACCCGTACTTCTGCATGCCGACGAGATCAGCATGACCGGGCCGCGGTGTCGTCAGCGGCTTCTCGGTGCGCCCGGGCGCCGGCGACATCTCCTCGGACCACTTGGGCCACTCGGTGTTGCGGATCGAGATCGCGACTGGGGATCCGAGAGTCCGACCGTGCCGCACACCGCCGAGGAACTCGACCTCGTCCTGCTCGATGCGCATCCGGGGCCCACGCCCGAAGCCGAGGCGACGGCGCGCGAGCTCGTCAGCGACGTTTTCGATGGTGATGGGCAGGCCCGCAGGGAGCCCTTCGACGATCGCGACCAATGCCGGGCCGTGGGACTCACCAGCAGTCAGGTAACGCAACACGACACAAGGATACCGGACGTGTTCTCAGGTTCTCGGGGACATCACCACGCTCCTCGACCTCGCGATCAACCGCGATAGGCCTCAACGATCGCATCACCAACGAGCACCGCGGTCATCGCACCCATCGCCAGGAACGGTCCGAAGGGCACATGATCCTTCCGAGAGCGCACCTTGGTCGCGATGAGCACAAGACCGATCACCGCTCCGTAGACGAAGCCGAGGAACAGCCCGAGCACCGTCTCTCCCACGCCGAGCCAACCCAGCGCGAGCCCGAGGGCGAACGACAGCTTCACGTCGCCGAAGCCCATCGCGCGCGGCGAGATGAGGTGCAAGGTCGTGAACGCCAGCAACGCGCCCCCGCCGCACGCGAGCGACCGCAAGAACGGATCGGCGTCACCCTTGGCGGCCGCTGCGGCGCCAAGGAGCACCAGCTCGACCACGGCCAACGGGAACACGATGCGGTTCGGCAGGATGTAGTGGCGCAGGTCGATCGCCGAGAGGAGCACAAGAGCGGCTGCCAACACCAAGAAGGCGGGCAGCACCCACGCCTCACCGATGCTCGCCCCGACTCCTGCCCACAGTGCGCCAGTCCCCAGCACGACGGTCAGTCCCCATGGTGTGCGCAGCGCGGTGCGAACCTCTTCATACGGGCGCTTCAACGACGACTGGCGGTCAGGGACGCGCTCCACCAAGACCCAGGTCGCGAACCCGACAGCGAGACCGGCGACACCACAGCCGGCGATCAGAACGGCGCTCATCCGCCTGTCTCGGCCGCTGCCCGCATGACCGCGAGTGGTGCTTCGACGCCGGTGAACGACTCGAACGACAGGGCGGCCTGGCGCACCAACATGCCGAGGCCATCCACACACTTCAAGCCGCGTGCGCGAGCCGCAGCAAGCAGCGGCGTCTCTCGGGGGTGGTACACCGTGTCGGCGACGCACGCGTCGGCGTCGAGGCGTTGCACGTCGAGCGGTGTCGCCTTCCCGTTCATGCCGATGGGCGTTGCATTCACTACCAGCTGCGCGGACTCGAGCTCCGCGTCGATCGCATCGAACACAACTGCGCGGCCACCCGGCACCAACGCGGCGGCGTCTTCGGCCGCAGCCTCACGCCGGGCCGCCACGACGACCTTCGCTCCGGCTTCGCCGAGCGCCAATGCGATCGCGCGTCCGGCACCACCCGCGCCGAGCACGAGCGCAGACTTGGCACCGGGGTCGACGCCTGCGTCCCGCACGGACTGCACGAACCCAGGACCATCGGTGGAGTGTCCGACCAGACGCCCGTCCCTCTGCACGATCGCGTTCACCGCACCGAGCCGGGAGGCGGTGTCAGAGAGCTCATCGCACGCGCTCGCGGCGTCGGCCTTGTGCGGCATCGTGACCGTGAGCGCGGCGAGACCCAAAGCGCGGGCGCCGGCGACCGCGTTCCCAGCCTGTCCGCCCGGGACGGCGAACGCGACGAACACCCAGTCGATGTCTGCTTCGGTGAAGGCGGCGTTCCAGATCGCCGGTGACCGCGAGTGACTGACCGGGTCGCCGATGATGCCGGCCACCTTGGTGGCCCCCGTGAGGGCGTTCGTCAAAGGAGGCCCTTGGCGCGCGCGGCCTCGACGTTGCGGTTGTGCTCCTCGAGCGTGGTCGCGAACGCGTGCCTCCCGTTCTCGTCCGCGATCACGTAGAAGAGGTAGGGGACGGCCGCGGGTGCAAGCGCGGCCTGGAGCGACGCCTCAGTCATGCTGGCGATCGGCGTCGGCGGCAAGCCCTGCACGATGTACGTGTTGTATGGCGACGAGATCTCCTTGTCGGCGTCGGTCGGCACCGGCGGGCAACCGACGCCAGTGGTCTCGAAGCGCGCTCGGCACAGCGTGGCGTCGATCTGCAGCAGCATCCCTTGGTTGATGCGGTTCCGGATCACCGCCGAGATGAGCGGGGCGTCCTCGACCAGCTTGGACTCAGTCTGGATGAGTGACGCCGCCACGATCGCTTGGTATGGCGTGAGCCCCTGCACGTTCGCGAGACCGACCTTGTCGCCGATCTCGTCGAACCGGTCGACGAGACGCTGGATGATCTGCTCGTCGGTCCAGTTCGCGCCGATCAGGTATGTGTCCGGGAAGAGGAAGCCGTCGAGCGATGTCACCTCCGGCGGTTGGTATCGCGAGCGGATGGTGCCGGAGTTGGCCACCGCGATGAACTCGAGCGGGTCGCGTCCGGTGACTTCGCTCACGAGGGCGGCGATCTGGTCGAGGCGGCGGTGCGGCGGCAGGAACAGCTCGAGGTCGGCTTGCTCCGTCGGAAGGACGCACTTGCCGTTGATCTTGTCGCCACCGGTCTGCTCCAGCGCGTTGATGGCGCCGCGGATCCCCAGTCCTTCGTGCAACGTGTGACAGCCCTGCTGGAACGGTCCGCCGCCGCTGATCGTCGTCCAGAGCTTGAACGCGAGGCCGGAGCCGATCACGTCCTTCTCCGAGAGCACGTCGGCGATCTCCGACGTGCCCATGCCTTCGTTGACCGTGATGATCACGTTGGGCCCGTCGGACCCTGGTCGCAGCTGATACGCGAACCAGGCACCCGCGATGAAGAACGGAGCGAGGATCACGCCGATCACGATGAACACGCGTGCGTTGCGGCGACGACCTCTCTTCTTGCGCGGACGACTAGTCCGTGCGCGCGACGGTGGCTGCTGACCCCGACCGACTGCGGCGATCTGCTCGGTCGGCGCCTCCGATGGTGGCGGTGCCGGTCGGGTGCTGGGTCCGCGCCGCGGACGTCCTGGACCTCTCCCACCGGGAGCGGCCGCACCACCGCGTTCGGGACCGCGGGGCGGCTCGTTCGGATCCCAGCCGCTCACGATGACGACTCCAACCAGGACTGGAGCATGACGGCGGCAGCCGCGGCGTCGACCACGCCGCGCTGGGATCGTCCCTTCACTCCAGCATCCGCGAGACGTCGCTGCGCACCGACGGTCGTGAAGCGCTCGTCGTGCACGCTGACCGGGAGATCCGGTCCCGCGCACTCGGCCAGCGCTTCGACCTCACCCTGGGTTGCGCGCGCAGACGGTCCTTCACTCCCGTCGAGTGAACGTGGGAGCCCGACGACGATCCGCTCGGCACCCGCTTCACGCGCCGCGTCAACGATCTCGCGGTGGTCCACACCGACGTCACCGCTTCGAGTCAGCACCGTCAGCGGTGAGGCCAACGTGCCGGTCGGATCCGAGCAGGCGAGTCCGATGCGGACCGCGCCGAGATCCACGCCGAGCACCCGCGCCATGAGTGGTGTCTAGCCCGCGGCGGCGGCCGCAGCCTGCTTGGCCTGCTCCTCGAGCAGGGCGAAGGCCTCGTCGATGGCCGCGATGTTGGGTCCGCCGCCCGCCACCGCATCGGACTGCTTCGCCGTACCCCCGCCCACCGCCTTCGCTGCCGCTTGGGCCACGGTCCCCGCGTTTGCACCGCGCTCGACGAGATCCTTGGTGACCGCCACGGAGAGCGCGACCTTGGCGCCGTCGGGCGCGAGTCCGATGAGTCCGACGATCCCCGAGCCGAGGGCATCCCGGGCGGCGATGGCGAGACGACGCAGGTCGTCGTTGCTGAGCCCGTCACGGCGCGCCACCACGACCCCGTCGACGGCGCCTGCCGCGAGCGACTTGGCGTCGGCGGTGGCTTCGCCGCGGCGCTGTGCCTCAGCCGCGCCGCGCAGCTCCTTGATCTCCGCGAGCAGACGCTCCACACGCTCCCCGACCTCGGTCGGTCCGACGCTCAGGCGATCGGCCGCATCGCGAAGTGCCATCTCCTCTTGACGGATGTACGCCAGTGCGCCGTCGCCAGTCACGGCTTCGATGCGTCGGAGGTTCGCGCCAATCGATCCCTCACTGACGATCTTGATCGGGCCGATGAACCCGAGCGCATGCACATGCGTGCCACCGCACAGCTCGATCGAATGCGCACCGGCTTCGAGCACACGCACGAGGTCGCCGTACTTGTCGCCGAAGAACGCGATCGCTCCGAGGCTCTCGGCGTGCTCCTTCGTCGTCTCGTAGTGACGGACGGGCGCGTCGGTGATCACCTCCGCGTTGGCGCGCGCTTCGATCTCGTCGAGCTGCTCGCGGGTCACCGCCTCGAAGTGGCTGAAGTCGAAGCGAAGCCGGTCTGGCGCGACCAATGACCCGGCTTGCTGCACATGCGAGCCGAGCACCTCGCGCAACGCCCAGTGCAGCACGTGAGTCGCGGTGTGGTTGCGTCGGATGCGGTTCCGACGCTCGGTGTCCACCCGCGCGGTGACCTCATCGCCCTCGCCGACCGTTCCTTCCTCGACCGTGCCGCGATGGACGACAAGATCGTTCAAGCCGTACTGGGTATCAATGACGCGCACGAGCACGCCTCGATCCGTGGTGAGCGTGCCCGTGTCGCCCACTTGCCCGCCGGACTCCGCGTAGAACGGAGTGCGGTCGAGGACGACTTCGATCTCGCCGCTGGATGCATCCGAAACTCGCGCACCGTGCTGCACGAGCCCGCGCACCTTGGCACCGACCGTCTCGAGCTCCTGGCGCCCGGCAAACTCCGTGGCCCCGATCTCCTCATAGAGCTCGCGGTAGGCCTCAGTCGGCGCGGCGGTGGCACTGGACTTGTGGGCCGCGACCGCGCGGCGGCGCTGCTCTTCCATCTTCGCCTCAAAGCCGGCGAGATCAACGTTGTGCGCGTGCTCCTGCGCGATCTCGCGCGTGAGATCGATCGGGAAGCCGAGGGTGTCGTGCAGGAAGAACGCGTCCTCCCCGCTCACATCACCCTTCGCGAGGAGGTCGTCGAGCATGTCGAGCCCGCGTTCGAGGGTCTGGCGGAATCGCTCTTCCTCGCGTTGCACGGTGCTCGCGACGAGCTCGTGGCTCTTGACGATCTCTGGGTACGCGTTCCCCATCGAGCGGACGGTGGCGTCCACCAGTGCGGGCGTCACCGCGTCGGTGGCGCCGAGCAGGAACGCGTGACGGACCGCGCGCCGGATGATTCGACGCAGCACATAGCCCCGCTCCTCGTTCGACGGCACGACACCGTCGGCAACAAGGAACGTCATCGTGCGACCGTGCTCCGCGAGGATGCGCAGCGAGGTGTCAGCGTCCGATCCCGGGAAGCCCCCGTAGGTGACACCGCTGACCTTCTCGGCCGCCGCGATGAGCGGACGAAACGCGTCCGTGTCCCACACGGTGGCCGCACCTTGTAGCACGGCCAGGTTCCGCTCGAGGCCGGCACCGGTGTCGATGCTCGGACTGGGCAACGGGACCATCTGCCCGTCGGGCTGAGCGTTGTACTGCATGAACACCAGGTTCCACAGCTCGACGTATCGGTTCTCGTCGACCACCGGACCACCGTCCGCGCCGAACTCCTCGCCGAGGTCCCAGAAGATCTCGCTCGATGGCCCGCACGGCCCGGTGTCGGCCATGCGCCAGAAGTTGTCCTCGTCGAGACGCTGGATGCGAGCTTCGGGCAACCCGATCCGCTTGTGCCAGATCTCCGCCGCTTCATCGTCGGATACATGCACCGTGACCCACAACCGGTCGGCCGGCAGCTGGAGCACGTCCTGGTAGAGCTCCCACGCCCATTCGATCGCTTCGGTCTTGGAGTAGTCGCCGAAGCTGAAGTTGCCCAACATCTCGAAGAACGTGAAGTGACGATTCGTACGCCCGACGTCCTCGAGGTCGTTGTGCTTGCCGCCCGCGCGCACACACTTCTGCACCGATGTGGCGCGGCGTGAAGCAGGGGTCTCGTCGCCCACGAAGTACGGCTTGAACGGCACCATGCCGGAGTTCGTGAACAGCAGCGTCTGATCGTGCGGGATCAGGCTGGCCGACGGCACGACCGCGTGCCCGCGCGCCTCGAAGAAGGCGAGGAATGCAGCCCGAAGCTCGTCGGCAGTGCGCGGTGGCATCCGATCCAGGCTACTTGTCGAGGTTGCGCGTCCTGTCGCTTGTTCGCTTCTCAGTCCAATGGCTCGGGGCGGCGAACACCGACCGAAGTGTGGCCTCGCGCTGCTTGGCTTCTGTGCGTCCAGCCGCGAGCGCGTCCCGCACGTGGCGGCGCGCCCAACCACCGGCGCGACCGTGGCCGCGTGGCCTCGCGCCGCGTCGGCGGCTCGCGGCGACGCCGAGACCGAAGCCCACGCCGACCCAGAAGATCCGCTTCACACCGCCCGCCGGCGTCCAACCGGGCGTGCGAGCCGGTGGAGTGCTCGGCGCGCTCCGGCACCGACCGCGACCACACGCAGGAGGCGGCCGGTCACCGGCTCGAACACAACTCGAGGAGGGGGCTCCTCGGCACCGGCGGCCGCGGCGGCGCGTCGGGCGGTCGCGCCAGCCAGGTGGGCTTCGGTTTCGACAACCTTCATCGACATCTCGAGCTCGCTGACCCGTCGTTCGAGGTGGTGCAGCTGCCGGGTGGCGCGCGCCAGACGCGCCCGCGTCAGCAGCACCACGACGCCGAGGACCACGACGCCGAGGATTCCGATCCACTCCGCCGCGCTCATCGCGACTCCTTGGGTTCGGGTGCCTCGCGGGCGACATCGACGTCCTTGCCACGGCCCGTCGGATGCCAGTAGCGACGCCCGGCCACCTCGTCGGGTCGGTGCTCCTGGTCGATCCACCCGTCGGGCGCGTCGTGGGGGTACTGGTAGCCCTCGCCGTGCCCGAGCACGGCCGCACCCGGAGAGTGGGAGTCGCGGAGGTGCACCGGCACTCGACCGGCGGGAAGGTCACGAACGTCGGCGTGCGCGGCACCCAGCGCGATCGGCACGGAGTTCGACTTGGGTGCCCGAGCCAGGTACACGACGGCGTGCGCAAGGTTGAGCTGTGCCTCCGGGAGCCCGACGAACTCGACCGCGCGAGCGGCCGCGTCGGCAACGACCAATCCGTTGGAGTCGGCGAGGCCGACGTCTTCCGAGGCGAGGATGACCAGCCGCCGTGCGATCAGGCGGGCATCCTCCCCGGCCGAGAGCATCCGCGCGAGCCAGTAGAGGCCGGCGTCAACGTCTGAGCCGCGGATGCTCTTGATGAACGCGGAGAGGACGTCGTAGTGCTCGTCGTCGCCGTAGCGAATGGCCCGCAGCGCGAGCGCCGCCTCAGCGTCCGACAACGCGATGGAACGTCGTCCGGTCTCGGTGGCGAGCGCTGCTGCCACGTCGAGCGATGTCAACGCGTGACGCGCATCTCCGTCGGCACGGTCGACGAGGTGCTCCATCGCGTCTTCATCCACTTCGACCGTTCCGTCGAGACCTCGTGGATCCGTCAGCGCGCGCTCGAGCAGCGCGGCGAGTGCAGCCGGCTCGAGTCGCTCCAGCTGGAAGAGGCTTGACCGTGACAACAGCGGCCCGGTCAACGCGAAGAACGGGTTCTCCGTCGTCGCACCGATCAGCACGAACAACCCCTCTTCGACAAACGGGAGGAGCGAGTCTTGTTGCGTCCGACTGAAGCGGTGCACCTCGTCGAGGAAGAGGATGGTTCCTTGGCCCTGCTCGCCGAGCCGCGCGCGCGCCCGGGCTGCGACCTCACGCACGTCCTTCACTCCGGCGCTCACGGCCGAGAGGGGCTCGAACGCCTTCTCGGTTGCGCCCGCGACGAGTCGGGCGATCGTGGTCTTCCCGGTGCCCGGCGGCCCCCACAACACGACCGATGACAGGCGATCCGACTCGATCAGTGTGCGCAGCGGGCGGCCGCGCGCGAGGAGATGCTCCTGACCGAAGACCTCATCCAGCGAGCGCGGCCGCAAGCGCGCGGCGAGTGGCGCGCGTGACCGCAGCCGGTCCTCGACCGCAGTGCTGAAGAGGTCCATCATCTCTGCTTACGGCCCTGCGGGCCGGGCGCTTCGCGCCAGCCCCCATGTCCATTGGTCGCCGCCGCAAGCGGCGGCTTCTGCCCCGGCTCACTGCGGCCGCGGCGGCGCGTGGCTTTGCCACCCGCCGCCGCACGAGACAAAGCGGGCGGAGTCGACCCACGATGGTCGGTACCTGCGCCGCGGGCGATCGCCTTTGGCATTCCCGTGACCTACCCGCCCTTCTTCGTCGGTGGACGTACGTTCAAGCCGAGCTCGGTGAGCTGCACGGCCTCGAGCGGAGTCGGCGCGCCGGTGAGCGGGTCAGCACCCGACTGCGTCTTGGGGAAGGCGATGACCTCTCGGATGTTCTCCTCACCGCACAGGATCATGACGAGACGGTCGATGCCGAACGCGAAGCCGGCATGAGGCGGAGCTCCGTAGCGGAACGCGTCGAGGAGGAACCCGAATCGCGCCTGTGCCTGCTCGGGGCTGATGCCCAGCAGCTCGAAGATCTGTTGCTGGAGGTCGGCTCGGTGGATTCGAACGCTCCCCGACCCCAGCTCCCATCCGTCGAGCACGAGGTCGTATGCCAGCGAGCGGACCGCGAGGAGCGCGGGCCCGGACGCGGACGCGAGCAGCTCGAGATCGTCGGGGTGTGGCGTCGTGAACGGATGGTGCGCCGGCACCGGGTTGCCGTCGTCGTCGACGGCCTCGAAGAGCGGGAAGTCGACCACCCACGCGAGCCGCATCGGCCCTTCACCGACCGGCGGCCGACCGAGGTCGAGACGAATGGTCCCCAACACGCGACGCACGAGCGACCGGTCCCCGGAGACGAGGAGGAGCAGGTCGCCCGGCTCGGCTGCGGTGCAGTCGACGAGACCGATGCACTCAGCCTCGGAGAGGAACTTCGCGACCGGTGCGTCGAGCACACCACCTTCCTGCACTCGCATCCACACCAGGCCCTCGGCGCCGAGCGACTTCGCCCTCTCGATCAGGCCGTCGAGTCGGTTGCGGGCGAAGTCACCACCGTCCGGAACACGGATCGCCTTCACCGCATCGGCCTGGAACGCTCGGAACTCGGTCGCGGCAAACACCTCGCTCACGTCGACCAGCTCCAGGCCGAAGCGCAGGTCGGGCTTGTCCGTGCCGTACCTCTCCATCGCGTCGTGCCACGTGATGCGTTCGACCGCGGGTGCGGGCTCACCCGTTGCCGCTTCGATCGCGGCCGCCACCACCGCGCCGATCACCTCCATCACGTCTTCGGCGTCGGCGAAGCTCATCTCGGCGTCGAGCTGCGTGAACTCGAACTGCCGGTCGGCGCGCGGGTCTTCATCTCGCAGGCAGCGCGCGACCTGGTAGTAGCGATCCATCCCGCCCACCATGAGCAGCTGCTTGAAGAGCTGTGGACTCTGCGGCAACGCGTAGAACGACCCCGGCGCGAGCCGAGCTGGAACCACGAAGTCACGCGCACCCTCGGGGGTCGACGCGATGAGCAATGGCGTCTCGATCTCGATGAACCCGCGCTCGTCGAGCTCCTTGCGCAGCGTGCGCGTGACCAGCGCACGAAGGCGCAGGTTCGACTGCATCCGCTGGCCGCGCAGATCGAGATAGCGGTGCCGCAACCGAAGCACCTCATCGACCTCAGCCCGTTCGTCGATCGGGATCGGCGTCGGATCGGATGCGTTGAGCACCTCGACCTGTTCAGCAGCAACCTCGATCGCGCCGCTCGGGAGCTCGGTGTTGATCGTCCCGTCGGGCCGGTCGCGCACGAGTCCGGTGACCCGTAAGACGAACTCCGATCGCACCGCGTGCGGATCGGCGCCCTGCACGTGTTGCGGGTCGAGCACGACCTGCACCACGCCCGCGATGTCGCGCAGGTCGACGAACACGACGCCACCGTGGTCACGATGACCGTCGACCCAACCACAGACGGTCACCTGCTCACCGCGGTGCTCTGGACGCAGATCACCGGCACGGTGCGAGCGCATCATCGGGCGCGTTCCTCAGCTCGTTGGAGCAACCAGGCCGCGACCTGCTCGAGCACGACTTCGGCCTGCTCCTTGTCACCGTGTGCACCGCGGAGGTCCTTCACGCCCACCTGACCGCGGGCCAGCTCGTCGGGACCGATCATCACGCCGTAGGCCGCGCCCGACCGATCCGCTTCCTTCCACTGCGCCTTCACCGATCGGCCTCCGTACGATCGGTCGGCCCGCAACCCCGCGTCGCGCAGCTGCGCAACCAGCCGGGTCGCGGCCTCACCACCGGTGTTGTCGATGATGAACGCATCGAGTGCGGGCGCATCCGTGCCGACGGACACGCCCTCCGCATCGCACACGATGAGGATGCGCTCGATACCCATGCCGAAGCCGATGCCGGGTGTGGCCGGTCCCCCCATCTCCTCGGCAAGTCGGTCATAGCGACCGCCGCCTCCGATCGCGTTCTGAGCGGCATCGAGCGCGTCGCTGGCGAACTCGAAAGTGGTGCTCGTGTAGTAGTCGAAGCCGCGCACGAGCCGTGGCGCGAGCTCGTGCTCGATGCCGAGCGCCTCGAGACCCTCCTGCACCCGCTCGAAGTGCACGCGGGAATCAGCCGAAAGGTGTTCGGTGAGCTGCGGTGCACGCTCGATCACGTCCTGCCACGCTTCTTGCTTCGCGTCGAGGACGCGCAGCGGATGCTCCTCGGCGCGCTGACGGAACTCGGGGTCGAGCCCTTCGGCGTGGTCGAGCAGATAGCGCTGAAGGACTTCGACGTACTCGGCGCGATCCTCGGGCGTTCCCATCGAGTTGACGAGCAGCCGTACCTGGCGCAGCCCGAGATCGGCATAGAACCCGTGCGCGAGTGCGATCACCTCGACGTCGACATCAGGATCATCGACACCGAGCACCTCCGCGCCGAGCTGCCAGTGCTGGCGGTAGCGGCCCTTCTGGGGGCGCTCGTAGCGGAAGTTCGGCGCGACGTACCACGTCTTCCACGGCGGTGTCGGACGGTGCTGCACGTAGGCGCGCACCACGGGCGCAGTCCCCTCGGGCCGAAGCGCGAGACGGCGGTCACCGCGGTCGACGAAGTCGTACATCTCCTTGCGGACGACGTCGGTCGAGTCGCCGATGCGCTCGAAGACCTCGGCGTGCTCGAAGATCGGCGTGATGACGAGGCCGTAGCCGAACCGAGCGGCTCGTTCGGCGAAGCGACCGACAACCGCGGCCCACCGCTCCGAGTCGGGCGGGAGCACATCGTGAGTGCCGATGGGCGCGCGATAGGGAGAGGCATCGGACGCGGCCATCGCCCGATCGTACGACCCGCCCGCCCTCGATCTGGGGTGGTTGAGGGCGCCCGGAGGCCAAGCAGAGCTCTGGTCGGAAGACCGGGAGCGCGGCGCGGAGCCGAGCTGTGGATCAGGTGCGAGTCGCGGCGGCGCCGGGCAGGACGCGGTAGGCGTCGAACACCGAGTCCACACGCTGCACGGCCTTCAGCAGCGACTCGAGGTGGCTTGAATCGGCCAGCTCGAACTCGAACCGGAACCGGGCAACGCGATCGCTGCTGGTCTGGGAGGTGCTACCGAGGATGTTCACGTGGTGCTCAGCGAGCACCTGCACGACGTCACGCAGCAATGACGACCGGTCGAGCGCCTCGATCTCCACGGACACCACGAAGGTGGCGGTCTCGTCGTGGTCCCACTCGACTTCGATCACCCGGTGCGCTTGTGCAAAGAGCGCGACTGCGTTTGCACAGTCCGATCGGTGCACCGACACACCTCTGCCGCGCGTGACGAAGCCCATGATCTCGTCACCGGGCACGGGTGTGCAGCACCGAGACAGGCGCACCATCACGTCGTCGAGTCCCTCGACGTGCACTCCAACGGCCTTGCGTCCGCGAGCCGAAGTTGGTGGCCGCTGAATGGTGACCGGAAGCTGCTCCTCCCCGCCGCGCAACTCGCGCTGCACGCGCTGGGCCACGGCCAGGGCCGAGACGTGACCCTCTCCGATCGCCGCGTGCAACGCCTCGAGGTCGGCGTAGTGCATCGCCTCGGCGACCGCGGTGAGAGAGGCCGACCGAGCCATCTTCTGGACCGGCAGGCCTTCGCGGCGAAGCGCCTTCGTGAGCTCCTCTCGACCGGTGTCGATGGCATCAACTCTGCGCTCGCGGGAGAACCATTGCCGGATCTTCGTGCGCGCGCGCGGCGTCCGCGTGAACTGGAGCCAGTCGCGGCTGGGGCCGCCACCCTCGACCTTGCTCGTGAAGATCTCGACCGAGTCGCCGGACTGGAGCGCGCCGTCAAGCGGCACGAGGCGACCGTTCACGCGCGCACCGATGCAACGGTGGCCGACCTCAGTGTGGATGGCGTACGCGAAGTCGACCGGGGTCGCGCCGGCGGCGAGGGTCACGATCTCACCCTTGGGCGTGAACACGAACACCTCGTCCTGCTCGAGGTCGACCTTCAACGTGTGCATGAACTCGGTCGGATCGTCGGTGTCTTGCTGCCAGTCGACCATCCGGTGCAGCCACGCGAGGTCCTCGGCTTGAGACCGCTCCTTGTACCCCCAGTGCGCCGCGATGCCTTGCTCAGCCCGGCGGTTCATCTCGTGCGTGCGGATCTGCACCTCGACCGGCTTGCCTTCCGCACCCACGACCGTCGTGTGCAAGGACTCGTACAGGTTGAACTTGGGCATCGCGATGTAGTCCTTGAAGCGACCTTGCACCGGTGCCCACAGCGCGTGGATCGAGCCGAGTGCGCCGTAGCAGTCCTTCACAGAGCCGACGACGACGCGCACACCAATCAGATCCTGCACTTCGTCGAACGCCTTGCCCTTCACGATCATCTTCTCGTAGATCGACCAGTAGTGCTTCGGTCGACCCTGCACCTGCGCGTCGATGTGCAGCTCGGCAAGCCGATCCTTGATCTGAGCGATGACGGCTTGCAGCTCTTCGTCGCGCGCAGGTGCCCGACTCGCGACCATCTGCTCGATCTCCGCGTAGCGCTTCGGGTGAAGCACCGCGAACGCAAGGTCCTCGAGCTGCCACTTCACGTCCGCGATGCCCAGGCGATGCGCGAGCGGCGCGTAGACGTCGAGAGTCTCCTGCGCGATGCGGCGCTGCTTGACCTCGGGAAGCGACGCGATCGTGCGCATGTTGTGGAGGCGATCTGCGAGCTTGATCAGGAGCACTCGGATGTCGCTCGCCATCGCCACGAGCATCTTCCGCAAGGTCGCCGCCTGCTGGGCCTCCTTGGACTCGAACTGAAGCCGGTCGAGCTTCGTCACCCCGTCGACGATCGACGCGATCTCCGACCCGAACTGCTCCTCGAGGTGCTCGAGCGCGATCGCAGTGTCCTCGACTGCGTCGTGCAGCAAGGCCGCCGCGATCGTCACGTCGTCGAGCCCAAGCTCGGCAAGGATCATCGCCACACCGAGTGGATGGGTGATGTAGGGCTCGCCCGATCGACGGACCTGGTCGGCATGCGCCTGCCGCGCAACGTCGAATGCCTCTTCGATCCTTGCGGTGTCAGCTCGGCGGTGCCGCTTGTGGAACGACGCGAAGAGCGGTGCGAGCTCGACATCGACGTGATGACGACGCCACGGCAGGCTGAGGCCCGACCGACGATCCGGACGAGTCTCGCGGGTGCTCACCCCCTCAAGTATCGCGGGTCAGCGCCTGCGCTTCCGGCGTTGCTGGCGTGGGCGCGGCGCGACCGCACCGGGTGGGCGAGGCGGTGCTGGCGGCATCGTCCCCGGCTCGACCTCCGCCGCGTCGTCGGGCGACGGCTGGGCTGGCGCCACCCCAGCCCGCGCCATGTGCGCCGCGGAGCGGTCGCGCAACGCTCGATAGCGAGGCTCCCGTTCCTTCATCCAGGCCAGGATCGGCGTTGCCACGAAGATCGAGGAGTACGCGCCGACCAGAAGCCCGACGAACAGCGCGAGGGCAAAGTCGCGGATGGTGACCGCACCAAGGAACCCGCTCCCCACCACCAACAGCGACGCGACCGGGAGCAGCGCGACGAACGACGTGTTCAGCGAGCGCATCAGGACCGAGTTCATCGAGCGATTCACCATCGCTGAGTAGGTGTCTCCCCGTGCAGCCCCGACCGTCGGCGTGTTCTCGCTGATCTTGTCGAACACCACGACCGTGTCGTACAGGGAGAACCCGAGGATCGTGAGGAACGCGATCACGGTGGCGGGGGTGACCTCGAACCCCGTGATGGCGTACACACCCACCGTGATGATGATGTCGTGCACGACGGCCGAGAGGGCCGCGAGTGCCATCTTCCCCTCGAACCGGAACGTCAGATAGATCGCGATCAGCACGAAGAACACAAGGAGCGCGACGAGCGCCTTTCGACTGATGCGATCGCCCCACGTCGGACCGACGTCGGTGACCGAGACGTCACCGGCATCAACCTGTCCGTACTCGGCGAGCGCCTCGGTGACCCGCGCCTGAGCCTTGTCGCCCAGCTCTGCCGACTGCACCCGCACCCCGTCGTCGCCGAGCAGCAGCACCTTGGCTTCCAGCGCGCCAGCCTCTTCGACGACATCGCGCACGTCGGCGACCGCTGGTGTCTTGCCGCTGACGGTGAGCTGCCACTGCGAACCGCCTTCGAAGTCGATCCCGAGGTTCAGACCCGACAGCGCGAGCGCAGCCATCGATGCGAGCAGAGCAGTGCCGGAGATGATCGCCCAGAGCCACGACCGACCGACGAAGTCGAAGTTCGTCTTCTCGTGGTAGATGTCGCGCAGCGTCTGGAAGAACCCTCGGCGCGACGTGACGATCGGTGTCGTGGTCACGCCTGGACCCCCGGGGCATCAAGACCTGCGGCGATGCCCACACCGCGCATCCGAACCAGGGCCGGCCGACGCGCGAGCAACGACACCGCCGGATGCATGAAGAAGTAGCCGACCAGCAGATCGAGGAATGTCGACAGCCCCAGGAAGAACGCGAAGCCGCGGACCGAACCGGCAGCAACGAAGAAGAGAGCCGCCGCCCCGATGATCGACACGAGGTCGGCGGCAAGGATCGTCCGGAACGAGCGCGTGAACCCGCGGTCCACCGACGATCGCACGGTCTTGCCCGTCCGCACCTCATCCTTCAATCGCTCGAAGTACACGACGTAAGAGTCGACGGCGACGCCGATCGACACGATCAGACCGGTGACACCGGCAAGGTCGAGGGCGAGGTTCACGGTCGAGCCCAAGAAGGTGATGAGCGCGTACGTGAGCATCCCGGTGAGCAGCAGACCAGCGATGACGACGGCACCGAGCAGCCGGTAGTAGATGAGCATGTACCCGGCAACAAGGATGAGTCCGATCGCGCCGGCCGCGATGCCCGCGTCGAGCTGGTCACGGCCGAGCGTCGGCGAAAGGCTGACAGTGTTCAGCTTCTCGAGCCGGACGGGCAGCGCGCCGTAGTTGATGACCTTGGCCAGCTCGTCGGCCTCGTCCACCGTGAAGTCGCCGGTGATCTGCGCGGTGCCCTGGAACGAAGCCTCTTGGATCACGGGTGCCGACTGGATGCGGTCGTCGAGCACGATCGCCAGCTGCTGTTGCACGTACTTCGCGGCGATCGTGTCGAACTCCACGCTCCCCTCTGAGGTGAAGTTGACGTTGACCGCGTACCCCTGACCCGGCGCGAACTCGGAGTTCGCGTTCTGGACGATGCCGCCCGTCGCCTCGGTAGGACCGAGGTAGATCCGGTTCCGGCTCTCGCGCTCGCGGAGCACGACGCAGTCCTTGCGCTTGTTGTCCTCGAACGATGTAGTTGGGATCTGCTCACCCGCGGCCAACGCGGCACTGACTGTCTCGGTGTCGCACGCCTTGATCGCGGCCCGCAAGGCTTCTTGGCTCGGTGGGGTTGTGGTGGTCGTCGTCGTCGGAGCCACGGCACCGCTCGATGTGGTGGTGCTCGCCTCCTCAGGCTCTTGTCCCTTGGGTCCGACGACCGCGAGCACACCGCGGAATCGGAGCTCGCCGGTCTGGCCCACGATCCGAGCCGCCTCGTCGCGGTTGCTCACCCCAGGGAGGTTCACCGTGATTGTGCGGTCCTCACGCGTGATCTCGGCTTGTGACACACCGAGACCGTTCACGCGCTCCTCGATGATGTCGCGTGCCACGTCAAGTGCCCCGGGCCGGGCTTGCCCGACGGCTTCGTAGGCGATGGAGATCCCGCCTTGAAGGTCGAGGCCGAGCACGGGCTCGTCGCCGGCAGCCACGACACCGGCAACGCCGGCAAACGCCACCAGGATGGTGACGACGAGGTAGGTCTTGAGACGGCGAAGCGTCACCGGTCAGGCAGTCTCGTCATCGAGGTCCTCGGCGGGGACAGGCGCTGCGACGGGTCGAGCAATTGCGGCCCGGGCCATCCGCACGACCACGCCATCGGCGACCTCGAGCTCCACGACGTCGTCGCGCAGCGCGCGGACCGTGCCGTACAGCCCGCCGGCGGTGATCACTTCGTCACCGATCTCGAGACTCGCCACGAAGGCGCGATGTGCCGTGACCTGGCGACGCTGAGGACGTACGACGAACACGTAGAAGGCCACGAACAGCAGTGCAAACCAAGCAATTGCGTACACCATCGAAACGCTCCCTGAAGAGTCAGGGGATGGTAGCGGAGGGCGTTCTCAGGACTCCGGCGGCGTGGGTTCCGAGTCGAACAAGCTCGCCGTGTTCGCGGGAGCGACGACCCCGAGATGTGCGTACGCACTCGCCGTCGCGATCCGGCCGCGTGGGGTGCGTTGGATGAGCCCCCGCTTCAGGAGGAACGGTTCGTAGACGTCTTCCACCGTCTCGGGCTCCTCCGCCACGGCGACCGCGAGCGTGCCCAGACCCACCGGTTGACCGGAGAACATCGCGCACAGTGCGTGCAAGATGGCGCGGTCGACCTTGTCGAGCCCGAGCTCGTCGACTTCGAACAACGCCAGTGCCGCACCAGCGGTCGCGAGATCGATCTGACCGTCGCCGCGCATCTCCGCGTAGTCACGCACCCGCTTCAGCAGACGGTTCGCGATCCGAGGCGTGCCACGAGCGCGCCGCCCGATCTCGACTGCACCTTCCGCAGCGAGTGGCACCCCAAGGATGCGCGAGGACCGTTGGAGGATCGAGACGAGGTCGTCGGGCTCGTAGTAGTCGAGGCGGGCGAGGAAGCCGAATCGGTCGCGCAGCGGTCCCGTGATCATCCCGCTCCGCGTCGTGGCGCCGACCAGCGTGAAGCGCGGGAGGTCGAGCCGGATCGAGCGCGCTGACGGTCCTTTCCCGATGACGATGTCGAGCTGGAAGTCCTCCATCGCGGGATAGAGAACCTCTTCCACTGCACGGGGCAGGCGGTGGATCTCGTCGATGAACAGCACGTCGCCATCGTCGAGGTTGGTGAGGATCGCGGCGAGATCGCCCGCGCGCTCGAGCGCGGGTCCGCTCGTGATCCGGAGCCCGACGTCGAGCTCGGTCGCGACGATGCACGCGAGAGTCGTCTTGCCAAGACCCGGCGCGCCGGCGAACAAGAGATGGTCGACGGCCTGCCCGCGCCGCGAAGCAGCGCCCAACATGATCTCGAGGTGCTCCTTGAGGCTGGTCTGACCGACGAACTCGTCGAGGCGACGCGGTCGGAGCGTCGTCTCCTCGGCGCGTTCAACCGGATCGGCGACAGCGGCCAAGAGCTCGTCCCTCATGCGGTCAGCGCCTCGGCATCACGCGCGTGCACCGGCGAGCTGCCGGAGTGCATCACGCAACAGGTCTTCGACAGCACCTTCGTCGGGCAGCCGAGCAAGGACCTCGCGCACCTCATCGGTGCCGTAGCCAAGGCCGGCCAGCGCTTCTCGAACCTCGGTGCGTGCTGATGGGTGGTCCGCATCGTCGGCGATCGCCCCCATCGGCGGCACTTCGAGGCGGGCGTGCAGATCGACGAACAATCGCTGCGCCGTCCGCTTGCCGACGCCGGGCACCAAGGTGAGCGCGTCAAGGTCGTCGTCGAGCAGCGCACGACGCAACGACGACGGGGAGTGCACCGACAAGATCGCGAGCGCGAGCTTCGGACCGACGCCGGGCGCGCCGATCAGCACCTCGAACGTGTCGCGCTCCTCGCGCGTCGGGAACCCGAAGAGCACCATCGCGTCGTCGCGCACATGCAGGTGCGTATACAGGAACGCAGGGGCGGAGGGACGAAGGTCTTCGAGCGCGCCCGTAGGGACGAGCACCCGATACCCCACGCCGCCAACATCGAGCACGACTTCGCCAGATGGACTGCGGTCGAGCACATCACCGCGCAGGGATCCGATCATCGAGCTCCCTCCCGTGCCATCGCGGCCGCGACCGCCGCCTCGAATCCTCGACCTGGCGGGGTGTCGCCGACCGCTTCGGTCGTGCGTGCGGATGATCCGTGACACATCGCCAGCGCGAGCGCATCGGCGGCATCGGGTGGTGGTGCGGTGGCGAGCCCGAGAAGACGCTGCACCATCACCTGTACCTGCGCCTTCGCCGCCGCGCCGAACCCCGTGACGGCGAGCTTCACCTCATTGGGGCTGTAATGCGTGACGGGAATCCCGGCGCGGGACGCGACGGCGAGCGCGATGCCACTCGCCTGCCCCACGGAGATCGCGGTGCGCACGTTCGCCTGGAACAGCACGCGCTCCACCGCCATCGCTCGGGGGCCGACCTCGGCCACGAGCGCCGTGAGGTCGGCTTCGAGCGCCGCGAGGCGATCCGGCAGCGGGTCACCAAGAGGCGTGCTGAGGATGCCGAAGGCGACGGCCCGCGGCTGGCCGCCGTCGGGATGGACCGCCCCGTACCCGCAGCGCGACAGGCCAGGGTCGATGCCGAGCACAGGCCCGGACGGATCGAACACGGGTTCGATCCTACGAGCCGAGGCGGACAGGTTGGTGGATGGCCTCAGTCGAGCCCCACTCCAGACGTCACTCCAGGACGAGCCAGATGATCAGCCCGATCACGACGACCGCCCCCACGAGGGGCACGAGCCGCTTCGCCACCGCGCCCCCAGCGACCTTCATCAAGTCGACGGCCTCGGCCTCGGGCGCGTCGATGGTCCGCACACCCGCGTCTGCCGCAGGTTCCGCCGACGCCTGAGGTGATGGCGTGCTCGCCGCCGGTGGTGGCGTGTCACCGGAGAGCTTGGTCGACTCGAGGCACTGCACAAACTGCGCGAGGAGCTTGGCGCTGACGTCGGCCATGACGCCGCGGCCGAACTGCGCGACTTTGCCGGTGACGTTGAGGTCGGTGTCGATCGAGACCTTGGTGCCGTCGCCATCGGGCTGGAGCGCGGCGGTGATCGTCGCCGATGCGTTGCCCTGCCCGCGGGTATCACGCCCGTCGGCCTTGATGACGATGCGCCGTACCGCCTCATCGGCTTCAATGATCCGCGCTGCGCCCTTGTACTGCGCGGTGATCGGTCCCACCTTCACCTTCACCGTCCCGCGGTACTCGTCGCCTTCCACCTCTTGGAGCTGCGCGCCCGGCATGCACGGCGCGATCCCTTCGACGTCGAGGAAGACTGCCCAGGCTTGCTCGACAGGCACCGCTACCCGGAACTCGTCCTCAATCTTCATGGTCGACCGGTCTCCTCCTCGAGCGCGTGCAGGTCGTCGAGCGTATCGACATCGCGTGGATCTCCCGTACCCGTGCAATCCACCTCGGTCGCGTCGTGATCCTGCATCAGCGCCTTCGCTCCAACGTCGCCATCGAGCTCGCGCGCTGCGGACCAGAGGGAACGCCCGATCAGCACCGGGTTCCCTCGCTGCCCGTCGTAGATCGCGACCGCCATCTCCGCGCCGTCTCCATGTGCTGCCGCGAGTCGCCGGTAGGCGTTCGCACCGATCCGCGGCTGGTCGGCCAGTCCGACGCACACAGCGGACACGTCATCGATTCCTTCCAGCTGGTCGAGCACTGCCCGCAAGGACCAGGCGATCCCCTGCGCAGCGTGCTCGGCGACCACGACCTGCACCTCGGCAGTCGCGGTGGAGGCCAGTGTGTCCGCGTCCGCTGGCACGGCGAGCACGACGGGCCGCAGGTCGCTGCTGAGCGCGGCATCGAGGGCCCACGACACGAGGGACCGACCGCCGAGGAGCGCCAGCGGCTTCGGCTCGCCGCCGGCGAACCGCGTGCCTTGCCCCGCGGCAAGGACCGCGGCGGCAACCTTCACACGCCGGCGGCTTCGAGTGCTCGGCGCACGAGCACACGTGCGAGGTGCTCGCGGTACTCAGGTCCCGCGTTCAAATCCGACGGCGGCTCCGTGCCTTCAGCCGCATGGGCAGCCGCATCGTGTGCGGTTGCACCGCCCGCGAGCGCGGCTTCCACTGCCTGTGCGCGCACTGGCGTCGCACCCATGTTCACCAGTGCGACGCGTGTCGTTCCGTTGCGAATGGCCAGCGCACCCACGATCGCCCAGTCCTGCGCGCGACGGTTGAACTTCTGGTACGAGAACCCCGTCGGTCCGGTCTTGGGCACCCGGATCTCCGTCAACAGCTCGTCGGGCGCCAGGACCGTCTCGAGGAAGCCCTGGAAGAACTCGCTCGCGGCAATCGTGCGCTCGCCATTCGGCCCACGTGCGACCAGCGTTGCGTCTAGTGCCAGCAACACCGCGGGAAGGTCGGACGCCGGGTCGCCGTGTGCGGTGGATCCGCCGATCGTTCCTCGGTGGCGAACCTGGTTGTCACCCACCTCTGCGGCCACCGAGCGCAGCACGTTGCACTCTTTCGCCAAGAGGTCGCTGGTCTCGAGCTCGCGATGACGGGTCAGCGCACCGATCGCGAGGTGATCACCGGCATCAGTGATGTGCGCGAGATCACTGATTCGCCCTACGTCGACGAGCACGGTCGGAGTCGAGAGCCGCAGCTTCATGAGGGGCAGGAGCGACATCCCGCCCGCGAGCAGCTTCGCATCGTCGCCGTGCTCGGCCAGCGCGGCAAGCGCTTCGTCGGCTGATGCCGCGCGCACGTACTCGAACGGCGCCGGGATCATCTCGACCGGGCCGCGGCGAGCACGGCTTGCACGATGTTGTGGTAGCCGGTGCAGCGACAGAGGTTGCCCTCGAGACCAAGTCGGACGTCCGCTTCGGTGGGGTTCGGGTTCTCATCGAGGAACGAGACCGCAGCGAGCACCATGCCCGAGGTGCAGTAGCCGCACTGGAGGCCGTGGTGCTCCGCGAACGCCTGCTGCACAGGATGCTGCAGACCGCCCTGCGCGAGGCCCTCGATCGTGGTGATGGAGCTGCCATCGGCTTGCGCTGCGAGCATCGTGCACGACTTCACCGACTCGCCATCGACGAGGACGGTGCACGCGCCACACGACGACGTGTCGCATCCGACCTTCGTGCCGGTCAGATCGCACGACTCGCGCAAGAACTGCACGAGCAACGTGCGCGGTTCGACGTCGTGCCGCTGCGGCTGACCGTTGACTGTGACCGAGACGTCCATGACGGGCCGCAATCTAGTGCGGTCGGGCGGTTCAAGGTGCTCGGTCGAGGATCTCCGCGATCGCCTTCGGTGGCTTGAAGATCGCCCGCACGGTGCCGGTGCAGCGGTACTGCACGAGACCCGCGGTGTCGATGGCGAAGATCGAGCGCCGGACTCCGATCACCGGTGCGGCGATGCCGTACGCCTCGGCCACCTTGCGATCGGTGTCGGCAAGCAGTGGGAACTGGAAGCCCTGCTTCTCGATCCATCGCTCGTGACTGTCGACGTCCTGCGGCGAGATGCCAAACACGGTGGCATCAACGTCGGTGAACTCGTCGAAGTTGTCACGGTACGTGCACATCTGACGCGTGCATCCCAGGGTGAAGTCACCCGGATAGAACGCGAGGAGCACCTTCTGCCCGCGGTAGTCCGACAGGGTGTAGCCACGGCGGTCGTGCCCCTGCACGCCAGGCAACGTGAAGTCGGGCGCGGGATCACCGACCTGCGGGCCTTTGCTCATGCCATGACCGACTCGAGCACCTCGTCGGGGATGTCGAAGTTGGCGAACACGTTCTGCACGTCGTCGTGCTCCTCTAACGCGTCGATCACCCGGAGGACCGCGCGTGCGTCAGCCTCGGCACCGAGCGCAACGGTCGTGGTCGCAAGCATCGTCAGATCGGCGCTCGTGACCGCGATGCCGGCCGCGTCGATCGCGCTGCGCACGGCGTGGAGTTCGGTCGGGCCGGTGGTGACCTCCCACGCGTCGCCCTGATCGGTGATGTCCTCGGCGCCAGCGTCGAGCGCGATGAGCATGAGGTCGTCCTCGGTCGCGGCCGCCTTCTCCAGGATGATCACGCCCTTGCGCTCGAACTGCCACGAGACCGCGCCCGGCTCTGCAAGCGAGCCGCCGTTGCGCGTGAACACGTTCTTGACCTCTTGGCCGGTGCGGTTTCGGTTGTCCGTGAGGCACTCAGCGAGCACCGCGACACCGTTCGTGGCGTAGCCCTCGTAGGTAACGGTCTCGTACCGAACGCCCTCTAGCTCGCCGGTTCCTCGCTTGATCGCGTTCTTGATTGTATCAGTCGGCACTGATGCGTCACGAGCCTTCTGCACCATCGTGCGCAAGGTCGGGTTCGCATCGACTTCGCCCCCGCCCTCTCGCGCCGCCACTTCGATCTGTCGGATCAGCTTGGCGAAGAGCTTGCCGCGCGCCTTGTCGGCGGCACCCTTCTTGTGCTTGATGGAGTGCCACTTGGAATGGCCGCTCATGTCATCACCTCACTGAGGAACCGTTCATGGATACGTAGGTCGCCCGACAGCTCCGGGTGGAAGGTCGAGGCGAAGATCCTGCCCTGTCGCACGAGCACAGGGTGGCCGTCGTGCTCGGCGAGGACCTCAACGGCATCGCCCACTGCCTCGACGACCGGGGCGCGGATGAACACCGCCCGGAACGACCCGCCGGCGAGGCCTCGCACGTCGAGATCAGCTTCGAACGACGCGAGCTGTGAACCGTATGCATTGCGCCGCACTCGAGCGTCGAGCACACCGAACGGCTCTTGGTCAGGGCGACCGTCGATCACGTCGTCGGCCAGCAGGATCAACCCGGCGCAGGTCCCGAACACAGGCAGGCTCTCGCGCAGTCGCTCCGCGATCGGCTCCCGCAACCCTGACGTGTCGAGGAGCATGCCCATCGTCGTCGACTCGCCGCCGGGTATGACGAGCGCGTCGATTCCTGCGAGCTCGTGTGGAGTTCGAACTTCGATGGTCGCGACGCCCAGTGCGTCGAGCACCTCACCGTGCTCGCGAAACGCTCCCTGCAATGCCAAGACGCCCGCCTTCACTTGGCAACCGCCGCTCGACGATCGGGGTACCCGCTCGTCGTCCTACGGACCGCGCCGGGCGCCTTGCCGATCACCTGGAGGCCTCCGAGTCATGGCCTACCAGCCGCGTTCGGCGAGCTTTACCTCGAGGCCCTCGATCTCCTCGCCGCGCATCGGCTCACCGAGGCCTCGGGAGACCTTCGCCACGATCGCCGGGTCCCGGAAGTGCGTCGTCGCCTCAACGATCGCCTTTGCGCGCGGTGACGGGTCCTCACTCTTGAAGATGCCGCTGCCCACGAACACGGCCTGCGCACCCAGCTGCATCACCAACGCGGCGTCGGCCGGAGTAGCGATGCCGCCGGCGCAGAACAACGGCACGGGGAGCTCGCCGCGCTCGGCAACCTGCTGCACGAGGTCGACGGGCGCGCGCAGCTCTTTGGCCCACGCGAAGCGCTCAGCTTCGTCCGCGACCTGAATCTTGCGGATGTCGCCGAGGATCGAACGGAGGTGCCGAACTGCCTCGACGATGTTGCCGGTGCCGGCTTCACCCTTGGAACGGATGAGCGCGGCGCCTTCGGCGATGCGCCGGAGCGCCTCCCCCAGGTTCGTCGCCCCACACACGAACGGGACGGTGAACGCCCACTTGTCGACGTGGTGCGCCTCGTCGGCCGGCGTGAGGACTTCGCTCTCGTCGACGTAGTCGACACCAAGCGACTCGAGCACCTGGGCCTCGGCGAAGTGGCCGATTCGGCACTTCGCCATGACGGGGATCGTGACTGCCTGGCGGATTCCCTCGATCATGGCCGGATCGCTCATCCGCGCCACGCCGCCATCACGCCGAATGTCGGCCGGCACGCGCTCGAGCGCCATCACCGCGACCGCACCGGCATCTTCAGCGACCTTGGCCTGGTCGGGGGTGACGACATCCATGATGACGCCGCCCCGCAGCATCTCGGCGAGCCCGCGCTTCACGCGAGTCGTGCCGACAGTGTGCGAGGCAGGCCCGGGAGCGTCGGTGCTCATGCAGGCAAGTGTACCGGCGGGCCGATCCGCGTCGGCCGGGGTATCGGTCGCGCTAGTCGTCGTCCTGCTGGTTCTTCTGCTTCTTCTTGTCGTCGTCCTGGTTCTTCTCGGGCTGCGTCGAGGTCGTCGTGGGTGGCGGCGCGAGCACACCCACGGGCCCACCCGTCGGGAAGAGCTCGACCCAGGTCTGACCGGGCGTCAGCGCGATCGGTTCACCGTTGGCGTCGCTGAAGCTGGTCGGCGCGCCTTGGTAGAGCTTGGTCCACGTGCCTTGCACGTACTGTCCGTTCGAGAACACCCAGGCGGCGCCGCTGCCCATCACGTCACCCTCGGAGCCCCTCGGGTAGTCGATGAACTGCACGATGACGTTCTGCGGCGCGACCTGGTTCGGGATCGGCGTCGATCCGATTGCGTCGAACCGTGCGTTTGCCGGTTGGTAGCGGAGCCAACCCGCCCGCGCCTCGTTCCACACGTAGGTCACGTCGTAGCCGGGCTGGAAGCCGACCGTGAAGGCGATGATCGGGACGCCGGTGAACGATTCACCTTCGTCGACGTACTGGAACATCGGTCGTGGTGGTACTGGTGTGCCACCTCGCGCCCACAACGACGCCGTGCGCCCGTAGAGGTTGTGCGGCGCGCTGCGACTTCCCTCCCGGTACAGCGAATCGGCGGCGTTGCCTTCGTCCACGTACACCAAGCCGGTTGCCCGGACGAGCGCAACGTTCGGACCGGTGCCACCCGAGTACGCGATCACCCCGCCAAGCGGACTGATGATGCCGGGGTCCATGGCCCGCACCGAACGCACCGGGCCGACGCTCTCCGGTGCTCGCGAGTTGAAGACGGCCCAGAACCGGGTGATCCCACCCTCGACGACCTCTTCATAGACGATGTCGGCGACATCGAGGCCGGACTGCGGCCGCGCGTCCGGGCTGTTCTCGATCTTGACCGCCAACGACGCGCGCCCATTCGCCACGCCATCGGTGTCGGGCAGGTTGGTGAACGGTGCGACCGGGACCGGGATGGTCGTCGTGGTGGTGCTCGTCGGTGTCGGCTTCTTCGGCTTCGCGGCCTGCTCGCTGCTCCCGTCGCTGCACGCGCCGGCCACGAGCACTACGCACGCTGCGAGCGTGCCGGCGCGCGCTCGCCACCCAACCAATCTCACATGGACTCCAGCGTGCGGATCCGGTCGTCGAGCGGAGGGTGCGTGTCGAACGCGCGGTTCAACCAGCTCCCCTGCTTCTTCTCCTTGTCCCGCTCCAACGGCGACTCGATCCAGAGCTGCGCGGTAGCCCGCGTCGCGTAGTGGACGACGGCGGTGTCGTCTCGAAGCTTCTTGAGCGCGGAGCACAGACCGGGTGGGTATCGAGTCAGCTGCACCCCGGTGGCGTCCGCGAGCAGCTCGCGCTTGCGACTCATCGAGAACTGCATCAGCTGCGCGGCGACGGGCGCCAGCACCAGCAAGGCAAACGCAATGATCACGAGCACGATTCCGATCCCTCCGCTGTCGCGCGAGTCGCGACGACCCTTCCCCCCTCCGAACCACATGAAACGCAGCCCGAGGTCAGCCAAGAGGGCGATCGTGCCGACTGCGATGACGGCGACCGTGCCAGCGAGGATGTCGTAGTTCTTCACGTGCGACAGCTCATGGGCGATCACGCCCTCGAGCTCGACGCGGTTCATCATGTTGAGCAGGCCGGTGGTGACCGCCAGCGACGAGTGCTTCGGGTTGCGGCCGGTCGCAAAGGCGTTCGGGGCCGGGTCTTCGACGACGTAGAGCTTGGGCTTCGGCAAGCCGGCAGCGATGCACAGCCCCTCGACCAGGTTGTGATAGCGGCGGTACTCCTCCCCTTCAGCCGGCTTCGCGCGAGAAGCCGCCAGCGCCACGCGATCTGAATAGAAGTAGGAGAAGAACGCCATCACGATCGCGACGACCAACGCGATCGCCACCGCCACGAACCCCGCCCCGATGAGGACGTCGAAGGCCGCGCCGACCAGCAGGATGAGCACGACGAACGCCACGAGGATCCAGAACGTCCGCCACTTGTTGCGCCGGATCTCCTGGTAGAAGTCGGTACGCGCGACGGGCTGTGGAGCCTCGCTCATCTTCTTCAACTCCTGGCGCTCACGTGCCGGACCAAGCGTGCGGAGTGACTAGAACTCGACCTTGACCGGCCCCTGCGCCTCGGCCTCGCCCTCGAAGAACTCCCGCTTCTCGAAGTTGAACATCCCAGCGAGGATGTTCTTCGGGAAGACCTGGATCGAGTTGTTGTAGCTGAGCACGCTGTCGTTGTAGAACTGCCGCGCGTAGGCGATGCGGTCCTCGGTCGACGTGAGCTCTTCCTGCAGCTGCAGGAAGTTCTGGTTGGCCTTGAGGTCGGGGTAGGCCTCAGACACTGCAAACAGGCTCTTCAACGCGCCCGTCAGCGCGTTCTCAGCCTGGGCCTGCTGGCCGACCGTGCCACTCTGCTGCGCGTCGATGGCCTGTGCACGCGCGCTCGTGACGGCTTCGAGGGTCTGACGCTCGTGAGCCGCGTAGCCTTTGACCGTCTCCACGAGGTTCGGGATCAGGTCGTAGCGCCGCTTGAGCTGCACGTCGATCTGCGACCACGCGTTGTCGACGCGGTTCCGCGACCGGATCAGGCTGTTGTAGATGAGGATGACGATGAGGAGCAGAACAACGAGAACACCGACGATCACATACACAGGTGTCACTGGCCGACCCCTCCGAAGCGCTGGCTGATTCGGTCCGGCGACATCATAGAAGGCGTCGCGACGCCTCTGTCCACAGGTCAGAGCCTCGCCGGACTTCTCCGGTCGAGACGACCGACCGCACCCCCGATGGCGGCGTCGTAGCGCTCGAGGAAGGACTCCGCGAGCTGACCCATCCCGAACTCCTTCGCCCGCGTGTTGCCAGCGGCGACGAGTGCGGCTCGCAATGCCTTGTCCCCGAGTGCGCGTTCAAGGGCGACGGCGAGCGCCGCGGGATCGCCCGGGGGCACGAGCAGCACGTCGCGCCCATCGCTGGACACGTCCCGGTATCCGGTGAGATCGGATGCAACCACCGCGGCGCCCGCGGCCATCGCCTCGAGCAGCACGACGCCGAACGATTCGCCTTCGATCGACGGGAAGCAGGCGACCGTGGCGCCGCGCAGTCGGCGCGCCTTCTCGTCCTCGTCGATGACGCCCAACCACTCGATGCGCCCGTCACGCGGGCCGCGCGCTTGGAGGGCATCGGTCTCCGGACCGCTTCCGGCAACCCAAAGCACCGCGTCCTCGGTCACGCGGCTGAACGCGTCGATGAGCACTGGCAGTCCCTTGCGCGGCTCATGCCGACCGACGAAGAACACCGCGGGGCGCGAGGTCGGCCACGGCTCGGCACTCGCGAACGTGTCGATCTCGACCCCATTGGGGAGGATGTCGCACGGCACATCGAACGTGGCTTCGATGTTGCGCATCGCTTCGTCCGACACGGCGGTACACACCGCGAGTCGCTGGATGACGCGCCGCAACGGGACGCGCAGGGCGTCGTACCAACCGTTGCGTCCGGGATACGCGGCGTGGAACGTGCCGACGGCTGGGATCTCGGTCCCGAGGATGGCGGCGTGGTTTGCGCCTGGAGAGAAGGGTTCGTGCAGATGGAGCACGTCCGGCGTGAACGAACGCAGCGCTTCGAGCGTTCGGTTCGCCACGGCGCGGCCTGATGCGATCGGGGCAATGGAGCCGTTCTGCGGGTAGCGGCGCGTTGGTCCGACGCTGATGATCCCCGGGCCGGGCGGCGGCCCATCGGACGGTGCCACGACGCGCGCATCCACCCCCATGGTGCGCAGCGCCCGCGCGAGCCCGAGGACCTGGAGCTGGACACCACCGAACAGCGACAGCGAGTACGGGCACATCAACGCCACCCGCAGCGGCCGGCGCACTTCGGCGCCACCAATGTTCGGTCCGCTCATGGCGCGCGACTGTCGCTCGGCCACACCGGCTGCATCATCAGCCAGTTGTCGGGGGCAGCCGAGATGAGCTCCTCGAAGACACGGGCGAGGTCCTGAGTCACGCGCTGCACATCGTCGCGCACGGTCCCCCGTCGCTCCGCGGGCACCGGCGGCATGATCCGCAGCCGTCGGCGGCCTTCCGCCAAGAAGTAGATCCCGACCGGCACGATCGGCGCACCGGTGCGCAGCGCAAGTACCGCGGGTCCGCCCGGCATCGTCGTGGGCTCGCCGAACAGCTCGACCTCGACCCCGTCACCGGTGAGGTCCCGGTCGCACACAAGAGCCGCGATGCCCCCGTCGGCGAGTGCACGCAGCAATGCCCCGGCCGCGCCGGCGCCGAGCGGGATCACCTCCATCCCGAGCACTCGGCGCTGCTCGACGAACCACGAGAACAGCTCAGGCGGTTCGAGTGGTTCGGCCACCACGGTGATGTGATGACCGCGCCCGGCCAGCCACGCGCCAGCGGCGTCCCAGTTGCCGAGGTGCGGGAGCGCCAGGATCACCCCGCGTCCCTCGGCCTGTGGCCCGGCGATGTGCTCGTAGCCCTCCGCCTCGGTGTCGCGCTCGATCGCGGGGTCGTTGAGGCGCAGCCGGAAGAGCTCGTGCCAGTACTGGCCGTAGTTCGCGAACAGGCGCCCGGAGGCTTGGCGCAGCTCTTCCTGGCTCAGCTCACCGCGCGTCACCCGCTCGAGGTTGCGCTCGACTTGCCTCCGCCGAGTCGTCCAGACGGTTGTCATCGCGCGCGACACACCGCGGGCGACGTGCACTCCGATCGAACGCGGGAGAGCCCGCGCGACCTCAGCGCCGCCGCGATACGCGAGATAGGCGGCGCGGGCGGTAGCGCCGGGCACGGTGACTCCGCACGAACCTCGTGCGCATGCGGTCAGAGATCGCGGGCCGTTCGGAAGGGCTGGCCTGCCGCCAGACCATCGCGAACCGATGGAGCGCAGTCACGGCCGTCAGCACCAGCATCACCCAGAGGACCGGCATGAGGATGTCGAAGGTCAACCCCACGCCGAGCAACACGAGGCGCTCGAACCTCTCCATCACACCACCGCGCGCCGAGAACCCGAGCGCCTCGGCCTTGGCCCGCTCGTAGGACACGAGGAGCGACAAGGCGAGCACACCCAGTGCCAGCACGGGGGCGTTCGCGCTCTCGTCGGTCAGGTGCCACGCGACCCCGGCGAGCAGCACCGAATCAGCGACCCGGTCACAGACCGAGTCGAGGAACGCGCCGCGTGATCCCGCGGTGCCGCTGTGGCGCGCGACCGAGCCATCGAGCAGGTCCGGAAGCCCGGTCAGGATCACGCCGATGACCGCGAGCGCCAGGTTTCCGTTCGCGATGAGCGCAGCGGTGCCGATCGCAACCAACAGTCCGAAGATCGTGAGCGCGTCAGCCGACACGCCGATGCGATGCAACGCCCGTCCGATGGGATCGAGACCCCGTTCGGCCTTCGCGCGCCAACGTCCGTCCAGCATGCGGCGAGAGCCTTTCGACGATCGGAGGGGTCAGGGTATCAGGGCGCTCTGATCGGCCCCTGTTCCCACAACGTCTGTGCCCGGAGGAACGAGGGGCAGCGCGACCGTAGACTCCGCGAACGTCCGTCGCGACGAAGGGGGTTCGGCTCGTGTCGAAGATCCGGAACGTGGCCCTGGTCGGTCACGGAGGCGCGGGCAAGACCACGCTCGCAGAGGCACTGCTGTTCGTCGGGGGTGCGATCACGCGCATGGGTCGCGTCGAAGACGGCACCACGGTGTGCGACTTCGATCCCGAAGAGCAGAAGCGCACGATCTCGGTCTCGCTCGCGCTCGCGCCCTTTGAGTACGACGGTCACAAGATCAACGTCATCGACACTCCCGGGTACGCCGACTTCGTCGGCGACGTGGCCGCTGCGCTCCGTGCCGCCGACCTGGCGGTGTTCGTGGTGTCGGCGGTCGAAGGCGTCGAGGTGCAGACCGAGACGGCCTGGGCACTCGCCGAGGCGCAGGGAATCCCGCGCGCGATCTTCGTGAACAAGCTCGACCGGGAACGGGCGTCGTTCGCCCGCACCCTCGACCAGCTCAAGGAGCGATTCGGTGCTGGTGTGGCGCCGCTCGAGCTCCCGATCGGTGAAGAGGCATCGTTCTCCGGCGTGGTCGACCTCCTGACTGACGAAGCCGTGACCTACGACGGCACGTCCGGCAAGGGCACGAGCGGCGCGGTGCCCGACGACATGGCCACCGAGGAGCACAAGGTGCACGACGCGCTTGTCGAGGGCATCGTCGTCGCCGACGACGCGCTGATGGAGCGCTACCTCGACGACGAGCAGCTCACCACGCCGGAGCTCGAGCAGGCACTCGCCAAGGGCATCGCCGAAGCAAGCGTGTTCCCGGTGCTGTGCGGCAGCGCCACGAAGCTCGTCGGTGTCGACCGTCTCGCACACTTCATCGCCGAGGAAGGACCGGCGCCGAGCGTCGGAGACGGTCCGCCAGCCGCGTTCGTGTTCAAGACGATCGTGGACCCCTATGTCGGGCGCGTGAACCTCTTCAAGGTGCTCCAGGGCTCCGTCGACCAGGACGCCAACCTCTTGAATGGCCGCACGATGAGCGAGGAGCGCTTGCACCAGCTCTCCACGATGCGCGGCAAGGAGCAACAGACGGTGAAGTCGGTGTCCGCCGGCGACATCGGTGCCGTCGCCAAGCTCACCGACACCGCGACCGGCGACGTGCTCGCGACGCGCGGCACCGACATCGAGGTCGAACCACTTGATCCCCCCAATCCGACGTTGGCCGTGGCGATCAAAGCCAAGAACAAGGGTGATGAGGACAAACTCGCCAACGCGCTGCACCGTCTCCAGGACGAAGACCCCGCGATCCGCATCGAGCGCAACCCCGAGACGCACCAGACGCTGCTCTGGGGCATGGGTGAGACGCACGTCGGCATCGCCCTCGAGAAGCTCTCGCGCAAGTTCGGCGTCGAAGTTCAGACCGACGATGTGAAGGTCGCCTACCGCGAGACGATCACCGAGACTGCGGAGGCAGAAGGCAAGTACAAGAAGCAGACGGGCGGCCACGGACAGTTCGGCGTCGCGTTCGTGCGCATCGAGCCGCTCGAGCGCGGAAGCGGCTTCGAGTTCGTCGATTCGATCGTCGGCGGCGCGATCCCTCGCCAGTTCATCCCCGCGGTCGAGAAGGGCATCGCCGAGACCATGTCAGGCGGTGGCTTGCACGGCTTCCCGGTGGTCGACGTGCGCGTCACCTGCTTCGACGGCAAGTACCACCCGGTTGACTCTTCTGAGATGAGCTTCAAGATGGCGGGCTCGCTGGGCTTCAAGGAGGCGATGGCCAAGGCGCAGCCGATCCTCCTCGAGCCGATCAGCGAGCTGGTCGTGATCGCACCCGAGGCCTACCAGGGCGACCTGATGGGCGATCTCAACTCCAAGCGGGGTCGCATCCAGGGCTCGAGCGCGATCGGCAACGGAGAAGTAGAGGTGGTCGCGCTCGTTCCCACCTCGGAGGTGCTGCGATACGCGATCGACCTGCGATCGCACACCCAGGGACGCGGCCGCTTCACGCTCAAGCACTCGCACTACGACCCGGTACCCGCGCACATGGTCGACCGCATCACCGCGTCGCTCGTGGAGGCGAAGTCGTAGCTCTGCGGGGTCGAACATTCGTCGTCTTCACACTGGCGATCCTGACGGCTCGCCCATGTGCGGGTCCCGGCGAAGGCTGAGAACGCCAAGATCTAGGGACTCTCGAGACCGTACTGAGACCAGTCTTCGGGGTTGTCCTCGACGTACTGGCCGAGGATGGTGCCGTCGATCGCGTCGATCTCGGCCAGGCCTCGTTGCGTCGGGGGCGAGTCGGCCGAATAGAGAAGGATGCGCCAGCTCGGGCGCGAGAGGAGTCCGCGCCAGCCGAGCTGCGCTGATGCGTGGCCCACCGGGAAGCCGACGGCGCGACTGGCGGCGGCCAGGGCTTCGGTCTGGTCAAGCTCCAGGTGCCAACTCGCGCGCCAGTGGTACGCGGCGATCAGCGCCAACAGGATCCCGGCAACAAGCAGACCGTCGTTGCCGCTGGAGACTCCGCCGATGAGTCCGATCAGTGCGACGGCGGCCACGACCAATCCGGCGATGCGACGGCGCTTGAGGTCGGGGAACAGGTACGGCCCGACATAGGCGGTGACATCGAGATCCTTTGGGAGCTCGTCGCCGTTCGCCATAGACGGGAACGCTACCCAGAGCGAGCGGCTGCACCGCAGGTACCCTGCGGTGCAGCGAGCGTGGCCCGAGCGGCCCGGCCCGCAGGGCCGAGAGCGAGTCAGGGCCACGCTGCGCGGAGCCGCTCGAGGGTCGTCGGGAGCCACTCGGGGAGCACGCGGGCTTCGGCGGTTGCGGTCATGAAGTTGGTGTCGCCGACCCAGCGCGGGACGACGTGCACGTGCAGGTGACCGGTGACGCCCGCACCGGCGGCTCGCCCGAGGTTCGCGCCCACGTTCAAACCGTCCGGCGCATACGAAGCCTTCACCGCTGTGCAGGCGCGTTGGACCATCGACATGAGCGATGCCGCGTCCTCAGGGCCGAGGGCATCAAGCTCGGACTCGTGCAGCAGCGGCGCCACCATCAGGTGTCCCGACGTGTACGGGTACGCGTTGAGCACCGCGAACGTGCGATCGCTGCGGGCGACGACCAGCGCTTCGTCAGGCTCTGACTCCGCCAGCACGCAGAACAGGCAGCCGCTGTCGTCGACCTCAGCGCCGACACTGCCGACGTACTCCGCGCGCCAGCCGGCCCACAGCCGATCGAGCGTCATGCGTGCGTGAGCACCGCCGCGCGGACACGCTCGACAAGGTCGTCGACCGCGACGCCCCGCTCGGGTTCCTCGCTCCCCCGCACGTTCACGCCGACCGTCCCCGCGTCAGCGTCCTCGTCTCCCACCACGAGGACATACGGGACCTTTTCGAGCTTGGCCCTCCGCACGCGCGCACCCAGCCCGTCGGAGTGAGCGGCGACGTGTTCGACGCGCACGCCCTCGGCGCGCAGGCGATCCACGAGGCGCGTGGCGTATGCCTCATGGCGATCGGCCACCGGCAGCACTGCCACCTGCACCGGCGCGAGCCAGACCGGGAATGCACCGGCGTAGTGCTCCACGAGGATCCCAAAGAAGCGCTCGATCGCACCGAAGAGCGCGCGGTGGATCATGATCGGCCGGTGGCGCTCGTTGTCCGCGCCGACGTACTCGAGCTCGAAGCGTTGCGGCATCTGGAAGTCGACCTGGATGGTCGAGAGCTGCCACGTCCGCCCGATCGCGTCACGCGCTTGCACGGAGATCTTCGGACCGTAGAACGCGCCACCACCCTCGTCGAGCACCAGCTCGAGTCCGGCGCGCTCGGCCGCGGCGCGCAGTGCCGCCGTTGCCTCTTCCCACTCTTCGTCGGTACCTACGGCCTTGTCTGGCGGCTTCGTCGAGAGCTCGAGGTAGAAGTCCTCGAGACCGAAGTCGCGCAAGAGCTCCAGGACGAAGTCGAGAAGTGAGCCAAGCTCCTGTGGCATCTCCTCTTTGGAGCAGAAGATGTGGGCATCGTCCTGGGTCATGCCGCGCACCCGTGTCAGGCCATGCACCACGCCGGACTTCTCGTAGCGGTACACCGAGCCGAACTCGAACATCCGCAGCGGTAGCTCGCGGTACGAACGCAGCCGGCTCCGGAAGATGAGGATGTGGAACGGGCAGTTCATCGGTTTTAGGTAGTACTTCGTGCCCTCCCCCGACCCTTCGTCGACGTGCATCGGAGGGAACATTCCGTCGGCGAACCAGTCGAGGTGTCCCGATGTCTGGAAGAGCTGTTCCTTGGTGATGTGCGGCGAGTTCACGAACGAGTAGCCACCGGCTTCGTGTCGCTCGCGCGAGTAGTCCTCCATGATCTTGCGGACGAGCGCGCCCTTGGGGTGGAACACCGCGAGACCAGAGCCGATCTCCTCGGGGAACGAAAAGAGGTCGAGCTCGACTCCGAGCTTGCGGTGGTCGCGCCGTTCGGCTTCCTCGAGGCGGTGCAGATGTTCTTCGAGCGCCTTCTTCGACTCCCAGGCCGTACCGTAGATCCGCTGGAGCTGCGGGCCGTGCTCGTCGCCGCGCCAGTACGCGCCAGCCACCTTCGTGAGCTTGAAGGAACCAAGCCGCTTCGTGGTCGGCACGTGCGGTCCACGGCAGAGGTCGACGAAGTCGTCGTTGCCCGAACGTGGGTTCCGGTAGACGGAGATCACCGAGCCCTCGCCTACCTCTGATGCGTCGACTCGTTCGATGATCTCCCGCTTGTACGGCTGATCGGAGAACCGCTCCAAACCTTCGTCACGAGCGACCTCCTCGCGCACGAATGGCTGGGCCGCCTTCACGATCTCCTGCATGCGCGCTTCGATGCGGGGCAAATCCTCATCGGTGAACCGCGCTCCATCCGGCAGCTCGAAGTCGTAATAGAAGCCATCTTCGATCGCCGGGCCGATCGCGTACCGCGCGCCAGGGAACAGATCGGTCACCGCTTGCGCCATCACATGGGCGGTGGAGTGGCGCAACACCTCGCGCCCGTCGGGGGATGCGTCGGTGATGATCTCGAGCGCGCCGGCATGCTCGATGGGGCGCTCGAGGTCGATCCACTCTCCGTCCAACCGTGCCGCGACTGCGGCCTTGGCGAGACCCTTGCCGATCGCCGCAGCCACCTCGGCCGCTCTCGTACCCGACACGACGTCGCGCGTCGAACCATCAGGCAACGTCAGAACGATGTTGCTCGCCATCTCTATTCGCTCGTTCACTGTGTCGCAGGATACCTGCGATACGGTCGTTCACTCGCTGGCGAAGTCCTCTGCTCGCACGCTGGCTCCGGAATCGCGCGTTCAGGGACTCAATGACTTGGACAGATCGAGCCCCAAGAGCGAGCCGAGCGCGCGCAGCTCGCCCGGTGCGGATGCGTCGTCACCACCTGAGAGCACCGCGCTCGCAAGATCGTCGAGCGCTTCGACGGCGCGCGGCGCGTCGAGATCGGCGTCGAGCGCGGCGCGAACTCGGTCGGCATACGGGCGCGGATCGGCACCGCTGTCACATCGGGCCGCGGCAACCAGTCGGTGCAGCAACGCGGTGCCCTCATCGAGGTCGGTGCCGTACCACTCGAACCCGGCCCGGTAGTGGTGGCGCATCAGTGCGAGCCGAATCGCCCTCGGGTCGGCCGTCTCGAGCAGGTCGCTCACGAACACGAGGTTGCCGAGGGACTTGCTCATCTTCTCGCCCTCGTAGCTGACCATTGCGGAGTGCATCCAATGCCGCGAGAACGGCTCCCCGGTCGCACACTCGCTCTGAGCGATCTCACATTCGTGGTGCGGGAAGATCAGGTCGGTCCCGCCGCCATGCAGGTCGAGCGTCGGACCGAGGTTGGCCATCGCCATCACCGAGCACTCGACATGCCAACCGGGTCGGCCCGGTCCGAACGGTGCCGGCCATGACGGTTCGTCGGCGGCGGAGGGCTGCCAGAGAACGAAGTCGAGCGGATCTCGTCGATGTGGATCATCGGGATTGCCACCGCGCTCGCGCGCGAACGCGACCATCTCATCGCGCGAGTAGTGCGACAGCGCGCCGAAGCGCGGGAACGTGGCGATGTCGAAGTACGTGGTGCCCTCGACGGTGTACGCATGCTCCTTGGCCAGGAGGCCATTGATCAGGTCGATCATCCCCTCGATCGACTCGGTCGCCCGGGGCTCGGCGATCGGCGGGCGCATGTCGAGCGCGGTCATGTCCGACTGGAAGCGAGCGAGCTCAGACGCCGCGAGCTCGAGGTACGGCACGCCGAGCTCGCGCGCCTTGGGCAGGATCGAGTCGTCGACATCGGTGACGTTTCGCACCATGCGGACCTCGTGGCCGAGGTCTTCGAGTCGGCGCACGAACAGGTCATATGCCAAGTAGGTCGCGGCGTGACCGAGGTGCGTGGAGTCGTAGGGCGTGATGCCGCACACGTACATCCGCACGACGTGATCAGGCTCGAAGGCCCGAAGGTCTTGCGTCGAGGTGTCGTAGAGCCGCAGCGTCATCTGGGCGAGCGCCGGTCGACCCCTGCGAGGCGAAGCGTGGCCGAACCCTTGTGGCGCAGGTTCACCGTGAGCAACACCGCAGTGAACGCCTCGAGCCCCACGGAGTTGGCCAGCGACCCACCGTCGAACGCTCCGAGGTTCGGGATCGAGGACACGAGGTCGATGACGAGGTCTCGCGCCACGTCGTCGTCGCTGCACACCACGACATCGCTGTCCATCTCCTCGTCGAGGTTGCCGAAGGTCGCAGCAGGGATCATGTGGAACGCCGAAGCCACACGTGCTGCAGGCGCCGCGGCCTGCACGGCCTCCGCGAGCGAGCCGGCCTCGGGCAACACCGGACGGAACTCGTGACCGACCTTCTCGAGGCCGTTCGCCATCGAGGCCACAACCTTGCCGGCGAGCGCGCTGGCGTGGGCAGCCGCGGTGTCGACGGCGCCTTCCCAAGTGGTTGCGACGATCACGAGATCCTGCGCCGCGGCGGCATCGTCGTTTGTGCCAGCGCGCAGCCCGTCCACGCGCGCATCCCACTTCTCCCGCAAGGTCGCGACCACTGCGTCGGCACGCGAGCGCTCGCGGGACCCGGCAACCACGTTGTGGCCGATGGCCGCGAGCCGTGCCGCGATGCCCGTACCTGCTGGTCCGGTTGCGCCGAGGACACCGATCTCCACGGGCGAGAGCATGGCACGGCGCGGGTTGGGGCCCAGATGGTGCGGCCTACGCTGGAATCGTGAGCGATCTGGAGCGACCCACGACGCCGGTCAGCGCGAAGGTCGTGGGTGTCGTCGTGATCGGGCTGCTCGCATGGCTGCTGTTCGGCTCCGCGCTGAGCGTCGTCAAAGCCGTGATCGCGCTCGTCGGTTACGTCATCGTGGGCTTCGCCGCGTTCCACATCGGCAAGGCCGCCGGCAAGCGGGAACGCTGACTCTCAGCGCAGGCAGTCAGGGCCGAACAGCACCCGCAGCTCTGCGTAGAGGCCTGCACTGGGCTCGACGCGGTACTCATCGGCCAGCCGGAGGACCGTCGTTCGCTGGGTGCCTTCGAGCTGCACGTACGCGGCACTGTCGCCTGGATGCTGGAGCAGCACGTCTTTCAGCTGCTGCACCCGCTCGTCAGTGAACACGGTCGCCTTGGTGCAAATTCGCACCGGGTCGGATTCATGGTCGAGCGCGATCTCGGGTCGGGTGATCTCCATCGCGATGACCTTCGGCTGGTCGTCACGCAGGTCGAGCCGGCCCTTCACACAGATGATCGCGTCGTCTTCGAGCAGGTGGCCGTAGTTCGTCATCGTGCGCGGGAACACCATGACCTCGAGCGCAGCACCGAGGTCCTCGAGCACGAACGTCGCCATGAAGTCGCCCTTGCGCGTGTACTTGCGCGACAACGTGGTGACGATGCCGCCGACCACGCGCATCTCACCGTCACGGAGCTCGCGCAGGTCCGACAGGGTGCATTCGATGTACCGCTTGAGCCGCCCTTGGGCACCGAGCAGCGGGTGCTCACTCACGTAGAGCCCGAGCATCTCCTTCTCGAACCCGAGGCGCTGTGACTTCACGTACTCGTCGGTGGTGATCTCCAGCTGGTGAGAGAAGCCCGGATCCTCACCGAAGCCACCCTCTTCCAGGTCGAAGAAGCTGAAGTTCCCCTGGTCGCGGCGGCGACGACGACCGACTGCGTCCTCGATGATCTGCTCGTGGACGTCGACGAGACCCTTGCGCGCGTGACCAAGAGAGTCGAACGCGCCAGCCTTGATCAGTGACTCCACCGTGCGCTTGTTGAGCGCACCAGGGTCGACCCGCTCGCAGAAGTCGTGGAAGTCGGTGAATGGACCGCTGGCATCACGGGCGGCGCTGATGAGCGCGACGACGCCCTCCCCCACGTTGCGCACGGCCGATAGCCCGTACCGGATCGCGTTGCGACCGTCGGGCGTCGTGCGCACGGTGAAGTCCTGCTCCGACTCGTTCACGTCGGGCACGAGGACGGGGATGTCCATCTGTCGGCATTCGTTGAGGAACACCGCGGTCTGGTCCTTGTTGGACTTCACGCTCGTCAGCAGCGCGGCCAGGTACTCGACCGGATGGTTCGCCTTCAGATACGCGGTTTGGTAGGCGACGTAGCCGTAACCGACGGAGTGCGACTTGTTGAAGGAATAGTCAGCGAACGGCTCGATGGTGTCGAAGATGCGCTCACCAAACGCTTGGTCGTGGCCTTGTGCGACGCAGCCGTCGACGAACTTCGATCGCTCCTTGGCGATGAGCTTGCGGTCCTTCTTGCCCGTCGCCTTGCGGAGGTTGTCGGCTTCTTCGAGCGAGTAGCCGGCGAGTCGCTGCGCGACTCGCATCAGCTGCTCTTGGTAGATCATCAAGCCGTAGGTGGGCTCGAGGATCGGCACGAGGTCGTCGTGCGGGTAGTCGACGGCCTTGCGACCGTTCTTGCGGTCCGCGTACTCGTTGTGCCAGTTCTGGGCCATCGGCCCGGGTCGATACAGGGCCGTGAGGGCGGCGATGTCCTCGAACCCTGTCGGCGCCAGCGATCGCAGCAGCGAGCGAACCGGCCCACCTTCGAGCTGGAACACGCCCACGGTGTCGCCGCGTTGGAGCATCTTGAAGGTGCGCGCGTCATCGAGCGGGATCGCATCGATGTCGGGGCGAGTGCCGGTGCTCGCAGCCACGAGGTCCAGCGTCACCTCGATCACGTCGAGGTTGCGCAGGCCAAGGAAGTCCATCTTGAGGAGTCCGAGATCCTCGACGCCGTGCATCTCGTACTGCGTGACGATCGGGCCCTCGGCGATGTCGCCCGCCGGCGTGCGGCCCCGTTGCACGGGCAGGTATTCGGTGAGGGGGTCACGCGTGATCACCACCGCGGCGGCGTGGATGCCATCTTGGCGGCGAAGGTTCTCGAGGCCGGTCGCCACGTCGATGACGCGCTTCGCGTCGGGGTCGGCGGTGTAGAGCTCGCGCAGCTCACCCGCCATCTTGAAGCCGTCTTCATGCCCGCGCTGGAGCTCCAGGCAGGCGGTGAGCGGGGTGTCGCGTCCCATGATCAGCGGCGGCATCAGCTTCGCGATCTTGTCGCCGACCCCGTACGGGTAGCCGAGCACCCGTGATGCATCGCGCACTGCGGCCCGCGCCTTGATCGTCGAGAACGTCACGATCTGCGCGACATGGTCCTCGCCGTAGCGCTGCGCCGCGTAGCGGATCATCTCGCCTCGGTACCGCGAGTCGAAGTCCATGTCGATGTCGGGCATCTGCTTGCGCCCGGGGTTGAGGAACCGCTCGAAGAGCAGGTCGTAGCGGATCGGATCGATGTCGACGATCCGCAACGAGTACGCGACGCACGATCCCGCGGCGCTCCCTCTTCCCGGACCGACGCGGATCCCGCGTTCGCGCGCGTACCGCACGAGGTCCCACACCACGAGGAAGTACGCGGAGAACCCCATGGTCTCGATGACACCCAGCTCGAACTCGACACGTTCGGCGACGTGCGGCGGCAGCGGACTTCCGTAGCGCTCCTGGGCGCCCGCCAGCGTGAGCTCGCGGAGATACGAGTCCTCGTCGTGACCCTCAGGCGTCGCGAACGCAGGGAGCACTGCGTTGCCAAACTCGATGTCGACGTTTGCCCGCTCGGCGATCCATAGCGTGTTGTCGCATGCCTCCTCGTAGGCCGAGAACAGCGAGCGCATCTCAGCCGCCGTCTTCAGGTAGAACTCGTTCGCGTCGAACTTGAACCGGTTCGGGTCATCGAGTGTCGTGCCGGTCTGCACACACAGCAGCGCCGCGTGCGCCTCGGCATCGTCACGATGCGTGTAGTGGCTGTCGTTGGTGGCGAGCAGTGGCGCGTCGATCGATCTCGCGAGCTCGATGAGCCGATGGTTCACGCGGTGCTGGTCGGCGAGCCCGTGATCCTGGAGCTCGATGAAGAAGCTGTCTCGGCCGAGCACGTCCTGGAACCTCGCCGCGAGCTCACGCGCACCGGCGTCGTCTCCCGCGAGGAACCTTTGACACACCGCGCTGCCGAGGCAGCCGGACGTGCCGATGAGACCCTCGCCGTGGTGCTCGAGCAGCTCGAAGTCGGCGCGCGGTCGGTAGTGGAAGCCGTCGAGGTACGCGCCCGACGACACCTTGATGAGGTTGTGGTAGCCGACGTCGCTCTCGGCGAGCAGTGTGAGATGGAAGATGTCGGAGTCGGCTCGGCGCGGCTTGTCGCGTCGGTCCCCCGTCGTGAAGTAGGCCTCTTCACCGACGATGCACTTGATGCCGGCCTCGCGCGCGGCCTGGTACATCGGGAGGACGCCGTACATGTTCCCGTGGTCGGTGATCCCGACGGCCGGTTGCCCGTCGGCGACCGCGCGCTCGACGACGTCGCCGATCCGGGACGCGCCGTCGAGCATCGAGTACTCGGTGTGCAGGTGGAGGTGGACGAAGGACTTGCTCAGTGCCGCTCCCCCTACGCCGGTGGGTAGTTCTCCACACCCTGTGGAGAACTACATCAGTGTGATTCGAATCGCACTGTAGCGCCCCACTCCGACAGGCACACCCTTCGCTGCTCGCTCAGCCCCGCCCCCGCCCGGCGACGACGGGGACCAGCATCTCTGCCTCGGTGAGAGAGCCGTGCGCACTGCGGAGACGGGCTTCGACCGGCAGCTCGGGGTCGACGAACCCCACCGCGTCGCGGGCCGCGAGCACCACATCGCCGACTCGGGCCCGTGTCGCGGGCGATGGATCGGGTCCCAGCCAACCTTCGTCGAGCAGCTCCTCGCGCGACAACACCCACGCGTGACGTTCGTGCTCCTTGCGCGCCTCGGCGACCAGCTCGCGCGCCGCGCCTTTGCGCGCGTGCAGGTATCGGAATCGGCCGTCGCCAGAGCAGACGTCGACGAGCGTGCTCGACACGCCCAGCGCAAGCCAGCTGTCCTGCCCCATGTGCACCTGACCATGGTCAGCGGTCACGACGAGTGCGCACTCGTCGGGAAGCACATCGAGCAGATCACCCACGAGGCGGTCAGCGGCACCCAGCTCGGCGTCGTAGAAGCCGTCGCGCAGCCCGTGATGATGCGCGACGGTGTCCACACCCGGGTAGTACGCGTACACGAACGGCTCCCCTGCCTCGACGAGCCGGCGGCAGTGCTCCACCAGTGACGACAGCGCTGTCCAGCCGTGGACCCGAGCACCGTCGTGCTGCACGGTGCTGAACCCGCTGTTGCGGAACTCGGCCTTGGTCACGACCGGAACCTCGCGCCGCAGGAAGGCTGCATGCCGTTGCACCGAGCGAGGGTCGGGCGGACGAGGCTTCACACCCTGCCAGGAGAGGATGTTGAGGACGCCGCCGTCGAGTCGCACGCGGAATCCGGTGACACCGTGCTGGGCCGGCGCGAGCCCCGTCGTGAGGGAGGTGAGTGCGGTCGCAGTGGTCGACGGGACGACGGTCGGCACCGGTCCCCCGTCGAGCGAAGCCAGGTTCGTGAGGCGGGTCCGGTTCGCGTCGAGTGCGTCCCACCCGAGCCCGTCGAGGACCAAGAGCACGACGCTGCGTGCTTCACGCGCGGACGCGGGCAACCAGTCAGCCCGTGGGGTCGAGAGGATCGCGGGAACGAGGGTGCTCAGACCGGGGCCGTCGTAGACCGGACGAACGGCGTCAGCCAGCACCCCAGCACGCTATGCCGCAGTTGTCGCAGATCGGCTGCTCACGCGCGACCATGACGTCGGTGAAGGTCTCGACTCGCGGCGACTATGCCGCTCGGGCACTGCTGTCGCTCGCGCTCCACGGCTCCGACCAACCCACGTCGGTCAAGGAGATCGCCGAGCGCACCAACCTCCCGCAGCCCTACCTGGAGCAGATCCTCCTTGCCGCGAAGGGCGCGGGCCTCGTGCGCTCCAAGCGTGGCGTCGGGGGTGGGTACGTGCTCGCCCGACCCGCGTCTGGCATCACCCTGGCCGAGATCCTCGCCGCGGTGGACGGTCCACTCACCACCTACGTCGGTGAGCATGACCACTGTGAGGGCCACTGCGTGCTCCAAGAGGTGTGGGTCGGCGTGTCCGACGAGATGCGCTTGGTCTTGGAGCGGGTCACGCTCGCCGACCTGGTCGAGCGGACCCGAGTGGGTCACGGCACGGCAGACGCCGTCACCGGCTGACGGCTGCCTACGAGCCGCATCGTCACCGCGAGACCTCCTTCGGGCGCGGACCCAAGGGTCACAGTGCCGCCGTCCGCAGTCACCAAGCGCCGCACGATGGCCAAGCCCAACCCTGAGCCGCCTCGCTCCTTGCGCGACGGGTCGGCGCGCCAGAAGCGATCGAACGCACGCGCCCGTTGTGCCGCGGTCATCCCCGGACCCGCGTCGCGCACCTCGAGGACGACGTGCTGCGCGGCGGCTCCAGCTTCGATCTTGATCGTCGTGTCTGTGGGCGCCACGTCCAGCGCATTGCTCAGCAGGTTGTCGAGGACCTGCTCGAGTCGACCAGGCGCGCTCCAGACCTGCACATCGGCCACGTCAACTTCGAGCTCCACACCTCTCTCCGTCGCGACTGCTTCCCAGGCGTCGAGTCGCGCTTCGATCAACGGGCGCAGCTCGACTTCGGACACCGCTCGCACCGCGTCCTCCGCGCGCGCCAGCGTGAGCAGACCATCGACGAGTCGTGACAGCCGGTGCGCTTCGGCGAGTGCACCGTCGAGGTCCTCGGCGCCACCTTCGGCTTCGAGGTTCTCCAGTCGCAGGCTGAGCGCGGCCAGCGGAGTGCGCAGCTCATGCGATGCGTCGGCCACGAAGCTCTGTTGCGATCGGACCAGCGCCTCGAGCTGCTCCGCAGTCGCGTTGAAGGACTCGGCCAACCCGCGCAGCTCCGGTGGGTCATCGGGCACAGGCACACGGGCTCGCAGGTCACCGCGCCCCAGACGAGCCGCGCCCGCGTCGAGCGCCGCCAACGGGCGGGTGAACGAACGCGCGAGGAGCACGCTGACGAGCAGCACGACCAGGGACACCACTCCTCCGAGAGCCGCCAGCAACATCCAGTTCCGCTGGGTGCGCTCCGCAACCACGTCGAGTGACGACGACACGCGCACCGCGCCCACGACCTCATCTCGGTCCAACACCGGCACCGCGGTCGCGAGGACATCCTCACCCGCGAACTCGCGTTCACGCGTCACCTGACGACCACGCAGGGCGACGCCGAGCGCGCCGTCGTCGCTGACCGTGCTGTTGAGGACTGGCTCACCACGACCGGCAGCGGCGCGCACCGTTCCCGCTTCCGACACCACCACCACGCCGTGACCAGTGCGACGATGGAAGTGCTCGACGAGCTCGCTCAGCTCGGTGTCACCGGTGGCCGCGAACACTTCGTCCGCCCGCAACGCGACCGCGAACGCCTCGGTCTGCACGTCGCTGACGAGCCGACGTCGCTCGGCGTTGGCGAACGAGACGCCGAGTGGCAGCTCGAGCGCGAGCAGCACGAACAGCGTGAGCGAGAGATAGCTGAAGAGCAGCCGCCGTCTCATCGACTCACGACGTGCCGCGCGGCCGATCCTTCCTGGAGGCGGTAGCCCACACCTCTGATCGTCTCGACGAGCGCTGGATCACCGAGCTTGCGGCGGAGGCTCGAGACGTGCACGTCGAGCGTCTTGGTGGGTCCGTACCAGTGGGGATCCCACACCTCGTCGAGGATCCGCTGTCGGCTGCACACCGCTCCCGGGTCCTCAGCGAGCAGGGCGAGCAAGTCGAACTCCTTCGGCGTCAGCGCGACGTCACGCCCGTCGACCACGACCTCGCGCGTGCGCCGATCCACCACGAGCCGAGCGTCATGATCGAGGTCCTCGGATCCGTTCGAGATCGGCGCGTTGGACGAGCGCCGCGACACGGCACGGATCCGCGCCACGAGCTCGCGCAAGCCGAACGGCTTCACCACGTAGTCGTCCGCGCCGAGCTCCAAGCCGACGACACGGTCCACCTCGTCGCCGCGCGCCGTCACGACGATCACCGGGACGTCAGTGAGCTGGCGCAGCTCACGGCAGAGCTCGAACCCATCGATGTCGGGAAGTCCGAGGTCGAGCAGGATCACCTCAGGCGCAGCGCCCACCCTGACGCTCTCGAGCGCGCCGTTGCCCGTCGCCTGACGGTCGACCGAGAAGCCCTCCCGGGCGAGGCCCCGCTGCAACGGCGAGGCGATCGTGTCGTCGTCCTCGACCAACAGCACCCGCATCTGTTGAGGGTCGGCGCCGAGGGCCCTCGATCTTTACCGGTTCTTGGCCACGCCCGAAGGGAGCGCTTGCCCCACAAGGCGTACGGTCCGCGGGAATCGGCCCAAAGGCCGTTGGGTGCCCCAACCAGGCGGCTCGCGCCGGCGGTGTCGGAGCTCTACCCCGCCGCTCCGGCACTGTCGGACGAGCCCGCCCGGAGCCGGCTCAGGACCCCATCCAGGTCCTCGGCTAGCGGCTCCTCCACTTCGACCCTGGCCCCGGTCACCGGATGCGCGAAGCCCAGTGCCGCCGCGTGCAGGAACGGGCGGTCGAGCTCCACACCGGGGCGCGCGCCTCCATATGCGGCGTCGCCCACGACCGGATGCCCGATCGACGCGAGGTGCACGCGGATCTGGTGCGTGCGCCCGGTCTCCAGAACGCACTCCAGGAGCGACACCCGAGCGTCGCCGAACTCTTCCTGCACGCGGTACGCCGTGCGCGCCTCACGACCCGAGGCGCGAACGGCCATGCGGGTGCGCCGACGGACCGATCGACCGATCGGCGCGTCCACAAGGCCGCGTGGCGAGCTCAGCACCCCCCACACCAACGCCACGTACCGACGGTCGACGGTTCGGGCCGCCATCATCTCGACGAGCGCGTCATAGGCAACCGACGAACGCGCCACGACGAGCAGGCCACTCGTGTCGCGATCGAGTCGGTGCACGATGCCCGGCCGCGTCGGGTCACCGACGTTCGCGATCTCCGGGTACCGGTGGAGCAGCCCGTGAACGAGCGTCCCGTGCTCGTGACCAGCGCCGGGGTGCACAACCAGGCCAGCGGGCTTCGCCACCACCGCGAGGTCGGCGTCCTCGTGGCGCACGTCGAAAGGCACCGGCTCGGCGACCGGAACAGCTCCCCGCTCCGGTTCGTGGGTGATCTCGATCGCCTCTCCCTCGCGCAGTCGGTGACTACGAGCAACCGGTTGCCCGTCCACGACGACGTCGCCGTCGCGCACCAGGTTGGCCACCGCCGAACGACTCCAACCCGTGACCAACGCAAGCGCGCGATCGATCCGCTCACCGGCGAGCGCTGCCGGCACCACGATGGGCTCCAGCCCGTCGTGGGTCACGCCTCGTGAGCGCGTGGGATGAAGGCCAGGATCACCAGAAGGATCGCGCCGATCGTGATGGCGCTGTCGGCGACGTTGAACGTGGGGAACGAGCCGACGCTCACGAAGTCGACGACCTTCCCTGACAGGAAGCTCGGGGGCCGGAACGCGCGATCCGCGAGGTTCCCGAGCGCGCCCGCGAGGACGAGCGACAGCGCGACCAACGTCCAACGATCCTGGGTCTGGCGCACACTGCGCACCAACACGACCGCGATGACGATCGCGAGGACGGCCAGCAACGGCGTGAAGCCACGGAACAAGCTGAAGGCGCCGCCCGAGTTGTAGGTGAGGTGCAGCTCGACATCGTCACCGATGATCGAGATCGGTCCGTCTTCGAGCTCGCTGACCGCCCACGCCTTCGTGAGCTGGTCGACCGCGAGGATCCCGACCACGATCGCGGCCGAGAGCTGCCACCGCGGCCGCGCGACCGACAGGTCAGCGTCGGCGTTCGGCACGCGCCTTGCAGTCGACGCAGACGTTCGCGTAGGGGATCGCTTCGAGACGCTCGAGCGGAAGCTTTCGACCGGCGTACTTGCACACGCCGTAGGAGTGCTTCTTCATCCGCGCCAGTGCCTCGTCGATCTCCTCTACGACCTGACGATTCTTGGCTGACAGCAGCAGATCCCGCTCGCGCTCGACGTTGACCGTGTCGCCCTCGCCGGACTCCTCGTCGAACTGCGTGTCGCCGGCTTCGCGCTCCGCGGCGAGCTGCTCAGCCTCGGCCGTGAGCTCCTCAGCCTGGTGGATGAGCCGCTGCTTCTCCTCCACGAGCTTCTGCTTCAGCTTCTCGAGCGTCTTGTCGGAGAGCACGGGCTTGCTCGGCGTCACTTCGAAGCCGGAGAGCTCGCAGATGACGTTGCCCTTCTTCACGGCCACCGGCTTCGTGCCCGCGTCGTCGGCGACCGCACCCGGGAGTCGCGCCGCGGTGATCTTGCTCAACACCGCGGCCTTGTCTGGCTTTGGCGGATCCGCCTTGACCGGCGCGGCGGCCTTCGCTGGCGCCTTCGTTGCCGTCTTGGCGGGAGCCTTCGCCGGCTTCGCGACGGATTTGGTCTTCGCCACCTTCTTCGGCGGCGCCTTCTTCGGAGTCGCCGACTTCTTCGGTGCGACCTTCTTGGCGACGGACTTCTTCGCCGGGGCCTTCTTGGCGACGGACTTCTTCGCCGGGGCCTTCTTGGCGACCGACTTCTTGGCCGGCGCGGCGCAGCGGGTCGTCGTCTTCGTACGAGATGCTCCCGGCATCCTGAATCCCTTTCGAGTGGCAACTCGGACCGGAACGGTCTCGGGAGAGCGAGGGAGCGTATCGCCTCGCCCCATCCCCATCAACGATCGGGCGACCTCGGAGGGGTCAGTCCCGCTGACGTCGTCGGCGCGGTCCCGGCGGCTCGGCGGCCTGTTCGAGCGCGCGGTCGACGAGCTCGACCGCGGTCTCGAGCTCGATGCCGTCGACGTGCAGCCGTTTGACTCGTGAACGATCACCCGAGACCACACGAACGCCCGTTGGGGGCACGTCGAACATCTCGGCGATGAGCGCGACGGCCGCTTCGTTCGCGCGGTCGTCGACAGGTGGCGCCGCGACGCGGACTTTGAGTGCGTCGCCGTGGCGCCCGACGATCGCGGTGCGACCCGCCTGAGGCTGCACGTGCACCGCGACGCTCACACCGTCGCCGTCTTGCTCCACGAGGTCGTTCGCGTCGCTCACGTTGCCTCCGAATCGTGCACAGCGGCCAGAAAGCGCCACGATAGGCTCCCCTAGTGGGCTTCTCGTCTGTTGCTCGCGACCTCGATCTCGTTGCGCTGGAGAAGCGCGTCCTGGAGCGCTGGGCTGACGGCGGCGTGTTCGCCGAGAGCTTGCGCCGGCGCGAAGGCTCGCCGGAGTGGGTGTTCTACGAAGGGCCACCCACGGCGAACGGTCGACCCGGCATCCACCATGTGTGGGCTCGTGTCTACAAGGACCTCTATACCCGCTTCCATACGATGCGAGGCCGCCACGTCGCCCGAAAGGGTGGGTGGGACTGTCACGGCCTCCCCGTCGAGCTCGAGGTCGAGAAGGAACTCGGCTTCTCCGGCAAGCAGCAGATCGAGGCATACGGCATCGCCGAGTTCAATCAACGCTGCCGGGAGTCCGTGCACCGATACGTCGACGACTTCGAAGCACTCACCACCCGGATCGGGATGTGGATCGACACCCAAGATGCGTATTGGACCCTCGACAACACGTTCATCGAGAGCGTCTGGTGGCACCTCAAGACGATGTGGGATCGCAACCTCGTGTACGAGGGCTTCCGCGTCGTGCCGTACTGCGGTCGTTGCGGAACTGCGCTCTCGAGCCATGAGGTCGCCCAGGGGTACGAGGACATCACCGAGCCATCGGTGTACGTGCGCTTTCCGGTGGTCGATGCCGACTTCGACCTGCTCGTGTGGACCACGACGCCCTGGACCCTGATCTCCAACGTCGCCGTCGCCATCGGAGACGACATCGACTATGTGCGCGTCAGCACTCCCGGTGCACGCGACGTCGTGCTCGCGACGGCCCGTGTTGCTTCGGTCCTCGGCGACGACGCGACCGTCGTGGGACCCGTGCCGACGGCCGACCTCGTGAGCCTGCACTACGAGCGGCCGTTCGACATGATCGACGCGGACCCCGCGAGCGATCCGTTTCGCGTGGTCTGCGCCGACTTCGTCACGATCGAGGACGGCTCAGGGATCGTGCACCTCGCGCCGGCGTTCGGCGAGGTCGACCGAGAGGTCGGTGAGCGGGAGGGCCTCCCGACACTGAACCCTGTCGACGCAACCGCGAGCTTCGACGCGAGCGTCGCCCAGTACGCGGGCCGCTTCGTGAAGGACGCGGACGCGGACATCATCGCGGCACTCGACGCTGCCGGTCGGTTGCAGAGGGTCGAGCAGCACACCCACTCATATCCGCACTGCTGGCGGTGCGGCACGCCACTCATCTACTGGGCCAAGCCCACGTGGTTTGCGCGCACGTCTGACCGCAGAAGCGAGCTCCTCGCCGAGAACGAAGCCGTCGGCTGGCACCCCGAGCACATCAAGCACGGCCGCTTCGGGGACTGGCTCGCGAACAACGTCGACTGGGCGCTCTCTCGCGACCGCTTCTGGGGAACACCACTTCCGTTCTGGCGCTGCGTCGATTGCGGCCATGACCACTGCATCGGATCAGTAGCAGAGCTCTCCGAGCGTGCTGGCCGCGACCTCGGCGATCTCGATCTGCATCGACCAGCCGTCGACGACGTCACCTTCCAATGCACGGAGTGCAACGGCCGCGCCGAGCGGGTCGAGGCGGTCCTCGACTCGTGGTTCGACTCCGGCGCGATGCCGGCATCGCAGCTCCACTACCCCTTCGAACATGCAGACGATCTCGATCACCGGTTCCCCGCTGATTTCGTCTGCGAGGCGATCGACCAGACCCGCGGCTGGTTCTACTCACTGCTCGCGGTGAACACACTCGTGTTTGATCGCGCTCCGTACCGCCACGTGGTCTGTCTTGCGCACATCGTCGACGCGGACGGCCAGAAGATGTCGAAGTCACGGGGCAACGTCATCGACCCGTGGTCCATCCTCGACACCCGAGGCGCCGACGCGCTGCGCTGGTACTTCTTCTCCGCAGGCTCGCCGTGGACAAATCGACGGGTCGACACTCAGGCGATCGACGAATCAACCCGACGATTCCTCTTGACGCTTTGGAACACCTATTCGTTCTTCGTGACCTATGCGAACCTCGACGGCTGGGAGCCTTCGATCTCGCCCGCGCCGCCCACGCACGTCCTCGATCGGTGGGCTCGCTCCCGTCTCCACTCGACCATTCGCGCCATCACCGACGCGCTCGAGGGATACGACGCAATGCGCGCCGCGCAAGAGCTCGAGCAGATGGTCGACGACCTTTCGAACTGGTTCGTGCGCCGTGGCCGTTCGCGCTTCTGGAAGTCGACCGACCCCGCAGCCCACGCAACGTTGTACGAGTGCCTCACGACGCTCTGCACGCTGCTCGCACCTTTGTGCCCGTTCACGTCTGACGAGATCTATTCGAACCTCACCGGGGAGTCATCGGTACACCTCGCGGATTGGCCCGTCGTCGACGAGAGCGCGATCGACACCGAACTGGAAGCCGAGGTCGCGCTGGCGCGCCAGGTGGTCACGCTCGGACGTGCCGCGCGCACCGAGTCGAAGATCAAGGTCCGCCAACCCCTCCCCCGCGCGTTGGTGATGCTGCCTGGGCGCGTCATCCTCGATGACGCCGTGACCAACGAGATCGCCGACGAGCTCAACGTGAAGCGTCTCGAGCTGCTGGCCGACATGGAAGGGCTCGCCGAGCGCAAGATCGTTCCGAACTTCCGAACACTCGGTCCCCGCCTCGGACGGCGCATGCCCGCCCTGAAAGCACGGCTCGAGCAGATCGACGGCAACGAAGTCCTGCGCGCGTTCGACTCCACCGGCTCCTATTCCGTCGACGTCGACGGTGAGTCCGTCGAACTCGGCCCCGACGATCTCGACGTGCGCGCCGCTGCACACGAAGACCTCGTCCTCGTCGAAGAAGCGGGCATCGCGGTGGCCCTCGACACCACCGTCACCAATGACCTCAAGCGAGAGGGCGTCGCACGGGAGCTCGTACGAGCCCTCAACGATCACCGAAAAGAGATCGGTCTCGAGCTCTCGGATCGCATCGACGTCGTGCTCGCGGCGACCGGCGAGATCGCTGAAGCCGCCGAGCAGCACGCGGACTACATCAAGACGGAAGTTCTGGCCGTCGACCTCGCGATCGTCCACGACCGCGAAGAAGGAATGCTCGACCTCGTGCTCGGGGACGCAACGGCTTCGGTGTCGGTTCAGAAGCGCTGACCACGAACGGATCGGAGCGCCCGAGCGGCGGCTTGCCCGCCGCTCAACCACCTCAGCACGGAACAGTCGCGTTGGGAGGGGCTGGCGGGGAGGGCCTGCCCTCCCCGCCCGCGCTACCGGCGACGCTTGAAGAGGCGACGGTGCTCTTCGGTGTCGTCCTCGTCGAAGTACGCCGCGTCTTCTTCACGCTCACGCGTTGGCCCAAGCGGCGAGTCGTCGCGCACGGCCTCTCGCAATGACGCGAAGAACGCGTCGTCGTCGAGGCTGTCGCCCTGGGCGACGTACTCGTCATCGTCGGCCGCCAGCCCGAGCCCGACCTCGGTGCGGTCGTCGCCGCCCTCGGTCCAACCGCCGGCAGGGGCCGGGTCCCAGTCGGACTCTGGTGCCGCAGCTTCGTACGCGGGAACGGCTTCGATGTGCACGGTCGGTGTGGGGCTCGGCGGTGGCACGGCGGCGAGCGCTGGCGACGGTTCGATCGTGCCGACACCTTCCTGGGACGCCGACCACGACGGACCGGAGTCCGGCAGGTCGAGCTCGTGGACCTCGGGACGCGGTTCGCCGCCGACTCCTGACTCGAGCAGATCGAGCTCGGCCTGGATCGCAGCCTTGAGACGCTCGCGGTAGTCCTGCTCGAAGCGTTCGAGCGCGTCGACATCAGCGGTGAGGGTGTCGCGGGCTTCGGTGAGCCGCGCGATGTCCTCTTCGAGGCGGGCTTTCTCGGCGTCGGCGATGCGACGCGCGTTCGCCTCAGCCTCGGCGACCAGCTCCTGCGCGCGCTCCTCGGACTCGGTGACGATCTGCGCGGCCTTCGTCTTGGCTTCGGCGACGGCTTCATCCGCCGCCTTCTGCGCGAGCACGAGGGTGCGCTGAATGACATCGGTCTCAGGCGTGCGAACAGGCCGCGTCGCCATCGCGGCGGGCGCCGGCGCGGGAATTGGCGCCGCGGGCGCGGGGGCTGCCGCCGGCATCGGCGCGCCACCGCCACGAGCGCGCAGCTGGCTCACCTCGACTTCGAGGTGTTCGATGGTCGCCGCGGCTCGCTCGAGGAGCTCGTCGACGTCGTCGCGGTGGTATCCGCGCCAGGCCTCACGAATCTCGATGTCGCGAAGCTCTTGAGGAGTGATGTCCATGGTTGCCATGGGCGTCAATGGTAGTGAACGAGTGCGAGGCGGTCCGAAGGGGGCGTAACGCCATGGTGCGCAACGGTCGTCTCCGGGCGGCCGCGCTACTCGCAGATCGCGGTCCTCAGGATCAACAAGCCGAAGGTGAGCACCAGAAACGAGACGTCGAGCATCCCGACGGGAGGGATGACCGAGCGGAGCGGGAGCACTGCCCAGTCCGTGAGCAGGCGTAACACGTCGTTCAGCTGCGCGAGGAACGAGCCGGGCTCGACCGGGAACCACGACAGCAGCGCGCGGATGAAGAGGAGGACGATGAAGATCGTGAGGAGCAGGCACAGGATGTCTTCGACCATGGGCGAGGTGAGCGTCTAGTCGCGCCGGTACAACCCGCGACCCCTGAGCTTCTCCTTCTCCTCTTCGGAGAGGTGAACGTTCAGGGGGGTGATGAGGAACACCGAATCGGCGACACGTGACATCGAGCCGCCCACCGCGTACGCCAAGCCGCTGCTGAAGTCGATCAGGCGACGCTGGAGATCGCGCGGCACATCCTGGAGGTTGAGGATGACGGCCTGGTTGTCCTTCACCCGGTCCCCGATCTCGGGTGCGTCGTTGAACCCGTGCGGCTCCACAACGTGCACCTTGGCCGCGGGCATTGGCACGGCCCGCACGACCGCTGGCTTCGTGACCATGACCCCAGACGGCGGCACGGCGCGCGGAAGCGGGCGCACGGTCGGCTCGCCGTAGTCGCGCATCGGCGTGGGAGGTGCTTCCCGCACCGGCCGCACGTCGCGTGTCTCGGGGAAGCCTCGGGCACCGACGTCGGCGTACTCCGGACCCCCACCCATCGCCCGGGGCGGACGGTTGTCACCCACGTACGGGTCTTCGCCCACGTACGGGTCGTCGTCCTGACCGCCGTACCCGTACTGGTCGTACGAGTAGTCGTCATCATCTTGCAGGCCCAGATAGACCATCGCGCGACGCCACAGGGAAGCCAAACCATCGCGTGCTGGGTGTGCACGCCCTCCGTGAAGCCAGGTTACGCCACCCACTCCCGCTCTTGGTGCTACGCACCAGGCCGCTCGGGCCACGCCGCCGGCGCCGCAGGGTACCTGCGGCGCTTCTCGGCGGCTTCGGGTCCGAGGTCGCCGCGGCGCCGCTCACACCGCACGTTCGCCGAACAGGGCCCGCCCGACGCGCACCATCGTGGCGCCTTCTTCGACCGCGATCTCGTAGTCGTGACTCATGCCCATCGACAGCTGGGGAAGTCCCTCTTGTGCCGCCAGCTCTCGCAAGGACGCGAACCAACGTCGCGGATCGGCGTCGTGTGGCGGCACCGCCATCAGGCCTTCGACCACAAGGTCGCGATCGCGCACGGCATCAACGAGTGCTGGTACGTCGTCGGGAGCGCATCCCGCCTTCGCGGACTCATCCCCGAGGTTCACCTCGACGAGCACTCGTGCGCCCGGCGCGTGCCGCGCCACGGTCTCGGCCAGCTCCAACCGGTCGATCGTGTGCCAACGCTGCACCCAAGGTGCAAGTGCTCGCACCTTGTTGCGTTGCAACGCCCCGATGAAGTGCCATACCGGGGCGACAGGACCGTCGGCCAACAAGGGCGCCTTCGCGAGCAGCTCTTGGGTGCGGTTCTCGCCGAGGTCGACGACGCCGGCGGCAAGCACCGCCACGAGAGCGTCCGTGCCAACCGTCTTGGCCGCGGCGATGAGCGTGATCGCGTCGGGATTTCGCCCACTCCGGCTCGCGGCATCCGCAATCCGACCGCGGATCTCGGCGACGTTGGCCGCAAGGTCGACACGCGGATCGGTCATGACTCGAGGACGAGCACGAGCGCCTGACGGCCGGTCGTGCCGTCGCGGCGATGAGAGAAGTAGTCAGGCGACGCGGCCGTGCAGATCTCGACATCGTCAACGTCGACCACTCCCGCGCGCTCGAGCGCGAGCCGCGCCGCACGCGGGAGGTCCAGCGCAGGGTCGCCGTTGTCGGTGCGCCCCTCGACGTCGGAACCCAGCACGTCGACGACGCGATTGAGCTCGGCCCGACCGAACTCGTAGCGCGCGGGCCGGATGCACGGTCCGATCGCAGCCTTGATCTCGCCGTGGCTGACGTCGCGCAAGGCACTGACGCCTGCATCGATCACGCCTGCGACGATCCCCTGCCACCCGGCGTGCACGACTCCCACCGCGTCATTGGTGGCGAGCGCAATCGGCGCGCAGTCCGCCGTCATCACGGTCAAGGGAAGGCCCGGGGTGGCCGTGATGGTCGCGTCCGCGACAGGAGGCGAGCTCGGCGCGGGAGCAGTCGCGACGATGGTCGTGCTCCCGTGCACTTGATCAAGCCACCACCACTGCTCTGGAGGCACGAGCTCGAGGTGTGCCGCCAGCCGCGCTCGGTTCTCGCCGACGGCGGCGTCGTCGTCACCGACCCGTAGAGAGAGGTTCGCGTCGTCGTACGGCGCAGCCGAGACTCCGCCAAGCCGGTCGGTCCAGATCGCCCGGGCTCGGCCCAACCGCAGCTCGATCACGGGCGATCGTGTCGGGTGACGTCCTTCTCAGCGAAGGAACTCGGGCACGTCGAAGCCGTCGTCCCCACCACCACCGTCGTCGACATCGTCGAACACGGAGCGCGCCAGCTCATCGGCCAGCCCCAGGCTTGGCTCCCGGCGACGCTTCATCGTCGAGCGCGTCTCACCGACGGCGCGCTCGAAGCCCGCCGCGATCACCGTGATTCGCACTTCATCGCCGAGCGAGTCGTCGATGGTTGCTCCGAAGATGATGTTCGCGTCCGGGTGCGCCGTCTCCTTCACGACCTCTGCAGCCTCGTTGACTTCGAACAGACCCAGATCCGACGACCCCGCGACGTTGAGCAAGAGCCCCCGCGCGCCTTCGATGCTCGCTTCGAGCAGCACGCTCGAGATCGCGCTCCGCGCTGCGGACAGCGCGCGCCCTTCACCTGAGGCCGCGCCGATCCCCATGAGCGCGTTGCCGGCGTCCTTCATGACCGCGCGCACGTCGGCGAAGTCGGTGTTGATGAGCCCGGGCGTCGTGATGAGGTCCGCGATGCCCTGCACACCCTGGAGCAGCACATCGTCGGCCATCTTGAACGCGGTGAGCAGCGACGCCTTCCCGTCGGCGACCTCGAGCAATCGGTCGTTGGGGACGACGATCAACGTGTCGACCACGGCGCGCAAGCGCTGGATGCCGCCATCGGCCTGCACGGCGCGCCGGCGGCCTTCGAAGCTGAATGGTCGGGTGACGATCGCGATCGTGAGCGCACCGATCGACCGGGCGATCTCGGCCACCACCGGCCCACCACCGGTGCCGGTGCCGCCGCCCTCGCCCGCGGTGACAAAGACCATGTCGGCGCCCTTGAGCACCTCTTCGATCTCGTCGCGGTGGTCCTCTGCCGCTTGGCGGCCGAGGTCGGGGTCAGAGCCGGCGCCGAGGCCACGGGTGAGCGTGCGCCCGATGTCGAGCTTGACATCGGCGTCGCTGATCAGCAGCGACTGCGCGTCGGTGTTGACGGCGACGAACTCGACGCCCTTCAGGCCAGCGTCGATCATGCGGTTGACGGCGTTGCCACCACCACCACCGACGCCGACGACCTTGACGACTGCTAGGTAGTTCTGCGGGTCCCCCAGCATCTCGGTCTTCCTTCCGCTCGCACTCGGGGTATCGCCCCGTCCTGCGGGGCTAGCTGGTGGGCCACTCGGCGCCCCCGAAGTGCCGACCCCACCATTGTCGTCGCCCGACGGGTGAATCCGGGGGATGTCGGGCTCGGGTGCCTCGGGCTCCGCGGTCGGCGCGCGGCCAACCGAGAAACGGTCCGAGGGGTTCGGCGCAGCGCCCGTGTGGTGCGGCACCGGGGCCGAATCGGCGTCAATCCTAGTGTCCATGTCCGCTGTTGTCTCCATCCATCTGACTCAGGACTCGGCGCGTCAGCCCGTGACCGGCGCGCTCGGCACCTTGACGTTCACGTAGTTGACCGCGACGCCACCGAGGGCCTGAAGGACGGCTTCGGCTGCCCGCAGCTTCTCGTGGACGCTCAGCACTCGACCCAGCTGGATCTCGGTACCCGAGGTCAGCCAGACGCTCGCCTCGCCGTTGGTGATCGTGACCCGGCCCACCCGCGGCCCGAGGCCCTCGGGGATCGAGTTGGCCACCCTGGCGGCCGCCCGGATGTCGTCGCCGCCCACCTGGAGCTCCGGAAGCCCGAGTGGCGGTCCGGGCGCGGGCATGATCGCGACCCCGCGGTCGTCGATGAGCTCGATCGTGCCGTCACCGCCGGTGCGCCACGCGACCGGGAACCGCGGGGTCACCTCGACTGCGAGCGTGCCGGGCAGTCGGCGCACGACGTTCGCTTCGTCGACCCAGATCAGCTGCTCGACCCTCCTCGTCACCGCACCGGTGTCGACCAAGAGCAGCGCCTCGCCACGGGCGACCGCAGCGGCGGCCCGCACCTCGGCCCGATAGGCGCTGTCCACTCCCCTGACCTCGATCTGGTTGACGTCGAGCGCCGGCGAGAGCACGAGTCCGGTGCCAAGCGCGGCCGTGCCGATCGCGCCGAGCACCCAGAGCAACCGGCGCAGGCGACGACGGCCGGCTTCGCGCGTCACCGCGACGCGGCGCTCCCGCGACCGCGGGTCCATCGGCACCGGTCGCGCGTGTGGCCGCGACTTCGCTGCCGGACGCGGGCGAGGCGGACGGGTTCGCTTGGGTGGGCGCGAGCGCGGCGCGTGTGGTGCGCGTGGCGTGCGACGGGGTGGTGCGTAGGTCGTCATGCGTCCTCCTGCACGGCGGACTGTTGGGGGGTGTCGTTGACACCCGAGAAGCCGATCATCCTCAGCTCCGGTTCGAGCGTGACGCCAGTGGCGTCGGCGACGCGCGTCCGGACGAGGGCGATGAGCCCGGCGACGTCGTCGGCGGTCGCGCCGGGCTCGGCTTGGAAGAAGTTGGCGTGCTTGTCCGACACAAAGGCGCCGCCGACGCGCAGACCCTTGAGTCCGGCGGCGTCGATCAGGCGCCCGGCCGAATCACCCGGCGGGTTCTGGAAGACCGACCCCGCGTTGGATCCGCCGGGCTGATGCTCGCGGCGCCAACGCACGATGTCCGCGATCCGCGCTTCACACTCATCGATGGCATCGGGCGCACCCTGAAGGCGCGCGCCCAGCACGATGTGTGAGTCCTGGAGGTTGGAGTGCCGGTACGAGAAGTCGAGCGCCGCGCCGTCGCGCTCTTCGACCGGGGCGCTCTCCCCTGCTGCCAGATCGAGCACCCAGGCGCACTCGAGCACCTCGCGTGTCTCCCGGCCGTGCCCGCCGGCGTTCATCTTCACGGCACCGCCGACCGACCCCGGGATCCCGACCAGGAACTCGAGGCCGCCCACGCCTGCGCTCGCGGCCCGCCGGGCAACAACGGGCAGCGGAGCGCTCCCGCCGGCGCCGACAACACCGGCACGCGCGTCGACATCGACCGCGTCGAAGCGATCGCACAGCGCGATGGCGACCCCGGAGAAGCCGGCCTCGGCGACCAACAGGTTCGACCCGCGTCCGACGACGAGTACCGGGACACAGGTCTCCGCGACGACGCCCGCGACCTCACGCAGCGCGTCTTCGTCGGTCACGCGCACGAGCACAGCCGCGGGTCCACCGACTCGATAGGTCGTGAGATCCGCGATGGAAGCATTGCGCGTCACCGCACCGGGTAGTCGCGCTTCGAGTGCCGCCGCGACATCGTCGACGAGTGCGGGACTGGTCATCACGCCACTGCTCCCGCGCCCAGCCACTCATCCAGAACCGTGTTGATGTCACCGGCACCGAGCGTGAGCACCACATCTCCGGGACGAGTCAGCGCGAGCGCGTGCGACACCACATCGGCGTGTCGCGGGAGGTAGGTGACCGGCAGCGCGGGATGCGCGTCGAGCACCGACTGCACGAGGAGCCGACCCGACACCCCAGGTTGCGGGGGCTCCCCCGCGCCGTACACGTCGGTGAGGATCAGCGCGTCGGCATCGACGAACGCGTCCGCGAAGTCGCGCCACAGTCGCGCCGTTCGCGTGTACCGATGCGGCTGGAAGATCACCACGACCCGGTTCCAATCGCCTTCACGCGCCGCTTGGACCATCGCAGCAACTTCGCCGGGGATGTGCGCGTAGTCGTCCACGAGCGTCACGCCCTCGACCTCGCCGCGGAACTGGAAGCGGCGGGCGACGCCACCGAATCTCGCCAACGCCGAGTGCAACGCATCGAACGGCGCGCCCAGCTCGAGGGCCAGTGCACAAGCAGCGATCGCATTCGCGGCGTTGTGAGCACCTGGCACAGGGAGCTCGATGCTCCCGAGCACCTCCCCACCGCGGGCGACGTCGAACCGGCTTCCGGTGCGGGCACCTTCGTAGTCAACGATCCGGTAGTCCGCGTGCTCGGCGACTCCGAACGTTCGAACGTGATCGCGCGTCGATGCCAACTTGGCGGCGAGTGGATCATCGGCCGACACGACGCAGACACCGGACACTCGATCGACAAAGTCTTCGAAGGCGCGCACCAACGCGTCGAAGTCGCCATAGTGATCGAGGTGATCCGCTTCAATGTTCGTGACGATGGCGGCGTCGGGCATCAGCTCGAGGAACGTGCCGTCGCTCTCGTCGGCTTCGACCACGAGCCATTCGCCGGTGTCATATGCCGCGTTGGTGCCGACCTCGTTGAGGTCGCCACCGATCAAGAAGCTGGGATGCCACCCCGCAGCGCGCAGGCACAGCGTGAGCATCGACGAGGTGGTGGTCTTGCCGTGGCTTCCGGCCACGGCGATCGACTGGCGGGTTCTCACGATCGCGCGCAGCGCCTGGGCGCGACGGAGGACCGGCACGGCGCGGTCGTTGGCTGCCACGACCTCGGCGTTGCTCGGTATCACCGCGGTCGACACGATCACGGCGTCGAGAGCTTCGGGCAGGTGCTTGGCGACGTGACCGACGTGAACGTCGACCCCCATCGCACGCAGGCGTTCGGTGCGCGGCGATGCCTTCAAGTCCGAGCCGCTGACGTGGTGGCCCATCCGCGCCAGCACCGTTGCGATCGCGCTCATCCCGGCTCCGCCGATGCCCACCACGTGGAGGTGGCGCGGGCTCGAAAGGTCGAGCTCGTCAGGCGGCATGAGCCACCTCCTCGACCAGATCCGCGACCGCACTTGCCGCATCGGGTCGGGCCACACGACGGGCTGCGTCGGACATGGCCTCGAGCCGCACGCGATCCCCCAGGAGGCCGTCGAGCACAGCTCCAAGCCGGTCCGCGTCAAGCTCCGCGTCGGGCACGAGCACCGCGGCGTGAACCTCCGAGAGCGCGAGCGCGTTGTGCGTCTGGTGATCCCCCGGGGCTCCCGGCAACGGGACGAGCACTGCCGGCAGCCCGACCACCGCGAGCTCGGCGACTGAGACGGCGCCGGAACGACAGACCGCGACCGACGCGTGCTCGTAGAGGGCCGGCATGTCCTGCTCGTACGCAACGACTTCGAACGACAGCCGATCGCCTGCCTCACGTTGTTGCGCGACGAGATCGGCGCAACGGTCGTAGTCACGAGGACCGGTCACGAGCTTCAAGGCAACGTCGTCACGACCGCGCCATGCGGCGGCGAGGGCGACGACCGCGTCGTTGATGCGGCGCGCACCAAGGCTCCCGCCGAACACTGCGATCAACGGCGGCTGGGAGGGCACCCGCCTCACGGCCGCGATCTCGGGACGGATGGGATTGCCGGTCAACACCGCACCGCGCAGCGGAGTCCCCGGCAGCGAGACCGCGGGACGAGCACCGAGTCGGACGCCGATCCGGTTGGCCATCCCAGGGGCGGCGTTCTGCTCGTGCACGACCGCTGGGACGCGACGCAGTCGTGCGGCGACTACGCAGGGCAAGGACGCGAAGCCGCCGACGCCGAACACGACCCGTGGCCGCGTGCGACCGACGAGACGGAACGCGCGAACGAAGGCACGGCCGGCACCGACGAGCGCACCCAGGTTCGCCCACAGCGCCGACGGCCGAAGGCTGCGCCGAATCCCGCGCCCGGGGAGAAGCTCGATGTCGAACCCGGCCGCGGGTACGGCCGTGGCCTCCAGACCTCGCTGCGCGCCGACGAACTTCAAACCGGCGCGGTCATAGCCGCGGCGCACGAGCTCCTGGGCGACGGCAAGGGCCGGGTAGACGTGACCACCCGTCCCCCCTCCCGTCACGAGGGCGAACATCGGAGTGGGAGACGTCACTGCGTCTGCCTCGCGATGTTCGCGAGCACACCGCCCGCCACCATGGTCACCAAGAGCGCAGACCCTCCGAACGACACAAACGGCAACGGGACGCTCGATGCGGGGAGGATCCCCACGACGCCGCCCATGTTCACGAGCGCCTGCGCGCCGATCCATGCGGTGATCCCTGTTGCCAGGAGCATGCCGAAGCGATCGGGTGCGCGCAGCGCAGTGACCGTGCCGAACGCCACGAGTGCAAAGAAGAGGATGAGCACGATGAAGGTGCCGATCAGTCCGAGCTCCTCGCCGATCACGGCGAAGATGAAGTCGGTGTGAGCGTTCGGCAAGAAGAGCCACTTGGCCCGGCCCGCGCCGAGACCCACGCCATCGATGCCACCACTCCCCAACGCGATGAAGCTCTGCACCGCCTGGTAACCCGTGTTGGCGGCGTCGGCGGTCGGGTCGAGGAACGTGAGCACGCGGTCGCGCCGGTAGGGAGCCGACAGCGCAAAGATCGCGGCGAGCGCGGCACCAGCGCCACCCACGGCGGCGAGGTGCGCGAGACGGACCCCACCGACCATCAAGACGACGCCCACGATGATGCCGATCAGCAGGGCTGAGTCCAAGTCCGGCTCGAGGACCACGAGGAACGCGAACCCACCCAGTACGAGCAGCACCGGCCGGAGCACTCGGCGCCAGTCGTGGACTTCCGGCTCGCGGCGCGTCAGGAGGTTCGCCGCAAACACGATGAGCGCGAGCTTGGCGAGCTCGCTCGGCTGGATGCTCCAGCTGCCGACGCCGAGCCACCGACGCGCGCCGGCGACCTCGAGCCCGATCGCGGGGACGAACACGAGCACGAGGAGCGCGCCGCTCAAGAAGAGGAAGGGCTCGGAGATGCGGCGCCAGGCGCGGTAGTCGACGCGAAGTGCGACAAGGAAGCCGATGACACCGAGCAGCGTCCACGCCATCTGCCGGATGAACGTGTACCACGCGGATCCATGGCTGTCGAGCGAGAAGACCGACGAAGCCGAAAGGACCATCACGAGCCCAATCACGTTGAGCACACCGATGGTCGCGAGCAGCAACACATACACGCCGGGCCGCGTTGCCGGCCGAGGAGCGATGGTGCGCGTCGCCGTGCGGGTCTTTGTGCTCATCCCTCGACCTCCACGAGACCGCGTACCTCGCGCGCGAAGTCATCGCCGCGCGCGGAGTACGACGTGTACCAATCGAACGATGCGCACGCCGGCGAGAGCAGCACGGTGTCACCGGGCTCGGCGTGATCCCGTGCTGACCGCACCGCGTCGCGCATGGTCGGCGCCGCAATCGTCGGGGTGATCCCGGCAAAGGCCTCTTGGACCTCATCCGCTGCTTCACCGATCGCCACGACCGCCCGAAGGCGCGGCGCGAGCACACGGAGCTCACCGAGATCCAGACCCTTGTTGCGCCCGCCCGCGATCAGGACCACGTCTTCGAGGGCACCGACCGCAGCCAACGTGGCGTGCACGTTGGTTGCCTTCGAGTCGTCGATGTAGCGGACGCCGGCGTGCTCCGCTACCAGCTGCATCCGATGGGCCAGTCCGGTGAATGACGCGAGCGTGGAGCGCACGGCGTCGAGCTCCGCACCGAGATCCAGGGCGAGCGCGGCGGAAGCCAAGGCGTTCGCCACGTCAGCGACTCCGCGGCGCGGAAGCGACTCGAGTGCGGCGAGCTCATCGTCGGCCGCGGTCACGAGGATCGGACCCGTCGCGGTGTCGAGCACGCGCAACCCCGTTGCAGCGCCCGGAGCGACGGAGAAGGGCATCCGGCGACCGCTCGCTTCGGCAGCCAGTCCCGCGACGACCGCGTCGTCCGCGTTGAAGACCAGCAGATCGTGATCGCGCTGCTCTGCGAACACTTGCGCCTTGGCGCGTGCATACGCGTCGAACGTGCGATGCCAGTCGAGATGGTCCGCGCCGAGGTTCAACAACGCGGCCGCGCGCGGACGGAAGGCCTTCGTGGTGAACGCGAGCTGGAACGAGGACACCTCGGCGACGATGACGTCGACGTCATCAGTGGCTGCTTCGAGGAGCGGGCGGCCGATGTTCCCCGCCGCAACAGCACGGAGCCCGCCAGCCGCGAGCATCGCGGCGGTGAGCGTCGTCACGGTTGTCTTGCCGTTCGTACCGGTAACCGCAACGAGCTGAGGCCGGTCATCGCGCTCAGTGATCAGCTCGGCAGCGAGATCGATCTCGGATCTCACCACGACACCCGCGCGACGCGCACCCACGATGGCCGGGTGACGGTCGGGAACGCCCGGACTCGGCACCACGAGGTCGGCTCCGGCGGCGAGCGCGCTCGCGTTGGCGGCGCCCACACGTTCGGCCACAACGGCGCCGGCGGCGCGTGCTTGCTGCACGCGCGCGGCGTACTCCGGGCCATCGCCCAGCGCGTCCTCTACGACGACCACTTCGTCGCCGCGCCGCGTGAGGAAGCGCACGAGGGCATCACCGGTGACCGCGAGGCCAATCACGACGACTTTGCGCGCGTCGCCGGTCATACGAGGGCTTCCGGGAAGTTGATGACGAAGTCGCCGTAGAAGAAGCCGAGCGCGAGCGCGACCAGCACGCCCGCGAAGAGCCAGAACCTGACGATGATGGTGAACTCCGGCCAGCCACTGACCTCGAAGTGGTGATGGATGGGCGCCATGCGGAGGATCCGGCGCTTGAAGCCGCGGAACGAGATGACTTGCGCGATCACGCTGAGGGTCTCGATGACGTAGAGGCCGCCGAGGATCGGGAGTAGGAGGATCACGTTCGAGAACAACGCGAGGCCGGCCATCGCCGCACCGATGGCGAGTGATCCGGTGTCCCCCATGAAGATCCGTGCCGGCGCGGCGTTCCACCAGAGGAAGCCCGCGCACGCGCCCGTGAGCGCGGCCGCGACCACCGCGATGTCGATCGTCGACGCTCGCTCGACCTGGTAGATGTCAGTGTGCCGGAACTGCCAGAAGCAGATCACCATGAACGCACCAAAGGTGAGCGTTGCCGCGCCGGCTGCGAGCCCGTCGAGCCCGTCGGTGAGGTTCACCGCGTTCCCGCTCCCGACGATCACGAACACCGCGAACACGAACCAGCCCGTGGTGCCGAGGTTCAGATCGAGCTGACGGGTGAACGACAAGTTCGTCGACGCCATGACCCAGTTGAGGGCCAACAGCGCGAACCCGCTCGCGACGAGGACCTCGCCTGCCGCCTTGCCTCGCTTGCGCAGGCCGAGGTTCCGGCGGCGCCGCACGGCGAGGTAATCGTCGATGAAGCCGACGAGCCCCATCCCGACGATGAGGGCCATGAGCGTGAGCCCGCTGCGAGCGAACTTCAGCTCTTCGCCGCGGAGGTGCGCAGTCGCGTACCCGATCCCGACGGCGACGACGACGGCGATCCCACCCATCGTGGGTGTGCCGGCCTTGTTGGCGTGCGGGTGTGTGAAGGGTCCGTCGTCGCGGATGAGCTGGCCGATCTCCCACTTGCGCAGCAGGCGGATGAGCATGGGCGTACCCAGGACGGCAACGGCGAACGCGACGCCTGCGGCGATGAGCAGCGCGATCACGGTCTGACTCCCGCGCGAACGAGCTCCTCGGCGACGCGCTCGAGTCCGATGGCTCGGCTCGCCTTCACCAGCACGGCGTCACCAGACCGAACCTCTTGTGCGAGCACTTCCGACGCCGCGACCGGGTCGGCAACGGTCACGACGTCCGTGTGCGTTCCACTCGCGCCCTTGGCGATCGAGTCGGCGTACGCGCCCACGGCGACGACGAGGTCGATGCCGATCGCGCCAGCCAGCGCGCCGATTGCTTCGTGTTCAACCGCGGCGCTGTCGCCGAGCTCCAGCATCTCGCCCAGCACCGCGATCCGCCGGCCGGATGCGTCGAGACTCGCCAGCGAACGCACGGCGGCAGCAGCCGACGTTGGACTCGAGTTGTAGGCGTCGTTGAGGACGATGACCCCGTCCGGCGTTCGCACCAGCTCCATGCGCTGCGCCTCGCCACGGGCGTCCCCCAAGCCGAGGATGACGTCGTCGAGAGGAGCACCGAGCTCGAGCGCCACCACCGCTGCTTGCGCCGCGTTCTCGACCTGGTGCTCGCCGCGCACGGAGAGCGCGACCGCTGCGGTACCCCACGGCGTCTCGATCGTGAAGCGCGGCTGAAGATCAGCGTCCAGAGTGATGTCGGTCGTCCGCACGTCGTTGGTCCCAGCGCGCCCGACCCGCAGCACGCGGGCGGATGTCAGCGTGGCCAGCTCGGCTGAACGATCGCAGTCACCGTTCAGCACTGCGAGTCCGCTGGCCGGAAGCGCTTCGATCAGCTCTCCCTTGACGCGGGTGATCCCATCTCGGCCGCCGAGATGCCCCGCATGCGCAAGTCCGATGTGGGTGATGACGCCCACTTGAGGCTCTGCGACCTTCGCGAGGTCAGCGATGTTGTGCTCGAAGCGCGCGCCCATCTCGGCGACGACGACTTGGACGTCATCCGGCGCTCCGAGCAGCGTCAGCGGGAGTCCGGCTTCGTTGTTGAACGACGCCGGACTCGCATGCACACGATGTGTGCGCGCCAGTGCCGCCTGCGTGAGGTTCTTCGTCGCGGTCTTGCCCGCCGATCCAGTGATCCCGACCACGACCACGTCCCGCATCAGTCGACGCGCTTCGTGAGCCAAGGCGCTCAACGCGCGGACTGTGTTCGACACCTTGACCAGCGCGACATCACGTCGAGTTGATGCCACTTCTCGCTCGACGAGCGCTATTGACGCACCCGCCTCAAACGAGTCGTCGACGAAGTCGTGGCCGTCTCGCGCGGCGCTGAGGGCCACGAAGAGCGCTCCGTGCTTCGTCGCTCGCGAGTCGATGGTGACCGACGTGGCTCGCGCGTCACCGGAGCTGGTCAGCACCGTTCCACCGGTCACGTGTGCGATCTCCGTCGCGCTCATGTCCACGACCGCGCCCCCAGCTCCTCGCGCGCCACGACTCGATCGTCGAACGGGCGCACGGCACCTTCGCTGGTCTGCTTGGCCTCGTGCCCTTTGCCCGCGATGAGCACGACGTCCTTCGGCCGGGCCTCGTCGAGCGCACCGGTGATGGCGGCGCGACGGTCGAGCTCTACGCGGACCTCCGCGGCGCCACTGCGAGCGCCAATCAGGACCTCATCCGCGATCTGTGCGGGATCTTCACCGCGTGGGTTGTCGGACGTGATGATCACGACGTCGGCGCCTGCGGTCGCGGCATGCCCCATCATCGGGCGCTTTTCGCGGTCCCGATCGCCACCACAGCCGAAGACGACGATCACGCGGTGGTCCTCGGCGATGGTGCGCGCCGCGGCGAGCGCCGTGCTGAGCGCGTCAGGCGTGTGGGCATAGTCGACGAGCACGTGGAACGGCTGACCGACCTCGACGCGTTCGAACCGACCGGGAACGACCACCGGTGACGACAACCCGGATCCGACTGTCGAAAGGTCGAATCCGCCGGCCAACGCGACACCGGCAGCCGCTAGCGCGTTGCTCACGTTGAACCGTCCCGGCACCGACAACGTGACCTGAGTGCTGTCACCCGAACGGCGATCGCGCAGCACAAAGCTCGTGCCGGTCGCGCCGAGATCGACATCCTCGGCACCCAGATCAGCATCGGTGGCGTCGATCCCGAAGGTCGACGTCGGGAGTCCTTCCGCGCGAGCGCGAGCGACGAGGTCGCGGCCGTGCTCGTCGTCAACGCTGATCGCGGCGGCACCGGCGCGATCGGAGCGGAACAGCTCGGCCTTGGCCTCGAGGTAGGCCTCCAGCGAGCCGTGGTAGTCGAGGTGCTCGTGCGTGAGGTTCGTGAACCCCACCGCCGCGAACCACGTGCCGTCGACCCGGTGCTGATCGAGCGCGTGCGACGACACCTCCATCGCGACCGTGCCGACGCCCGCGGTCAGCATCCTCGCCAGCAGCTCCTGGAGCTCCGTGGCTTCGGGGGTCGTGTGGTCGATCGGGAGGGCTTCGCCGTCGATGTGCGCGCCCGTGGTGCCCACGATGCCGACGCGCTCCCCTGCCGCACGACCGATCGCCGCGAGCAGATAGGTGCTTGTCGTCTTCCCGTTGGTGCCGGTCATCCCAAGACAGCGCATCTCGCGCGACGGGAACCCGTGAAGCCGCGCGGCGGTCGGCCCCAGCGCGCGTCGGACGTCGCGCACTTCAGCTTCGGCGACACCGAGATCCAGCTCCCGTTCGACCAGCAACGCGACGGCGCCTGCCGCGACCGCAGCCGGCGCGTGCAGGTGCCCGTCAGAGTCGTGCCCGGGAATGCACGCGAAGCACGCACCGGGGCGAACCAAGCGGCTGTCGTGAGTGAGTGCGTCAACTTCGACCGCACGATCTCCCCGCCACGCAAGCACCTCGGCTCCGCTCAGGAGCTCCGTCAGCAGCACGCGCGCGACCGATCCTTCCTACTCGCCCGGATGCGGCTCAGGGTATCGGCCACGCTCATCGTTTCGTTCCCGACCATCACGACGCCGGGACCCGCTCGACTGCCAGCGCATGCTGCATGATCCGAGCGAACACCGGTGCGGCGACCTGACCACCGCTGTAGCTGTTCGTCGGCTCGTCAAGCACGACGATCGCCGCGAGTCGCGGTGACTCTGCGGGCGCGAAGCCTGCGAACGACGCAACGTATCGATATGGCGGCTCGTCGTACGGCGGCTTTCGAGCGGTACCGGTCTTCCCTGCGACCTGGTAGCCCACGATCTGAGCCTTCGTGCCCGTGCCGCCGCTCACGACGCCGGCCAGCATCGTGCGCATCGCCTGTGCGGTCTGCGCGGACACGACCTGGCGGGTGCTGCCCAGCGGTGTCTCGTGACGCTCGCCGTCCGCGTCGATCGTTGCGGCGATCAGGCGCGGCGTGCGCGCGACACCGTCGTTCGCGATCGTCAGGTACACGTCGAGCATCTGCATCGCCGTGACCGCGATCCCGCTACCGATCGGCATCGACGCCAGGCTGGTCGCGTTGTAGCTCTCGAGCGGCAACAGGATGCCCTCGGCCTCGCCAGGGAACTCGAGCCCGGTGGGTGCGCCGAACCCGAACGAGCGCAGCGCGGCGTCGAAGCGCTCCGCTCCGAGCGCACGAGCGATCAGGATCGTCCCGACGTTCGACGACTCACGAACGATGTCAGCGACAGTCATCGCGGCGGGGTGGCTCTTCACGTCCGCGAACTCCTCACCGTCGACGACGATGCTGCCCGGGACCTGGAGCACTGTGCTGGGCGCGACGATTCCGGCCTCGAGCGCGGCCGCTATCGTCACGACCTTCGCAGTCGACCCGGGCTCGAAGACGTCGGTGAGCGGACGGTTCGGAGTGCTCGCGTAGGCCGCGTGTGCCGGTGCTGCGTCGGTCGCGCCATCGACCGACACCATCGCCAGGATGTCGCCCGTGCGAGTGTCAGCGATCACGGCAATGCCGCCCTTGGCGCCGGCGAGCGTGACCTCTTCCGCAAGCGCGCGCTCGGTCTCGAACTGCAACGACTCGTCGATGGTCAGCACGAGGTCAGCACCGCGCTCGGCCGCCTGCACGTGGCGTTCGCCGTCGGGCAAGTTGCGTCCGACTGCGTCCTGTTCGACGGTCATTCGCCCTGGCCGACCGGCGAGCACGGACTCCGCGCCGAACTCGAGGCCACCGAGGCCGTTGTTGTCGAGCCCGACCCAACCGAGCAAGGGCGCAGCCAGCGGAGAGGCCGGGTAGTACCGCTTCGACTCGGGCACGTACCCGATCCCGTCGAGATCGAGCGCCTTCACCTGACGCTCCACTTCCGGTTCGACCTGACGTGCGACGTACACAAAGCGTGCACCTGGCTCCGAGAAGCGCTCGGCCAGGGTGAACGCGTCGACGCCGACCAGTGGCGCGAGCTGGTTGGCCGCCGCAATGGGGTCGTCGATGAGCTTGGGGTCGGCCCAGATGCTCGAACGGGAGATCGACAGCGCCAGGTCCTTGCCGTTGCGGTCGAAGATCGAGCCTCGGTCGGCCGCGAGCGTGACGGTGCGCACTCGCTGATCGAGTCCGAGCCGGTGGTACCGCGCGCCGTCGTGCGCCTGGAGCTGCACCAGGCGGAGCCCGACCAACGAGAACACGATGAGCATCGCCACGAACAGCCACTGGAGCCGAAGCCGCGACGAACCCGGTCGAACCGGTCGAGCTCGTCTAGCGACTCGCGCGCCTCTCTGGGTCGTCGTCACACGCGACGACTCCGTGCGCCGGCGGTTGGCAAAGCCGCCGCCGACGCCTCCATAGGTCGTCGCCGCACGCGACGACTCCGTGCGCCGGCGGTTGGCAAAGCCGCCGCCGACGCCTCCATAGGTCGTCGCCGCACGCGACGACTCCGTGCGCCGGCGGTTGGCAAAGCCGCCGTCGACGCGCGAAGCGGCCGCCGGCACTGCCGGCGGCCGCTTCCTCGGCACAGGGGGGTATGCCGATCGAGGCGCGCGCGAATCGGGGAGGTACGTCGTCAAGGC
>VGBR01000007.1 GCA_016870355.1 Actinomycetota bacterium | reverse complement strand
CATGCCCGTGACGTTCACTAAAACCCGCCCTATCGGGAAGGACTGACTAAAGGCGGGGAGAGTGGACAACGCCGCCGCCTCCGGACCGAAGCACTCGACCCCTTGCTCGGGATCCTTCGTCTCAGGAGTGTCGAAAGTCGCCCAATACCCCCCAACTCAGCCCGTGGTCTTCGGCTCGGCAACGATCGGCGTCGCCACCGGACAGCTGTCGGTGCTCGGCTCATAAGTGATGACCACCTGACCGTCCCCGGTGTTGTTCGCCGCGTTCACCGTGATGGATCCACCTGCCGCGACGAACGACGACCCGCCACCACCACCACCAAAGAAACTGCCACTCCCGGCGCCGCCGCCGTAGCCGCCACCGCCACCACCACCGCCGCCGCCGCCGCAGCCGCAAGGGTTGCATTCGCAGCCGGGACCCAGCTCGTGAACTGGCGCATGTTCACCCAGTAGACGCGCTCAACCGTCGCCAAGTGCTGCATCAGCGTGTCGACGTAGGACGCGAGCTCGGCCGAGCTGATGCCGTCGTTCGTGCCGAGCTGGATGATCACAACTCGACCCAGACCAAACGCCCTCCGATTGGCATCGACGATCGCCGGCGCTTGCCAGGTGTGCATGTTCTCGCCCGACGTCTGGTTCACCCGCCAGCCCCGCGCACTCAACAGGTTCACCACCCAGGGCTGCGCGCCATGGATCACCGATGATCAACAAGCGCGGATCTGGCGGAGGGGTCGGTGCCTGCGCGCTGGCGGGCCCTGCAAGCAGCGATCCCAGCAGCGCCACACCTACAAGGAGACGCACGACGCTGCGACGCTACCCTGCCGCACTTGACCGAAGACCTTCCCGGTTTGGAACCAGAAGCGGTGTCGGCGTGGCTGCACGAGCACATCGGTGCAGAACCACCGATCACGTACTCGCTCATCGCCGCCGGCGGGTCGAACCTCACCTACCGTATGGATGACGCGGGCGGTCACACCTGGGCATTGCGGCGGCCACCCGCGACCGCCGTGCTCGCCACCGCACACGACGTGGCGCGCGAGTTCAAGATCCTCGACGCCTTGGCGCGCGACGGAGCCGTTCCAGTGCCTGCCGCCGTCGCGCTCTGCGAGGACACCGACGTCACCGGTGCACCCTTCTCGGTCATGGGGTTCGCCGACGGGACGATCCTGCGAACCGAGGCCGACGGTCAGCGGCTCACCGCCGACCAAGCAGACGCCGCAAGCGACTCCCTCGTCGACGTGCACGTCGCCATGCACGCGATCGACCCCGACCGAGTTGGTCTCGGCGACCTGACCCGTCACCGAACGGGCTACGCCGAGCGGCAGCTCGCCCGGTGGCGCAAGCAGGTCGAGGCAGCGCGCGTCCGGGACACACCGGTGCTCGACGACCTCCACGAGCGACTCACTGGCAGCGTTCCCGCTGAGTCCGGCACGCCGACGATCGCCCACGGCGACTACCGCTTCGACAACACGGTGCTCGGCGCCGACCATCGCATCATCGCCGTCCTCGATTGGGAGCTCTGCACGATCGGTGACGCGGTTGCGGACTTCGTCTGGTCACTCCTCTACTGGGAGGACCCCGGCGACTCGATCGGATTCCTCCCTTCGTCGCCCACGCTGGCGCCGGTGTTCCGTCGCCGCGCCGAGGTGGCCGAGATGTACGCGCAACGCTCCGGTCGCTCACTCGACGCGCTGCAGTGGCTCGTCGTCTTCTCCTACTGGAAGATGGCGTGCATCGCCGAAGGCGCCTATGTCCGACGGCTGAAGGGGGCACGCGCCGGCGCATCGGAAGGGTCGAACGTCGCCGCGATCGCCGATCGGGTCGACGCGCTCCTCGAGCACGCCCGCGACGCTTCTTCGGGAGTCCTGTAAGTCAGACTTTCCGGCGTGACGTCGAAGCAGCATTGGGCACTTGCGGTGGTGACCGCCTTGTCGATCTTCATCGGAGCGGGGATCACCCTGCTCATCACCTCCGGTGAGGGCAAGGACGAGTCGATCCAGGTCACCCCGACGTCGTCGACCCAGGGCACCCTCGCGGCCACGACAACGAGCACTCTGGCGCCGACGACACTCGCGACCGCTCCGACGACGACCGCACCGCCGGTGACCCAAGGCACGATCACGCCGGGAACGACTGCGGTCGTGCCGACGGTGACGGCCGCGACGATCCCGACGACGACGACCACCCAACCACCGACCACGACGACCAGCCAGCCGCTGGACACCACGACGACGATGCCGGACCGCAACACCGACGTGGGGATCGGCGACGACACCATCCGCATCGCGGTCGTCGCCGACCGCGCCGAGACCCTGCAGGGTCTCCAGGCGTGGCGCACCTACATGAACCGGCGCGGCGGGCTCGCCGGGCGCGACATCGTGATCGACGTCCTCGACCATGGCGGTTCGGTCGAGGGATACGCCTCCGCCGTCGCGTCAGCGTGCGACGAAGACTTCGCGCTCGTCGGCGGCATGTCGGTCTACGACGGCGCGGTGGAAGCGCAGGGATGTGCGGCGATCCCCGACCTGCCCGTCGAGGTGAACAACCCCGGTCGAGGAGCGTCGAGCAACACCTTCGCGGCGTTCCCAGGGCAACCGGGCATCGTCGCCATCGGCCCCTACCAGTGGATGATCGAGAACGTCTCGGGTTGCTGCTCGCAGTTCGTGCTCGTCCCAGACGCGGAACCGCTCCGTGCCAGCACGCTCGACCTCGTCGAGGCATTGGAAGTCGCCGGGCTGTCGACCGCGGGGACGACAGACGTTTCGTCCAGCGACGACCTCACTCGCTACGGCGAGATCGTCGATGAGATCGAAGCCAATGGCGCCACCCTGGCGTGGTCGGGCCAGGGCGCCAGCTCGACGACCCTGCTCCGTCAAGCCGCAGCCGGTCGCGCCCCGGACGTCACCGCCTGGTACTGCGATGCGTCGTGTTACGACCCCACGCTCCCAGCGAACGGCGGCCCGGACGTCGAGGGACAGTACGTCGGGATACAGACCGCTCCATTCTCGGACCGCGCCGACATCGGAGCGCTGCGCGCGTACCTCCGCATCACGGCCCGCGCCGGCGGCGATCCGTCGTACGAGGGCCTGCGAGCGTTCGTTGCTGGGATGCTCTTCGAGACCGCCACGAAGCGCGTGATCAACGAGCACGGTGGAAATGGGATCACCCGCGTCCGGTTGTTCGAAGCGCTCGCGGAGCTCACCGACTTCACGGCCGGCGGCATCGTCGGCCCCACCAACGTGGCGAGCGGTACGCCGAGCAGCTGCTTCGTGCTTCTCCAGGTGACCGGTGACGACTTCGAGCGCGTGAGCCCGACCGAGTCGGGTGTGCTCGATTGCGACCCTGAGAACCTCGTCGAGCTCTAGGTCGATTGCCTGCCACGAGCAGCGCGCCGGGTACGCTGACCTAGCTCGAAGGGGAGTATCCCCGCCCGACGGATCGTCGTCAGTACGGCCTCTGCGCCCGGCGATCGTGCCTGCCATCGCAGGTGGGAGAGACCTTCGGCGACATGACCGTGTCGACCGAGGGGATGCCCGACTGTGAACGTGCTTGCGACAAGCGATTCCTCTGCAAGGTTCGTCGATCTCGACATCGAGGCCTGGCACTGGGGCGCCCTCGTCGTCGTGCTTGTCGCGATGCTGACCGTCGACTTGCTGCGGCATCGCGACGACAAGGAGCCGACGCCCAAGAGCGCCCTGCTCGAGTCGTCGGTGTGGGTCGCGTGCGGTCTCGCGTTCTCGGTCGTGGTGCTCGTGAGCTGGGGCAGCACTGCGTTCAGCGAGTACCTCAGCGGCTACGTGATCGAGAAGTCGCTCAGCGTCGACAACGTCTTCGTCTGGGCAATCATCTTCTCCAGCTTCGCGATCCCGCTGCGCTTCCAGCACCGAGTGCTCTTCTGGGGCATCTTCGGCGCGCTCGTGCTGCGACTCGCGTTCATCCTCGCCGGCACCACACTCATCAGCCGGTTCTGGTGGCTCTTGGTGACTTTCGGGCTGATCCTGATCGCGTCGGGCGTCAAGATCATTCGACACCGGGACGACGAAGGGAAGCACGAGCGCACGGGTGCGGTGCGCTTGCTCGGGAAGATCATCCCGGTGCAGTCGGAGTTCTCCGGGCATCACTTCCTGGTCCGCAAGGCCGGGAAGTGGGTGGCTACTCCCCTGTTGGCCGCGCTCGTTGTCGTCGAGGTGACGGACGTCGTGTTCGCCGTCGACAGCGTGCCTGCCGTGCTCGCTGTCTCCCGCGAGCCGTTCCTCGTGTTCGCGTCGAACGCGTTCGCGATCCTGGGGCTACGAGCGCTGTACTTCCTCCTCGGCGACGCCAAGGAGCGGTTCCACTACCTGTCGCACGCCCTCGGCGCGATCCTGATCTTCGTCGGCATCAAGATGACCGCGTCGCACTGGTACCACCTGCCGACGGAGATCTCGCTCGCCGTGATCATCGTGATCCTTACGGCGGCGATCGTGTTCAGCATCCAGAAGACCAAGCGCGAGCAACTCACTACGTAGCCAGTGCTACACCTGCCGGCGGCGGTTCTCCTTTGCGAGACCCGGCGGCTGCCACGGGTCGCCACCGCTGATGTCGGCGCCCGGCGCCACGATGGCGTCGATCGCATCCAACGTGTCGGCGTCGAGCCGCACGTCAGCACCCGCGAGCCCGTCGTCGAGCTGGTCCATCGTGCGCGGTCCGATGATCGCCGAAGTGACGACCGGGTGTTCGAGTACGAAGGCGTGCGCCAGGTGGGTCAGGCTCACACCGGCGTCTTCCGCCACCTTGATGAGCTCCTCAACGATGTCGAGGCGTTGCTCGTGTGCCTGCTTGGCCCGTTCGTTCATGTGCTGTGAGCCGAAGCCGCGCGCCATCCGACCGTCTTCCGGCATCGGTTGGTCCTTGCGATAGCGACCGGTGAGGAGACCACCCGCCAACGGGCTCCACGGGATGACACCGATCTTGTACTTGCGGCACGTTGGCAGGACGGCCTTCTCGATGCCGCGCATGAAGATCGAGTACGGCGGTTGTTCGCACACGAAGCGCTCGCGATTGCGGCGCTGCGACACCCACTGCGCTTCGACGATGCGCTCCGCCGGCCAGGTCGAGTGACCGAGGTAGCGAACCTTGCCGACGTGCACGAGGTCGCTCAGCGCACCGAGCGTCTCGTCGAGATCAGCAGCGTCCTCGGGTCGGTGGATCTGATACAGGTCGATGTAGTCAGTCCCCAGCCGCCGCAGGCTGTTCTCCACCTCTTGGAGGATCCAGCGACGCGAGCCACCGCGCATGTTTGGCCCTTCGCCCATCGGCGCGAAGAACTTGGTGGCGATGACGACGTCGTCGCGCTTGTTCGCCAGCGCCTTGCCGACGATCTCTTCCGACTCCCCCGCCGAGTACACGTCGGCGGTGTCGACGAAGTTGATGCCAGCATCGAGGGCTCGGTCGATGATCCGGATGCAGTCGTCGTGGTCGGTGTTGCCCCACTGCCCGAACATCATCGCCCCGAGACAGAACTCACTGACCTGGATACCGCTTCTTCCCAGTGTTCGCATCTTCACGATTGCTCCGCTCCCACTCCGCTACTTCCGCTCACTGCGTTCGCTCCATCCGCTCCGCTCGCTCCGCAGCTGGCGCGATGGGCGCGTACCCTACGCGTTCATGGATGTTGACGAACTCGTCGCCCAGCAGGAGATCCGCGACGTCCTCATCCGCTACACCCGTGGGATCGACCGCATGGACGGCGAGCTCGTGCGCTCGTGCTACTGGCCGGGGGCGCACGATGATCATGGTGCGTTCCAGGGCCCCGTCGAAGACTTCGTCGAGTGGTTCCAAACGGCAAGAGGTCAGCGGGCGATGGCGGCCGCGGCGGTCCTCAGTCACCGCACGGTGCGGAAGAACGTGCGAACGTCGGGAACGAACAGATCCGGGACCTCCATCGCGGCGAAGTGTCCGCCGCGGGCTTGGTCGACCCAGTGCGTCACGTTGTATCGGTGCTCGACCCACGCTCGCGGCATCTTGGTGACCTCGGCCGGATAGTTCGCGACGCCCGTCGGCACCTCGACTCGCGCCTGAGGAATCGCGTCCCGGCGCGCCTGGCGCATCTCCCAGTAGATGCGCGCCGACGACGTCGCCGTGCCCGTCACCCAATAGGTCGTGATGTTGTCGAGCAGACGGTCGAAGGTGAACGTCTTGTTGATCGCGAGGCTGCCGTCACCCCATGCATCGAACTTCTCGACGATCCACGCGCACAGGCCGACCGGCGAGTCCTCGAGCGCGTAGCCGAGCGTCTGCGGCTTCGTGCCCTGGATCTCCTGGTAGCCCGCACCGCTCGCGCGCCACTCGGAGAGCGCGGCGAGGCCGGCTTCCTCCTCTGCGGTCAGCGGCGGCACGTCGTCGCCCTTGGGCCGACTCACGACCACGAAGTTGAGGTGCAGGCCGACGACGGCATCGGCATGGAGGTCGGCGACGTTCGACGTGATCACCGAGCCCCAATCACCTCCTTGCGCGCCGTAGCGCTCGTAGCCGAGCGCGCCCATCAGCTGGTGGAACGCACCGGCGATGCGCCGTGGGTGCCAGCCGAGCTCATGCGTCGGTCCCGACCACGCGAAGCCGGGCAACGAAGGCGCGATCACGTGGAAGGCGTCGCGCGCTTCGCCTCCGTGCACGACGGGATCGGTCAGCGGACCAATGACGTCGAGGAACTCCATCACCGAGCCGGGCCACCCGTGGACAAGAAGGAGAGGAAGAGCATCCGGTTCTGGTGAGCGCGCGTGGATGGCGTGGATGCGTTGCCCGTCGATCTCGGTGAGCACCTGATCGAACGCGTTGAGTCGGGCCTCGGTGGCGCGCCAGTCGTACTTCGCCCGCCAATAGCCGACGAGCTCACTGAGGAACTGGAGCTCAGCTCCCTGCCCCCATTCGATCCCCTCGATCTGGTTCGGGAAGCGCGTCCGGTCGAGCCGCTCATGGAGATCGTTCAGGATCGCGTCTCTCACCTCGATCCGGAACGGCACGACCTCGAGGTTCGCCATCGCGACTCAGTCGAACTGAGCGCTACAGGGCAGCTCGCGCGCGTGGATCGCGTCGAAGCGCGGTTGCAGGATCTCGTCGAACGTGTCACTCGTGGTGATCCAGAACTGTCCAGCACGAAGAGCCTCGAACACCAAGTCACCAGCCTCGTCGGGATGACGGCCCTGGGTCGTGGTCATGGTGCGCAAGGTGTCAGCGACGAAGTAGTGGTCCGCCGCCTGCGCTTCTGACGGCGGTTCGTCGGGCCGATTGCGGGTGGAGTCGGCGATCTTCGTGTCCACCGCACCCGGCACGATGCAGGACACGCCGACCTGCTCGACGCCCTGTGCCCGAAGATCGTGAGCGACGCACTCGGCCAGCGACGCGGCCGCGAACTTCGACACCACGTAGGGACCTGAGTACGCCACGGTCATCAACCCGGCCATGGACGACGTGATGACGAGGTGGGCTGGTTCGCCTTGCTCGATCAGCCGCGGGATGAACGCCCGCACACCGTAGAGCGGACCCCAGAAGTTCACGCCCATCACCCAGGCCCAGTCGGCTTCGGTGCGCTGCCAGGACACTCCCGCTTGGAACACGCCCGCGTTGAGGAACACGAGATGCGCGCCACCGAACTTCTCGAAGGTTGCCACCGCGAGCGCTTCGACCGCCGATGCGTCGGTGACGTCGGTGCGCACACCGATCGCCTGGGCACCAAGTGCCATCACCTCGGCGACCGCGGCATCGAGCGCGGCCTCCTCGACATCGGCGAGGACCACGTTCATGCCCTCGCGCGCCGCCTTGTGTGCCAAGCCGAGACCGATGCCGCTCGCGGCGCCGGTCACGACGCACGTCTTGCCCTCGAGATCGACGATCACCGCCGTGTCCTCGCCCACTCGCGGACGTCAGGGATGAACAAGTCCGGGACTTCGAATGCGGCGAAGTGACCACCCCGTGGCATGTCGGCGAAGTGCGAGATCTGGTGTTGCGCCTCGGCCCATCGACGCGAGGTGCGCATGATCTCCTTCGGATAGCGGGCGTACCCGACGGGCTGCGTGAGCTTCGAGAACAGGTCGAGCGACCCGCCCTTCAGGCCCTTGTCGAACTCGTAGTACATGCGCGCGGCCGAGTGCGCGGTCGTGGTGAGCCAGTAGAGCATGAGATTGTCGATCAGCTGGTCCTTGGTGAACGACCGCTCGACATCGCCCTCACAGTCCGACCACGTGCGGAACTTCTCCACGATCCAGGCCGCGAGCCCCACCGGCGAGTCGTCGAGCGCGTACCCGATCGTCTGCGGCTTCGTGCTCTGCTCCTTGAAGTAGCCGGAGTCGTGCTCGTTGTACGACGCCATGCCGGCGAGGCAGTCGTCCTCTTCCGGCGTGTGATCCTCGGTCATCGGGATCGGAGCGAGCATGTTCACGTGCACCCCGGCACAGTGGTCGGGGTCGGCCAGCGCGAGCTGGGTCGTGACGAAAGATCCCCAGTCGCCACCCTGCGCGACGTACCGCGAGTAGCCGAGGCCGGCCATGAGCTCGGCCCACGCCTTGCCCACGCGGCCCGGATGCCATCCCCGCTCCCGCGTCGGACCGGAGAACGCGTACCCCGGCAACGACGGGACGACGACATGAAACGCATCAGCCGCGTCGCCGCCGTGCGCGACGGGGTCACTCAACGGGCCGATGCAGTCGAGGAACTCCACCACCGACCCAGGCCAACCGTGCGTGAGCACGATCGGCAGCGCGTCGGGCTCGGGCGATCGGGCGTGGATGAAGTGGACGTTGGCGCCGTCGATCTCGGTGGTGAGCTGCTCGAAGTTGTTCAACCGCTGCTCGGTCGCACGCCAGTCGTACTCGTCACGCCAATACGCCACGAAGTCGCGGAGGTACTCGAGCTCGGTGCCGTAGTCCCACGCCGCGTCGGGGATCTGCTCGGGGAACCGCGCTCTCGCAAGCCGCTCGTGCAGGTCGTCGAGCGCCGCTTGCGGCACGTCGACCTTGAACTGCTCGAGCTTCATGTCAGTACTTCAGCAGGAACCCGTCGGCGATCGGCTTGCGCCTCTCGTAGAACGGCGAGAGCGCGTCGCTCACGTTGGCGGCCGTCCACTGCTCCGCCGTCTCGAACTGCTTGTCGACGCTCGGTCCCTTGAGCACGGTGATCTGGCGGCCCCACACCACGAACACCTGCCCCGACACCTTCGCCGACGCTTCTGATCCGAGGTACGCCACCAGCGGCGACACGTTCTCGGGCGCGAACACCTCGAAGTCGCCGTCCTTGGTGTCGAAGCCACCGAGCTGCTCGGTCATCTGCGTCAGGGCCCGTGGTGCGATCGCATTCGCTGTGACACCGTGACGCGCCATCGCCTGCGCCGTGGACAACGTGAGCTGGATGATCCCGCCCTTGGCCGCGGCGTAGTTCGGTTGCCCGACCGCCGCGAACAAGCCTGCCTCCGAGCTGGTGTTGATGATGCGGCCGAACACCGGACCATCGATCGCCTTCGACTGGTTGCGCCAGTGTTCGACCGCATGCCGCGTCGGGCAGAAGTGGCCCTTGAGATGGACGCGGATCACCGCGTCCCACTCCTCTTCGCTCATGTTGAACACCATGCGGTCGCGCAGGATGCCGGCGTTGTTCACCAGCACATCCAGCTGGCCCCAGGTGTCCAGCGCGAGCTGCACCATCGCCTTGGACTGATCCCAGTCGGCGACATCACCCTCGTGCGCGACGGCTTCACCGCCGGCGGCCTTGATCTCGTCGACCACGGCATCGACCGGGTTGCTGGCGCCAGGGGGCGCGAAGTCGTTGATCACGACTCGGGCACCCTCGTTGGCGAAGGTCAGCGCGTGAGAGCGGCCGAGCCCCTGGCCGGCGCCCGTGACGATCGCGACCTTGCCGTCCAACAGTCCTGGCATCAGTCCTCTCCCGAGTCGGTGGGTGCGTGGCGGTACGTTCTAGCCCGTGAGCAGCGACCGCGTCGCACTGGTGACGGGCGCGAGCCGCGGAATCGGCAAGGCAACGGCGATCGCGCTTGCGCGCGCCGGGTTCGACGTCGCCATCACGGCGCGCACCGTGCGTGAAGGTGAAGGGGTCGACGACTCCGACTCTGGAGGCCGATCCGTACCCGGGAGTCTCGAGACCACCGCCGCATTGATCGGAGCGGAAGGACGGCGCGCGCTCCAGGTCCCGATGGATCTCCTGGACCACGCGTCCCTCGAAGCAGCTGTCGCGCGCGTCATCGAAGACTGGGGTCGGATCGACGTTCACGTGAACAACGCGGTGCATACCGGACCCGGCAGCATGGTCCGCTTCGAGAACACCACCATCGAGATGATCGAGACGAAGCTTGCGGCCAACGTTGTGTCGCAAGTCGTGCTCGTGAAGGCAGTGCTACCGCACATGCTCACACGCGGCGACGGCACCATCGTGAACGTCACGTCTGCTGTCGCCATCACCGATCCCCCAGCGCCAGCAGGCGAAGGCGGATGGGGCTCGGCCTACGCGATGTCGAAGGGCGCGTTCCACCGCATGGTCGGCATCCTCGCCGTCGAGTACCCCACGCTGCGGTTCTTCAACGTGGAACCCGGCTATGTCGTGACGGAGCGCATGGAGGTCAACGCGAAAGCACTCGGCCTCGAAGGCGTGTACCCCGGCGCGCCACCGAGTGTGCCGGCCGCGGTGATCGCGTGGGTGGCGTCGTCACCCGACGCCGACGAGCTCAACGGTCAGACGCTCACCGCCCAGCGCGTCGCGAAAGAGCGCAACCTCCACGAACCCTGGTGGCGCTAGCGCATCCCGCGGGCTTTTCGGAACGATGGTTGTTGCTGAGCAACGTTCAGCGTGCCGAGATCCCCCGGTGCGGCTACTTGATGGCCATGGCGTTGGGGGGTGAGCCGACGCCGCCAGGGATGCCGAGAGGCTTGCTCGTGAAGAGGAACTCGTAGCGGCCGTCGGCTGCACAGTCCTCGGCGAGGTCGTCGAGGTCGAAGAACTCACCGAGCGGGATGCCGAGCATCGCGAGCACGGCGGTGTGCACCATGTCGGGCTCGCCCTCGAGTGAGACGCCGACAAACGACTCGACCGCGGGGTTGTCGACCGCGATCGCGGCGACGCCGTGGTCCCACAGATACTCGGCGAGCGCCTTGCCAGGACCAAGTCCGGGCATCTTGAACTTGTCGTACTCACCTTGGCTGGCCCGAGATATCTCTTCGCGTCCCGCCTGATCCAGCGTCCGATAGTGCGCGAGCCAGCCGACGCGAACGCACAGCACGTCACCTTCGTGCAACTCCACCCCTTGCGCCTCCGCGACCCGTGCAAGGTGGTCCGGCGTGATCAGGAATGCTTCGTTCCCTGGGATGTCGAGGTGGCGCGCGGCATCGAGCAGCACGCCGCGACCTGCGATCCCGGTCTGCGCCCACGCTTCGACGCCGAGCGAGCGATTCATGATGTCGTCACCCGAACGCCCGCCGAACATCCCAAGCTGCGGGTGCCCGAAGTGACCGAAGCCATCCCACTGCGTCGAGCCCTGTGGGTAGAAGTTGTCGAGCTTGTCGTCGAAGACGTTCGGAATCCCGTACGGGAACAGATCGTGCCGGTACGGCTCTCGCCCGAAGAGCGGTGGCGACGGTTGATCGAGCATCAAGTCGAGTGGAAAGCGCTTCCCGGACTGCACCAGCTTCGCCGCGGCGGCGACGCGCGCGGGTGTGAGCAGTGCGAGCGATCCCATCGCGGGGTCGAGAAGATCCCAGGCGCTGCCGTTCGGGAGGTCCGCGTACTTCGGTCGTGAGGCCATGCCGGGAGCCTACGGGCGCGAGGCAGGTCAGGCGGCTGGGCCGGTGCGCAGCCAGAACGACGCGCCGTGACGTTGAACGCCTTCGAACCCCGGCTGGCTCCAGAGCGGTTCAAGGATCGCCGCGAGCTCCGCGTCGGAGCTCACGAACCAAGCCGGGAGGGCGATCTCCAGCTTGAGTCCCTCCGCCAGCAAGATCGCGGCGAGCACATACTGCTCCGAGTACAGCTGATGGACGATGGCGGGTGGGTAGTCGTCGGGCAGGAAGATGTCGTGAAAGTGGACGAGCACGCCCGGACGTAGGCGCGGGAGCACATCCAGGAACGCAACGGTGACGTCTGAGTTCTGAAAGCACCGGTGCGAGTTGTCCACGAACAGGATGTCGCCGCCATCCAAGCGATCGAAGATCGCGAGGTCTACGTCTTCGAGACCGGCTCGAATCACCTCGTCGCACAGTGCGTCGATCTCGGTGTGCGGCGCGGGGTCGATCGACACGATGCGGGTCGCAAGGTCGTGATCCGTGCACGCGCGGCGGGCGAACTTCGTCGAGTGACCCGAGCCGACCTCGAGGTACGTGGCCGGTCGTTTGTCCGCAACAAACGAGTACAGAACGGCTGCGTCGAGACCGGGAAGCGCACCGTTGATCCAGCGGGGTTCAGGCGAGTCCTTCGGCGCGTGCATCGGGATGGCACACAGCCGAGCCTGATGCTCGGTGACTCCTTGCAGCGTCGCCGCGTACTGCGTGCGGTTCCGGCCGATGATCTCGCTCAGCCGCGGATGCGGCGGTGAGCCGTGTCCCCATCGCGGTCGCGGCCGCACGGGGTAGTCGATCGAGAACCGGCCCACATAGCGATCCGAATCACCTTGGCGCCGCTGACGGTTGGCCCGCCAGGCGCGCCACGAGGCCCGCGCGCTCTGACGAACGCGAGCCAACCACCTTGGCGCCGTCATGTGCTGACGGTCAGCTCCTCGACGGAGTGCACCTGGCCATCGTGCTCGAAGAGCACGTCGTTGTAGCCCTTCCCCTCGCCGATGAACTCCATGGTCTCCGGCCGCGTGTACGTGACGTACATCGCGCGCCGGAACGGTCCTTCGCCCGTCGGCGGCGGGGCCACGTGCAGCACGTGTCCGAAGTGCACGGTCACGTCACCGGGCTCGGCGTCGATCGCGGCTACCGGTTGAGTCTGCTCCTCACCGGGCTTCAGCGGGTGCGACGAGCCGCGGTGCGACCCGGCGACGAAGTGGAGCTGGCCCGCTTCGGCGCTCGCGCGGTCGAGCTGGATGCCGACGGCCACACTCGGGCACAGCACCGAGTGCCCGCCCAGACCACAGTCGCGATGCCATGGAAGGTCGGACAGTCCGGCCGTGACATCCGGGTTCTTGATGACGACGCTGACGCCGTCGAGGCAATCGTTCTCGGGCTCCAGGCCGGAGCCGCCGATGGCTGCGATGCGCCGCAGGCGCGGATCGTCGCCGAGACCGTTGATCAACGATGACTGTCGGCCGAGGTAGATGACGCGGCAGCACACCTCGGAGCCGTCGGCCTGCGTCGCCCACCACGATGCCCCGTCGTCGGGTCGGGCCGCGGCCTTGGCGGTGTCGACCTCCGCCGAGAAGGAGGCGACCTCGTCCGCCGTGAACACGTCCTGGATGTGCAAGAAGCCGTGCGACTCGAGCCGGTCGCGCAGCTCGGCATCGCTTGCGTCGAGCGTGAACGAACGAGTGAGGTCGTCACCGAGCCCGAGCGACGAGGGATCGATGATCGGGCGGTCGTGGTACAGCGCGCGCAGCGCCGGCTCCCATCGCTCCCACCACCCGAAGTCGCCTCGCGACACCTCGGCCTTGCCCGCGTACAACAAGCCGAAGCAGGTGCGCAGCTCGTTGGCGTAGTCCGAGAAGTCCTCACGGGACATGTGCACGACCGTGTCGGCCGCCGCATCGCCGCTCCAGATCTCGACCGTGTCGGGCGACGGCACGTAGGTGAACGCCGCGCCGTCGGGCGTCTTGAAGCCCAGTGTGTCGACACCGGCGAGGTCGTGCGCGGCCAGAGCACCGCTGCCCGCCTCGATCCGCTTCGGGAGGTCGATCAGGTGGAACTCGTCGAAGTCGATCGTGTCGAACGTGATCGGCATGGTGAACCTCCCGTTTCTGCGCGAGAGAGTACTTGTGCCGCGGGCGCTCAGCCGTGGGTCTGGGCGTAGGCGACCATGTCGGCGTACACACGGAGCACCTTGCCCGAGTACGCCTTGTCGGTCGCCCAGTTGCCGCGCCCCATGTCGTTCCAGGTGGGCGCCCAACCCTTGGCGAAGAAGGTGTCGAAGTTGCGCCGCGCGGTGTCAGGGTTCGACCCGTACCAGTACGGCGACGGCGGGAACGCCAACCCCGAGGCGCGTGAGGTGCTGTCGGCGTAGTTCTTCAGGTGCTGCACCTGCGCTCGGATGCCGTCACGAGCAGTCGGGAATCGGCGGCCGGTCGTGCAGCTGTCGCACCACCCGAGCCCGGCGAAGTTGTTGTTCGGCGCCGAACGGAACCCACCTGTCTCGATGATCGACTGTGCGAACGCGAGATCGCCGCGCACGTGCTCGGACGCGCCTCCCTCGACGAACAGCTGGGCCAGGCTCTCGATCGTCTGTCCCGGGACGCGGAAGTCGTAGCCACGGGTGTGCCACCACCCGGCCATCTGCGCGGCCGTGAGGATCGTCGGCCCCATCACTGGCTCTCCTTGCGCGCGCAGCGCTCCCAACGCTCGGGCGCGCGCCAACGCTTGGTTCGCGATTGCCACACGTCGATCGAGCTCGGCCTGCTGCGCGGCCAGGTTGGCTTCGACCGCCGCGAGCTGCTGTTGCTGCTCGACCAGGCTCGCCTGTTGCGCCATCAGCTCTTGCTTCACCTGGGCGAGCTGCTCGGCGGCCGCTTCGAGCTGGTCCATCATCGCCTCGTCCTGCTTCGCGGCCGCGTCGGTGAGCTTCTGACGGCGCGCCGACTCGAGCGACGGGTTCAGCGGGATCGAGGCCTCTTTTTCGGCGGGCCCGGAGTTCCGATAGAGCGCGGCCGCGCGCTCGCGGAGCAGCTTGCGCAGTTGCCGCACCTCGGCCTGGAGGGCAGGGATCTGCACCTCGATCTCGGTGATGCGGGCCTGCACCGCGGCGATCTCCGCTTCGAGCGCCGCTCGCTGTTCCTGCGCGGCGACGAGCTGCCCGTACGCCTCATGTGCCGCGGCCTGGGCCGCCTGCACCTCGGCCTGGGCGCGCGCGATCTCTTGATCGAAGGGGTCCGCCTGGGCACCGGCCTCCGCCACCGGCCCCACGGTGACGACCGCCAGCCCGAGCGCGAGCGCGACGAAGCGCCGCTTCGGACGGGACATGGGCCAGAAAGGCTACCAACACCTTCCACAGTGGCAACAGGGCCACCCCGGGTGGTCGCCAGAGCCCTTCTGCGATGCGGCCTGTGACCGAGCTCGGACGGGTGGGTGCGTGGACCTTCGCCCTGGATCAGCAGGCCGCGCCCAGGGCGCAGGAGCTCGCCGCCGAGCTGGAGGAGCTCGGCTATGGCGCGATCTGGATTCCCGAGGCGGTGGGCCGAGATGCGTTCGTGAGCGCGTCGATCCTGCTCACCGGAACTGAGCGGATAGCGGTCGCGACCGGCATCGCCACGATCTACGCGCGCGACGCCATGGCGATGAACGCGGGTTGGCAGTCGGTGAGCGAAGCGTTTCCTGGACGCTTCCTGCTCGGTCTCGGCGTCAGCCACCAACCGATGGTTGAGGGACTTCGCCACGCGACATACGGACCTCCGCTCACGACGATGCGCGAGTACCTCGCGGCGATGGATGCGTCGCCTTACTTCGCCGCGCAACCCACCGTCGCTCCGCAACGCGTGCTCGCCGCATTGGGGCCGAAGATGCTCGAGCTCTCACGAGACCAGGCCAGTGGCGCGCACCCCTACAACGTGCCGCCCGAGCACACGAAGACCGCCCGCGACATCCTCGGCCCAGATCGGCTGCTTGCGCCTGAACAGATGGTGATCCTGGAGACGGACCCGGCCGCGGCGCGCGAGATCGCGCGACAGACGCTCGCGATCTACCTGCCTGGTCTGCCCAACTACGTGAACAACCTTCGTCGCCTCGGATTCGGTGACGATGACTTCGGCGACCCGTTGAGCGACCGCGTCGTCGACGCGGTCGTCGCGTGGGGTGATGTCGACGCGATCAAGGCACGGGTACAAGCGCATCACGACGCCGGCGCCGACCACGTCTGCATCCAGGTGCTCCCCGGCACCGACGTCGATCGACTGATGCGCGACTACCGAACGCTGGCCGAGGCGTTGTTGTAGGAGCTACTCCGCCAGGTCGAGGTGGAGCATGCGGATGGCGTTGCCGCGCATGAGCTTGTAGATCGTCTCGTCGTCGAGACCCTTGGTGAGGCGCTGCGCGACCTCGAGAGTGTTCGGCCACGTCGAGTCGGAGTGCGGGTAGTCAGTCTCGAAGGTGACGTTGTCGACGCCGACCGACTCGAGTGATTCGAGGCCGTGCTTGTCGTCGAAGAAGCAGCCGTATACGTGCTCGCGGTAGTACTGGCTCGGTGGCTTGAGCACCTTGCCCTCGAGGTTGGCCCACGCGCGGTTGTGGTCCCACACGTCGTCGGCCCGCTCGAGGATGTACGGGATCCACCCGATTTGGCCCTCGGAGTACGCCACCATCAGCTTCGGGTGCTTCTCGAACACACCCGACATGAGGTAGTCGGTGAGCGACATCGCCGCATTCATGTAGGTCAGGGTCGATCCCACGCCCGCAGGCGCGTCGGGAGACGTCGACGGCATCTTCGAGGACGAACCGATGTGCATGCAGACCACCGTGTCGGTCTCGGCGCACGCGGCGAAGAACGGGTCCCAGTAGCCGTCAGCGTCGTGGACGGATGGCAGCCCGAGGAATGGTGGGATCTCGGTGAAGCACACCGCGTGACCACCGCGTGCCGCGTTGCGCTGCACCTCTTGTGCAGCCAACTTGGCGTCCCAGAGCGGGATGAGCGGGAGCGGGATGAGCCGACCGTTCGACCCACCGCACCACTCGTCGAACATCCAGTCGTTGTAGGCCTTCACACAGAGGAGTGCGAGCTGCTTGTCGTCGGCTTCGAGGAACGTCTGACCGCAGAAGCGTGGAAACGTCGGGAACGCGAGCGACGCTTCGGTCCAGTTCGCGTCCATGTCTTCGAGGCGCGCCTTCTGCTCGAAGCAGCCGGGGCGCATCTCGTCGAAGGTGATGGCGGTGACCTTCACCTCGTCGCGATCGAACCCCGCAGCGGCCGACAGGCGCGTCAGCGGGTAGACGAGATCTTCGTAGAGCCACCAGTCGCACATGGGCCCGTCGGTGCCTGGCGCGTAGGAAAACTTCCCGCCGACGAACGTCATCTCCCCCAGCGGCTGGCGCATCGTGCGGGGGCCGATGTCCTTGTACTTCGACGGCAACCGGTCCTGCCACACGTTGGGCGGCTCGACCACGTGGTCGTCGACAGAGATGATCTTCGGAAACTCGGCCATCTGCGAAGCATACGACCGATCTGACGAAGCGTCAGGTGTCGTGTGGTGGCGTCAGGCCCAGGAAAGAGGACGGCGGTTGCGCTTCTGCCGCCACATGAGCGCAGCCCCGGCCGCGCCCACCAGACCGCCGGCCATCGCGAAGAGCGCGGTCTGCGCGACGAATCCTCCGGTCACGACGTCGTATCCCGACTCGAACGCCTCGAGCTCGACGTCCGTGCCGACGACGTCGGTGAGCAGGTCCCGCCCGATGCCGACGAGCAGCGCCATCGCGAGTGCGATCACGACGAGAGCGATTCCGATCACGATCATCAGCCGAGCGCGACGCCACGAGATCGCGACGCCGGCGGCGAGCAGCACCAACGTCGCTAGCGGGAACACCAATGACGCGCGGCGCACGATGTCCACGACTTGCCAGACCGGCGGCGCGTCTTCCTCGCGGATCACCGTGATGACGGGCAAGCCGCTGTCAGGAATCTCCGCCGCAACACTCGCATCGATGGAGGCGGCCCGCTCCCGGATCACCGGCAACGCCTTGTTGAAGTCCACCACCAGCTGCGGGTCCCCGCGCTCGAGCTGTTTGTGCATCGCACTGACCGTCGTGCGAAAGATCTGCTCGAACTCCGGTGTGCGACCGACCGCGTCGACGGCGGCCTCGACGACGACGCGCAAGTCGCCGGAGAGCCCGGCATGGGTCATGACCTCGTCGGTGAGCCGGCTCGCGAGCGCATCGCTGACTGCCGGCTCGTAGAGGACGTCGACCGACAGGTCGGTGAAGGACTCGTTGTCGAAGAGATGACGTTGGCTCCACAGCCCCGCGTCAGCCAACGGCACCATCACCAGGCCGCCGACGACCAACAGTCCAGCCGGGAACCCGCGCATCGCGCTCTGTTCTAGGCGCTCGGGGCGCCGAGGTACGCAGCGGCGAGACGCTCGGCGTCCGCTTCGTCCCTGGGGCCGGACCACACGATGCGTCCAAGCTCCATGAACGCGACGGTGTCGGCGAGCTGCATCACCTCGCGTGCCTTCTCCTCGACGAGCAGCACCGCCGAACCGAGCTCCTTGAGCTCTCGGATCGCTTCGACCACCACCTCGGCGGCGAGCGGTGCGAGACCGAGCGTCGGCTCGTCGGCAATGAACACCTTTGGTGGCTGGGCGAGCGCGGGCGCGAGGCTCAGCATCTGCTGCTCCCCTCCCGAGAGCAGACCGGCCAGCTGATGGCGACGCTCGTCCAGGATCGGGAACCGTTCGTAGGCCTTGCGCATCTCCTCGTCCGCACGGAGGAGCACCTGGAGGTTCTCCTCGACCGTGAGCCCGGGGAAGATGCCGCGCGCCTCGGGCACCAACAACAGGCCCTCACGGGCGCGCTGGTGCGGCGCATGATCGGTGACGTCCTCGCCGGCGAGCAGAACCTGCCCCGACGTCGGCGTGAGTGCCCCGGCCGCAACCGCGCACACGGTGGACTTGCCGGCGCCGTTGGCACCGAGCAGCGCGACGATCTCCCCCGGCTGCACCGCGAGCGACACATCATGCAGCACCTCGACCTCGCCGTAGCCGGCGACGATCCGGTCGAGCACCAACGTCGCGCCTTCGCGCGTGCCCGCATCGATCCGTGCCGTGCTCGGTTCGCCTTCCTCTTCATGCTTGCCTTCCAGGTCGGCTTCCGCCGCCGCGATGCGAGCCTTGCGCTCACGCTCCAACCGCTTCTGCGCACGTTCGTGACCGACCAGCGCGAGCAGACCGTCCGGGTTCTTGGCCAGGTTGATCGCGCCCAGGCCGAACAGGATCGGCGTGAACAGATCCGAGGTCGTCAGCGCGGTGACCGTGTCGCCACCGATCACATCGCCACCCAACCAGGCGAAGATCTGCTGCGAGCACGCGAAGGCGAGCCCACCCAGCAGCGCGCCCCCTGGTCGGCGGATGCCGAACGTCACTGCGATCGTCAGCCACACGAGCGCGAGGCGTGGGTCGGCGCTGCCGCGCGTGATCGTGATGTTGATCATCCCGAACAGTGCGCCGCCGACACCGGCGATCGCGGCCGACAGTGCGAACAGCGTCATCTTCTGCTTCGCGGGAGAGATCCCCGCCGTCCGAGCGGCAACCTCCGAGGAGCGCACGGCCAACATCGCCCGACCCGTCGGCGAACGGAACAAGCAATGGATCATCAACGCGAACAGACCGAAGAACACGAACCCGAGCAGCACTTGGTGCTGCGTGAGCCGGAACTCCAGACCGCCGCTCTGAGGACCGGGCAGGACCCAGTCGACGGCGCTGCCGACCAAGGGCACACCGTCGAGATCCAGCGTTGGTTGTCGGATGAACCAGCCGAGTGACGAGCGCCCGATCGGTTCGTAGTCGAAGAACGTGTAGTGCGTGAAGAAGGCCAGCACGAGCGTTCCCAGCGCGAGATACAGCGCGCCGAGCCGTCTCACGAGCACCGAGATGACCGCGCCGATCGCCGCGGCGACGAGCGCCGCCACGATGAGCGCCCAGAGGAAGTTCGGGCTCTCATCACCGTTGCCGGCGAACGGCAGCCAGTCCGGCAGGACCTTGCCCTCGAGCACGTACCCGGCTGAGAAGCCGCCGACGACGACGAACGTGCCTTGCGCAAGGCTCACCATGCCGCCGACACCGGTCACGACCACGAAGGAGAGGAAGATCACGCCGACGACGAGACCCTTGGCGATCAGGCCCGTTTCGTAGGTGTCGGCCTGTGCCCAACCCGCGTCGAACCACTGGAACGAGAACGCTGCCAGCAGCAGGGTGAACACGATCCACGGCAGCCGCCTCCGCCACGCGGGCAGCCCGGCCCGATAATCAGTTGGTGGACGCTCGTCAGCCACGCTGCCGGCTTCTCGCGCCTTGACCCGGCCCGCCTGCACGAACAGGAGCAAGAGCGTCCCGAGGAGCGGAAGTGACGGCTTGAGGCCCGAGAGCTTCGCGACGAAGTCCGGGAGGATCTCGTCGGAGTAGCCGGCGATCAGGTTCTGCATGACCCCGAGCACGAGCCCGCCGGCGAACGCGATCGGGATCGACCGAAGTCCGCTGAGCGCGACGGCGAACAGCGACGCGTAGACGATGCCGGTGTACTGGTAGTCGGCCAGCTGGAAGATCGGCGTGACGAGGACGCCAGCGAGACCAGCGAGCATCATCGTGAGCACCCAGGCCGCTTGAGAGGTGCGTGCCTCGTTGATGCCTCGCAGGCCCGCGAGCTCGCGGCGGTCCACCACGACGCGCATGGCCAGGCCGATGCGCGTCTTGCGCAGCACTGCCCACAGGATGAGGGCAGACAGTGCGGCGGCGATGAAGATCGCAAGCTTGTGGTGGTCGAGCACGATGTCGCCGATGTGGAAGACCTCGCGCTTCTCGGGTCCGATGCCGGGGATCTCGGCACCGGTGGCGCGAAGCCCGCGCGCGCTCTGGAGCTCGAGCCCGAGCACGACGTCGGCGAAGACCTCGGCCAACCACTGGATCAGCGCCGGAAGGGCGACGACCAACCCGATCGTCCCGACGATCCGCGCGTACACGGGTGCGGCCGACAAACGGCGCATCAGCACACGGTCGAGCAACAGCCCCAGCAGCGGGGCGAAGACCAGCACCGACAGGATCAGCGACGGGACCCAGTGGATCCCTTCGCCCGAGTGCAGCTGGAAGTAGAAGTACGCCACGGCGAACGCGACTGCGCCGTGACCGAAGTTGAAGATCCCCGAGGTCTGATACGTCAGCACGAGACCCGACGCCATGATCGAGTAGATGGCGCCCGTCACCAGGCCCGACACGGTCAGGTTGAGGAACCGCTCCACTGTTGATCGACCTCGCTCGCTACAGGAACCGAACGGACAACGGCGGCCGGGCAAAGAACCCGGCCGCCGTCGTCGTCACGACTCCCGCGGGATCAGTACTTGATCTTCTTCAACGATGGGATCTTGATGTTCGAGAAGCACTGGAACGGGACCTGGACCGTCCACTCGGTGCCATCGCTGGCCACGAGCTGACCGCAGGGCGTCCCGGCCTTGAAGCCCTTCGGGTACTTCGTCGGGCCGACGAAACCGTCGATCCCGTAGGTCATCTTCGCCGCCGCCTTCTGGATCTTCTCCGGCGTCGGGTTCTTGCCAGCCGCCTCCAGCGCCTGGATGAACATGTCCGCCGCGACGTAACCAGCGATGGTCGGCTGGTTGATCACCTCACCGGGAGCAACGGCCTCGACCGCGTCGAGGAACTCCTGCACGGCCGGAACATCGGCGGCCGCCTCGGGCGTCGCGAACTGCGTGAGCACCGAGCCACCCGTCACCAAGCCGGTTGCGAGCGGTGAATACAGCACCGCGTTGGTCGCGATGCCGTCGAAGCCGGCGTCGTTCAGCGCAACCTGGAACCCGCCCTGGAGGTTGTCCTGGGAGATCACGAGGAAGATGACGTCGGGCGGCTCGCCGTCGTTCGCCGTCATCAGCTCGGTCACGTACGGCGAGAAGTCGGTCACCGGCGCCGGGTCCGGCGGCGGCAGCGACGACTCGTCGTAGACGATCTCCATCCCCACGGCCTCGGCGGTCGCCACGACCACGACCTTGCCGGCGCGCCCGGAGTCGTTGTCCTCGGAGATGACCGCCGCGGTCTTCCCGTCGGCACCGTCGGCGTCACCCTCGCTCTTGAACGCCTCGTCGATGAGGCTGCCCCACGTGTTGCTGGCGACCTTCACCGGCGGCGGCGGCGTCAGGCAGCCACTGAAGCCGAACGCGTAGGTGGTCTCGCAGAACCCGCGCGAGATGCCCCACCCGAAGGCTGGTACGTGCTGCTGCTCGGCGTACTCCGCGGCCGAGAGGTAGTTGGGTGAGAGCACCGGCACGAGTGCGGCCACACCCTCCTGCTCGACGAGGCGACGGGCCTCGGCGAGGTTGGTGTCGGCGCTGTTCTGGTCATCCCCCCACCCCACATAGGTGAGCTCGCGACCATTCACACCACCGTTCTGGTTCTCGACCTCGAAGCGGGCAAGCACGCCCGTCTCGCCACCGAACTCCCGGAATGGGTACGAAGGCCCGAGGCCACCGACGAGCACTTCGTCGTCGGTGATGCCGCGCACCTCCTGGCTCTTCACGCGTGCGTTGGCGACCCCGCCCACTCCGAGCGCGAGCCCCATCGCCGCGGTGACCGCGATCACGGTCACCAGCTTTCTTCGCTTCATGGGATCCCCCCTTGTGTGTCCATCAATGCGATATTGCTCCTAGCCCTCACCGAGGTACGCGGTCCGCACCGCGGCGTTGGCCTGGATCTCGGCCGGCGCGCCCGTCGCGAGCACTCGACCGAGGTCGAGTACCACGATGCGGTCGCACTGGCGCATGACGAAGCCCACGTCGTGCTCGACGAGCACGACCGCGCAGGCTTCGTCCTTGCGAATCGTCTGGATGAGGTCGCCCAGCCGCTCGACCTCTCCCTCTTCGAGCCCCGACGTCGGCTCGTCGAGCAGGAGCACCTTCGGCTCGTCGACGATGGCGCGCGCGACCTCCACCATGCGCGCCAAGCCGATAGGGAGGGAGCCCGACGGGTCCTTGGCCACCGACGTCAGCCCGCACTGCTCGAGCACCTCGGCGACCCGAGCCCGGCGCTCGCGTTCTCGGAGGCGCCGGGTCGGGAACGACACGAGATCGGCGAGCATGCCGCCGCCGCCGCCGCGCCATTCGAGTGCAGCGAGGACGTTGTCCTCGACCGAGAGCCACCCGAACATCTGCACTCGCTGAAAGGTGCGCCGCATCCCGCGCCGAGCGCGCGCCACCGCGTTCTGGTTGGTGACATCGACGTCGTCGAGGTCGACACGCCCGCTGTCGGGGATGCGCACACCGGACACCACGTCAAAGAGAGTGGTCTTGCCCGCACCGTTCGGACCGATGAGCCCGAGGACCTCTCCTCGACCCACCGAGAAGCTGACGTCCTGGAGGGCGATGATGCCGCCGAAGCGGACGGTGACATCGTGCAGAGCGAGCGCAGCACCGCCCGAGGGCGCAACGGGAGCAGGCGTGGGCACGCTCTCAACCGCTGCCACCAAAGCTCCCCCCAACTCAACGGCGAATCTGATGCTATGTCAGAAACCTAGCGGCGCAACGGTCGCGGCGGTTCTCAGGAGACTGCGTTCCCGGTACTCGCTGACTCACACGGGGTCGCAACATGCCCGCTGACCTGCGAAAACGGCGGTTCGATCTCCTCGTTGTCTCGCACCGTTCCGCAACGTCTTGCGGACTGTTTGCGGACCGGGCCGGACGGTGGTCCCCGTGACGTGGCGCTCCGCCTGAGCCCGGTTCGGCGTACTCAAATCCGCAAGCAGTGCGAACCCAGGTTTGGCGGGTACTCAAACACACACGCACACACGATCACGCCCGCCCGTCACCCAGACGAGGGGCGCCTCGCCCTGGCACGATCCCCTTGCAGTCGACCCGTTGACTCTGCCCAACGTTCGACTGCTCGCCAGTCCCACAGGGCGCCACCCCTCAGCACCTTGATGGGTCGAGGGAAGGAGGCCCCTGGAGTGGCCCCGTGAGCAACGGACCCGGGCTGGAGCCCGTCCCCGAGGACTGGTCGCGCGCGCTCGCGGTCGTCGCGCATCCCGACGACCTCGAGTACGGCGCGGCATCGGCCGGACCGACCAGGGCAAGTGGGTCGGCTACGTACTCGCCACCTCCGGCGAGGCCGGGATCGACGCCATCGCCCCCGACGAGTCCGCCCGACTGCGTCAGGACGAGGAGCGCCGGTCGGCCGCGGTGGTGGGCGTCGACACCGTGGAGTTCCTCGCCCACCCCGACGGCCTGGTGGAGCCGTCGATCGCGCTCCGCCGCCACCGGCCCGAGGTCCTGATCTCGATCCACTTCGGTGACCGCTGGCCCGGCGGGCTCAACCACGCCGATCACCGGGCAGTGGGCATCGCGCTCCTCGACGCGGCCCGCGACGCCGCCAACCGCTGGGTCTTCACCGGCGCGGGGGGTGACCCGTGGAGTGGCGTGCGGTTCGCGCTGTTCGGCGGTGCGCCCGAAGCCACCCACTACGTCGACGTCACGAGCACCATCGACCGCGGGGTCACGTCGCTGCGCGAGCACGCGGTGTACCTCGACAACCTCGCCGATGGGACCGCCGGCAAGGACCCCGAGCCGTTCCTGCGGGGCATGGCCGAAGCAATGGGCGCCGAGTGCGGGGTTGCGGCCGCTACGACGTTCCTGCTCGAGCCCCTCTGACCCGGCGCCGGGCGGCGGGGTCGGCGAGCCACGGCCGGGTCCACCCCGCGTCGGTCACCGGATCGACGTCGATGCCGGGCGGGACGAGCGCATCGATCGCATCGAGCACCTCGGGCTCGAGCACCAGGTCGGCGGCGTCGAGCAGGTCATCGAGCTGTTCGACGGTGCGAGGCCCGACGAGGACCGATGACACGGCCGGGTGCTCCGCGGCGAACGCGAGCGCCAGATGGGTGAGGGAGACGCCCGCGTCGTCGGCGATCGCACCGAGCGCGGCGACGATCGCGTGCTTGTGTCGTACCTCCGGCCGTTCCGCGTCGAACGTCGCCCGCTGCCGCTCCCACCGCACCGCGCGCGAGTCGGGTGGGGCCTCGGCACCGGTGTACTTGCCGGTGAGGAATCCGCCGTTGAGTGGGCCCCACACCATGACGCCGAGGCCGTAGCGCGCGCACGTCGGCAGGACGTCGCGCTCGATGCCACGGTTGAGGATCGAGTACGGCGGCTGCTCGACGCGCGGCCGAACGTGGTGACGGCGCTCGGAGGTCCACACCGCGTCGACGATGCCGTCGGCCGGGAACGTCGAGATGCCGACGGTTCGGACCTTGCCCTGGTGCACCAGATCCGACATCGCCCCGAGCGACTCGTCGAGGTCGGTCGCCGGATCGGGTTTGTGGAGGTAGTACACGTCGAGGTGATCGGTGCCGAGGCGGGAGAGCGACTCCTCGCAGGCCCGCACGATCCACCGGCGCGACGACCCGGCGCGGTTGACGTCGGCCCCCATCGGCCAGAAGCACTTGCTCGCGAGCACGACGTCGTCGCGGCGGTCGGCGAGTGCGCGCCCGACGATCCGCTCCGACTCGCCGGCCGAGTAGATGTCGGCGGTGTCGACGACGTTGACGCCGTGGTCCAGGGCTCGGTGGACGATCCGGACGCAATCGTCGACGTCGAAGTTGCCGAGCGGTCCGAACGACATCGCCCCGAGTGCGTAGGCGCTGACCGTGATGCCGGTCCCGCCGAGCCGGCGCTGCTCCATGGTCAGGCCTCTTTGAGGTCGAGCGCCGCGGGCGTCGGACCGATGGCCGCGGCGCGTCGTGCGAGTGCCGCGCCGTCGAGCCGGTACGCCTCGGCGAGGTTCGTCCCGAGGATCGCCCGTGCCTCCGGCTCCGGTACGCCCGCGAACAGGGCGCGCAGCGTGTCGGTCACGTGCGGCCAGCTGCTCTCGAGGTGCGGGAAGTCGCTGCCCCACGCGAGCACCCCGGTCCCCACCGCCGCGCGCGCGTCGATGTCGGCCCGGGTCATCAGCGAGTTGCCGATCGTGCAGTGCCGCGCGAACAGCTCGCTCGGGAGCGCGGGGAGCGGGTCGACCTCGGTCCACTTCATCATCGTCGACTGCGCGGTGCCGTCGAGCCGGCGCAGGAGGTCGGGCACCCACGACGACCCCTGCTCGGTGAACACCACCCGGAGGTCGGGGTGGCGTTCGAAGACCCCGCCGAAGATGAAGCACCACAGCGGGCGTTGCGCGTAGAAGTTGATCTCCGACAGGTAGACGGCCGATGCCCGCCATCCCTCGCCGAACCACGGCGGTCCGCCGTCGCTCGCGTGCACCGTGACCGTGACACCGAGCTCGTCGCACACGTCCCACAGCGGCTCGTAGCGCGGGTGGTGGTACAGCGGGAGGTCGTAGCTCAGGGGCAGGAACAGGCCGCTGGTCAACCCGTCACGGTGCGCACGCCGCACCTCGGCGACGGCGCCGTCGACGTCGGCCAGGGCGCCGAGGAGGATCTGCCCGAGGAACCGGTCGGGCGCGGCGTGGCAGAACTCGGCGAGCCAGCGGTTGTACGCCCGCGCGCCGGCGAGGCGGAGGTCGGCGGGGTAGACGCGATCCAGCGCCTCGGGGGCCACGCCGGCGAGCCACGGTGGCGTGTTGGCGTTCTGGTCGTCGGGGAACAGCACCTCGGCCACGATCCCATCGGCGTCGAGCTCTGCCAGCCGGCGGGCGGGATCGAACAGGCTCGTGTAGGCGTCGTCGGTGGCACGCGGGTGCGCGCGCTGCACGTCGCGGGTCGAGGCCCGGAACATCGAGTCGGGGCTCTCGGGCGTCCAGCGCAGCGCGTGCCCGGCGAGGAACCCGTCGAACGCGTCGCGCGTCGACGGGTCCAGGTACGGCCGGTAGTGCTCCATCGGCGGACCGACGTGGCCGTCGGCCGACAGCACGATGAGGCGGTCGTCGTCCATGGTCGTCCTCCTCACGCGGGCGCGCACCTCGCGCGCAGCTCGAGCACGGTAGTGTCGTGCTGGTTCCGGGTGCGCACCGACCAGGCGCCGTCGTCGGCCTCCGCCCACGAGGCGAAGAGGGTGTCGCCGGGCCACACCTGCGCCCGGAAGCGCGCGGTGAGCTCCTGCACCGGCCGAGCGGGTCGCGCGGCCAGGAGTGCCCCGGCGGTGAGCGCGAGGGTGAGCATGCCGGGAGCGAAGATCGACGGGTAGCCCTCCGCGCGCGCGTACGCGTCGTCGTGGTGCAGCGGGTGGAAGTCGCCGGCCGCGGCCACGTAGAGGACGATGTGGGTCGCGGTCAATGGATCGACCAGCACGTGCTCCCCGTCACGCCCCCGCACGACTGGCCCCGGGTCCGGCGCCCGCTGCGCGTTCGTGAGTCCCGTGTGGTCGGCTTCCGTCTGCACGTCCACCCAACCCGTCGCGACGCACAGTCGGCCGCCGGCGTCGACGAGCTCGGTGCGCTCCTCCACGAACGTCAGCCCGCCGGACCGACCGTCGCGGTGCCAGGTGCGGCCCGGCCCCCGTCGGGCGGTGAGCGTGGGTCCGACGGGCACCGGCGCGTGGAAGGTGAACCACTGCTCGACGTGCAGCCACGTCGCGGGAACGCCGTCGACCCAGCCCCGGCCGACGGGTGGGCGCCGGGGGTACTCCGGGTCGAAGCGGTCGGCGACGACCGCGAAGGTCGGCGGCGGCACCGACGGGTCGGGCTGGCCCACGGCGTGCGCGAACGCGGCGACGAGTCCCTGCTCGACCGGGACCGCGAACTCCCGCACGGCACCGCGGAACCCGTGCTCCGTCGCGTCGCGCGCGGCAGGGCGGTTCACCCGGGCACCGCCTCGGCCAGTCCGCGCGGCGCGCCGGCCAGCCGGTGCCGCACCAGGTCGAACAGCACGTCGAGCACCCGATCGGCCGCGTCGTGCCGGCGTACGCCGAACCGGCCGAAGCGCGGACCGTCGTCGACCGCCACGTACGCGAGCCCAGGCACCGTGCGCGCACCCGTCACGGGTTCGGGGACCATACCCACGCCCTGCCCGGCCAGGACGCGCGACGCGACGTTCTGGAACCCGACGGCCACGCCGACGAGGCTCCACGACGCGTCGAGCGCGTCCATCGATTCGCGGAACGCGTCGTAGAGCTGCGGGTGCACGGCGCGCGGCCACCCGATCAGGGGCTCGTCGGCGAGACGACGCAGGGCGGTGCGCTCGTCGCCGGCCAGCGGATGGTCGAGGGGGACGACCGCGACGAGTGGCGCAGATCCGAGCTCCACGTACTCCAATGCGTCCCGCCGCTCCGGCAGCCAGCAGAGTCCGGCATCGAGGCGGCGGCGCTCGACCGCGTCGAGCTGCGCTGCCGTCCCGAGCGGGTGGAGGGTGAGGACCGCATCGGGGCAGCAGGCGCGGAGCTCGGGCACGAGGCCGAGCAGGTGATCGCCCGGGTCCATCGCGTGCCCGAGCCGGATGGTCGTGCGCTCCCCGCGCGCGAGGCGCCGGCCGGTGCGGTAGGCGTCTTCCACCTGCGCGTACGCGGGGCCCGCCCCATCCAGGAACGCCCGACCCAGTGGAGTCATTGTGACCGTGCGGGTCGTCCGCGTGAACAGCGGGCCGCCGAGCTCGCGCTCGAGGCGACGCACCGCCTCGCTCACGGCCGACTGCGACAGGTGCACCCGCCCGGCCGCCCGGCCGAAGTGGAGCGTGTCGGCCACGGCGAGGAAGCACTCGAGCTGGCGGAGGTCCACGTTCAACCCCCGTCCGGGAGCCGCGGGTCGTGCAACGCCGACGCGTAGTGCCGCACGACGAGCGGGTCGACCACCAGGACCACCCGGCTGCTCCACCGGCGGCGGGGGAACGGCGTCCCGAGGTAGCGCAGCGACATCTCGTCGAGGACGGCCAGGTCGTCGTCGGCCCGGACCTCGGTGACGACCCCCCGCACGAGGAGCTGCTCGTACGGATTCTCGAACGCGGTCACCGAGAGCGCGACCCGGGCGTCGGCCCCGACGTTGCGGGCCTTCAGGGACTTGGCATCGGTCGCGACCAGGACCCGAAGGCCGTCGAGCCCGACCCACACCGGATCGACCTTCGGCTCGCCCCCCGGCATGAGCGTCGCGAGGTGGCCGAAGTGCGCCTGGGTCAGCAGCTCCCGGGCCCGCGGCGACAGCTCCGACGGCATGGGCCCAGCACAACACACCCGGGTGACCGGGTGCAACGAAGAGTCCGGCCGCATTCATCGGTCAGGCCGATCAGTGGCGGGCGATCTCGCGCGTGCTCCCGGCCCCGAGGTGACCCATGATGACCCGCATGACGATCGAGACCAGTGTCGACGAGCACGGCATCGCGCTCGTGACGATGCACCACCCACCGGTGAACGCGATCACGGTGGCCGACACGTGGGCGATCCGCGACGCGTTCGCCACGCTCGGTGCCGATCCCGACGTGCGGGCGGTCATCCTCACGGCCGAGGGCCGCGGCTTCAACGCGGGCATCGACATCAAGGAGATGCAGTCGGCGTCGGGGTTCGACCACCTGCTCGGCTCGGGCGCGGCGTGCTTCGCCGCGTTCGAGCAGATCTACCTCACCCCGGCCCCGGTGATCGCCGCGGTGAACGACTTCTGCATGGGGCTCGGCGTGGGTCTGGTGGGGAGCTGCGACATCGTCGTGGCCTCCACGTCGGCCCGATTCGGCCTGCCCGAGGTCGACAACGGGGCGCTGGGCTGCGCCTCGCACCTCGCCAAGCTCGTGCCACCGATGAAGCTGCGCCAGATGGTGCTCACCTGCGAGCCCGTCACCGCGGCCCAGCTCTACGAGTGGGGCACCGTCTACAAGCTGTGCGAGCCGGAGGAGCTCTTGGCGGCCGCGCACGAGACCGCGCTGCGCATCTGCGAGAAGCGGTCCCGGGTCGTCCGGGCGGCCAAGCACGCGCTGAACCTGATCGACATCTACGAGATGCAGAAGCACTACCGCCTCGAGCAGGGCTTCACCTACGAGCTGAACCTCCACGGTGACGGAAGCGCGGCGCGCGACGAGTTCATGGCCGGCACCCGGGTGGTCACCAAGGACGCCGACCGGTGACGGCGACGGGACGCCTCGCGGGGAAGGTCGCCGTGGTGACCGGCGGCGCGCGGGGCATCGGTGAGGCGACGGCGCGCCGGTTCGCGGCGGAGGGTGCGCGGGTCGTCGTGGCCGACCGCCGCCACGAGCTCGGCGATGCGGTGGTGGCGTCGATCAACGCCGACGCGGGCGCGGAGGTGGCGCTCTCCGCGCCCACCGACGTCACGACCGACGATGCGTGGGGCACGCTCGTCGATACCACGGTCGACCGGTTCGGTCCGATCGACGTGCTGTGCAACATCGCCGGGATCATCCGGGTGGTGCCGCTGCTGGAGACCGACCTCGACCTCTTCCGTACCGTCCTCGAGACCAACCTCGTCTCGGCGTTCCTCGGGATCCGCCACGTCGCACCGGTCATGATCGAGCACGGCGGCGGCTCGATCGTCAACGTGTCGTCACCCCAGGGCATCGAGGGCCGGGAGGGGATGTCCGCCTACACGGCCTCGAAGTTCGGCGTTCGCGGCCTCACCCGGACCGCCGCGATCGAGCTCGGTCCGTTGGGGATCCGGGTCAACTGCCTCGTGCCCGGTCCGATCCGCACCGCGATGACGCACCGCAAGGGGTGGACCGACGCCGACTACGACGCGGCGTACGGCGGCTACCCGCTCGGTCGCCGGGGCGAGCCCGAGGAGGTCGCGGCCGTCGCAGTGTTCCTCGCGTCCGACGAGTCGTCGTACTGCACCGGCGCCGACTACGCAGCCGACGGCGGCGTACTCGCCGGGAAGCCGCGCGCGACGTGAGCCGGCCGGGCGACGACGGGGTCGGGCGGTTCCGGCTCGACGGCAAGGTCGCGGTCGTCACGGGCGCCAGTCGGGGCATCGGCCGCGCGCTCGCGACGGGCCTCGCCGGCGCGGGCGCGGCGGTCGTGGCCGCGGCACGCGACCTCGCGGCCTGCGAGGCGGTCGCGTCGGAGATCGAGGCCAACGGTGGCCGCGCGGCGGCGTTGCGACTCGACCTCACCGACGGCGGATCGCACGCTGACTTCGTCGCGAGCGTCGTCGACCGCTTCGGGGCGCTCGACGTCCTGGTCAACAACGCGGGCACCCTGAAGCCACACTTCACCGAGAAGGTCACGTCCGCCGAGCTCGACGCACTGCTCGACGTCAACCTCCGCGGCCCGGTGTTCCTCTCGGTGGCGGCGCTCGATGCCCTCTCGGCGGGAGACGGCGGCGTCATCATCAACGTGGGCGCGCTCGCCGCGTTCAACCCGATGGAGGGGATCGGCGCGTACGGCGCAGTGAAGGCCGCGATGGCGAACTGGTCGGTGACGATGGCGCGCGAGTGGGCGAGCCGCAACGTGCGGGTGCACGTGCTGGTGCCCGGGTCGGTCGCGACCGACATGATCCTGCCGCGCGACCCGGACCAGCGGGCCCGGTTCGTCGAGGAGTACGGCGCCCGCAACCTGATCGGGCGCCTGGGCGAGCCCGACGACCTCGTGGGCGCCGCGATCTTCCTCTCCAGCCCGGCCTCGTCCTACATGACCGGCCGACCCGTCTTCGTCGACGGCGGTCTCCTCGGCTGACGCCCGTGACCATTCCGTGACCACGGAGGGGGTCGCGAGGGCGGTAGGTAACGTCTGACCTGCGCTTTCGCGTCGCGTGCAATCTTCTGCTATGTCACATTTCCGCGGCGGGCTCTAGCTGTAGAGCAGGCGAGCGTCCCGAAGGGCGCGGCCGGGTATCCCGGCCGCGAGCGAGCGCGACCGTGATCTAGGCCCCTTGGCTCGCCAGTGGAGGTCGGTCGCCACCGATCGTCGGCGCGAGCAGCGCGAGAAGATCGTGGATGTCGCGGGCGCACGCTTCGAACTCGGGCAGGTCGCCGCCAGCCGGGTCGACCACGTCCTCCCATGGCTCGAGCTCCACTTCACCCAGTGCGAGTGCGGCGACTCGCTCGGCGAACGAGCCCTCCTGGTCCGGGAGGTCACGCGCGAGACGGCGCAACGTGGCCGTGCGAGCGGCGGCCTCGGGATGCACTCGTCGCACGTACGCGACGTGCTCGCACGCCAGTCCGACCACGAGGTCTGCCGAAGCAACGTGGGGATCGCGCAGCTGCATGCTGCGGTGCGTCGGCGCGGAGAGCTCGAGCCCCTCGAGGGCACTGCGGGTTCGCCAGCTCATCGGCATGCCTTCGATGACGTGCGTGCCGGCCGTGGTGATCTCCAAGTCCTGGACCTCGGTGTCAGGGACGTGCGCCGCGAGGATCGCGCCCGCCATCACCGATCGAGCTGCGTTGCCGGTGCAGAGAAAGACGATGTGCGGCACCTACAGGTCACCTACGGGGATCTGTGCCTTCTCGGTCTTCATCTTCTTGCCCTCGTGCACGACGAACACACCGCCTTCGTCGGTGAGCGCGACGACGTCGAGGTCGATGATCTGACCGGTGCCCTCAGATCGGTAGCCGACCACCATCTCGGGCCCGCGGTCCTGGCTTCGACCACAGCAATCGTGGCAAGGAGCACTCCTGTGCACGTGACGGCTCGCCTCATGCCGGTGGGGTACAGAGCGTCTGCACCTCGCTGGGCCGCTGCTTGTTGGCCGAGCAGGTGAGGGTCACGGTGCCGTCGGCCGTGGACCCGTCCTCGAAGATCACGCTGTAGGTGGCGTCGAAGCCCGTGCGATCTGCCTTCAGGGTTCCGGTGAGCTCGAAGCTCGCCACCTGGGCGCCGGGAACGTCGGGCGCGGTGAGGATGAGCGCGAGGCTCGGGTCGATCCGACCGGTCACGGCGCCGAACGCGGTCGTCCGGGTGGCCACGGTCGCGTTCGGATCGCCAAGCTGGATCGTGGACTCGATCTTGCGGATCTCCTTCGCCCCACCGCCGAACATGTCTCCGTCGAAGTCGGAGGTGATCGTCATCGTGTTCGCGACCGGATCGATTCGCAGCAGCAGCGTGGCGGTACCGGTGGTGTCGAAGCTCGTGTTCGTGAACGTGCCCTCGTAGTAACCGTCGTACTGCTGTGCGAGCGCAGTCACGAGGTTGGAGGACTTCGGCACGACGGTTGTGGGCACCGGCACCGTCGTCGAGGTCGTGGACGATGAGGTCGAGGTCGTCGGCTTCGTCGCTTCCTTGGTGTCGTTGTCGCCACCACCACCACCGAGGGCGACCGCCACACCGCCGATGACGACGACGGCCCCGAGTGCGCCTGCACCGAGCGCCATCCGGCGCCGCTTCTGGGTCTGCCGTCGCGCGGCGCGTCCGGTGGGCGGCAGGGTCATGACACCGAGGCTACCGGCGCTGCCTCACGAATCGCCTCGATGGTCGACTCCGCAAGCTGCGTCTCCGCCGCAACGTCGGCGGCAAAGCCACACGACGTCGCTGCGCGTAGGGGTTTCTATGCTTGGCGCATGGTCATTGATGTGCGACGCGCCGGCACGCGGTTCCACACCGAGATCGAATGACTCGATTCGTGGCATTCATTCAGCTTCGGCGGTCACTACGACCCCGAGAACACGCACCACGGATTGCTGCTCGTGAGCAATGACGACCGCATCGCCGGGGGTGGCGGATTCGGTTCACATCCGCACGCCGACATGGAGATCGTCACGTGGGTCCTCGATGGAGAGCTCGAGCATCGCGACAGCATCGGCACGCACGACGTCATCTACCCGGGCCTCGCCCAACGCATGAGCGCCGGGCGCGGCATCCGCCACTCCGAGGTGAACGCGAGCGCGACGAACGAGGTGCACCTCGTGCAGATGTGGGTGCTCCCAGACGTGAAGGGGGTCGAGCCGAGCTACGAGCAGCGGGACCTCTCCGACGCGCTCGGACGCGGCGGGCTCGTGCCGGTGGCGTCAGGACGCGGTCACGATGGGGCGATCTCGATGCACCAAGAGAACGCGGTGCTCTGGGTCGGGCGGCTTCGCGCTGGCGACGAGGTGAAGGTGCCCGACGCACCGAACGCCCACGTGTTCGTCGCGACCGGGTCGGCCGCACTCGACGGCGCGGGCGACCTCGACACCGGCGACGCCGCCCGCTTCACCGAAGCCGGCTCCCTCAACCTCACCGCCGGCGGCGACGGCGCCGAAGTCCTCATCTGGGAGACCGCGTAGCTACAGCTCGTCGACGTCGACCCAGGCTTGGCCGTCGTGGCGGCGGATGACCGTGGCGGGGTTGCCGACGGCGACGCAGCGGTCGGGAAGGTCGTGGGTCACGACCGAGCCCGCGCCCACGACGACGTGCGCGCCGATCGTGACGCCCGGAAGGACGACCACACCGTGCCCGAGCCACGATCCGTCACCAATGTGGACGGGCTTCGACGGCGCGAACTGCCGACCGATGGGCGTGTCGATGTCCTCGTAGCCGTGGTTCGCGTCGGTCACGTAGATGTTCGGTCCGGTGAACACGTCGTCGCCGATGACGACGCGCTCGTGCGCGACCACTGACGAGCCGCGACCGATCAGCGAGTTGCTGCCGATCTTCAGGATCTCGACGTCACCGAGCTCGTGCTCCGGAGAGACACCAGCTGAGACCGCCGAGAACGGACCGATGATCGTGCCCTCGCCGATCGTGATGTAACGCTCGCCGAAGAGCGCGCCGACTGGGAAGCAGATCGCACTTCCCGCACCGAACCCGCGGAACTTGCGAGCCGCGAACGAACGAGGCGTGATCGCGCCTCGCCGCACCATCAGCTCCCAGACGCGCCGAACCAAGCCTCCCCTCTCAAGCGAGATCACTCCGGTGGTCCGATGACCACGAGCTGGTCCTCCGCCGTCAGCGCCACGCCGCTGGACTTCGGCGGGTTCATCACCACCTCGGGTCCGCCATCAGCACCGTGGGTGCGCCGGTACCCGACCGCGATTTCTCCGCGCGCACGCGCCGCGGCCACGAGTCGTGCGAACGGAACTTCACCGTTCTCACGCACGTACCACATCGCGGGCTTCAGCCCGATCGCCGAGCCTTCGGCGTCGAAGAGGTCGGTGAACACCGGATCGAGCTCGGGGTTCTCCGAGAGCTGCGTGAGCATGTAGCTCGAGAGCGCGTCGCTCACCACGAAGTCGTCGGCGCCCGTCGCTTGCGCAAGCTCCACGTCACCCGCGTCGAGCAGCTCGGTGACGATGCGGCACTGACCACCCTTCACGGCGGACTCGCGCAGAGCCCGGCGCAGCAGCAACAAGGTGAGGAGCGTGCGCGCGTCGGCTTCTGACGGGGTCAAGCCGTCGCGGTACCCGAGGATGATGACGTGGTCGAAGGTCCGGCCGCTCACGGTGTCGGTGAGCTCGTCGAGATCGGCGCGCTCGGCTTCGAACCGCACCCGCAAGCGTTGGACCGGCAGCTCTTCGAGCTGTTCGGGGGGCACCAAGTCGGGATCCACGAGCACGTCGACGGCGGACCGCGGCGGCACGAACTGATCGAGCTCGGTGAGCACCGCCGGCCCGAGCCAGTTCCAACCGACGACCAGGAGCTGCTCGGGTCCGCTCTGTGACGGGCCGAGCGTCACATCTCCCGCGGCTTCTTCTCGAACGCCCGTGAAGACCACCCGGTCGTCGTCTTCGGCGAGGGCGATCACCTCGTCGCCGTCGGCGAGCACGGTCTCCATCGGCGGGTTGACCGCGATCCTCCCGTCCGCGTGGCGCACACCGATGATGGACGACTCCTCGTACGCAAGGAGGCTTTCGCCGAAGGTCTTCCCGACCAGTGGCGTCGCTGGCGAGAAGTAGAGCTCATCGCCATCGAAGTCGAGCAGGTCCTGACAGACCGCGCTGAGACCGGCCTGTCGGCATGCCTGTGCCGTGATCCGCGCGATGACATCAGTGGCGCGGACGGTGAGCACGCGCCCTGCGCTCGCTTCGGCGAGCGCCCGTGCCGTCGCGGCATCGTTGACTTCAGCGACGATCGGAGTGCCGTGCGTAGGGTCGACCGCGTGCAGCACCGCGAGCACGGCCTTCACGACTCCCGCGTCACCCGAATCGTCGTCATTGCCGAGGATGATCACCGAACGCGCCTCGCCCACGTTCGCGATGGCAAGGTCGTGCAGGCTTGACGGGCTGCCGGTGCGGACCACGACGCGTGTCCCGCGCAGCTCCTCGATGCGCGTCGCGAGCTCATCCTCCATCTCCTGCTTGTCACGATCGGCGAGCACCACGATGGCCGGCTTCTTGCGGTTCTCGTTGGCGATGCAAAGCTCGGACACAACCGTGTAGATGCGTGGCGAGAAGCCGAGGATCAGCGTGTGGTCCTTCTCGACGACGGCGCTACGGCCTCGGCGCATCTGATCGATGCGCTGCTCGATACCGCTCGCGATCAGACCGATGAGCACCGCCGCGATCGAGATGCCGATCAGCGTGACGACCAGCATGACGATGCGCAGGAACCAGCCGTTGTCGCCCGAGAACGTGCCGGGGTCGAGGATGCGCAGGAGGCTCTGCCAGAACGCCTCGCCGAGCCCGGTCTTCTTCTCGTTGATGCCCGTGCCCGTGACGGCGAGGATGAGCGCCGCGAAGAACACGAGACCGAACGTGAGCAGGGCGAGGTAGCCGATGACCGGCAACGTCCCGCGGGCGATCGTGTTGTCGAACCGGTACCGAACCTTCTGCCCCACCGACCGCCGCATCGGCTTCACGGGCGGCACATTACGCGGAGGTTGTCGGTGCGTGCCTGCCTGCGACAGGATGCACGCGCATGACGGCGACGACGGTGGGTGCGAGCGTAAAGCCTGCGATCAGCCCCAAGCCGCTCGGCATCTTCCTCGCCGGCGCGGCGGTCTCCGTGCTCCTCGGGGTCTACGCGCACGAGCACACACCCGTCGCCAACAAGCTCCCGTACGACTTCATCTGGAGCGGCACCATCCAGATGAAGGCGTCGCTCGCAACCATCGCGGTGCTGCTCGCCGTCGTCCAGGTGCTCCTCGCGATGCGGCTGTACGGAAAGCTCAAGTGGCCGAAGACCATGCCGCCATGGCTGGGAGACGCGCACCGGCTCACGGGCACGCTCGCGTTCGTCGTGACGCTCCCCGTCGCCTACCAGTGTCTGTGGTCGCTCGGCTTCCAATCGGGCTCCACTCGGGTGTTCATCCACTCGATCGTCGGATGCATCTTCTATGGCGCCTTTGTGACGAAGGTGCTCGCCGTGCGCTTACACGGGCTGCCTGACTGGACGCTTCCTGTCGTGGGCGGGCTCGTGTTCGCAGCACTCGTCGTGCTGTTCCTGACGAGCAGCCTGTGGTTCTTCACCTCGTCCGACGCACCCAACCCGGCGTTCTGATCATGTTCAAGCGGATCGTGACGGTGATCGAGGTCTTGGCCCTCGCCGGGGCGTTGTTCTTCGTCGTCATGCTGTTCGGCAACGAAGGTGGCGGCACGCTGACCCCGAGCGCAGCGGTCTACGACGCGAACTGCGCGAGCTGTCACGGCGGTGACGGCGGTGGCGGGCTCGGCCCGCAGCTTGCGGGCGTGGTCGAGGAGAAGTACCCCGACATCGAAGACCAGATCGCGTTCGTCGAGGAAGGCCAGGGCGCGATGCCTGGCTTCTCCGGTTCGCTCAGCGACGACGAGATCCGCCAGGTCGTCGAATACACGCGTTCTCTCAAGTAGCAGTGCCCGGCGCCGCGCCCCTTCGAATCGGGTTCCTCTACGACTTCCCGCAGGGTGACGGCGGCGCGGCACTGCAGACCGCGTTCCGCCTTGGCTTCGACACCGTGGCTTCCCAAGGTCGCGTCGACCGGGAGCTCGAGCTGGTCGCCAACCACGCGCGCGGGCTCCCCGCGGGCACCGAGCACGACGTCATCACGTCGTTCCGCGAGCTCGAGACATCGGGCTGCCTCCTCGTGGTCGGCCCGTCGATCAGCGACAACGGGCTCATCACCCAGCCGCGCTTCGACGAGTTCGGCCTGCCCAGCATCAACTACACCGGGGGCGAGCGGACCCGAGGCGTCTTCGGGTTCCACTACCAAGTCGGCTCGCTCGAAGAGGAGCCAGCGGTGCTCGCGGCGCGTCTTGCGCAGCGAGGGCTGCGGCGGCCCGCGATCGTCCACGACCAGTCGCCCGTCGGCAAGCGCTACGCCGAGTGCTTCGACGACGCACGGAGCTCACTCGGCCTCGAGACGGCTGGATCGATCGCGATCTCTCCGATGTCCGAGGACCTCAGCGCGCCGATCGCGCGCCTCCGCGATCTCGGGCCCGACTCGCTCGTGTACCTCGGACTGGGCATGGCGTCGCACGCGGTCGCGGTCGCGTTGGAAGAGCTCTCGTGGGACGTGCCCGTTGTGGCCAACAGCGCGCTCATGTTCGGATACGCGCGCCCCGACTGGCGCGACGGGTGGCGCGGTTGGGAGTACCTCGACGCGATCGCTGACGACAACGTGATGCGCGCGCAGCTGCGGGAACAGGAAGCCGCGATCGCCGCGGGACCGGTGTCGTGCGCGGTGTACGACATCGGCCGCCTTGTGGGCGAAGCGATCGCGCGCGCCGATCACCTCACCCGCGACGGTCTTCGTGAAGCGCTAGAGCGCGTGAAGCAGCTGCCTGCGACCTGCGGTCGCGAGGGCACGACGATGGGATTCGGCGTCTGGGATCACGCGGCCCTGAAGGGTGAGTACCTCGTGCTTCGGGAGTGGCGCGACGGCAAGACGGTGCAGGTCGACACGAGCGCATGAACGGCCCGCTGCGGGTCTGCGACTCACCGCCGTTCGGCGAGGGTCCGGTGTGGTGTGCCGCGACCGCCGACCAACCCGCATCGATCGTGTGCACGAGTGTCTCCGAGGGTGCGCTCTTCCGCATCGACGTTGCCGCGGGAGCCAGCACGCGCTTCGCCGAGACCGATGGCGGGCCAAACGGAGCCGCGCCGTGCGTCGACGGCGGCTTCCTCGTGACCCAGAACGGCGGACTCGACTTCGAAGCCGTCGGGCTGTTCGAGCACCCACCGCCCTATCGACCGACGCGCTCGGGTCTCCAATGCGTCACCACCGATGGCGAAGTCCACTACGTGACACCTGACGCGCTCCAAGCACCGAACGACCTCGTCGTGGCGCGCGACGGCACCGTGTACTTCACCGACCCACCCGCGTATCCGCTCCCCGCCGACGCGCGTGGGCGCGTGTGGGCGCTCGGTCGCGACGGTGAGCTGTCGCTCGTCGCCGACGGGCTCTACTACCCGAACGGCATCGGGCTGGAGCCTGACGGCACGATCGTCATCGTCGAGAACGGGCTGATGGGTCGGCCGCACTTCGGGCTCGTGCGGGTGCACGACGACGGCGAGCTCGATCGGTTCGTCGAGCGCACTGGTGACGGCTTCTGCGTCGACGTCCACGGGCGCTTGTACGTGGCCGGCGGGATCCACGGCGTCACGATCCTGGAGCCTGACGGCACGGTCGTCGAAGAGCTGCCACTCCCCGGCGCCGGCGTCACCACCAACTGCTGCTTCGGCGGCGACGACGGCCGCACCCTCTATGCGACGGACGCGGTTCCGGGCGGACTCTGGGCCTGGGAGTCCATGCCCACCAAGGGCTTGCCGCTCACTCCATGGCCGGGTCTCGCCTCATGAGCAACAGTCGGACACGAGCAGCGGGGTCGGCGCCCCGCCGGCCGGGAACGCACGGTGCGACGCACGCGCGCTAGGCGGACTTGCGAGACCGCTTCTTCGGCTTCTCCGCCGCGGGCTTCTCTTCGGCTGCGGCGCCACCTCGACCGGCGCGGGCGAGGCTGGCTTCGAGTGCGGCCATGAGGTCGACGACCTTGCCCTGATCCTCGACCATCGGCTCGGCCACGATCTCGTGCCCCGCGGCCTTCGCCTCGATGAGCGACAGCAGCTGCTCGCGGTACTGGTCCTCGTACTTCGTCGGGTCGAACTCCGACGTCAGCGCGTCGATCAGCTGCTTGGCCATCTCGAGCTCGCGCTCAGTCGGCTCGGGCACGCTCTCGTCGGGCATCACCCCGTCCGCCGAGTTGATCTCGTCGGCGTAACGCATCGTCTCCAGACAGAGGATGCCATCGAGAGGACGGATCGCGACCAGGCTCTCCTTCGAGCGCATCACCACGCGACCGACTGCGACCTTGCGGAGCTGCGTCATCGCTTCGACGAGCAACCGGTACGCCTTCGCTGCGCCCGGCTCGGGTGACAGGTAATACGGGTTCTCGAAGAAGATCGGGTCGATCTCGTCGAGATCCACGAAGTCCTCGATCTCGATCATGCGGCTCGCTTTGGGCGCGAGCGCCTTGAGGTCCTCGTCCTCGACGACCACGTACTGGCCGGGCGCGACCTCGTAGCCCTTCACGATCTGCTCTTGCGACACCTCGTTGCCGGTGGCGTCGGAGACCTTCCGGTATCGGATGCGAGCACCCGTCTCGGCCTCGAGCTGGTTGAACCGCACGTCGCGGCTCTTGGTGGCGGAGACCACCTTCACGGGCACGCTCACGAGCCCGAACCCGATGTTTCCGCTCCAAATGGCACTCGGCACGTTCTCCACCTCCTTCATGGCCTCGCTCGCTGCGAGCCGGGATACCCGTCTCGCGGCGCTCGCTCGGCGGTCCTCCGGCAAGCGTCGCTGGATCGAGGCGCTACTAGGTTCGCAGAGCGTGGCCGAGTCGTCCAAGACTGTGACCGAGATCGAGGGGCGTCGCCTCACGCTCTCGAACCTCGAAAAGGTCATGTACCCGGCTACAGGCCTTACGAAAGCCGGGGTCATCGACTACTACGCCCGCATCGCCCCGGTGATGTTGCCGCACCTGCGCCGACGGGCCGTCACCATGGTGCGCTGGCCCGACGGGGTCGAAGGGCCCTCGTTCTTCGAGAAGCGCTGCCCGCCCCATGCTCCCGACTGGGTCCAGACCGCCCAGGTCGAGGCGGGTGACGAGCTGATCGCGTGCGTGGTCGACGACGTGCCGACATTGGTGTGGATGGCGAACCTAGCGGCGCTCGAGCTCCATACGCTCCAAGCCACCGTCGACGATTCCGAGCACCCCACCTCGTTGGTCCTCGACCTCGATCCGGGTGCGCCGGCGAGCATCCTCGACTGCTGTCGTGTTGCCCTCGATCTGCGCGGGCTTCTCGACGAGGTCGGCCTCACGTCGGTCGTCAAGACATCGGGCGGGAAGGGGTTGCACCTGGCGGTGCCGGTCCGCGGTGCAACAGCTGAAGAGACGAAGACGTTCGCCCGCGCGCTCGGCGAAGTGCTCGTGGAGCGGGATCCCAAGCGCGTCACTGTGATCATGGCGCGCGACCAACGGCGCGGGAAGGTCTTCGTCGACTGGAGCCAGAACGATCGCCACAAGACCACCGTGTGCGCGTATTCGCTGCGGGCACGCACGCGACCTTCGGTGTCGGCACCGGTCTCGTGGGACGAGGTGAGCGCGGCGCTCGAGTCGGGCGACCCGAACGGGCTCGACCTGCAGACCGATGCCGTGCTGGACCGCGTCGCGTCGCTCGGCGATCTCTACGAGCCGAACCTCACCCAGGCACATGAGCTGCCGCGGCTCAGCGCTGAGTAGCGTCTCGAACGTGGAGCTGAACGGCAAGGTCGCGATCGTCACCGGCGCGTCGCGCGGCGTCGGCGCCGCGACCGCGGTCGCGTTGGCCGCCGCCGGGATGCGCGTCGCGTGCGCAGCCCGTGCAACTGACGAGACGCCCCTCCCGCTCCCTGGCACGATCGATGAGACGGTCCGCAAGGTCACCGACGCGGGCGGCGAGGCGATCTCGGTCCCGACGAACCTCGCGGTCATCGACGAGATCGAGCGAATGGTGTCGACCACGCTCGATCGCTTCGGCCGGGTTGATGCGCTCATCAACAACGCAGCCATCACCTTTCCGGGGGACCTCGATCTCCCGGTGAAGCGTCACGACCTCATCTTCGCCGTGAACACTCGGGCCCCTCTGGTCGCGATCCAGTCCGTCACTCCGGCCATGAAGGAGCAGGGCGAAGGCGCCATCGTGAACGTATCGTCGCTCGCCGGCCTCAACTACTTCCCCAGCCTCATGGCCTACGGGATGTCAAAGGTCGCGTTGGAGCACCTCACGGTCTCGGCTGCCGTGCAGCTCGCCCCTTTCAACATCGCGGTGAACACATTCCGCATCGATGTGCCGGTGGCATCCGAAGGGTTCCTCGCCAACGCGCCCGAGTTCGACCACTCCGACTGGGAGCCGAGCGAGGTAGCAGCCGAAGGCATCCTCTGGATGTTGCAGCAGCCGTCGTCGTACACGGGCCGCAACGAGAGCATGGCCCGCCTGCGCGCCGACCACGGCATCATGGCGACGCGCGTCTCACGCGAACACACGCCGATGGGTGGCATCAACACCGAGAATCCGATGCCCTACCCCGGCACTCAGCACTGACATCTGGTCCACCACTCGGCGCGCGCGGCGTGCTGTCCTGTTGCGGTGTCCTACGACGTTCCGCGACCGCGCGACGCGCAACGAGCGCGCGTCTACCGCGCGGAGACACCGATGCCCGCGAGTCCGCTCCCCGGTCTCGAGGCGTGCGCCGCGTTCGCGGACCGTGTCGTGGGCACGTTGTGGTGGCACTCGAGGTTTCCCGAGCACACGCTTGACAAGATGCCGCGTTTCCGTCCGGGCAAGGGCGCGCGTCAGGCGTTCTTCCGTGAGGAAGACGATGGTGGATTCTCGATCACCCTGCCGCGGCGCTACCGCACCAAGGGAGTGGTCCTGCACGAGCTGGCGCACTGGGCGCTGTGCGACCAACCGCACCTCGCGCACCACGGCCGTGCCTTCACGCGACTGCTCCTCGACGCCACGAACGAGTTCTGCGGCGACGCCCGGGCGGAGAAGCTCGCCGCGTCATACGAGGAGTTCGGCGTGCAGGTGGGCCATCCGCCGCAGCTCACGGTCGACGGCCACCTCGAGTACGGCTGGGACGAGCGCCCGCGCCTCGACATCGACCGCTAGCCGCACTCGGTAGCCTCCGCCGATGCACGAGGGCAGCAGGAAGGCGATCGCGGCCGCGTTCGTCGCCAACCTCGGCATCGCCATCGCGAAGTTCGTCGCCTTCCTGGCGACCGGCGCGGCATCGATGCTGGCCGAGTCGATCCACTCCCTCGCGGACACCGGCAACCAGGGACTGCTCTTCCTCGGTGGGAAGCGGGCGCGACGCGCGCCTAGTGAGAGTCACCCGTTCGGTCATGGCCGCGAGCGGTACTTCTGGGCATTCGTGGTCGCGCTCGTGCTGTTCTCGCTTGGCGCGCTGTTCGCTACCTACGAGGGCATCGAGAAGCTCGTTCATCCACACGAGATCGAGTCTCCCGAGTGGGCCTTCGGCGTCCTGACGATTGCGATCGTCTTGGAGAGCTTCTCGTTACGGACTGCCGTGCACGAAGCGGCCAAGGTGCGCGGCTCGAAGAGTTGGTGGCAGTTCATCCGCACGTCGAAGAGCCCCGAGCTGCCCGTGGTGCTGCTCGAGGACATCGGCGCTCTCACTGGGCTCGTGTTCGCGTTGCTCGGTGTCACCACGGCCACGATCACCGATGAGCCTGCGTTCGACGCGATCGGAAGCATCTCGATCGGGCTCCTGCTCGGTGTGATCGCGGTACTGCTGGCGATCGAGACCAAGAGCCTGCTGATGGGCGAAGGCGCCAGCCCCGACGAGGTCGACGCCATGACCAAGGCGATCGATACCTCTCCCGACGTCAATCGCTTGATCCACCTTCGCACCGAGTACCTCGGCCCCGAGGATCTTCTCGTGGCCATCAAGGTCGACTTCACCGCCGCGGCTGACCGTCAGGTCAACACGTCGATCGACGCGCTCGAAGCCCGCATCCGCGAGGCCATCCCTCACGCGACGCTCATCTACGTCGAGCCTGACGAGTTCCGACCCGACCACGATCCACCCAAGACACGCGCATGACCGACACGGACGCGACGCTTGCGGCGGTCGCGCGGTTCAACGAGGCATTCAACGCACATGACGTGGATGCGGTAATGGCGGCGATGACCGACGACGCCGTCTTCGAGTCGACCAGCCCACCTGACGGTGACCGGCACCAGGGTGCCGAGGCGGTGCGCGCCACGTGGGAGGCGTTCTTCGCCACGTCGCCCGACGCGCACTTCGACGCCGAGGAGACGATCGCCACGGGTGACCGATGCGTGGTGCGCTGGCTCTACACCTGGACCGAAGACGGACAGGCGCGGCACCTCCGCGGCGTCGACGTGTTCACCATCCGCGACGGCAAGGTCGCCGAGAAGCTCGCCTACGTGAAGGGCTGGTCGAGGCGGCGGAGCTCGGTCTTGTAGCGGCGGCCGTTCTCGACGTACCCCTTTGCGAGCGCGGCAATGAAGGCCGGATCGACGGCGTCGAGCTTCAGCTTGGCCGGTACGCCCATCGCGATCGCTCGCGCGGGGATCTCCATGCCGTTCGGGACGAACGCGCTAGCTGCGACCAGCGCGCCGGATCGGACGATTGCCCGATGCAACACCACGGAGTTCGAGCCGACCAGCGAGCCGTCTTCCACCACACAGCACTCGAGGTGGGCGAGATGTCCGACCACGCAGTCGTCGCCGACGATGGTCGGCAGCTCGCGGGTCGTGTGGACCACCGATCCGTCCTGGATCGACGTGCGCGCCCCGATGCGGATCTCGCCGTAGTCGCCGCGCAGCACCGTCTGTGCCCAGATCGTCGACTCGGAGCCGATCACGACGTTGCCGATGACTGTCGCATCCGGGTGGACGAATGCGTCGGGATGGATGTCGGGCTCGACGTCACCCAGCGCGTAGATCGGCACACCCCCGACCGTACCGCTTGCGCTGCGTCTCCTCTCTTCTCGTACCTATCCTTCGGGGTGTGCTCGATGCCGACACGATCGAACGGCATGTCGACGCCGTCGCACGCGACGGGTACACGATCGTCGAGGATGCAATCGAGCCCGACTTCGTCGAAGCCCTCTACGACGACCTCGTACGACTCGAGCGTGAATACGAGGTCGTGCCATCCGACAACAGCTTCGAAGGCGCTCGGACGGTGCGGATCTACAACCTGCTCGCGTTCGGCAAGCCTTACGAGGCCATTCCGGTGCACGAGCACGTGCTTCCTGTTGTCGAAGGGGTGCTCGACCGTGGCTGTCTGGTGTCGTCGTTGTCGTCGATCAGCATCGATCCCGGCGAATCCGCGCAGCCCATCCACGCCGACGATCAGCTGATCCCACTCGACAAGCCGCATGTGCCCACCGTGTGCAACTCGATGTGGGCGCTCACCGACTTCACCGAGGCGAACGGGGCAACTCGCATCATTCCTGGATCGCATCTCGCCGACCGCTCGCCTGAGTACGGCGCGCCGTACGACAGCATCCCGGCCGAGATGTCGAAGGGCAGCGTGTTGGTGTGGCACGGCAGCCTGTGGCACGGCGGTGGCGCGAACACGACCGACGCGCGCAGAGTTGGCGTGGCGATGAACTACTGCGCTGGATGGATCCGTCAACAAGAGAACCAGCAGCTCGGCATCCCCCGCGAAGTCGCGGCCGGGTTCTCACCGCGCCTGCGCGAGCTGTGCGGCTACGGGATCTACAGCGGCCTGATGGGGCACATCAACAAGCGCGACCCCGCGGAGATGTTGGGCGCCGCGTCGGACCGAGACCCAATGGTCTGGGGTCAGATCTAGCTACATCACCACCGCGCCGCCGTCGACGGCGAGTGCGTGTCCGACCATGAACGACGCCGCATCGGAGAGCAACCAAACCATCGCTTCGGCGATCTCTTCGGGTCGCGCCAGTCGCCCGATCGGCGCCGACTGCTCCATTGCCTTCTCGATCACCGGGTCGCCGCCCATGAAGCCCTCGAGCATCGGTGTGCGCGTGCTGCCCGGGCAGACGGCGTTGATGCGCACGCCGGCCTTCACGTACTCGAGCGCAGCGGCCCGGGTGATCCCGACCACTCCGTGCTTGCTGGCCACGTAACCGGGAAGACCCGCGAAGCCCATCAGCCCGGCGCCGGACGACGTGTTCACGATGGCACCGCCGCCCTGCTTGATCATCTGCGGGATCTCGTGCTTGAGGCAGAGGAAGACCCCGGTGAGGTTGAGCGCGATCACGCCGTTCCATTGCTCGAGCGTGTAGTCGGCCGTCCGCGCCGACGGACCGGTCGTCCCCGCGTTGTTGATGGCCGCGTCGAGCCGGCCCCAGGTGTCGACCGCTGCGGCCACCGCAGCGATCACATCCTCTTCTTTGGTGACGTCGGCATGGACGAACTGCGCCTCCGAGCCCGCCTCCTTGCACTGTGCCACCGTGGCCGCGCCACCGTCGTCGTTCACGTCGGCGACGACGACCCGGGCACCCCGTTCGGCCAGCAAGCGGCATGCCGCCTGGCCCAATCCCGATCCGCCCCCGGTCACCAGGGCGACCCGATCGGCGAACTCCTGGCCTTCCCCCGCACCACTCATGCGATCGACCCTACCGGGATGCCACTCAGCCCTTTAGTGACAGGCGTTCGTGGCCGATACGCTCGTATGGCCAGGACTGCCGATCGCGCCCAATCCGATGGTTCGGCGCCCAAGGAGGTCGGCCGCCAGCTCCGGCACATCCGCCGGAAGCAAGGGCTGTCGCGCAGTGAGGTGGCGCGCTCCGCGGGCCTGACCCGACGCGAGCTCGCGGCCTACGAGAGCGGTAGGGCCGCGGTGCCCGAGAGCGACCTCTGGTGCCTGGCCGGATCGTGCGGCGTCGATGTTGCCGAGCTGCTTCCCGATCGTGCGCCGGTCAAGGTGAGCTCGGACCTCAACCTCCTCGCCATCGGCGACAGCATCCGCTACCTGCGCGACCCCGTCGACGACGAGATGCTGCGCGAGTACCTCGCGATGATCTACGAGCTTCGTAACCTCGCACCCGGGAGCAAGATCCCGCTGCGCGAGCGCGACCTGATGTCGCTCGCCGATGCGCTGGGCGGGAGCCCTGAGCGCATCGAGGCGCGTCTGGTCGAGCTGATCGGCATTTCGCGTGAAGAGGCGGCGCGTCTTCGCTCGATGATCATGCCGAGCAACGAGCTCTCGGCTGGCACGATCGCGACTGGTGACGTGATTGGAGACGTGTACTTTGGACTGCACGCGCCGAATGCCGACGCCGCCGTGGTGGACTTCTTCTCGACGCCGCGCGCACCCGACGTGTTCGAGCCGCCGCCCCCGCCAGGCGCGCAGCCCGCGACCGCGGGATGGACCGACACGTTCTCGACGCCAGCCGCCATGCCGGTCGAGCCCGTCGCGCCGGTTGCGCCGATTGCACCGGTCGATCCGATGTCGTCGTTCGATTCAATGCCGATCTCGTACGGCGCGCCGCTGCCGGTCATCGAGCCCGACACCGCGATGGCGGACCCGGAGCCCGTGATGCTGGAACCCGAGCCGGTTCCGAAGGATCCGTTCGCGGCACCGTTGCCTCCCGTCTCCTACAGGCCGGACGCCGCCATCGAACGCGATGACACCGAAGAACCAACCATCTTCACGGACGCAGTGCCCGCGTTCGCCGAGGAACCACCTGCGCCCTGGCCGCCGTCACCGCCCGCGGACGCGCCCGAACCGATCTCGTTCGTTCCGACCTCCGTCGAGAACGCCGAGATCTTCACACCCGGCCCATTCAGCGAACCTCCCGAAGATGAGTGGGTGGACGCTGAACCACTTCCCCGCCGCCAGCCGCTGCAAGCTCCACTGCCTGATGCACTCGACGTCATCGACGTCGACGAAGTACCGCCCGCGGAGTTCGAACCGCTCGGTGCACCGGAGCCGCGGGTCGTCCTTCCCGAGCCGCCAGCCGTCGCTCTCGCACCACCGCCGGTCCCCGCGCCACCAAGTCCGCCGGCGCCGCCCGCGGCGCCTCCGGTTGCGTTCGTCGCACCGCCGGTCGCGGCTGCGGTCGCCGCGGCACCCGTCATCGAGACCCCCGCCACCGGACAACCGTTCGTCATCCCCGAAGTTCCACTCGTACCGACGCCTGGCGTTCCGCCGATCGCATGGATGGCGCACGAACAGCCGGCTGAGACCGCCTCGCCGGGCTCCGGCTTCCAGCGCGCCGGTTCGAACTGGCGAGTGGGCGGCATCTTCCCCGCCACCGCCATGGCCGACGACGGTGCACTTACGTTGCGGCGTGCCGATGCCCGCTGGGCGCTGGCCGACCTCGACGCACCCGGCGACTTCACCGTCGAAGCCGTCGTCGACTTCAGCGCCGGTGCAGGGTTCGGGATCCTCTTCCGGGCGTCGGTCGACGAGGCCGAGCGCGTGAGCGGCTACTCGTTCGACATCGACCCGATCGCCGGTGGTGGCGGCTACCTCGTCCGCCAGTGGGAGGACAACCGTCAGCACTGGCGCCCGATCGCTCAGGCCGGCGTCACCGACCCGACGTTGCTCTTCGGCCGCCACACCGTCTGGGTGTCAGTGCGCGCGGACCAGCTCAGCGTGATCGTCGACAACGACCCCGTCCTCACCGTGCCGGCGTTGAGCCGCTGCTCGATCGAGCTCGGGCGTCCGCCATGCCGTGGCACGCGCGTCGGCGTGCAAGCGTGGGCGACCACCGAAGTCACGATCGACTCGTTCCAAGTCGCTCGTCACTAGGAAACGCGCACCACTGCCGACACCCGCATGTCGGCGTCACGCGTCAGCCAGCACCGCAGCTCTCGATCGTCGAACGTCGTTGCGATCTCGATCTCGTCACCTATGTCAATGGCGGCGCGGTACTCGATCTCGGCGCTCTCCAACCGGCGTCCTTTGGCCAACCGGGCAATCTCCTCTTCAATGGCTTGCCATGCCGCTGCGTTGTTGGCGTGCGCAAGCAGGTCGAAGTCGGCGACACGCATCGGCCACGTTCGCTTCACCGCGTCCGGCGGTGGTGGTGAGTGCCGCAAGCGGCCACTGACCTTTCGATCACCGGCGGCCACCTCGTAGTACTTGCGAAACCACTCATCGAGCGGCGCGGGCTTGCCCGATTCGTCGATGTAGACCCAGATCGAGACCGACTCGACCGCGACCTCGTCGCCGGACAAGACGGTCGTGCGCCGTTCAGCGAATCGGCTGCCGATCCCGCTGCAGAACGTGACGAGCCGCACATCGTCTCGAAATCGCGGCAGCTCTCCCAATTTGAGAGCGAGTCGGCGGAGGACCCACGCACCGGGGATGCCCACGTCGTCGACATCGTCGGCCGCAACATCCTGGAGGTACTCAGCGAGCGCATCGAGGCGCAGCCGACCGGATGCGCTCACATCCCCAAGCCGCACCCGCCGCGTCGCCTCGACCTGCCGCCCACCCGAAGGACACGCGACAAACTCCACCTCGCTCACCGGCTCATCGTCGCACTCTCAGGCCGCAGCCTCCGCAAGGGCGCTGCGAACCTGATCGATCACCACGTCCGGCTCACCGGTCGCCGCCTCCCAAGTGACCGGCACGATCGTCCAACCCACGCTGGCGAGATCGGCCAGACGGCGAGCATCGTCGCGATGGTGCATGCGCCCGCCGTGAGCAACGAAGCCGTGGCCTTGCACCGCCACCTTCAGCGCGGGAAACGCGAAGTCGAGGAAGGAAGTCCGGTTCGCCACCCGAACTTTGAACTGACGAACCGGGCGCAGCCCAGCGCCGAGCAGAAGCCGAGAGAGCTTCACCTCGAGCCGCTTCTGGAGTGGTGCTTGGTCGCGATTCTCAAGGATCGAGCGAAGCGATTGCGACCCGGCGCGCCCGGTCCCGCCGCTCGCGTCGAGGCACCGCTGCACCGACATCGGCGTCGTCACCGCGCGGTGGAAGAAGTCCTCCGCAACGGCCTCGAGCGTCTCGCAATCCAGCATGCTTGCCAGATCAATGAGTGTCCTGGCCGGTGACGTGAGAGGAACCCCCTCTCGCATCCAGCGATCGTTCTTGGCGACGACACCGCGATGAACGACGACGAGCTCAGACTTCGGTGCTCGATCCGGCGGCACCCAGATGTGTGGCTTATTCCCCGGGAGTTCGGCTCCGTAGGTGCGCGCCGCGGTCGTGTGCGACACGCGTGCACCGTCACCTGCCCACAACACCGCAGCAAGCCCGCCCGCGTGCAACGAAGGCGGGACCAATGTCGAGCGGTACACGGCAGGAAGGACGCGCACGAACTCATCACGGTCACATGCTCGCCTCAGCCCGGACGCGCTGAAGCCAAGTTCGATCCATTGCTGACCCGTGATGAGGCCGAGCTGCCTCCCAAGAAGCGCGCGCAACTGGCTCTTGTTGAAGCGGATGCTCGCTGAGCGGCGCTCATGCTTCAACAAGAGCACCGAGGTGTGACACTCGAGTGCGACGCGCCGACATGGGCTGGTCAGGTGTCGGTGACTTTGAGGCGGATGCGCTTGTTGCCTTTGCCCTTGGACTCGGTCTTGACGACTTGGATGCGGCCGACCTCAGCAGTTGAATGCACGTGCGTGCCGCCGTCGGCTTGCTTGTCGAGACCGACGATGTCGACGACGCGGATCTCTTGCACCGACTCGGGGATCAGGTTCACTTTGGTTCGGATCAGGTCTTCGTCGAGCACGGCCTCGGCGCGGGGCAGGAACGAGACCTCGATCGGGTGATCGGCGACGAGTGCAGCGTTGACGAGCTCCTCGACATCAGCTCCGAAGCCCTCGGGCAGTGGGTCGAACTCGAAGTCCATGCGCGCTTCGAGCGGCTCCATGTTCCCGCCGGTGACTGCCTTCCCCCACTGGTTCCAGATGACGCCGCACAGCACGTGCAGCGCGGTGTGCGTGCGCATCAGGGCGTGGCGACGCTCCCAGTCGACGACGCAGTGCACGGTGGCGCCTTCAGCAGGGATGTCTCCGTCGAGCGTGTGCCAGACCAGATCCCCGTCCTTGCGCACGTCGGTGACGGGCGTGCCCTCGATCGTGCCGGTGTCGTGCGGTTGACCGCCACCCGTCGGATAGAAGATCGTTTGGTCGAGCGCGATGCGACCTTCATCCGTCGTGATGACGTGCGCATCGAGCTCGCGCAGGTATGCGTCGCGCAGGAAGACCAGCTCGGTGCCGCTCACGCCGATTGCGTGCCGACCTTGAGCTCTCGGAACGGCGTGCTCTTGTCGGGTCCCGGTTCCTTCGGAAGCCCGAGCACGCGCTCGCCGATGATGTTCTTCTGGATCTCGTCACTGCCGCCGTAGATCGACGGGGCCGGCGCGAACAGGACCAGCTCCTGCACGACGCCACCGCCGGTGGTGTCGGAGCCGGTGATCATCGCCTCAGGCCCGAGGAGCTCCGGGCCGAGGTCGCGCACGAGCCGGCAGATGCGGCTCATCATCAGCTTGGCCGTGTTCGCCTCCGGACCGGGTCCCCGACCGGACGCAAGGGCGCCCTTGATCCGCAGTCCGGTGATCCGCCCGACCTCGTTCATCGAGTACAGGTCGACGAGACGCTGACGGATGATCGGGTCGTCGCTCCGTCCAACCTTCTCGGCGATCGTGCGGAGCAGCCCGAATGCGCGCCCGAAGTTCGCCGGCTGCACTCCGCTGCGCGACGTTCGCTCGCCAAGCTCGCCAACACGGACCTCGAGCATCCCGGCCTTGCGTCCAGGGAACGCGGCGCCACCCGCGCCGCCACCACCCGAACCGAGCCCGGCGCGCTCGTTGGCGAGCGTGGTATTGGCGACGATCCACCCCTTGTTCTCGCCACCGATGAGCGCGTCGCCGCGCACGCGGGCGTCGTCGAAGAACACCTCGCTGAAGAGCGCGCGACCCGTCATCTCACGCAGCGGACGCACCTCGACGCCGGCCTGCTCCATTGGGAACGCGAAGTAGCTGATGCCCTTGTGCTTCGGCGCGTCGGGATCCGTGCGGGCGAGCAGCATGCCGAGCTCGGCGACCTGGCCGCCCGACGTCCACACCTTCTGGCCGTTGATGATCCACTCGTCGCCATCGCGCTCGGCCTTGGTCTGGAGGCTTGCGAGGTCGGATCCGGCCCCCGGTTCACTGAAGAGCTGGCACCAACCTTCTTGACCGGTGACGATCGGACGGAGGTAGCGCTCCTTCTGTTCCTCGGTGCCATGGGCGAGGATCGTCGGACCGGCGAGCAACATGCCGAGCCCTGACGGGCCGCCGATCGCGCCCGCAGCGCGCAGCTCGTCATTGACGATCGCCGCGGCGTCACGGCCGAGTCCCTTGCCGAACCACTCCAGTGGCCATGTCGGTGCGGCCCAACCGGACTCGCCGAGTCGTTCCCACCACTGCGCGACGGTCAGGTCGGGGTCCCAGGCTTCGGCGAGGAACGCACGAACCTCGGTGCGCGAGTCGTCGACGGTGAGGGTGGTCATCACAACGGGTCGACTCCGCTGCGCACTCCCGGTCGTCCGACCAGTGCTCCGCTGCGTCTCATGAGTCGAGCAGCTCGAAGACCTTCTCGGGCGGGCGGCAGATCATCGCCTTGTCGCCTTTGAACACCACAGGGCGCTGCATGAGCTCTGGGTGCTCGAGCAGCACGTCGATCACGGATTCGCGGTCCTCGTAGCCGTTCGGGTCGAGTCCGAGCTCCTCGAACTTCTTGTCGTGGCGCACGAGCACCGACGGCGGATCGGGGATCGCATCGAGAATCCGCTCGAGCAGGGCACGATCAGGTGGCTCGTGGAGGTACTCGATCACCTCGACATCGGCGCCGCGGTCGTCGAGAAGGTCGAGCGTGCCCCGGGAGTTCGAGCAGACGGGGTTGTGGTACACGGTGATGTCGGCCATGTGGGTCAGGCTACCGTGGAGTAACCCGCGCAGGCTTCTGGAGGCGAGATGGCCACTACGCAGACGCAGCGCAGCGCTGGTCGGACGACCGGGAGCGCGAAGCGAAGTCGACCATGAGTGTGGAGTACAAGGCCCTTGGCCGCAACGACGTCAACAGCGTCGAGTCGATCCTGGCCGACGACGCCATCGACTTCGGCGACCTCGCGCACACCACGGCCGTCGGCGCCGACGCCATCTTCACTTGGGACTACGAGCGCAGCCGCGCCGGCCTCTCCAAGCTCTACGAGCGCGCGAAGTCGTCGCAGTGGAACGGGTCGACCGACCTCGACTGGTCGATCGACGTCGACGTCGAGTTCGTGGCCCGTGAGATGCAGTCGGCGATCGCGCACCTGCGTCAACGCCTCACCGATCTCCCGAACTCTCCCCTCAAGACCTGGACCGAGGACGAGTGGACGAACCTCGCGGTCGAGGCCTTCAACTGGCGGATGAGCAACTTCCTGCACGGTGAGCAGGGTGCGCTCCTCTGCACCGCCAAGATCGTGGAGACCGTTCCTTGGATCGACGCCAAGTACTACGCGTCAACCCAGGTGATGGACGAAGCCCGTCATGTCGAGGTGTTCGCCCGCTACCTTGACACCAAGCTCGAGGGGCATTACCCGGTCAATCCCGCGCTTCAGCTGTTGATCGACGACATCCTCGGCGACAACCGCTGGGACATGACGTACATGGGCATGCAGATCATGGTCGAGGGCCTCGCACTCGCGGCCTTCGGCTTCATGCACGCTGTCACGCAAGAACCGTTGCTCAAGAAGATGCTCCGGTACGTGATGAGCGACGAAGCGCGTCACGTGGCGTTCGGTGTGCTCTCACTGAAGGAGTACTACGAGGGCTTGAGCGGCTCCGAGATCCGCGAACGCCAGGAGTTCGCGTACGACGCCGCGCTCCGCATGCGTGACCGATTGATGATGCAAGCGGTGTGGGAACGCTGCGGCATCAATCGCAAGGCGATCACCGAGATGCTGTTCGAGATCCACAAGCCCGGGGTGAACCCCTTCCAGGCCGCGCTGTTCTCCAAGATCGTGCCGAACTGCAAGAAGCTCGGGCTGCTCGACGCCGGCGACGCTTGGTTGCGTGACAAGTTCACCGAGATTGGTGTGATCGAGTTCGAAGACGCGCCGGACACCGAGACTGAGTACGCCATCCTCGACGCGGTCGCCGCCGACCGCGAGGCCGCCAGCGTCTAGAGGCTGAGCTGCGGGCGCGTGATCGCGCCTGCGACTTGCGCGAGGTAGTTGGCACGCGGGATCTCGGTCGCGCCGAGTGTCTCCAGGTGTGGGGTGAGCCACTGCACGTCGAAGAGGCTGCCGCCACCTGCGCGCAGGCGCTCGACGAGGCCGACGACCGCGACCTTCCCCGCGTCGGTTTGACGATGGAACATCGACTCTCCGGCGAAGAGACCGCCGATCGCGACGCCGTACGTTCCGCCCACTAGAGCTGGATCTGAGTCGCGGGTCCACGCCTCGACGCTGTGCGCCCAGCCGAGCTCGTGCAGTCGCGTGTAGGCCTCGATGAACTCCTCGTCGATCCAGCCCGATGGTCGTGATGGATCCGCGCACGCGCGCATCACATCGGGGAACGCCGTGTCGACCCGCACATCGAAGCGGTTGCACGAGCCGCGCAGCGATCGGCTCACGTGAAAGCCGTCGAGCGGGATCACTCCGCGTGGGTCGGGCGACCACCACGCGATCGGGCCGCCTCGACGCACGCGCATCGGGAACAAGCCGCTTCGGTACGCGGCGAGCAGGGTGCCTGGCTCCAGATCAGCACCGAGACCGACGACATCGTCGTCGGTCTCGGAAGGATCAGGGAGCGCCCAGGGTGTAGGCGATGGTTCGGTCGGCGTGGGTCAGAGCCCTTGACAGAACCCGGCCTTGTCGGTGTTGTACGTGCCGTCGGCGCAGCGGATGTTGGGGTTGTCGTGTGAGAACACGCCGAGCGGGCTCTCCCACCCCGGCACGACCCACGCGTGCACCATCCAGGTGGTGATGCTCATGAAGCTGCCGCCCACGTCGTTGCACATCTTTCGCGTGATGTCGGCATCCGCTGGGAACGGGATTTCGATGCCGTTCGCACCGCGCCGGATGCACACGTTGCTGTGGCGGTGCCAGTGGTCGTTCGGCCCTGCGAACCCTTCCGGCGATTCCTCGCCACCACCCAGGTACATGAGACCGACGATCTCGGAGTCGGGCTCGACACCGGCATAGATCAGCGAACCCGGGTGCTCGATGTCGAGCGTGCCGCTCCCCCCGAGAGTGTTGCCGCCGATGTAGTGCGCACCGCTCCCCGGGGCGAACCCACCGGCGAGGTAGTAGCCCGCGGCCAGCGCGTCGGCGACCGTTGGGTAGCGCATCGCGGCGTCGCGCGCCTGCACGAGCTGGAACGCGATCAGGTCACGGTCTTCTGGACTCAACGGAACATCCGGCACGTTCTCGTGCGCGATGTCCTGGAGCTTCACGCCCGTGATCTTCTGGCCGTTGATGGCGGTCGCGTGCTGCGCGTGATCGGTGCCCGAAGCTGTGACCAGCACCCGCGGCTCGGTGGTGCCGGGGTCGGCGAGGAGCACGAGACCGGCACCCGCCACGAATGCCGCCAGGATGACGGCGAGCCAAGGTGTGCGCATCGGTGCCCCCGAGAAGACCGCCCCACTAGGGCGTGTGCACAGAGCCTAGCCCTGAGGGGCGGGACCCCAGAGGGTCCACGAGTACTCTCGAAGGCGCATCGATACCGCTGCTCGACCGCGTGCTGAGCGGTCCCCCGCTGCGCCAGGAGCCCGCGTGCTGCCCACCCCTCGCCGAACCGGCCGCCGCGCCCGGACCCTCCTTCGGGTCGCCGCGGCGCTCACGGTTGCCGGCCTGATGGTGCCCGGCAGCCCGGCCGGAGCCGGCTCGCTTGCCGATGCCGAAGCCGAGATCGCCGCGCTCCGAGCCTCTGCCACGCAGGCGTACCAGGACTACGTCGACACGCTCGTGCACGCGCAGGCGCTCGAGACCCAGATTGCCGAGATCGAGGCTCGGCTTCCTGAGCTTGCGGCTCAGCGCCGTGATCTTCGTGCGCGAGCCCGCAAGCGCGCCGTCGCCGCGTACAAGCGTGGCGGTACCGAGCTCGATGCCGTGATCGGCGCCACCGACGTCGTGTCGCTCATGCGGCGCACTCACCTGCTCGAGGAGCTCAACGCGCAGGACACAGAGCTGTTCGATGAGCTCGCCCGTGTGACGGAGGATCTCGAAGCACAACGCGCCGATCTCCAGGCCGCGCGCGCTGCACTCCAAGCGGCGCTCGATCAGCTCGAGGCCCAAGGACGGGACATCGACGCCAAGCTCCAGGCCGCGGAGGATCGCGCCGCCGCATTGCGCGCCGTGCCTCCCCGACCGGTCAACCCAACGAGCCCCGGTGCTCCGGCGCCATCCGCGCCAATCGACTACACACCTACGCCCGGTTCCCACCCACAGCACGCGCACCCGGCGATGATCTGCATTCGGAGCCGCGAGTCAGACCGCGGTGACCGCAACCGCAACGGCCTGCACGACGGCGGCTACGGGTCGTACAACCCGGCCGGCCCATACATGGGCGCGTACCAGTTTCTCCAGGGAACATGGAACGGCACCGCGACGCGCGCCGGCCGTCCCGAGCTCATCGGTGTGCCGCCGCACACCGCAAGCGTGTACGACCAGGACGACATGGCGTGGTCGCTCTACTCGCGCTCAGGCAGTGGTCCCTGGGGCGGTACCTGCTAGATCCGCGCTAGCCCGTCCAGCTCGGCAGCATCGCCTTCATGAAGTCTTCGTCGCTGGACGCGCGCCAGCCCTGGATCATCCCTACGGCGAGCGGATCGCAACCCACGCGCAAAGGCGCGTCGTCATCGAGGATCGCATCGGCGATGGCGTTCGCGGCGTCCTCGGTCGAGGTGACCTGACCCTCCACTGCCTTTCGACCTTCGTAGTAGCGCTCAGCCATCTCGCGATAGCCGTCGAAGTCGATGGCTTCGGGCGCGCGGTCGGATCCCTCGAGCATGTCGGTGTCGATCGGTCCGGGCATGATCTCCAGCACTCGAATGCCGAACGGCGCGAGCTCGGCGCGCAGCGACTCGCCGATCGCGCTGACGGCGGCCTTGCTCGAGCGGTAGGGCCCGTAGAACGGCACGGGTGCCAGGATCGACGACGACGTCACGTTGCACACCACACCGCCACCAGCGGCGCGCAGCGCGGGGATGGCGCGGGCTGTCACGTCGATGAGGCCGAACACGTTGGTCTCGTACATCTCACGCCACAGCCGCATCGGGGTCGCCTCGAACGGCGGGTGCGCCTTCTCGACGCCCGCGTTGTTGACGACGACTCGCAGCGGCGACGGCATGTCGAACGCTTGCGCATCGGTGACGTCGAGCCGTTCGACTCGCAATGAACCTGCGGCATCGCCCAATGTCGTCGCGAGGTCGGCCCCGTCGTCGGGGTTGCGCATCGTTGCCACGACGTCGAACCCACGCCGGGCCAGCTCGAGGGCCACGCCCTGACCGATGCCGCGACTCGCGCCGGTGACCAGTGCAGTTCCTTCGGCACGCATGACTTCCCCCTCGTTCACGTCCGCGGTGCGGGGCGCCGACTCTAGGCTCGGTGGCGTGTCACGCATCGACGTGCCGGACGGCCCGGGCGGTCCACCGAAGCAGGTGTGGAACCTTCGCCCTGAACTGTTGCCGACTGTGACCGCGATGATCGATGGCCCGTACAAGCGATCGCTGTTGGCGGTGCGCGAGCAGCGTTAGTCAGCCGCGACCGATTCGAGGTCGGCGTACGCCGCGAGCACGACTGCCGCGACCGCACCCACGAGCAGGACGAAGGTGATCGAGGTGACCTCTTCGAGGAGACCGCCTGCGAGCACCCCGAGCGGCACCGTCCCACCGAACCCCATGATCCAGAGCGCGATCACCCGACCGCGGACGGCATCATCGATGTGACTCTGGAGCACCGTCGACATCGACGTGATCACGAGGAAGTACGCGTACCCGAGGATCGGCGCCAACACGAAGCCAGCCCATGGTGTGCGCACCAACGCGAACGCGGCAAGCAATCCGGCGAACGCGAGCATCCCCGGACGCACGAGGCGTGCCTTCGAGATCTGGGCGAACCATGTGCCGACGCTCACGGCTCCGAATGCGGCGCCCAAGCCGAACGCTCCGTACAGCACGCCGTAGTCGATGCTCTTCGGCGGGATCCCGAGGTTGACCTTCGCGATGACTGGCATCAGCCCGACGAACGCGAGCGAGAAGAACGACATCGAGAACAACGTGATCATCAGCCTGCGTACGAGCGGGTCGCGACGGACGATCGCGAAGCCCTCCCCCAGCCGGGCCCGCAGGGACACGTCAGTGCGCGTGGGAGGTCGACGCGGATAGTCCACCGAGACCAGCGCGACGATCGCGAACAGGTAGGTGGCGGCGTTGAGGCCGAACACTGGCGCAACGCCGACCGTCGTGTAGAGCGCGGCACCGATCGCCGGACCGATCACCCGCGAGAGGTTCATCTGCACCGACTGGAGCGACACCGCGCCAGGCAAATCTGCCTTCGGCACGAGCGTCGGGAGGATGGCGCTCAGTGCCGGCGCTCCAAGCGCGTTCCCGATTCCGATCAACAGCACGCACACGAACAGGACCACTCGCGACGGGTGGTCCGATGTCGCCACCACGGCGAGGACGACGGAGAACACGAGCTGCTGGGCTTGGGCCCAGAGCAAGAGGACGCGGCGGTCGAAGAGGTCGGCGAGCACGCCGCCGACGTTCGAGAGGAACAAGAGCGGGCCGAGCTGCGCGAAGAACAGCAGCCCGACGTAGGTGGCCGAATGCGTCAAGCGGAGCGCGTACGCGCCGAGCAGCACGTTCTGCATCCAGCTGCCGATGTTCGATGCGAACGTGCCACCCCAGACGATGCGGAACGTCCGGTGCGAGAGGGCGGCCTGCGCCGTGCCACGAGCGAAGACGCGATCGCCGTCGACGAGCGCATCGGTCGCGTCCTCAGGCGCTGGTTCGGGAGGGTGCAGCGCCATGCGCTCGACCCTACCGAGGGGCCACGCGTTCCGACCCCTCGAAATGGCTGCCTATCCTCGATCGATGGCCCGAGACGAGGCCCTGCGCGCCGAGCTGCTGCGGTTGGCCGAGCATCCCGACGACCCCCGTGGCGCCGATCGGGTGTGGGCGGTCCTCGACGACTTCGATGCCTGGCCGGGCCGCACACTTGTCGGCCCTGATGGTGAGCACGCCGCATGGTTGATCGTGCAACTTGCGGACACGGACCTCCAGCGGCGCGCGCTCGGCCACCTGGAAGCCGCAGTCGACGGTGGCGACGCGGATCCGTCGCACTACGCGTGCTTGGTCGACCGCATCTGCATGGCGGAAGGGCGACCACAGAAGTTCGGTTCGCAGTTCGTCGCGGCTGGTGACGACGGGATCGCGCCGTGGCCGATCGAGGCCCTCGACGGCCTTGACGAGCGGCGCCGGGCCTTCGGTCTCGAGCCATTCGCAGCGCAGGCCCGGCGCATGGAATCCGAGCTTTGGAACGGTCGAACCGCCCACTTCGGCACGCGCGAAGAACGGGCCTGACCCTTCACTACGATCACCCCTCGTGCGCCGGTTCTCCCTCCTCTTGGCCGCGCTCGCCCTGAGCATCTCTGCATGCTCGGGCGCCGACGAGCGACCGACCCTCTCGGCCGACAAGGGGCCCGCGCCGAGCACGACGACGACGCTGCCGTCCTACATCTCGCTGGTTGCGGAAGCGCGCGTGTCGGTCGTCGGCATCTACGACTGGCCGGGCGCGAGCGAACCCTCGCGACGGTTGTTCAGCCCCTGGTACGTGAACGACGAGAAGGACAAGCCGGTCAAGCAGGTGTTCCTCGTCAAGGACCACATCGCCGACTGGCTCGAGGTGTACCTACCCGTCCGACCGAACGGCACGACCGGGTGGATCAAGACAAGTGACGTGAACATGACCCAGACGCCGTACAAGATCGTCGTCGAGCTGAGCAAGCATCTGATCACCGTGTACAACGCGGGCGCGGTGTTCCTGCAGGAAACCGTGGCCGTCGGCAAGCCCGAGACCCCGACGCCACCCGGTACCTACTACCTGCGCGTGCTGCTGAGAGCGCCGAAACCGAACACCGTCTACGGGCCGTACGCCTACCCGTTGTCCGGCTACTCCGACGTGCTGACCTCTTTCAACGGCGGCGACGGCGAGCTAGGCATCCACGGCAACAATGACGAATCGGTGCTCGGCCAAAGCGTGACCGCTGGCTGCGTCCGCATGAAGAACGACAGCATCACCAAGCTGGTGCCAGTGCTGCCACTCGGAACGCCGGTGGAGATCCTCGCGTGACCCGTTTCCGGCGGCGCGTCGTCGCGCTGGTCTTGGTCGTGACCGGGATCGTGGCCGCGGTGCGCGCGGGAGCGTACGTGTCGGAACGTCGCTTGCCGCCGCCCGACCGCGAGGACTTGGCGCGCATCTTCGATCCCAAGGTCGAGGACATGGGCTTCGAGGTTACGCGCGCGCGACTCCAGAACCTCGACTCGTACGCGATCGATCCCAAGGGCCGCCACCTCGCGATCTATCTGGAGCCCACTGGCGACACGTTCACCGACGAGGAGTACGTCGCCGCGTTCGCCGATTCCGCACGGGTGTTCCTTCCGCTCGTCTACAAGAAGTGGAAGGGACTGAAGAGCTTCGATGTGTGCCTCGAACCGCTTCCGTCGGTGGACGCGAGCGAGGAACCACCCGCGGTCACGCAGATCTTCGTGACGCGCAAGGGGCTGAATGCCGTCGATTGGGACACCGTGACGCTCACCGACCTGATCGCGACTGCAAACGAGTACGGAGCGACGAACGAGACGCAAGGCGACTTCTACGTCTACTTCCTCGAACGACTCAACACCGTTCCCGAACTCGTCGCCGCGCGCGCGGAGGCCGAACAAGCCTGAGGAGCGGTCGCGGACGGGTGGTACCTTGCCGCCGTGCAGATCGAAGGTTCCAGCATCCTTGTCACCGGCGCGTCGTCCGGAATCGGTGCCGCGCTGGCGCCGATGCTGGCTGAGAAGGGTGCGACCGTCGGCATCGTCGCCCGGCGCAAGGACCGGCTCGAGGAAGTGCTCGCGACGTGTCAGGAGCACGCCCCCGACTCACGGCTCTGGGCCACGGACCTCGGCGACCTCGATGCGGCGGAGCGGGTCGCACTCGAAGCGTGGGAAGCATTCGATGGGCTCGACTGCTTGGTGAACAACGCGGCAATCCCCAAGCGCACGCCGATGGAGCGACTCACCAAAGAAGAGGTCGACACCGTCATGCGGGTGAACTTCACCTCGCCGGTGCGGATGACGCTGACCCTGCTCCCGCGCTGGTTGGAGCGCGACCGCGGATGTGTCGTGAACGTGTCGAGCATGGGCGGTCGCCTCGGGATCATCCACGAGGGTGCGTACTGCGCGTCGAAGTTCGCGCTGTGCGGATGGACCGAGGTCATGGCGATCGACCTTCACGGCACCGGCGTCGAGGTGAAGCTCGCGCTCCCCGGTCCGATCGAGACCGAGATCTGGGATCTGCCCGACAACGACCCGGCCAAGTACGGCGGCCCCTTCGTTCCCGCCGCAGAGTGTGCGGCGAGCATCTGCGAAGCGATCGAAGGTGACGGCTTCGAGTACTACGTGCCACCTGACATGCCTGGTGGAGTCGGACGCCAGTACGACATCGTCGTTGGCAAGACGAGCAACTGCGACGCGTTCCTCGACGCCGTCGCGCAGATGGGCAAGGACTGAGCGGACCCATATGGGCGATACCGACCGCCTCTACTTTCGTCAGCTCCTGTCCGGCCGCGACTTCGCACAGAGCGATCCAGTCGCGCGCCAGATGGTCAACTTCGTGTACCTGATCGGCGACCGCGAGAAGGGTGAGGCGCTCGCCGTTGACCCTGCGTACGGCGCGGGTGAGCTCATCGACCTGCTGGCTGCCGACGGGCTGCGGCTGACGGGAGTGCTCGCGACGCACTGGCATGCCGACCATGTCGGTGGCGACTTGATGGGCTACCCGATCGAGGGGATCACCGACATCATCGGACGCGACGACGTGTCGGCACCGGTGCACATCCAGGCGCCGGAAGCCGAGTGGTTGAAGAAGTTCACGGGAGTCTCCGACTCCGACCTCGTGCTCCACGAAAGCGGCGACACGGTGATGGCCGGCGACATCGAGGTCACGCTGATGCACACCCCCGGTCACACGTCGGGAAGCCAGTGCTTCGTCGTCGACGGCAAGCTCATCGCTGGCGACACGCTGTTCCTCGACGGGTGTGGGCGCACTGATCTTCCAACCGCCGATCCCGACGAGATGTACTTCAGCCTCACGCAGCGCCTCGCAGTCGTGCCCGACGACACCGTGCTGTATCCGGGCCACCTCTACTCCCCCGAGGCGTCCGCCACGATGGGCGAGACCCGACAGCGCAACTACGTGTTCCGTCTCCCCACCCTCGAGCAATGGCGGATGATGTTCGGGTGACATGGCGGGGAGGGCAGGCCCTCCCCGCCGGCCCCTCCCGACGCAACTGGGTACGCAACGAAGTGTGTTGCGGACCGGCCAAGCCGGCCCGCGGCGAACCGAGTACTCCCATGCTGACGCTGCAAGTAGCAAGGATCGACGAGGCGCCAGGAACCACGTTGGCGCAGGCGTTGCTCGATGAGCTCGTGGTTCGGTACGGCGCCGAAGACGAGCACGACGGCCTGCATCCCGATCAGCTCGCGCCGCCCAGCGGCACGTTCATCGTCGCGTGGCTCGACGACGATGCAGTCGGCTGCGGCGGCCTCAGGCGGATCGACGACTCCACTGGCGAGATCAAGCGAATGTTCGTCGCCGAAGCGGCGCGCCGACGCGGCGTCGCGCAAGCAGTGTTGGCCGAGCTCGAGACGACCGCACGCGCGGTGGGCTACCAACGACTCATCCTCGAGACCGGCACGGCACAACCCGAGGCGATCGCTCTGTACGAAGCAGACGGCTACGAGTCGATCGAGCCCTACGGCGTCTACAAGAGCTCACCCCTGAGCCGTTGCTACGCGAAGAACCTGCGGTGAGCGACGCTGCGGACGCGCGCCCCGCCGGCATCGACGAGCGATCAGCGTGATGGTCGCGGTGACTTCGCCCTAGCTATCGCGAAGACGATCGGGCCCCTGTAGAACGATCCGATTCAGCTCGGGTCGAACAGGACCGGGATCGACTCTGGACCGCGGAACGCCAGACCCATGATCTCGGGCGGTGGTTGATCGGGGTCGAGGCGCAGGTTCGGAAGCCTCGAAAGGATGCTGTCGAGTCCGACACGCAGCTCGAGGCGCGCGAGGTGCATGCCGAGGCACTGGTGCTGGCCAGTGCCGAACGCCATGTGGTTCGCCGTCGGTCGGTCGATGTCGAACTCGTCCGCGTGATCGAAGCGTTCGGTGTCACGGTTGGCCGATCCGGTGATCACGCTCACCGCCGCACCCTTCGGAATCGGGCAGCCACCGACCTCGAGGTCTTCGGTCGCGCAGCGGCTCACCTGCGTGACCGACGTCTCCCAGCGCAACGTCTCCTCGATCACCGCGGGCATGAGCGATCGGTCGGCGATCACGCGCTGCATGACGTCGGGATGGGTGAGCAACGCGACGAGCGCATTGCCCATCACGCGAAAGGTCGTCTCCGCGCCAGCAGGCAGCAGCAAGCGCAGGAAGCCGTAGATCTTCTCGTCGGTCAGCTTCTGCCCGTCGATCTCGGCATGCACGAGATCGCTGATGAGGTCGCCTGTCGGGTTGACACGACGGTCCTCGACGATGGGTGCCAGGTAGTCGCGCATCGCCCGCGACGCGGCCATCCCCTCTTCTGGGTGCATCGGCCCACCGTTGATGAGCTCCGACCACTGGTGGAACTGCGCCGCATCCTCCAATGGCACGCCGACGATTCCGCAGATCACCTGTACCGGGTACTTGCTCGTGATTGCCTGCGCGAGATCGGCCTTGCCGAGCGGAGCGATCCCGTCGAGCAGCCGCTCGATCGTGGGGCGCACGAGCGCGTCGTCCCACTTCTCCAGCTGCGACGCCCGGAACGCGTGCGCAACGAGACCGCGGTACGAACGGTGCTCCTGCCCATCCATCGCCAGGATGAGCTCGCCCATGTACTGGCCGATGTGCTCGGCGTTGATCGACGAGGAGATGTGCTCGGTGTCGCGCAGCACTCGTTCGACATCGGCGAATCGGGTGACGACGAAGGTCGGGCGATCCGTGAACCCCATCGTCGAGTGCGTCTGGAAGACCGGGCACTCGCCGCGCGCCTGCGCCCACAGCGGGTAGGGCTGCCCGGTCAGGAAGTCGACGTCGACATCGAACTGGGGTGCGTCGGCTTCACTCGTGGTCACGTTCCCCTCCCCATGGCCCCGTGTGCTGACACGGTAGTCAGGTTCGCCGAGGGCGGTGCCCCGCCGTTCCCGCTCAGGGCGCGCGGCGCCGGGCCGCTTGGGCCACGGCGACCGGCGGCGCAGGTACCTGCGCCGCTTCTCGGTAGCCTCAGGCTCCCATGGGCGCCCCCGGCATCGACCCGTTCGCCGAGACCGACGACCAGCAGGCGCTGCGCGCGCTCGCCCGCGAGGTCGCCGAGCGTGACTTGGCGCCCAACGCCCGGCACTGGGACGAGAGCGAGGAGTTCCCGCAGGGGTCGTGGGACGCGATCCGCAAGGCCGAGCTGTTCGGGATCACGATCGACGAGCAGTACGGCGGGATGGGCATGGGCGACATCGAGGCGGCGATCGTGCTCGAGGAGCTCGCCCGGGTCGACGTGTCGAGCGCCATCCTCGCCCAGCTCACCTTCAACGGGCCACCGCGCGCCATCCAGCACCTCGGCCACGACGCGATGAAGAAGAAGTGGTTGCCGCTCGCCGCGTCCGGTGAGGGCCTCTTCTGCATCGGGATCAGCGAGACCGAAGCCGGCTCCGCAGTCACGCACATGCGCGCTCGGCTCACCGCCGACGGTGATGGCTACCGGCTGAACGCGTACAAGAACTACGTGACCGGCGGGCACAAGTCGAAGTGCTGCCTCGTGTGGTGCCGGTTCCCCGGCAGCGAAGGCGCACGCGGGATCGGCGCGGTGCTCGTCGACCTGGAATCCGAGGGTGTGACGGTGGCGGGGACGCACGTGAAGATGGGGCTGCGCGGCACGAGCGAAGCGGAGCTCGCGTTCGACGACGTGTGGATCGCTCCCGAAGACGTGCTGCTCCCAGGCGAGGCTGACAACAGCGAGTCGTTCAAGACGTTGATCTCGCACATCAACCACGAGCGTTGCGGTAACGCGGCGATGTGCGTCGGTGCCGCGCAGGGCGCGCTCGAGTACGCCGTGCAGTACATCAACGAGCGCACGGTTGGTGGACGCCCGATCGCGGAGTACCAGGGGCTGCAGTGGAAGGTCGCGGACATGGCGACGCAGCTCGAAGGCGCGCGCCTCTTGCTCATGCGAGCGCTGCATCTCGCCGGACCGCACGGCACCCCCCCGGCGCTCGAGACCGCGATGGCCAAGACCGCGGCGAACCTCGCCGCGAAGTTCGTCTGTGACGAAGCGATCCAGCTGCTCGGTGGCTACGGGTTCAGCCGCGAGTACCCGGTCGAGCGGGCGTATCGCGACATCCGCGGCCTGTGCATCGGCGCCGGCACGGTGGAGATCCAGCGCAACTTCATCGGCAGCCAGATCGTGCGCGGCGCCAAGACCACCAGCGCCGGTTGGATCTAAAGCCGACGTACACACACCCGGAGGCGAAGGCCTACCGGGCGCACGGTGGGCCCTGGGACGTGCCCTCGCTCGACGTGCTCATCACCGAAGCGGCGCGCACGTCCAACGGCACGCTGCTTGCGGACGACACCACTGGCACAAGACTCGACGGGCGCCACCTCGAGTCGCGGGTGGCGGCGCTGGCCGGCGGCTTGCGTGCGGCCGGCGTCAAGCGAGGCGATGTTGTGGCGTGGCAGGCGCCGAACTGGCACGAGGTCGTCCTTCTCTACCGCGCGTGTTGGCGCCTCGGCGCGATCGCCGGCCCGATCCACCACCTTGCTGGCCCCACCGACGTCGAGGGAATGCTCGCAGTGCTCGAACCAACGGTGTGGCTGCCCAAGGAAGAGGTGCGCGGTCCTTCCGCTCGACTCAAGACGCTCGGCGACTGCGCGACCCCCGTGACCCGGTCCGCGGCCCGCCCGAGCGATCTCGCGGCCGTGCTCTTCACGTCCGGATCCACCGGTGGGCCAAAGGCGGCACTGCACACCCAACGCGGCTTCGCGTACAAGGCGCAGGTGATGGCGCGGGCTCACGGCCTCCATCTCACCGACTCCGTGCTGATGCCGGCGCCACTCGCGCACGTGTCGGGATTGCTGAATGCGGTGCTGCTGCCGGGTGTGGTGCCGATCTGCGCCCATCTCATGGCGAGTTGGGATCCTGACACCGCGATTGAGACGATCGAGCGTGAGCGCATCTCGTTCATGATCGGTCCGACCACGTTCTTCGTGTCGCTGATGGACGCGCGCACGTTCGATACCGAGCGCGTCACATCGTTGCGGCTGGTGTCGAGCGGCGGTGCCGGAGTGACGCCCGCGTTCGTCGAGGAAGCAACTCGTCGCCTCGACTGCACCGTGAAGCGCACGTACGGATCGACCGAGGCCCCGACGGTGACGACGAGCATGACCAACGATCCCTTCGAGCGAGCGAGGGACACCGACGGTCGCAGCACCGGCGCCGCTCGGCTGCGGGTGAGCGACCCGGAAACCGGACGCGAGCGTCCGACCGGTGAACCGGGTGAGCTCTGGCTGCGAGGCCCCGAGCTCTTCGTCGGGTATGCCGATCGGGAGCAGACGCGCGCGGCGATCAAGAACGGCTGGTTCCGCACCGGCGATCTCGCCACGGTCGACGAGGACGGCTGGGTGACGATTGTGGGTCGCATCAAGGACGTGATCATCCGCGGCGGCGAGAACATCGCAGCTGCGGAAGTTGAGGCGGTGCTCGAACGCCACCCCGACATCCGACATGCGGTGGCCGTCGGGTATCCGGACGATCGCCTCGGCGAGCGCGTGTGCGCGTTCGTGGTGGCGAACGGGTCCTTCGACCTCGCGAAGTGCCGAGCATGGTTCGAGGAACAGGGCATCGCTCGCTACAAGACACCCGAGCGCGTCATCGAGCTCGACGAGCTGCCACTCCTCGCGGCCGGCAAGGCCGATCGAGGTGCGCTGCGCACGCGCGCGGCCGCCACGCCGTAACGAGCGAGGCAACCGCACGCGCACGCCTGCGCCACCGGAGTCAGACGTCGAAAGGCAACGGTGGACGGTTCCCACGCCCGGCGTTCTTGGTCCCGACTGCGTCAGGGAAACCGTGGCCGAACACATCGACCGCGTCCTCGAACGTCCACACGTGGAACATGAGCGGCGGCACCCCGTTGGTTTCTTCACCTGACGCAGCCGGGCAGTCCGGATGCGCCTCGGGACAACCCATCGGCGAGTGGTCGTGCCACACCGTCAGCGGCCCGCCTGGTTGCGGTGGGTCGTTGCTCCGCGTCACCCAGACTGCGCCCAGCAACGTCGTCTGGTTCTCGTCGACGTAGTACATGAGGCCGGACGGCAGCTCGGGGTCGAGCGCGGCCCCGTTCACGCCGCGCTTCATGTAGTGCTTGACCGCCAGGTCCTGGCTGCCCTCGGTCTCGACGTACCCGTCGTCGATCGCGACCCGAAGATCCTCGTAGCGAGCGATGCCTTCGACGACGGACTCGTAGAACGCGTCGGCGTTCTCCTGGTCCTCGTCGGTGGGCTCACGACCACCCGTCGAGTCATGGATCGCCATTCCATGCTCGGCGTGGGTCGTGTCGTCCGACGCCGAATCGCCGTCGTCCTTCTTCTTGTCCTTCTCGTCGTCGTGATGATGGTCCTCGTGCAGCCCGACGGCCGCGCTCGTAGCCCCGGCCGTCGCCACGATCGACGCGCCGCTGATCGCAGCCAGCAGCGCAAGGGTGCCCATCAGCATTCGCCGTGATGTCATTGCTGTGCTCCTTCGTTGAGGTGGATGCATCACGGCGAGGTTGCAGCACGCAACGCGCACGCGTGTCACGGCTTTGTCATCACTTCGCGAGCGGAGCCTGAGCACACGCTGAGAACATCGGATCCGGCCGCCTACCCTCAATGTGTGCGCAAGCGTTCGGTGGCGATGCTCGTGATCGCCGGCACGATGCACTTCGCACTGTCGACCCCAGGCGCGGCCGGCCCGCCGGCAGGACTCGTTGAACCACGTCTCGCTGCCGTCGAGACGTTCGCGCTGGCCTTGGGTGTCGACCTCGACCGCTCGAGAGTGGTTGAGCGACTGCGCGCATATGACCTCGTCGTGCTCGACGGCGAGACCGCGTCGTCATCCCTCGTGAGCGAGCTTCAGTCGGGCGGGACGATCGTGCTCGGGTACCTGAGCGTGGGCACGATCGAGCGGGGCCGCTCATGGACCGGCGAGGCCAAGCCGTACCGCCTCGACCATTGGGACGACTGGGATGAGTGGTACGCGGACGTCGCCAGTCCCAGCTTCCGGGCGCTGATCGCGGACACGGTCGCGCCGTCGATCTTGGATCGCGGGTTCGACGGGTTGTTCCTCGACAACGTGGACATGATCAGCACCCATCCGCGACAGGCCAACGGCATGGTGCGGCTCGTCACCGACCTCTTTCGGATCACGCACAACCAGGACGACATGCTCTTCGCCCAAAACGGAGAGGACGTCATCAAGCCGATGCTCGGTGCTCTCGATGGGTGGAACCGTGAGGACGTGAGCGGAACCTACGACTTCGACCAAGGCCGATACGTGGAACAGCGCCCAGGCGACAAGCGTGGCGCACTAGACGCATTGCGACGCCTCGCGGCGAGAGGACTGTTCGTGACGGCAACGGACTACTTCGCTGCGGACGACACAGCAGGAGCCGCGGCTGCAACCGCCAACGCGTGCGCGGCGGGTGCACGTTCGTTCGTCTCGGGCATCGACTTGGCGCGGCTGCCCGTCTCGCCGCCGCGCTGCCCTAGATGACGCTCTCGCCGGCCTCCACACGCGTGCGCAGCAGTCCCGCGAGGCGATCGCGGTGGTACACGGCGTCACCGAACGTCACCTGATCGAGCTGGCCGCGCTTGAGGAAGAGGTGCAGGTCGTGTTCCCAGGTGAAGCCGATCCCACCGTGTACCTGGAGCGCGGATGCCATCACCCGCTTCGAGGCGTCGGAGCACCACACCTTCGCAGTCGACGCAGCGATGGACGCCTCCGGGTCGGCCGCACCGATGCACCACGCGGCCCAGTACGACGTCGAGCGCATGCCTTCGACGTCGACGAGCATGTCGGCACACCGATGCTTCACCGCCTGGAAGCTGCCGATCGGTCGCCCGAACTGGACGCGATCCTTCGCGTACTCGACGGCGAGCTCGAGTGCCCGAGCCGCACCGCCGAGCATCTCGGCCGAGGCGAACGTCGCGCCCCGATCGAGCAGCGCAATGACGGCCGACTCGTCGCCAAGTCGGACCGCGTGCGTGGCGTCGAACGTGAGCCACCCAACCTCGCGGGTCCGGTCCATCGCCGGTTCGGCGCCTGGACGGCCCACTTCGTCGAGGTCGACGGCAAACACACCTGTTGACCCGTCGGGGGTAGCAGCGACGACGACCGCGACCGATGCCGAGGGCGCGTAGGGCGTCGGGTCGCTGCGCCCGGTCAAGCGCCAGGCGCCCGCTGCTCCCTCCGCCCGCACGGCATCTGCCTCACGACTCCATGCGGCACACCCGATGCCACCATCGGCAAGCACACGCGCAGCCCAGTCCGTCTCGCCGCCGTCGATGAGTGCGCGCAACACGAGTGCCGTCGACGCGACGGGCGCGGGCGCGGCGTGCCGTCCGACCTCTTCGAGGAGTACCGCGACCTCGACCGTGCCGAACCCGAGCCCGCCAAGCGACTCGTCGACCGCGATCCCGGGCCAGCCCTGCTCGGCCATCGCCTTCCAGAGCGCGTCATCGACGCCTACTGAGGCTTCGACGACGGCTCGCACCCGCGCGATGTCGGCGAGCCCGTCGAGCAGATCGCGGGCACCGTCGCGCAGCGCGAGCTGGTCGTCGGACAACTCGAAGTTCATCTCCCTCTGCTCCGCTTCCGCTCCACTACTTCCGCTCGCTCCATCCGTTCCGCTTGCGCCGCGGCGCGCAGGCTACTGGACGATCTTCGACGCCCATCGGGTCGCTACTACGCTGCGGGGACATGTCGGATGAACCAGTACACCTGCACTACGGCGAGAAGGAGATCGAGCTCCCCGTCGTACGCGGCACCGAGGACGAGCTGGGTATCGACATCTCGAAGCTCCGGGCGCAGACGGGGCTGATCACTCTCGACTACGGGTTCATGAACACGGGCGCGTGCGAGTCCGCGATCACGTTCATCGACGGCGAGGAAGGCATTCTCCGGTATCGGGGCATCCCGATCGAGCAGCTCGTCGAGGGCCACCAACCGTCGTTCCTCACGACGGCATACCTGCTCATCAACGGCGACCTGCCAACGCTCGAAGAGCTCGACGACTTCCGCTACGGCATCCGCAAGCACACGTTGCTGCACGAAGACGCGAAGCGGTTCTTCGACGGCTTTCCGAAGGATGCGCATCCAATGGGTGTGCTCGCATCGGTGGTGAGCGCGCTGTCGACCTTCTATCCCGACAGCACCGACCCGCACGACCCCGAGCAGGTGCAGCTCTCGATCATCCGCCTGATGGCGAAGTTGCCGACGATCGCCGCCTATGCGTACAAGCGATCGATCGGCCAGCCGTTCCTCTACCCGAACAACTCGCTCGATCTCATCGAGAACTTCCTCACGATGATGTTCGCGGTGCCATCAGAGCCCTACGAGGTGAGCCCCACCGTCGTGCATGCGATGAAGCAGCTGCTCATCCTCCACGCCGATCACGAGCAGAACTGCTCCACCTCGACCGTCCGGCTCGCCGGCTCCAGCGAGGCGAACCTGTTCGCCTCGGTGTCGGCCGGCATCAACGCACTCTGGGGGCCGCTGCATGGCGGTGCGAACCAGGCCGTCATCGAGATGCTCGAGCGCATCCACGCCGATGGCGACGACGTCGCGAAGTACGTCGCGATGGCGAAGGATCCCGACGACTCGTTCCGACTGTCAGGGTTCGGCCACCGCGTGTACAAGAACTACGACCCGCGCGCCCGCATCCTTCAGGTCACTGCCGATGAGGTCATCAGCGAGCTCGGGAAGTCGGATCCGCTCCTCGATCTCGCTCGTCAGCTCGAGAAGATCGCGCTTGAAGACGAGTACTTCATCGAGCGCCGGCTCTACCCGAACGTCGACTTCTACTCGGGGTTCCTCTACCGGGCCATGGGCTTCCCCGTCGACATGTTCACGGTGCTCTTCGCGATGGGTCGACTCCCGGGGTGGATCGCCCATTGGAAAGAGATGATGGAGAGCCCGAAGACGAAGATCGGGCGGCCCCGTCAGATCTACACCGGCCCCACCGAGCGCTCGTACGTCCCGATCGAAGACCGCGCTTGAGCACTGCGCTCGACAACGCGGCGACGAAGTGAGCGCAGCCAACAAAGGAGCTCGCCGAGGGAGCGAACGCCCGCGGCGCAGGTACCCTGCGCCGCAGAGAGCGACCGCATAGAGATGGACCTCACGCCTACTGAAGAAGAGGCCGCGCTGCGCTCCGAGTTCCGTGCGTGGCTTCGTGAGCACCTTCCCTGGGAGTACGGCAAAGGGCTCCCGCCTCGCTTCGACGACCTCGCCGAAGAGGTCGCCTTCGGTCGCGAGTGGCAGGCGAAGCTCGCGAGCGGTCGTTGGGTAGGAGTGCCGTGGCCTGAGGAGTACGGCGGCCGCGGTGCCGGCGCTGTCGAGCACTTCATCGTCACCGAAGAGCTCGCACGTGCGCGGGCACCCGAGCTGGTCGGCCGCATCGGTATCAACCTCGTCGGTCCCACGTTGCTGGCGCACGGCACGGCCGAGCAGCGCCAACGTTGGCTGGCCAAGATCCTCCCGGCCCAAGAGCTGTGGTGTCAGCTGTTCAGCGAGCCCGGTGCCGGGAGCGACCTCGCCGCGGTCACGACCCGTGCGGTGCGCGGCGAGGGTGGCTGGGTGGTCAACGGTCAGAAGGTGTGGACCAGCTACGCACAGTTCGCGGACTGGGGACTCTGTCTCGCACGAACGAATCCCGACGTGCCCAAGCAACAGGGAATCACCGCGCTCGCGATCGACATGCGGACCTCGGGCGTCGAGGTTCGTCCGCTCCGACAGATCACCGACGAGACCGAGTTCAACGAGGTCTTCTTCGCCGACGTGTTCGTGCCCGATGACCAGGTCGTCGGCCCGGTCGACGAAGGCTGGCGAGTCGCCAACTCCACGCTCACGCACGAGCGCGGAATCAACCCGCGCCAGCTCGTCATCCACGTGCAGCTCCTCGAAGAGCTGCTGCGACTCGCGCTCGAGCAGGAGGCGTTCGACGACGCCCGCCTGCGTCGGCGCCTCGCGCAAGCCGCGGTCGAGGTCCGCCTGTTCCAGCTGCACAACTGGCGCACCCTCTCGAGGGTCGCGAAGGGCGAGCCGCCCGGGCCAGAGGGCAGCGCGCTCAAGCTCTACTGGAGCGAGATGAGCAAGCGGCTGCACGACACGGTCATGGCCGTGCTCGGACCAGCATCGCCGCTCTGGCATGGCGCGCACGACAACCCGGGCGACGGCACCTGGCAACGGTCATGGCTCTACTACCAGGCATCGTCGATCTGGGCCGGCACGAACGAGATCCAGCGCAACATCCTCGGCGAGCGGGTGCTCGAGCTCCCACGTGAGCCCAAGCACGAGGCGAAGGCCAGGTAGCGTCACCGCATGCGACGAGGCGGACTGCTCACACTCGGCGTCGTGCTCGTCGATGCAACCGGCACGTCGACGGCAGTCAAGGACGCGGCGCGCGCCGCGTACCAGGGCCACAAGGCGACCGCCAAGGGCGGCGTGAAGTGCGGGACTGTGCAGAACCTCATTGAGGGGTCGTCCTCGGTCGACTACGAGAAGGTGAAGGTTCCGAAAGTCGGTGACGGCTCCCATGCCATCGGGCGAAGCTCCGAGGGTGGCGAGCCGGCGATCGGGGTTGAGCTCCTCAGCGGGCCGTATGTCTGCATCCTGACGACGTATGGCAACGACTTCTCGCCGACGCTCAAGGACTTGAAAGCCCTCGCGAAAGCGGCCGAGAAGCAGCTGAGCTCCGGGAGCTAGCGGTGGCCGGTCCGCTCGACGGCCTGCGCGTCCTCGATCTCGGGACGCGCATCGCGGCTCCGTTCTGTGCCGGTCTCCTCGGTGAGCAGGGCGCCGAGGTCATCAAGATCGAACAGCCGGGTACTGGCGACTTCATGCGCGAGATCGGGCCCTTCGTCCCCGACCACGACGGCGCCGACTACTCCTTGTTCTGGGCGGTGGAGGGGCGCGGCCGCAAGAGCGTCACCCTCGACCTGCGGCGCGACGAAGGTCAGGACTTGTTCCGTCGGCTCGCTGCCACTGCCGACGTGGTGGTCGAGAACTTCCGACCCGGAACGCTCGAGCACTGGAACATCGGGCCCGGTGATCTCGACGCGCGTCTCGTCGTCGTGCGGATCAGCAGCTTCGGTCAGGACGGCCCGTACGCGCGACGGCCGGGACTCGACCGCGTCGGCATCGGATACGGCGGGCTTCTGCACCTCACCGGATATCCCGATCGACCACCCGTGCGCGTCGGCGTGACGATTTCCGACTACCTCACCGGTGTGTTCTGCGCGCACGCGGCAAGCGCGGCGCTCTATGCCCGCGACGCTCGCAACGGCTCGGGTGCGGTGATCGATGCGTCGCTGTATGGCGCGGCCTTGCGGATCCTCGAATGGACGTTGCCCGCATACGACAAGCTCGGCGTCGTTCGCAATCGTGAAGGCAACCGGCTTGCGAACTCCGCGCCACTCGACAACTACCCCACCGCCGACGGCAAGTACGTGTGCATCGTCGCAGGTTCCGACGCGAATTTTGCACGGCTGTGCAAGGCGATGGACCGGCTCGATCTCCTCGAAGAGCCGCGGTTCGCGCGCCTCGCCGACCGCGCCGAACATGGCGACGAGATCAACAGCACCGTCGCGGAGTGGACGGCCGGCCTTCCCGCCGCACAGATCGAGGAACGATGTGTGGCCTGCGACGTGCCGGTCGCCACCGCGTACACGGCGGCCGACATCTTCGCCGACCCTCACATCACCCAGCGCGGCGACTTGGTGACCGTCGACGACGAGAGCGTCGGCCCCCTGCGCCAACAGGCACCGTTTCCGCGTCGCGTGGGTGAGGTCGTCACCGCTCCGTCGAGCGCACCCCGGCTCGGTGCCCACACGCGCGAGGTGCTGGGCGAGCTCGGCCTCGACGACGCCGACCTCGACCGACTGTCGAGCGAGGGCGTCGTATGACTGCTTCCACGCGGGCGGTCCACGACGGCTTGTTCCGTGTCGACGACGACGGATCGGTGCATCTCCTCGGCGGCTACTCGCCGTCGAGCGGCAAGCACCACTTCCCGCTGCTGCCCGCCTGCCCGTACACGGGAACCGAGGACGTCGAGGCCGTCGATCTCTCCGACCACGGCACGCTCTGGGGGTGGACGGCCGTCACCGCCGCGCCTCCGGGATACGAAGGCGAGGTCCCGTTCGGCTTCGGCGTGGTCGAGCTGCCTGAAGGGCTCCGAGTGATCACCCGCCTCACCGAGTCCGACCCGGCGCGCCTGGAGTTCGGCATGGCCATGGGACTCGTGGTCGCGCCACTCCACACCGACTCCGACGGCAACGAGGTCGTCACCTACGCCTTCGAGCCCGCCAAGGATCCGGAATGACCGGGGTGCAGATCACCGGTATCGGGTTGCACCCGTTCGGGCGGTTCGATGCCAAGACGACGACCGACATGGGTGTCGTCGCAGTGCAATCGGCGTTGCGAGACGCGGGCCGACCGAAGTTCCAGGCCGCATTCTGCGCGACGGCGTATGCCGGAGTCGCGTCCGGCCACAAGGTGCTCGGTGCGCTCGGACTCACCGGCGTGCCGATCGTCGACGTGGAAGCGGGCTGCGCGAGTGGAGGTGCCGCGTTGATGCTCGCTGCTGGCGCCGTCCGTGCCGGTCAGTACGACACCGTGCTGGTCTTCGGGATCGAGAAGATGCCGAAGGGCATCATCCGATCGTCGTTCTTCGAGCCGTGGCGCGAGGAAGCTGGGCTGGCCGCGACGCCCTCGTACTTCGCGCTGCGGGCACAACGGCTGATGCGGGAGTCAGGGATCACGAAGCAGCACCTCGCGCAGGTCGTCGTGAAGAACCGCGCGAACGGAGTGGACAATCCTGACGCCATGTTCCAGAAGCCCACCACCGTCGACGACGTGCTCGCGTCGCGGGTGGTGTGCGAGCCGCTCCACCTGCACATGCTCTGCTCGCCGAACGAAGGGGCCGCCGCGGTGGTGCTGCAATGCGATGCGAGCTCAGCGAACGGCGTCACGCTCGCGGCGGCGGTGTTGCGGTCACACCTCCCTGGATCCGTGCTCGGTGAGGCCACCCCGATGAGTGGGATCGACGACAGCGACATCACGCCGCCAAGCGCGTTGGCCGCCAACGCCGCGTACGAAGAAGCGGGGATCGGCGCCAACGATCTCGATGTCGTCGAGTGCCAGGACACCGATGCCGCCCGCGAGCTTCTGTCCTACGAGGAGCTCGGACTGTGCGCGAAGGGTGACCAGCCGCGCATGGTCGACGATGGGACAACGGCGCGTGGCGGCGCGCTCCCGGTGAATCCGAGCGGCGGCCTGCTCTCGAAGGGCGAACCCCTCGGCGCGTCCGCGTTGGGTCAGGTCGTCGAGCTCACGACACAGCTACGAGGCGCGGCGGGCGCCCGTCAGGTCGACGGCGCACGCACCGCGCTCGCGCACACCGTTGGCCGCGGCGCCAACGCCGCCGTCGTCATCCTGAAGACCTAGACCAAGGTTCTGGCGTCAAAACTTCTTAGGCGCCGACTCTGGAGTTGTACTCCTGGATCTTGGAGTCGGCGTCGGCCTTCGCGTTCTTCAGCGCCGTCTTGGGCTTGGTGCCTTGCGTGAGCAAGCTCTCGAAGCCCTCGAGCACGGAGTCACGCACGCCCTGGTAGTCGCCGATGACCGGTCCAGCCGTGGCCTCGTTCTCCGCACCGCTGAGCAGCTGGTCGTAGGCGACCTTGAAGAACGGCAACTCGGTCCAGAGGTCCTGGATGATCTGGGTCTCGGTCGCGCCTTCCACGATCGGGATGTACCCGGTGCTCGCGGCCCAGTCTGCCTGGACGTCCGGAGTGTTCAGGAACTTCAGGTACTCCCACGCCGCCGCTTGCTCGGCCGAAGAGGACTTGTTGGAGATGTAGAGCGCCGCGCCGCCGACGAGCACGCCACCCTTACCTTCGGGTCCGGGCATCGGCGCGACGCCGATCTCGACGTTCGGGTACTGACCGCCGCCCAAGACCGCAAGGATCGATCCGAGCGACGCCGACGTGTCGATCGTCATCGCCGCGTTGTCCTCGCCGATCGCGAACAGGTTGTCGAAGTTGTCCGGAGCGTTCGTCACCGCGAGGTCGGAGTCGACCATGTCCTGCATCCACGTGAAGATCTCGACGCCGGCCTTCACGTCGAACTCCGCCTCGGTCGCCCGAGAATCGCGGCCGTTGCCGTTGTTCACGTAGGGCTCGCCGGCCTTGGCCAGGAACTGCTCGAGGTACCACGGATCAAGCTTCAGCGAGAATCCGCTGTTGGTGATGCCCGCGTCAACGATCGTCTGCGCGGCTTCCTTGATCTCGTCCAAGGTCTCGGGTGGCGCGTCGGGGTCGAGGCCGGCTTCCTCGAAGGCGAGCTTGTTGTAGAGGAACACGGGGTTCGAGACGTTGAACGGCATCGGGTACAGGGTGCCGTCGACGGTGTAGTAGTTGACGACGCGCTCGATGTGGCTGGACAGGTCGTAGTCGTCGGCCTTCACGCACGCGGCCGCCGGCAGGATCGACTGCGTGTCGATCATCTGCTGGAGACCGGTGTCCTCGATCATGACGACATCAGGAAGGTCACCCGTTCCGAGCCCGGCGATGTACTTGTTCAGCGCATCGTCGTACGTGGTCTGGTTGATGATCGTGACAGCGACGTCGGATTGCGAGGAGTTGAACTGCGCCGTGATCCGGTCGAGCGCATCCGAGTTGGCCGCATTCGTCGCGGTCCAGAACTCGATCTCGACTGGCTTGTCGGCCTTGTCGAGCGCGCTGAGAGCGCACTTGGGGAGCTTGGCCCGCCGGGCAGCCGCGCCGGCCGCGGTCGCCGGGACGGCGAGCGTTCCGAGCACGATCGCGCCAGTGATGACGGCCACGAGCCGCTTCCGAGAGGTGCGCATCTTCACTCCTGGTCGACGGTAGATCGGTACATCATGTCTCAGCCCTTGACCGCTCCGGCGGTCAGGCCCCGCACGAGCTGCTTCTGGAAGACGAGGAGCAAGACCGCAAGCGGGATGATGGCGAGGATCGCCCCGGCGAAGGTGACGTTGAAGTCTTGGAGGTTGGTGTTGCGAAGCTGCTTCAACCCGATCTGCACTGTGCGAAGACGATCATCCCTGGTCACGAGGAGCGGCCAGAGGTACTGGTTCCACGCGGAGAGGAACGAGAAGACAGCGAGCGCGGCGAGCGTGGGTCGGGCCAGCGGGACGACCACGCGGGCCATGAACCGAAGGTGCCCGTAGCCGTCGAGCGACGCCGCGTCCTGGAGGTCGCGCGGGACACCGAGGAACGCTTGGCGTAACAGGAACGCGCCGAATCCGGTGGCGAGGAACGGGATCGCGAGCCCGGCATAGGTGTCATACAGCGTGACTCCGAAGACATCGTTGATCCACCCGGACTCGCTCACCGTTTGAAGGTTCGTGATGATCGTGATCTCGAACGGGATCATGAGCGTCGCGAGGAACACGATGAACAACGTGCGCTTGAAGGGAAAGTCGAGGAAGGCGAAAGCGTACGCCGCCAACGTTGCGGTGATGAGCTGCCCGATCACGATGATGAACGTGACGATGAAGCTGTTCTTCAGATAGTTGCCGACGTGGCCGTTGGTCCAGGCATCGGAGTACGTGTGCCACTGCGGGTCGGTCGGGAAGAACTTCTTCGAGAACTCGTCGGTCTCTACGAGCGAGTTCACGACGGTCATGTAGATCGGGAACAGCACGATCAGAGCAACGACGCTGAGCAGGAGATAGCGCCAGAAGACGCCCCAGCGATGCTTGGGCGCAGCGATCGTCGCGGTCGCGGCCGCGGGTGTCGTGAACTCAGGAACGCCCGCCGCGAGTACGCCGTCAGTTGTCGACATCGAAGCTCACCCCCTCACCGCTGGTAGTGGACTCGACGCTCGAGGAACCGCATCTGGAACATGGTCAGCACGAGCGTGATCGCGAACAGCGCGATCGCGAGCACTGCTGCCTTGCCAGGATTCGGCGGCGGTTGCCGCAAGGCTTCGTAGATCGCGTAGGTGAGCACCTTGGTCTTCCCGAGCGGTCCGCCCTCCGTGAGGATGTCGATCTGCCCGAACGTCTGGAACGCGAAGATCGTCCCGACCACCACCGCGAAGAAGACGGTCGGTGAGAGCAATGGAAGCGTGACGTTGCGGAACCTCGACCACGGGCCAGCCCCGTCCACCTGTGCGGCCTCCACGAGCTCGTCGGGGATCGCCTGGAGCCCGGCCGACATGAGGATGAAGCTCAACCCAAGGTTCTGCCAGATCGTGACGATCGCGATCGCGATCAGCGCCCAGCCCGGGTTCTCCAAGAAGGGAGGCGTCGGACTGATGCTCTTCAACAACCCGATGTTCGGGTTGAACAACGTGTAGAACATCACCGACGCGACTGCGACCGATGTGGCGACCGTCGACGAGAAGATCGTCCGGAAGATGGCGATGCCCTTGAGCTTCTGATGGGCGAGGATCGCAAGCCCGAGTCCCAGCGCGATGCCCGTAGGTACCGTCATCAACGCGAACAGGACAGTGATCCACAGGCTGTCGAGGAAGTCCCTCGATCCGAGCACGTCGCCGAACTGATCCAGCCCGACGTTCTTCTCGGGAAGGCCGGGGAACGGGGGCACTTGGTGCGTCGCGAGGATGAAGTTCTTGATGAACGGATAGAAGATGAAGATCCCGAAGATGATCAGCGCGGGGACGAGCAACGAGTAACCGAGTCCCGCCTCGCGCAGCTTGCGACGACGCCGGGTGTTCACCGGCTTGTCGATCTCAGCAGGGCGCTCGCTCGCGTCGAGCGTTGCGGTCATCCGTCGACCCGCTGCCCGCTTGTCGCGTCGAACAGGTGAACGTGCTCGGGGTCGGCCGACAGTCGCAGCGTCTCACCCTCGCTCGGCGACGGGTCGCTGCTGGGTTGGCGGACGATGATCATCTGGTCGTCCTCGAGCCGGCAGATCACGTGGCGCTCGTGGCCGAGGGCTTCGACGACCGTGACCGTCGCCGCGATGAGCCCGTCGGTCCCGATGCTGAGGTGCTCGGGACGGATGCCGAGCACCGCGCGGCGGACGCCCGCCTGACGCGCGGCACCCGCGGCCGCATCGGGAAGCGGGATCGTGAGCTCGTGCACACGGAGTCCGCCGTCGGTGAGGTCTCCCTCGACCGTGTTCATCGGCGGGTTGCCGATGAAGCGCGCGACGAACAGGTTTGCCGGCTTCGCGTACACATCGGACGGCGCACCAACCTGTTGGAGCACGCCCTTCTCCATGATGGCGATGCGATGCCCCATCGTCATCGCCTCGACCTGGTCGTGCGTCACGTAGATGACCGTGGCCAAGAGCCGACGCTGCAGCTCGATGAGCTCGGCCCGGGTCTGGACGCGGAGCTTGGCGTCGAGGTTCGAGAGCGGCTCGTCCATCAAGAACGCTTGTGGGCGGCGGACGATCGCTCGCGCGAGCGCCACCCGCTGCCGTTGACCACCCGAGAGCTCGGCCGGCTTGCGCTTCAAGAAGGGTTCGAGGTCGAGCATCCGAGCCGCCTCGAGCACCTGACCGGCTCGATCTTCCTTCGGGACGTTCCGTGACTTGAGCGGAAACTCGATGTTCCGTTCGACGGTCATGTGCGGGTAGAGCGCATAGCTCTGGAACACCATCGCGATGTCGCGGTCCTTGGGCTCGACATCGTTGACCACGCGGTCACCGATCTGGATCGTCCCCTCGGTGGGGTCTTCCAGCCCGGCGATCATTCGCAGCGCAGTGCTCTTGCCGCATCCCGACGGCCCGAGCAGCACGAGGAACTCCTCGTCCTTGATCTCGAGCGTGAGGTTGTCGACGGCAGTGACATCGCCGAACTTCCTCGTGACACCTTCGAGCGCGACGCGACTCATGTGGTGGTCACTCCCCCCGACGGCTACGTGACGCCGGGCACAATAACGGCCCGTTTCGGCTCGTTGTCCCGACTCAACGGTCCCGCAGGAACCAGGACTGTGGATCCCAGGCGCGCAGTGCCAAGACTTCATCCGTAGTGGGAGCGCTGTTCTCCCCGACTTCAGGTGCAACGACGAGGTCCCAGCCGCAGGCGGCGCGCGCGGCGTCCACGCGGTCGTTGATCGAACCGGGACCTTCGGGCACGGTCGTGAGCACGAGCTCACCCGCAGGGTCGAGCTTCTCGAAGGTGCCGAGATCCGTCACGAGCGCGCGCACCGCCCGGCCCGGAGATGTGATGTAGCCACACTCGGCGGGGGTGCGCTCCGGCGCGAGCAGCGCGACGACGATCGCTTCGGCGCACACCGACGCCACGTCGTTGCCACCACCCGACCCGACCAGGAACGGTCCGCCAGGGATGAGCGTCGAGTTTACGTTGCCGAACCGATCGACCTGCGCGCCACCAAGGCACGCGAGCGTGGTCGTGCCCGCGCCACCGACGAGCGAACCGAGCACCATCGAGGCATCGCCGAGCATCCCTGACTGCGGGAAGTTCCGATGGTTCAGCACGAACGGGTCCGCGGGTGTGGGTTCGTAGCCCCACAACCCGATCTCGGCGGTGAGCTGCACGGCACTGCCCGCAGCGCGCGCATTTTCGACTCCGAGCCACGCCGCGAGGTTCGCAACGCCCGCGCCGGCAAGCACAGCGTCCGCCTCGATCGCGTCCACGCGTTCGGCGAGGTGGCGCGCAGCCCAGATTGCGGCGAGCTCCCATTGGTTCGGAGGCGCGGCGAGATCGGGTGTGTGTGCAACCTGATCAGCGCGCCACGAGTCCGGTTCCGCCTTGGCGTGCAAGTGCGTGACGCGCTCGGCGCCGAGTCGCTCCAAGTAGTCGTCCTGAGTGTCGACGTCGTGCACCCAGTGCTGGATCCAGTCGTCGTAGTCGTCCCGACGGGTCGCGGCGCGCGCCTCGACCCAGAACTCGTAGTCCTCGCCGTACCCTTCGACGGGCAGCGCGCCCGTGAACAGGCCACCCGGATGCGCACCCATGCGCGTCTCGCACACTGCGAGCACGCGATGCGCGGGGATGCGCACGAGGTGTGACCAAGGTCGGAGATCGTCGACGACCTGCTCGACAGTGACGATCGCGCCGCGGCGCGCCGCGAGCGCACCCCAGACGTTCTCCAGCAGCGGCGGGTGCAGCGCAACGTTGCCTTCGCGGTCCGCGATCGGCGCGTGCAACAGCGCGACATCGGGCACCAGCGGGGCGAGCAAGCCCACCTCACCAAATGGTGTGTCGACACGCTGATACGCCTCGTTGTGCTCCATCGACGATCCGACGATCGACCGCGTCACGACCGCAGGCAGACCGCGCGCCGCGGCCTCGAGCCGCTGCGAGAACGCGAGGAAGGACCAGTGCTCGACGTCGACCTCACCGCGCTGGTACGCACTGGCGAAGATCGGGTTCGGCGTGAAGTTGGGAAAGGTGTCACCTGAGTAGCCGGTGATCACCTTGCGCACGAGGCCGCCGCGAAAGAACAGCGCACCGAGGCTCGACAGGCTCAGCATCACCAGCGTGAAGCCGGGATCGCGACCCCACCACTGCCGGATCAGCTCGCGTGTCGCAGCCGTCCAACGCGTGTGACCAACGAAGAGGTGGAGGGTGTCGCCCCCCTGAACGTGCTCGCTGACGGCATCGCGCAGCGATGCCAACTTGGTCACACCGGGTCGAGCACGAGGTCGGCGAGCCGCTGTCGCTGCCACCCCTGGTAGCCGAGCAACGTGTCGTTCTGCTTCGCGCGCTTGAAGTAGAAGTGCGCGTCGCAGTCCCAGGTGAAGCCGACGCCACCGTGGATCTGGATGTCTTCGGCGCTCACGTAGATGGCGGCTTCAGCGCCCGCGCTCTTGGCCATCGCGACTGCGTGCTCGCGTGCCGGGTCGTCGACGTCAGACGCCCATGCGGCGTAGTGAGCACCGACACGAGCGAGCTCGAGGCGATGCAACATGTCGACGGCCTTGTGTCGGATCGCCTGGAACGAAGCGATCGGTCGGTCGAACTGCACCCGCACCTTGGCGTATTCGACTCCGAGGTTCAGCGCTGCTTCCGACGCGCCAACGAGCTCAGCCACCAACATCGCGGACGCGTCGTCCGCGACCCGCCGCCAGATCGCAGTGTGATCACCCTGCGGGCCGATCGGCTCGACCGGCGTGTCCGAGAGCACGAGCCGTCCCGCCTTCCGAGTCGGGTCGAGGATCTCGACCGGTTCGCACTCGGGCTTCTGGAGCAGGAACGAACCCAGTCCCTCTTCGACGCGGGCAACCACGATCGCCCAGTCGGCGCTGTGCCCGTCGAGCACGACCGGCTTGGAACCGTTGAGGATCCAAGTCGCGCCCTTGCGGCGCGCCCTCGTACGCACGCGGTCGACCGGATCCCCGTGGCCTTGCTCTTCGAGCGCCACCGTCCCGCGCAGCGTGCCGTCAGCGAGCGGCGCCAGAAGTTCGGTCGCGCCGAGGCGAGTCGCCGCGAGGGTGGCCAGCACCGCCGACGAGAAGAACGGTCCGGGGAACGGGAGTCGCCCCATCTCCTCCATCACCACCACCATGTCGACGAGTCCGAGCCCGAGACCGCCGCGCTCTTCGGGTACGAGAAGTCCGGGCCAGCCCATCTCAGCGATGCGAGCCCACATCTCATCGGTGAAGCCGCGTTCGTCGTCGGCCATCTCTCGCACGTAGGAGCTGGGTGCTTCCTTGGTCAGGAACGACCGCACCGTGTCTCGCAGTGCGTCCTGGTCGGCCGAGAAGGTGAAGTCCATGGTGACGGGAACCTAGTCCGAACCACGAGGGCAGTAACCTGCTTGCTCCGTGGATTGGCCCGAAGTGCCCCCCTCGCGCTCTCCCCGCGCGCGGCCACCGGCGCGTCGCCTCCCGCCCGGCGCAATGCCGAGGCCGCGACCACCCGACGGATCCGCGTCGCCACGGGTCGTGCGGCGTCCGCAAGCACCCGGCCCACGCCTTCCGTATGCCCCGCCGGTCGGTCGTCGGCCCGCGCCGATGCCGTACGGCGTGCCGCGGCGCGGGGCGCCCCCGTACGGCTACCCGAGCGGCCTCCCGCGCCAACGAACCCGAACTCAGCGGCCTCCCGCGTCGCCCGTCGTCATGCTCGCCTCCGGAGCACTCCTCCTCGTGGTCGTGGTCGTGGGTGTGCTCGTCCTCGGTCGAGGTGGCGGCGAGAGCACGTTCGTGCGCTCAGCCCAGCGGATCATCGATGCGGTTCACACCGCCGAAGCGGCGCTTCCCGAGATCACTCGGTTCGAGGAGATCGATCAGTTCAGCGAGGTGGTGCTCCGAGAGCTCGGGGTGATGCAGCGACAGGCCGAGGTGCTGACCCAGCTTGCGAGTGAAGCCGACGGCGAGGAGCGCGAGCTGCTCGACGACGCGGTCCTTGCAGCAAACCAGGTCGCGCTCTGGACGCAGACCTATCACGAGGCCTTAGCGCAGACGAACAAGCCACTTTCACAGTCCGCGACCGCGCTCGCGGAGATGCAAGCCGGTGTGCTCACGCTCGAGCAGGCCATCGAGCAGTGGGAGCAGCGCGGCTGAGCCCGTCGGACTGGCCGGGTCATCGAAGCCGCCCCTAGGGTCGCGTCCGTGGACTTCGCCTACAGCCCTGAAGACGTCGCGTTCCGTGAAGAGCTGTGCAGCTGGCTCGACGAGAACCTTCCGAAGTTTCTCGCTGACTGGACCAGCGACGACGATCCTGGCGGTGGTCGACTCGCGGCGATTGGCCGTACCCAGGAGCGGCGACGCGACTGGCAGCGGCGACTGAACGAAGGCAAGTGGGCCGCGATCAACTGGCCCAAGGACTGGAACGGCCGCGACGCGACCCCGGCTCAGAACGTGATCTACGCCGAAGAGATGGCGCGAGCCCGCGCACCCGGCATCTACAACGCGAACGGCCTCTGGCAGATCGGTCCGATGATCATCGCGTGGGGCACCGAAGACCAGCAGCAGCGTTGGCTCCCCGGAATCCTCTCGGCCGACGTCCACTGGTGTCAGGGGTTCAGCGAGCCCCAGGCCGGCTCCGACCTCGCCAACCTGCGCACGACTGCCATCCGCGACGGCGACGAATACGTCATCAACGGTCAGAAGATCTGGATCTCGACCGCGCACCTCGCCAAGTGGGGCCTCTTCCTCTTCCGAACCGATCCTGAGGCGATCGAGCGCGGTGCGAAGCACGAAGGGATCACCGCGTTCATCGTCGACATGGAGACGCCCGGCGTGGAGTGCCGACCCATTCGCGACATCACCGGTGAAGAGATGTTCAACGAGGTCTTCTTCGCCGACGCGCGCATCCCGGCGACTGATCGTCTCGGTGACGAAGGTGCCGGGTGGCAGGTAGCGATGGGAACCCTCGGCCGCGAGCGAGTCGGCACCGCTGGTCAAGCGATCACGATGGCGGCTGATCTCCGGGCGATGATCTCGGCCGCGCGCGCCGTCAACCCCGACGCGCTCGAAGACCCGGCCATCCGTGAGCGCATCGCGAGGCTGTACACCGAGATCGAGCACACGAAGCTGCTGAACTACCGAGCGCTCACCAAGATCCTCAAGGGCCAGAAGAACTGGCCCGAGGTGCCGCTCGCGAAGCTCCAATGGAGCTACCTCGCGCAGGCGCTTGCCGAGCTCGCGCTCGACCTCCTCGGCCCGAACGGTCTCCTCGCCAAGGGGTCACCCGACTCGGTGGACGGCGGTTCCTGGACCCGCTCGTACAGCTTCCAGCGGTACACGACCATCGGCGCCGGCGCGACCGAGGTGCAGAAGAACATCATCGCTGACCGCGCGCTGATGACGAACAAGTAGCGCGCGCCACTCACGCAGATGCGATTGGGGATCGTCACACCGGTCCTCACCCGTCTCCCGCGTGCCCATGCGCAATGGGAACGTGAAGCCGGGATCGCCGAGGTCGAGCGTGTCGTCGTCGAGGCCGAACGTCTGGGCTACGACCACATCACGTGCAGCGAGCACGTAGCGGTGCCAGCGAGCGTCGCCGAGGAGCGGGGCGCGACGTACTGGGACCCGCTCTCGGTGTTCGGCTACCTCGCGGCGCGCACGTCGACCATCAAGATGGCCACGTTCGTGCTGGTGCTCGGGTATCACCATCCCCTCGCGATCGTGAAGCGCTACGGCACGCTCGACGTGGTGTCCGGCGGTCGGGTGATCCTCGGCGTCGGCGTCGGCTCGCTCCAAGAAGAGTTCGACCTCCTCGACGCACCGTTCGATGGTCGGGGCGAGCGTGGCGACGACGCGATCCGCGCCATCAAGGCGTCCTTTGGTGAGCTCCGACCGGAGTACCAGGGCACGCACTACAGGTTCTCGGACTTCGTCGTGGAGCCCGCCGGCGCGCGGCGTGACGTCGAGGTGTGGATCGGCGGACGGACGGGTCGATCGCTGCGCCGGGCGGTTGAGCTGGCCGACGCGTGGGCGCCCTTCGGGCTGTCACGCGAGGAGCTCGCGCAGCTGATCGAGCGTGCGAGTGCGACCGACGCCTGGGCCGCGCGCGCGACGCCACTCGAGATCCTCGTGCAACCCAATCCCCCGGTTGATCCGCTGGGCGATGCCGACGGGACACGCGCACGCGTCGACCGCCTCCGAGAAGCGGGCGTGACCGGGATGTCGTTGCGATTCGTGCACCACTCCGTCGACCACTACTGCGAGCAGCTGGCAGCCATGCCAGAGCTCGTCGGCTGACGCCGCGGCGGCCAGGCCTCAGACCGTCGAGACGCGCAATGCCGCGGCTGCGGCCGTGCTGCCGGCCACGAGCACACCAGGCGCCACCACCGGCAACCGCGTGCCGAACAGCACCAGTCCCGCAACGACGTACAGGTCTGCAAGCGGGCGCAGATCGAAGCGCTCGTGCCATACGTTGGTTCCGGTTGCGACCGTGAACATGAAGACCACCAAGAGCACGAACGCAACGCGCTCTTGAACCGGTGCTGTCGTCGAGCGAAGAGCGACGATCGCGAGCCCGATGATGCCGAGCATCACGACGACCTCACCGAGGTGAAGGAGACCCGTCCCACTGTCGAGCTGTCGAATCAGACCTGGGACGGCGTCGATCAGATCGGCGAACGGGAACGTGATGCCTTGATCGCCCTCGCCCGCTTCGAACATCGGGACCACGCCGGTGTCGATCCGGCAGTAGGCCTGCCACGCCACGAACGCGCCCATCGGCGCGATCCACGCGACGTCTTGAGCACCGGGCCGGACCCGGGATCGGACCATCTCGACCACACGGCAGAGCCCCACGGCACCGACCACGAGCAACGCCTGCTCGCGCGTCAAGACCGCACCCGAGAGCAAGACCGCCGCGAGCCCCCACCGCTCGCGGCGTAACGCCAGCAGTCCGCCAAGGACGAACGCCGCCTCGGTGATCTCGCTCAGGTCTCGCGACAGCGTGAACACGTATCCGAAGAACACCGCGAACCAGAGTCCGTAGATCGCGTGTCGCCCCGACTGCTTCGCGACGAGGCCACCAAGACCGCCGAGCGCGGCGAGCCCAACCACGTTGACGATCACCAGTGCCCAGGGAACGGCCGCGTCGGTACCACCCGAGGCCACGTAAGCCAGCATCGGGTAGGCGATGCGCTGCGTGCGGATCGGCAGATCGATCCTGATGCCGTTCGCCACCGTGTCGACCTCGAGAGGATCGAGGGCGAGGCGGTAGAAGAGCTGGCCGTCGTAGCCAAAGCCAGAGTTGACGTGCAGGTTCGGCGGCGCTTCGGACGGCGTCGTGAACACCGAACCGGCAGCGACGAAGCGGGAGACATCACCTTCGCCTGCCCACGCAACTCGTACCCCGACGAACACCGAAGCGCCGATCAGCGCCATGACGAGCGGCAGCCACACCGAGTTGGGCAACGCGTCGAGCACTCGCTGACCCCAGCCGCGTCGCGCGGACGTCGTCGTCGGCGCGCGATCAGTTCCCACGGCTCGACCTCGGACTGGGTGTGCTAGATCACGCCAGGCGTTCGATGACGGTTGCGTTCGCTTGGCCGCCGCCCTCGCACATGGTCTGGAAGCCGTAGCGACCGTTCGTCGCCTCGAGGTGGTTGAGCATCGTCGTCATGATGCGCACGCCGCTCGCACCCAACGGGTGACCGATCGCAATCGCGCCGCCCCGCGGGTTGTACTTCTCCATGTCGGGCTTGAACTCCTTGGCCCACATGAGCGCGATCGCGGCGAACGCTTCGTTGCACTCCATGGCGTCGAAGTCGTCGATCTTCATTCCCGTGCGCTCGAGCAGCTTGCGCGTGACCGGGTTCGGCGCCGAGAGCACGAGCACGGGGTCATCAGCCAGCACGGCGAAGTGTACGAAGCGAGCGCGGATGGGAAGTCCGAGTCGTTCGGCCCTCTGGCGGTCGGCGATCAGCATGGCCGCGGCACCGTCGCTCATCTGGGACGAGTTGCCGGCAGTGATGTCGGGTGCGGGCTGATCCTCGGGCATCCACACCGGCTCGAGCTTCGCCAGGATCTCGGTGGTGGTGCCCGGCCGAATGCCTTCGTCGGCTTCGAGCATCGCGCCGGTCTCGTTGCCGTGCTCATCACGGATCGGAACGGGCAAGAGCTCCTTGGCGAAGTGACCGTTCTCGGTGTTCTCGTGTGCCCGGCGATGACTCTCGGTCGCGAACGCGTCCATCTCCTCGCGAGTGACCCCGAACTTCTCCGCGAGCACCTGCGAGACCCAGAACTGGGTGCCGAGCACCCCGTTGCACGCTTCGAGGAACGCCGGGCTGAACGGCCCGATCCCGCCCTTGGCATTGCTCGACATCGGGGCTCGCGTCATCGACTCGACACCGCACGCGATGGCGAGGTCGTACGCACCGGCCATCACACCCTGCGCGACGAAGTGCATCGCCTGCTGCGACGACCCGCATTGGCGGTCGACGCTGGTAGCCGGCACGTGCCATGGCAGCCCGGCCGCGACCCAGGCATTGCGAGTGACGTTGCAGCCCTGCTCGCCGGCCTGGCTCACGCAGCCACCGACGACGTCATCGATCGCGCCAGGGTCGAAGTCGTTGCGGTCGACCAGCTCTCTCAACGCGAAGCCGAGCAGATCACTCGGGTGCCACCCGGCCAGCGCGCCCTTGCGCTTGCCGATGGGCGTGCGGAGCGTGTCGACGATGACGGCTTCTCTTGCCATCTGGATGCGACTCCATTCCGGCGTCCCGACCGTCCGGTCACGCCTCCATCACGTCTTGTTCCGCGAATGGTAGCGAGGACTGCTCAGACTCCACCCCAGCCGCGGCGATGCGGTAGAACATCGCGCATACCGAGAACGACCTTGCTGAGGAGCACACGATGGCGCAAGTCCCCGAGCACGACCACATCATCGACACCGGCAAGAGCCATCTCACCCTCGAGGAGCTCGGGCACGTGCAGCCGGGGATGGCGCGCGTGATGCCAGAGGTCGGCGCCCGGATCTGGAAGTGCTATTACGCGGGCAAGGCCAAGAACAAGCCACTCGCTGCGTTCCAACTCAAGGAAGCCGTGAACCTCATGGAGATGGGCGTGCTCCTGCGTCCGAAGTACACGGACAACATGTACAAGTTCATCGAGGAGCAGGTCGACGTCGTGAAGAAGGCGATCGACTCCGAGGACTGGGACGGGTTCCAAGCCGCGTTCCAGGAGATGGTCGAGCACGCGAACGCCTACCACGAGCTCTACGACAAGCCGTATCTCCGCTGGAAGATCCCCGAGATGCCGCCGCCCGACATGGACATGACGCCACGCGGCTGACGCCTAGGTGCCGCTGCGCACGACGCTGATCGCGCGATGAACATCGCCGTCCTCGTCAAGCAGGTCAACACCGACGCGGGTCCCGAGATGGACGCGCTCTCGCGCCGGGCGGCTGCCCAAGGGGCGGAGCTCGCCGCCGCCGTCGGCGACGGCACGGTGACGGCAATCAGCCTCGGACCAACAAGCGCGGAGGACGTGCTGCGCGAGACGATCGCATGGGGTCGCGCATGCAGCGTCATGACCGAGGGGGTGCTCGTGACATCCGACGCGGCGAACCACGCCACCCCAGCCGCGGCGGCCGGCATCCTCGCGGCCACGCTTGCCTCCCTCGAGCCCTTCGACGTCGTGCTGCTCGGGGGTCGGTCCAGCGACGATGCCACTGGGCTCTTGGGTACGAACCTTGCCCCGCTGCTCGGGATGCCGTTCGCGGCCTGGGCGCGATACCTCAGCGTGCAAGCCCGGCGACTGCACGTGCGCTGTGAGCACGAGGATGAGTGGGTGCAGCTGACGGTCGAGATGCCCGCCGTCGTGTCGTGTGCGGCTGACCTCATCCAGCCATGCGGGGCATCACCCACCGCGCGTGCGCTGGTACCCGCGGAGCTGATCCGCACGGTGGCGGCGGACCAGCTCGCAACACCAACCATCGCGCCAACAGTTGACACACACGCGTTGCGCGTGGTGTCGCGCACGCCGCGGGAGCCGGGTTAGGCGGCTTTGGCCGTCTCCTTGGGCGGGCGCCAGAACGCCGTCAGGAACGCTGTCGTCCCACCGATGCCGACGACAAAGGCTTCGAGGGCAGTGAGCTTCAAGTCCGACACGAACGAGAAGCCGAACGCGTCGTCGAGCGACCAATGTCCGGGCCCGAGCGAGCCCAGGGCTATCGACAGCACCGCCAAGGTGGCCGTGTACTCCCACCCCTCCCCCGGGTTGTTGCTCCAGAAGCCGTTCTTCTTGTGGTTCGTGACCAGCGCGACCAACACGATCGCCGCGGTACCGCCATACGCAATGGGCGTGAACAGCCCGAAGATGAGCGCCGGTCCGACCGCGAGCTCGGTGAGCGTGACGTTCCAGGCGTGGAGCTTGCCGGGCTTCAAGCCCAGGCTCTCGAACCAGTTCACCATGCCAGGGCCGCTGCGCACCGACTTCAGGTGCCGCCACCCGTGGGCGAACATCACCACACCCACCCACGCGCGCGCGAGAGCCAGAGCGCCGTCGACCACGTCCTGATCGCTCATGCCACCTCCTCGAGGGCCGTGAACCTACCGGTTCAGCCAGCCATGCGAGCGGGCCTCGCTCCCTCTCTTGCGAAGTCGGCCTAGGCTGACAGCTTCGTCAGGCTCCCTGGGGGTGTGCCATGCAGACCGAGGACCTCATCCTTGTCAGCGTCGACGACCACGTCGTCGAACCCCCCGACCTCTTCCAGGGACACCTCCCAGAGAAGTGGATGGAGTTCGCGCCCAAGTTCGTGCACAAGGACGACGGCACCGATGTGTGGCAGTACGAAGGCAGCGAGATCCCGAACATCGGGCTGAACGCCGTCGCCGGCAAGCCGCCCGAGGAGTACGGCATCGAGCCCACGTCGCTCGCCGGCATCCGCGAAGGCTGCTGGAACATCCACGAGCGCATCAACGACATGAACCGCAACGGCGTGCTCGGCTCGATGTGCTTCCCGAGCTTCGTGCAGTTCTGCGGGCAGCTGTTCTCGCGCTCCAAGGACCTCGACATGGGGCTCAACCTGCTGCGCGCGTACAACGACTGGCACATCGACGAGTGGTGCGGCTCGTACCCCGGCCGTCACATCCCGCTCACGATCCCGCCGATCTGGGACCCCCAGCTCATGGCCGACGAGGTGCACCGCGTCGCCAAGAAGGGCGCGCACGCGGTCACGTTCTCCGAGAACCCGGCGCGCCTCGGCTGGCCGCACATCTTCGGTGGGCACTGGGACCCGTTCTTCGCCGCATGTCAGGAAGAGGGCATGGTCATCTGCCTGCACATCGGGTCGTCGTCGACGACGCTCGCGCTCGAGCCGGGCGCGCCGATGGACGTGATGATCCAGCTCACACCGCTCAACACGATGCACGCGGCGACCGACCTGCTGTGGTCGAAGGTGCTGCGCCAGTTCCCCGACCTTCAGTTCGCGCTGTCCGAGGGCGGCACCGGCTGGGTGCCCTACTGGCTCGAGCGCGCCGATTACACGTACCAGCAGCACCGCTTCTGGACGCACCAGGACTTCGGCGACCAACTCCCGAGCCAGGTGGCGCTCGACCACTTCAGCTTCTGCTTCATCAGCGACCGCGCCGGCGTCGAAGACCGGCACCGCATCGGCATCGACCACATCACGTGGGAGTGCGACTACCCGCACTCCGACTCCACCTGGCCGAACTCACCCGAGGCGATGGCCAAGCAGATCGAGGGCGTCCCCGACGACGAGGTCGCGAAGATCACCTACGAGAACGCATGCCGGATCTACCAGTTCGACCCGTTCGAGCACCGGCCCAAGGACACATGCACCGTCGGGGCGCTGCGGGCCGAGGTGAGGGACTGAGCGCCGTTCTGGGTCGACTCCGCAAGCTCCGTCTCCTGTGCGGCGGGTCGGCAAAGCCGCCCGGTCGCCGCCGCTACTGACCCGTGTGGGACGCGTACCGGAGGTCCGGCAAGAGTCCGGCGCGCTGGAGCGCCCGGACGGCCCGCTCCTCCTCCACGTCGATCACCAGCGCGTCGCCGGGCTCCCGGCTGGTCACGAACATCACCACGCACTCGCCGCAGGCTGGGGTGTGCTGCATCACGCACTCGTCACAGTCGATGATCCTCATGGACGAGATCGAACCACGAGGGTGTGACAGTCAGGCCCTCACCGCCAGGGCGTCTCTGAGCAGCGCGACCCGCTCGGGGACGGCTCGGAACCAGGCCCACTTTCCACGCTGCTCGCGGGTGAGCAGGCCGGCGTCCACCAGCGTGGACAGGTGGTGCGAGACCGTGGGCTGGCTCTTGCCCAGCGTGGGCACGAGCTCGCAGCCGCACACCTCACCGGCCGGCGCGTTCGCGACCAGGCTGAGCAAGCGCAACCGGGCCGGGTCGGCGAGAACCTTGAACGCACGCGCGAGCTCGTCGGCCTCGCGCTCGGTGAGCGCGGTCTCGAGCACCGGCTCGCAGCACGCCTCGAGATCCACGGCTCCTCCTCGTATTGACCAGGATCAATCTATCGGATACATTGACCGATGTCGATACATAGGAAGGGAGGGCCACCGATGGCCCGAGTGCAGCTCGCTCTGAACGTGGCCGACCTCGACGGGGCGGTCGACTTCTACTCCAAGCTGTTCGGTGTCGAGCCGAACAAGCGCAAGCCCGGCTACGCCAACTTCGCCGTCGCCGATCCCCCGCTGAAGCTCGTGTTGTTCGAGGCGCCCGAAGGCTCCGAGCGGCTCAACCACCTCGGCGTCGAGGTGGCGACGACCGAAGAGGTCAAGAAGGCCGCGCAGCGCATCTCCGACGCGGGCCTCGCGACGGTTGGCGAAGACGGCACGACGTGTTGCTACGCCGTGCAGGACAAGGTCTGGGTCGAAGGGCCGCACGGTCCGTGGGAGTGGTACACGGTGCTCGAAGACGCGGCGTCGATGTCGTGCTCGCCAAAAAGCTGCAACTGACGCGCGGCTACTGACGCAGCAAGGCGAGGAGCGTCTCCTTGGGTGCGACCGTGGCGCCTTCGGCTTCGGCGTGCTCCTTCACCCAGCCGTCGGACGACACCACGATCACCGGCACCCGCTTGGGCCGCGCAGCTACCTCACGCACGACCACGGGATCCGCCTCTTCCCCCGCGTCCGAGAACACGACCCGAACCCCGGACCGCCGCGGGGTAGGAACGGCTTCCACATCCGCTCCGTCAAAGACAACGATGACGTCACAACGCACCCGCAGATGCAGTCGCTCCAACGCGGCGAGCAGTCGCTCGCGCTGCTCGAGCGGTGGCGCGTCAGGCCAACCCGTCATGGACACGTTGTAACCATCGATCACCAACACGACGCCGCGCGTGCGGATCATCGTGTCGAGGGCCTCGGTCGTGTCGGACAACATGCCGGGCGGGCTCGGCACCTTCTTTCGCTTGACCACCGCGGCCGGATCGGGATCGGGTCGCGGCTCAGGCTGCTGGTCCCGAGCGCGCCGCGTCAGACCATCGAGCGAAGCGGTGAGCTTCCGCGCGTGCTCGGCCGCGGCCGCGAGCGCGTCGAGATCATCTCGGGTGAGACCCGCGGGGCGGTCCGCATCGGCGCGGGCCTGGGCATCCACTTCCCGTCGGAGCATGCGAAGGTCGTGTTCCGCAGTACGAGCGCGAGCCGCCTCGCGGGCAAGCCGTGACTCGGCCGTGTCAGCGCGAGCCGTCGCCTGCTCGGCCACGGTCTCGGCGTCGCGACGACGTCGTTCGGCATCGTCGACCGCGTCGGTCGCGCCCTGTTCTCTCGTGCGCCGAGCCGCACGCTGGTCGCGCAGCTCGGTCTCGAGTCGAGCGACGTCGGCGAGAGCCTCGTCGCGGCCCTCGTCAGCGCGGCGACGGGCTTCCTCGACCGTGCCGAGCCGAACTTCCCACGCTTTGGCGTCGTCGGTCTGCTCCCGGTCCGCACGATCACGTTCGGCGGCCGCGCAGATCGCGCCGAGCCCGAACGTCCATCCGGTCGGGCGAAGTGCGTAGAGCGCTGACGCGAGCAACGGGAGATCGGAGCGCACCGACGCCTCGGTGACGCGTTCGAGCGCGGTGTCGACGCTCCACCCCGCGATGGCCTTGTCGACTCCGGGACGTGCTTCGAACCGCGCCACCACTTCGTGACGGAACGCTTCGTCGACATCCAACGCGCGCCGGAGCTGGAGGCGAGCTGGACCACTCCCGAGCTTCCTGGGATCGAACCCGACCAGCGCGCGCAGGGCCGGTGGCGCGTCGCCGGTCGACGCCATCTTCGTGAGCACCTTGGCCGCGTCGTCGAGCAACGGAACGAGCAGCGACTCCGGCACCGGAAGTGTCGTGTCGAAGGCCGTCTGACGGCTCGCCGCGCTCATCGGCCAGAAGGTGCGCGCTCGTAGACTCGGCGACGATCGAGGACGAGAGGAGCCGTGGTGCAGACCACGCGCGACGAGCTGTGGATCAAGACTGCCGGTGATGGCGAAGTCATCGATCTCACTGGCGATGCCCAGCAAGTGGTGGCTGCTCGCGGCGTTCGTGACGGCCTGTGCACGGTGTTCGTCGCCCATTCGACCTGCGGAGTGACGACGATCGAGGCCGAACCCGGCTGCAACGCCGATCTCAACACGGTGCTCGACGGCATCGCCCCAGCCGGTGCGCGTTGGCTGCACAACGAGCGCAATGCCGACACGAACGGGCACAGCCACGTGCGCGCCGCGCTGATCGGCCCGTCAGTGACGGTTCCTGTGCACGACGGGACCCTCGATCTCGGCACCTGGCAACGGATCATGTGCGTGGACTTCGACGACCGCCCCCGCTCGCGCCGCGTCGTGGTGCAGCTGATGGGCGTGTAGGTCGCGGCCACGGTCACGTCTCTACCGGCGCCTCCGCCGGCATGGTGTCGATCGCGTCACCCGACGCACCACACCACCGGCAGGTGACCTCCTCGACCCGCTCGTCGAGCACCGCTTCGTCTTCGACCGTCAGCTCACCGCCGACGCTGAAGTGGTGGAACGCGCGCGTCCGCCGCGACGCCACCACGTCGAAGCGAGTGAGGTTGCCGCACGCGGAGCACCGGTAGCGGATGCCCATGGGGCGAGTGTACCTGGCTCGCCTCGGATTTCGAACAGGTGTTCGTCAGGAGCGACCGGCGCCGGCGCGGGCGCGTCCCCCGCCATTCGCGACGGCGACCGAGCCCTCCGCCCGATCGCGCCGAAGTCGCTTCACGCCTTCGAGGAACAGCGTGACGAGGATCGCGGTCGCCAACGCCCAGAGCAACACGATCACGACGAGCGGCAGGAAGCGATCGATGTTCTGCTTCGCGATCACATCGAGCAGGCGCTCACTGTTGAGGTAGCCCGCCTTGCGCGCCGGGATGCCCACGGCGACGAGGGCGATGGGGAGCGCGACGATCCACGCGAGCACGCGCACGAGTCGCGAGGGGCCCGCGCCATCACTGCGAGCCCGCGCCGGAGCGGCTCCACGTTCGGGTGGTGCGGAGACCGTGACCGGGCCGGCACCGCTCGAGGCCGCGGAACGGCCCGAGGGCGCCGGCTGGAGGACGGCGGTGTCCGGACCTCCGCTCTCTGGCGGTCCTTCGGCTCCGCGTCGACGCCGACGAGGTGCTGGCGGCGCGGCGCCTCCTGACGAGACTGCGCGCCCTGCGCCTGCACCCTCCGGTGCCGCGTCTTGAGCGGCTCCGCGCGAGCGGCGGCGCCGCGGCGGTGGCGCCACGTCCGCACCTGCAGATGCGCTGACCGGCAGCTTCCGGCCGCAGCGCCCACACGTCGCGGTGTCGGGGACCGGCGAACCAACCCGGTTGCGCGCGCCGCACGCCGGACAGGTCAACGACTCGGCCATCCCCTCAGCTCCCGCTCTCGAATCCGGCGTCCCGGGCCGACACGCTCGCACGCACGAAGGCATCAAGCGTGGCACGCGCGCGGCCGTCATCAATGACCGCGGCAGCCACCTCGACGCCACCAGCCAGATCATCAGCGATCCCCGCCACCACCAAAGCCGCCGCAGCATTGAGCACGGCGATGTCCCGCACGGGCCCGGGCTCACCCTCGAGCGTGCGGATCACAACGGCGGCGTTGGCCGCCGCGTCGCCTCCCGCGAGGCTCCTTCGGTCGGCAACCGGCAGACCGAAGACAGTCGGGTCGACCGACGATCGGGTCACCGCGCCGTCACGGAGCTCGAACACGGTCGAGGTCGTGGTCGTGGTCAGCTCGTCGAGCCCGTCATCACCGAAGTACACGAGCGCACGTTCAGCACCGAGCTCAGCGAGCGCGCCGACGACCCGCTCGGCCATCACCGGGTCGGAAACGCCGATCGACTGGCGTCGCACTCCCGCGGGGTTCGCCAGCGGACCGAGGAAGTTGAAGGTCGTGGGCACACCGAGCTCCCGGCGCGGCGGTCCGGCGAAACGCATCGCGGGATGGAACGTGGGTGCGAGGCAGAAGCCGATGCCGGCCTCGTCGATGCACCGGGCGACGCCCTTGCCGTCGAGGTCGATTGCGACGCCCAGCGCCTCGAGCACGTCGGCCGAGCCACAGTCCGATGACTGCGCGCGGTTGCCGTGCTTCGCGACCCTCGCGCCGGCGCCTGCCGCGATGACGGCGGCCATCGTGGAGACGTTCACCGTGCCGGAACGGTCACCGCCCGTGCCGCAAGTGTCGATGAGCGTCTCGGGACGGTCCACGTCGACCCGAGCCGCGAACTCAAGCATCGTCCGCACGAGCGTCGCGAGCTCCGACGTCGTCTCGCCCTTGGCGCGGAGCGCGACGGCGAACCCGGCGATCTGCGCGTCAGTGGCGTCGCCAGCGAGGATCGCGCGCAGCGCCTGCGCGACGACATCGTCGGGAAGATCTTCGCGACGCATCAGTCGCCCCAGGACGTCGGGCCACAAAGACAGTTCGCTCATCAGTCCCACCACAGGTCGTGGTCGAGGACGCCGCGTGCGATCAAGCCGAGCTGCACCTGGGTGGTGCCTTCAACGATCGTCAGCTGCTTCGCGTCGCGGTAGTAGAGCTCGAGCGGGTGATCCTCCATGTAGCCAGCCGCGCCGAGCATCTGGAGTGCCTCGCCCGACACCTTCACCGCGAGCTCAGTGGCGAGGTACTTCGCCATCGACAGGTACGGCACGAACTCCTTGGTGAACTTGCCGTCGTCGGCCATCGCCGCCGCGCGATATGTGAGCAGGCGCGCCGCTTCGATCTCCGAGGCGAGCTCGGCGATCTTCCACTGGATGCCCTGGAAGTCGGAGACGCGCTGGTCGAACGCGCGCCGTTCCTTCACGTACTGAACGGCGTACATGAGCGCGCCTTCGGCGAGCCCGATGCCGCGTGCGGCGACGATCGGTCGCATCGAGTTGAGGCCGAGCATCGCAAGCCGGAAGCCACCGATCTCCCCCACCACGTTCTCGGCAGGGACGCGCACCTCGTCGAGGATCAGCTCGCCGGTGTCGACGCCCTTCACGCCCATCTTGGCGTCGACCCGACCGACGTCGACGCCGGGCCAGCTCCGCTCGACGACGAACGCGGTGACGCTGTCGTGGGCACGCGACTCGGGTGGCCCGGTCTTCGCGAACACGCAGTACCAGTCGGCCTGGCGCACGCCCGACATCCAGCACTTGGTGCCGCAGAGCACCCAGTCGTCGCCGTCGGGGCGGGCCCGGGTTCGGATCCCCATCACGTCGCTGCCGGCCTGCGGCTCGGACAGCCCGAACGCGCCCCGGGCCTCGCCGGTCGCGACGGGCGTGACGTAGCGCCGCTGGAGCTCCTCGCTCCCCGCGATGAGCAACGGGCCGGTCGGCAGCCGCGTGAGCAACAGCATCAGCGCGGCCGTTTGCGAGTACTTCGAGACTTCTTCGATGGCCAGGGTCAGGCCGAGGATCCCGGCCCCGCTCCCCCCGAGCTCTTCGGGAACGCAGAGACCGGTGAGCCCGGCGTCGACGAACACTTCGAAGAGATCCTGGGGGTACTCCTGGGTGCGGTCGATCTCACGCGCCCGCGGCGCGACACGCTCCTGAGCGAGCTTGCGGACGCTCAGCTGGAGCTCGGCCAGCTCCGGCGAGAGGTCGAACTGCACCGGAGAAGGATACGGGGTTCCCTCCGGTGCCCGTCCGCGGCGTAGCTATGCGGTCCGGCGGCGCTGGCGGATGAGTCGGCGGCGCTCACGGGCGGTGAGACCGCCCCACACGCCGTCCTTCTCACGCGTCGAGATCGCGAACTCCAGACATGGCTCGCGCACAGGGCACACCTCGCAGATCTCCTTGGCTGCCGTGGAACCGACTTCGTCGTCATCGGCGGGATGGAAGACCTGGGGGTCGATGCCCCGGCACCGCGCCTGGTCGCGCCAGGTGCCACTCATCGCAACCAGCTCCTTGCTGACCCGGGGGAGGGCAGCATTGGTCCAACCACGGTCCCTACCCCCGTATTCCAGGTTGTCGGCCCCGAGGGGCCCGAACCTGAGCCCTACGACCCGGGAACGCTGAGAGCGACCCGTAGGATCGCCGGGAGTGACGGACCTCCACACCACCTCGAGCGCGAGCACCCCGTGACCCATCGCAAGGGAAATCTGGTCGCGATCGTCGTGGCTGCCGCAGCCACCGGGCCCGCCCTGGCCTTGCGGATCTCCGACACCCATCCGGCCCCGGTCCTCGGCAGCTTCGTGTTCGGCTTGGCCGTCGTGGGCGCGGCGTTCCTGCTCGCCTGGGGCGCCGAGGCGCTCGAGCTCGACGTCTCGAAGGGGCTCGCGCTCGCCGTCCTCGCGCTGATCGCCGTGCTCCCCGAGTACGCGGTGGACTTCACGTTCGCGTACAAGGCCGGCGACAACCCCGACAAGTTCGCACCGCTCGCGCTCGCCAACATGACCGGCGGGAACCGGCTGCTGATCGGCGTCGGTTGGTCGCTCGTCGTGCTGCTCGCCGCGTGGAAGATCCGAAGGATCGCCCGCGAGCGTGGCTACTCGGGCGAGGTCGACACCGAGGTCCACCTCAGTCGCCCGCACTCGATCGAGATCGCGTTCCTCGCGGTGGCGACGCTGTACTCGCTCTCGCTCCCCCTGCGTCACCGGTTGACGCTGTTTCCGGACGCAGTGATCCTCGTTGCCCTGTTCCTTCTGTATCTGGTACGCGTGTCGCGCGCGCCGGCCGGAGAACCTCATCTGGTTGGCCCCGCACAGCTCATCGGCTCGCTCAGCGTGAGCCGACGGCGCATGACCGTGGCGGCCATGCTGATCTTCGCGGCCGTCATCATCGTGCTGAGCGCGGAACCCTTCGCCGAGGGGCTGGTCGAAAGCGGATCCGAGCTCGGCATTGATGAGTTCCTTCTCGTCCAATGGCTTGCGCCGTTGGCGTCCGAGAGCCCGGAGCTCGTCGTCGCCTGCTTGTTCGCACTCCGGCTCAACACCAACGCCGGTCTCGGCACGCTCGTGTCGTCGAAGGTCAATCAGTGGACGCTGTTGGTGGGGTCGCTTCCCATCGTGTTCCTCATCGCCGGCGGCTCGAGCGCAGGGCTCCCGCTCGACGATCTCCAACGCGAAGAGCTGTTCTTGACCGCGGCGCAATCGGTGTTCGCGGTCGCAGTGTTGATGAGTCGCAGCATCGACGTGCGAGAGGCGCTCGGTCTCTTCTTCCTCTTCATCAGTCAGTTCATCCTCGGCGGTGTCCTCCCCGAGGACATCCGTCAGTACGAGCGCATCGGCGTCGCGATCCTCTATCTCGTGCTCGCGTTCTGGATGATCCTGCGCCAGCGCAGCTCGGTCGTCCCGATGTTCAGGGATGGGATCCGAACCCCGGTGCACCAGCTGAGTCACGAGGAGCCGACGCCGTCCTCGGGCACGCCCGCGTGACCGGACCGCCCACGCCAGCGGCAGCCGACGAGTCGATCGACTGGCGCGCGTGCGTGCGTGGCGCGCTCCTCGGGTTGGCCGTGATCGTGCCAACCACGATCGTGCGCGTCGTGCTCGACCGGGAGCTCGACGACTTCGACGACAGCGGATGGGTCTATCCGCTCTTCCTGCTGATCCTCGCTGGCTACTTCGCAGCGGGTTGGGTGGCGAGTCGGGACCGGCCAGCCACGCCGCTCATCCACGGCACGATCGCGGGCGTCGGGGTGCTCATCGCCTGGATCCCGATCCGGGTCATCATCTGGGCCATTCGTGAGGACGACCGGGGGCTCTTCTCGGGCCGCGAGGCCGCCCTGCGGCCGGGCCAGATCTTCGGCCACCTCATGATCGCCGCCACCCTCGGGATGCTCGGGGCCCTTGTGGGCCAACGGCTCGGGCAACGAGGGCAGGCCTCCGACCTCTCATAGCCCCTGCCCCCGCCTCGCTGGCACCGCCCAGAGCGGCAGGGTACCGACGTGCGCTCACGCTGGGTGGGGTGCGATGCTGAGGCGCGGGTTGGGCGCCCGTGCTGGGAGTAGGGGCAACATGCTGGGCCGGGACGACTACAGCTCGAGATCGACCTGACGGTCGAGGCGTCGGATGGGCTCGTCCCGATCCGGTGGGTCGGACCCCACGAGCGCGCGGCCGCAGCCGCCGGCAATGGATCGCCCCCCCACCCCACCGTCGGCAACGGATCCAGCGACGGCGCGCACCATCTCAGCCCGGTCTCGTACTCGCCGAACGGCAATGGATCCGATGCCAACGGGTCCAATGGCAACGGGTCGAACGGCAACGGTCCTTTCGCGACAGTGGGCACGTCGATGGTGCCCGCGCGTCCCCGGGTGGCAACGCTGGCGCCATTCATCCCTGATGTCGTTCCCGCGCGCCAGTCGGCACCGCCCGCGCCGTTCATCGACGTGCCCAAACCCGACGTCTGGCATCCGGTCCCCGACTCGATCACCGTCGGGCGGGTCGTGGCGTCGCGCGGTGCGCGCTTCCTGGCCGTCGTGGGCGTCGTGTCGATCATGTCGTTGTTCGCCGTCGTCGTGCTGCTCTGGCAGCGAGTGGAGGAACCGCACCGTCCGATCGCACCGGCCGAAGCGGTGAACGCGGCGACGAAGGCTCAGATGGTGGCGGTCGAGACGCGACTCAACAGCCTCGAGACCAAGCTCTGGTCGCTGGCCGATCCGAATGGCGGCATCGCCGGCACACCTGAGTCCGACGCGCTGGCGAACGAGCTCTCGCAGGTGCGAACGTGCCTCAACAACTTCCAGGCCGCGATCTCCGAGGGTGGCGCGCGTGCCGCCCAGTTCGAGTACTGCTAGCTCAACCGATCCCGTAGAGCGCGCGTGCGCTCTCGCTCGTGACCTGGCGCTGCTGCTCGATGTCGAGCGACTCGACCGCCTCGGCCAGCTCCTCGGTGACACCCGGGAACTTCGCGTCGGGGTGCGGGTAGTCCGACGCCCAGATGATGCGGTCGGCGCCGCAGAGTGGTGACAACGCGGTGAACGCGAGCATCGCCTCGTCAGGGTCGAAGCTGATCCAGCACTGCCGCCGGAAGTACTCCGACGGGAGCATCTTCAGCCACGGCACGTCCCACTGGAACTTCTTCGCGTGGTGGTCGAGCCGTTCGAGCCATGGCACGAGCCAGCCGCCATTCGCTTCGAGGAAGATGAGCTTGAGCCCAGGGAACCGCTCGCACACACCACCCGAGGTCAGGTAACAGATCGCCATCATCACGTCGACGGGGTTGGCGATCGCCTGGGTGAAGTAGACGTTCGCGAACGAGTTGAACCCCTCGTCCATCTGATCGAGCGGCACGTAGCGACCCTCGGCGTCGCGGCCGCGACCAAGGTACAGGCCTCGGCATGCACCCGGAAGGTCCGGCGCGAGGAACGGGTGGAAGCCGAGCGGCAGCCCGGTGTCCTGGGCCGCGGCCCAGATCGGGTCGTAGACCGGGTCGTTGAACGGTCGCCAGTCGACGGCCGGGTTCGGGCGCACGAACACCGACACCATGCCGGGCAGCTCCGCGACGCGCCGGATCTCCGCGGCGACGCGCTCGACGCCCTCGGCGTCGTTCATCGGCGGGATCGCGCCTGCTGCGAACAGTCGCCCTTCGCCTTCGAGCGTGTGGTCCGACGCCCAGTCGTTGTAGGCGCGGCACTGCACGGCCGCGAACTCCTCGTCGGGCTGTGCCTGGATGCCGAGGAGCATCGTCGGATACAGGACGGCGATGTCGATGCCGTCCTCGTCCATGTCTTGGAGCCGCGCCTTGGCGTTGTACGCGGCCGGCCGCACCTCGGTGTAGCGGAGCTCGCCGCGCTGTGCGCGTGCACGGTCCTCATCGCTCATGCCGGCGGTGCCAGCGAGCGCGAGCCCGTTCGCCGGGATGCGCATCTCGTCGTACTGGAGCCATTCCTCACCCGAAGCATCCGTCTCGATGTGCCAGATGCGGTCGCGAAACGCCTCCGGCGCGTAGTCGGGCATCGCCGTGGGGTGCTCGAGGATGTGCCCATCGGAATCGATGAAGCGAAGGGCGGACGAAGTGGGAGTCATGCGCGAAAACTATCGTCTGGTTGGTGGAGCCGCCTCGACGCCTCGCGGGGCTCGTGCTCTCCATGACCGTGCTCCTGTCGGGGTGCGTCGACTTGTGGACGCCGCCGATGGACACAGGGTTCGAGAACGGGCAGGCACCTGCGGGCGCGCTGACCGTCATCACCAACGAGTGCCTCGTGATCAATCGCATCGCGCAACCACTGCGCGAGCTCCTTGACGCGGCCAACGCCGAAGGTGTGGGTCTGGCGCCCGAGCGCAGCAGCTTCCTGCCGCCGGGAGTCACAGGGCCGCCGAAGATCGAGTCGTGCTACCGCAGCTACGACGGTCAGGTCTGGTGGCGCAACTACTACTGCTCGATCGGCGAGTGTCAGAAGGCGGCGACGCCGGGCTCGAGCAAGCACGGCTTCGGGCGGGCCGTCGACTTCCAGGACCAGCGCGGCGAGCTGACCTTCGAGTCGCCCGGGTACCTGTGGCTGGCCGCGAACGCCGGCACGTACGGGTTCTACCAACCAGCGAACCAGCAACAGGGCGCGCCAGGCGAAGAGGCCTGGCACTGGGAGCACGAGTAGCAGGGATCCGGGATGGACGATGCCGAGCGCCTGCTCGCGATCGAGGAGATCAAGCAGCTCAAGGCGCGCTACTTCCGGTGCATGGACACCAAGGACTGGGACGGCTTCGCGGCCTCCACTGGTCGCCGCCGACAGGCGGCGGCTCTTGCTCCGGCGGTCGGCAAAGCCGCCGCCTACGCGGTGTTCACGCCCGACGCGGTGATGGGCGTGCGCGGCGCGGCGAACGGAGCGAAGCGCAGGGAGCTCGCCGAGGAGCGAGCGGCCGCGGGTCGGGTATCCCGGCCCGCAGCGAGCGAGCCAATGGGGGAGGACATGCTGCGCTGGCCCGAGGGGGCGCCGCTCGGGGAGATGCACGGATACGGGCACTACCACGAGGAGTACGAGAAGCACGACGGGCGCTGGCACATCTCGAAGCTGGTGCTCACCCGCCTGCGGGTCGACTTCGCGTGAGTCCAGAAGGGCGCGCCGCGCTCGCGGACCGCGCCCGTGGCGTCCTCGACCGCAACCGTCGCGGCACCTGGACGATCCCGTCGAAGGCGCTCTACCCGCACCAATGGCTGTGGGATTCGTGCTTCACCGCGATCGGTCTTGCCCACCACGACGCGCGTCGCGCGGCGGGCGAGATCGACGCGCTCTTCCGCGGACAGTGGGGCAACGGGATGCTCCCCCACATGATCTTCGCGTCGCGGATCAAAGACATCGGGAGCAAGCGCATCTGGCAATCCAAGCGGCACGCCCAAGCGCCGCGCGACGTCGAGACCTCGTGCATCACGCAACCACCGCTGCCGGCCATCGCGTCGTGGCGAGTCGCGCAACACCTCCCGGTCGATGAGCGGCGGGCGTTCCTCGCGAATGCATACCCGCGCCTCGTCGCCTACCACCGGTGGCTCTATCGCGAACGGGATCTCGAAGATCGCGGCCTCGTGACCTTGATGCACCCGTGGGAGTGCGGCCTCGACACGACACCGCCATGGATGCGCGCCCTGCACGAGATGTCCGAGCCCTGGTGGGTGCGAATGGCACTCAAGCTGCGCCTCGCTCGCGTGGCACGCCTGTTTCGACGGGACACGAAGTTCATCCCCGCGGCCGAGCGCGCCTCCGACGGCGACGGTCTGCGCATGCTGGCGCTCGCACGCCACGCGAAGCGCCACGACTTCGAGCTGCGACGCTTGCCGCCCGACGAGTCGGTGCTCATCGAGGACTTGGCCTTCAACTCACTGCTGTGCGTGTCCAACACCGCGCTCGGACAGATCGCTGAGGAACTCGGTGAGACCGTCGATGGCGACCTTGCTCGCTCGATCGATCTCACCGCACATGCCTTCGATCAGCTGTGGGACGACGACTCGGGGCACTACTGCTCCCGCAACGCCGTGACCGGTGACCTGCTCACCATCCCCACGGTGGCGACGTTTTTCCCGCTGTGGGCCGGAGTCGTCGACCAAGCGCGGGCAGGTCGGCTGATCGGGTTGCTAGGCAACGAGAGTGAGGATCAGGGCTTCTGGCCCGCTCACCCGGTCCCGAGTGTCCCGACCAACGCTCGGCAGTTCCAGGAGCGGCGCTACTGGAAGGGCCCGACGTGGGTGAACACGAACTGGATCGTGATCCAGGGACTACGGGTCTACGGCGAGCACGCCGTCGTGAACGAGCTGACGGAACGGACGATCGGTCTGGTCGAGCGCGGCGGCTGCGCCGAGTACTTCTCTGCGCTCACCGGTGAGGCGATGGGCGCTGAAGAGTTCTCGTGGACCGCCGCGCTCGTCCTGGACCTCTTGGCTACGGAGAGCTCAGGCTCGGTGTGACGCGCCTGCGCGGTTCATCGAGCGATACGCGAGGAGCACGAGCACCGCGCCGACGATCGACCCGACGATCCCGGACCCCTCGATCGCGCCCTCGTTGAAGTCGACGCCGAACATCACGTCACCGATGAAGCCACCGACGAGCAGGTAGGGCAGGACCCCAGCATCCGATGTGTCCTCGCGGTCAGGGAGCTGTCGGCTCGGCCGACCCGCGTGGCTGATGGACGCGAGCGTTGTCAGGTGACGCGCGCTGCGCCCACTGGGTTGCCCCAGATGGGGCGTTCCACTACGGCGTTCTTGCTGCTGGATGCGTCGATGATCATGCCGTTGCCCACGTAGAGCGCCACGTGGCTGGATCCTTCCGGACCCCAGAGGATGAGGTCGCCCGGCTGGATCGCGTTCAGTGGCACGTGCGGGAGACCCGCATACTGCGTGTTGGACACGGTCGGGATGATGATGCCCGCCGCGCGCCATGCCATGTGTGTGAGGCCCGAGCAGTCGTAGCTCGGCCCCATGCGCGGGTTGGTCGAGTACGGCGAGCCGAGCACACCACGCGCGTACGCGATCGCCTGCGCGGCGCTGCCGTTCGGTGGACCGACGTCGGGGTACGACACCGGGCCCGCGGACACCCGCTCGAGACGCGCACGCGCCGCTTCCGCGCGACGGCGCTCTTCAGCTGCCACTGCCGCCGCGATCTCGCCCTGGACGGTCGCGAGCACGGCTTGTTGCTCCGCCTGCGCGGCTTGGAGCGATGCCTGCGCGCTCGCGATCGTTGCCGTCTCGGCTGCGGCCACGTCGCGTGCCTTCTCGGCCTCGGCCTTGCGCGCCGCGAGGTCCTCTTGCGCCGCTTCGAGCTGCGCGAGCAGCTTGTCGTCGCGGTTCGCCATCACCTCGGAGTACCGGCTTCGACGATTCAGGTCCTCGACGCTTTCGAGGTCGAACTCGTCGATCGTGTTGCCGGTCATCGAGTTGCGGTACAGCTGCGCCGCGTTCTGCCGCAGCAGCTTCTTGATCCGCTTCACCTCGGCCTTCGCGGCGAGGATCTGCGCATCGGCATCAGCGATCGCCTGGTTGGCTGCGGCGAGCCGCGCCTCGGCGGCGGCGAGATCCTGACTCAGCGCGCTGATCTGGAGGTCAGTGGCCTCGATCTGGTCCTGGATCTGCTCGGCCTGGACCCGCAGGTCATCGATCGACTGCGCGCCCGCTCCCGGTGCGAGCCCCACCGAGGCGAGCGCCGCGGCAAGGACCGCCAGCGTCACGACGCGGCGCGTGGGGGAAGAAGAGGTCATGAGGAGGGGGGACGCCCACTCGAGCACGCCCGCGACCGGTCACAGAGGTACGTCGGGAGGGACGGCCGCACACTGTAGTGAGGGGTCCCGATTCGGTCGAGGCCCCGACCGAAATTACCGGAATGTCCGATTTTCCGGCAACGCCCGTGGGAGGCGTGCCCCGAGTGATGCCCGTGACTGGTGGGGCTCATCCCCCACACCCCGTCACGTCCAGCCGGAGAGGGCCCCTTGGATCATCGTGTGTGGCCCGGTCGGCCAGCCGTAGCAGTCGATCATCAGCTGGTCGACCTGCTCGGGTGTCGCCACGCCGTCGTCAACCACCCGCTTGGCTTCGTCCATGACCGCCGCGTAGATGCGGTTGGCCACGAACCCCCACGCGGTGTCGTGGTCGCGCACGACCACCGGGTTCTTCCCGCACGCGGTCGCGAGCTCGGTGACTCGATCGATGGCCTCCTCGGAGGTGTCGCGTGTGCGCACGATCTCCGCGAACCGCATCACGGGCGCGGGTGACGCCCAGTGCCAACCGATCACATGGTCCGGACGGTCGGTGGCGGCGCCAATCGCGGCGATCGAGAAGCCCGACGTGTTCGAAGCCAGGATCGTGTTCGGTGGCGCGGCACGATCGAGATCGCGGAACACCTTGATCTTCAGATCGAGTCGCTCGGGAACGGCTTCGATGATCACGTCGGCGCTCGTCGCGGCATCGAATTCGGTCGTCAGCTCCAGGAGCTCGAGCGCAGCGTCGGCGTGTTCGCGGGTGAGCTTGCCTCGCTCCACCCCCCGATCGAATCCGTACCGACCAGTGGTCACGTGCTCGCGGGCACGGGCGACGGCGCCGGGATCGAGGTCGTAACACACCGATGGATACCCGGCGGTAGCAGTGACCTGCGCGATGCCGCTACCCATCACGCCGGCACCGATCACCCCTACCTTCACGTCTTTGACCTCCAGCATGCGCTCCGACTCCTTCGTAGGCTGGCCGAGTGACGGAGCAGAGCATGGCCGATGCCACTCGTCCTGCGCGCCGCTGCCTGCACGTCTGCTACTGCTGCGCCGATGTCGAAGCACCGGTAGCGCTCCTCGTCGATGGACTCGGGTTGCGCGAGACCATGCGCACCAATGGCGAGCCGGCCAGCGGTGCGATCCTCGGCATGGACTACGACGTGCAGAACGTCGCAGCGTTCGTCTACGACGCCCGCGGCCCACGCGTCAGCCCCGCGGTCGAGGTGCAGAGCTGGATCGACCCCGTGCTCGAAGGTGCACCGGTCGCGGACGCGAGCCAGGTCGGCCTTCGAGCCGTCGGCTTCGGAGTGGGTGGGCTCGACCGAACGCTGGTGAACCTCGATGCCCACGGCGCATCGGTCGTCACGAAGGGGCACTCACCGATCTTCGACGCGCCGAGCGCGACCGTCGTCGACCCGCGAGGGTTCGCGATCGATGTCGTCGAACGGCCCGAGCTGACCGACAGCGAGAGCCGCGTCCATCACCTGCGGATCACGTGCACCGACCTTTCGCGCTCCATCGAGTGGTATCACGGCCTGGGTTTCGAGCTCGTGGGCCGACCGGTGGCCGTGACCGACGGGGCAACGGTCGGCCATCTCGGACGGGTCGAGGTGACGGCACAACGACTGCAGTTGCCCGACGAACCGTTGGAGCTCGTGCTCGCCGAGTGGCGCGAACCCGTGGCCGTCGGCCAGCACTACGACCGTCCGAACCATGCCGGTTGGTACCGCTTCGCGCTCGGCGTGGACGACACCCGCGCGAGCTACGACGCGATGGTCGCCCAGGGTTGGAAGTTCGACCGACCGCCGATGCTCGTAGCGCTCGACGGCACTCCCGTCCCAGACATGTGGATCACCTTCACCAGCGATCCCGACGGCGTTCCGGTCGAGCTCGTGCAGCGCCCTCGCGACGCGTTCCGGTAGTCCCCCGGTAGCGGCGCATGACAGGCTGGCTCCCATGCCTCATGTGACTTCCGAGACTCGAGCCGACGGCGTTGCGATCGTGCAGCTCGATCGTCCGCCGGTGAACGCGCTGTCGCGAGCGTTGTTGGCAGAGCTGGCCGACACGGCCTGTGCACTCGCCGACGACGCCGCGGTGCGCGCCGTCGTCGTCACCGGTGCAGGAAAGGCCTTCGCCGCGGGAGCCGACATCTCCGAGTTCGGCGGACCAGAAGAGGCACGCGCAATCGAAGACGGCTTCCGCGCCGCCTTCGACGCGGTCGCGGCGATCCCCCGCCCCGTCATCGCCGCCATCCACGGAGTCGCCCTCGGCGGCGGACTCGAGCTCGCGCTCGCCTGCGACCTGCGCATCGCCGCCGAAACCGCGCGCGTCGGACAACCCGAAGTCCTGCTCGGCCTGATCCCCGGTGCCGGCGGCACGCAACGCCTCACCCGTCTCGTAGGCCCCGCCCGCGCGAAGGAGATCGTCTGGAGCGGACGCCAGATCGGCGCAGAGGAAGCACTGGTCATCGGACTCGTCGACCGCGTCGTCCCCGCGGCCGAGCTCCTAGACCGCGCACTCGAGCAAGCCGCCACCTACGCCGCGGGCCCCACCGTCGCACTCGCGCTCGCCAAGCGTGTCATCGACCAAGGACTCGACGGCCCTCTTGACCGCGGCCTTGATCTCGAAGCCGCCGCGTTCGTCGAAGTCTTCACCAGCGAAGACGCGCGCACCGGAGTCAAGAGCTTCCTCGAGCACGGCCCAGGAAAGGCCACCTTCTCCGGCCGCTGAAAGACGGGAACACGAGCCCGGGACGCTCCCGTGCCGCTGCTCGTGCGGTCGGGGCCGCGAAGCGGCCCCGGGATCGCGGGCGGGCGGGCGCACGAGGAGCGGTTGTGAGGGGGGGTCGCGGGCGGGCGTCTTCCGAGGGTCAGAGCGAGTCGAGCAGGACACCGACGTCGGAGAGGCCGCGCAGCACGTCGTTGAGGTGGGTGCAGGTGGTGGTGCCCGTGAACGTCTCGCGCACCCACGGGCGCAGGTCGGCCAGCGCGTGACCGACCAGTCGGCCTGCGCTGGCGATCGCGCCGGGGCACTCTTGCCATGGCAGCACGTTCGCGGTTGCGTTGATGCTCGCCACCGTTCGTTCGGTCGCATCGATGCATGCCGACACCGAGTACTCGTGGACGACGGTCTCGACGCCTTCGGCGTTTGCGTAGCTGTCGCGAAAGAAGACGTCGACCGGGTGCACCTGCCCGTCCTCCGTCGGCAGCACGTCGATGCGGCGGATGCGGCGCATGGCGGTCGGAGCGAGCGGCTCGATGTCGTGCCACCCAACGTTGTCGCTGGCCCAGATCGCGGGCGCTTCTGGTCCGAGCGGTGTGGGGTTCTTTCCGTGCTCGCGGATCATCGTCATCATCGATCCGTCGGCCGCCCAACCCGCGCAGAGATCGGATCGCGCGATGAGGTACTCGTCGTGGCGCTCGGTACCGGGCTCCGCCTTGGGCACTGCGTCGGCTTGCAGCATGGAGTAGCCGGACACGAGGCCGGCACCTGGAAGATCGTCGAGCAGCAGGTAGAGCAGCGAGTGCGCGTCTCGTTCGTCGGGAACGAGCGCGTCGACCTTCGCTCGGAAGCCGGGACCGACCGGCGTGCCAACCAGCTGCTGGAGCTCGGCTCGTTCGGGCTTGGCGCGCAGGGCTTCGAGCTCCCGGAACACGCCGCTCACCTCGGCCGTGACCGACGCGGTCCGCATCACGCTGGCCGTGCCGTCGGGGCCGGTGCGCAGATCGCGCCCGCGCGCGTCCATCGTCATCTGGCCCCAGGGATCACCTTCGACATCGCCGGGCGGCCGGTGTCTCGTCGAGTCGATGCTGCTCGTACGGCGGATCGAGCCCGGCACGCGCGACGGAGTGCCGGCGACGGGTTGGTGCGGGCCACGCGCGTCGAGGTTGGTCAGCGGCGGCACTCAGTCCTCTTTCTTCGCGCGGCTCGGCGCCACCCGGGGCGGCTCGTCCGGCTGCTTCGGGTAGACGGGCGGCCAGGGAGCATCCATCAGGCCGTTGGCTCGGTCACGGTCGTGCATCTCGAGCATTGGTTCGAGGGACTGAGGTGCGTCGTTCATTCCCTCCCACGGGTCGCCACTCGCGGCGATCCGATCCGGGAGCGTCGCGATCGTCAGGTCATCGGGATGGACCTGATCGACGTCCTCCCAGCGCAGAGGGGTGGACACCTGGCCACCTGAGCGTGATCGCGCCGACCATGCGCCAAAGACCGTCTTGTGTGGTGCGTTCTGGTTGAAGTCGAGGAACACGCGCGCTCCTCGTTCTTCCTTCCACCATGCTGCGGTGATGAGGTCGCCGTGGCGGCGCTCGAGCTCACGGGCGATCGCGACCGCCGCACTGCGCACCTGGTACGAGTCCCAGCGCGGCTCGAGTCGCACGCACACGTGCAACCCACGGTTTCCGGTGGTCTTCGGGTAGCCGACGACACCGAGCTCATCGAGCAGAGCGCGCAGCGCTGCCGCTGCGGCGCGCACGTTCGTGAAGTCGGTGCCCGGTTGCGGATCGAGGTCGAGGCGGAGCTCGTCGGTGTGCTCGGCGTCAGCAGCGAGGTACGGCCATGGATGGAACCCGAGGCAGCCCATGTTCACGGCCCAGACCACGTGCGCGAGGTCGGCAACCACGAGTGCTCGTGACGTCGTCCCGTTCGGTGTGCTCACGATCGTGGTCTCGAGCCATTCGGGCGCCGACTTCGGAACACGCTTCTGGTAGAAGGACGGACCGTCGGCGCCGTCAGGGAAGCGCTGGAGCATGGTCGGGCGTCCGCCCATCGTGCGCATCACCGGCTCCGCGAAGCGCAGGTAGTGGTCGACGAGGTCGCGCTTGGTCTCACCGTGCTCGGAGAAGAAGACCTTCTCGGGATGCGAGACGGTCACCTCGCGCCCACCGACTTCGAGCGTGATCTCGCCGTCGGCCACGCAGCAACGGTACAAGTGACGCGCGCGGTCAACCGTCAGGGGTATCCGACCCCGACCCTCTCGTGCTGATCCAGTGGTCGACCGTCCCCAGCGTGACCGCGAGGATCTGAGCCCTAGCAGCGCTGGGGACCCGATGCGCGCAACACATTGGACCGGCTGCATGGGCCGCGTCGTCAGACGTCGATCTCAGGGGACGGTCCGCGCCCAGTCCATCGGCGCACGCGATCGACCCGACCCTTGAAGTGCCCCCGCACCACTCGGCGGACTAGCGCGCGCGTCGGTGGCAGCAGCAGCGCGATCCCAAAGACGTCGGTGACGAAACCCGGCGTGAGCAACAGCGCGCCAGCGAGGAGGATGAGGAAAGCGTCAACGAGCTCGGCGCCGGGCACCTTGCCCGCGTCCACTTGCGCCTTGATGCGTCGGAACACACCGAGGCCCTCTCGTTTGGCGAGCCAGGCCCCGACGACCGAGATCGCCAGCAAGAGCACGATCGTCCACAGCGCGCCGATCTCCTGACCCACCTGGATGATCACGTACAGCTCGACGAGCGGTACCACCACGAACAGCAAGAGGAGGATGGGCATCACGACGAAAGTACCCGTCTGCGGCAATCTCGATACCCTGCCCGGCATGGCAATTGCTTCTGACGTCGAGCTGGTCATCGACGCCGACACGCATCTCACCGAGCCACCCGATCTGTGGACCTCGCGGGTGCCGGCCAAGTACGTCGACCAGGTGCCCCGCATGACCCGTGACGATCAGGGTCGGGATGTGTGGCAGTTCGGGAAGCGCACCGTGGGCGTGGTGGGCATGACCGCAACCGCCGGATGGTCGCAACCGTTCCCCAGCGGCCCCGCCACCATGGAGGAGTGCCCGCCCGCGGCCCATGACGCCACGGCGCGCCTGGCCCACATGGACGAGCTCGGCGTATGGGCACAAGTGCTCTACCCCAACGTCGCCGGCTTCGGGAACCAGCACTTCCTCCAAAGCGACGACGACGAGCTCAAGCTCCTGTGCGTGCGCGCGTACAACGACTTCCTGCGCGACTTCGCGTCGATCGACGAGCGCCGCTTCATCACGATCATGGCGACGCCGTTCTGGGACGTCGACGCGGCGGTGGCGGAGATCGAGCGGTGCGCGCGCACCGGGCATCGCGGCGTGCTGTTCACCGGCGAGCCGCAGCGGTTCGGGCTTCCGTTCCTCGGTGAGCCGCACTGGGATCCGATCTGGAGCGCGGCGCAAGAAGCCGGCATGGCCATCCACTTCCACATCGGCAGCGGCGACCCGTCCACGTCGTTCACCCCGAAGCGGATCGCCGCACAAGGCGCGGCGGCCACCTACGCCTACACCGCGACCGAGCTCTTCTTGAAGAACGGGCTTCAAGTCGCCGACCTCTTGACGAGTGGCGTGCTGCCGCGCTTCCCGGATCTCAAGTTCGTGTCGGTCGAGAGCGGGATCGGGTGGGTGCCCTTCGTGCTCGAAGCCGCCGACTACGCCTATCTCGAGGGACGGCCGGATCGCACGAGCGAATGGGAGCTGATGCCGTCGGAGTACTTCGCGCGTCAGGTGTACGCCTGCTTCTGGTTCGAGACCGTCGCACCGAAACGATTGCTCGATGAGATCCCGGTCGACCGAATCCTCTTCGAGACGGATTACCCCCATCCCACGTGTCTCTACGGCAACGTTCGCGAGCAGATCGACCGCGCCCTCGCGCACGCGACGCCAGAGCAACGGCACAAGATCCTCTGGGCGAACGCGGCCGAGCTGTACGGCATCCACGCGCCGGCGTAGCGAGGCGTGAGCCAAGAAGAATCCGTCGTCGTCGCGGAGTGCACCGACCTCGCGCTCGCGCGCGAGCTGTTCACTGAGTACCTCGAGGGCACGATCGCGGAGACCGGGCTGCCGAACCCTGAGCAATCACCGGGTGTGCTCGAGCTCATGCGACTCGACATCGCACGGCTCCCCGGCCCCTATGTCGCGCCGGATGGCGCGCTGGTGGTGGCGTGGATCGGCAACGACGCGGCCGGGTCGGTCGGGCTCGCCCGCGTGGACGAACGCGCCGTCGAGGTGCGGCGCCTGTGGGTACGCCACCAGTTCCGCCGCGCCGGCGTCGCGAAGGCACTGATGGAGGCCTGCCTCGAGCGCGCTGCCGGGCTGGGGTACGAGCGGATCGTCCTCGACGTGGTGCCGTCGCGCACCGGCGCCATCCACCTCTATCGATCCCTCGGGTTCGAGGAGATCGAGCCCTACGACGACTACCCGTTCCCGATGGTCTTCCTCGGCCGAGCCCTCACGACGGCCTGATCTGCCTAGTTGGGGCTTGCCGTTCTGCCAGGTTTCTCGGCACGCTGAACCCAGCTCTGTGTTGTTCAGCGTGCCGAAACCCCGGGGGTCAGGCTTCGGCGACGCGCTTGAGGTTGGCGAGGGTCTGGGGGATCCCGTCGCGGGCCATCTGGGCCATGCCCTCGATGCGCGCTTCGATGGCCGCGACCTCCATCGACTCGTCGCCGTCGCGCACCATCACCGGGTAGTCGGACAGCACCTGCCACGACTCGGTGACCTTGGTGCCGTCGCCTTCGGGCTCGAAGGTGTAGCCCCAGCGCACGAGGTCGAGGTTGCCCTCTTGACCCCGGTTGATGAACGCGAACTCCTTGCCCGGGTCGGCAGCGACCACACAGCAGTGCGTCGTCCACGTGAAGTCACCGATCGCGTTCTCACCCTTGAAGGTCGCGCCCTCGGTGCCGGCGGTCGCCGGGTCGTCCCAAGCCCCGCCGGTGGCGACCGGGCTGAGCTCGCCCATGCGACTCACGTCGCTGACGATGGCGTACACGTCATCAGGTGAGCGGTCGATGGTGATCGAATCGGAGTGGTTGAAGTGTGAGACGTCCATGGCCCGCATCATGACTCGCGACACGAGGCGTGGACAAGAATCGCCACGATGACCGACCGGATGGAAGGCATCCTCTCCGCGCTCACCGCGCAGCATGCCGACCTCGACGCGATGCTCGACTCCCTGGACGACGCCCAGTGGGCGGTGCCGGTCCCCCGCTGCCCCGGGTGGACGGTGGCCGACGTCGTCGTCCACCTGGCCCAGACCGACGAGCTCGCCGCCGCGAGCGCGAGTGGCGACTTCGAAGGCCAGGCGCGGATCTTCCGAGAAGGCGCGAACGTCGACGAGGGCGCGGCGGAGGCAGTCGACATGGAGCGTGGCGCGTCGTCCTGCGAGCTCCTGAGGCGATGGCGCGCCGGATCTGTCGCACAGCACGCGGCGTTGTCGGCAGCCGACCTTGGCGTGCGTCTGCCCTGGGTGACGAACACGTTGTCACCGGCAACGCTCGCCACCACGCGCCTGTCGGAGTCGTGGATCCACACCGGCGACATCGCCGACGCGCTCGGCATCACCCTCCCGAGCGATGCCGATCGCTTGCATCACATCGCGTGGCTTGCGTGGGCCACCCTGCCGTATGCCTTCGAGCGTGAGGGTTCGACGCTCTTGGGACCGGTGGCTGTCACACTCGATGGGCCGGATGGCAAGCAGTGGCGCTTCGGCGACGAAGCGACCGCGACGACGCGCGTCACCGGTCCCGGCGACGAGTGGTGCGCGGTCGCCGCTCGACGGGTCGAGCCGGCCGCAACTCGACTCATCGCGGAGGGCCCCGACGCGGAGATGGTGCTCGCGCTCGTGCGTACCTACGCCTGACCGAGGATCTCGTCGGTGTGCTCGTGGAGGCGCGGCGGCGGCCGGTACTCCGGTTCCTGATCCACCACGTGGATCGGGTTGCCGACCATGCGGAGCGGGCCATCGGGCGTGTCGATCCCCGTGACCATCCCTCGGGCCTGAGCGAGGTCACCGTCGAGCGCGGCGTCGAGCCCGAGCACCTCACCCACCGCGAGCCCGAGTGGGCGGAGGCGTTCGACCCACTCCCCTGCTGGAGCCTGGCGCAGCACCGCGCCCAGGTCGGCAAGGAGCTGCTCTCGGTGCTCGAAGCGCGCGGCCATGGTTGCGAACCGGGGATCGTCGGCCCACTCCGGCTGCCCGACCTCGGTGCACAGCCGGCGCCAGAACTCGTCGTGGGTGACGAAGATCGCAAGGTGTCCCGACCCGCATTCGAACAGCTGGGCCGGCACATAGAAGGTGTGCGCGCCGAAGGCTTGGCGCGCGGGCGGCGCGCCGCCGTTGAGGTACTCGGCAGCCTTGTAGTTGAGCTGCGACAGCATGACGTCGTACAGCGAGATGTCGATCTGGCCGCCCTTGCCCTCGAGCACCTTCGCCACGAGGCCGAGTGCGGCCATGATCCCCGCGGAGTTGTCGACGGCCGAGTAGCCCGCGAGCACCGGCGGCCCATCGGGCTCGCCGGTCATCGCCGCGACACCCGTGTTCGCCTGGATCACGTAGTCGAACGCCGGCCACTCACGTGCCGGCCCGTCGAGACCGAAGCCGGTGAGCGCCACGCAGACGAGCTTCGGGTTGCGCGTCCGGAGCGACTCGTAGTCGAGCCCGAGCTTCCTGATCGCGGAAGGGCGCAGGTTGACGAGCAGCGCGTGTGCGGATGCGACGAGATCACCAAACGCGGCTTGTCCCTCCGGCGTGGTGAGGTCGAGGTGCACGCTTCGCTTGTTGCGGTTCAGGCTCGCGAAGTACACGTTGTGACCGTCGACCGCGCGTGACCCGACCTGGCGCGACACGTCACCACCGATCGGCTCGATCTTGATGACGTCGGCGCCGAGGTCGGCGAGCAGCATCGCGCCGAACGGGCCCGCGAGCAGGTGCCCGACCTCGAGCACCCGGATGCCCGCGAGCGGACCAGTCACGTCGCAGTCCGCCGCGGGCCGGCGGGGGTGATGTGTGGCAGGTCCATCGTGGACAGGATCCCCGGCGCCGCCGCGCACACGGATGGCAGCTCCGCCTGTTCGGGAGTGTCCCGCGTGTCCATGGCTGGGGGAAGAACCTAGTTTTCGTTTTTTTGAGAGTGCAATGCTCACGCCGCGATGCACACCGTGCTCGAGGGCCCGATCCGACAGGTCGGCTTCGTCGTCCGCGATCTCCAGGCGGCGTTGAAGTCTTGGTGCTCGCTCGGGGTCGGCCCGTGGTACACGACAGGCGATCACCAGCTGCGCGACTGCTGGTATCGCGGCGACCACTGCGAACCAACCATCTCGGTCGCGTTCGCGAGCTCAGGGCCGATGCAGATCGAGCTCATCCAACCGGTCGATGACACGCCGAGCATCTACCGCGAGTTCCTCGATGCCGGCCACGAGGGCTACCAGCAGCTCGCGTGGTGGGTGCGGGACTTCGATGCTGTGACGCAAGCGGCGAACGCGGCGGGCTGGTCACAGGTCTTCCGGGGTGACGGCGTGGTCTCGTTCGCGTACTACGAGACGGATCCGATCGTCACCACGATCGTCGAGGTGGCCGAGCTCAACGACGCCGCGCAGGGACTCGCCGACCTCCTCGACGCCGCGGCGGCAGACTGGGACGGCGTCACCGATCCCGTCCGCCCCCTTCCAAGGGGCTGACGCGCCTCCATGGTCGCGCTCGCTCGGCCGCAGGGTACCTGCGGCCGCCCTTCGGGACGCTCGGCTGCTCCGCGGTTACTCGGGGAACGTGATCGTGGCGGCCGCCGCCTTCCAGTGCTCGGCTTCGACGTCCAGCCAGTAGCCCGAGGCGACAGTCGCGTCCGCTGACTCTTCGAACGCCGCTACGTACTCGGCTTCTCCGTTTGGATACAGCTCCGCGAGCGTGGCGGCATCGAACGGGATGGTGTGGCCGAACAACCGGCAGAACGTCTGGCCGATGTTCAGCTCGCCGTCGTTCGTGGCAATCGGGACGTCGACGACGGGTGTCCGAATGCCGCCGACCGCGATGCCGTGCTCGTCGCGTTCGATGGTCAGCGAGTCACCGTCACTGGTCGCCTCGAGCCGGGGTGCCCTCGCCGGTGCCTTGCCCGTCTGGATCCAGCCGTCGAGCGCGTCGAGCGCGGCGATGATCACCGCATACTGCCCGTGCGCGTTGATTGGCTCCTCGCACCCGAGGATACCCCCACTGGCCGCGGCGGGATCGAGGAGCTGGATTTCCGCGCTGCCGTCTCCGAGATCGCCCAACGACATCCCGGCGAGATACGCATCCGCGTGCGCGGTGCCGGCAACCTCCCACAGTCGGAAGTTCTTGGTGTCTTTCTGACGCGCCGGGAACGAGCCAAGGGCGATGAGGTCGCCTTCCATCTGGACGTTGAGGACCGGCACGCCGACGTCGGCGCGGATCTTCACACCCGTCGGCATCTCCTCTTGCGCTTCGCCGAGCTCTTGCTCACCGAACGGCGCGGCCTGAGCCCCACGGCTATGCACGAGGAACCCGTCGTACACCTGCGCGATCGGGTGGACCGCGTTGATGTACGTGGTCATCCGGAACGCCGACTGCGACTCGCCGACCGCGATCACACGCTCGACCTCGAAGCCGTCGAGTGGGATCGATCCCTCGGCGTTGCCGAACAGCGCGGCCCCGGCCTGGCTGAACACGTCGAAGGAGAACTCGTCCCCTGCGTGCTCGAGCGTGCCGTAACGCTCGGGGTTCTGGCCGACCAGTCCACCGGGAGGTGGCACCTCCTCGCCGGCCTCGACCCGGATCTCGCCCCCGTTCACGCTTGCGGCCTGCGCCGAGATGCCGGCCCACACCGCGCCCTCACGCACGTAGTAGTTGTGGCCGTTGAGCCAGTCGGGTGGGTTGTCAAAGCCCGGACTCACGTTCAACCACTCAGCGAAGACCGTGCCGTTGAAGTCGGCGGGGTCGGCAGGCCGCCACATCACGATGCGCGTCTTGAACGGAGCTGTCGTCGTTGGCTCGACCCGCCACTTGCCGTTGGCGCCGAGCTTGCCGATCGGTTCGTACGCGGTGGCTTCGCCTTCGATGAAGAACTCCTCGAGCACGTAGCCGGCGCCCGTCATGTTCGGGCCCAGCAGGCTCGGGTTCCCACCCGCGGTGATCGGCCCTTCGGAGACGGGCGTCGCCACGTCAGGACCTGCGACGGCCACGGTCGCGCTGGCTGCTACGGACCACGCGATCGCCGCTGCGATCGCGGCACAACGATGAAGGCTCCAAGCCACTGCTCCCCCTTTGCAAGCAGCCAGAACCCCATCCCAAGAGGGCCGTCCCGAGAAGCCCATCCCAATAGGGTGGTCTCCGGCGTACGAGAACCGGATTCTCATGGGACAGGAGCGCCGTGTCAACGACGGACGAGCTGGTGCAGGAGCGTCACGATGCGGTGCTGGTCGCTCGCCTGAACCGCCCCGACGCGCGCAACGCGCTGAACGGGGCAATGCTCCGCGGGATCAGTGATGCCGTCACGACGGCAGAGGACGACCCTGAGGTCCGCGCGCTGGTGCTGATCGGCACGGGTGACCGCGCCTTCTGCGCCGGGATGGACCTGGCGGCGTTCGCCGCCGACGACGACACCGGCATCGACGATCCGGACACGACGCGTGGCTTCTTCCGACTGATCCAGGGTGAGGTCGCGGTGCCGGTCGTGGGTGCGGCGAACGCCACCGCGGTGGCCGGCGGCTTCGAGCTGCTGCTCGGGTGTGACGTGATCGTGGCGTCGTCCGAGGCCGAGTTCGGGCTTCCCGAGGTGAAGCGCGGCCTGTTCCCGGCGGGCGGAGGCACGTTCCTCGGCACGCGTGTACCGCTCGGCATCGCGCTCGAGATGACCCTGACCGGAGATCGGATCAGCGCGGCGCGCGCCTACGAGCTCGGCCTGATCAACACTGTCGTGGCTCCGAGCGAGGTGCTCGGTGCGGCGCTGGACCTGGCCGAGCGCATGGCCGCGAACGGACCGCTCGCGCTGAAGGCAGTGAAGGAGCTCGTGCGCCTGGGCGTGACGGATCACGCTCTTGCGCGCGCACGCGTCACCGAGTGGCAAGACGTCATCTTCAGCAGCGAGGACGCCAAAGAAGGCGCGACCGCGTTCATCGAGAAGCGCGCCCCCGAGTGGAGGGGTCGCTGAGCCGACCCCCTACTCGTGGACTGCCCTGCGTCGACGGACGCCGACCCGCTCTTGCTGCTCCACGAGCACCAGTACCACCCGCTTGCGATTCTCGACATCCACGACGAGACCACCGACACGCGCTCATTCGTGCTCGACATCCCCGCGACGCTGCGGGACACCTTCCACTACACCGCCGGACAGTTCTGCACGTTCCGAGCCACCGTCAACGGTGACGAAGTCGTGCGTTGCTATTCGATGTCGAGCTCCCCCGACACTGGTGATCCGTTCACGACGACGGTGAAGCGGGTACCGACCGGCCGCATGTCGAACTGGATGAACGACACGCTCACGCTCGGAGACACGATCGACGTGCTCCGCCCTTCAGGCTTGTTCGTGTTGCACCCGCACGACACGCCGATCGTCGCCTTCGCCGGAGGCAGCGGCATCACGCCGGTCATCTCGATCGTCAAGACCGCGTTGGTCACGACGGGCCGGCCGATCCGGCTTGTGTACGCCAACCGCGACGCCGATTCTGTGATCTTCCGCGAGGCGATCGACCGACTGATCGCAAGCAATGGCGATCGGCTGTCCGTGCACCACCACCTCGATTCGGACGGCGGGTTCCTCGACCCAGACGCGTGCGCCAAGCTGGCGGGTGCGCAGGTCGATGCCGACTTCTACATCTGCGGTCCAGGGCCCTACATGGACACCGTCGAAGCCGGCCTCGCCACACTGGGCGTCGAGCCAACGCACGTGTTCATCGAGCGCTTCGAGCTCAGCGAAGACACCGGGAGCGAGTCCGAGACCTCGGACACCGAGTCGATCGTGATCAAGCTCGCCAAGCAAGAGAAGTCGATCGACTACCAAGTGGGTGACACCATCCTGGAGACAGCACGAAGAGCCGGCCTGAACCCGCCGTTCTCCTGCGAGCAGGGGCACTGCGCGACGTGCATGGCGCATCTCGACGCCGGCACGGTGAGGATGCGCGTCAACAACGCGCTGTCCCCCGAGGAGGTCACGGACGGCTGGGTGCTCACCTGCCAGTCACTGCCGACGAGCCGAGAAGTCGTCATCGACTACGACGCGTAGTCCAACTCACTCGAGAGTGGGACAGACCACCCCTGCTCGCGCGGACATCACACACTCTTCCAGCGAGAATTAGATTCTCTGTCCGCGCTCGGGAGCGTCCCGGTGCCGGAAGAGGAGAGTCATGGGTCTGTTCGATGCGTTCCGCTACGACGGCAAGCGCGTGCTCGTGGTGGGCGGCGCCACCGGGATGGGCGCGGCCGCGGCCGAGCTCGCGCAGGATGCCGGCGCCGAAGTCGTCGTCATGGACTTCGCCGAGGTCACGCTGGCCGGCGCGAAGGCCATCCATGTGAACCTCGCCGAGGCAGCGTCGATCGATGCCGCCGTCGACGAGTGTGGCGCGAGGGTCGATGCGCTGTTCTCGTGCGCGGGCGTCGCCGACGGCACGCCCGGCATCGAGCGCATCAACTTCATCGGGCACCGGCACCTGATCGAGCGGTTGCTCGCCAACGACATGCTGCCGCGTGGGTCGGCGATCGGCATGATCTCGTCGGCCGCGGGCCTCGGGTGGGAGCCCAACCTCGCGCAGCTCCACGAGCTCCTCGACACGCCTGACTTCGACAGTGCGGTGAAATGGGTCGAAGCGAACGGCAAGGCCGACTACATGTCGATGAAGCAGGCGATGTGTGCGTACGTGGCGCGCGAGGCGTTCCCGATGTTGAAGCGCGGGATCCGGATCAACGCGATCTGCCCTGGCCCTACCGACACGCCGCTCGCGCAAGCCAACAGGGAGGTGTGGCTGGGCTTCGGCTCCGACTACCGCGGCGAGACCGGCATCGAGCCGTCCACCCCGCTCGAGCAGGCATACCTGCTGGTGTTCCTGTGCAGCGACGCGGCGCGCGCCGTCAACGGGATCACCCTGATCTCGGACGCCGGATACATGAGCTCGGGCATGACCGGTTCGTTCCCCGGCGCGACCGAGATCGCGAACCTCCTCCTGAACCGGTGACGCTCGCCATGGCCATCGACATGCAGAGGCTGCTCGATCCGGAGCTCCAAGAGATCCTCGGTGCATTCGAGATGCCGTCGCTCGACCGCGACGTGCTGGCGACGTTCCGTGCCAACCCGTTCCCGACGGTGGAGCGCTCGGGCGCCGTGAAGTACACCGAGCACGAGGTCCCCGGCGACCCAGCGGTGCCGGTGCGCGTCTACCGGGCCTCCGAAAGCGATGTGCCCCGGCCCGCGCTGCTCCACATCCACGGGGGTGGCTACATCATCGGCAGCTACACCATGGATGAACAGCTCTTTGACCGGTGGTGCCCGAAGCTGGACATCGTCGGGGTGTCGGTCGACTACCGGCTCGCGCCAGAGCACCCGTACCCTGCTGCGCTCGACGACTGCTACGCCGCGTTGGCCTGGACGTTCGAGCGTGCTGACGAGCTCGGCATCGACCGCGACCGCATCGGCATCGGCGGCATCAGCGCGGGCGGCGGTCTCAGCGCCGCGCTTGCGCTGCTTGCCCGCGACCGCGGTGAGCTCCCGGTCGCGTTCCAGCTCCTCGACTGCCCGATGCTCGATGACCGGCAGCACACCCAGTCGATCGGACTCGAGGGCCTCTACGTCTGGACTCGCGAATCCAACGAGTTCGGGTGGCGGTCCTACCTCGGTGATCTCTATGGCACCTCGGATCTTCCGATCTATGCCGCCGCGGCGCGGGCAACTGATCTCGCCGCTCTGCCACCCGCGTTCGTGTCGGTGGGCGCGATCGACGGCTTCCGCGACGAGGACGTCGACTACGCGACCCGGCTGAACCAGGCCGGGGTGCCGTGCGAGCTGCACGTCTACCCCGGGTTGCCGCACGGGTACGGCTTGGTGCCGGGCGCGGCGATGGTGAAGCGCGCCTTGAGTGACGTCGACGATTGGTTGGCGCGACAGGTCAGCCGGTGACGTTGCCGATCCCGCTTCCCGCGGTCGACAGCCTCAGCGAGGCTGGACGATGAGCAACAACTACTTCACGTCTCCCACCGGGAAGGTCGTCACGCAGTGGCACTCGGGCAACCTGCACTCCCGCGTGCTGACCAAGCTGCTCGGTCGCATCTCGGAGCGGACCACACGACGCAAGCAGGTCGGGTGAGCATCCGGCTGTCGCTCGAGGAAGCCTGGGACGAGCTCGCCCGCGCCCACACCGGCATCGTCACGAGCATGAAGGCCGACGGCACACCGATCTCGCTCCCACTGTGGTTCGTGGTCATCGACCGGCGCATCTACTTCGGTGGTCCCGCCCGCACGAAGAAGGTCGCCCGTCTGCGCAACAACCCGCGTTGCTGTCTCCTCGTGGAGTCGGGGACGTACTGGCGCGAGCTGAAGGCCGTGCTCGTGACCGGTGACGCGCGCGAGGTCACCGACGACGCCACGACGCAACGCGTGGAGCAGGCGCTGCACGACAAGTACGGCTCGTACCGCAGTCAGCGTTCGAGCATGCCGAACGAGACCCGTGCGGTCTACGAAGCGCCGGGTCGCGTGCTGTTCGAGCTCGTGCCCGACGCCCGGGTCCTCACCTGGGACAACTCACGAATCCCGCTGTCGTGAGCGACCCCGCCGAACAGGTGAGGGTCGCCGATGCCGATGGGGTGCGCACGATCACGATCGACCGTCCCGAAGCTCGCAACGCGATGACGCTGGCGATGCGAGAGCGCATCGCTGAGCTGTTCACCGGCGCGGGCGAGAACGACGGCATCGACGTCGTCGTGATCACGGGCGCCGACCCGAGCTTCTCGGCCGGCGCCGACATCAAGGAGATCCGGGCGCCCGGCGGGCTCCCGAAGCGCCTCGACCCGACCGTGGCGGTGCGCGCCTGTCCGAAGCCGACCATCGCCGCGGTGAACGGCGTGTGTGTGACCGGCGCGCTCGAGCTCGCGCTCGCCTGCGACCTGATCGTCGCGTCGGAGCGGGCGCGCTTCGGCGACACCCACGCCAAGGCCGGCTTGATGCCCGGATGGGGCATGAGCGCGGCGCTCCCCGCCGCGGTGGGCCGTCGCAAGGCCGTCGAGCTCTCGCTCACCGGGACGCTCGTCGACGCGCCGGAAGCCCTGCGGATCGGACTCGTCAACCACGTCGTGCCCCACGACGCGTTGCTTCCTCGCACGTACGAGCTCGCGCAGTCGATCCGTGCCAACGACCAGGACGCCGTCCGGCGCCAGGTCGACCTCTTCCGCCGCACCCAGCGGCTGCCGTTCGGCGATGCCCTCCGTCTGGAACGGGACGCGGCCGACGCATGGCGGGCGCGCGACGGGGAAGCCGGCAACCCGTGACCCCGATCGTGCTCGTCCACGGGGGCGGCTTGGACCACCGGTGCTGGGACCTCCTGGTGCCGCACCTCGCCGGCCCTGCGCTCGCCGTCGATCTCCCCGGCCGCGGCCGGCATCCGGCGGACCTGCGTGCGGTGACGTTCGCCGACTGCGCCGCGTCGGTGCTCGCCGACGTCGATGCCGCGGGCTTCGACGAGCTCGTGCTCGTCGGGCACTCGCTCGCGGGTGCGTCGATGCCCACCATCATCGGAAGGCTCGGCGAGCGCGTGCGTCACGCGGTGTTCATCGCGTGCACGGTCCCCGACGACGGAACGTCGTGCCTCGACACCCTCGACCCCGAGGTCCTGGAGCTCGTACGCGCGAACGGCGACATCGAACCTCGGGTGATGGACGAAGCGGTGGCCAAGCTCGTGCTCGGCGAGGATCTCGATGAGGCACAGTTCGCGTGGTGCGTCGAGCGCCTCGTGGCCGAAGCACCGCGCCTGACGACTGACGCGGTCGATCTCACACCATTGCGATCGAGCATGCCCCGCACCTGGATCCGCACCTTGCAGGACGCCATCGTCTCTGCGGAGAAGCAACTGCGATTCGCGAACAACGTCGGTCACTGCAAGCTGGTCGATCTCGACGCCGGCCACATGTGCATGGTCAGCCAGCCCGAGACGGTCGCGGCCGTCCTCGACGACCTCGCGCGCTGAACGACGGTGACCCCCGTCGAGGGCGCGGGCGCGCTCGCCCTCGCTTCGAGCGCGCCCGGTCGTGCATCTTCAGTTGTCAAGGAGCTGGCGGGGAAGTGACCACCACCGCACGGGGTCGCTAGGGATCGGGACCCTCGCGGGCCAGATCGTCGCGGTGCACGACGCGCAGGTCCCCGGGCTCTTCGGCGTTGCCGATCATGCGGTAGGGACCGTGAGGTTCGAAGAGTGAATGGTGGTAGCTGGCGACGAGCGCGAGCTTGCGAACATCCCAGCTGTCGCCGTGTTGGCTGACCGGATCGGTGTGATGGATGTGCAGATTGCGGGTCTCGCCGCAGCCACAGCGACAGCTGAGGTCGCGGCGGCGCACGTGCCGTTCGATGTCCTTGGGCAGCGCTTGGCGCGGCTTGTCGACCGTGCGGGCCACACCGTTGTCGTCGGGGACGCAGTCGCGCACCTTGGCCCTGGGCATCAATGCCGCGATGGTCTCGTCGGGCAGGGGGATGCCGTCGATGGAAGCACCGAACGACACGGCGTTGGGATCGTGGATGTTGACGATCTCGATGCGGAACTTGCCGGTCGGTTCGAGCTCGGCATACGTGGTGACGAGCGCGACGAGCGCATCGGCGCGCCGGTGTTCGAGCGAGTCCCACTTCTGGCCGCGTGCGGGGCGCATGCGCTCGGCCATGTGGTCGAGCACCTTCTCGACCAACACGCCGTTCACGTCGGGCAACGACCAGCGACCCAGCGCCATCCCCCGCGCGCCGTCGCGCCACATTCGCAGCTCGCGCGCCTGATTGCGGGCCGCGGCGTCGGCGGCGGTGACCTTCTGGACCCGGCGCGCCATGCGCTCCAGGTCGTTGGCCGGCATGCGCGCCCCCCGCCGAGCCCAGTCCCCATCGGTCTCTGGAGTGGCGACCTCCACCAATGGCGACAGCTGATCCCGTGAGATCTCGCCCTCGTGCGCGGCCGCCGCGATCTCGGGCAGCGACTCCAGCTCCCGGGCCACCCGCAGGTTCGTCCGGTTGGTGCGCGTGGACTGGGTCGCATCGGGCAGCGACGCCAGCGCCTCGCGATCGTCGAGCACGCGGGTCGCGGCGAGCTCCTCGAGCCACCAGCGCTCCTGCTGGAGCCGCGCCCACTGGACCCTCTCGCGCAGCGCCGCGTTGGGCTGGGCGCGCAAGGCATCGACGCGCGCCGAGAAGTCGAACCTCTCCTGGCTGGCGACGTCGATCGCCGCGGGCACCACGGACATGGCTCTGCTCCGTCTCGACCGTCCGGCGAGCTGCCGGCCGGATCCAGTGGCAGGACGTCAGGCCCGTCCGCGAGGCGCTACCGATGCAGTGAACCACAGGGGTGTGACAGCCCCGAACAAGCACCTGACCTGCACAAACGCCCGGAGGCGAGCACCTCACCGTACGTCGAGCGCACGAACGCTGCGGTGCCGGGGTGCTCTCTCCTGAGATGGATGGATTGGCGCCCTGCACGAGAATGCGTTCGGAGCCGGTGGCGGTCTCAGACGCGAATGAGAGCGACCCGCGGTCGACGCGCATCGGCGATTGGCGTGAGATCGTTCTCATCGGATGTCACGACGCCGACCTGTCGTCGATGAGCAATCGCTATGAGGTGAACGTCGACGACATCTGATGAACCCGATCGACCGGCGAGCTCACCAACGTCGTGCGCTTCGTCGTGCGCGAATGGCACGATGTCGCAGCCCCGCAGGAAACGGCGTAGCTGCGCTTGTCGCCCTGATCGACTCACTTGGGCAACGACCGGAGCCGTGGCGATCGGTACGAGTCCCAGCTCGAGACGCGCACGATGATCCGCCCACACCGTTCGGTCGGACCGCTCCGCAGCAATCAGCGCCCCGGAGTCGTACACGACGCTCACGCTGAGCGCCGCCGCGCCCCGGCCGCGGTCCTGCCGACCTGTGAGGCGACACGCTGGTGGGCCGCGGCCAGCTCGGCCTCGGTGAGTGGTCCGTGCTCGGCTTCCCATTCGGCGACGGCAGCCAGGCCATCGCGAACGAGCAGCGCGCGACGCGCTGCGTTCGTCATCCAAGCCGAGACGCTGAGACCTTCGGCGGCGGCAGCGTCGAGGACACGATCGTGCACATCGGCGTCGACGGTGATCGCCAGCTTCGGTGACGGCCTTCCTCGTGGCATTCGCAAAGGCTACTACTACGGTAGTAGAGATACCAGGCTTGCTGTTCCGCTTTCCCGCAACGACGGGTTGACAAAGAGAAGATGCTGACCGGCGAGCACGGTCCGGTTGTCTTCATCACCGGGGCGTGGGTTCGAACACGAGCCGGTCGGCGAAGCGGGTGATGATCGGCCCGGCTACGCCGTGTCGGGATCCTTCGGCACCTTCCCGAGGTCATTGGAGAAGCAGAGGAACGGCTTGCCCTTCTCACCCACCACGGGCTTGAACTTCCCGTTCACGATCTTCAGGAGCGCCATGCAGTCCTGGTCGTCCTCGTGCGCGGTCGTCCAGTCGACCGGTGGGAGGAACCCGTTGGCGGTGTAGTCGGTCATCTGGTTGATGGCATCGATCACGTTCTCGCGGGTGAAGTTCTCACCCGCAGCCTTGAGACCGGTCACGAACAGATCGGCGTTGATCCAGCCGATGATCGCGTTCTCGGTGATGTCGGCACCGGTCTTCTTCATCCACTTCTTGAAGAGCTTCACCGCGGGTGGCATGGGCTTGGTCTCGAGCGGGGCGAACAACGTCGCGACGTAGAGACCGTTCAGGAACTGCTGGTTCTCGGCAATCGTCTCGTGCTCGTACGCATTCGGGAGCAGTTGGGCTGCTTCCAAGCCCTGGCGCAGCATCTCCTTGCGAAGGTTGATGATGCCGTTGAAGTCGATGCATGCCACGACGTAGTCGACCTCCTCGTCGACCATCTGCGCGACCTGCGCACTGAAGTCGGGGTTGCCGAACGCGAGGGCCTTGTCGACGAACACGACCTCGGCGGTCTCGTACTTCTCGAAACTGTTCTCGCTCCCCGTCGCGCAGGCGGCCGACTGCACGACGCCGTACGCGAGGATGCCGACCTTCTTGGCGCCGATCTCCCGGGGCAACCAGGTGCCGAGCCCTGCCTGGGCACACGTGAAGCAGCTGAAGGAGCCCGCGGTTCCGAACAGGTTCGCGGGCCCGGGCGTGTTGTCCTCATTGCCGAACTCCGCGTTGATGTTCCAGCCGAAGGCCGGGATCCCTTCCTCGACGAAGACCGACGCGCCGGTGAAGAGGGCGGTTGCCAACGGAAGCGCGGCGAACACGTCGTCCTGCGTGACGAGCGCCTGGGCCTGCTCGCGGTTCTTGCCGAGCTGGTCGTCGCGCTTGGACGCCAGCACGAGCTCGCGGCCGTACACACCGCCTTCGGTCTTGTTGATGTACGCGAAGTAGGCCTCGACGCCGCCGAACGCAGGACCGTAGGAGACCCCCGTCGGGTTCATCGTGTCGGTGAGCACGCCACCCACCCGGATCTCGGTGTCGCTCACCCCGGGCTGGTCGACCGCCGGGAAGTCGCCCTGAGCGCTGGCCATCGACGCTGACCCTGCGGCGATCAGCGCAACCGCCGCCACGAGTGCGGCCCGACGTTTCACGCGAACACAGCACCTGACATCCGGTTCCCCCGATGACGTCGTGAGCCAGCCACGAACCACGCGACCGGCTGGTGTCCTGCCGAAGCGCCATCTATAACACTCACGTCGCTCGCCCACCAGAGCGCCCCTGGGGTGCTGGGCTGGCGACACGACGCGTACCGCCGGGAGGGAAGGACCGGGTGAGCGAGCTCCTCGGCTACATCATCCGCGGGCTCCCATTCGGGTGCGTGTTCGGTCTCGTCGCGGTCGGCATCGTCCTCGCCTACAAGACCTCTGGCGTCTTCAACCTCGCCTTCGCGGCACAGGCGTTCACGTCCGCGGCGGCCTATTACACGCTGCGCAACGACGAGGAGTGGGGCATCCTCCCGGCTTTTGTCGTGTCGGTCGTCGTGTTGGCGCCGTTGCTCGGCCTCGTGCTCGACCGGTTCCTGTTCCGCTACCTGCGCACGGCGCCCGCGCTCGCGAAGCTCGTCACCTCACTCGGTCTTCTCGTCGCGATCCCTGAGATCGTCAAGCTGGTGTGGTTCGGGGCAGACACCAAGTACTCGCCCCCGACGATCTGGCCGTTCGACGTCGGCGTGTTCAAGATCTACCACCCGATCGGCGCGCGGTACGGGATCGACGGCGGCCAGGCGGTCACGATGGTCGTGACCGTCTTTGCGGTGGTGATCCTGACGCTCCTGTTCCGCTACTCGGCGATCGGTCTCCAGATGCGGGCGGTCGTCGAGAGCCCGCGCATGACCTCACTCGTCGGGATCAACGCCGACCGCGTGAGCATGGTTGCATGGATGCTTTCCAGCTTCATCGCCGGCCTCGCCGGCGTGCTGATCGCTCCGCTGTACGCGCAGACCGAGGTCACCAGCTTCACGCAGCTGCTCGTCGCGGCCATCGCCGCGGCGGCGTTCGCCCGACTCACAAGCATCCCCCTGGCCCTCCTCGGGGGCATCCTCCTCGGCATCCTCCAGGGAATGCTCGCGGGCTATCTCCCGACGAATGCCGGCGAGTTCTGGAACATCGTCTCGACCGGCCTGCGCCCGTCGTTGCCGTTCGTCGTGCTCTTCCTCCTCTTGCTCTTCTGGCCGGGCCTGCGGCAGAAGGCGGAGCTGACCGACCCCCTGTCGGGAGTCGACCCGCCGCCTCCGGGGCTCGCGGCGGCCGAGCGGAGCCGCAGCCTCACGATCGGCACCTGGGTGTTCGGCGCGATCGTCACGATCGCCGCGATCGTCGTGACGCTCACCACGCTCGACGTCTTCTGGGTCGGCATCGTCACGAAGGCGGTCATCTTCTCGCTGATCTTCCTGTCGATCACCGTGATCACGGGGATGGCCGGCCAGATCTCGCTGAGTCAAGCGACGTTCGCGGCCGTCGGCTGCTTCTCGACCGCGCAGCTCGCGGACAACGTCGGGGCTCCGCTGCTCTCGTTGGTCGTCGGCGTCGTGTTCGCCGCGATCATCGGCGCGCTGCTCGCGATCCCCTCACTACGGCTCGGGGGCATCTACCTCGCCCTGGCCACCCTGGCGTTCGCACTCTTCTTCGACAGCGTCATCGTGCCGCTCGAAGCGGTCGGCGGCGGCACGCTGCCGCCACAGGTCACTCGACCGGACTTCCTGGACGAGAACCAAGCGTTCTTCATCTTCAGCGTCGTGATGCTTGCCATCGTCGGAACGCTGGTGGCGTTCGTCCGGCGCGGAACCACCGGGAAGTTCCTCGATGCGCTGCGCGGCAGCGAGACTGCGGCAACGGCGTTGGGCATCAGTGCGGCGCGGGCGCGCGTGACCGCCTTTGCCCTCTCTGCGGCGATCGCGGGTCTCGGTGGTGGGTTGCTCTCGCTGCACGAGGAGCAAGCCAACTACGGGGTGAACTTCTCACCGTTCTTGGGTCTGTTCTGGTTGGTGCTGGTGGTGACCCTCGGGTCGCGCACGGTCGAAGGCGCGATCCAGGCCGGCCTCGCGTTCGCGCTCTTCCCGGAGCTCCTCGAAGCGATCGGCTTCCCCGGTGAGCTGCGGTTCGTGCTCTTCGGGCTCGCGGCATTCAGCTACGCCAAGCACCCAGAAGGGCTGGTCGAGGCGGGCAAGCGCAAACAGCTCGAGCGGATGCAGCGCCGCATCGATCGGCGCAACGATCCTGGACCGGAGGTCGCCACCACATGAACGATGTGACCTTGCTCGACGCCCGCGGGATCACCAAGCGGTTTGCCGGCATCACCGCACTCGACAACGTGTCGCTCACCGTCGACGCGGGCGAGGCGGTCGGCCTCATCGGCCCGAACGGCGCCGGAAAGACCACGTTCTTCAACTGCCTGCTCGGAATGCTCAAGCCCGATTCCGGCAGGGTCCACTTCGACGGGACGAACATCACTCGTCACCCGGTCCACACGCGCGCCCGCCTCGGCTTCGGTCGGACGTTCCAGCGGATCGAGCTCTTCGGTGGCATGACGGTTCGTGAGCACCTGCTCGTCGCGGAGCGCGCGCGCCTGGGGACGGGTCGGCTCTGGAAGGACTGCCTCAACCTTTCCCGCCCAACCGAAGACGAGCTGGGGCGCGCCCAAGCGACGCTCACGCTCCTCGGACTCGACGACGTCGGGGACAAGCGCATCGAGGCGCTCAGCCTCGGACGAGCCCGGCTCGTGGAGCTCGGTCGAGCGCTCATGACCGAGCCGAAGCTGCTGCTGCTCGACGAGCCGTCGTCCGGACTCGACCAGCACGAGACCCAAGAGGTCGTGCAGATGCTCCAGGAGGTGCAGCGTGAGCGCGGGACCGCGATCCTGCTCGTCGAGCACGACATCGGCATGGTCCAAGCGTTCGCAAAGCGTCTCTACGTCCTCGACTTCGGCACGCTGATCGCACAAGGGCCGACCGCCGACGTGATGAAGGATGGCGCGGTGCAGCATGCCTACCTCGGTGAGCACGGCACGACGCACGCCGAGGACACCGAGAGCACGAACGCGGCCGTCACCACGTCCGGTGCCGAGGCAACTGCGGCTGGAGCCCCCGGTCGACCACTGCTCGAGATGAAGGACGTCGATGCGGCATATGGTCCGTTCCGAGCGCTGTTCGGGGTCTCGTTCTCGCTCCCGGAGAAGAGCGTCACGGCACTGCTCAGCGGGAACGGTGCCGGCAAGACGACGATCGCCCGAGTCATCACCGGCTTGGTGCCCGTCACCGACGGTGAGGTGATCTTCGACGGAGCCACTATCACCGGCATGCCGCCCTGGGACATCGCACTGCGTGGCGTCGTGCATGCACCCGAAGGTCGGTCCGTGTTCAGCTCCCTCACGGTCGAGGAGAACCTGACCCTCGACTTCCGACGAAACCTCGGCCGGCATGCCGTCGCTGGCGGGCTCGAGCGTGCGTTCGAGCTCTTCCCCCGGCTCGGCGAGCGCCGCACGCAGTTGGCCGGCACGCTCTCCGGCGGCGAGCAGCGGATGCTCGCGCTCGCACGGGTGCTGGTGCGCCCACCGCGGTTGCTCATCGTCGACGAGCTGTCGCTCGGGCTCGCGCCGATCGTCGTCGACGAGGTCTATGCGACGTTGGAGAAGGTACGACAGACCGGCACGACGCTGCTCATCATCGAGCAGTACGTCGGCCACGCCTTGCGGATCGCCGACTCGGTGGTGCTGCTCAAGCACGGTGAAGTGGTATACGACGGATCGGTCGCCGAGCTCGGAGATGTCTCCGAACGGCTGCTGGCGATCCAGGGCACTGAGGCGCACCGCTGACAGAGGTCGCGGCGGGCGCGCAGCGCATCGCCGCGCTCCCACGTCGAGCGACCGAGGACACCAAGCGGATCCTCAACTTGCACCTCGAGCGCGCGCTGAACGCCACGCTCGACTTCGCGCTCACCGCGGAAGACCGCTCGTTCGTCTCTCCGGAGCTCCGGGCGATCGTCGACAAGCTCCTGTCGAAGGATGACAAGAAGTCCGGCTGACGCACGCCGCGTCAGGTGAAGTGCTCGACCAAGCGCGTGGCGTAGTAGTCGGGCCATGGCTCATCGGGGTTCGCGGCTGCGTACTCCTTGTCGAGCCCGACCAACCGGAAGACCAGCTCGCTGCGCACCGGTGGCCGACCGAGTAGATCGGGCAGCTCGGAGAGGTTCAGCAACCAGTCCGCGTACCGGGACGCCCAGTCGGGATCCTCACCGTCGACGATCCGATAGACCTGGTGGTGGGTCTCACCGGCCTCGTGGAGGAGTGCAGCGATCTTCTCGGTGACCTTGCTCATGAAGGACTACTCGTAGCCTTTCGGCGCGTCGTCGAGGATCACGGTCATGGTCTCGATCAGACGCGGTCGAGCTCGAGCATCGTGATGGCGTTGCCGCGCACGATCTTGTACGCCTGCTCCTCGGTGACGCCCTCGAGCATCTTCTCGCAGTACGCCTTGGTGTTGGGCCAGGTGGTGTCGGTGTGCGGGTAGTCGGTCTCGAAGCAGATGTTGTTCTCACCGACCTCGTCGAGCGAGCGCACACCGTGGCGGTCCCACGTGAAGCAGCCGAACACGCGGTCGTAGTAGTAGGTCGACGGCGGCTCCGGGCACAGACGCTTGGAGTGCTGCCACGCGTTGTGCTCTTCCCACACGGTGTCAGCCCGCTCGAGCGCGTACGGGAGCCAGCCGATCTGCCCTTCGGAGTACGCGATCTTGAGCTTCGGGAAGCGGTGCATGATCCCGCCGAAGAGGTAGTCGCCGAGCGACGCCATCGAGTTGTTGAAGCCGACCATGCTCCCGACGCCTGGCGGCGCGTCCTTCGACGAGAACGGATCGGTCGACGACGAGCCGACGTGCATGCACACGGTCGTGCCGGTGTCGTTGCACACCTGGAACATCGGGTCCCAGTGACCGCTGTGCACGCTCGGCAGGTCGAGCTTCGTGGGGAGCTCGGAGAAGCACACCGCGCGTACGCCCCGGTCGGCGTTGCGCTTGATCTCAACCGCCGCGAGCTGCGGGTCCCACAGCGGCATGATGCAGAGCGGGATGTTGAGCCCGATCGACGGGTCGCACCACTCCTCGACCATCCAGTCGTTGTACGCCTGCACGCACGCGAGCGCGAGCTCCCGGTCGTCGGCTTCCATGAACGTCTGGCCGCAGAAGCGCGGGAAGGTCGGGAACGGCAATGAACCGTCCACCCACGCGATCTCGAAGTCCTTCTTGCGCTCCTTGGCGTCGAAGCAACCGGGACGCATGTCGTCGTACGTGCACGCCGTCATCGTCATCTTCGTCTTGTCGAACTTGGAAACGTCACCATCAGGCGTGGCTTCTTGCGGGATGGCGACGAACTTCTTCTGGACGTAGATGAGCTGGTCTTCGTAGATCCAGGCGTCGCCCCACTGCCCGTCGGGGTCTTCCGACATGTCGTACTTCGCGCCCTTCAAGAGCTTGAAGGCGCCCCACTTCTTGCGCTCGACCCGCGGGCCCTTCTCGCGGTGCTTGGCGGGCAACCAGGTCTGCCACACGTGGGCGGGCTCGACCACGTGGTCGTCGACGCTGATGATCTTCGGCAGCTCCACGGAACCCCTCCGGACGACTCGATGTGACGTGACTGTCAGATCAGCGTACCTAGCCGCCGAGATGCCCTTCGCCTCCGGGTTCGAGGGCGGCGAACCACTCGCTTGACGCTCGGAGCGCGGCGAGGCGTTCGTCCCGCGGGATGCGGGCGCGGATCTCTTGCTCATACCAACCGCCGTAGCCCGCGGCCTCGATCGTGGCGACGAGTGCTGCCACCGGCACGTCGCCGGCATCGAGTGCCGTCCGCTCGTACCGCAGCTCGTCCAACGCCGCGCGATCGACGTTGGTCACCTGCACCGACACGATCTCGTCGACGTGCTCCCCGATGATCGTCTCGAGCCCCTGCTCCCACCACACATGGCCGACGTCGAGCAGCACGCCCACCCCCGTGATGCCGTCCGTCAGGTCCAACGCGTGCCGCAAGGTGTGCACATAGGACCAGCGCCGCATCAGCGGATGGATCGGCTCGACCATGATCCGCAGACCCCGCTCGACGGCGAGCGGTGCCGCATCCGCCAGCCACTCCTGGCATGCCGCGACCGCGTCCGCGTCCGCGATCGGTCGCGCGCCGAGTGGACCGGTGCAGACGAGCGCGCCGGGCGCACCGACGCGGGCGGCGATGTCGAGTCGGTGGGCGGTCGCGTCCAGCGACGCGGTGCTGGCGTCGCCCTGCAAGATGGCGTCGAGCGGCGAGTAGCTCGACGCGCGCCAGGTGGCCGCTTCAGCAAGGACGACCCCAGCGTCCGGGAGCTGGCGCAAGCGCTCGCCGAACGCAACAACCGCGTGCTCATCTGGGATCGGCCGAACTGTGGCGCGTCGGATGTGTGCTTCACCGGTGACTCGGAGTCGGCAATGCAGGCCGACGCGCTCGCGGGACTCCTCACCCAGCTCGAGATGATGCCAGCGGTGATCGTCGGCGGATCGGGCGGCGCGCGCGTGTCGCTGCTGACGGCCGCGCGTCATCGTGAGCTCGCCGCCGCACTCTCGATGTGGTGGATCAGCGGTGGTGTGTACGGCCTCATCACCCTCGGCACCCACTACTGCGGCGAGAACATCCGGGCCGCGTGGACCGGCGGCATGGAAGCCGTTGCCGCGCTTCCCGAGTGGACCGAGGTGCTCGAGCGCAACCCGTCGAACCGCCAACGCTTCCTCGACCAGGACGCCAAGGAGTTCATCGCCACCATGGAGCGATGGATGGCCGTCTACTGCCCGAACAGCAGTGATGTCGTGCCGGGCCTATCTGTCAAGGATGCCAAGGCACTCGACCTCCCGACACTCGTGTTCCGCAGTGGCGGGAGCGATCCGCACCACACGCGCGCCACCTCCGAGCAGCTCGCCGATGTGCTGCCGGGCGGTCGCCTCGTCGAGCCGCCGTGGGGTGATCGCGAGTGGATCGAGCGTGGCGAAGCGCGCGAGCTGCGCGGTGAAGGACTGTTCGCTCGCTGGCCGATGCTCGCGCCGACGCTGGCCGACTGGGCCGACGACGTCGTCACCAACCCGACTGCCTGACCCCAGGATTTTCGGCACGCTGAACAACAAATAGTGGGGTTCAGCGTGCCGAAAACCCGCCGCAGCTCAGGTGGCGCGTTGGAGGCGACGGCCAGCCGCGGCCGCGCCGAGGAAGAACACGCCGGCGGTGAGGACGATCGCGCCGCCCGGTGCGAGGTCCCACGCGCGGGCTGCGACCAGTCCCAACACGACTGAGCCGATGCCGATCGCGCTCGAGACGATCACGATCCCGCGGAACGAGCGCGCCACGAGCCGTGACGACGCGACGGGGAGCACCATGAGCGCGGCGACGAGGAGGATCCCGACCGCGCGCATGGCTGCGACGACCGTGACCGCGGTGAGCACCGCCAGCAAGTTGTTGCACAGCCCGACCGGGATCCCCGCGACGCGCGCTGATTCCTCGTCGATGACGGTCGCGAGCAGCGCGCGTCCGGTGATCAGGAGCACGATGCCGATCGTGAGGCCCATCCCGAGGAGCAACCCGAGCTCTCCCGCGTCGACAGTCAGCAGCGAGCCAAAGAGGTATGGGACGACGCTCTCGTTGCCTGCGTCGGCCTTGCCGACGAGGACGATGCCCCCGGCGAGGCCTTCGTAGAGGATCAACGACAGCGCGAGGTCACCCGTCGCCTCGCGTCGGCTGCGGAGCCACTCGATGAGTAGCGCGCCGCCGACGGCGACGGCCAGCGCGGCCCACACGGGCCAGATGTCCAGCAGCAAACCCACGGCCACACCCGCGAAGGCGACATGACCGATGCCGTCGCCCATGAGCGACAGCCGCTTCTGCACGAGGAACACGCCAACCAGCGGCGCGGTCGCGCCGACGATGAGCCCGGCCGCGAGGGCGTACTGCATGAACTCGTATTCGATTGGCCACGGCATGAGAACTAGTCTAAGATCAATTCTCATGTTGCGAGGAGCCCTCCGCCCTGTGCTCGTGGTGGCGTTGGCCTGGGCGGGGACCGTGAGCCCGGCGGATGCGGGGCGCGATCGGGCCCGCGTCCTGGCCGCCTTCTATCCCCTCGAATGGGCCACAGATCGTGTCGGCGACGAGCACGTCGACGTGACCGGCCTCACCCCTGCGGGCGCCGAACCGCACGACCTCGAGCTGACGACCGACGACCGCGCCGCGATCGAGGACGCGGACCTGCTCGTCGTGCTCAGCGGTGGGTTCCAACCCGCAGTCGAGGAGTCAGCCGAGCAGCGGGACGGACCGACGCTGGATGTGCGCCGGGCGCTGAGCGCGAGCCAACAGCGACGGGCCGAACGTGACCCCCACATCTGGCTCGACCCGCTCGTGATGCAGGAGATCGTCGACGCGGTCGCTCGGCGGCTCGCCGCGATCGACACACAGCACGCCGCGGCCTACGACCGCGAGGCGACGGCGCTCATCGCAGAGCTCGATGAGCTCGACGGCGAATTCACTTCGGGTCTGGTGGACTGCGAGCGCGACCTTCTCGTCACGGCGCACGAAGCGTTCGGATGGCTCACCCGCCGCTACGGCATTCGGCAACAGGGCGTCGCCGGCATCGATCCCGAGCAAGAGCCCAAGCCGCAAAGACTGGCGGAGCTGAGCGATCTCGTGCGCGACGAAGGTGTCACCACGATCTTCACCGAAGCGCGGGTGTCACCGAAGATCGCGGAGACGCTCGCCGCTGAGGCCGGCGGTCTCAGAACCGCAGTGCTGAACCCGCTCGAATCACTCTCGGCGAACGAGCGCGACCGCGGCGAGGACTACCTGAGCGTGATGCGCACCAACCTCGAGAAGATCCGCGTCGCGCTGGACTGCTCGTAGCGCGCGCTACGCGCAGAACGGGCGGGTCTGAGGGGTTCGGGCAGGGCGGTGCGGTCGGCTTCGTCGGCTAGGTGGGTTGCGTCGCGCAGATGATGCCCTTGGGAAGGCTCTCGCCGAAGTCACATCCGGGTGCTCGGGATCCGGCTCCGCCGGTTGGCGCTCCGCGGCCCACTGCCTTACCTTTCCCAGCAACAGGTGCCGACCTCGGGGGGAACCATGGGCACGCTGACCGGAACGACGTTGCTCGCACCACACGCTGGGCGTCGATCGCGGCTGAGGCTGCTCGCCCCGGCGGTCCTCGCGATCTTGCTGGCTGTGCCGCTGCAGGCGGCCGGTGCCGGTGAGTCGGCTGAGACCGTGAAGATCGGCATGATCGCGCCGATCACCGGCGCGATCACCTCCACCCCAGACAACGGCGACGCGCTCCAGGCCGCGGTCGACGCGTTCAACAAGCGCGGCGGGGTCGGCGTGAACGGCCTGGAGCTGGAGGCCGTGGTGTGCGACAGCCGCGCCGACGCCAACGCCGAGGTCGAGTGCGCACGGGAGCTGGAAGAAGAAGGCGTGGTCGCGACCGTCAACGACCTCGCCTTCAACAACCCCGAGGGTGTCGTCGAGGTGATGGAGGCTGCCGGCATACCGCGGATCGGCCTGCTGCCGACCAACCTCTCCGAGTTCGCGTCGAGCGTGTCGTATCCGATCTCGGCCGGTGCCATCGCGGCGTACATCGGTGCTGCGGTCGACTTCGCCGACAACGGGTACGAGACCGTCACGCTGGTGCGCACGGATGCGGCGACCGGCGCATCGTTCCGCGGCTTCGTCGAGCCGCTGTTCAACGCGGCCGGTGTCGAGATCGTCGGTGACATCCCGCTCGCGACCGGTGCTACCGACTACGCGCCCTACGTCTCCGAGATCGAGCGCACGGAGGCTGACGCCGTGCTCCTCTCGGTCGGCGGAGATGCCGCCACCCAGCTCATCTCGGCGATGTCGCAGCTGAACTTCAAGATCCCGATGGGTGGTGCCCCTGGGACGTTCAAGCTCGAGACCCTGCGGGAGCACAAGGCCGTCACCAAGGGGACCGTCCTGGTCGAATCCTTCCCGTACCCCACCAAGAACAACACCAAGGAGTTCCCTGGTCTCAAGCAGTGGTTCAAGGACATGAAGGCGTCGGGGGTGGAGAACCTCCAGCCCGCGAACATCGACACCCGGTCCTTCAGCCCTTGGGTCGGAGTGCTCGCGTTCGTCGAGCTCACGAGAGACCTCGACACCTTCACGAGCGAGACCGTCACGGAGGCGTTGCAGACTGCGCAAGACATCGACCTGCTCGGGTTGACTCCGCCGTGGACCCCGTCGACGCCAGGTTTCAGCGTGTTCACGTCGAGCTCGAACCACTCCGTGTTCATCTCGCACTTCGATGGCAAGAAAGTGGTGAGCACCAACGATCCGATCGACATCACCGAGTACACCGGGTAATCCCGAACTGACGCTGATTACGCTCCCCTAACTGAGAGGACGTTGTGGCGCGGGCGATCCAGTTCGCGATCCTCGGATTGGGCGCGGGCGCGGCCTACACGCTGCTCGCGCAAGGGATCGTCCTCATCTATCGCGGCTCGGGGATCGTCAACTTCGCGCATGGCGGCATCGCCATGTTCACGTCGTTCTTCTGCTTCCTCACGCTCGTCGAGAAGCACGAGTGGCCGGTGGAGCTCGCGATCCCCGTGTCGGTGCTGCTCGCCGGCTTGCTCGGCATCTTCATCCAGAACGGGGTGCTGCGGTTCATGCGCAACACCGCGCCGCTCGTCCGGCTGGTCGCCACGCTCGGCGTCCTCATCGTGCTCCAAGGACTGGCTGGGCAGCAGCTCTGGGACACCGAGTTCCACCCAATCGACCAGTTCCTGTTTCCCGACACCGCGCCCTTCACGCTCAACGAGTGGTTCGGCTTCTCAGGTGACATGGGCGAAGTGGTCGTGCAGCTGAACCGGCTCGTCTTGCTCGGCATTGCGATCGTGCTGACGTTCGCGCTCTGGGCGTTCACCCGCTATACGAGAGTCGGCCTCGCGATCTCCGCGAGCGCGGAGAACGAGCGTGCCGCGTCCGCGCTGGGCTGGTCGCCGAACCTGCTCGCGACGATCACCTGGGGCATCGGCGGCGCCACTGCGGGCTTCGCCGGCATCCTCCTCGCGCCGAACACCGGATTGAGCCTCACCGTGTTCACGATCGTGGTGACGGTGTCGGCGCTGGCAGTCGCGTTGATCGGCGGTTTCAGCTCCTTCCCCTTGACGTTGCTCGGCGGCATCGCACTCGGCATCGCCGAGACCGAGGTGCTGACCTATTCGACCGACATCTCCAACTTCCTCGACGACACCTTCGGGATCAGGAACGGCGCGACCGGACTTCAACGCGGGCTCCCGTTCCTCGTGATCGTGGTCGTGCTCGTCGTCCGCGGGAAGGCGCTCCCACTGCGCAGCCACGTGCTGGAGCGACTTCCCGACCTCGGGACCGGCGTCGTCACTCGGTGGTTCCTGATCACCACCGTTGGCGTGATGCTCCTGCTGAACAACTTCGCATTCGACGAGAAGTGGTCACAGTCGTTGTTCACTTCGATGATCGTGGGCGTGTTCATCCTGTCGATGGTCGTGCTGACGGGCTACGCAGGGCAGCTCTCACTCGCTCAATACGCCGTCGGCGGTCTGGGTGCGCTCTTCGCGTCGCGCCTGGTCGCTGACGACGGCTGGCCAGCCGAGCTGGCGTTCCTCGCCGGCGTCGTGTTCGCCATCGTCGTCGGCGTGATCTTCGCTCTCCCCGCGCTCCGGACTCGGGGCGTGAACCTCGCGGTGGTCACGCTCGGGTTGGGCTTCGCGGTGCAGAACATGATCTTCACGAACGACTACTTCACTGGCGACTTCGGATCGGTCACCACAATCGGCAACATCGAGGTGTTCGGTTGGGATGTCAGCTCGGCCGAACACCCCGACCGCTACTTCGTCGTGTGCCTCTTCGTGCTCGTCGTCTCCGCGCTGATGGTCGCCAACCTCCGCCGATCCCGTTCCGGTCGGCGACTCATTGCGGTACGGAACAACGAGCGCGCGGCAGCGTCGCTCGGGATCAGCGTGTTCGGCGCCAAGATCTACGCGTTCGCGGTCGGTGCCGCCATCGCGTCGTTCGCGGGGGTCTTGCTGGCGTTCAAAGACACGACCGTGAACTACAACCGGTTCCAGCCGTTCAACTCGATCAACGTGATCGGCAACGCCGTGGCTGGCGGCATCGGCTGGGTGTTCGGCTCGGTGTTCGGCGGGCAGTTCGCAGAAGGCGGGGTCGGCACGATCTTCTTGGACTTCGTCGATCTCGGCTCGTGGCTCGTCGCGATCGGCGGCATCGTGCTCATCCTGATCATCATGTTCAACCCGAACGGCATCGCCAGCGTCGCGTTGAAGGACGAGCGCGGCATCGGCAAGCTGCGGTTGAAGCTGCGGCGCAAGCCCCACCGCGAGGAGCTCCCCGATGTGGAGATCCAGTCGGTGGCACCGGCGACGCTGGACGTCGAGAGCCTCACCGTGCGATTCGGCGCGGTGGTAGCGCTCGACGACGTGAGCTTCCGCGTCAGCCCCGGCGAGGTGGTCGGACTCATCGGCCCGAACGGCGCGGGAAAGACCACGGTCGTCGACGCGGTGACCGGCTTCATCAAGCCCAGCGCGGGTCAGGTGACGCTCGACGGCACGCCAATGGCTGGACGGTCCTGGAGCCCGGCTCGCCGGGCGCGCGCCGGCGTTCGCCGCTCGTTCCAGTCGCTCGAGCTGTTCGAAGACATCTCTGTGGCCGAGAACCTGCACGCTGGCGCGGGCGAGCACACCCCGCTCGCCGGCCTGCGCGACCTCTTCTCGCCCGGACGGCATCCGCTCCCTCCAACCGCAGTGAGCAGCGTCAAAGAGTTCGCACTCGAGGACGATCTCGATCGGTTGCCGGGCGAGCTCCCCTACGGGCGGCGTCGGCTCGTCGGCATCGCGCGCGCGGTCGCGTCGGCGCCGTCGGTGCTGTTGCTCGACGAACCGGCGTCGGGCCTCGACGAGACCGAGACCGCCGAGCTGGGGAACCTCGTGCGCCGGCTCGCGCATGACCGCGGCATGGCGGTGCTCCTGATCGAACACGACGTGAACCTCGTGCTCGGGATCTGCGATCGGATCGTGGTGCTCGACTTCGGCCACAAGATCGCGGAGGGCACCCCGGCCGAGGTGCGGAGCAACGCGGCAGTGATTGGTGCGTACCTCGGCGAAGACACGTCTGCGCTGCCTGATGGGGAACCGGCAAAGTGACCGATGTACAGGCGACGAGCTCGCCGACCGGCGCTCCGAGCGCGCTCCTCGAATGTCGCGACCTGGCGGCGGGGTACGGCGGCATGGCGGTCGTGCGCGACGTCGACTTGCACGTCGAGCCCGGCGAGGTCGTCGCACTCATCGGACCGAACGGGGCCGGCAAGACCACGACCCTGCTCACGCTCGCGGGTGAGCTCCCAGCGATCGCCGGTGAGATCCTGTTCCAGGGTGCCGCGACGAAGGCACCGCTGTTCCGAAGGGCGCAACGCGGGATGGGGTTCGTCACCGAAGAGCGCTCGGTGTTCATGCGTCTCACCGCCGCTGAGAACCTCAAGGTTGCCGGCGTCGCTCCGCAAGACGCGGTCGAGCTGTTCCCCGAGCTCACGCCACTCATGGACCGCACCGCGGGACTGCTGTCGGGTGGCGAGCAGCAGATGCTCACGCTGGCGCGCGCACTGGCGCGCAAGCCCGCCTTGCTGCTAGCCGACGAGCTGTCACTGGGACTCGCCCCGCTGTTGGTGAAGCGGCTGCTGGAGACCGTTCGTCGGGCGGCGACCGAGCGCTCGACTGGCGTGCTCCTCGTGGAGCAGCACGTCCGTCAGGCACTCGGCATCGCGGATCGCGTCTACGTGATGCAGCGCGGCCACATCGTGATCTCGGGCACGGTCGACGAGGTGAGTGGCCGCCTCGACGAGATCGAAGCGACCTACCTCTCCGACGAGAAGATCTGACCGTTCTGGAGATCCTCACCCGTCGTTTCCGAGGGTCTGAGTCTCCAAACGCGGTGCGTCGGACCGACGATCCTCGCGACGGTTCTCTCCCGGTTCCACAACGCAACCAGAGTCCGATCCAGCTCCAGGAGCACTCATGGACGATCCCAACGAACAGGAAGCGCCCTCAAGCCAACGTGCGATGGCTCTTGACCATTCGCTTCGCGATCACCCAGCGATGCGCCTCCGAAGGCCCGTCATAGATCCGAAATGGGCGCACCTCGCGATAGAGCTGCGCGAGCTGAAGATCGTTGGATATCCCGATTGCCCCACAGATTTGCACCGCTCGGTCGATGACTCGATCGACAGCCTCGGAGACGAATACCTTGGTGATCGCTGTCGTCTGAGGTGCGTGTCCCTCGACGTCTAGTTCCCAGGCTGCGCGAAGAACAAGGGTGCGGCTTGCGGTGATCTCGATTTCCATGTCCGCCAACATCTGCTGCACCATCCCGAGATCAGCAAGGCGCGAGCCAAAGACCTCGCGGTTGATGGAATGACCGAGAGCGATGTCACGCGCGCGTCGTGCAGCACCCAGCCATCGCATGCAATGCGTGAGACGCGCCGGTTCGAGACGTTCCTGCGCCGCCGCGAAACCTTCATGGACCTCACCCAAGACGGAATCATCGGGCACGAAACAGTCCTCGAAGGACACCTCGCTGTGCCCACCCAACATGGCCGAATCGAGTGTCTCGATGTTGCGCGTGATCGCCATCCCGGGCGCGTCTCGAGGGACAAGGAACATGCTTGCGCCACCCGCATCCCCAGGCGACCCTTTGGTGCGAGCCACGCAGATCACGAAATCGGCCGTCTTGGCGCCCGTGATAAACCACTTCCGCCCATTGATCCGCCAGCCACCAGAAACGCGAGCTGCGCTCGTCATCAAAGCTCGTGGATCGGAGCCTGCACCAGGGAGTGGTTCGGTCATCGCGAAGCACGACCGAGTCTCTCCGCGTACCAACGGTACGAGGAAGCGCTCCTTCTGCTCCGCACTTGCAACCCGCGCGAGCAGATGCATGTTCCCCTCGTCTGGCGCCGCGCAGTTCATGGCGAGCGGCCCAACAACCGAATAGCCCGCCTCCTCGAGAACTGGGGCTTGTCTGCGCATATCCAATCCGAGTCCACCCCATTCCAACGGGGCAGTGGGGGCCAGCAGTCCTCGCACGGCTGCAGCATGATGAAGGTCAAGTCGCGCAGCATTCGAGATCGAATGAAGGTCACCGACGAGGTCTGATTCGACCGAGAGGATGACCTCGGCGATGAACTCTCGCGTTGCTTCAGTGAGTCGTTGCGTTGAGTCATCGAATGCGAAGTCGACCAATGATTCCATCCCGTCCAATTGCCACCATGCAGCCGCTACGAGAATTGCTGCATTCGATCAGATCAATTCGATTCCCGGCACTGGTCTCTCTCCGAGTTGATCAGCAAGAAACGCGAGTACTACTCCCTGAAACGCCTCCGGACGCTCGTAGTACGGCGCGTGAGCTGTCTTGTCGAGAATGGCTAGCGTCGAATCCGGCAAGATCTTCCGGACCGTCAAGCCGACCGACAGGGGAACAGCACGATCCTCTCGCCCCCACACCAACAACGTAGGCAATCCGGCACACTTTGCGACCATGTCGGCAGCGATGAGATCGTCATCGATGTGATCGCGGAAGTACGTGGCGATGCGAGCGAACGCTTCCTTCGCACCAGGCGAGTTGTTGATACGGAACTCCTCTAGCACCAACTCTTCTGTGATGAGGCTCTGGTCCTCGAGCACTGCCTGAAGCTTTGAACGGATCCCTTCGATACTCGTCTCTTGCACGAGGCGCGCAAGCGAGGCCCTTACGTCTTGGCCGAGCGGTACGAAGCCGAGCGTTCCGACGAGCACGATGCCCTTGGCGAGGTCTTGCTCTTCACACGCAACTGCGGCGCTCACGTGCCCACCCAGCGATGTCCCCACCAAGATGAGATCGTTGTCGGCGATCTCGCGTGCGAAGGCGCGGACCACGCGGGAGTAGGCACCCACGGAGTGGTCGAACTTTGCTCCCTTCTCAGAGAGCCCGTGGCCGGGGAGGTCGATGGCGTAGACGTGATAACCCGCGGCCGCGAGCCCTTCGAGATTCGAACGCCAACGATCTGCCCGTGCACCGACGCCGTGCAGCATGAGCATCGATCGATCGCCGGTACCAGCCTCGAGAACGCGGAGCACCACGCCGCCGGCCTCGATCGGGTATTGGATGATCATCGAGATGCAGACTGGGGCGCGGCTCGTGGAAAGGCAGGCATGACCTTCTCGGCAAGAAGGCGATAGCTCTGCTCGACGTACTTCCAATCGAGGAGGCCGAAGGAGAACTCGCCCATGATGACGTTGACGGGGAGCTGGCTACGCACCGCCTGGATCTTCTCGATCACAGTGTCGGGGCTTCCGCACATGAAGCGCAAGAGCTCGTCGGACTCCTCGAGATTGCTCTTCATCTGCCGAAATCGCTCCAGTCCGGCTTCGATCGCGGGCTTGCGGGCGTCGTCAACCATCTCGTGGGACCGTTGTGCCTCGTACTCGAAGAGGCCCACTTGGTACTCGAACGCCTCGTAGCAAAGATCGCGGGCTTGCTCGTCGGTCTCTGCGACGAGCAACGGCGTCATCCACGCCCATCGATACTGCGACTCCGGGAGCCCTGATGCCTGGTACCCCCGCTCATAGGCAGCGGCAACCGGCGCGTAGAAGCTCGCGGTAAGAAACGAGAAGCCTCCGCCCCCAAAGCCGTTGCGGCCATGTTCCTCCGCGTTCGCAGGGGTATTCGACGGCATCCAGATCGGTGGGTGCGGCTTCTGCACCGGCCGCCACGGCATCTCCACCTCCGCGTACTGATAGTGCTCGCCAGAGAACGAGAAGCGACCTTCGGTGCTCCATGCCTGGCGGATGACGTCGAGACCTTCTTCGACCCGTTGCACCGCAGTGTCCGGATCCACTCCGTAGGTGAGGAGCTCGTGCTCTCGGATCCCGCGCCCCAGCCCGACCTCCAGCCGACCGTTCGAGAGGTGGTCAAGGAGCGTGAGCTCTTCGGCGACCCGCAGCGGCTGGGACACCGGGAGGATGACGACCAACGGGCCGAAGCGGATTCGCGAGGTTTCCCGCGCGATCACGGTCAGCGAGATCGACTGCGACGGAGAGAGCGAGAAGTCCTTGCTGAAGTGATGCTCGGTCGTGAAGTAGTAGTCGAGGCCGAGGCGATCAGCCAGCGCCGCCTCCCGCGCGAACTCGTCCAGCCTCTCGCCCACCGACATGGTGCCCTTGTGGGCAAGATGATCGAACACAGCCCAGTACAACGGCCGTTGGATGGGCCCGTGCTCGTCGTCGTTCATCATCACGTTCTCCCCGAGAGCATCAACGCGACCGGACGCAGGGCCCGATTACCTGCAATATTGGATAGAATGTACGATGGAGCCAGCGGTGTCAAGGGCCCGTCGGGAGGACCCCGGTGTCGGGCTTGCTTGACTGCCGCCCCGTCGTGCGGGGTGGCGCCACATCACGCGTGGCGGATCCCTCGTCGTGCCAGCAAGCGTCGATACTCGATCGCAGCGGCATCGGGACCCTTGAGGTGCAGTTCCTCGCTCAGGTCGCATGGAAGGAGCTCGGGCCGCTGCGCCTCAATCACGCGTCGATCCTGGGTCTCGAGCACGTCGTTGAAGGCGATGAATCGATCATCCGGCTCGTCCAACGCGTAGTTGCGCGCCTCGAAGAGCCAGAACGCCGATCGGTTCGCCGCGATCGGGTACGTCGCGAAGTAGAGCGCAACGGTCCCCTGGTCCGAATAGATCCGAATGGTGAAGATGAACGGGATGTCGACTCTGGCGTCGTGACGTATCACGGAGTTCTCGGGTGCGAAGGTCTCAGCCGACGGGAACGCCTTGTAGTAGGTGGTCAGGACAGCGTCTTCCTCGACCGTCGTCTCGTAGGGTTGGATCTCGGCTGCATCCGGATCCTCGGGGTCGCCGAGGAGACCGGGGTGGACGAAGTCGAGGTGGGCGAGATCCAGGGCGTTCTCCGTCATGCGTCCGGCACTGGCGTCCCAAGGCCCGTAGAACTTCATCCAGGTGTGGAAGCCGGGATCGTCGAACTCGGGATACTCAGGAATCGGCCGACGCGGCTCAGCCAACGCCACCCACACCAGGCCATAGCGCTCTTCAGCGCGATATTGCACAGCGCGCGCCTTCGAAGGGATCCGCTGGTGATCCTTGGGCTGCGACGGGATGAACACGCACCGCCCATCGACGTCGTACTGCCACCCGTGATACGGACACTGCAAACAACCGTCAGCCGTCACCGAACCCAACGACAGGCGCGTACCCCGATGCGGACACAGATCCGCGAACGCAGCCACCCGATCCCCCGACCGGAACAGCACCAGATCCTCTTCCAGCAACGTCACCCCGACCGGTGCATCCCCCACCGCGCTCGAACTCGCAACCGGATGCCAATACGAACGAAGCGGCGCGAGGTCGACATGGGCTTCTTGGTGCGTGAGGGTCATCATCGGGCGATTCCGATCTCGAGAGGTGCCGGCTTGCGGGGTACGAAGCGATGTTGACATCCGAGAAGATCTATCGGCTCAGGAACTCGTCGAGCTCGGCCTGCTCTCCAGGATGCAACCATGCCTCGGCAATCTTGCCGTCCCTGAGGTGATAGACGGCCACCAAGTTCCAGGCGAAGTCCACTCCACCACGTCGTGCGCTCTCGTTGTAGAGCACCACGACATGGTCTTCGGACGCGAGAACGTCATGGATCTCCAATCGAAATGTGTTCTCGGTCAATTCGTCGAGCCGCTGCAGCATGGAGATCACGGCGTCCTTTCCCCGGTGATCTCCGGCCAACGGTCCATGCCCTGAATAGTGCACAACGATGTTGTCATCCCAATAGCTACGGACCGTGTCCCAGTCCGCTCGCTGAAATGCATCGATGATGATCCGGATCGTCTTGGCATCTTCGTGCTCCATGTCCTCCCAATCTCCTGCTCGAGAGAAGCTGCTCGATGTTTCGGTCATCAGCAGTACGACATTCCCGTGTCCTGCCTCATCGCGCGCCGATACTCGACCTCGCCTGCGTCAGCAATCTTCGTGTGAAGCTCTTCGCTTAACTCGAGCGGAACCATGGGTGGGCGCTGACTCTCGATGATCGCCTGATCTTGAGGCAACAATCTGTCCAAGAATGCGATGAACTCGTCGTCGCTCTGCTCGAGGGCATGATTGCGCGACTCGAAACGCCAAAGGGCACAGGAATCACGGGTGATCGGCTGATGGACTCCGAGGATCACCGTGCGCCCGATTTCGGTGGCGAATCGAAGCGTGAACGTGTACGGGAGATCAATCGTCACTTCGTGGCGCACCTCACCAGGACCCGACGCAAACGTCTCCGGGCCAACCGCAGATTTCCTGTAGCGCATCACGACTGCGCCTTTACGACTCTTCACCTCGTACGGTTCGATCACCGCATCTCCGGGGTCGCCGAGGAGACCGGGGTGGACGAAGTCGAGGTGGGCGAGATCCAGGGCGTTCTCCGTCATGCGTCCGGCACTGGCGTCCCAAGGCCCGCAGGACTTCATCCAGGTGTGGAAGCCGGGATCGTCGAACTCGGGATACTCAGGAATCGGCCGACGCGGCTCAGCCAACGCCACCCACACCAGGCCATAGCGCTCTTCAGCGCGATATTGCACAGCGCGCGCCTTCGAAGGGATCCGCTGGTGATCCTTGGGCTGCGACGGGATGAACACGCACCGCCCATCGACGTCGTACTGCCACCCGTGATACGGACACTGCAAACAACCGTCAGCCGTCACCGAACCCAACGACAGGCGCGTACCCCGATGCGGACACAGATCCGCGAACGCAGCCACCCGATCCCCCGACCGGAACAGCACCAGATCCTCTTCCAGCAACGTCACCCCGACCGGTGCATCCCCCACCGCGCTCGAACTCGCAACCGGATGCCAATACGAACGAAGCGGCGCGAGGTCGACATGGGC
>VGBR01000006.1 GCA_016870355.1 Actinomycetota bacterium | reverse complement strand
CGACCGCATTGCGGTCACCCTGACCTGCGCCGTTGCCCGGCCCGGAATCCTCACCCGGACCACCCGCGCCCCGACCGGCGCCCTTGCCCGGTCCCGAGCCCTCTCCTCGTCCGCTGCCCCGTGGCTCGTCCGTGGCGCCGTCACTCGAGGAGTCGCCATCGGTGGTGTCGTCACCGGCGGGTTCGTCGTCATCCGACTCGCGGTTTGAGTCGTAAGAACGTTCCGAGCGCGACACGTTCGACGTGGAGACCGAGTCCGGGGCGCTCACTGGCACTTCGGTCCCGGTGAACGACACGACGCTGGCCGTCGCAACCATCGGTGTCGCAACCATCGGTGTCGCAACGCCCGCGACCGAAACGGCGAGCGCACCCAACGCTGACCCTGCGCCGGCCTCGACGCCCGCAGCTGTGGTCACGACCTGTGCACCAGCGCGCGCAGTCACCCCGATGAACGGGATCTGCGCGACACACGATACCGCACCGAGCTTCCACCGCAAGCGTCCGATCGAGATGCCGACCATCGCCCGCACGACGTGCGGATCGAAGTGCGCGCCGGCGCAGCGAGCCAGCTCGGCGCACGCCTCTTCGGCTGACTTCGGTCGGTTGTACGAACGAACTGCGGTCATCGTCTCGAACGAGTCCGCGACCGCGACGATGCGGCCAGCCATCGAGATCTCATCGCCTTCGAGACCGTCGGGGTAGCCGGAGCCGTCGTACTTCTCGTGGTGCTGATCGACGGCGTGGACCCAGTCCCCAAGCCAGCTGCGAAGCGGCTCGGCGAAGTCAAGACCGGCAGCAGGGTGCCCGCGCACGATGCTCCACTCCCGCGAGTCGAGCTTCCCTGGCTTGTTGAGGACCTTGGCCGGCACCGTCAGCTTGCCGATGTCGTGGAGGAACGCGGCCCAGCGAAGCCGCTCGCCGTCGGCGTCGGAGAGCTTGAGCTCCTGACCGATCAGGTCGCTGAACGCGCGCACGCGCTCGGAGTGCCCGCGGGTGCGGCGGTCGTGCGAGTTGAGCGACGCTGCCAGCGTCACGATCGTCTCGGCGTCGGTCATCGACCCGTTGCGCAACGATTCCGTGGCGGCGGCGAGGCGCTTGGGATTCGACGCTCGCAGCGCGATGGTCAGACGTGACGGCGAGCGATCAGGGAACGTCAGCGAAAGCCGCAGGAGCAGCCCGAGCGGCAGCAGACGACGAGCGAAGCGATCGACCGCGATCAAGGTCGCCACGGAGGCGACGAAGACCGCCACGAAGCGCACGACGCTCGAGAACGTGCCATCGGCGTCCGGCAGTGCTCCGTTGACGAGCATGCCGGCGGCGATCGAGGCCGCGAGCGGCCCGAGACCTCCTAGGAGCCGAACGAACCAGCTCGACACGAGGCGCCGACGCCAACGATCACCGCCCAGCGGCTGCTCCTGCCCTTGGTGTCCCATCGCGCCAGTCTCCCATGACTTCCCAGAGTGGTCGCGGGGCCTCATCGACCGGGGCGGGTCGAACCTTGAGCACTTCCTCGAGCTCTCACGGCGAAGGCCGCGCTCACCAGGACCAGGACCGCCCCCAGGACGCTGGCGGCGGTGCCCGTGGACCATTCGCCCGCCACGTATCCGAACATGAGGAACGTCGCGATCGCCGCGAGCTCGACGATGAAGCCCTGCACCGACGTCACGGTGGCTCGGGCGCGCGAGGTGATCATCGCCTGGAGGCGTACGTCGAAGATCACGGACCGGAAAGCGTACACACCTTGATACGCGAGCAACCCGATCGGCACACCGGCGTCGGGAACGAACCCCAGGGTCGCGAGCGCCGCGCCCATCACGGCGGTCGGCACGGCGAGCCGCAGCCATGAGACACGTCTCGTCCGACGTGCCATCAGCGTGCCCGCGACGCCGGCCAGGAAGAGCCCGGCGTGCCACAGACTGATGCCCGAGCGCGAGCTCCCGGCGTCGCGGAGGATCAGGCCGTAGAACTCCTCGACCGCGATGGCTTGACGTGTCCGTCGACCGAGATGATCGCTGCCTTCGCCAACATCACAGCCTCCGCATCAGGGGCACGGTCCGCAACGGTACTGGCTAGCCGGACCAGGGCCGTTCGTTCCAGGGCCGGTCGATCGGGTCGTTGCGGCCGCGCGTGGAGCGCAGGGTGAGCGGCGGTCGCTTCCAGATGACGTGCTGGCCGTCACCCGGCACCTCGCCCCGCGGGAAGTGTGCGACGTCCTGAAAGAACGTGTCTTTGCTGGCGAGCACGATGTCGCCGAGCAGCGGTACTGCGATCGGTCATGGGCCCATCTTCGTCGCTGTGCCTGCGCCCCGCGCCATCCCGAGCCGGCGATCCGCGATCCCGACTGGCAGGTCAGCGCGGCAACTCCATCCAGTTCGGGTTCCGTTTGAACCCGGCGCTGTCGTAGAGGGGGTACCAGCCCTTTGAGATGTACTCAGCCGTTCATCTGCAGCGGCCTTCGCGGCGCGCGGACTTCACGCTCCGGTGCCGATCGCTCTCTCGACAGGGACGCTCTGACCTGCTGGTTTGGTGGGCGGTAGAGGATTTGAACCTCTGACCCCTTCCGCGTCAAGGAAGTGCTCTCCCCCTGAGCTAACCGCCCTTTGGGAGCAACGACGTTACCAGTCGGCCTCCGCCGCCTTGCCCTCGATGTTCAGCTGCGCCGCCATCGACGCCGCATCTGCTGGGTGCGCCTTCCCGCGCGTTTGCGCTTCTCGATCAGGACGCGCCGCCGAAGCTCGATGTCGCGACGCACATCGACGACGTCGGCCCACATCGCAGGTTGCAGCGCGGCGAACGCGCAGCACACCGTCAACCAGATCGCGGCCGCCCAGTCGCTCATCAACCCACCCACTGCGGGAGCGAGCCCGGCCACAACCGAAGCAACCGCCCAGAGCATCCAGAACTGCCGTGAGTGCTCGGCTGCGTCGCGCCACACCGGGCGCGGCTGAGAGAGCACGACGAACATGACGAAGCCGACCGCGGCCACGTCGAGCACGGCGATCATCACGAGCCCCATCGGCTAGTCCGTCGTCACCGCGCGTAGTACGTCAAGCCGTGATGCTCGCCACGCGGGCGCGAGCGCGGCCACGACGCCCGCGAGCATCGACAGGACGATGAACGCCCCGAGATCGCCACTCGGAACCCGGAGCTGCGTGATGCCCTGCGTCTTCAACGCGGCAGTGAACGCCCACCCCCACAGCACACCGATCCCGGCGCCGGCCAGCCCGCCGATGAACGCGATCAGCACCGACTCCCCCCGCACCATCCGCCGGATCTGTCGGCGCGACATCCCCACGGCTCGCAGCAGCCCGATCTCGTGCGTGCGCTCGTAGACGGAGAGGGCCAGCGTGTTCACGATCCCCACCACAGCAATGATCTGAGCCAAGAGGAGCAAGGCGGCAACGACGCCAAGGACCAAGTCGACTTGCTGCTGTTGGTCGACGCGGTACTCCTGGCGCGACAGCACGTCGATGTTGGGGAAGTCGTTCCCGAGCGCGCGCTCGATGGCGAGTCGTGCGACACCGCGGTTACCAGCGGCTTCGGCGTAGATCAGAGCGTCCTGCTCGTCGGTGCCGAAACCCTCGACGTATGCGCGCTTCGCCACGACGAAGTCGATGTTGAACAGGCCGATGAAGTCCGCCTGTTCGTAGATGCCAGCGACGCGCAAGGGCTGGAAGCCCAGTGGGAACTGGAGGATGAGCTCGTCCCCGACGCCGACGCCGTATCGACGGGCCGCCTCGGCGTGCACGAGCACTCCGTCGATGGCCATGTCCTTGATGCGTCCTTCGCTGAGGTCGAGATCGACGACGGTGCCGAACTGGCTCGCCCGCGTCCCCATCACCGTCTCTTCTTCGAGGCTGACGCGCACGTTGCCGAAGCGCATCGGCGCGACGGCGTCCAACTCGGGAAGCGACTCGAGACGATCAGCGACCTGCGGCGAGAAGTTCGCGAACTGCTGGGCCTTGATCACGAAGTCGGCGCGGATGCCGGCGTCGATCGCGGCACGCACCGAAGCCTTGGCCGAGGCACCAAACACCGAGGCCAGGCCCACGAGCGTCAGCCCGACCACGAGGGCCGACGCGGTCCCCGCCGTGCGGCGGGGGTTCCGCATCGCGTTTCCCCGCGCGAGCGCGCCGGTCACGTCCATGAGTCGTAACGGCCAGCCGAAGAACGCCGCGAGCGGACGCGCAAAGGCGGCCAGCAGGACCACGGCACCGAAGAACACGAGGATCGCTCCGAGGGCGACGATCCAGATCTCGTTGACGACGTTGAGCGCGTTCTCGGTCCGGTCGAGACCGATGATCAACGCCGGCACGCCCGCGGCGACGAGTAGCGCGCCGACGATGACCCGCCAACGCAACGACCGGCTTCGACCGGGGAGCACGTCACTGATCGCAGCGATCGGCGGCACACGCGCGGCCCGGATCGCCGGCAAGAGCGATGCAGCCACGGTCACACCGACACCAACCGCGAGCGAGACGAGCAGCGTGCGCTGCGCGAGCACCAGGCCGCCGTCGGGGATGTCGCGACCCAGCGCGTTGACGACCGCGAGCAGACCGGCTGCAAGCCCGAACCCGAGCGCGATTCCGAGCGCGCTTGCCACCACGCCGACCGCGAACGCCTCGATGATCACCGAGACGACGACTTGGCGGCCGCTGGCACCCATGGCGCGCAGCAGGCCGAGCTCCCGCGTCCGCTGCGCGACGAGGATCGTGAAGGTGTTGAAGATGATGAACGCGCCCACCACGAGACCGATCGCGGCGAACCCGAGCAGCAGCTGGGTGAGCAGCGCGAGGAAGTCGAGGACCTGGTCGCCCCGGTCGAGCGCGAACACCTCACCGGTCTTGATGTCGTACGTAGGGCCGATCGCGATGCCGATCTCGGCCCGCAACGCTCGGAGGTCGGTGCCGGGGCTGGCAGTGACCGCGACCCAGTCGGCAAGTCCCGGCGCGTCGAACACCTCCTCAGCCGTCTCGGTGTCGAACGCGGCGAAGGAGATCGCGCCGATCTCCTGTTGGGTCCCGAGCGTGAACAGTCCGACGATCCGGAACTTCTCCGCGGGGCCTTCGAGCAGCACGCGCACCCGGTCGCCGATGTGAAAGCCGTGCTCCCGGGCCGTGCTGGCATCCATCGCGACCTCGTGCCGCCCGTTCGGCGGCCGGCCGCGCCGATCGCCGTCGGGCACGAGCTGAAGCGGGCCTTGCCTGCCCTCTTGCGACCACGAGATGCCGTTGGTCGGGGCGCCGCCGGTCTGGATGTTGTCGCCGTTGCGATCGACGAACTGCGCGTAGTCGAGCAAGACCGGGTTGGCGGTCTCGACACCCGGGACCGTGCGGATCGTGTCGACGACACTGGTGTCGAAGCGCTCCCGTCCGCTGTCGCCACCGAAGGGCGCTTGCTGGCGCACGACGAAGTCGATGCCCGACCCGAACTGGCGGAAGAGCCCTTCGAACGAGCGGTCGAGCGTGTCGGTGAGCACGTAGGTGCCGCTGACGAAGCTGACGCCGAGCAGCACCGCGAGCGCGGTCAGGAGCAGGCGCACCTTGCGGGCGAGGATGCCCTTGACGGTCGCCTTCCACATGGGACGATCATGGTCGCCCAGGCTCGGCCGACCGGGGCACACTCTCCGGGCGGCGACGGGAGGGCTCACATGGGACTGCTCGACGGGCGGAGCGCGGTCATCACCGGTGGCGGCTCGGGCATCGGCGCGGCCACGGCACGGCGCATGGCCGCTGAGGGCGCGGCGGTCACGGTGCTCGACATCGACGGCGCCGCGGCTGACACCGTCGCCCGCGAGGTCAACGGCCGCGCCTATGAGGTGGATGTGACCGACTACGGCGCGCTCGAGGTCGCCATCAAGGACGCGCACGAGCAGATGGGCGGCCTCACGACGCTGTTCAACAACGCGGGCAACTCCAACATGGCCAAGATCCACCAGTGGGACCTCGCGGAGTGGGATCGGGTTGTGCGCCTCAACCTCACAGGCGTGTTCCACGGGTTCCGGGCGGCCGTGCCGCTGATGCTCGACGGCGGAGGCGGCAGCATCGTGAGCACGTCGTCGATCAGCGGCACGCGGCCAGCTGCGGGTGAAGCGCCCTACGCCGCCGCCAAGGCTGCGGTTGCCGCGCTCACTGCGACCGCCGCGCTCGAGTACGCGCCCGCCATCCGGGTGAACGCCATCGCTCCCGGCATGATCCACACCGGGCTGACCGACATCCTCCTTACTGGGTTCGAGTGGACCGTCCCGTTCATGGAGGAGAAGACGCCACTGGCGCGCATCGGCGTGCCGGAGGACATCGCTGACGTCGTGGTGTTCCTCGCGTCCGACCTGGCGCGCTTCGTCACAGGCCAGAACCTCGTCGTCGATGGCGGAATGACGCTGCACGGCTCCGGCGTCGACGGCCTCTACGACCGGTTCCAGGCGCTCACGCCACCTCGCAAGGACTGACAGTCCCCCGTTCAAGCACGTTCGGCGCGCACCGCGAGATCACTCTGAGTAGCGGTTGCCGTCAGTCCCGACGGTCGCACCACGTACGCCACACAGAACTTCGGCGGCTAGGGGCTTCAGGCGACGAGTCGGGCGCGCGCGGCGCCCGGCCGTCGCCCGCCGTCACTCCGAGCTCGACCCCAAGCGTCCGACGATCCGCGCCGCCGCGGCGTCGGGAGACTCCTGGTCTGCCGCGATCACGAGGTCGGGGTGCTCGGGTGGCTCGTACGGGTCGTCAATCCCGGTGAACCCCTTCAATTCGCCGGCGCGCGCCTTCGCGTAGAGCCCCTTCGGGTCGCGGTCCTCGCAGACCTCGAGCGGTGCGTCCACGAACACCTCGAGGAACACCAGGCCTGCTTCCTCGTGCATCCGGCGGGCCTGATCGCGCCCGGCACGAAACGGGCTGATCAACGGCACGACCGTCACCACGCCGGCGTCGGCGAGGAGGCGGGCGACGTGCGCGACCCGGCGCACGTTCTCGGCGCGGTCCTCGGCGGAGAAGCCGAGGTCGCCGTTCAGCCCGTGGCGGAGGTTGTCGCCGTCGAGGGTGTAGGTGATGCGACCGGCCGCGACGAGCGCGCGTGTGAGCGCGCCGGCGATGGTCGACTTCCCGGAGCCGGAGAGGCCGGTGAGCCATACCGTGGCACCCGAGAGCCCGGCGGCTTTCCAGCGCTCAGCGCGGGGAACGCCTTCTTCGTGCCAGACGACGTCAGGACTGCGCGCGTCGTCAGCCGAGTCACTCATCCAGACGACGCGGCGAGGATCATGCCCGCGCCGACGGTCTCGAACGTGCCCTCGTCGACCAGGATGAAGCTGCCGGTGACTCGGTTGCGGCGGTACTCGTCGACGAACAGCGGCACGGTGGTACGGAGCGAGATGCGCCCGACGTCGTTCATCGCCAGCGACTGCTGGGCGTCGTCTCGGTGGAGCGTGTTCACGTCCAGCCGGTAGTTCAGCTCCTGCACGCGGGCGCGCGCGGTGCGGGTCGTGTGCTTGATGCCGAAGATCTGGCCGGCTTGCAAGGGGCGATCGACGAACCAGCAGACCATCGCGTCAACGTCTTGGGTGACGATCGGCGAGTTGTTCGGGCGGGCGAACATGTCGCCGCGGCTGACGTCGAGGTTGTCGGCGAGCCGGATGTTCACCGACATCGGTGGGTACGCCTGTTCGACTGAACCGCCGAACTCGTCGATCCCTTCGATCGTCGTGGTGAAGCCGCTCGGCAGCACGAGCACCTCCTCGCCGGGGCGGAACATGCCGCTGGCGACCTGCCCCGCGTAGCCGCGGTAGTCGTGATGGTCGTGCGACATCGGCCGCACCACGTACTGCACCGGGAAGCGGGCGTCGATGAGGTTGCGGTCCGACCCGATGTAGACGTGCTCGAGATGGTGGAGCAACGTCGGCCCCTCGTACCAGGGCGTGTTCGGCGAGTGCTGCACGACGTTGTCGCCGTGGAGCGCGGACATCGGGATGAACGTGAGGTCGTCGATATCGAGCTTGGCCGCGAAGTCGGTGAACTCGTCGCAGATCTCGTCGAATCGCGCCTCGTCGTAGTCGACGAGGTCCATCTTGTTGACGCACAGCACGAGGTGCTTCACCTGGAGCAGCGACGCGATGACGGCGTGCCGCTTCGACTGCTCGAGCACGCCCTTGCGCGCATCGACCAGCACCAGCGCGAGGTCGGCCGTCGACGCACCGGTGACCATGTTGCGCGTGTACTGGGTATGGCCGGGTGTGTCGGCGATGATGAACTTGCGCCGAGGCGTCGCGAAGTAGCGATAGGCGACGTCGATCGTGATCCCCTGCTCGCGCTCGGCCCGCAGTCCGTCAGTGAGCAGCGCGAGGTTGGTGTAGTCGAAGCCCTTGTCGCGACTCGTGCGCTCGACCGCCTCGAGCTGGTCCTCGAAGATCTGCTTGGTCTCGAGCAGCAACCGACCGATCAGCGTCGACTTCCCGTCGTCCACTGATCCCGCCGTCGCAAACCGCAGCATCTCCATCAGTACGGTCGACTCCGCTCCGCCGTCCCGGTCATCCGACCACAGCTCCGCAGCATCTCCATCAGTACGGTCGACTCCGCTCCGCCGTCCCGGTCATCCGACCACAGCTCCGCTGCGTCTCCATGGCTAGAAGTAGCCCTCGCGCTTGCGGTCTTCCATGCCGGCTTCGGAGATGCGGTCGTCGGCGCGGGTCTCGCCCCGCTCGGTGAGGCGCGACGCCGCGATCTCGGCGATGACGGTCTGCACGTCGGTGGCCGTCGACTCCACCGCGCCGGTGCACGACGCGTCACCCACGGTGCGGAAGCGCACCATCAGCTCCTCGGGCTCCTCGCCTTCCATCACCGTGACGAACGGTGACACCGCGAGCAGCATCCCGTCGCGCCGGAACACCTCGCGCCGGTGCGCGTAGTAGATGGACGGGAGCTCGACCTCGTCGTCGGCTACGTACTGCCACACGTCGAGCTCGGTCCAGTTCGAAAGCGGGAACACGCGGATGTGCTCGCCCTTCCGGTGGCGACCGTTGTAGAGGTTCCACAGCTCAGGCCGCTGGTTCTTGGGGTCCCACTGACCAAACTCGTCACGGAAGGAGTAGACGCGCTCCTTTGCCCGGGCCTTCTCCTCGTCACGCCGGCCGCCGCCGAACACCGCGTCGAAGCCGTGCTCGGTGATGGCGTCGAGGAGCGTCACCGTCTGGAGCCGGTTGCGGCTGGCCCGCGGGCCCGTCTCCTCGACGACCCGGCCCTTGTCGATCGACTCCTGCACCGACGCGACCACGAGGTTCACGCCCGTCTCGGCGACGCGCTTGTCGCGGAACTCGATCGCCTCGGGGAAGTTATGGCCCGTGTCGACGTGCATCACCGGGAACGGGATGCGGGCGGGCCAGAACGCCTTCTCGGCGATGCGCAGCATCACCGCGGAGTCCTTGCCGCCGGAGAAGAGGAGGACCGGCTTCTCGAACTCGGCCGCGACCTCCCGCATGATGTGGATGGCCTCGGATTCGAGCGCCTGGAGGTGTGAGAGCTGGGTCGTCGCCACGGCCCAGCAAGGGTAGGCGGTGCGTCCGTGACCCCCGAGATCGCGGGTGGATCAGGCGCCGTCGGCGAACCGAAGAGGCGCCACCTTCGTCTCGCACCCACACGGCGTCCGCCGTCGCCGTCAGTGCACGCGCCCAACCCGAGCATCAGCGCCACGCCCAGCGCAGCACGAACCCGGTCCCACCCCATGAGTGCCTCCCCGCCCAAGGTCAACCCACGCCCACGGACGCCTTGGGTGCGTCATGCTGGTGGACACGACGAGGGGGACCGATGACCGCGATCATCGATTGCGACCAGCATCTCTACGAGAGCCGCACGCTGTGGCGCGACCACTGCGACCCCGGTCAGCGCGACGAGGCGCTGAACATCGAGGACGACGAACTCGGCTACCCGTGGATCACGTGGCGCGGCAAGCGACTCGGGATGGCTGACGTGCAGCTACCCGGCGAGACCGATGTGCTCGGCGAGCGCCGCAACCGTCGCATTGCCGGCGAGCCTCCCGACTACGTGTACGACGAGGCGCTACCGCCTGACTACTGGGAGCCCGCGGCGCGCCTCGACCGCATCCGAAAGATGGGCCTCGACCAAGCGATGCTGTTCCCGAACTTCGGCTTGCTGTGGGAGCGGCGACTGTCGTCGTCGCTGCCGGCGCTGAAGGCGAACATGGGCGCCTGGAACCGCTGGTGCGCCACCGTGGTCGCCGACGGCGGCGGCGCACTGCACCCAGTCGCGCACCTCACCCTGCGCGACGCCGACTGGGTCGACGCGCAGCTGGCTGACCTCGCGGCCGCGGGAGTGCACACGGCGATGATCGCTCCCGCCCTCGTCGATGGGAAGCCGCTCTCCCACCCTGACCACGACCGGATCTGGGCATCGTTCGTCGAGCACGACGTTGCGCCGTGCTTCCACGTCGCCGACCAACCCCGCGTGTTCGAGGACGGGTGGTACACCGACGACGAGGAGATCGCCCTCGTGAACACCGTCGAGTCGGTGTTCCTCTACACGCCAGTGGCGCTGGCGATCACCGACCTGATCGTGAACGGCACGCTCGAGCAGCACCCCGGACTGCGGCTGGGCGTCGTCGAGCTCTCCGCCATCTGGGTGCCGCTGTACCTGCTCATGCTCGACGGTTCAGTGCGATTCACCTCGAAGCTGAACGGGAAGATGGTGGCGCCGCTGTCGATGGAGCCCAGCGAGTACTTCCGCCGGCAGGTGCGCGTCGCCGCGTTCTCCTACGAGCAGCCGTCCAAGCTCATGCACCAGTCGGGCGACCTCTTCATGGCATGCAGCGACTACCCGCACTCCGAAGGCACCGCCACGATCCTCCAGGACTACGAAGCCCAACGCTGCGACCCCGCCGACCAACCCAACTTGTACGGCGGCAACGCGCAAGTGCTACTCGGCGTCTAAGAGAGCGCGCGACTCGGGCGGGAGATCGAGCTCCTTGGCCAGCTCGATCGCTCGTGGGCTCATCTTGGCAAGCGTCTTGCGCATGACGTCGCGCATCTTGTCGGGCTCGACGCGTTGCGCGAGCGCGTGCAGCTGCGTCTCGGCGAACACCAAGCAGAGCGCGTCCTCCAGCACCTGCACCTCCGGGTCCTTGCCGAGCCCACGCTTTCGTACGAGGTCCTGCACCCGGCTGATCGTCGCGTCGTCGTAGCCCACCTCGGCGAGGATGGCGGCCACGTCGCGGGCGTGCTGGTCGTGCAGCGCTCGACGCCAGCGCAGGTAGCCGCTGCGCCCCTCGGGATGCGACGAGCGCGGGATCGTCCACCGGCGGAGGTGGTGGGCCCGGCCCGCGAGCAGGAGGGGCTCGCTGGCTCCCGGCTCGAGCCGGCGGATCCACTCCGTCACGAGGGCGGCGTGGGCCAGCTCCTTGGGTTGCTCGACGCCTCGCACGGCGATGCGGGTGGGATCGTCGGCGTTGGCGGCGTCGATGGCGGCGAAGGCCCGGTCGAGCTGCCCGTTTGCCACGATTCGAGGGTACGCCCCCGCCGTCGAGCACGACAGCGTGTGGAACACCCTGGCGGCGCAGGGCTGCCACCGCGCGCAGGGTTGCTACCTGTCGCCCGCGCTCCCGGCTGCGAAGAACCGCACCGCGCTGAAGGTCGTCTGAGTCAGGCGCGCCCGGCGGCCACTTCTTGAGCCCAGCCGTAGTCGGGCTTGCCGGCAGGGCTTCGTATCACCTCGTCGACGACGCACACGGCGCGAGGCACCTTGTAGCCCGCGAGGTGCTCTCGACAGTGCTCGTCGACGTCCTCGATCGTTGGTGCGTTGGCGTCAGCGGTTGACACGACCGCAACGACGCGCTCACCCCACCGTTCGTCGCGCACGCCGACCACGACCGCGTCGGCGATCTTGGGATGTGTCTTCAGCACCGCTTCGACCTCTTCGGGGTACACCTTCACGCCACCGGTGTTGATGCACATTGACCCGCGCCCGAGCAGGTGGATCGTGCCGTCCGAGTCGGCGATCGCCATGTCGCCCCGCAACGCCCAGCGCTTCCCATGGGAAGTTGGCGATGTCGAGATAGCCCTCTTCCACGATGGGAAGGCGCGACAGCACGAACTGACGATCCGGCGAGTTCGACGGCTCGGACGCGATCTCGTACTCGCCGTCGCACACCGTCTTCACGAGCTCCGTCATGAGCTCTTCGAGCCGGGCGTTCATCTCCTGCAACCCGACGAGGTCGGGGCAGCCCGACTTCTCGAGCTACTTCCCGAAGATCTCGACGCGCGCCGGCGCGTGGCACCAGTCGGTCACGTCCGGGGTGCAGAACAACCCATGCAACAGGTTGAGGTCGGCGATCGTGACGGGATCGGCGGTCTCGCTGGTCTTCTTGCCCTCGTCGGTGCTCGCGGCGGCGCCATCGACCGGGTCGATGTACGGGTGCTTCCCGACTCGGGCACGCAACAACAACGCCGCGCCGTCGTGCTCGCGCGCGTGACCGTCGACGAAGTGCGCGTGTCCGTGGCGGTGACGCACCTGGCACACCACCCGCAGCGACTCCGGCACTTGCCCAATGAGGCGCCTGATCAGCTCGCCGCCGTGCTGAAGTGGCTAAAGGATCGACCCGCGCCGAGGATCCTCATGGGCGACTTCAACATGCAGCCGCCGCGCGTCGAGCCGATCCTCGAGGGTGCGGGCTTCACGATCGCGCCGACTGGCCCCGCCTACCCCGTGGACAAGCCACGCATCCAGCTCGACTACATCGCCGTCGACGGGCTCAAGATCCGATCAGCCGATGTGATCGAGATCACCGACGTCAGCGACCACCGCCCGATCATCGCCGAGGTCGAACCGAGCTGACGTCGGGCGGCCCGTACGGGCGTTCGGAAGGGTCGAGCGACCTAACGCCCCACCGGCTGCAGCCGGGCGATGAGGCCGTCGTAGCGCTGGTGGCGGTAGGGCCAGACCCAGTCGGACGGGACGGTGCCGACGATCTGGCCGGTCTGGGTCTGGTTGCTCTCGGTGTAGATGATCTCCAGCACCTTGCGCACCGGAAGGTCGGCGACCGGATCGAACGGTGAGTCCTTCAGGATGATCTCGCCGTCGATGCGCTCGCGCAGCCGGTCTTCCTGCGTGCGACGCACGTGCACGAGTGACGGGTCGCCGTCGAAGCCGGTGCCAGCCGGGTCGAGCAAGAACTTGAAGTAGAACGCGTAGCGCTCACTGAACTCCACGGGCTCCAACGTCTCGGCGATTCGCCCGCGGATCTGGACGAGATCCACACCTTGGCGGCTCATGACCCCAACGACCTCACCGTCGTCGTGGCGGAGAGATGTCTCGCCCACCTTCTTGGGCTCGCCGAACGTCTCGCGTCCGCCGAGCACCGCGCCCTCGACCGTCATGATCATCAACAGGTCGTACGTGCCCTCGACGTCACCGTGGCGGCACTTCACCGACACGATGCCGCCTCCGAGCGGACCCGTCGGCATGTCGACCTGCGCGATGTTCACCCGCACGTGCGGCTCGGTGGGCTCGAGCGGCTTCGGCAGCACGGACGCGATGAGATCGGGATCGGTCTCGTAGAACGCCAGGAGGTTGCGCGACCAGATCTTCGGGCCATCGGGGCCGTCATCGACCACGGGCTCGTCGGGCATCGCTGCGTAACGGATCATGTGTCCTCCTTAGGCCGGGACTTCGATCCCGGTCAGCCAGGGTCGGCCAGCTTCCTTGTAACGGTCCCACTTGGTGAGCGCGTCGTCATCGGTCTGACCGAGATCGGCGGGCGTCGGGCCAATGCGGTCGGCGATCGTCTGGAGCTTGTCGACGTCGAACCCGTAGAACTCGGCCTGGTTGAGACCGAGGATCTGCGCGGTCTCGTTGATGGGGATGTCCCAGAACCGGTCCTTCAAGAAGTCACGGGTGTACGGCCACGTGCCTTCGGGATGTGGGAAGTCGTTGCCCCACATGATGTTGCCGACGCCGATCTCGTAGCGACGCTCGAGCTCGCGTCGACGCGTGTTGGACGCGCCGATCGCGCAGTTCCGGTCGAAGTACTCGCTCGGCAGCATCTTGAGTGGGGCGGTCGCGCCGACGAGCTTGCGCATGCCGTGCTCACGCGTCGCCATCATGTCGATTCGCCACAGCAAGTCAGCCGCCCAGTAGCAGCCCGCTTCGGTGACGGCCATCTTGAGGCGCGGGAAGCGTTCGAACACGCCGGTCATCATCATGAACCAGAGCGGACGGGCGGTGAAGAAGATGGTCTCGAAGCCGTAGACGCTCATCCACCCCGGCGCTTCGCCGTAGTCCTCGTGCGGAGCGGGACCGGAGTGGCAGTGCACCGGGAGCGAGAGCTCCTCGCACACCGCCCACACCGCGTCGTAGATCGTGCTCGTGTACGACGGCTTGTCACCCCACCGCGGTGGGATGATCACCCCACCGGTCAATCCCTCGCCGTGCGCGCGGCGGATCTCGGTGATCGAACCGTCGATGTCGTCGACGATCGGCGCGACGATCAGTCCAACCCGTCGTTCAGGGCTGTCGTTGCACAGCTCGGCGCCCCAGCGGTTGTAGGCACGGGCGCCGGCGAGCAGGTGCTCCGCGCTGCGGGTCACCACCGGGTTGAAGCCGGCCCCGAACGGCGCGCCCATCGTGCCGGTCACCGCGTCGGGACCAGGGAACACGACCTCGCCGCACACCCCGTCGTTGTCGAGCTCCTTGTCCCGTGTCGCCGCATCCCACCCGCCGCGCAGCCCGAGCTCGTGCAGGCTGTTGCCCTCGTCGTCCTCGCCGAACCATTCGTCCTGGAACTGCTCGTCGCCCGTGAACTGGGTACCGCCGGCCGCGGTGCGGCGTTGCTCGATCATGCGGTCGCGCTCGGCGAGCTCCTCGTCGAAGTCGGCACGGAACTCAGGATCGAGGTAGTCGCGATACACCGGCGAGCTCGGGCCGGCGTGGCAGTCGGCCGAGATGATCACGTAGTGCTTGCTCATCTTTATCACTTCTTCGGGACGTTCCATCCGGACGCGGCAAGGAGGTAGTTGGGTGACGTGCGGTCGCGCATCGACGCGGCACGCGCGTCGATCATCTCCGCCGCGCGTGCGTTCGGCATCGTGATCCAGAATCGGTCCTCGAGGATGCCTTCGAGCGCGACGTCGGCGACCTCGCTCAGGTCGGCGAACTTGATGTCTTCGCCCGCCGCCTTCAACGACTCGATCGTCGGGGTGAGCGCGTCGCGCCCCTCCAGCGGCGGCTGACCCGGTCGGGAGTAGCGCTCGGGACGGTTCCGACCCGGTCGGAAGATGCCGGTGTTGAGGATGCCCCCCGTCCTCGTCGAGGGGAGCAGCACCGATGCGGTCACCGGCGCATCGATCGCGCGCAGCTGCCCCCAGAGGCATTCGGTGATCGTGGTGACCGCGGCCTTGGTCGTCGAGTAGACCGCGCTGTTGTAGAGGGGGTAGAACGCGCCGTTCGACGACGACGTGTTCACGACGTGACCCGGCCCACCCTGGTCGAGGAGCGTCGGCACGAAGGCGTTGATGCCGTGGATGATGCCGAACACGTTCACGTCGATGGCCCAACGCCAGTCGTTGAGGTGGTGCTCCCACTGGTACCCGTCGGAGCCGGACGGAATCCCTGCGTTGTTGCAGACGAGGTGCACCGCGCCGTAGGCGTCCAGCGTGGCATCGCGCAGCCGCTCGACGGACTCGTAGTCGGACGTGTCGGTGACCGCGCCGATCACCTCGAGGTCACGGTCCCGCAGCTCCTTGACCGCGACATCGAGCACCGGCTCGTCGATGTCGGCGAGGACCACCTTCATGCCTTCGGTCGCGAACCGCTCGCCGAGTGCTCGCCCGATGCCGCCCGCCCCGCCGGTGACCACCGCGACCTTCCCGGGCAGGTCCTTCACTTCCGCTCTCGGCGCAGGGCGCCGGGCCGCTCGGGCCCCGCTCGCTGCGCCGCACGATACGTGTGGCGCGGTCGCTCGCTTGGCACGCCCGAGACCCTAACGCTCAATGGGTAGGGTGGGCATCCGTGGACCGGTACATCGTGATCTCGGCGGACTGCCATGCCGGCGCCGACCTGCGCGACTACCGGCCGTATCTCGAGTCGCGCTACCAAGACGACTTCGACGACTGGGCGGACCACTTCGTCAATCCGTACGGCGACCTCGAGCGGCCCGATGCCGATCGCAACTGGGACAGCGGGCGCCGAACTCGCGATCTCGAGGACGACGGCGTCGTCGCCGAAGTGATCTACCCGAACAGCATCCCGCCCTTCTTCCCCAAAGGCGGCCTCACCGCGCTGTCGCCATCACCCGAAGAGTTCGAGCACCGGCTCGCGGGGCTGCGCGCGCACAACCGCTGGCTCGCCGAGTTCTGCGCCGAGCTCCCGGGCCGTCGCGCCGGCGTCGGCCAGATCCTCCTCAACGACACCGACGAAGCCGTGCGCGACGTGCACTGGATCGCCGACCATGGGCTGACCGGCGGTGCCCTCCTCCCGGGCATGCCCCCGGGGGTACCGGTCCCACCGCTGCATGCACCCGACCACGACCCGGTGTGGCGCGCGTGCGAGGAACGCGGCGTGCTCATCGCGGCGCACGGCGGCAGCGCCTCGCCCGACTACGGGATCTACCCTGCATCGCTGTCGATGTGGCTGATGGAGGTCACCTGGTTCTCGCACCGGCCGCTGTGGGCGCTGATCCTCTCCGGCGTGTTCGACCGCCTCCCCGGCCTCCGCCTGGTGCTGGCCGAGCAGGGCAGCGACTGGATCGCCAATGCGCTGCGCACGATGGACCAGTTCCAGTACCAGATCGAGCGCGGCGGCATCGGCGAGCTCAAGTTCGTCGAGCCGCAGATGCTCGAGCGCCGCCCGAGCGACTACTGGCACGACAACTGCATCGTCGCCGCGAGCTTCCTGCACCGCTCCGATTGCGAGCGCAGAGAGAAGATCGGTGGCGCGAGCCACATCATGTGGGGCAGCGACTACCCGCACTCCGAGGGCACGTTCCCCTTCTCCGAAGAGGGGATCCGCAAGACGTTCGCCGGGCTCGATGCCGTCGAGGTGCAGCGAATGCTGGCGGGCACGGCGGCCGAGGTCTACGGGTTCGACCTCGACTTCCTGGCGCCGATCGCCGCAACCTGCGGCCCCGAGGTCGACGTCGTCGCGGGCGGGCTCGACAAGGTGCCCGCCGGCGCCACCAGCATGGCCTTCAGAGACGAGCGCATCCGCAACGTCAGCTGACCCAGAGCGGGTCTTGGTGTCGCAACGGTGGAGCTCTTCCACCCGGCGACGCCACACCCGCTGTTCAGTCCTTCACCTCGATCGAGGCGAGACCTTCGACGGTGGCGTCGTGCTCGAGGCGGGTGAAGGCCTTCTTCTTGCCCTTGAGCGTCGCGTCCCACCAGTCGAGCGTGATCTGCTCGGCGATGGTGTCATACGGCGTGTCCGCGTCCTCCCACTGCGTCGCGTGGGAGGCACCGAAGAACGTGACGAACCACACCGGTGCGGTCGCCCGCTCGAACGTCGCGCGTGCCGATTCGAACGAGAGGAACGGATCGGTATCGGAATGGCCGATGAACAGCGGGATGTGCCCATCGAGTTGGATCTCGCCATCGTCTCCGATCGGCGTCGCGAAGCCGTTCAGCACCGCCGCGCTGATGAGTCGCTCATCGCGGCAGCACGCGCTGAACGCGACGCCATAGGTCGTCGCGCCACCCAGCGAGAGTCCTGCCGCGCCGATCCGCGTCTCGTCGATCGCTCGGAACAGCATGCTGCCGCGCTCCTTGTCGAGCGCAAGCACTTCGTCGAGCACGAACGACACGTCGGCCGGTTGCTGGAGGAGGTCGGGGATGTTGCTGCCCGACGACGCCACGTGATCGTTCGTCAACGGGAAGGCCGGCGCCGCGACCACGTAGCCCGCCTCGGCCCACACCGCGAAGATCTCAGTGAACTTCTCGGGATGTCCGCTCAAGCCGTGCGAGAACATGATGAGCGGGAACGGCCCCTTGCCCTTCGGCCGATAGATCGCGGTTTCGAGCGTGCGCGTCGGTACACCCGCGCTCTCGGCACCCTCCGGCGTCACGCGCGACTCGTCGACGAACGTCTCGTCCCACGTCGTGAACGCGGGCTTCGCGCCGGTCGACCTCGCGGGCGTGACCGGCACCAGCGCGATGAGCAACCCGGTAACCAGCGCCACACACCCCACCCGAGCGCGCGTCATCGCCGTGGGTCCTGCAGCACGAGCTCGAACTCCCCACGGATCCGCTTCGCGAGCGCATCGGTGAGCATCTGCTCCAGGAACTCCGTGGGCAGCACGCATTCGAGGCACTCGACCTGGCTCAGGTCGAGTGCGACTTTCACGCGTGCGGTCTTTGGATCAGCGGTGACGAGCTTGAGGCTCGCGCCGTCGGCTCGGACCAGCGCGTCGAGCTCGTCGACGGCGGCCCCGACAGCCACTTCGTCGATCGTGTTCATGCGCTTGGTCGCCGAACGACGGCCTGCTGGAGCTGACTCTCACCGAAGCTCGGCAGCGCCACCGCGTGCAGGCTCCCGAGGCCGCCGCACACCACCGGCACGAGCTGATCCGGTCGCCCCACGAGCCGTACCTTGCCATCGTTGGCCACCCGGTCGCGGTCACGCAGCATCTGCTGGTTGTGTGCCGGCCAGAGGTCGATGGGCTGCCAGGCGTGCTCCCAGAGGAACTCCTGAACCTGCTCGGCTTCGGGGAACGGCACGGCGAAGCGGTCGGCCCACACCGGATTGATCGCGATCACGACCTGACCGTTCTCGGGGTTGCCGCTCAGGTACAGGTTGCTGAGCGGGAAGGCGACGCTCTTGGCGATGAGGTACAGCAGATCGCGTGGGTCGTCGTTGTGGATGTCGGCGAGCGGATAGGTGCCTTTGCCACCGTGAACGGTGACGACGTCGAGATCCGCGCCGAACCCCGCCCGCTGTGCGAGCGACGCCCAGGGCGAGCGCTCCTCCCATTCACCGAAGCACATGCCGAAGCGCGCGGGCTGGCCGAACACCGACCGTGACGTCTCCCCCGCGCGCTGCCCACCGATGTTGCGCAAGCAAAGCGCGACCGCGCGGCCGATCGTCATCGAGCCGCGTCCACCCGCGCCGCCCATGCACCCGGCGCGGTAGTCGATACCGAGGTCATCCCGGCACGGGCCGTTCACGATCAACATCGGGAACACGCTCGACGTCGTCGTCGTGAGACCGAACGCGTTCCATCCCGGCTCGAGAATCGCTTCGATGGCGGCCAGCACCACGGGGAACGCCGCCGGCTCACATCCCGCCAGCACCGCGTTGATCGCCAACAGCTCGATGGTCGCAACGCCGTGCTGCGGCGGCAGCACGCCGATCACGTGATCGGCGGGCTCCGGCGACGCGGCCAGCATCGCGAGCACACGGTCGTCGGTCGGCGGGATGAGCGGCGCACCGTCACCCCATCGTTCCTCGATCGAACGTGCGTGCCACGCCTCCGGATCCGCAGAGACCTCCACCTGCTCGCTCGTCAGCACCGCGGTCATGACTGCACCCCCAAGAGCGCCAGCGCCTGCGGGTAATACTCGAGCGCGATCTGGCGCAGCTCGTCGTCGGGACGGGCTTCTAGCGGATACGGCATCACCAGCACCTTGAGGTCGCCGTGTCCGAGGAAGCGCGCCATGTTGCGCGCGTGGGATTCGAACTCCGAGCAGACGACCGCAACCGCGGGCTTCTCGTGCTGCTCGAGGGTGACCGAGTCATGGATCGTGAACGAGGTGCACGAGCCGCACGTGCCGAGCCCGACGAACCCGCCGTCCACCTTCTCGGACCACGTGTCGATCCTCGTGCGGTCCTCGTGGCCGCCCTTGCCCACCTGGGACATGGTCTCGACGGGCAGCGTCGTCGCCCCATCCCGCTCGAGGAAGCGGGCCCACTCCTCGGCGATCAGCTGCCACGACCGCCAGGCCATATCCGTGCGGAGACCGATCGTCTTGCCCGCCAGCGACGCATCAAGCGTAAAGGCCGGGGCCTGGTTCGCCGGGGGCGGCACCGCGGTCGGACGTCGGATGGTGATGAGGTCGCTTGTCGCGCTCATGAATTGCCTCCTCCAACATTGCCGATGGACTCGGTCATGCGACGGGTCGTCGTGTGGAGCTCGGTCACCAGCGCGCGCAGCCGCGCGGCGGGAAGGTCGGGCTCGGCGATGCTCACGCCAACCACGAACGCGACCTTCTGAGAGTTCTCGAACACCGGCGCGGTGATTGCGTTGACAGCGACGGTCTCCTTGTCGTCGAGGTCACGCGCCAGGTAGTCGAGTCGGTCGACGCTCGACAGCAGCTCTAGCGTGCGCGAGCGGAGCTCCGCGGAGTCTTCGTGCGTCGCGAGCTCGGTGAGTGCCGCGCGCACCCGCTCGGAGACCGGCGTGTACGGCGCGACGGCGACGTGGGTGAGGCGATGGTCCGCCACCACTTCACGCAACCGCGCCTCGGTGAACGCGTTCGGTGCCCGAGCGATCCACGCGTCGATCACCGACGGATCGGACCAGGCGACGTGGATCGCACCGAACGGAGGCACGAGCGGGATGTTGGTGCCCACCCCGACGGGAGCGTCCGCGCCCGGTGGCTCACTCACCGCGACGATGGTGATCGAGTCGCCGACCGCCTCGGCGATCGAGCACGCGAGCCCCGTGCGCTCCGCGAGGTCATCCAGCTCTGGGCGCACGCATTGCGCGAAGCGCATCGAGCGCGCCGCGCCGGCGGCCAAGGGCACCAGCGCCGACCCCAACGAGTACGTCTTGGTGACCTCGTCCCGGCTCACGTACCCGGCGTCGGTGAGCGTGGTGAGGATGGCGTGACACGTCGCCTGGCTGACGGTCGCGGCCCGGGCGACATCTGCGAACCGCAGCCCCTCGTCGGCGTGGGCCCGCAGGGCCTCGAGCACCCGCACGACCCGCTCCGCGGGCTGGGATCGTTGTGAGGCCCGGCGTTGGCGCCCCTCGTGGACAACCTGGGTATCGATAGTTAGAGTGTGCTCTATCGAGATGTCGAACACAAGTCTCTCTGCCCGAGCCGGGATCGCAGACCTCCTCGAGGTCGACGACTCGCCGGACGCGTTGATGGACCTCTTCGCCGCCCACGGCTGGGGCGACGGCCTTCCCCTGGTTGCGCCGACCGCGGAGCGGGTCGACGCCATGCTCGCAGCGACCCAGGGGGATCCCGACGAAGTGCTCGCGCACCTGGCGCCACGCTTCGGCAAGGTGACCCGGCGCATCATCGCCGTCAACGCCGTCCTCGCTGGCTGCGTGCCCGATGTGATGCCGGTGCTGGTGACTGCCGCGAAGGCCCTCGCCCGCCCCGAGCTCAACCTTCGCGGTGTGAACGCCACCACTCACCCGGTTGCACCACTGCTCGTCGTGCACGGCGAGATCGCGCAGCGCTGCGGCTTCAACGCCGGGATCGGCGCGTTCGGTCCCGGCAACCGGGCCAACGCCACCGTTGGTCGGGCCGTGCGCCTCATTCTCTTGCACGTAGCGGGCGCGCGTCCTGGCGACGGTGATGCCGCACAGCACGGGCAGCCATCGAAGTACTCGTATTGCGTCGCCGAGAACCTCGCCGAGAGCCCGTGGGAGTCGTATCCCCGCTCGCGCGGTGTCACTGCGTCGTCGGCGATCACCATCCATTGCGGCGAGAACCCGCACAACGTGCACGACATGGAAGCCGGCACACCTGGGCCGGTCCTCGACAAGATCGCCTCGACGATGACGTCGCTTGGTCAGAACAACGCCTGCATCGCGTACGGCGAGTACTTCATCCTGCTTGGCCCCGAGCATGCGGCGACGATCGCTGCTGCGGGGTGGAGCCGGCGCGACGTTGCCACCACGCTGTTCGAGCGGGCGCGGATGCCGGCCGGGCTCTTCCGTCAGCAGTTCGAAAGCCGTGCGTGGTTCCCATGGATGGATGCCGTCGACGACGACTCGCTGCTGCCGATGACCGGGCACCCCGACAACATCCGGGTCATGGTCGTCGGTGGACCCGGCAAGCACAGCTGCGTGGTGCCGAGCTGGGGCATGACGACCTCGGTCACCCTGCCGGTGGAGCCATGACGACGATCAAGGTCTACGCCCCCGACGGTGAAGCCGCGCCGGCACCCGCGTTGCTCGCTCCCCCGCGGGCAGTGCTCAGTGGCGCGCGAGTGGGTGTGCTCGACAACGGCAAGCCCAATGCAGGGCTGCTGCTGACGCGAGTTGGCGAGCAGCTCGCGGCGCGCACTGGTGCTCGGGTCACGCTGGTGACGGAAAAAGGGCAGGGTGGCAACGCCGCGACGCCGTGCACTCCTGGTGTGATGGAACAGCTCGAGGCGGAGTGCGACATCGTGCTGACGGGCTCAGCCGACTGCGGGAGCTGCACGTCGTGGAGCGTGCACGACACGATCCAGCTGGAGCAGCTCGGCATCCCGACCGTCGTCGCGACCACGACGCACTTCGTCGATCTCACCCGTCGGGTCGCTGCGGGCTACGGCGTCCCCGAGGCGCGCGTCGCAGTGTTCCCCCATCCGCTCGGTGGCAGCGATGATGACACGATCCTCGCCTGGGCCGACGCCGCGGTCGATGAGGTGATTTCGCTTCTCACCAGCTGACTCCCTGTTCAGGAGCGGACTGGCACCGGGGGCTCGAAGTGGGAGCGCATGGCTTCGGTCTCGCTCCGGAGTGAAGCCCGGATGAGCGCGATGCCGACGGCGACCAGCGCGAGTGCGGCTGCCAAGCCGGTCCACTCCCAGGCGATCGTCGCCGCAGCCACTCCCACCGCCACCTGCACCGCGATGACGACGCGGCGCACGACGACGTCGGTGCGCACGTCGTCATCGTAGGACAGGCCATTGCTGCCAACGTGCCCGAGCGGCTCAAGATCGGGGCCCCCTGCGGCCGATACAAACCTCGATCACGGCGGGGGGGGCACGAGCAAGGGACAACTCATGCGCAGAGCAGCTCTTCTGGTCCTCTCCCTGGCACTCGTCGCGGCCGCGTGCAAGCCCCCAGCGCCGCCGGCACCTCCGAAGCCTCCGCCGCTCGACGCCAAGTTCCAATCGTTCTGCACCTTCAGCCACGCGCTGGCCGACGACCCGATCGTGTTTCCCGGCGTTCCTGGCGCCGCGCACCTCCACCACTTCTTCGGCAACGTGACCACGAACGCGGCGTCCACGTATGCCTCGCTGCGGGCTGCTCCCGGCACGACCTGCCAGCCGGCGGCCGATCTGGCGGCCTACTGGGTGCCGGCCCTGCTCATCAACGGGACCCCGATCCCCCCGCAGGCTGCGACCTTCTACTACCGGGGCAAGTCGCAGACCTACCAGTCAGTGACCGCGTTCCCGCCCAACTTCCGGATGATCGCGGGTGACCAACATGCGCACGACCCGCAGACGGGGATCACCCACTGGGGCTGCACGAGCGGCGCCGCCACGCCGTCCGCCACGGTTCCCACGTGTCCCGCCGGCTCCCAGCTGAAGGTGGTCGTCAACTTCGCGAACTGCTGGGACGGTGTGAACCTCGACAGCGCCGACCACAAGTCGCACGTCGCGTACAGCGACTGGAAGGGCGTGTGCCCGGCCTCGCACCCGGTCGTGCTCCCAGCGATCCAGGCCTTCATCCGCTATCCCACGGTCGGCGGACCGAACGCGACGCTGTCGTCGGGAAGCACCCTCACGATGCACGCCGACTTCTTCAACGCGTGGGACCAGACCGTGCTCGAATCCCGGGTCACGAGCTGCATCAACGCGGGCATCTCCTGCAAGCCGGACGGCACGCCCGGCTAGCCCGCGCTGAGGCCTTCGCGCGTCTGGAAGTGCTGGCGGAGGCGGTCACCGATGAAGTTGACCGAGAACACGGTCAGGAGAAGGTGCATGATCGGTACGAACGCGGCGAGCGGGTAGTCACGGAGGATCGAGCCCGACGAGCCGCTCGAGATGAGCTTGCCCCACGTCAACGTCGGATCCTTCACACTGAGCCCAAGGTACGCGAGCCCGCCCTCGGCGATGATCGCGATGGCAGAGCCAAGGAGCGCGAGGCCACCCAACGCGAAGACGACGTTGGGCAGGATCTCGCGGCGCATGGTCCGAGCCGCAGTGGCACCGAGAGCTCGAGCGGCGAGCACGAACTCGCGGCTCGCGATCGCGACCGTGTTGGCTCGCGCCAGCCTTCCGATCGGGGCGATGGAGAGCACGCCGATGACGAGGAGGACGATTCCGAGGTCCCGGCCGAGGAAGGTGAGCAACAAGAGCGCGAGCACGAGCGACGGGAACGCCAGCATCACGTCGTACGCACCGACCACGATGCGCTCGAGCCAACCCCTGCGGTAGCCGGCGATCATGCCGGTCAGGCCGCCGACGACGAAACCGATCGCCACCGACGCGAACCCGATGAGCAGCGAGACGCGCGAACCCCAGATCGTGCGGGACAAGAGATCGCGGCCGGCGTCGTCCGTCCCCAGCCAGTTGCGCCCGCTCAGCAGTCCCTCGCCGGGCTGTCCGTGGAGGATCTTGTCCGGATCGGCGAGCCGGAGCACAGGAGCGAGCACCGCCAACCCGATGACCAGCACGATCCAGGCCACGGCGAGCCAGAACGCGAACCCGAGCCGCCGACGCACCGGCGCGTCGAGGGTGTCGACGAGCTCAGAGGGCGCGAGCTGCACGGATCCGTGGGTCGAGCACGCCGTGGAGCGCGTCGACGAAGAAGTTGACAACGACATAGGTCACCGCAAGCACGAGGACGACGGCTTGGATCACCACGTAGTCGTTCTGGAGGATCGAGCGGACGATCTGCATGCCCAGACCCGGAATGGAGAAGATCGTCTCGACGACGAGCGCTCCCGCGAGCAGGGCCCCAATCTGAATGCCGACCACCGTCATCAATGAGATCGAGGACGGCCGGAGTGCATGTCGAGTGAGGATCCGGAACGTGGAGATCCCCTTGCTCCTCGCGAACATCACAAAGTCCTCTTGCAGCGTGTTCACCATGTCGTTGCGGAGCACCCGCATGTACACCGCGCCGAGCGGGAGCGCCAGAGCCAGTGCTGGCAGGAACATCGAGTACAAACGATCGAAGAACGAGTCATCGAGATAGCGCGCCGGAAACAGGTCATTGCGCACCGCAAAGGCATACAAGAAGATCACGGCGGACGCGAAGCCCGGCACCGAGATGAACACGAACGATGCGGCTGTGGACATTCGGTCGAACGCTCGGTCAGCGCGGTACGCGGCGGCCACGGCGACGGGCACCGCGATCAACAAGGCGAGCACCTGGGCATAGACCATCAGCATCAAGGACACGGGCAGCCGCTCGCCGATCACCGCGCTCACCGTCTCCCTCGTGTTGTAGGACCGGCCGAAGTCACCCTGGACGGCGTCCGCAACCCACTCGACGTAGCGCTCGGGCACGGACCCCTCGAGATGCAGCTCCGCGCGGGCCTCCTCGCGAACCTGCTTGTCGGCGTACAAGGGCCCGAGGATCGACTTCAGCGGATCGCCGAGCAGGTTCATCGAGATGAACGTGATGAACGAGACCGCGAACAGAACCGCGACCAAATGCGCGGCTCTCCGGAGCAGATATCGCATCGGCGTCAGCCGCGTTCAGGTGTGCGCGACGCGGTCAGCCCTTCAGCGAGATCTGCCACACGGAGTGCACACCGTTGCCGAGCACCGAGCGTCCGCCGTCGGCCAGCTTCGTGAAGACCGGGTTCTTCACGTCGTTGCTGGCCGCGATCTGCCAGATCGTGTGGCTCAAGAAGATGTACACGTACTCCTCGTTGAGGATCTCCGAGATCGTCTGCCAGTTCTCGACTTGCACGCTTTGCTCGGCTGATGCCCGCTGCTCTTGGCCCAGCGCCTGGATCTCCTCGTTGCAGAACCGTGACCACGTGATCGACAAGGAGCCGGGCTCACCTGCGTTCCGGCAGTCGATCCAGGTGAAGTCACCGTCGGGGTCGTCGGCGCCGAACTGCCGCCACGCGACGACCTGGTAGTCACCCGTCGCCACGTGCAAGACGTAGTCGTCCTGGAGCTCTTGGGCGCGCTCGACGACAAATGCGGCATCCCAGCCGTCGATCAGCACATCGGCGGTGAGCTCGAGGATCTCGCTCGGCCCTGTGTACTTGAAGGTGAACTTGATCTTGTCGCCTTCGCAGTTCTCCGGGACGTCCGCGCAGTACTCGGCCGCGAGCTTCTTCGCGGCTGCGGGCTTGTCGGCTTCCTGCTTCACGTCGGGGTTCGAGAACGGCGACGACGGATGGAACATGCTGTCGGCCGGTTCGGCGACGCCCTTGCCGATGATCTGGAGGTAGTTCTTCCTCGGCGTCGCGAGGGCGAGCGCCTTGCGGGCGCGTACGTCGTCGAACGGTGGCGCCTGCGTGTTGATCAGGGCGAAGCCCTCTTCAGCGGTTCCCTGCTCGATCGTCTGCACATCCTCACCGCGCAGCAGATCGATGGTCCCGAAGTCGCTCGTGTGCATCATGTCGAGCTCGTCCGCGAGCAGCTGGTCGGCGCGGCGCGCCGGGTCGGTCTGGATCACGAACTCGATCCCGTCGAGCTTGACGTCACCGGCCCAGTAGTCGTCGTTGCGCACGAAAGTCGTCGACGAGTCCTGCGTGCGGCTCTCGAACACGAACGGGCCCGTGCCGACCGGCTCCTGGTTCAGGTCGGGGTTGGCCTTCGCCGCCTCGATGTAGGTCGGTGACGCGATGTAGCCGATCTGGGACACAAAGTACTGCTCGATGTGCGCGTTGGGGCCGGCCATGTTGTAGCGAGCGGTGAGCTCGTCGACGACCTCGATCGGGTTGTCAGGATCGAAGAAGTCGTTGATCGCCAAGCTGATGAGCGGATCGGCGAGTTGCTCTTGCAAGTTGACGACGAGCGCCTCAGAGGTGAGCGGCGTGCCGTCGTGGAAGGTGACATCGGACCGCAGCTTGATGTCCCAGGTCGTGAAGTCTTCGTTGGGCGTCGCCGACTCGGCGAGCCAGGGATGGAACTCCCGGTCCTTCCCGAGCCGGAAGAGTGGGTCGTAGACCGCGTTGGCCATCATGTAGCCGGCGGCGGCGAACCGGTTCGCCGTAGGGTTCAGCCCGTCGGCCTCGGCCTCGACCCCGTAGCGGAGGATGTTGTCGCCGGAACCGCCACCGCTCGCGGGCGGCGCGCCGATCGCGACGGCCGATGCGGCCACAAGTGCTAGCGACATCGTCAGCACGAGTCGACGACGAAGTCTCATCGTTCCCCCCTGAGTCGGGCGTCTCGAGGCGCCGAAGGCGGAAGGGAACCTAGCCGCGAACCCTCGTTCACAAACCTCACTCCTGGCGCGGTTGGCCGGAGGGGTGCTCCGCCACGACACACTGTGCGGGCCATGAACCTCTCGATGCTGCTCGAGATGACCGCCGAAGGAGCCCCCGATCGAGTCGTCGTCGGGTCGCGGGCCGACGGGGTGACCGCGGCCGGGTTGCTGGCCGGGGCGCGCCGAGCGGCCGAGCTCTTCAAGGCGACCGGTGCGGAGCGAGTTGCGATGCTCGACGTGAACTCGAACGCCGTCCCACTGGCGTTGTTCGGCGCCGCGAGCGCGGGACTGCCGTTCGCACCAGTGAACTACCGGCTGACCGACGACCAGCTGGGGTCGATCCTGGCGCGCCTGGCGCCGGCGGTGGTCGTCGTCGGTGCCGAGATGACTGCGCCTGTCGTAGGCGTCGACGGCATCGAAGTGATCACACGTGACGACTTCGTGGCGCAAGCGACCGATGGTGGCGCAACCGGTCAACCCGACTTTGTGGATCCCGAAGCCATTGCGATCCTGCTGTTCACCAGCGGCACGACGGGCGAGCCCAAGGCCGCGGTGCTGCGTCACCGGCATCTCACGTCGTATGTGATCAGCACCGTCGAGTTCCTCGGTGCTGACGAGGGTGACGCGCAGCTCGTCAGTGTGCCGGCGTACCACGTTGCCGGTGTGTCTGCGATCCTCAGCTCGGTCTACGCGGGACGACGGATCGTGTACCTCTCCGAGTTCGAAGCGGAGCGGTGGGTGGCGCTTGCGGCCGAAGAGGCGATCACCCAGGCGATGGTCGTGCCGACGATGCTCGGACGCATCCTGCGCACGATGGAAGACCAGGCGCGCACCCTCGAATCGCTGCGACATGTCTCCTACGGCGGCGGCCGCATGCCGCGCGACGTCATCGAACGGGCGATGCAGCAGCTCCCCGACGTGAACTGGGTCAACGCCTACGGGCTGACCGAGACGAGCTCGACGATCGCCGTGCTCACACCCGACGACCATCGCGAGGCAGCGACGAGCGCCGACGACGCGGTACGTCGGCGGTTGGGATCGGTCGGTCGTCCGCTCGACACCATCGAGCTCGAGATCCGTGACCCCGACGGTGAGTGCTGCGAGGCGGGAGTGGTCGGCGAGATCTACGTGCGCGGCGAGCAAGTGGCCGGCGAGTACGTCGACCGCAGCGTTCTCACCGATGACGGGTGGTTCCGCACGAACGACGCGGGATCACTCGACGAGTACGGCTTCCTCTATCTCGACGGCCGCCTCGACGATGTGATCGTGCGCGGCGCTGAGAACCTCTCTCCTGGGGAGATCGAGGACACCCTCGCCGAGCACCCGGCCGTGGTCGAGGCCGCGGTCGTCGGCATCCCGGATCCGGAGTGGGGTGAAGCGGTAGCTGCGGCGGTGGTGCTCGAGGACGGCACGTCGGTGACCGACGCCGAGCTGCAGGAGTGGGTGCGCCAGCGCCTGCGGTCGACGAAGACGCCGCAGGTCATCCAGTTCCGCGCCGAGCTCCCCTACAACGAGACCGGCAAGCTGTTGCGCCGCGTGCTGCGCGAGGAGCTGCGGGGCTGAGCCGAGCGCGAGGAAATCTTCGAACCACCGGTCGCTGAGGCTGCCACTGTGGGCGGGTGCGAGAGATCCACTTCGACAAATCCGTCGCGGCCGGGTACGACGCCGGCGCGCCGGACATGTTCGATCCGGCCGTCCTCGGTCCGACGGTCGGCTTCCTCGCCGCGCTCGCGGGCGACGGCGACGCGCTGGAGCTCGGGATCGGGACCGGCCGGGTCGCGGTGCCGCTCGCCGAGCGAGGGGTGCGGGTGCACGGCATCGACATCTCCGAGCCGATGATCGCCAAGCTGCGCGAGAAGCCGGACGCGGCGTCGATCGGGGCGACGGTCGGTGACATCGCCACCACCAAGGTGGACGAGACGTTCCGCCTCGTCTACCGGCCCGCAGGTTGCCACCGAGCTCGAGAGCGCGAACACCAACGCCTGCAGAACCGCCGTGGCACCAAGCACCGCGAGGCTCCAGGCCACCGCCCGAACGCCAGCGCGCGAGCGCACGATCGTCGGATCTACGAGGCCATGCGTGTGCCCTTGACCGTGGTTGTGCTCGGGCTCGGCGTCGTGACACGATTGCGATCGGTTGATGAGACGTCAGCCTGTCACACCGCGCCGGTACGTTGCCTCGCGTGCCCGAACGTTCCCCTCGAATCCGCCGAAGGCCACTGCCGGACGATGCATCGCTGGTCATCCGCGGTGACGAGCTCAACGAGCAGCTCATGCGCGCGGACGCCACGCGATTCCGACGCCGCTACCGCGACTGGGACCGGTTCGGCGTCTCAGCCCTCGCGGCTCGTGACGACGACGAAATCGCGATCTTGTGCGAAACGCGCCTCGAGAGGTTCGAGACGGTCGTGATCTATCGACGGCAGGCCCTCGAGGCTCTCGGAGTGGTCGTCGTGCCAACGTTCCGCACGCCTCACGTCACCCTCGCCCACGAGAACCTCGATTCGCTCGTGCAGGCACTCTTGACCTGCGAACATAGAGAGATCAGCAACCCGTACTTCAGTAGATGACGCCATGACCGACGGTTCCCGCGACCAGCCCGAGCTCGACCTCGTCGTCGATCTCAATGGTGAGGATGAGTCAGGCCTGCCGTGGGCCTTCGTCGACGAAGCCCGCGACCCAGAACTGATTCAGGAAGGCGCGTGGCTCGTCGTGGGCCAAGGCAACGTGCGCGCGGTCGCCCAAGTCGTCGAGATCGAAGGTGAGATCGTCCGTGTACGCCCCCTCCCCGGACCGGTGAGCAAGCATCGTCAGCTTCTGCGCGGTCGAGTCGCTTGACCCTCACCTCCGCAGGGTGATGACGGTCGCCGTACGCGGCAACAGCCTCGGCAAACACCTCTGACCTGCAAGGTTCTTGGAGCGGACGACGGGATTCGAACCCGCGACCCTCACCTTGGCAAGGTGATGCTCTACCAGCTGAGCCACGTCCGCGTGAGCCATGCAGATTACCGCAGGCTCTCCGTTGGCTTGCACGCCCCGTTTCGGCTCCGCGCCTCGGGAAACCACGCTCGCCCGCACCGACATCTCGTCGAACATCGCGGGTCGGTCGAGGATGACCAGAGCCCAGCTGGAGCGGGCCGTCGGCCACTAGCCCTGGGGTTGCTCGGTCGGGTAGGAACGCGCATCCCGATCGACCTGCGCTCCCTCATCGACCCGAGCCACACCGCGCTCCTCACCGTCGAGGTGCAGGAGGCCGTGGTCGGCGCGCGAGCAGCACTCCCGGCGCTTTCCGAGGCAGTCGCCGCCAGCGACATGCTCCCCAACATCGCCGCACTCGCAAGAGCGGCCCGAGCCGTTGGCGTCCCCGTCGTGCACTGCACGGCGGAGTCGCGGGCCGACGGCTTCGGCGCCAACCGCAACTCCAAGCTCTTCGCCGTCGCCGCGAAGGCCAGAACCGGAAAGCCAGCGCCACCGGGAGTGTTCGACGTCCATGCCGACGTGGGCGCCAGCCCGACGGACATCGTGCTCCCCCGCCTCCACGGCGCGTCACCGATGGCGGGCACGTCGCTCGACACGGTGCTGCGCAACGAAGGGATCACCACGATCGTCGCCACCGGCGTCTCGGTGAACGTGGCGCTGCTCGGGCTGGTGTTCGACGCGGTGAACCGCGCATATCAAGTGGTCGTCCCGCGCGACGCGGTGTGCGGAGTGGATCCCGGCTACGTCAACGCGGTCCTCGAGAACACCGTGTCCTTGCTTGCCACATTGACGACGACCAAAGACGTCCTCGGAGTGTGGAACGCCTGAGCCGTCTCAGTGCACGATCTCGCGCTCGCGCAGATCGTCGACGCGGCGCTTGTCGTAGCCGATCTCCGAGAGCACCTCATCGGTGTGCTCCCCTTGCGACGGTGCGGGTGTGAGCGTGACCGGAAGGTCCTCGGTGTGGATCGGCGTGGCGAGCAGGCGTAGCGGACCGACATCCGGGTGCTCGTGCTCGATGAACCGGAAGCGCGCCTGGAAGTGCGGGTCGTCGATCACCTCGGTCGGGGTGTTGACGGGCGCACCGGGCACATCGGCGTCCAGGAACAGCTGGACCCACTCGGCTTGGGTGCGCGTCTTGAAGAGATCAGTGAGCTGGCGGCGGAGGGTGACATCGCCCCGCCCGTGCTCGCCGAACTCGGCGTCGGACTCGCTCACGAGGTCATCGCGACCCACGGCCTTGCAGAAGCGACGGAAGAAGTGCCGCTCCGACGCAGCGAAGAGGACCGTCCTGTCGTCGGATGTCGCGTAGTACTGGTAGCGCACGGCTTCCTGCATGTTGGGACCGGCGGCACCGGCCGGCGCCTTGCCGCTGAGCAAGGGATCGAGGCGAGTCGCGTTCCACGAGACGGCCGCGTCGGCCTGTGCGACGTCGAGGTACGCGCCCTCACCAGTCGCACGCGCATGGATCACCGCCGCGAGCACACCGATCGTTGCGTAGAGGCCGCCGGCTTGGGTGCCGATGTCGAGGTAGCGCCTCGGGATCGAGACGAATCCGTCATCGGAGGTCTCGGGCGGCGCGTGGCCGGCATACGCGTCGTAGGCCACGCCGTGCGTCGGGAGGTCGCGGTACGGCCCGGTCTGCCCCAAGCCCGAGAGGCTGCAGAACACGATCGACGGCTTCAGCTCTCGCAGCGCGGCGTAACCCAGACCCCGCCGTTCGAGCGCGCCGGCGCGCATCCCTTCGACCACCACCTCACTCGACATGACCAGGTCGCGGAACACGTCAGCACCTTCGTCGGTGTGGAGGTCGATCACGATGCTGCGCTTGCCGCGGTTCCACCGGAGGTGGAGGAACGAGAGCTCACCTTGCTTGGCCGCACCGACGTGACGCGTGTAGTCACCCGCGCCGGGTGCTTCGACCTTGATGACGTCGGCACCGAGGTCGGCGAGGTGCATGCCGAGCATGTTCGGCGCGAGGAGCGCCGCCTCCACGACGCGGAGGCCATCGAGGAGCGCCATCGTCAGTTCCCGATGAAGTTGGCCTTGCGACCCTCGATGAGCGACTTGACACCCTCGGCCCGGTCCTCGGTCTGGGAGATCATCGCGGTCGCGGTTGCTTCCTCGGCGAACGAGGTGGCCATGTCGCTCACCAACGAGCGGCGATAGAGCCGCTTGGTCATCCCGAGGCTGCGGGTCGGACCCGAGGCCAGGCGCTGCGCGAGCTCGCTCGCAGTTGCCTCAACCTGGTCGGGTGACACGAGTCGGTTCACGATGCCCCAGTCGTGCAGCGTCTCGGACGTCACTCCGTCCGAGAGCAGCGCGATCTCGTTGAGCCGGTGGAACCCGATGATGCGCGGCAGGAAGAAGCCGTCGCCACCGTGCGGCACCATCCCGCGCCGCGCGAACACGTGCGTCCAGCGCGCTCCTTCCGCGGCGACCACGAGGTCGGCGAGGAGCGCCAACATCCAGCCGGCACCCGCGGTGGTGCCGTTCACCGCGCTGACCACTGGCGTCTCCATCTCCCAGAGCGCCTGGAAGAGGCGCTGCCACGTGGCAACGTGCGACCGGTAGTCGAGGATGCCGATCTTCGTGCGGACGGCGATCTTGGTGTCGCCGCGGGGCGTGAGGTCACCGCCCGTGCAGAAGTCCTTGCCGGTGCCGGTGATCACGACGGCCCGGATCTCGGGCTCGGCGTCGAGCATCGGGAACAGCGCGATGAGCTGGTCGCGCAACTCGAAGTCGATGCCGTTGCGCTTCTCGGGCCGGTTGAGGCGAACCCATTGCACCGCGCCGTCGCGCTCGAGGATGAGGCTCTCGCTGATGGCGGGCACCCTACCTATTCGGGATCAACCGCAGGCTTTTCGGCACGCTCAATACACGTATTTGTTGTTCAGCGTGCCGAGAACGCGGGGCGGGCGGGCGGCCGGCTACGGGCCGGGTTCGATGGCGGCCTTGAGCTCGTGCTTCTTGACCTTGCCGCTGGCGGTCATCGGGAGCTCGGTGACGATCTCGAGCTGCTCGGGCAGCTTGCGCTTCGAGAGCCCGCGGCCGAGCAGGAACTCGCCGAGCTCTTCGAGTGTGGGAAGCGAAGCCGGGTCGCGGGCGGCGACGCACGCGCACGCGCGCTCCCCCGTCCGTTCGTCGGGCATCGCGATGACGGCGACGGCCCGCACCTTGGGATGCTCGTGGAGCAGGTCTTCGATCTCGCGCGCGCTGACCTTCTCGCCCGAGCGCACGACGATGTCCTTCAGTCGACCGGTGACCGTGAGATACCCCTGGTCGTCGAGCACACCGAGATCGCCGGTGCGGAACCAGCCGTCATGGGTGAGCGAACCGGTGTCCAACTCGACGTCGCGGTATCCCAGGAAGAGCTCCGGTCCCCGCGCCTCGATCTCCCCGTCGTCGGACACGCGCACCTGGTTGTCGCCGATGGGGCGCCCGTCGGTCTCGGCGCGCTTCTCCAACGACTCGCCGAGTCCGGCTGAGCTGGTGATGCTCGGGAACTCCGTGGAGCCGTAGCCGCGGCCGGTGCGCACATCGAGCCGTTCGGTCGCGGTGCGGATCAGCTCGGGCGGCACGTCGGCACCGCCACAGGGAAACATCCGCAACGAAGACACGTCGAACCGTTCGAGGTCGGGGTGTTCGACCGCTCCTTGGAGGAACGGGGTCGCGCCACCGCAGAACGTGCCCTTCTCGGACTCGACGAGCTCGAGGAACCGGCCTGGTTCCCAATCGGGCATGAGCACGCTCGTCGCGCCCAACAGCACGGGGAGCAGCACCCCGTAGAGAAGTCCCGAGATGTGGGCGACCGGTGACGGCATCACGAACACCTCGGCGTCCGTCATCTCGTGGAACTGCGCTTGCGCGCGGCACTCGGCGAGGAGCGTGTGATCGGAATGGAGCACACCTTTGGGATCAGCGGTCGATCCTGACGTGTAGAGCAGGTAGTGCGGTTGCCTCGGGTCGACCTTCGGCGGCTGTGGTCGTGCGCCGGCCTCTTGCAGCGCGCGCACGTCCTCAGCGCGTTCGAGGAACACGGCGCTCGCCGCTTGGTGCCGGATGAAGGACACCTCGCGATCCCGGTACACGGGCACGATCGGGTTGTGTACCGCGCCAAGGCGGTCCACTGCGAAGCACAACAGCAACGACTCGGCGCAGTTCGGGAGCTGCGACGTGACGGCATCGCCAGGACCCATGCCTTGACTACGCAGTCCGGCCGCGAGCTCGTCGACCGCGAGGTCGACTTCGCCGTACGTCAGGCGCCGCTCGGCATCAATGACCGCGGTCTTCGTCGGTTGGCGAGCGGCGTGTTGTGCGAGGGCGTGCGAGAACGTGGCCGCAGTCACGGGCGCGAACCGAGCCCGATTTCGGTAGCGAGACGGTCGCGGTGCCGGGTCGTGCCGCCCAACGAGAGCTCGAACGACTTGGCGACTCGTGTGTAGCGGTGGAGCTCGTGCTCGGTGGCGAACCCCATCGCGCCGTGCACTTGGTGTGCGTGCAGGAAGACCCGACGCATGGCATCGTTCGCAAACGACTTGGCTGCCGTGACGGCGATCGCCGCGTCGGCATCGTGGTCCAGCGCCCAGGCCGCGCGGTACGCCAAGTAGCGGCACGCGTCGACGTCGGCCCGCATCTCGGCACAGCGGTGTGCGACCGCTTGGAACGTCCCGATGGGACGGCCGAACTGGTGACGGTTGGTCGCATGGTCCACGCTGAGCTCGAGCGCACGTTCCGCGGCACCTATGGCGTAGGCCAACCTGGCCACGGCGTTGTAATCGAGCACGCGCGCGAGCACCACTGCGCTATCGGCAGTGCTTCCCAGCCGTTCCGCGGGCGCTTGTTGGAAGGTCAGCGCTGCGTGGGGCTCCGCACAAAGAGGATCGTGATCGTGGACGCGCACCGCGCCGCTGCGCTCCACCACGCGCAATCCTTCACTGGTGACAACGACGATGACTGCGACATCGGGCACCCATGGCACGAGCACCTTGGTGCCGGTCAAAGCACCAAGACCCGACATCGGGGCCGGGCTCCACTCGTCGCGCATGCCAGCTTCGAGCACCGCAACGGTTCCGGTGAACGCGCCGGTCGCCAACGTCGGGAGCCATTGGTCTTGCAGATCGGGTGTGCCGGCCCAGCGCAACGCGAGCGCGGCCGTCACGCTGGGGATGAGCGGCGACACGACGGGACCGCGACCGAGCGCTTCGCACACCAGCACGAACTCGGTCATACCCGCGCCAGATCCGCCGTGCTCCTCCGGCACCAAGAGTCCAGCCCAACCGGTGTCACGCATCGCCGGCCATGGGTCGGCGTCGTCAGCGTGCCGATCGACGAACGCGCGCGCGGTGTCGGCAAGCAGCCGCTGCTCGTCGCTGAGCTCGAGGTTCATGGCTCGCGCGGGAGACCGAGGCCCCGCTGGGCGACGATGTTCTTCTGGACTTCTAGCGAGCCACCCGCAAGCGTCGATGGGATGTTGCGGGTCCAGTAGCGGTGGATCTCCCCCCGCAGCGGTGCCCACTCGTCACCCGCACGCAGCTGCCCCGTCGGGCCGAGGATCTCGAGCCCCACATGACCGACAGCCTGTTCGAGTTGGGTGTTGTGCATGCGCGCGACCGACGCCTCGACCGTCGGCACCTCACCCTTTGCCTGCATCGAGATCGCGCGGTAGTTCAGGAGCCGCGCCGCGTCGTACCGGGTGTAGAGGTCGGCGAGGCGGTCCCGCACGATTGGATCGTCACCAAGCCCTGCATCGTTGGCGTAGTCGACGAGCAGCTCGATCACGCGTCCGGCGCGCGCATAGCGGGCGATGCCGGTGCGCTCGAAGGTGAGGCCCGCAACCACGAGATCCCAACCATGGTCCTGCCCGCCGAGCAGGCAGTCGCGCGGAACACGAACGTCATCGAGGAACACTTCGTTGAACTCGTGCGGTCCGGCCATCGTGTCGATCGGGCGGACGGTGATGCCGGGCGTCGTCATGTCGAGCAGCAGCATCGAGATCCCGCGGTGCTTCGGCGCCGATGGGTTCGAGCGAACAAGCAGCAGGCACCAATCGGCCGGTGAGTCGGCGTAGCTGGTCCAGATCTTCTGGCCGTTCACGATGAAGTGATCACCGCGGTCCTCGGCGCGCGTGATGAGTGACGCAAGGTCGGAACCCGCGTCCGGCTCGGAGAACCCCTGACACCAGATCACCTCACCCCGCGCCATCGGCGGAAGGAAGCGCGCGTGCTGCTCGGGCGTCCCGAAGCGCATCAGCAGCGGACCGATGTAGTTGAGGTTCATGTACTGGGGACCGCGTGGCTCTTCACGCGCCCACATCTCCTCGCGCACGATGGCTTGCTTCCACACGCTCGCACCCGAGCCGCCGTGCTCGGGCGGCCAGGCCATCGTGAGCCAACCGCGGTCGGCGAGCTTGGCGCACAGCTCACGGGTGAACGGCATGGCCCGCTCGTCTTCGGTGAACATGCCCTGCCACCAGTCGGGCACTTCGGCGTCGAGGAAGTCGCTCAGCTCCGTGCGGAACGCTTCCTCTTCCTCGGTGAACTCGAAGTCCATGCGCGACGCGCTACCGGTCGCTGCGCACGATGCCGCCGTCGACCGTGAAGCACGAGCCGGTGATCCACGACCCACGTTCGGAGACGAGCAGTGCGACGAGCCCCGAGACGTCACTCGGCTCTCCCATCCGACCGATCGGGATGGGTCGCTTGCGCAGCGTGGCTTCGTACACCTCCTCCACGGTCTTGCCGGTCACCTCGGCGCTCTTCTCCGCGGCAGCTTGGACTCCTTCGCCCTTGATGAGTCCCGGGACGACGCAGTTCGTGAGCACGCCGTCGCGCGAGAACGCGTTGGACTGCGTCTTCGAGAAGTTGATGAGCGCAGCCTTTGACGCCGCGTACGGGCCGAAGAACTCGTCCGGCTCTCGACCCTGACGTGAGGAGATGTTGACGATCCGTCCCCACCCGCGCTCCCGCATGCCAGGAACGAACGCTTGCGACATGCGCACTGCGCTCATGAGGTTGAGGTCGATGCTGGCGTACCAGTCCTCGTCAGTGAGGTCGAGCAGCGCCTTCATCGAGCTCTTGCCTGCATTGTTGATGAGGATGTCGACACGGCCGAAGTGCTCGTGCACCGCGTCGGACACGCGCTGAACGCCGGAGGTCGTTGCAACGTCGGCGACGACGCCGAGCGCGTCTCGGCCAAGCGCTCGTAGGTCGGCGGTCGTCGCGTCGACTACCTGTTCCCGGCGGGCGCAGATGGCGACGTCCGCGCCTTCCGTCGCCAGTGTGAGCGCGATCTCGCGGCCGATTCCCTGGCTCCCGCCAGTGACCAGCGCGACGCGGCCTTCGAGCCCAAGGTCCATCAGGAGCGGACCATCAGAGCGGGAGCCGATACGCCTCGATCGCGCTTCCGCCGAGGATCTTGCGCTGAACGAGCTCGGTCACGATGAGTCCTTTCGCGGCGCGGGGTGCAGCCATTCTGGGTGCCTACCCCCCGAGGCCGCCACCAAGGACCTGATCGTCAGGTGCGGGCAGGCATCTGGAGGAGCTCGACCGGCACTCCGTCGGGGTCTTCGACGTAGAAGCTGCGGGCGCCGATTCCGGCGATGTCCACGATCGCGGTCGGGTGGTGTCGACCGCTGCTGACGATGGCGGCGTGACGGGCGTCGACGTCGTCGACCTCGATCGACAGGTGCGCAGTGCCAGGTCGGTTGTGCGAGACGGGCGCCGGGTCACCACCGGCGCGCCGGTATTCCACGAGCTGGAGCGTCGATCCGCCGAGCTCCAACATCGCGACGTCGATCTCGGCACCACGGTTGCGGGTGAGCTCGTCAAACCACTCGCCACCGCTGTCGAGGCGCATCATCAGCTGCATGCCGATGACATCCCTGTAGAACTCGATCGACGCGTCGAGGTCGTTGACCGTCAACCCGACGTGACCAAGTCGAGGCTCCACGTCGGTGCGGGTCAGGTGCCGGCAAGTGCGGCAACGACCGGTGCGAACGCTTCGTACGTGTCGTCGCCCAGCACCGCGTAGCTGACACCCCACTCGTCGCGACGACGTTTGAGCGTGTCAATGCACTCGTCGACGGTGCCGACGAGTGCGACACCTGACTCAAGCGCGTCCTCCCCGCTCATGCCGAACCCGGCTGCGACCGCGCCGGCAAAGCCCAACGCATCATCGGTGATGGACGCGAGGAAGTAACGGATCTGGAGCTCGATGTCCTTGAACCGCTTGCCCGCGCCTTCCTTCACCCACTCGATCTTCTGCTTGGTGCCCTCAGCCGTCGCGGATTGCACGGCGTCGGCAGTGATCGCGCCCTTGCGCAGGTTCGGGTTGATGCCGACGATGTCGGCTTCTCGGCCGGCGAGGCGCAGCACCCGCGGTGCGCCACCGCCGACGACGATGGGCGGGTGTGGCTTCTGCACCGTGGCGGGGCTGCCGGTGTAGTCGGTGACCTCGTAGTGCGTGCCCTTGAGGTTGAACGGCTTGCCCGACCACGCGCCCTTGCACACTGCGAGCGCCTCTTCGAGGCGTTCGACGCGGGTGCCTGGCGGGTCGTACGGCATGCCGAGCGCGTCGTAGTCGGTCTGCATCCATCCCGCGCCAAGGCCGAACTCGAGTCGGCCGCCGGAGAGCACGTCGATGGTCGCGCCTTCTTTGGCGGCAACGGCGGGGTGCTTGTAGTCGTTGCCGAGCACGAGGTGACCGATCTTGAGGTCGTCGGTGTAGGCGGCCGCGAACGAGATCGCCACCATCGGCGCGAGCTGGTCGTCGATGAAGTGGTCGGGCATGTACAGCGTCGAGTAGCCGAGCGCTTCGATCTTGCGCGCCTTGTGCTTCCAGTCCTCGGCGGATGACGCGGTCGACACCTGCACGCCGAAGCGGAACTTGTGGTCATGGGCCATTGGTCAGATCCTCACGTTCCGGCCAGCTTGGCCACGACAGGTGCGAACTCGTCCATCACTTCGGAGCCGACGACGTGGTAGCTCATCTGCCACCGCTCGCGGCGCCGATGGATCGTCTCGATCATCTCGTCGACGGTGCCCACGAGCCCGACCGGGCTGTCGAGGACTTCTTCGGCCGTGCACTCGAACGTCGGCGCCATCGCCTCGGCGATCGACTTCGAGTCGTCAGTGAACATCGTGAAGCCGGCGAAGGACTGGATCTCGATGTGGTCGAACTTGTCGCCTGCGCCTTCGCGAACCCAACCGAGCTTCTTGTCGGTGGCCGCCGGGTTCATCGATGGTGCGGTGCTCGGATCGTTGGCAACGCCGTTCTTGAGGTTGGCGTTGATGCCGACGATCTGTGCTTCCCGGCCAGCAAGGCGCAGGACACGCGGCGCGCCACCACCGATCACGATCGGTGGGTGCGGCTTCTGCACGGGCTTGGGCATCCCGTCGAGGCCGGTGATCGTGTAGTGCTCGCCCTCGAACGAGAACTCACCGTCGGCCATCAGGCCCTTGACGACCGCCAGCGACTCCTCGAGCCGGTCGACCCGAACGCCCGGAGCGTCCAGCGGCATGCCCGCCTTCTCGTAGTCGACGGTCATCCAGCCCGCGCCGAGCCCGAGCTCGAGCCGCCCGTCGGAGAGAAGGTCGAGCGTTGCCGCGTCACGAGCGACGACGACCGGGTGCCGGTAGTCATTGCCGAGCACGAGCGAACCGACCCGCAGCGTGTCGGTCGCTTCGGCGGCCATCGCCATCGCCGGGAACGGCCCGAAGGGATGGTCGACGAAGTGGTCGGGCACATACAGGGTGGAGAACCCGAGGTCTTGTGCCTTGCGCGCCGTCTCGCGGTACTCCTTGCCCGACGCGGCGCTCAACGCCATCACACCGAAGCGGAACTTCCGGTCGTGCGCCACGGCGCCGCACGCTACTCGTCCCGGATTTCGGCGCAATCCATCTTTTGGCGTCGCACAACCCACCTCTACGGTGGATTTTCGACGCCAAAACTTGCTGCTAGCGGCCGGTGCTGCCGAAGCCGTAGGTGTCGCGGGTGGTCTCGTCGAGGGTGTCGACTTCGTGCCAGTCGACGAGTGACTCGACCTTGGTGATCACGAGCTGTGCGATGCGGTCGCCACGATTGACGGTGTAGCGCTCGGACGGGTCGGTGTTGACGAGCAGCACCTTCAGCTCGCCGCGATAGAGAGGATCGATCAGCCCCGGTGTGTTGAGGCAGGTGATGCCGTGCTTGAGCGCGAGCCCTGAGCGCGGCATCACCAGACCGGCGTAGCCCTCGGGGATCGCGACGGCCAGACCGGTAGGCACCAACGCACGCCCCCCTGCCGGCGCGAGCTCGACTTCTTCGTTGGCGTGCAGGTCGTAGCCAGCGTCGTGCGCGTGCTGCTGCGCCGGCGCCTCGGCCGCTGGATCGAGCTTCGTGAATTCGATCTGCACGGAGCCGAACCTACGCCGCGAAGTCCCCCGCCAGCTCGATTCGCTGCTCGTCGGTCAGCACCGCCTCGGCCTGGTACTCGGGGTGGTCCACGACGATCCGCGAGGGACCGGCTGCGAACACCGTCTCCTGCTCCGCAGTGAACGAGAACGTGAAGTAGTGGACGGTGGAGGTGATGTCCTCACGGGTCAGGCGCTCGGCGTCCTCTTCGCGGGCGCTGACCTTGTCGTCACCGAAGACGACATGGACGTGGTCTTCGATGCCGACGAGCCTCGGCAACCACTCGCGCAGCTCCGCGTTCTCCTCGATCTCGATGAAGCACGTCGCCCGCAGCTCACCATCCTCTGGGATGAGCGCGTTGTAGACCTCGAGCTCCTGGGCAATCTGCTCGTCGTGGAGCATCTTCTCGGCGCGAGCCATCTCCTGGATCTGGAACCGCATCGTGGTCGCGTTCTCGAAGACGATCGACATGAGCTCACCGAGCTTCACTCTTCGACGCTTCTTCATCTTGATGACGTCGGCGAGGAACGTCTCGCGTTCGCGCTCGTACTCGCGGAGGTCCTTGATGTCAGCGGTGGTGAGCTTCTGCATCGTTACTCCGGCCCAATGCCGTACGCGCGGGCGAGCACCTGCACCGGGTGGCTCGGCACCTTGCCGGTTGCCTCACGGATCGCGGTGTTCGCGAGGTGGCAGTCGCCGGCTACGAGCTCGGTGTCGGCCTTCTCGATGTTCTCCATCAACGGCTTGGCGATCTTCTTCGCCATCTCGACGTTCTCGGCCCGCAGACCCCAGGTACCGTCGATCGCGGAGCACCGTTCGACCATCGCGACGCGGGCGCCGGTGAGCGCCATCAGGTCTTTGCTCTTCGGCCCGATCTGTTGCGCTCGGTAGTGGCACGCCGCGTGCCAGGTGATCGACGCATAGATCTTCCCGTCGAAGGTCAGGTCGAGCGGTTCCTCACGGTGACGGGCCATCAGGTACTCGGCAACGTCGAAGGTGTGCTCGGCGACCCTGCGGGCATCGTCGGTGCCGAGGAAGTCGGGAACCTCGTTCTTCAAGACATAGGCACACGTGGGCTGGGGGACGACGATGTCGCGACCGGCCTCGACCGCCGGGAGCAGCGCCGCGACGTTCTGCTCGGCGTGCTCCCGGAACTTGCCGACGTCGCCGGCATCGAGCCACGGCATGCCGCAACACACCTGGCCGACGGGCAGATCGCACGCGATGCCGTTGCGCTCGCAGACCTGCACGGCCGCCTTGCCGATCTCGGGGTCCTGGTACTCGACCAGGCAGGTGGGGAACAGCGCGACGCGCTTCGACGCCGCGGGGTCGGCGTCGCTGGACGTGCGGTTGTTGAACCACTTCGAGAAGCGCTCGCGGGCATACTCAGGGAGCAGGCGCGTGCGCGAGATGCCCGTCGCCTTCTCCATGAGGAAGCGCACCGGCCTCACGTCGGTGGTGCGGTTGACGAAGGGTGAGAGCGCGGTCGCGACCTTGCCTTGCAGGTCGGTGCGGGCGAGCAGCCGCGCGCCCCGCTGCACTTCCTTCTTCTCGGCCTGGATCGCGAGCGAGCGGAGCATGAGGCGCGGGAAGTCGATCACCCACTCCTGCCCTTGCTCCGGTGTGTACGGGCAGGCGACGTAGCAGAGCTTGCACTGGTAGCACTCGTCGACGACGACCTTGTGCTGCTCCTCGGTGAGGAACCGCACGTCGTGCGCGCCGTCGTCGCGCTCGTCGATCATCTTGAAGAGATCCTTGAACGACGGGCAGAACTTCACGCAGATCCGGCAGTCCGAGCAGATCTGGAACGTGCGATCGCGCTCAGCACGCGTGTCAGCACCGTCGAGGTACCGGGCGTCGATCGGGTCGTAGAGGTGGGTCACCATCGAAGGCTCCGTTCACGCGTCAGGGTGCGTCCCCCAGGCCGGGATACCCGGTTGAGGGACGCACCCGAACGGTGACTACTTGATGGACTCGAGGCCGGACGTGAAGCGGCCGGCATGGCTCTTCTCAGCCTTGGCCAGCGTCTCGAGCCATTCCGCGATCTCGTCGAAGCCCTCGTCGCGCGCGGTCTTGGCGAACCCCGGGTACATCTCGGTGAACTCGTAGGTCTCGCCTTCGATCGCCGACTTGAGGTTGTCGGACGTGGCGCCGACCGCGACACCGGTCACCGGGTCGCCGACCTCGGCAAGGAAGTCGAAGTGGCCGAACGCGTGGCCGGTCTCACCCTCGGAGACCGAGCGGAACAGCGCGGCCACGTCGGGGTAGCCCTCCACATCAGCCTTCTGCGCGAAGTAGAGGTAGCGGCGGTTCGCCTGGCTCTCGCCGGCAAACGCCTCCTTCAAGTTGTCGTGCGTCTTGGATCCGTTCAGGTCGGGCATGTCTCCTTGCCTTTCTTTGTGTTGGTCCGTCTTCCGAGATCAGCTGGTTGCGGCGCACTCGTCGCACACGCCGCGGAAGTTCACCTCGACGTCGTCCACGGTGAAGCCTCGTCGCTCGCGGGCGGGGATGCGCACCGAGGCGACGTCAACGAGCACGTCGCGCACCTTCCCGCAACGCGTGCAGATCAAGTGGTGGTGCGCGTCCTCGACGTTGGGGTCGACACGCACGCTGCCCGTGCCCACGTCGAGGAGCGCGACCTCACCGAGACCTTCGAGGTCGTGGACGGTCTGGTACACGGTCTTGAGCGAGATGGTCGGCATCGCCGCCCGGGCGGACTCGTACAGCGATTCCACCGTGGGGTGCTCGACGTTGTCCTGGAGCAGCCGGAAGATCGCCTGGCGCTGCGGAGTCACCCGCAGGCCCTCGGCCCGGAACCGCCCGGTGAGCTCGTCGACCGTCTTCACGGTGGCCGACCTTATCAACAATTGTTGTCGATTGCCAATCGCTTCCCGAGCCAACCACAAGACCTTCAGTGCTTCAGTGAGCCTTCGCCGAGCTTCGACCGGAGGTCCTTCTCGAAGGCGGCGGTCGCCTCCCCCGCGTGCTGCTCGCGCAGTCGCTCGAGGTTCGGGTAGCCGGCGTCGCGCTCTGCGTCCCACTCGTTCGCGAAGTCGCCGGAGGCGATGTACTCGAGCATCTCCTTCATCTTCGGGGCGACGTCGAACTCCTTGAACGCGTCGCGCCGCGTGAGCTGCCCGTACTGGCTCGTCGGCGAGTGGAACCGGAACTGCCCGGCGTACCCGATCTCGCGGATCAACCGCATCGTGCGCTCGCTCTCCCCCGACAGCGTCATCTCGGTGATGATCGCCTCGAGCGGGATGCCCATCTCGACGAGTGAGCTCACGTAGGCGTTGCCGACATGGGTCATGACCGCCGACCGCACCTGCTCCTCGGCGAGGTCGAGCAGGGCCTCCTGGTGAGGTGTGAGCTCGATCGCGCCCTGCTTGAGGCCCCCGATCGCCTTCGCGAGCGCGAGCGTGCGGGCCTGCGCGTTCCCGGTGACGTCACGGTGCACACCGACGGCGGTGATGAAGCCGATGCCCTCCTCGTAGCAGAGTCTCACCTCGGGACCGAGCATGCGCGGCGCGACCATCCCGACGTCACCGGCCGGATCGAATCGATCGAAGGCCAGCGTGTAGCCACTGGCCACGATCGTGAGCCCGTCGTCCTTGCGCGTGATCGGCAACGACGGGATCACGTCATCGGGCACGAGCACGCACACCACGTCGACATCGCTCGCGTCATCGAGATCGAGGGGCGTGAAGCCGTCGCTCTCGGCCTTCTCCCGGCTCTCGTCGGCGCGCACGCACACCTGCACGTCGAACCCGGAGTCGCGCAGGTTCAACGACCAGGAGCGTCCCTGGTTGCCGTACCCGACGACCGCGACCGATGAGCCCGAGAGCACACCGACGTCGGCGTCGTCGTCATGGAAGATCTTCGCCGCCATCTCTGCCGTACTCTACGCAGCGCATGGGATTGCTGGTCGGGGACGTGATCCGCCACGGCGCTCGGGTCACGCCTCAGCGCCTGGCGGCGACGAACGGTGACGAAGAGCTGACATTCGCAGAGCTCGACGCGCGCTCGAGCCAGGTGGCACGGGCGCTGTCACAACTCGGCGTCAGACGTCACGACCGAGTCGCATGGTGGGGCGAGACCAGTCTCGAGGCGATGCCCATCTTCGGGGCGTGCGCCAAGCTCGGCGCGCCGTTCATGCCGGTGAACGCGCGTGTGGGCGTCGACGAGGCCGCCGAAGTCATCGGCTACGCGAAGCCGAAGGTCACCATCGTCGACGAGTCACACGCCGCGGCAACGCCGTCGTTCCCGTACGCGGACCAGGCCGCCGTGTTCCGCGACGCGGCCGGTGCCGAGACGAGCGACGTCGTCGATCGTGATCTCGACGAGCGTGACACCCACGTCATCTTCTTCACCAGCGGCAGCACGGGCCGCTCGAAGGGCGTCGTGCTCTCGAACCGGGTCAGCTACCTGCGTTCGTTCCCGAACCTACTCACCGATCACTCCGATGGCACCGTGTGCATGTTCCCGCTGTTCCACATGTCGGGCTGGTCGATGACGCTCAACGCGTGGCAGATGCGCTGCCCGCTGCACCTCGTCCCGAACCCCGACGCGCACTCGCTCCTTGCGACTGCACAGCGGCGCAAAGCCACCCGTCTCTACTGCATCCCAGCAGTGTGGCGACGAGTGCTCGAACACGATCGCTCGTCGTACGACCTCTCGACGCTGAAGGAGTGCGACACCGGCACGTCGGCGACCCCACCTGAGCTGCTCGCCGCGATCAAGGACGCGTTCCCCGAGACGGTCACGCGCATCTACTACGGGTCGACCGAGGCGGGTCCGGTCGCGATGCTCGCCGACGCCGATGTGATGCGGAAGCCGGGTGCAGTGGGCTTGCCGCCACCGGGCGTTGCCATCCGCCTCACCGACGAGGGCGAGGTGTGCACCTCGAGCGAGCTGCTCATGGACGGCTACTTCGAGCAGCCCGACGCCACCGCCGACGCCCTCCGACCCATCGAAGCCGGCGGGCTGTGCTGGTATCACTCGGGTGACCTGGGCTCGCTCGACGACGAGGGCTACCTCTCGATCGTCGGTCGCGTTCATGACGTGCTGCGCACCGGCGGCGAGACTGTCGCGCCCGGCGAGGTCGAGTCGGTGCTCGCGGATCACCCGGCGATCGCCGAGGTCGCCGTCGTCGGGCTGCCGGACGCCGAATGGGGCGAGATCGTGTGCGCGGCCGTCGTGCCCCGGCCGGGTCACGGGGCCGACGTGAGCGTGCGCTCACTGCGCGCGCACTGCGATGGGCGGCTCGCGGCGTTCAAGCAGCCCCGCCGCGTCGAGCTCGTCGACGAGCTCCCCCGCACGGCCGCGACCGGCCAGGTCCAGCGCACCCTCCTCGTGGAGCGCATCACGGCCGGCGCGTGAGCCGACCCTGGCGGTTGCGTCAGGGTGGGCCGTCGGGACAGGATTCCGCACCACTCGACTAGAGGGAGTCCAGGGATGGTCAAGCGTCGAATGGTCGCGGTAATCGTCGCTTCGGTGCTCGCCACTGCGGCGTCGATCGTCACCGGCGGCGTGGCCGGGGCCGATCACAAGCCCGTCAACTTCGACAAGCTGAAGCTGATCAAGGAACCGGCGAGCTGCGACGAGCCCGACCAAGGCATTACCGACGACACCATCAAGGTGGGTGTCATCAGCATCCTCAGTGGTCCCCAGGCAACGAGCTTCGCGCCCAGCACCATGCAGGGCATCGAGGCACGCGTCGAACGGGCGAACACCACGGGTGAACTCGGCGACCGTCAGATCGAGCTGCTGCCAGTCGACGATGCGGCGGACCCGGCCCGCAACCTCACGGCTGCGCAGCAGCTGAACGAGGAAGAGCAGGTCTTCGGGGTCATCTCCCAGACCAACGTCGCCAAGGGTGGTGCGGAGTACCTCCACGAGGAGGGTGTGCCGGTCACCGGTTGGCACATCGGTGAGGGCGTGTGGGGCATCTACGAGAACATGTTCTCGTGGCGGCCGAGCCAGCCACCCGATCCGCGCACGATTTTCACGCTCCGCACGGCCGAGGTGTTGAAGGAGCTCGGCGCCAAGAAGATCGCTGTCGTCGGCAGCAACTCCGAGTCGAGCGCGGTGAACACCGCGCAGACCGTCACCGCGGTCGAGAACACCAAGGGCCTCAAGCTCGTGTACGACACGGCCGACGTGACGCCCGAGCAGCAGGACTTCACGGGCATCGCCGCGCAGATCAAGGACTCCGGAGCCGACGGGCTCTACATGGCGATCGCTGGTCTGCAGGCGAGCGGTCTGCTCCAGGCGCTGGACCAGGCCGGGGTCGAGCTGAAGGTCAGGGTCCTGCCCGGTGGCTACGACGACCGCGCCGCCGGACTCGCGGGGTACGAGGGTTCGTACGTCGGCACCGAGTTCGCGCCGCTCGAGGTCAACGCCCCGGGTCACCAGCAGTACATCGAGGACATGGAGGCGCTCGGGTACGACCCGCTGCGGTTCTTCAGCATCCACGGCTACCTGGGTGCGAACATGTTCATCGAGGGGATCAAGGCGGCCGGCGTGGGCTGCCCGACCCGCGAGGCGTTCATCAACAACCTGCGGCTCCTCGAGGACTACGACCTTGACGGGTTCTTCGTCCCGGCGGATTACGCCAAGGTCTTCGGTCGCCCTCAGCTCTGCATCTACTACCTCCAGATCGAGGACGCGGCGTTCGTCCCGATCTTCGACGGTGAGCCGTTCTGCGCTTCGCACGTCTCCGACGACGGCAAGATCCGGAAGGTGAAGAAGTCCGAGCGCGCCATCGGGTGACACGAGACGATCGAACGAGCGGGCCGGGTCACCTCACCGTGACCCGGCCCGGCGCGTAGCCGGGGTCACGCATGGGGCCGTACATCCTGTCGGGGCTGGTACTGGGGAGCATCTCCGCGGTCTCTGTTCTCGGGCTGGTGCTCACGTACAGCTCGTCGCGCGTCTTCAACTTCGCGCACGGCGCGATGGCCTACTTCATCGCAGTGCTCTACTGGTGGCTCACCGACGACCAGGGGTGGTCGGTGTGGCCGGCCGCGATCGTGTCGGTGCTGGTCGTCGCACCGCTGCTGGGCTTGTTCCTGTGGGCGATCGTGTTCCGTCGCCTGACGCACGCCACGCCGGTCGTGCGCTTCGTGTCGACCGTCGGGCTGTGGGTTGCGATCCCAGCGCTGGCTCGCATCATCTTCCCGATCATCAGCGCCGGGAGCGACGTGCAGACGCGCGGACTCGGTGGCACCCCACCCGGACAGTTCGACGTCCTCGGCGTGACGGTGAACTGGAACCAGGCGACGGTGATCATCGGTGCCGCCGCGGTGGCTGTCGGATTCACCATCTTGATGCGATTCACCCCGCTCGGACTCATGACCCGCGCCGCGGTCGACTCGCCCCGCGTCGCCGCGATCGCGGGCATCAACCCGTCGGCGATCACCGCGATCTCGTGGATGCTCGGCACGATGCTCGCCGGACTCGCCGGCGTGCTGCTCAGCCCGCTCCTGGGGATCAGCGAGATCCAGTTCACGCTCCTGCTCGTCGTCTCGTTGGCGGCGGCGGTGCTCGGTCGCATGACGAGCATCCCGCTCGCGTTCGGTGGCGCGATGGCGATCGGGATGATCCAGGGCCTCTCCGAGAAGTGGGAGAGCGCGAACCTGGGGTTCGTCGAGTTCAGCCTCGACGGGTTCAAGCCGAGCGTGCCGTTCGTGCTCATGCTGATCGCGCTGCTCGCCTACCAGGGCTTGCGACGGGAGCAGTTCGAGGTCGACCTGCGCGCGGGCCCGACCGAGGAGGAGGTCGCCCCCGCCGCCCGGCTCACCGGCTGGAAGGCCGCGATCGGCCCCATCGCCGTCGCACTCGTGCTGTTGTCGGTCCCGATCTGGTTGAACGACTTCTGGATCGGAGTCGTCAGCCAGGGCGTGGCGCTCGGCGTGCTCTTCCTCACGTTCACCGTGGTCACCGGCGAGGGCGGCATGGTGTCGCTCGCCCAGGTGAGCCTCGCGGGGATCGGCGCGTTCACGGCCGCGAAGCTCGCCACCGACGCGGAGTGGCCGGTGTGGCTCGCGCTGCTTGCCGGAGGGGCGGTCGCCGTGCCGATCGGCCTGTTGCTCGCGGGGCTGACCCTGCGACTGGGCGGGCTCTACCTCGCGCTTGGCACCCTCGCATTCTCGCAGCTCTTGCGGTTCACGGTCTTCGGCCGCGATGACTTCGACAACTTCGGCAGCGGCGTCGCCATCGATCGTCCGGAGTTCTTGGGGATCGACTTCAGCATCTCGGGTGGAAGGGACAACTTCTACTACCTCCTGGTGATCGTGTTCATGGTTGCCGCGCTGGTCGTGGTGAACCTGCGTCGCTCGACGACCGGGCTCGTGCTCACGGCCATGCGGTCGAGCGAGCAGGCTGCGGCGACGACAGGCATCAGCATCCTGCGTTCGAAGCTGATCGCGTTCGGCACGAGCGCGTTCATCGCCGGCTTGGGTGGCGGGTTGTTCGCGGTGAGCTTCGGACGGGCAACGAACGTGTCATTCGAGGTGCTCGTCGGGATCGTGTGGCTCGCCATCGTGGTCACGTGGGGTGTGCGCTCGGTGCTGGGCGCACTCATGGCTGGGATCCTCTATGTCGTCGTGTCGCCACCGACGGACAAGCTCAGCTTCATCTTCGTGATCATCGTGGTGTTCGCCATGATGGGCGAGACGGCGAGACTGATCGGCTCGAAGGCGATCTACACCGCGCGAGGAGCGTTGCTCGGGGTCGGGGTGCTCGCGGTTGGCATCACCGCGATCGTGCTCTTGCTCCCGGTCGAGATCGAGCTGTCAGAGAAGGCCAAGGAGGTCCCGACGCTGCTGTTCGGTCTCGGCGCGGTGTTCCTCGCCCGCCAGCCCCGGGGCGTGCTGTTCGACGTGATGAACCGCATCCGGCTGCGTCAGTTGCAGCGCGAGCGTCAGCTCGCCGATGGCGCGACAGCGGAGGCAGCCACATGAGCGCTCCCCTCCTGACCGCCGAGGAGATCGTCGTCCGCTTCGGCGGCGTCGTGGCGCTCGACGGCGTCGACTTCACGGCCGACGCGCGGGCCATCACCGGCCTGGTCGGACCGAACGGCGCAGGCAAGACGACGCTCTTCGGCATCCTCTCCGGGCTCCTGCGACCCCGCGCCGGCCGCGTGTCGTTCGACGGGACCGACATCACCCGAGCCAGCCCGCAACGGCGATCCCGGCTCGGCATCGCCCGAACCTTCCAACGCCTCGAGCTCTTCGGTGAGATGACCGTGCGCGAGCACCTCGTGGTCGCGCACCGGGTGCGCATGCGGCGGGACCGCTCGCTGCTGCGCGACCTCGTCGGCCTCGGGAGCCGACCGACCCTGGACGAAGACGAGACCATTGCCGGGATCCTCGAGCTCGTCGGGCTCGACGCCGTCGCGGAGCAACCGGTGATCCTGCTGCCATTGGGGACAGGACGCATCGTCGAGATCGCGCGGGCGCTCGCCACAGCGCCGCGCATCGTGCTGCTCGACGAGCCCACGTCGGGACTCGACGTGCACGAGACCGAGCAGGTTGCGTCAGCCCTGCGCGCCGCTCGCGATGACCGGGGTGTTGCCTTCGTCGTCGTGGAGCACGACGTCGAGCTCGTACTCGAGCTGTGCGAGGCGATCACGGTGCTCGACTTCGGCAGAGTGATCGCACGGGGGACGCCCAGCGAGATCCGGGCCAGCACCGATGTGCAGACGGCGTATCTGGGCACGCGGGCCGCCGAGGATGTGGCGCCGTGAACAGCGCGGCCGAGCCGGTGCTCGTCGTCGGGGGTCTCGAGGTCCGGTACGGCGACGCTCGCGCGGTGTTCGGCGTCGACCTCGAGGCACCGGCCGGCCATGTCGTGGCGGTGCTCGGACCGAACGGAGCCGGGAAGTCGTCGTTGGCCGCGGCCATCACCGGCCGGGTGCCGCCCGCCGCGGGCAAGGTCGTCCTCGCGGGCCATGACGTGACCGGCAAGTCGGCGTCGTCGATCAGTCGAATGGGGGTCGCCTACGTCCCGGAGGAGCGCGCGATCTTCCCGCACCTCACCGTGCAGGACAACCTTCGCGTGCTGCTTCGCTTCGCAGTGCCGCGCGACGACCGCGCCGCCGCAGTCGAACGCGCGCTCGAGATGTTCCCCATCCTCGCGGAGCGACGGCGACAGCAGGCGGGCACGCTGTCGGGCGGCGAACAGCAGATGCTCGCGCTGGCCCGCGTGCTCGCGGCACCGCCGACGCTGCTCGTCGCGGACGAGATGTCGCTCGGGCTCGCACCGCGGCTCGTCGACCTCGTGTTCGAATCGCTCGAGAAGGCGCGCGACGAGGGCGTGACGATCCTGCTCATCGAGCAGTACGTGGAGCGTGCGCTCGCGTTCGCGAACGAGGCCGTCATCCTGCGGCGCGGGCGGGTCGTGTGGCGGGGACCCGCAGTCGACGCGCACGCGGAGCTCGTTGCGGGATACCTCGGCTCGGAAGGCTGACGGCAAAGACCTCACGATGCGCTACGTGATGGTCGACATCGAGGCCGACGGTCCGTATCCGGGCCGATACTCGATGATCTCGGTCGGCGCGGTGCTGATGACCGAGGCGCTCGAGCACACGTTCTATGCACAGCTACGGCCGGTCTCCGACGAGTGGTTGCCGAAGGCATTGGGCATCTCGGGCTTCAGCCGCGAGGAGACGCTCACATTCGAAGATCCGGCCGAGGTCATGACGCGCTTCAAGGACTGGGTCGAGGCGATCGAACGTGGTCCGTGCTGGTTCATCGCGGACAACGCCGGCTTCGACTGGTCGTTCGTGAACTGGTACTTCCACCACTTCTGCGGCGCGAACCCATTCGGCCACAACAGCCAGAATGTCCAGAGCGTCTACAAGGGCATCGTGCGCGACATGGGGCAGGACTTCGACCACCTGCGCGACACCACGCACTCGCACAACGCGCTCGATGACGCGAAGGGCAACGCCGAAGCCCTCCTCAAGATGCGCGACGAGCTAGGCCTGAAGATCGACCTCTAGCTCTAAGAGCCCGACCCACCCTTTGGATTCAGTCCTTGTTGCGGAGCTGCTCGCGAAGGGTGAACTTCTTGATCTTGCCTGACGGAGTGCGCGGGAAGTCCTCGATCGCGTGCACCTCTTCTGGCCACTTCTGCTTGGCGAGCCCGCTCTCGCGAAGGTGCTCGCGCATCTGCTCGAGCGACGGCACCGTTCCGCCGTCGGGCAGCATGCGCACGAACGCCGCGCCGTGCTCACCGAACTTCGGGTCTGGTGCCGCCACCACCGCCACCTCGGCGACGCCAGGCATGCGCACGATCTGGTCCTCCACCTCGAGCGCGCTCACGTTCTCGCCACCGCGGATGATGATGTCCTTCTTGCGATCCACGATGGTGAGGTAACCAGCTTCGTCGAGCACCCCGACGTCACCCGTGGCGAACCATCCGTCGTCGTCGATCGAAGCCTTCGTGAGCACCGGGTCCGTGTACCCGATGAAGCAATCGGGACCCTTGCTGAAGATCTCCCCCGGCTCACCGATGCCGACCCGGGTGCCGTCGTCGTCGCGCAGCTCGAGCTCCACGCCCGGGAGCGCGTGCCCGTCGGTGGTGATGCGCTTGTCGAGGGGCTCGTCGTGGGTCGCGCCGGTGATGGACGGGTGCTCCGTCGCACCGAAGCTGCGCACCACCGACATGCCCATGCTCTCGGCACGCTCACTGACCGCCGTGGGCACGACGGAGCCACCGAGGCCGATGCGCTGCATCTTCGCTGCGTGCTCCGGCGTGAAATCGGGATGGTCCAGGAGGCTGGTCAGGAAGTAGGTCGCGCCCGAACCGCTGGACAGGTCGTCTTCGAGCATGGCCGCCAGCACCTTCTTCGGGTCCCACACGTCGATGAGGAAGATCGACTCGCGGCGATACACGGGGATGAGGAGCGCGGCCAGCATGCCGATGGCGTGACCAACCGGCGCTCCGACGAGCATCGACCGCCCGGACACGGTTGCGGCCATGTTGGCGAGCTGCTTGGTCTCGAACCCGATCGTGCGGTGCGAGTGCACGACACCTTTCGGGTCAGCCGTCGTGCCCGAGGTGTACGCGATGAGCGCCGGAGCCATCGGATCGGTCTCCGCGGGCCCTTCGATGGCATCGGCATCCATGAGCGACGCGAACGCGCGCGCGCCACTCGGCACCGAGTCGCCCACCACGAACACGTCTTCCAGCGTGCCGATCCGCGGCCTGATCTGCTCGAGGTTGGCAGCGAAGTCGAGGTGCCCGAACTTGTCGGCGGTCACGAACCAGCGGGCGCCCGACTGGCGGAGGATGAACTCGACCTCCTTCGGCCCATAGAAGTGGACGATCGGCACGACCGCAGCGCCGAGGAACGCCGCAGCCCAGAATGTCGCCGCCGCCTCCATCCAGTTCGGGATCTGGAACGCGACCACGTCGCCCGGGCCGACGCCCGCGGCTCGCAAGCCACCGGCGACTCGACGGACGATGTCGGAGGCATCGGCGTAGGTGCCGCGCCATGGCCGCACGTCGGAACGGAAGCTCACGATCCGTTCGGGGCTCTCGGCGAAGCCCGCGGCCAGGATCGACCCGAGCGTCTCGTCGGTCCAGCTTCCCTCGGCGACGTAGCGCGTGGCGCGCTCGTCGTCGTCCCGCCGACGTTCGAACTCGAGGAGGCTCATGGCCGCGAACCTACCGAGGCGCCGGTGCTTGCGTCATGCCCTCAGCCAGAATAGCGTTCCGGAAGTGCAGAATGTTGTTCCCATCGAGCGCGCCGTTGCGGCGCGCACCCTCCGCGGACGGTCCGAGACCTATGCCGAGGAGGTGCGCAGCCTCCTGGACGCCACGTACGCGGTGATGCGGCGCACCGGTGACCTCGACCCCCGCGTCGCCGACATCGTCGCCAAGTCGGGACTGTCCAACCAGGCCTTCTACCGCCACTTCCGGAGCAAGGACGAGCTCCTCCTCGCGGTGCTCGATGACGGGCAACGTCGTCTCGTGTCGTACCTCGACGCCCGTCTGGCGCGCGCCCAGCCCGGCGCGCCGCGTGTGCGAGCGTGGATCGAGGGTGTGCTCGAGCAGGCGCGCAACCCCGACGCCGCCGCGAACACCAAGCCGTTCATCGCCAACAGCGCGCGACTCGCCGACCGCTTCCCTTCCGAGTCCGCCGGCTCGCGCGAGCAGGTGATCGCGCCGCTACGCGTCGCGGTCGCGGAAGCCGGCGGCGACGGCCAGCACGATGCCGATGCGATCTACCACCTTGCAATGGGGCGCACAGGCGATGCGATCGCGCGCGCTGATCTCCCGTCGGCTGACGAGGTCGACCATCTCGTCGAGTTCGCGCTGCGAGGCCTGGGTGCCTGAGAAGGAGCTCATGGTCACCGGCATCGGTGGACAGGGCGTGCAGCTCGCGGCGCAAGTGGTCGCTCAGGGCGCGACGATCGAAGGGCGCCATGTGCAACTGTTCGGGGTGTACGGCGGCATGATGCGTGGCGGCAACACCGACGCCAGCGTGGTCGTGGCCGACGGACCGATCCAAGCACCGCCGGTGCTGTCGCACACCTGGTCGGCGATCGGGATGCACGACGAGTTCTGGGCGCAGATCGGCCCGAAGGTGCGCGACGGCGGGCTCATCATGGTGAACGAGGCGACGTTCACGACCGAGCTCGACCCGACCCGGTGGACCGTCTTGCGCGTCGCGGCGACCGATCTCGCCACGTCGCTGGGCAACGAGCTCGGCGGGTCGATGGTGATGGTCGGCGCGTACCTCGCTACCACCGGCCTCGTCGGGATCGATGCCGCGGTCGAAGGCATGCGCGAGTCGATCCCTTCGTACCGCACCCAGCACGTCGCGGCGAACGAGACTGCGATGCGCGCCGGCTTCGACGCGGTCGAACCCCTGACGATGCCCGCCTGGGAGGTCGCCCGCACATGACCACGATCAAGAGCCGCGGCACGGTGACCATCGACGTCGAGACCTGCAAGGGCTGTGAGCTCTGCATCCCGGCGTGTCCCCCGCGGGTGCTCACGATGACGACCAGCGAGGTCAACGGCGTCGGCTACCACTACCCGCAGCTGCACCCCGGCTGCACTGGGTGCGCGGCCTGCCTGTTCGTGTGCCCCGACTTCTGCTTCGAGGTCTTCCGCTACGACGAACCAGTCCTCACCACCATCACCGCGGGACCCCAATGACCGCGCAAGAACAAGTTTTGATGGAGGGGTCGGAGGCGATCGCGCTGGCCGCGATCGCCGCGGGCTGTCGGTTCTTCGCCGGATATCCGATGACGCCCTTCACCGAGGTGCTCGAGCACTTCGCCAAGCACCTTCCCGGCGTCGGCGGCACGTGCATCAACGCCGAGAGCGAGCTCGAGGCCGTGGGCATGGCGTGGGGCGCGCTCGCGACGGGGGCTCGTGCCGCGACCGGCTCGACGGGTCAAGGCCTGTCGCTCATGCAGGAGTCGTTCTCCGAGATCACGCTCGCCGAGCTGCCATTGGTGATCTTCAACATGGCGCGCGGTCAGCAGGACTACTTCCAGGCGACGCGCGGCGGCGGTCACGGGGACTACCGCCACATCGTGCTCGCGCCGATGGACATCAGCGAGGCCGTCGAGCTCACCCAGCTCGCGTTCCACCTTGCCGACAGGTGGCGCAACCCGGTGCTCGTGTACGGCGACTACCTGACTGCTCACACACGGCAGGCGGTGACAATCGACCGGATCGACTTCGGTGGGGTACCGGACAAGACATGGGCCCTCGACGGATCGACCACCGGCACGCGCGCGTCGAAGCTCGTGTCGCCGTTGGGCTTCGGGAAGCACGGGCATCCCAACCCAGGGATCGAACAGCACCTCCGCAAGATCTCCGCGAAGCACCGCGAGATCGAGCAGACCGAAGTGCGGGTCGAGTCTGGGTACCTGGACGACGCCGAGACCGTGATCGTCGCGTTCGGCACACCGGCGAAGTTCGTGCGCTACGTCGTGCAGCAGCTACGGGCCGAGGGCGAGCGCGTCGGGTATGTACGGCCAATCTCGCTCTGGCCGTTCCCGTACGCCGCGGTGACCGAGGCGGCGCAGACCGCGCGCACGGTCGCGGTGTTCGAGCTGTGTGCCGGCCAGATGATCGACGACGTGCGCCTCGGCGCGCTCGGCACTGCGCCCGTGGTCGGCATCGGCGGGATCTCCACCGATGGCTCCGGCTTCGGCGTGGGCCCGTTGCTCGATGCTGAGCACGTGCGCGCGCGAATCCTCGCGGTGCACCGCGGCGGCGCCGGAGCGGAGCTGCCACGGCTCCCCGACAACGAGAGGACCACGGGATGAGCACGTCGGTTCCGCTGGGCCCCGTGATCGACACCACGGTCGCGCCCGATGCAGCGCGCAAGGTGGGCGACCTCACTCCTGACCTCTTGCTCACCCAGGAGCACCACATGTGCCCTGGGTGTGGTGAGCCGCTCGTGCTGCGGTCGTTCCTCGAAGCGTTGACCGAGCTCGACGTGGCGCAACGCTCGGTCGCCGTGCTCGGCATCGGCTGCTACACGAGCTTCGGGATGACGATGGACGTCGACCTCATTCAGGCCCTGCACGGCCGCGCGCCGTCCGTCGCCACCGGTGTGAAGCGCATGCTCCCCGACTCGATCGTCTTCACGCTCCAGGGTGACGGCGACATGGTGAACGAGGGGCTGCAAGAGGTCATCCACACCGCGGCGCGCGGCGAGAACGTCACCTGCATCCTGCTGAACAACGGTGTGTTCGGCGAGACCGGTGGCCACATGACCGCGACCACGGTGATCGGGCAGCGCACGAAGAACTCGCTCGAAGGCCGCGACGCGGAGTACCACGGCTACCCGATCCTGATCGGCGACCTGCTCGCGCGGCTCGACGGCGCCGCGTACGTGGCGCGGGGTTCGGTGCACAACGCCGGTGCCGTCGCTCGAACCAAGAAGATGATCAAGCGCGCCTTCGAGATCCAGCGGGACGGTGGTGGCTTCACGTTCGTCGAGGTGCTCACGATGTGCCCGACCGGGTGGTTCATCCCCACCGTCGATGGACCTGAGTACCTGCACGACACGCTCGGAGAGGTCCACGTGATGGGCGAGCTCAAGGAGGGTGGGCGGATCAAGTCCACCGAGGAGCTCTACGCCGAGAACGTGAAGCGGCAACACGAGATCGAGTCACGGCTCGCGGCGGGTGGGCTAGAAGAAGAGGCGTGAACTTCGACTATCCCGCCGAGGCGGAGGCGTTTCGCGCCGAGTTGCGGTCGTGGCTCGACGAGCACTTCACCGAGCCGTACCAGTCGATGAAGTCCGTCCTGGCGTGCTCGCCGGACGACCCCGATCTGGCCATGAACCGTGAGTGGAACGCCACGCTCGCGGATGCTCGCTACACCGCGATCGCCTGGCCCGAGGAGTACGGCGGTCGCGGTGCCGGGATCATGGACCAGGTCGTCTACGCCGAAGAGATGCACCGCGCGGGCGCGCCGTCGACCGTGAACCTCATCGGCCTGTCGAACATCGCGCCGGCGATCATGGAGTACGGCACCGACGAGCAACGCAGCACGCTGCTCCCCCGAATGCTGCGCGGCGACGACATCTGGTGTCAGGGCTTCTCCGAACCCGGCGCGGGCTCCGACCTTGCCGGCCTGAAGGCCACGGCCGTGCGCGACGGCGACTGCTACGTCGTCAACGGGCAGAAGACATGGAACACGCTCGGGCAGGTTGCCAGCTGGTGCGAGCTGCTCGTGCGCACCGACCCCGAAGCGCCCAAGCACAAGGGCATCTCGTGCCTGCTCGTGGACATGTCGCTGCCCGGCATCGAAGTCCGTCCATTGACGACGATCACCGGCGACTCGGAGTTCAACGAGATCTTCTTCACCGACGCACGCGTTCCGGTGTCGTCGCTCCTCGGCGCGGAGAACGAAGGGTGGCGGGTCGCGATCACCACACTCATGCACGAGCGAGGTGGCGTCGCTGCGCTGCACCTTGGGCTGCGCGCCCAGATCCGCACGCTGCTCGACCAAGCGAAGGAGACACCGCTCGGCGACGGGCGCATGGCGGCTGAGGATCCGGCGCTGCGGCAACGCCTCGCGCGCGTCTACCTGGAAGGTGAGCTGCTCAAGCTGCTCTCGGAACGGGCGCTCTCAGGTGCGCTCCACGGTCGAGAGCTCGGACCAGAGAGCAGCCTCGCGAAGCTCGTGTGGAGTGAGACCGCGCAGCACGTGGGCGAGGTCGCCGGCGCCGTGCTCGGCCCCGACGCCAACCACGGTCACTGGGGACGGGATCGGGTCTCCATGCGGTCGCACACCATCGCCGGTGGGACCACGCAAGTGAACAAGAACATCATCGCCCAGCGGGTGTTGGGGCTACCGCGCCGCTGACCCTGCGTCGCACTTCGGCGCACACCACGTCGGCGCCGAAGAGCAAGACCGCAAGCCAGCCGAGCTCGGGCTCGCCACCGATCTTCGCGCCCGCGAGTGCAAGCGGCGCGCCCGCAAGCAGAAGCACGCGGGCGCTTTCTACGCGACATGCGAGGAACGCGGCTGCACCGACGATCACGCCGATCCACGGGCGACTCACGAGTCCGGCGGCGACTGCGGTGACCGCGCCGACGATCACTGCCGCTCGGAGGCTCGGTGTGTCGCCGTCGAACTCGACGGGCGAACCCAGGACCGGGGTGTCCTCGAGGTCCGACGGGTCACCGGCGCGACGACGCAGCGACCACAGCAACAGCCCACACGCAAGCAGCGTCACGACCGAGACCGCCATCGCGATCCACACCACGTTCTGGCCGGTCCAGCGGAGGTGCACCAACATCGTTCCGGCTTTCTCCGGTGTCACCAGCCAACCGTTCGCGAAGCCGTCAACGAGCCTGGGTACGCCGAAATCGATGCCGTCGTCGGTGGTCGCGGTCCATCCCGCGTTGTCGCTCTCACCGAGGATCAACCAGAACGGCTCTCCGTCGGTCTGGAGGCGCACGTCCTTGGCGGTGGGGCCGTCGTCGAGGACGCGCACCGTCGCCGGCGACTCCACCCCGCCGATCTCAGCGGGCGGGCGGAGGCCTACGACTGGCCCGCCACGGTTGGACGTGAGCACCAGCCGGTCGACATCGATGCCGGTGTCGATGCCGTAGGCGCTCCTGAGCACGTGCTCACCAGCCGACAGCACGAGCGAGAGGTCGCACATCTCGATGTCCCACCCGCGGCGTCCATCCTCGACCGCGCCCAAGATGCGGACGGCAACCGGCTCGTCATCGAGGGTGATGAGGTCGTCACGACATTCACCAGCGAGCTCGGTGGCGTGCTGCACGATCGGCGCGCCGTCGAGCCCGACTTCGGCGATCGCGACCGGCGCGACGTTCGTGACGCCGTAGAGCGCGCCGGTCTTGGCGACGGGCCGAACTGCATCGATGACGATGTGGAACGAACGTCCGGTGACCGGCTCGAAATCGACACTGACGATCTCGGTGGCCTGCTCCGCCTTCCGGTCGGTGATTGTGGGCAGGTCGATGGTGCGCGAGGCGACGTTGTCGACGACGAGCTGCAATCGCGTCGGAACCGAATGGCGGCCGTCGGCGACGACCTCGAGGTCGAGGTGATCGATCGTCGTCTCGTTGTCGGTGCGCACCGCGATGAACTGCTGTTCGGGCGCTCCGAGGAGTGACGTCCACGCGGTGCTCGAGTCGCCATCGAACGCCATCGCCACCCGAGCGTCGGCGACACCGCCGAGATGACCCGACTCGGCGAGGTTGTCGGTACCCTGCGTGCCGAGCACCTCGTCGATGAGGTCGACCGACGAACGGGGGTTCAATCGGGCGGTACCGGAGAGCCCGAAGGAGCGCGTCTCGTCGACGGTGAGCACGCGGGCAAGGCCGAGCTCCTCGTCGCGGTGATCGACGTCGGCCGGCTCGTAGCGCTCGCGCGCGAGCACGACGATCATTCGGTAGTCGCGAGAACCGTCGGGCAATCGACTCACGAGCGCGGTCGGGAGCCTGACCACCTCGTCGACCTTCATGTCGGCGCGGATCTCGGCGAAGCCGACAGCATCGGTGCCGGGCGTCACCTCCAGAATCTCGACTTCGAGCTTCTTGAACGTGCGGTCCGAGAAGCCGATCCCCTGGCCTTCGGGCGTGCGCGACGAGTCATCGAGCGTCACCGTCACCGGGTCGCCTTCGTCGAAGCGCAGCTGCACCTTCGTGATCCAGCGCCCGATTGGCGCGTCGAGCAGTTGCACGAGCGTGATGTGGTCGGTGTGCACGGGTTCGTCGGGCCGCAGGATGATGCGTTCGCCGCGCGCGTCGAGCCCACCAGCGGCGCGCCATGAGGTGCGCAAGTCGTCGTCGAAGGCCTGGGCCGGCCGGTCCTCGGGCCGGTACAGGCCGGTGACGCCGTAGCCGGTGGCATCGACGCGCCCGCCGCGGTGCTCCACGACCGTGCGCTCACCATCGCCGGGGTCGGCAACCGGCTCGAGCCGGAAGTCGTCGGTGTCGTCGCGCAGCGCCACCTGTCCGGCGCGCTCGGTGATACCCGTCTCGTCACGAAGGCTGTTCCAGCGACGGGCTCGGCGCCGGTTCGAGTCGGTGATGACGAGGTCGGCACCCTGGGCGAGCGCGGCGCGCAGCTCCTTGCCGGTGAGCGACGCTGAATAGAGGATGAGCTCGTCGCCGTCGAGCACGCCCGCGGCGGCGGCTTCGACGAGTCCGTCACCGTTGCCGGCGACGATCACGGGACGTTCGACCGACTTGGTGGTGACAAGGCCCGGCACGTCGGTGACGTCGAACAACGCGAGCTCGGGCGGATCCTCTTCCCCGCTCGACACGAGCTCGAGCTCGTCGAACAGCGCGAGCTCAGCCGCAGCCCGGTTCTTCTTGCCCGGACCGAACTTCCGGGGTTGCTTCAAGCCCGGCGCGAGCGGGTCGGTGAGCTGCTTCCACACCAAGCGCGGTCGCGGCGAGCCGAACCGCTCGTACTCGAGGTCGGAGCGCACGAACACGGTGCCCGAGCGCAGCAGGCGGGCGATGCCCGCGAGCGACGAGGCCTCGAACGTGCCCTCCTGCACGCGGCGGTCGAGCGCGGCGAGCAGGTCGACGGATGCCGGCGAGCCGTACGGCGGCAGCTCGCGGCCGGCCCACTTGCGATCCGTGAGCCCGGGGGTGATCGGGTCGACGGTGTAGCCCCAGCGATACGCACCGAAGAGCGCGCCCGGGAGCTCGAGCACGCGCGTCTGCTCGCTCCCGTCGGCGAGCGCGTCCGAGGCGGCGAACGTGTACTCGGGGATGTCTTCAGGTCGATCGGCGTTGTCCGAGAGGTAGCCGGTCTCCCACACCGGCGAGAACCCGACGACGACGCACAGGCAGACGGCGCCGGCCGCCAGCCATTCGAGGCGCTGGCGCGCGGCCAGCACGGAGACGCCCGCGGCCAACAAGCCGGCGACCCCGAGCACGACGATCGGCACGACGCGGGGCGTGTTTCGCAATGCGAGACCGAACGCCGAGCTGTCGGCGACGCTCTTGAACGCGGCGCCGATCGGGCTCGGGTTGTCGTATGGCCACGCACCGACACCGAAGATGACGCCCACAACAACGAGTCCGGCAAAGTAGGCGCGGTGTCGCCACCGCAACACGGCGGCGCCGACCAGCGCGAGGCCCGGAACCGCGAACGTCGCGATCGCGAGCCAGTTCCGTTCCGCGTAGGCGGCCGACTGGTCGAGCCAGCGGCCGAGCGAGTCGCTGCCGAGGAAGAACCAGTTGCCGAGGCCGCGCAGCAGGTCCGCCGGGTTGGATGCGGTCGAGACGGTGCGCACGGTCTCGGTGACGTCGAGGATCGGGATGCCGTAGCGCGACTGCGCCACGAGGCCGGACGCCCACCACGCACACACGCCGATCGCGAGGACGCCGATGCGGCCGGCCGTCGCGAGCGCCTCTCGTGCCCTGGCTTGACGGCCGATGACCGCGAACACCAACCACAGCGCCGGCGCGATCCCAGCGAGCAACAACGAGGTTGCGTTCGCGCTGCCGGCAGGAAGCACCACGAACGCGAACAGCGCCGGATCGCGCCATCCCCCGCGCTTCAGTGCGCGCGCCGTCAGACCGACGAGCCACGGGAGCACCGCCCAGGGAATGAGGAGCGCAGACAGCCGCGCGGTGAACGCCAGCTGGTACGGCGTGAGCATGTACGCGAGCGCGCCCGCGATCACACCGGCACGGCGCGCCCCCAGCATGTAGAGCAACCACAGCATCCCGAGCGCGGCGACGAACGAGAGGGTGCCGAGCCAGAGTCGTTGCGCAACCCAGTCGGGCACCCCGAGCTGGTCCATGACCCAGTAGTAGGGACCCATCGGGAAGAGAAACCCGACGGTCTGGTGCGGCACGCTGCCGGTGCCGATGTGCGGATCCCACAGCGACGGCGCGCGCGACAGCATCCGACCGGGGTCGAGATAGAAGTAGTGCTTCGTATCGGCGCTGACCTGCCCGGGCGACGACAGCAGGAACGGCACGTACGCCAGCAGCGCGAACCCAATGATCTCGAGTCGCCGCGAGCGCGCGCTCACCCCCGCAGTGATCCGAGCCATGTCGCGTCCACGCTAGGCGCCGCGCCCTTCGTTCTGGAGCGCGTGGCGTACCGATTCGGCATGCCACAGCCTCCAGAACGACGGCGGGGTGGGGTTGGGGTGCTGCTTCGCGTCAGATGCGGGAGGTCTTGGTGAGCTCGGCGGTCTTGGCGAGCATGTCGACGACGATCGGGGCGAACGCCTCGATCTTCGGGTTGTCGAGCTTGCCCGTCTTGTACCGCGAGTACTGACCCTCGAGCACGATCGCGAGCTTGAAGCCCGCGAGGATCTCGTAGTAGTCGATCTGATCCGTCGGGCGCCCGCTCACCTCGGTGTAGTGCGCGAGCAGCTCGGTGCGCTTGGGCATCCCGTCCATCGGCACGTAGCCGGAATCCGACGGCGGCGCGTCGTCCTTCGGCCAACCCTGGATCACCCAGCCGAGGTCGATGAGCGGATCACCGACCGTCGTCATCTCCCAGTCGACGATCGCCGCGAGCTTGGCCGGTGCGCCGTGGGCGAACATCACGTTCGCGAACTGGTAGTCGCCGTGGATGATGCCCGGCTCGTACACACTCGGCTTGTTGTCGCGCAGCCACTGCGCGATGACGTCGACACCATCGAGGTCGCGCGTCTTCATCTTCTCGTAGTGCGACACCCAACGGTCGGCCTGGCGCTCGAGGAACCCCTCCGGCTTGCCGAACCCCTCGAGCCCGCGTGCCTTCCAGTCGACCTTCGACAGGCGCGCGATGCCGTCGACGAGCTGGATGCCAAGACCCTTGCGCGCCTCCAGATCGCGGTGGAAGGGCTCGGGCCAGGTGTCGCCCATGCTCATCGGCGACCAGCCCTCGATCATCCCCATCAGGTAGAAGGACGAGCCGATCACGCTGTGGTCGTCGCAACCGGCGATGCCCTCGGGGTGCGGCACGTCGGTGCCGTTCAGCGCCTCGAGGACGCGGTACTCGCGCAGCATCGTCTCGTTGCGACCTTCGGGCACGGTGCGCGGCGGACGCCGCAACGCAAACGAGTGCTCCCCGCGCTTGATCTCGAAGATCTCGTTCGAAGACCCGCCGCTCAGATAGCGGGTCTCGACGGGCTCACCCTTGCCGAGCAGCCCGAGCCCATCCATCCACTTCCCGAGCGAGTCGCGGTCGATGAGCCCTTCGGTGCGCTCGTCGTCGTCGATGCCCTCCCAGGGCTTCGCCTTGGCGCTGGTGTCGGTCGTGTCGCTCAATGCTGTGCCACCTCGTGCTCGATCAAGTCGGCGAACTTCTTGCGGGCCGCTTCCTGGCGTGGCGGCAGGTGCATGCTCGGGAACAGCCCCTCGGATGGCTTGTAGTCCTTGAGCACCTGACGAGCGACCGTGACCTTGTGCACCTCGGTCGGACCGTCGGCGATGCCCATCACGGGCGCCATGGTCCAAAGCCCCATCAGCGGCATCTCGTTCGACGTGCCGAGCGAGCCATGGATGTGCAACGCCTTGTAGCCGATGTCGATGAGCACCTGCGGCGTGAGCACCTTGACCATCGCAATCTCGGTGCGGCCGCGCTTCTTGTCGCCCTGGTCGAGCGTCCACGCTGCGTGCAGCACCATGAGCCGGAACTGCTGGAGCTGGATGTAAGCGTCGGCAATCTTCTCCTGCACCATCTGCTTCTTCGCCAGCACTTCGCCCTGCGTGACGCGTGACAGTGCGCGCTCGCACATCATGTCGAACGCCCGCTGACACACACCGACCGTGCGCATCGCGTGGTGGATGCGACCGCCGCCGAGGCGCGTCTGCGCGATGGCGAAGGCCTGGCCTTCCCCACCGAGCAGGTTCTCAGCCGGCACCCGCACGCCGTTGTAGTGGACGTACGCGTGCGAACCCTCGCCCGGACGCTCACCCGCAAGACCAACGTTGCGAATGATCTCGATCCCCGGTGTGTCGGTCGGCACGAGCATCATCGACGTGCCCTGGTACACCGGCACGTCAGGGTCGCTGACCGCCATGACGATCGCGAACGCGGCGTACCGGAAGTTCGACGAGAACCACTTGTACCCGTCGATCACGTAGTCGTCGCCGTCACGCCGGACCCGACACTCGAACTGCTGCGGGTCGGAACCCGCCTGTGGCTCGGTCATCGAGTAGCAGGACACGATCTTCCCGTCGAGCAACGGCTGGAGGTACTTCGCCTTCTGCTCCTCGGTGCCGTAGTGAGCGAGGATCTCCGCGTTCCCCGAGTCAGGCGCCTGGCAGCCGAACACCATCGGCGCGAACTGCGAGCGACCGAGGATCTCGTTCATCAGCGCGAGCTTCAGCTGGCCGTAGCCCTTGCCGCCGAGGTCGGGACCGAGGTGACACGCCCACAGGTCCCGGTTCTTGACCTCTTGCTGGAGCTTCGGGATGACCTCTTGATGGATCGGGTGCGTGCGGTCGTACACGAGATGCGAGCTGAACGCGAGATCGAGCGGCTCGACCTCCTCACGCACGAACTCGTCGATCCAGTCCAGCTTCTCCTGGAACTCCGGGTCGGTGGAGAAGTCCCACGCCATGTCTTGGGTCCTTTGTCGTGTGGTCGGTTAGGTCAGATCGTCGCGAGGTTCATGGTCCCCTCGCCACCCGTGAGGAGGGCTGTGGTGGTGGGGGCCAGGGTGACTGTCTCGCCGACCAGCTCCCGTGCCTCCGAGGCGGCGAGGAGCTCGGGGTCGGTCGACTTCGCATAGGTCCTGGTGCCGTCGCCGTTCCCGTCGCCGATGTCCACGATGAGGAGCGCCCATTCGGGGCCGGCCTCACGGCCGTGCACGACCGAATAGGCGGCCACGGTGCCCTTGCCCTCGTGCTCGGCGGCGACGGGCCGCGCCGGGTGGGCGGCGTCAAGGGCCGCTTGCGCGCCAGGGTCGGGCGGCGACACCGGACCGGGCTCGGTGGAGTACACGCCGTAGACATGTTTGGTCATGTGCATCCCGACGCCACTCACCATCGCGTACGAGCCCGCGTCGGCACGGAGGTGCTCGACCGCCGCGCTGATCGAGTGTCCGAGGTAGTTGCTCGCCGGGCCTCCGTGGTACGGCAGACCGCCGGTCAACGTGAGCGGGCGTGGGTCGTCTGCGGTCATTCCAAGCGCGTCGCGCGCGAAGTGCACCGACGACGGGAAGCACGAGTACACGTCGAGGTACTTCACGTCATCGGTACTGATGCCGGCGACGCGCATGGCTTCACCGCTCGCGGCTTGCATCGCGGGCGATCGCCACATCTCGTCGTGCCCGGCGACGAGCACAGGGTCGTTCAAGTAGCACCAGCCCCGGAGGTACACACGCTGATCGGCAGGCACGCCGAGCTCGTCGGCCTTGGCATGCGTCATGAGCAGCAGTGCGGACGCCATGTCGACGTCCATCACCGAGATCATGTACTTCGTGTACGGGTAGCCGACCATCCGGTTGTCCGGCCGCGCCTCCGCGATCTCGCTCGCCGTACGCGCGATTGGATACCACGCGTGCGGGCTCTTGGCCGCGATCTCGGTCATGGGTGCCATGAGCTCGCCGATGGCGGTCCGGTAGTCGTCGAGCCCCATCCCAAGGTGGGCGCGACGGGCGTTGTCGAACACGCTGAAGTTGAGCCACGCCTGCATCGCCTCGTGCGCGATCTCGATCGGATCCGGCGGCCACTCCCACGGGTAGGGACGCTTCTCTTCGGGGCGGTACGAGTAGGCGCACTTCTCGCCGCGCTTGTTGTACATGCGCTGCGTTGCCAACGCCTCCGCGCCGGTGACGAGCGCGCAATCGAGCTCACCGCGCAGCATCGCCTCGCCAACCCAGTCGACGAGCACCTGCGGGGTCGTACCCCCGATGCCCGAGTAGTAGCGGTGCGACGGCGACGCGCCGATGCGCTCACACAGCCGGGCAACGGCATCGTCGTACTGCGTCGTCTGGCAATAGACGATCTGCACGCTGTCGAGCGCTTCCAACGCGCTGGCACCGACACCGGAGTCGTCGGCCGCGGCGCGCGCCATCTGCTCCCACATGTCGAGCGGTTCGGGCGCGCCCGCGTCGCCGACGTCCTGCGGGTGCCACGTGTTCCGGGCAACTCCGACGATGCAGGGTGCGTTCGGATCCATCACCATTGCTGCGCTTCCACTGCGCTACTTCCGCTCGCTACCGCTCGCTCCATCCGCTCCGTTCGCTCCGCGTGTTCCGCTCGCTGTCGCTCGCTCCACGTGTGCGGACTCACGCCGCCGGCCTTCACTTGCCTTGCCAGTTCGGCGGACGCTTCTCGGCGAACGCCTTCGGGCCTTCCTTGGCATCCTCGGTCTGGAAGATGTACGAGGAGATCGCCGACTCGTTCTTGTACGCCTCCTTGAGCGGGAGGCTCAGCCCCTCCCACACGGACTGCTTGGTCGCGCGCACCGCAAGTGGCGCGTTGGCAGTCATTCGCCGGGCGAACTCGTACGCCTTGTCGAGCAGCTGGTCTCTCGGCACGATCGCGTTGAGGAAGCCCATCTCGTAGGCGCGCTGCGCGTCGATGAGGTCGGCGCAGAGCAGGAACTCCATCGCCTGCGGGAACGGGATCTGGCGCGGCAGCCGGACGGTGGTGCCGCCGCCGGCGAAGAGCCCGCGCTTGGGCTCCATCACGGCGAACTTCGCCTCGGGGCAGGCGACCCGGATGTCGACGCCGCCGAGCATCTCCATGCCGCCGGCGGTGCAAAACCCGTTGACTGCGGCGATGATCGGCTTCCAGATCTTGGCGCCGCGCAGCACGGCCTTCGTGCCGTCGTCGAGGCGGTACCCGTCGATCTCCGCGACATCAGCACTGGCGATCTGCTTCTGCATCTTCGTGATCTCGGGGATGTACTTCTTCAGGTCGGCGCCGGTGAAGAAGGCATCGCCGACGCCGGTGATGATCGCGACCCACGCGTCCTCGTCGGCGTCGAAGCGCTCCCACGACTCCCGGAGCACCTTGAAGTGCTCCATGTCGGCCGAGTTCTTCGCCTCCGGCCGGTCAATGGTGATGAGGACGATGTGCTCATCGTCCTTCTCATAGTGGATCGCCACCGCGTCGTCCCCCTCTGCGCTCCCGCGAAACCTGACACGATAGTCAGGTTCGTCGAACACCAATTTGGGGGGGTCGAGCGATGCGCGAGCACCAGTACTCGTTCGAGATCCCGCACTCCCCCGCGCGCATCTGGGCGCTGTTCCAGGACTACGACCGGTGGACGGAGTACGCGCCGATGGTGAAGCGCGTCGACGTGCTGTGGCCGGGCGACGAGCACCACAACGGCCGATTGCGGCGCGTCATCTACAAGATGCCGTTCGGGCGAGAGGGCTCGGCGCTCGAGCTCGTGCACGACGTCGTGCCCGAGCAGGGCTACACGTACACGATGATCTCCCGCGAGCCGGGCAACGACCAGATCGGCACCATCCGGCTCGACCCGATCGCGCCGAACCGAACGAGGTTCTCGTTCACCGAGAAATACAACCTCACGAAGGCTCCGTACAAGTGGTTCGAGGGCTTCATCTACAAGTTCATCAACAAGAAGAACGAAGAGACGATGCGCGCCGCGTCGCAGTACCTCACCGACCACCCCGAGTTCCGCCCCGACCTGGTCGAAGAACCCGCGACATGACGGTCTTTCGGCACGTTCAACCCAACTCTGTGTTGTTCAGCGTGCCGAAAACCTGGGGTGGAAGTAGGTTGCGCCGTCGTGGCTGACAGGCACAAGGCGTTGGTGACGGCGCCATTTCGTGGGGAGGGGCTCGAGACTCTGCGCGGGTTGGCCGAGGTCGTGCTCGACCCTTGGATCGATCAAGAGCCGTTGCGCATGTACAAGTCGGAGCAGCTCGCCGAGCGCATCGCCGCCGAGGGCGCCGACATCCTCATCGTCGAGTCCGACTCGGTGAAGGGGCCGGTGCTCGACCAACCGCTGATCGCGATCGGCTCGTGTCGTGGTGACCCCAACAACGTCGACGTGGAAGCGGCGACCGCCAGGGGCATCCCGGTGCTGCGGGCGCCGGGCCGCAACGCTGACGCGGTCGCTGAGATGACGATCGCGCTGCTGCTCGCCGTGAACCGCGGGATCGTGCAGGGCGACAAGGACGTCCGCGAAAACGAGACGTACCGCAACGGCACGATCCCCTACCAGCGCTACCGCGCCTGGCAGCTCGCCGGTCGGACAGCCGGGATCGTCGGCCTCGGCGCCGTCGGCCGGGCTACGAAATGGCGCTTCGAAGGCCTCGGCATGAAGGTGATCGCCTACGACCCGTACAACTCTGAAGCCACGCACTCGCTCGACGACCTGCTCGCCGAAGCGGATGTGGTGTCGATGCACGCGATGGTCACGCCGGAGACCACGGGGATGATCGGCGCCGAGCAGTTCGCCAAGATGAAGGATGGCGCAGTCTTTGTGAACTCAGCCCGGGCGATGCTGCACGACACCGACGCACTCGTGGCCGCACTCCAGTCGGGTCACCTCGGCGGTGCCGGACTCGACCATTTCATCGGTGAGCACCTGCCGCCGGATCACCCGTTGTGTGCGATGACCAACGTGGTGCTCACCCCGCACATCGGCGGCGCAACCTACGACACCGAGGCCAACCACTCGAAGCTGATCGCCGACGGGCTCGCCACGCTCCTCGGCGGCGGCAAGCCGGACAACCTCGTGAACCCGGAGATCCTCGCCTGATGGCAAAGCAAGAAGCGCTCACCGCGCAGGAGACCAAGGAGCAGCTGCTCTGGGTCGCCAAGGAGATGCTCACGAGCAACCTCGTGCAGGGCACCGCGGGCAACTGCGCGGCCCGGCTGCCGGACGGGAACGCGGTGCTCACGCCGTCGTCGCTCGACTACCTGGAGATGACGCTCGACGACCTCGTCGTGTGTGACCTCGACGGCAACGTGCTCGAAGGCGAGCGCAGCCCGACCACCGAGAAGGCGCTACACCTGAGTGCGCTCCGGCTGCACGACGAGGTCGGCGCGACGATGCACTGCCACGCCAAGTTCGCCACCATGTTCGCCCTCACCCGCAAGCCCATCCCGGCCGTCATCGAGGAGTTCGACGTGTTCGTGGGTGGTGACGTGGAGGTCGCCGACTACAAGACCACCGGCACCGATGAGCTCGCAGACGAGATCGCCAAGCGCGTCGGTGAGAAGGCCGCTGTGCTCATGGCCAACCACGGCCTCTTCGCCGTCGGCAAGAACCCCAAGGACGTGCTGCACATCGCGCACCTCGTCGAGCGCACCGCCGAGATCATCTGGGGCGCGCAGCTGCTCGGTGAGGTCGTACCGCTCCCAGAGGAGATCAACAAGCAGTTCGCCGGCTACTACCGCTACGGGCGCACCGGGAAGTTCTGAGCCGCACCCTCAATAGACTCCCCTGACCATGCGGTGCACGGTGATCGGTCACAGCTCGGTGTTCTTCGAGACCAGCGGTCCGACGATCCTCGTCGACCCGTGGTTCTCCGGCTCGTGCTATTGGCGCTCCTGGTGGCACTACCCGCCGATGGGCGACATCGACCCGGCCTGGTTACGGCCCGACTACCTCTACGTCACCCACGATCACTTCGATCACTTCCACTACCCCACGATCCGGAAGCTCGATCCAGCGACGAAGGTGCTCGTGCCGCGCTTCGGCGTCGACTTCATGGTCGGTGAGTTCCGGCGCCTCGGCTTCAAGGACGTCACCGAGCTGAAGCACGGGCGCGTGACCACGCTCGCGCCGGACGTGCGTGTCGCCTCCTACCAGTACGGCTTCGACGACACGCTGTTCGTCGTGGCTGATGGCGACCACACTGTCATCGACTTCAACGACTGCAAGATCCGCGGCCGTCCGCTGCAGAAGGTCGTGAAGCAGATGGGTGAGCCGGACCTCGTGCTCAAGAGCCATTCCTTCGCGCAGGGCTACCCGAACTGCTACGAGGCCGATGACCCCAAGGACCTCGAGCTCGTGTCGCGCCAGACCTACTTCACGGACTTCATCGGGACCGTCGACGAGCTCAAGCCGCGCTTCGCGGTGCCGTTCGCCAGCATGGTCGGCTTCCTGCACCCCGAGAGCCGCCATTGCAACGAGCACATCGTCACGCCGGTCGAGGTCGTCGAGGCGTACCGTGCCGCCTCACCAACGTCGGGCACCGAGGCGATCACGATGGCGCCGGGTGACACGTGGGACAGCACGAGCGGCTTCGAGCGCGCCGACTTCGACTGGTACACCGACCGCGAGAAGTACCTCGACGAGTGCGCGGATCTCGCCGCGCCAGCGATCACGCGCTCGCTCCACGAGGAGTCGGAGCGAACGCTCACGTTCGAGTCGTTCTCCGACTTCTTCCTGCGGTTCTCACGCGCGGTTCCGCGCCTCGCCGCTCGCTTCGTGATCCGCAAGCCGCTCGCGTTCTTCGTCGACGGCGACGCGGAGCCGTACTGGGTGATGGACGTCCGACGCCGGAAGGTCTGGCGATCGGCGACCGCGCCCGTCGACGTCGCCAGCATCATCAAGGTGGCGCCGGGCGTGATGGTCGACGGGATCGACAACCTGATCGTCCACTACGTGCACATCTCGATGCGGTTCCACACCGAGCTGAAGCGAGACGGCACCGGCACGGACCTCGCGTTCTGGTCGGTGCTGCTGTTCTGGGAGCTCGGCTACCTGCCGGTGCGCCGGCTCATGCGCCCGCGCATGGTCGCGGTGGCGTGGCGCCGCCGCGCGGAGCTCTGGAGCTCCGCGCGCAGCATCCTCGGCGGCCGCGGCTCGGTCATCGACCGCATGTCCGAGCAGATGGCCCCAAAGGACCCCGCTCCAACCAGCTGACAGCACCCTGGGGCCCGAAACCCGACGTTCAGGGCCAGCCGTCGGCAACGGCCCTGATGTCCGCGCACAGGTCGCGTCCGCCGGCTTTGAGGGCAGCTAGCTCGCGATCGCCGCGAGGAACGGGTCGTGGAAGCCCTTCGTGCCGGCGGTGATGGCTTCGAGCTCGTAGTGGTCGCCGGTCGAGAGCACGTCGAGAGCACGTCGAGATCGATCTTGATCGTGATCTTCTTCTGCTCCGTCGAGAACTTCACGTTGTTGCGGTCCCACGTGGCGAGCTCGTCCTGGACCTTCCAGCTGTAGCCCTTCTGCTTGGTCCGGAACGCATGCACCTTGTTCGCGGTGATGACGATCGCCGCGAGCTTCGTGCTCGAGAACACGCCAGCCTGCGCGAGTCCGCCCGCGCGCTCGTTGACGCCCTTGTTCTTGACCATCGCGGCCAACAGGCTGATGCGGCCGAAGCCGAACGATCCCATCGTTCCCGCTGGCTGCAGGAGGCCGACCGCTTCGATCGGCTCGCCCGTGCGGTTGGAACGTGTCCTTGAGCTGCTGTTCCCAATCCCTGGCCATGTCGGCTCCCCTCCTCCTTGGGTCGACTCCGCTGCGCGCCCCGGTCATCCGACCAGCGCTCCGCTTCGTCTCCTCTCGTCGGTGTCCACCATCCTGACGCCGACGGGGCCGGCGCGCTTACCGCTTGCGGAGCAGGGTCAATCCGTCGCCGAGCGGGATCATCGCCGTGTCGACGCGGTCGTCGGCTACGACCATGTCGTTGAAGGCCCGGATGGCCTTCGTGCTGGCGTCGGCGAGCTTGGGATCGACCACACCGCCACCCCACAGCACGTTGTCGACCAGGATCACCCCGTTCGGCCGAAGCCGGGTCACGAGCTCCTCGTAGTACGCGGCGTAGCTCTCCTTGTCGGCGTCGATGAACGCGAGGTCGATCAGGTCGTCTTTGGGCAGCGCGCGCAGCGTCTCGATCGCGGGCGCGATCACGAGCTCGATGCGGTCGTCGACACCGGCGCGCTTCCATGCCTCGCGGGCGATCGACGTCCACTCCTCGCTGACGTCACAGCAGAGGAGGCGGCCTCCGGGCGGCATGCCGCGGGCGATGCACAGCGACGAGTAGCCGGTGAAGGTGCCCACCTCGACTGCCCGCTTCGTGCCGACGACCTGGGTGAACAGGGTCATGAACGATCCTTGCTCGGGCGAGATCTGCATGATCGACAGATCAGGCACCTTGGCGATGGTCTCTTCCATGAGCCAGCGCTGGACCTCGTCGGGCTCGGTGCCGTGCGCGACGAGGTACTGGTGGATCTCGGGCGAGAGGAAGAACGACTTCGGATCAGCCATGGCGCCGCAGACTAGCGACCGCAAGCTACGGCACGTAGAGCTCAAAGAACGAGAGCACGGCATACGCGCTCAGACCTGCTGTCGCGACGACGAGCACCCCGCGCTCGATCTCGGCACGAGCGGTGACGATCGCCGCACCGATCGCGAACACGAACGTGCTGTACGCGTAGCGATCGAACGAGCTGATGTTGGAGGCGGTGAGTGCGAGCACCAACGTCACCGCGCCGTACGCGGCGTATGACGCGGAAAGCCGTCGCGCGAGCACGACCACGAGCGCGGCGAAGACCACGAACCACACCAGGTGCAAGCCGGCGCCGAAGCGATCGCCATCGAAGAGGTCACCGATCGCGTTCACGACATGAGTGAACGGATCGACCGTTGGGCCGCGCAGGTCCGCCCGGCTCTGCACCGAGAACGCAAGCAACGGGTCGTCGTACTCGATGCCCACCCAGGCGAGGTAGATGGCGGTCCCGACTCCGGGCGCCACGACGGCTGCCAGGCGGCGGATCCGATCGGCCAGTGCGCTCTCGCGCCATCCCCGTGCCACTTCGATCGCCGCCGGCACCACCAGCAGGAGACCGACTGGTCGCGTCAGCCCCGCCATCACCCCGAGTGCCGCGACCGGGACCCAACGCTGCGATCGCAGCGCAAGGAACATGCCGACTGCCATCACCATGAAGAGCGGCTCGGCGTACGCCAGCGTGAACGACAACGCGGCCGGGAAGAGAGCCACCAGCCAGGCCGCCCGCCCCGCCGTGCGCTCGTCGCCGGTCTCGTTCACCACAAGGCGGTGCACCAGCGCACCGAGCACCAACGCAGCGATGGCGCTGATCGCGACGAGCGCGACATCCACGTGGCCGGCGAACACTTCACCGAGCCCACGCCCGAGCAGCGGATACAACGGAAAGAAGCGCAACCCTTGACGGGGAAGCTCGGTGTACCCCTGCTCGGCGATGCTGCGGTACCACGCGCCGTCGTAGATGAAGAGGCCGAGGTCGGGCACATTGAAGTGCCGACCCCGCAGCACCTTCTCATCGACGTGTTGCGACACCCAGAACGAGACGAGCACCACCACTCGGGCCAGGAGCCATGGCAGCGCGGCGGCGCGCAGGTCTTCGCGGACGAAGCGGCTCGTCGACAGCCGCTCCCAGGCCCTGGTCATTCGGCCCGGTACTCGGTGAGCGCGCGCACCTCGAGCACGTCTGCATCAGGGAACACCCGGATCTCCGTGCTACGCGCGGCATCGAGCGTCTCACCGATCTTGGCGCACGGAACCTCGAGGTGGTTCAGGCCCGGCGACCACACGAACCACACGGTGTGATCTCCAGCGCGCGTGATCGCGTCCTGGGCGAACGCCGCTGGGTCGGCGGCGCGAGCGCGCTCCAGGTATTCGGACCAGTTCACGAAGTCCGGCCGCGCCGCGTCGGGGAAGGTGATCTGCTCGAGGCCCTCGACGTCGCGGATGAGCCGGCTCACGTCAGGACCGAGCTGATCCGAGCAGTAGGCGACGACGTCGCCGGGCGCTGACTCCTCAGCGATCACTTCGGCGGCGCGCCCGGCCTGCGTGCGTTCGTAGGTGACGTTGCGAGCCCCGCCCGCGAGCCCGAGCAGCGCGATCAGCGCGAGCACGGCTGTCCGCAACCGCAGATCGCTGAAGACCATGATCCCGAGGGCGACGACGAGCGCCACCACCGGGAAGATCGTTGCTGCGTACCGGGGCGCGAACGTCGTGTCGGTGACGTACGAGATGGCCGCGCCCACCACGAGCACGCCGAACGCGGTCGCGGCCTCCCAGCGCACCGCGGGGCGCGTCCGGAGGTCGAGCTCGATCCGGCGCCGGTCGATCGCCCGCCCGAACAGCGCCAGGAGCGGAAGGAGCAGCAGGAGGAAGGCGAGCATGTACGCCTCGCCGTCGTACTCGCTCCCGGCGAATGCGATGAGCGCGCGGGGCACGACGACCCATGGGAACTGCGGATCGCCCCACGGGGTCCCCGTGGAACCGATCTGGTCGAGGAACACCGGCAGCCACGCCGCGAAGGCGAGTGCACCGATCGCCACGGCTGCGAACACGCGGCGGGCGGCCTGCCGATCAGACGCTTCGGGCGCGCGACAGGCGCGGTACAGCAACCCGGCGCCCACGATGGCCACGAGGTAGAGGTCCCAGTACTGCGTGAGCACGAGCCCAGCGGTGATCCCCGCGACGAACGCGAGCCAACCAAAGGTCGGCGTCTCCAACGCGTTGCGCAGCGCGAGGTACCCGGCGGCCACGAACAACATCACCAGCGCGTACATCCGTGCTTCGGTCGCATACCGGAACGCATAGGGCGACAGGCCGACGATCAGCAGCGCCGACCACGCGCCGGCGCGCCCGGCGATGCGCCGTCCCGCGAACCAGACCAACGGAAGCGTGGCGACCGACAGCACGCCTGACAGCGCGCGCACGGCAACGTCGCCGTCACCGAACGCCTCGATCCAGAAGTGCAGGAGGAAGTAGTAGAGGGGCGGGTGCCCGTCATGGCGCAGCTGGTCGACGATGTCACCGAGCGGCAGCTTGGCGATGTTCACTGACAGCGCCTCGTCGAACCACAGATCCGACCGGGTCGCGAAGCGCAGGACCAATCCCGCCGCGACCAGACCCAGGGCGCCGAGCACGAGCAGCGGTCGACGACGCACAGCTAGCTCTTGATTCGTGGGATCACGTCGGCCGCGAACCGCTCGAGGCTCTCGCTCTCGGGGAAGTCACGGAACCAGAGCACGAACTCCCGGCATCCCGCGTCGACGTAGCCCTGCACCTTGTCCGACACCTGCTCCACCGTGCCGATGAAGTTGTCGCGCACGTAGGCATCGGGATCGTCACGACCCCAGAGGTGCCCACCACCAGGCGAGTCGAGCCACGCCTTCACGTCGCCCTCGGAGTCGAACAATCGGCAGTCGGGGCCGTGCGTGCGCACGATCGAATCGAAGTCGCGGCCCGCTCGGTCGCAGTGCTCGTTCAGGACCTTCGACTTGTGGACGAACTGCTCGAGCCCGACCTGCCAGTTCGTCTTGTCGGCGTGCTCGGCGGCGATCCGCAACGTGACGCGCTCGCCGCCGCCACCGACCCAGATCTCAGGCAGGTCCTGCACGGGCTTCGGATCGCAGTATGCGCCGTCGAAGCGGAGGTGCTTCCCGTCGAAGTCAACCGTCGACTCCGTCCACAGCCGCTTGATCGCGACGATGGTCTCCTCGAGCATCGCAAGACGATCGCCGGCGGACAGGAACGGGTAGCCGTACGCCTGGTACTCCCGCTCGTACCAACCGGCGCCCAGGCCGAGGATCAGGCGACCGCCCGACATCACGTCGACACCTGCGGCCTGCTTCGCGAGCAACCCGGCGTTGCGGTACGACGAGCAGGTGACGAGTTGGCCCAGCCGGACCCGCTCGGTGTGCTGTGCCAGGGCGGCCAGCATCGTGAACGCTTCGAACACGTGCGTGGGCTCGCGCCGCGGAACGGTCTCCACGTGGTCGTAGACCCAGAGGTGGTCGTAGCCGACGCGCTCGGTGAGCTTGGCGAGCTCGACCGTGCGCGCCCACGCGTCGAGACCTGTCCAACCGGAGTACTCGAGCTTCCAACCCTGGGGCGCGAACGCGCCGTATGCGATCGCCTTCACTGGTCAGCGGCGCAGGCGCCACTTTCTGCTCCGCCGGTCGGCAAAGCCGCCGGCTCCGCGGATGTCAAGCGGTTGCTGCCGGGTAGTCGTCAGTCTTGAAGTTCCACCACTGGATCTCGACCATCATCGGCAACAGGTAACCGATGTAGATGTTCGTGATCGCGAGCATGTCGTAGTCGTCGACGCTCTTGTCGATGATCTTGACGCGGTCATCCTTCTCTTGGAAGGCCTTGGCCTTCTCGAGGATCTCATCGAGCTCGTCCTCGCCGGCAACCGACATGCCGTAGTGGTCGAGCCGCGCGCAGGTCATGTGCGGCTCATCGGCGATGAGGAACACGAACTGCTCGTACGTGTAGCAGGACAGCACCAGCCGGTGCTTGTCCTGGGTCATCGTCGGGAGCTCCTTCCACCCGAAGACCTCTTCGTAGAACTTCGTGATGAGGCCGCGATGCTCCTCGTCGAGCATGTCGGCGGGCAGGCTCATCGCCACGTGGTTGAAGCGCGGCGTGCGCGGCTTCGCGAGTGGGCTCATTCGCGCTCCTAGTTGTCCTTGACGGGAACGATCATCACCTTCGCGGCGAGCTCGCCGTGGTGCAGTCCTTCGATTGCCCCCAGGATGCCGTCGAGTGGCACGTCGTCGGCTTCGATCAGCAGGTCGCTCGGGAACGACGGATCGGCGAGCAGCTCGAGGGCGCGCTCGAAGCCGTCGGCGTCGTAGATGAACGCGCCGGTGATCACCAGCTCGTTGAGCAGGATCCGGTTGTTGTCGAACTTGGGCCGTTGCATCCCCGCGCCGACCATCACGAGGGTGCCACCGCGCTTGAGCTGCGCCAGGCCGGACTCCATCGCTCGCGAGGCGCCCGAGCACTCGAGCACGACGTCGAATGGCTCCACGACCACCTCACCGGGCATGACCGGGCTCTCGAGGTCTTCGGGCGACACGACCGTGGCACCCAGCTTCTCGGCCAGGTCCCGTCGCTTGGGGTGCGGCTCGCTGGCCACGACTTCGGCCACGCCGCGGGCCTTGCACGCCGCGATGCTCAGCGTGCCGATCGGGCCGGCCCCGGTCACCAGCACCCGCTGCCCTGCCGCGACTCCGCCACGAGTGAGGCCGTGCAACGCGACCGCGAGCGGCTCGGCCAGTGCGGCGACGCGCATCGGCATGCCGTCGGGCACCCGTCGGAGGCCGCGCTCGTTCGCGACGGTGAACTCGGCGAAGGCACCGTCGGAGTGATCGCCGGTGCCGGGCGAGCTCCGACCCATGCACAACGACGGACGGCCCGCGAGGCAGTACTCGCACTCCCCACACCGCGGCATCGGCCCGCCGACGACGGCGTCGCCGACCTTCCACAGCGCGACCTCGCTGCCGATGGCGACCACGGTGCCGGACCATTCATGGCCTTCGACCGACCCGGGCTGTCCCCAGCCTTCGGTGACGAAGTGGAGGTCGCTCCCACAGACGCCGCAGTGGCTGACTTCGAGGAGCACGTCGTGCGGGCCGACGGTCGGCATCGGTCGCTCCTCGACACCGATGTCACCCTTGCCGCGGTACACCGCGGCCCGCATCACTCGGTCGCTCATCACTCTTCGGTCGCTCACTGCGGCGCAGGATACCTGCATGTCTGGTCGACTCCGCGGGCTCGGTCTCCGCCGTCATGCGAAGCGGGGGTCGAGCTTGGTGTCGAGGGTGTCGGTGTCCCCGGCGAGCGCCCACAGGTAGTACATCGTGAAGCCGGGCGCCGCGACGACGGGATGCCATCCGGTGGTGATGCGCTCGATGTCGCCGTCGCGCACGATCACCGGGGTGTCGCCATCGTCGTCGTACCCGACGTGGACGCCGAAGCCGTGCGCGGGCTCGAACCGGTAGAGGTACGCCTCTTCGTGCTCGTGCCGATGCGGCGGCCAGCTCGACCATCCGCCCGGCGGGTTGAGGGTCTCCCCCACGATGAGCGGTCCTTCAGGCACGTAGGTGCGAACACGACGCGCTGTGGTTCCTTCTCCTCGCGCTTCGTCCGGCACCGCCGCGGGATCGATGACCTCGGTCGGCACCTCGCGATCGCTGGCGCACCACACGATCGTCGCCTTGAGCTCATCACCACCGTCGAGCGCAAACCTGGAATGCCGTCCGACGATCGCTGACCAGCCAGGTGCGTCGAACACGTCATCCCGGCCGCGAGCATCGACCGTGTCGGAACCAGCAGTCAGACGACCATGCCCACCTTCGATGAGCACCCACGCCACCGAGGCACCGGTGCTGCCCGAGAACGGGCCGACGGTTCGCGTGACGCCGAGGCGGCCGTCATCGCCGGGTGTGAGCAGCGACTCGGCGCGACCCGCTTCCAGCATGAGCAGCGGCGGCACGACGGCAGCGTAGGTGTTCGGTGGTTAGGGTCTGTGCGCCACGCGAAGCTCAGGGGGAGCCATGCGCAAGGTCGTCATCGGAGCCTTCATCGTCGCCGCGAGTGCGCTGCTGCTGGCGCCGGCGGGCGCGTCCAACACCGCGGGGTCCGCTGGCGCCGAGGACGGCGTGCGGATCGTGAACTTCAACATCCTGCACGGAGTGTTCTGCGAGCCAGAATCGGACTTCTGCCAGGCCGCGGACCGCGTCGAGCTGTTCGGCCAGCAGCTCGAGGAGTCGGGCTGCCCCGAGGTCGTCGGCCTTCAGGAGATCCGGAGCGAGATGTCAGAGGCCCTCGATGAGCTCATCAAGGACATCTGCGACGGCGCGTACCAGAACGTCTTCAAGGACGTGGACAACGGCGTCGATGCCGAGCGTCTTCTCACCACCTTGAAGGTGAAGAGCGAGAAGGTGATCGAGCTCGCCGGCGGCTTCCGCACCGCATCGCGCGTCGTGCTCAAGTCGGCGATCGGACCGCTGGTCGTCACCACGACTCATCAAGACGGTGATCCGGACGAACCATCTGCCGGCTGTGCGATCTGTCAGCCTCCGAGGTTCAAGGGCTGCTCGCCCGACCGCGGGATCTTCGAGTGCCAGGCCGATGCCACGATCGCCTTCACCGAGGAGGTCGGCGGCACGAAGGCCGTGCGCGTGATCATGGGCGACTTCAACGTCGACGCCACCACCGAGCGCTACGGCAGCCACATCGAGGCCGGGTACGTGGACTCTCACCTCGAAGCCGGCAACGCCGAATGCGTCGAAGCGACGGGTGTGAACTGCACGAGCGGAAGAGCTGACGACACGATCGTTGCGCTCAAGGACCCAGCTGCCACGGAGTCTCACCGCATCGACATGATCTTCGTGAAGTCGTCCGCGAAGTGCGACGTCGTGTTCGACTCGGATGCCGACGAGGACGGCGACGGCATCGGGACGGGTCTGTTCTTCGACGAGCCCACCGTCGACGGGCCAGGTGGCATCGTCTGGGTGTCGGACCACACCGCGGTGAGCGCCGACCTCAGCTGCGGATAGGAGCACGTCATGGCCGACCTCGTGATTCGTGGTGGGACCGTCGTCGACGGGACCGGCGCGCCTGGCCGTGCTGCGGACGTCGCCATCACCGGCGACACGATCACCGAGATCGGTGAGGGGTTGTCGGGAGACCGCGAGCTCGACGCCGGCGGAGCGGTGGTTGCTCCGGGGTTCATCGACATCCACACGCACTACGACGCGCAGGTGTTCTGGGACCCGGCGCTCACGCCGTCGTCGTGGCACGGCGTCACGAGCGTGGTCGCGGGCAACTGTGGGTTCTCGATCGCGCCGTGCCGCCCTGAGCACCGCGACCTGATCGGCCGCACCTTGCAGCACGTCGAGGACATGAGCCTCCCCACGCTCCAAGCCGGGATCCCCTGGGACTTCGAGACCTTCCCCGAGTACCTCGACTCCGTCGCGCGCCACGGCTCCGTCCTCAACTTCACCGCGTACGTCGGCCACACCGCCATCCGCCTCTACGTGATGGGTGACGACGGCTACGAGCGCGACGCCACCGCCGACGAGCTCGACCGCATGGCCGATGTGGTGCGCGAGGCCATCGCCGCCGGCGCCGCCGGTGTCGCGTCGAGCAGCGCGCAGACCCACAACGGTGACGGTGGCCGACCGGTTCCCTCACGCCTCGCGGGCTTCGAGGAGTACGAGGCGATCTACTCGCCGATGGGTGAGCTGGGTCGCGGCGTGGGTGCGGTCACGCCCGGCGAGAAGTTCACCCATCCCGAGGCGTACGAGCTCCAGCGCCGCGTCGGGCGGCCGTTCACGTGGACCGCGTTGCTGACGATCAAGGGCTCGTCGTTCGCGGCGGACATGGCCGCGATGAACGCTCAAGAGCGCGCAACCGGCGCGGACGTCTGGCCGCAGATCACGTGTCGTCCGCTCACGTTCCGGATGACGTTGGCCGACCCCTTCACGTTCAACATGGCGCCCGCGTTCAAGGAGCTGATGGATCGACCGGTCGAGGCGCGGCTGGCCGCCTACCGCGACCCGGAGTGGATCGCACGCGCGCAAGCGGAGCTCACCGGTGGCCGCATCTTCCGGGCCAACTTCGACAACCTCACCGTCGCCGAGTCGAGGAACCCCGAGCTCATCGGGCGCACGGTTGCGTCGCTCGGCGAGGAGCAAGGGATCGAGCCGCTCGCGGCGATGGTGGGTCTGGCTGCCGACGAGGATCTGACCACGCGCTTTCGGAGCGTCTTGGCCAACAACGACGAGGCCATGATCGAAGAGCTGCTCGGGACCGACGGGATGCTCATCGGCCTCTCCGACGCCGGGGCACACGTGAGTCAGCTGTGCGACGCCTGCTTGCCGACGGATCTGCTCGGCACCTGGGTGCGCGACCGCGAGGTGCTCCCGCTCGAGCGCGCGGTGCACAAGCTCACGGGCGAGCCGGCCGGGGTGTTCGGCTTCACCGACCGCGGCGTGCTGCGCGAGGGCGCGAAGGCCGACATCGCGGTGTTCGATCCCGACACCGTGGGACCCGGCGGCCTGCACCGCATCCGCGACTTCCCCGCCGACGGCGAGCGACTCGTGGCCGACGAGCCCAGCGGCATGCAGCACGTGCTCGTGAACGGCACGCCGATCCGCCGAGATGGTGCGCCCGTTGCGGCCGCGGTCGAGTCCCGCCCAGGACGCGTGCTCAACCGCTGACGCCTCTGTGTGGAGAGAAGGTCAGCGCTTGGTGGCGGTGATGCCGATGCAGACGTTGAGGTCGACGATGGGCACACGCAGCGGAAAGAACCGGCGGTGCTCGATCTCGAAGCGCTCGCGGACGAGATCGACGATCTCGTCGGGTCCGTTGATGTGCTCGCGCTTCACGAAGATCTCGTACGGCAGGCCGTAGCGCTTCTCGAACTCTCGCTGCGCGGTGAAGCGGCGGCCGATCCCGTAGACGAAGCCGGGATCGCACGGGATGACGATGCTGAACCGCCCGCCAGAGCGCAGCAACCGTCGCACCTCGTCGAGCGCGCGCGGCAGATCCGGCAGGTGCTCGAGCACGTGCACCGCGATCGCGCGGTCGAACGACGCGTCGTCGAGCGGGAGCCGCTGCTGACAGTCGCCGACGATCGTGGTGACCGACGGGTACCGCTCCTCGATCGTGCTTGCCATCTCGGCGCGCATCTCGACGCACGTGTAGTCCTGACGGGTCAGGTCCTCGTATGCGAGCTGCTCACCGAGCCCGGCGCCGATCTCGATCGTGCGGAAGCGTTCGGGTGCCGGAGGGGCTGACCGCAGTGGGTACTTGTGGTTGAAGCGCTCGATCGTGCGGTAGCTCCCGGGCAGGTTCTCGTGCCACCGCTTGATCGCGTCATCGATCACGGCCTGCTGCTCGGGATCGACCGGCGGGAGGGTCTTGGGCCACTTGGTGGTCACGCCGGCCCATCCTCTTCCTCTACCCCCGCCGACGGCGGAGGCGCGTCAGGAGTGGCATCGCTGGCTGCTTCCTCGAGCCGACGGATTCGCTCCTCGGCGAGCGCGTACGACTCACAGACGTCGCGGAGCATCTCGGTGAGGCCAGATGCCGTGATGGACAGCTGCACGGCGATGAGCAGCAAGAGGAAGAACGCCACGCCCAGGAACAGCTCCTCGGGGCGGAGCCCGATCTCCTCCGCGATCGGCTCCGCGATGCCCGTGAACGCGCCCGACGCCGAGATCGACGCGGCAACGAAGATCCACCCCAGCACGTAGCGCAGCGTGAGCAGCTGGTAGCGCGCGAGGAAGATGATGAGCAGCGCCAGAAGAAGGCCCAGGATTCCGAGCAGCACCTCAGACACCCAACCTCTTGTCGGCGATCGGCGCGGGACGATACCGCGTCCCGATTCGGAGCACGACGACGAGCAGCGCGCGCACCAAGAACGCCAACGAAGCTGCAGTACCTGCGGAGCGCACGCCGCCCTGTCGCTCTCGGATGAGCGCTGGCGTGCTGACGACGCGGTAACCGGCGCGCGCGCTCGCGACGAGCACCTCGAAGGTGTCTCCGAGGTACTGCGCCGGGTACCGGTCGGCGAACTCCTGCAGCAGCGGTGTGCGTACCGCGCGAAAGCCTGAGGTTGCATCGTCGATGCGCGTCCCGGCGGATCGCGACGCGACCCGCGCCAGGATCCGCATCACAAAGCGGCGGGGGCCGGGGATGTCGAACGAGTCGCTCGTCCCGAACCGGTTCCCGATCACGAGGTGGGCATGCTCGTCACGCATCGCCTGCACGAGCGCTTGCACGCTGGCGGGATCGTGCTGGCCGTCGGCGTCGCACTGCACCGCGATCTCGTACCCGCGCTCAGCCGCATAGCGAAAGCCACAGCGAAGCGCGGCGCCGACGCCGAGGTTGATCGGGAGCCGGAGCACGGTCGCCCCCGCCCGGAGCGCCAGCTCCCCCGTCTCGTCCGTCGACCCGTCGTCCACCACGACGACCGGCATCCCGTGATCGCGCACCGCCTGCACCACGTCGCCGACGGTGGCGGCCTCGTCGTGGGCCGGGATCACCACCACGACCTCCCGCCCCGCGTGGTCGCTCATGATGGAGGAAGGTTCGCGCGCTCACGCGGTCGCCGCACGAGCTCCACCACGATGTCGGTGGCGAGGAGGACGACCGCGAGCAGGCCGATCACATGTACATCGTCGAACCGTGACGGCCATTCGAGCCCCGGCTGGTAGTTGTGCCGGCTCTGCTGCACCACCACGTACAGGCCGGTGCACGCGAGCGCGAGCGGAGCACCGATCGACAGCAGCGCGCGCCAACGCCCATCACGAGCGACCATGAATGCCGCGCCCGCGGCGACCAGGCCGACCCACGGTGAGGTCAACACCGCCGCCCCGAGACCACAGGTCAGCGAGGTCCCCAGCGCGCGCAAGGGCGACACGGCATCGCCATCTGCGGTGAAAGGGTTGACGGCAACGGGCGGCTCGGCGCCAGATTCGACGGTCGTGCGAGCGCGGGGGCGCAGCACGAGCAGCACACATCCGAGGAGCACGATCGCTGAGATCGTGATCCCGATCCACACCAGGCGCTGAGGCTTCCAGGTCAGCGTGACCATGAAGTCGTTCGCGTCGGGATCCACGCGCCACCCATTGGCGAAGCCGTCGACGAGCTGAGGTGCACCGAGGTCGCGCCCGTCGATCTCGGCGTGCCAGCCGTGGTTCGCGCTCTGGCCCAGCACCAACCAGAACGGCTCGCGGGCGTCCGAGACGTTCACTTCGATCTTCGTCCGTCCAGAATGAACCACCCCGACGCCAGGTGCCGAGAATCGATCTGCAATGAGCTCGTCATGCACCCCACGTCCGTCGGCAATCGGCGTGTTGCCTGCTCCAGATGCAAGGACGATGCCGTCGATGTCGAATCCCGTCTGCGCGCCCGGCGCCGTCCGCAACGCGTGACGCCCGCGGGAAAGACTGACTTCGGGTCTGTCGCCTGCTGCCAGGTCGCAGCGCGTCAACTCGAGCTCCGGCTGCGCCTGATCCGACAGCAAGCCGGAGGCCCGCACCGAGATGGGCTCACCGTCGATCTCGACGAGGTCGTCACGACACTCGGTGGAGACGAGGTCCGGCTTCGCGACTGCGACGCCGGGAATACCCAGCTCCGCGATCGCCACAGGAAGCGCGGTCACGCGGCCCGACTCGTAGTCCACCGTCTCGACCGCGCGCACCGACTCGATCGTGAGGCGCACGCGCTGACCCGTGACGGGCTCGAACGTCACGGGCACCACGGTGCTCGCCCCGCGCTCAGAGAGATCAGCGATCTCCGGCAGCGAGATCTCACGTGACACGCCATCGACGTCGAGCACGGCTCGGGCGGGTACAGAGTGCCGACCGTCGCTCACGATCCGAAGGTCGAGATGGTCAAACGTGTTCGGGGCCGCGAGCTCGAGCTCGATCCATTGCCCTGTGGACGGTGCGTTCGCATCCGCGGTCCATTCGGTCGCCGGGTCGCCGTCGATCGCAGACGACGCCCTCGCACTCACATCGGTGCGCAAGTGTCCCGACGACCGAGCCGTGATGCCGCCGTCGGCCGCGCTGGGGAGGCCGATCGCCTCGTCGACCACTTCATCGGGCGCGACCGCTGACAGCCGAACGGTGCCCGACACGCCGAACGACCGCGCGGCTGGCACGCGGAAGTCACGAACCAGCGCGGTCTCTTCGTCGGAGGTGACCTGACCGACGAGCAACGAGCGCAGGCGCGTCATCTCGAACACGAGTGGCGTGTCCGTTCCGATGCCACGCACCTGGTTCACCAGGTCCGATGGCATCCGAACGATCTCATCGACGCGGAGGTCTTCTCCTGATTCGTCTGGTATCCGGATCTCGGCAAACCCGACACCACTGTCGTTGTCGTAGCTCAGCTGCTCGCCGACGCCGTCGGCCAGGACTGCGATCTCGATGCTCGCGAACCGCCGCCGGTCGAAGCGCACGGTCTGCCCATCGGCAGTGCGAGATTCCGGCCCGAGGTCCACCTGCACCGGAGCACCGACCGCGTCGCCGCTGGTATCGGCGAAGCGCAGCTCCACACGTGTGATGTGGCGGTCGCGCCGGCCGGTGAGTGGCTGTACCAGGTTCATACGATCAGCGGTGAGTGGTTGATCGGGTTCGATGCGGATCCGCTCGCCGATCACCGGTCCGTACGCCCCAACCACCCACGCAGTGTCGGGATCGCCGTCGAGCGCGCGCGCCGGACGGTTCGACGGTACGAACGCCGTGCGAGTGCCGTATCCCGATGCCGAGACGCGAGCACCGTGCTGCTCCATGTAGGTGAACGCATCCGCGCCGGCATCAGGAAAGACCTCGAGGCGTTGGTCCTCTCGGTCCTCAACGAGGGGTTGCTCATCCGTTCGTTCCGTGTACCCGAGCACGTCGAGCTCGGACCAATGCTGTGGGCGTGATCGGTTGGTGTCGGTGACGACGACCGCCGCGCCGCGTCGAAGCTCACGCTCGATCGCATCGGGATCTCCGGCGAGCGATCCCGAGTACAGGAGCGTTGGCGAATCCGGCAGGATCCCTGCCTGAGCGAGATCGACAAGACCGTCGCCGTCCCCCGAGACCAGCACCACCGATGTACCTGGTTGTGCTCGCACGATGTCACGAGTGGATCGGAGCGAGAACACGGCGACTGCGGGTGGTTCGGGTGTGTCGTCGGGGATTGCCAGCTCTCGAGCGTCGAGCTGCTCGAGCTCGAGTGGCTCCACGTCACCGTCGAACTCGCCGGCCGCTTCGAGACCGTCTGGCGGTGACTCGAAGATCGCCCACACCTCGCGTGGCCGAGCCAGGTCGAACTGATCGGTCTGCAGGTCGCTGCGAACGACGATGTCGCCCACGCTCATGAGTGCGGCGATCGACACGAGCGCGTCGGGGTCGAGCGATCCTCGCTGCACTCGCCGGTCGAGCGCATGCAGCAGATCCGCGGCCGCGGCCGAGCCGTACGGAATCAGCTCCCGCGCCACGTATGGTCGGTCGGTGAGGCCCGGGGTGATCGGCACGTTGGTGTCCGCCCAGCGATAGACACCAGCGTCCATTCCCGGGATCTCGAAGATGCGCGTGTCGTGCGGCCGGGCATCGAGCGCTTCGATCGCTTCGGTCCAGTAGGAGGGGATGTTCTCGCCGCGCTGGACGTTCTCGCCGTAGACCTCGCCGGTCCACAAGCTCGGGATGTTCACCGCGACCAGCAGCGCAACCAGCGCGCACGCCGCGAAGGCCAGACGCGGGCGCCCTCGGTCGGCGAGGCGACGGGCGAGCAGGTTGACGCCGATGCCGAGCAGCACGGCCACACCGAGCACGGCCAGCGGCACGGCGCGACCAACGCTGCGCAAGCCGAGCCCGACCGTCGACCCTTCACCGAACTCCTTCACCGCAGCGCCGAACGGCGATGGATCGTCGTACGGATGGGTCCCGACGGCGACGACGACCCCTACGAGGATCAGGAGCACGAAGTAGGCGCGGTGACGCCAGCGGATGAACGCGGCAGACACCAGCGCGAGCACCGGGATCGCGTAGCCGGTGACGATCAGGATGCGGCGCGCGTAGTCGACCGATGCCTCAGTGGATGGGCCCAGCCGGTCTCCGAGGTAGAACAGCCAGTAGCCGAGCCCGCGCAGCACCTCGCCCGAGTGGCCGGTGATCGCAACCGCTTCGATCGACTCGGAGTACCGCAGCACGTCGAGCCCGTACGTGCCCTGCACCACGAAGCTCACGAGCCACCAGAGCGACGCGAGGACGGTCAGCAGCGCGATGCGCGCACACACCTTGAGCGCGTGTCGGAACGAGCACTCCCTCGAGACGACCGCGTGCACCACCCACAGCAGCGGCGCCAGGCCAGCGAAGAACAGTGAAGGTGGGTTCACGCTGCCCGCGACCTGTACCACGACCGCGAAGGCGGCAATGTAGCGCCAGCTGTCTTCCCGCAGCGCGCGTGCGATGAGCGCGACGAGCCATGGCATCGCGCTCCAAGCGATGAGGATGACTGAGATGCGCGAGCCGTACTGCAAGAAGTACGGACTGAGCATGTAGACGAGCGCCGCGATGACAACACCGGGCCCGTGCACACGCAACGTCCGCATGAGGTACAAGACGCCGAGTCCTGCCGCGAACAGCAGCGAGCCGAGCCAGAGCCGCTGGGTCACCCACACGGGCAGTCCGGTCTGACGCGTCAGCCAGGCGAAGGGACCAGCCGGGAAGAGGTACCCGAGGTCCTGGTGCGTCGTCGTGCCGAGCGCGAGGTTCGGGTTCCAGAGGTATGGGGCCCGCGCGAGGAAGTGCCCGGGATCGAGAGAGAGGAACTCCTTGCTGTCGATGACGACGCGCCCGGTGGCCGTGACCAGCAACGGGACGTACGCCAGCAGGCCGAGCAGCGAGAACCCGATCGCGCGCCGATGGCGCGAGTCGTCTGCCGCAGTCTTCGTCCGATCGATGCTCGCGAGGAGCTGGGTGGTCAACGCCGCGACTCGAGCTCCCGGCGGCGGATCGCCTCGCGTGCGAGCACCTCGAGGATGCCGAGCCCGGACCGCTCCCACGTGAGCGCAGACGCTCGTTCGCACGCCGCCTTCGACAGTGCGATGCGAAGCTCGTCGTCGCCGAGCACACGGTCCAGGCACTCGACCATCTCGGCCTGATCGCCGGCGAGGAGCCCGGTGCGTCCGTCGTCGATTGCGTCGAGATGCCCGACGATGCGCGTTGCGACCGCCGTGGTTCCGCACCCGGCCGCCTCCGAGATGGTGAGCCCCCACCCTTCGCGCGCCGATGCGCTCGCGACCGTCCACGCCCGGCGAAACAGGTCGACAACCTCTTCATCGGGGATCCTCCCGGGCAGGTGGATCCAGCTCTCAGCACCCGCCGCCCGAACATGTCGCTCGAGCCGCGGGCGCTCGTACCCCTCCCCCGCAATCACGGCTTCGAGGGTGGGGTGTCGAGGCTTCACGGCGACGAGCGCGTCGATCAGCAGATGGAACCGCTTCACGGGCACGAGACGGCCGACGGCGGCGACGAGCGGGGTCGGCGACTTGGCGTCACCAGGCGTGAAGCGTGGTCCGATCCCCGGTTCCACCACCGTCACCCGGTCCGGCGAGAAGCCCAAGGCGCTCACCAGCTCCTGCTTGCTCGACATCGACGGCGTGACGATGGCAGTGCGCCGATAGAAGGGTGGTGCCAGCGTCGACTCGATGAAGTTGCCAAACGCCGCCAGCCGCGGAGGAAGCGTCATCTGCCACATCTCGCCGTGCACGTGGTGAACAACTGCGATCCGCGGGTTTCGCGACCACACCGGTGAGAAGAACGGCATGCCGTTCCAGATCTCCATCAGCCCGTGCGAAGGATCGGGCTTCTGGACCATCTCGCTGATCGCAGCGCGCGGGAACACGAGGTAGCGGCCGGCCTTCCGCACTACTCGATAGCCGTCGCGATCCAGGATGGGGGACTGACCGGCTGCGAACGACGTGCGCATCGTCACGGTGAGCCCGGCCTCTGCCCAGTACTTCGCGGTCATGTGCGCGGAGACCTCGGAGCCTCCCGCCTCTGGGTCGTCCAGATCACGCCAGGCGAGGATCGTCGCTCGTCGCAGGCCCGCCTCGGCCGCGACGCTGCGCATCTCCGAGATCGTGGCGTCGTGGTCGGTCATCAGAGTTCCACGGGTGAAGCGGTGGACGGCTGCCCGGTTCATGGCACCAGGACCCCAGCCGAGAAAGCCTACCCGAACGCATGCTCGCGAGAATGACCCGATACCGCCGTTCGTCGGTTGGGTTGTGGACGCGTGGACAGCCACTCCACAATCGCGCAGTGGCACGAAGTGAACCATCGGGCAGCCCGGCTCCGACCCCAGGCTTCGACGAGACGCTCAATGCGATCGCCGACGTCCAAGGATGGATGACCGACGCTCAAGCGCAGCGACTCTGGGATCGCGCGATCCAAGTGCCCGAAGCCGGTCGCATCGTCGAGATCGGGAGCTTCCAAGGGCGCTCGGCGATCGTGCTCGCGCGCGCCGCTCGTCCAAGCGTCGAGATCGTCACCATCGATCCGCATGCGGGAAGCGATCGCGGGCCGCGTGAGATCCACGGCGATCCCGAGCGAGGCGAAAGCGATCACAGCCGTTACTTCGCGAACCTGGCGCGCGCCGGGGTCGCGAACCGCATCCGCCATGTTCGTCAGGCGTCACAGGCTGCCGGCGACCAAGTCGAGGGCCCCATCGACCTCCTGTACATCGACGGAGCCCACCGCTTCCGACCGGCGCTGGCCGACATCCGCTCCTGGGGTCGCCGCGTCGCTGACGACGGGGTCATGCTCATCCACGACGCGTACTGCTCGGTCGGTGTCACGGGCGCGATCGCCGCCGACCTCCTCTCCGGTCGGCGGTTCCTGTACTCGGGACGCGTCGGTTCGTTGGCCGAGTATCGCCAGTGCACCGCTGGCATCGCCGCCCGCGCGTGGAGCGCCGTTCGACAGCTCGGACAGATCCCCTGGTTCCTGCGCAATGTGATGGTGAAGGTGCTCATGCTGATGCGCTTGCACCCGTTGACGCGGCTGCTCGGTCATCGGTCGAACACGCTGCCGCCGTTCTGACGGGTGCGCGAGGCGCGCCGCGAGCCAGAAACAGGCCCTTTGCTACCGTCTCACGCCATGACCACCGAGGTGCGGCGCTTCTTGGTGCGCCTCGGAGTCGTCGTCGCCATCGGACTCATCGTGCGGCTCGCGTTCATGCTCATCGCGCATCATCCGTACGAGCCGCACGGCGATGCGCTCGTCTACCACGCGGGCGCAAACGACCTGGCGCAAGGCAAAGGCTTCGTGCTCGCGTTCTTCCTCGAGAACGGAGAACAGCAACAGGCCGCGAGCAATCCCCCGCTCTATCTGATCTGGCTGGCGATCCCGTCCTTGTTGGGCTTCGACAACCCGCTCGCGCACCAGCTGTGGTCGTTCGTTCTCGGCGCAGGCACAATCGTCGTCCTCGGCCTGTTGGGACGGAAGCTGGGCGGCGACCGCACCGGCCTCATCGCCGCATTGCTGGCTGCGGTCGGCCCCAACTTCTTCTACTGGGACACCGTCATCCTCGCCGAGACGATGTCGCTGCTCACGGCCAGCGTGGCAGTCGCTCTCGCATACCACTACTGGCAGTCTCCCGACACGAGGCGGCTCGTGCTCTTCGGCGGTGCCTGTGGCGTCGCCGCGTTGGCTCGCGCCGAGCTCGCGCTGCTCATCCCGCTGGTGTTGATCCCGCTGGTGATCGGGACGAAAGAGCTCGATCGGGGTGCCGTCCTGAAGCGCTGCGTCGTCGGCGGGCTCGCGGCTCTCGTGGTCATCACTCCGTGGCTCGCGTACAACCAAACCCGCTTCGAGAAGACGGTGCTGCTCTCGAACGGACTTGGAGTGACGCTCGCGGCCACGCAGTGCGACCCGGCCTATCGCGGCGAGCTCACTGGACTGTGGTCGCCGACCTGCACGCTGAAGGTCAAGAACAAGTTCCCAAAGGGCTTCGACGAGTCCCAGCGCGATGCGGCATACCGCGAAGCCGCGTTGGAGTACCTCGGTGACAACGTCGACCGCTTTCCCGTGGTCGTGCTCGCCCGCTGGGGACGTGCGCTCGGGCTCTACGAGCTGCGCCACACGTTGAAGTTCTGGCACTTCCCAGAAGGTCGGGACACGATCCTGGTGTGGTGGGGCATGGGTAGCGTGTGGGTGCTCGGTGCCCTTTCCGTCTTCGGCGCGCTCGCGCTTCGCAAGAGGAAGATCCCCGTCTACCCGTTGGTCGCGCTGCCCGTGATCGCGATGTTCGCGATCGGACTCACCTTTGCTTCCGAACGGTATCGATCGACCGCCGAGCCTGCACTCGCGGTGCTGGCAGCGGTTGCGATCGATTCGTTCATCCGCCGCCGACGGGGTGAGCCCGAGCTCTCGGACGGCATCACCACAGAGGTCGGAGCACCGACGTCTTGAGCGAAGCCACGGCCCAGACCGACGGCGGCGCGAGCGGGATCGCAGGACCTGGCACGACCGTCGAGCACGAACGGGGAACCCGCTTCCCGTGCTTCGACGGGTTTCGGGCGATCGCCGCGCTCGGAGTGCTCGTCAACCACACCGCGTTCTTCTCGGGCAAGACCGTCCGCAGCGACACGTTCGGCCCATTTCTCTCACGCCTCGACATCGGCGTGGCGATCTTCTTCCTCATCTCGGGCTTCCTCTTGTATCGCCCGTTCGTGACGCGCATCTTCGCCGGCGCCTCAGCGCCGGCCATCGGCCCGTACCTGAAGCGACGGGCACTGCGGATCCTCCCCGCGTACTGGGTCTGCCTGACCGTCGTCATCTTCGTGCTGGGCCAGCACGACGTCGACGTGAAGGGCTTCTTCCTCCACTACGGCCTGCTCCAGATCTACAGCCACGACCACATCATCGGCGGACCCGTGCAACAGGCGTGGACGCTGTCGGTGGAGGTGACGTTCTACCTGTTCTTGCCGGTGTTTGCGTGGGTCATGACTCGGTTCACGCGCGACGCGCGCAATGCCTTGCGCGTGCAGCTGATCGGGGCTGGCGCGCTGTACGCGATCAGCTGCCTGTACCGCGGGCTGCTGTATCTCAGCGACGTCCAGGACACCGGGCGGTACCGGACCTGGCTCCCCGGATACTTCGACTACTTCGCGCTCGGGATCGCGCTGGCCGCGCTGAGCGCGTGGCTCGCTCAGCCTGGTCGTCGGGAGTGGCGGTTCCTCTCGTCACGATGGTTCCCGTGGGTCAGCTGGTTGCTCGCGTTCGCAATGTTCTGGATCGTCTCCAAGGCCATCGGGCTTCCGCGCGGGCCGACGGAGACCGTCGAGCGCGACCTCACAGGACCCAAGGAGTTCGGGCTCCAGCTCTTCTACGGACTGGGCTCGTTCTTCTTGCTGCTGCCCGGCATCTTCGGGCCGCAGGGGAAGGGCCTGATCCGCAAGCTGCTGACCAACCCCGCCATCGTGTGGCTCGGCCTGGTCTCTTACGGCATCTACCTGTGGCACGAGTCCGCGATCGAGCTGTACGCGGACTGGACCGACTCGGTGCAGTTCGCCGCCAACTTCTCCGGGGCGCTGGTGGTGGTGCTGGTGCTCTCGCTGGTCGCCGCGGCGGTCAGCTACTACGTGGTGGAACGACCTGCGCTCGCGCTGAAGGACCGGACGCTGTGGCGTCGTTGATCCGGTACCCGATCACCTAGGGTTTCGGCTCTCCATGGCAACGACCGGACCAGCTCGCGCGCCGACGCGGGCTGACCGAGTGCGCCTGATCCTCCTGTCGTTCCTCATGCTCTTCTTGGAGCTCGCGCTCATCCGCTGGACGGGCGCGAACGTCGTCTACCTGTCCTTTTTCACGAACTTCGTGCTGTTGGGCAGCTTCCTCGGGATCGGCCTCGGATTCCTGCGGGCGAACAAGGCACGCAACCTCTTCCCCTACGCACCGCTGGCGGTCGCGGTGCTCGTGGCCTTCATCCTGATCTCGCCCGTCGAGCTGAAGAGCTCGAGCGGCAACCTCATCTACTTCGGGGAGATCCGCACGAGCGGCCTCCCACGGGAGATCGTGCTCACGATCATCTTTCTCGTCGTCGCCGCGGCGTTGATGTGCGTTGCCGAGGGCGTCGCCCGGACGTTCAAGGAGTTCGAGCCGCTCGAGGCGTACTGGCTCGATCTGGTCGGCGCCATCCTCGGGATCCTCGGCATCGCCGCTCTCGCGCTGCTCCGTGCCCCGTCACTCGTGTGGGGCGCCGTCGTTGCGGTGCTGTTCGTCGCGGTGGAGATCACCCGCGACACGTCCAGGTTGCTGCGGCTGCTCCAGATCGGATCCGTAGCCGCGGTGCTGATCATGCTCGGGTTCGAGTCGTTCGCCGCGGGCGTCTCGTGGTCGCCCTATTACAAGGTCAAGACCGAGGCGAGTGAGGCACTCGGCGGTCAGTCCATCATCCAGGTGAACGGGATCCTGCACCAGGCCAACACACGCGCCGACGACAACCCCACGTACACGCTCGTCTACGACCGCGTGCCCGACAACCCACTCGACGACGTGCTGATCATCGGGGCCGGTGGCGGCAACGACGTCTCGGTGGCGCTCGCCCGTGGGGCGAAGCACATCGACGCGGTCGAGATCGATCCACGGCTCCAGGAGCTCGGCGAAGAGACGCATCCCGATCATCCGTACGACGATCCACGTGTCGATGTGCACATCGACGACGGGCGGGCGTACCTCGAGGGCACCGAGCAGAAGTACGACTTGATCCTCTTCGCACTTCCCGACTCGATCACGCTGCTCCCGGGACAGTCGTCGGTCCGGCTCGAGAGCTACCTGTTCACCAAGGAGGCGTTGGAAGCGGCACGCGAGCGCTTGAAGCCCAACGGCGCATTCTCGATGTACAACTACTACCGGGAGCCTTGGCTCCTCGATCGGTTCGCCGGAACCCTCGACGAGGTCTTCGGGCACCGGCCGTGCGCGGAGACGGTGCTCGAGACCGGGCTGTACGCGGTGCTCGTGGACGCGCCGGCCAAGAGCGCCTTTTCGTGCGACACCCGATGGCGACCGACGGGTGAAGTGCCGAAGGCCTCGACCGACGACCACCCCTTCCCCTACCTGCGCACCCGTTCGATCCCGAACCTCTATCTGTTGACGATCGCGTTCATCTTGATCGCGTCGTTGCTGCTCGTACGCGTGGTGGCCGGGCGGCTGCGGGCGATGACCGGTTATCTCGACCTCTTCTTCATGGGCATCGCCTTCCTGCTGCTGGAGACGCAGAACGTCGTGAAGTTCGCCTTGCTCTTCGGTACGACGTGGGTGGTGAACGCGCTCGTCTTCCTCGGACTCCTGTTGTCCGTGCTCGCCGCAGTTGCGGTGTCCAGGCGCGTCACGTTCAAACGCCCGGCTCGGCTCTACCTTGTGCTCATCGCGTCGCTCGTGGTCGCGTTCGCCCTCCCCCAGAGCTCGCTCCTCTCCCTGTCCCCGGTGCCGAGGTTCTTCGTAGGGTCGGTGATCGCGTTCGCCCCGGTGTTCATCGCCAACCTCGTGTTCAGCCAACGGTTCAAGAGCGTCGGCTCGTCGACGAATGCGTTCGCCGTGAACCTGATCGGCGCGATGGTCGGCGGGCTTCTCGAGTATGTGGCCCTCATCATCGGCTACCGCTCGCTGCTGATCGTCGTCGCGGTCGCGTACGGCCTGGCTTTCGTCGCGGGGCGCTCCCACCTGAGCGCTCGCGCACCCGCTCCCACGGGCTGACGACGATGGCGAAGACCGCCGTCGACGCGCGAACGACTCCCGATGCGCCTGCGCCGACGCGCGCCTCCGACGAACGCCGGTCGCTCGATGCCGTCGCGATCGCGATCATCGCGGCGGCCTTCCTCCTCCCGCTTCGGGGGCTGCTCAACGCGCCCGGGCCGCCGATGGAGGAGGGGTTCATGCTCGTCTTCCCCGAGCGCGTGCTCGCGGGCGACATCCCCAACAAGGACTTCCTCCACCTCTACGGACCCGGCAGCCTCTGGGTGCTCTCCGCGGTCTACAAGGTCTTCGGCACCACACTCCTCACCGAGCGGCTCTTCGGCCTGTTCCAGGAGATGGCCGTCGTCTACGGCATCTACTTCCTCGCCCGTCGATGGGGGCGCACTGCCGCGCTGGGGTGTGCCCTGACCGCCGTCGTGATCATCATCGAACCCCACGGACTCGTGGCCATGCCATGGGTCGGGGCGATCGCGCTCGGGGTGTGGGGCCTCGTCGCCGGCCTCGCGAGTCGTGAAGCGGCGACACCGGAAAGATCCCGGCGCATGGCCCTGGTGTCTGGGCTGCTCTTCGGGCTCGCCCTGCTCTACCGCCTCGATCTGGCAATCGCGGTGCTCCTCGCCACGCTCGCCCTCGCGCCGGGCACGACGCCGATCCTGAAGAAACGCTTCGCGCTCGGCCTCGGCTTCGGGCTGTTCCCCTACGTGATCCATGTGGCGATGGCCGGCATCGGCAACGCAGTGCAGGGAATGGTGATCGATCCGATCTTCAACCTCCGCGGCGGTCGCTCGCTCCCGATACCGCCCGACTGGAGCATCTTCGACAGCACGGTGCAGTTCGTGGCCGACTTCGTGAAGCTCCCGTGGCCGATCCCACGACTCCACGGTCCCGCGCAGATCTTTCTCTGGTTCTTCGGGCTGCTGTTCGCCCTCCTGTTGCTCGGCATCGTCGCGGTGCGCGCGATCCGTCGCCATCCGACTTCGATCCGTGCCCGCGCCCTGCTCGTCGCGGCCGGGTTCAGCATCGGTCTCTTGCCACAGACCCTGCAGCGCCCTGACGCGACGCATCTCGCGTGGGTTGGATGCGTGGGGATGAGCCTCGTGCCGATCGCGGTGATCGAGCTCGTGCAGGGATGGCGACCAGCATGGCCGCGACGCGCCGTTGCGTCGGCGGTCGGTGCGGCGTACCTGCTCGGCCTGTTCTTGGTCATCCCGAACTACACGATCCGCAGCTACGTCGACTTCACCGCGCAGGGCTTCGGTGAGCGCGCGCGGTCGTACAAGATGAGGCACGACGGGCGGACCTTCATCAACGGGCAGAAGTCGAACGCGGACGGAGCGAACGAGCTGCTCCCGGTGGCCGACCGCATCACCGATCCGGGTGACCGGCTGTTCGTCGGCACCAAGGATCTTCGCCAGACACCGATGAGCGAAGTCTCGTTCTATTACCTGCTCCCAGACCTCGTTCCCGCCACGTACTACATCGAGATGGATCCTGGCGTCGCCAATGCTCCGGACTCTGGTCTGGCCGATGACGTGCGCAGCGCCGACATCCTCATCCTGTCGTCCGCCTGGGACTATTGGGACGAGCCGAACGACTCACGCAAGTTCGGACCCTCCGAGCCGAACGAGGTGGTCCGCAACAAGTTCTGCCTCGTCGGCAAGTTCGGGCCCGAGTACTACCTCTACGAGCGCTGCGAGAAGTCGAAGGGCGGCTGACCGCGCCGTCGCGCGCCGCGGGGCAACAGCACAGGCGGCGCGTCACGTACCCTTCTGCGGTGCGCACGCTGGTCATCACACCGACATTCCAGGAAGCCGAGAACATCGAGCAGTTCCTGCGCCGCGCGCGCGAGGCCGTACCGGACGCCGACATCATGGTTGTCGACGACAGCAGTCCCGATGGCACAGGTGCGATCGCCGAACGCGTCGCCACCGAGCTCGGCCAGATCAAGGTGCACCACCGTCCGTCGAAGGAAGGCCTGGGTGAGGCCTACCGAGATGGCTTCTCGCTCGCACTCGATCAGGGCTACGAGCGGCTCGTGCAGATCGACGCCGACCTTTCACACGATCCTTCGGTCATCCCGCAGCTGCTCGCACGGCTCGACGAGGGCGCCGACGTCGCGGTCGGGTCGCGGTACGTACCCGGAGGATCCATCCCCCACTGGCCATGGTTCCGACGCGCGCTCTCGCGTTACGGCAACCGGTACGCCTGCTTCGTGCTGGGGATCAAGCTGCGCGACGCCACCTCTGGCTACCGCGCCTATCGAGCCGACACGCTGCGCGAGATCGATCTCGGGTCGACCCGCGCCAAGGGCTACGGCTTCCAGATCGAGACCGGGTACCGCTTGCATCGTGTCGGAGGCAAGGTCGTCGAGGTGCCGATCACCTTCACCGACCGCGTCCGTGGCTACTCGAAGATGACGTGGGGCATCTTCGCCGAGGAGCTCCTGCTGGTGACGTGGTGGGGCATCCGCGACCGGGTCTTCCGAGGCAAGCCCAAGTGGCGGCAGCCGACGGCGACGTAGGGACGTCGCGTCACTCGGCGCGTCGGAACCGAACCACGCAGTTCCACGACAGCACCTCACGCACGCCCGGCACGTGGGAGATGAAGCGCGCCCACGGCCAGTAACGCGGTTCCACCCTCTCGATGCGAAGACCCGCGCGCGAGCGCATGTAGCGCAACGTCGGACCCACGTGCACCGCGAAGAGCCCTTCGCCGTAGCGGTTCTTGCGCGGTGGCCCATGGCGACGTTCGTAGAGCTTGGGACCCAGGCGAGGACCGAGGAACTGGTAGGGCGTCATGTCGTGGCCGCCCCACGGCGAGTACCAGTTGGTCCACGAGAGATAGCCCCAACCGCCGGGCCGCAAGATCCGTTCCATCTCCCGGATCACCGCCTGCGAATCACGCGCGTGCTCGAGCAAGTTCGAGCAGAACACCCCGTCGACGCACGCCGCCGGGAGCGGGAGCTGGCCCGCGTCGCCGATCACCGCGCCGGAGAGTGGTGCACCGGCCGCCGCGAGCTCCTCCATCGCGCCCTCCACCGGAACGACGGTTGCACCACGCGCGCGGAGCTCCCGCGCGTAGTAACCGGGCCCGCAGCCGAGGTCACCGACGGTGCGCCCGTCCAGCGCGCCATAGCGTCGCTCGAGGTCGGCGGTCGCTTCCCGCGCCAACATCGAATAGAAGGGCTCCGGATCCTCTTTCTCGTTTCGCCAGAGCCTGAACAGCTCACGCGTCCGGGTCAGTCCACCAACAAGCACGACTTGTAGTATCGCCCAACTCCGGCCGACACCAGCTTCCAGGAAGGCACGCGCTTGCTCGAGGGCGAACGTCGCCGCTCGTACCGCTTCGAGATCCTGCTGGCGAGCTTCGCGGGTCTGTTGCTCGAGGTGAGCTACACGCGAGTCATCTCGTTCAAGGTCTTCTACTACTACACCTACCTGGTCATCGGTCTCGCGCTGCTCGGGATCGGGTGCGGCGGGGTGATCGTCGCGATCTCTCGTCGCGTCCGCGACTCGTCGACAGAGGCTGTCCTCAGGTGTTCGTTCCTCCTTGGCGGCGCGAGCGTGCTCGTCGGGTACGCCGTCGTGGTCGGGCTGCCGATCGACACCCTCGGGATCTGGGAGTACGACGCTTCATCGTCGATCGACAACCTCGCCAGCCTCGTGGGGATCTGCGTCGCGATCTTCGCTTCGTTCGTCTCGATCGGCGTCATCGTCGCCACGCTCTTCGCTCGCCGAGCCGACGAGATTGGTCCGCTCTACTTCGCTGATCTCGTGGGCGCCGGACTGGCATGTGCCCTCGTCGTCGTGCTCATCGGGTCCATCGGCCCGCCGTCGACCATCCTGTTGGCCGGGTTGCTGCTCGCATTGGCCGGGGTGCGGCTCACACCCCGCACCCGGCCTGGGTGGCTCGCAGGAGGCGCGGTGCTCTCGGTACTGCTCCTGGTTGCGACGGTGGCGCCGAGCGTTCTGCCGCTCGAGCGCACCGACACCACCAAGATCGATCTCGCGGCAACGCCGCCGATCTACTCGAAGTGGAGCCCCATCTTCCGGGTCGACGTGGCCCCCGTCGGCGACGACTTCTTGCTGCTCTCCCACGACGGGCTGCCTGGCTCTGCCATCTATCGCTTCGATGGCGACGTCTCGTCTCTCGACCGCTATGAGACCGCGGCGCAGCTCCTGCCCTTCGCGGTCGGGGGTGATCCGCCACGCAAGGAGCTCATCATCGGCGCCGCCGGCGGCAATGAGGTGTTGGCTTCCCTGTTCTTCCGGGCGCGCCACATCGACGCGGTCGAGCTGAACAACGTCACCCACGACTTGGTGACGAACAAGTACGCCGACTTCGCCGGTCGCATCGCCGAGCACCCGAGGGTGAACTACTTGCACGGCGATGGGCGCACCTTCCTGGCTCGAAGTGACGACGCGTACGACCTGATCTGGTATCCGGCGCCCGACAGCTACGCGGCATCCAACGCGGCCACCGCGGGTGCGTTCGTGCTGTCGGAGAGCTACCTCTACACCCGGGAGTCGATCGAGGAGAGCTTCGAGCACCTTTCGTCCGACGGTCTCATCGTGACCCAGTTCGGCGAGGTCGACTTCGAGGTGAAGCCGAACCGCACCACCCGCTATGTCACGACTGTTCGAGCAGCGTTGCGGGAGCGGGGAATCGACGACCCCGCTCGCCACGTCCTCGTGGCAACGACACCGGCGGCCTTGATCGGCACGCTCTCGACAATCCTCGTGAAGCCCACGCCGTTCACCGACGCCGAAGTCGATCGCTTCGTGTCGGCACTCGACGACATCGAGCGGAGCACGCTGCGCTACGCACCCGGGGCCGACTACGGAAAGTCGCTCGTGAGCCAGGCGATCACCACGCCCACGTCGGCACTCGACGACCTCTACGCGTCCTACCGGTTCGATGTCAGTCCGATCGACGACGATGCGCCCTTCTTCTGGCACTTCACCGCGTTCAACGACGTGATCTCCACCTTCACGCATGCCATCGATCGCTCGGACCCCGAGGACACGATCGGCGAGCGAGTGCTGCTGTTGCTCGTCGCGGTCGCAGTGGTGCTCGCCGCGATCTTCCTGTTGCTGCCGTTCGTCAAGCTCAGGGAGATCTGGCGCGCGTTGCCCCGCAAGGGCACGTCCGCGGTCTACTTCTCGGCCCTCGGCTTGGGGTTCCTCTTCTTCGAGATCACGCTCATCCAGCGCCTGGTGCTCTTCCTCGGCTACCCGACCTATTCGTTGACCGTGACCCTCTTGTCGATCCTGGTCTTCACCGGGGTGGGTGCACTGCTGACCGAGCGCTACAAGGACCGCGTCGAACGAGCGATCCCGATCCTCCTGGCGGTGATCACCGCGTTGACCGTCTTCTACCTGTTTGCGCTCACTCCGCTCACCGAGGGCGTGCTCGGCGCTCCCCTCGCGGTTCGCGTGCTGCTGGCCTTCTTCGTGCTGGCGCCTCTGGGCATCTGCCTCGGCGCGTTCATGCCCTTGGGCATCGGCGCGGTCGCCCGGCTCGCGCCCGAGCACACACGTGAGTACGTGGCCTGGGGGTGGGCGGTGAACGGGTTCGCGTCGGTCATCGGCTCGGTGCTCACGACGATCCTCGCGATGACGTTCGGATTCAATGCGGTGCTCGTGATCGCGCTGGCCGTCTACATGGTGGCGCTGCGCGCACTCCGCAGCCTGCTCAAGACACCAACGCCAGCAAGCTGACCGACGAGAAGCCCTACGGCCGCGTCTTGCCGATGCGCTCGTAGGCTTCGTCGGGGACGTCAGCCACGTCCTTGTAGAGGTGATGGATGCACCGCTCACCCGGCTTCGTGGGCGGGTATTCGATGCTGGTGGGGGCTGATCCCCACTCGACCGGCTGGATCTCGTTGTTCACCGAGCAGTGCGCGCAGTACACCCACAGCTCGTCACGCATGAAGGTGCGGCCACTCTTCTCTTGCAGCTTCATGTACGCGTGCTCACCTTCGTACTTGCCCTCGTCGATGAGCATGCCGCCGCTCCCGCACTTGAAGGAGAGCGTGATCTTCTCGTCGTCTTCCTCGACCTCGACCTCACCCATGTTCCCGAGCATGGCGCGTGCGATGACCTTCGCCCGGGCCGCAGCCGGCAGGTCGTTCCACTCCGTCCCAGTATCACGACGGGGCCGCACGAACTCCTCGCCCGTCTTGCGCAGCGCTCGCTCGACCGCTTCTTCGCCCATCTCCTCACCGATGAAGGTGAGCAACGACGTGATCCAGTTGATCGAATAGGTCTTGAGGCCGCGCCACTGCTCGACGGCACGGTCGATCAGCGCGGCCGCTTCTTCGGGGTTGCCGCGGCCCAAGGCGATCTTCGCTTGCTCCCACAGGGGTGTGCGCATGCTCTCGATGTCGGCCGCACTCAGCTCCATCACCATTGCGCTGCTCCCACTCCGCTGCTTCCGCTCACTGCGTTCGCTCCATTCGCTCCGCTCGCTACGCGCGGGGTAGGCCCAGCACGCGCTCGGCGATGATGTTGCGCTGGATCTCGCTCGTTCCGCCCGGGATCGTCGCGGCGAACGAGCGCAGGAACTGCACGATCCATGAACCGTCGCGCCACATCTTCGGGCCCAGCACCTCCACGTCGACGGCGCCGTGGCCGAGCATCTCGCTCCCCGAGAGCAGCAGCTCTTGGAGCGACTCGCTGCCGTAGAGCTTGAGCAGCGAGTGCTCGACCGCGGGCTTGCCGAGGGCCATCTTCGAGAGCCCGCGGTAGCCCATCAACATCTGCGCTTGCGTGTCGACGTAGAAGCGACCGACCAGGTCTCGGTACCGGGCGTCGTCGGACAGCGTTCCCCCACCGGGCGCGGGACGGTCGGCGAGCTCGGTCATGACCGCGAACGCCCGTTGCGCGGCGTAGGCGGCGTCGATCCACAGCATCGCCCGCTCGTGGGAGAGCGAGCCCTGTGTGAGCGCCCAGCCGTTGTTCAGGTCGCCGAGCAGGTGCTCCTTCGGCACCACCACGTCGGTGAAGAACACCTCGTTGAAGTCGAAGTAGTTGGGTTCGCTCAGCTCGGCGAAGGGCCGTGCCTCGACACCGGGGCTGTGCATGTCGATGATCAGGATGCTGATGCCCTTGTGCTTCGGCACGTCGGGATCGGTGCGCACGTAGCACATGCACCAATCGGAATGGTGAGCGCCGGACGTCCACACCTTCTGCCCGTTGACGATGAAGTTGTCGCCGTCGAGGACCGCGCGCGTCTTGAGGCTGGCAAGGTCGCTGCCGGCCCCCGGCTCACTCATGCCCAGGCACCAGGCGATCTCAGCCTTCAACGTGGGGAGCAGCCAGCGCTCCTGCTGCTCGGGTGACCCGTAGTCGCGCAGCGATGGCGAGATGATGCCGAGCGCCTGCGGATTCATGGTGCGCGGGATCTCGCGCCGGGTCATCTCTTCGAAGTAGATCATCTGCTCCGACGGGGACGCATTGCGGCCGCCGAGCTCGGGTGGCCACCCCGGCACCAGCCATCCTGCGTCGAACAGCGTGCGCTGCCACGCGCGCGACCAGTCCTGGAGGAACGCGCTCGACTGCTTGGGCTGATCGAGGATCTCTCGTGCCGGCACGTGCTGCTCCAACCAGGTCACGAGCTCGTGACGAAACGACTCCTCGGTGCCGCGATACCCCAGTCGCACGCCCGGAACGGTACTCGGTAGGGTCACGCGAACTTGCTGAGCGCGCGTTCGCAGCCATCGCGGCGCGGCGACGGGAACGACCGAAGGGAGTGGAGGGAGCTCGCCCAGGGAGCGCACGGCCCGCGATGCTGGTTGCACGCGGCGACGGAGAGAGCGGAGCGAACGGAGGATCTCGCCAGCGAGCGAACGCCCGCGGCCCGGGTATCCCGGGCCGCAGAGAGCGAGCGAATGATTTGGACTTCGAGTTCTCCTCCGAGCAAGACGCGCTGCGTGACAGCGTGCGGCGCTTCCTCGCGGATCGCGCGCCGATCACCTTCGTACGCGAGATGCTCGACGACGAGCGCGGCACGACCGATGCCGTATGGCAAGGGTTGGCCGATCTCGGCGCGACCGGGCTGCTCGTCCCCGAAGCACACGGTGGCGCGGGCATGGGGATGGTGGACATCGCCGTCGTCGTGGAGGAGCTCGGGCGAGCGTTGCACCCGGGGCCGTTCGCGTCGTCAGCCGTGGGGGCGGTCAGCCTGATCACGCTCGCGGGCGATGAGCGCGACCGGGCCGCGTTCTTGCCGGCGCTCGCGTCAGGCGAGCATGTCGGGGCGATCGCGGTCTACGAGTCCGGGCGGCGCCATCGGTTCGATGCGCCGACGACGACGGCCGCCGCGGCTGGCGACGGGTGGACGCTCGACGGCACCAAGGTGCACGTCGCCGACGTGACCGGCTCGGACCTCTTGCTCGTGACCGCGACGACCGGCGATGACATCGGCATCTATGCCGTCGAGTCCGGAACCGAAGGCGTGAGCATCACCCCCTCACCCACCGTCGACGGCACCCATAAGGAGGGTGAGGTCACGCTGCGTGGTGCAACCGCTCGCCGCCTCGGTGGTGCCGATGCCCTCGGCGCGCTGCACGAGACCTTCGATCGACTGCACACGGCCGCGGTGGTCGACGGCGTCGGCGCAGCTGACCGCGCGCTCGAGCTCGCGGTCGAGTACGCAAAGGAACGCCAACAGTTCGGCGTGCCGGTTGGCTCGTTCCAGGCGGTCCAGCACCTGTGCACCGACATGCTCCGTGCGGTCGAGCTCGCCCGCGCCGCCGGGTACTACGCGTGCTGGGCCGCGGATGCCGCGGACGCCGCCGAACGTCACCGCGCCGCGACGATGGCGTTGGCCTTCGCGGCAGACGAGCTCTACGGCGTCGGCGCGTCGGCCATCCAGGTGCACGCCGGCATCGGGTGCACGTGGGAGCACGACGTCGGCCTCTTCTACAAGCGACTCCTCACGCTCCAACAGACCGGCGGCGGCTCCCACGCGGCTCTTGAAGAGCTCGCCACGATCGCCCTCGGTTGACACCACCACAACGTGTTGCGTCAATCACCGTCCCTCTTCGACAGTGATTGACGCCAAAACTGCTAGCGGCGGTGGGTCAGCAGCAACGTACCGGCCATGGGGCCGCCGCCGGCGCAGGCGACGCCAACCTCGGGGGTGTTGGGCACCTGACGTTCGCCGGCTTCGCCCCACAGCTGCACGCATGACTCGTGCAAGAACCCGAAGCCGTGCAGACGACCCGCCGACAGCTGGCCACCGTTGGTGTTGAGCGGCAGCACGCCACTGTCGCGCGCGATGTTGTGCCCGCCCTCGAGGAACGCGCCGGCTTCACCCTTCTTGCAGAATCCCATCCCTTCGATCCAAGCAACGGTGATGAACGAGAAGCCGTCGTACATGTTGGCGACGTCGACATCGGTCGGCTTGAGGTCGGTCCGCTTCCACAGCTCCTTGCCTGCGTCCTGCGCCGGCATGGACGTGAGATCGTGGTACTGGTCCCACGAGGGACGACCGTGCAACGCCGTGGCCACCGCTTCGATGTTGATCGGCGGCTTCCGGAGATCGGCCACGGTGTCCGCGCGGGACACGATGAACGCGGTCGCGCCGTCGCACGGTACGTCGCAGTCGAACAGACACAGCGGCGTCGAGATCATCCGCGCCGACAGGTAGTCGTCCATCGACATCGGCTCGCTGTAGATCGCCTTCGGGTTCAACCCCGCGTTCTTGCGCGAGTTGACGGCGATCTGTCCCAGCTGCTCCCTCGTGGTGCCGTACTCGTGGAAGTGACGCTGGGCGAACATCGCGATCCACGTGGCTGCGGACGGTGCCGAGAACGGCAGCACCCACTCCATGAACCCGCTCGCCTTGAACGACCCCGAACCCCCGCCCCCAGGCATCACGGCCGCACGTCCGCCCGTGCCCTGCGCGCTGCCTTCCCAGACGCTGCGCCACACAAGCACGTGCTTGCAGAGTCCGGCCGACACCGCGAGCGCGGCGTTGATCACCGCACCGAGCTGGCCGGGGAACTCGACCCCGCCACAGAACCACTGGATGTTCTCGAAGCGCAGCCCGTCGTGGACGTCGACCATCCCGCCGCCGGAGAACCCGCCCGGCCCGAACGCGCCCGGGTACGTGGACAGCCCGTCGATGTCGGCGGTGGTGAGCCCGGCGTCTTCGATCGCGGCGAGGCACGCGTCGAGGGTCAGCTCGAGCGGATCGCGGAAGAGCCGCCGCCCGATGTCGGACTGTCCCGCGCCACTGACGACGGCACGCCGCTCACCGATGAGATCTGTTGCCTCACTCACCTTTGCTCCGCTCCCACTCCGCTACTTCCGCTCACTCCGTTCACTCCATTCGCTCCGTTGGCTCCGCAGGTCTTGAAGAACGTCATGGCTTGGTGACCGGCTCGAAGAGCGGGAGCCACACCTCTTGATCGGGGTGCGGTTCGAAGATGACCTGGACCGGCATCCCGATGGTCACCTCGTAGGGATCGCAGTTCACGATGTTGGTGGTCAGGCGAAGGTCGTCCTGCTCAGGCAGGCCGACGATCGCGAGCACGAACGGCGGCTCGAGCCCCGGCATCCAGTTCTGCACGTTCACCGAGAACGTGAGCACCTCGGCGCGCCCCGACACTGCTTCGATCCCGATGTCCTTCGACCAGCACTTCGGGCAGATCACTGCCGGTGGGTGTAGGAAGTAACCACACCCTTTGCAGCGCTGGAACCGCAGCTCGCCGTCCTTGCCACCGGTCCAGAAGTGCCGGTTGCGGTCGGTGACCGCCGGCATGATCCGGAACGGGGACTCGCCCGTCGTCGTGGACATCAGTCCTCCTCCCTTTGCTCCGCTCCCGCTCCGCTACTTCCGTTCGCTTCGCTCACTTCATCCGCTCCACTCGCTCCGCAGGTCCGTTGGCATGATCATCCGTCCTCGGGTTCGGGTGCGGCGTCGAAGCCGCGCCGCGCGTGCGGGATCGCCTCCACTGCGGGCAGCAGCCCGAAGCCGGGGCACGTCAACAAGATCGAGCCCATCACCTCGTTCCACGACGCGCCAACCTCGCGCGCCAGGCGGGCGTGACGCTCGACGCCCGGCGGGTTGCGAAGGATCACGAGGCACACGAGTCGGATCAGCTCGTGGGTCTTGCGGTCGGGAGCGCTGAGGGAGTCGATCTGGCTCATCCACGCGTTCTGCGACTCATGCAGCGCGGGGAAGACCTCGTGCAGCGGTCCCTCGAACGGGAAGCTCCAGTCTTCGCGGTGGGTCATGCCGGTGCGAACACCGGCACGGTGACGTCGTCGGTGAGCTCCCGGTACGCGACCCGCAGCGCCATGCCGACGCGCAGCGCGTCGAAGTCGCAGTCGACGACGTTGGTCATCATCCGCGGGCCCTCGACGAGATCGACGATCGCCGCCACATAGGGCACCCGTTCGTGGAACGGCGGCAGGTCGTTCACGTGCACGACAGACCAGGTATAGAGGGTTGCCTCGCCGGATGCTTCTTCGGTGGCAACGTCCTCGCTCCAGCACTTCGGACAGAACGGCCGCGGGTAGAAGAAGGCCTTTCCGCAGGCCGTGCACCGTTGGATGAGCAGCCTGCGGTCGTGTGCCCCAGCCCAGTACTCGCGGGTGTCGTTGTCGGGCGACGGGACGTCGAAGCGCACTCCTTGTCTGGTCACCTCCGCAAGCTCCGGTTCCGGCCGGCGTTCGGGCGGCGGAGCCACACCGAACGCCTGGCGCAGCGCACTACTTCGACGGGAGCGCGGCCGTCGCCAGCCCCGAGACCTTGGCCTCGCCGTCCTGGTTGACGACCTCACACTCCAGGTCGACCCGGTGCTCACCGTCCTCGTCGTACTTCTTGGCCACCCTGACCTTGGTGGTGAGCTTCTCGCCGGGCCAGGTCTGCTTCGTGAACCGAACTTGGTAGCGCTTCAGGTTGCCGACGCCCACGTAGTCGGTGAGCGCCTTGCCGAGCAGACCCATCGTGAACATGCCGTGGCCGAACACGCTCGGCAGACCTGCACCCTGCGCGGCCACCTCGTCGTGATGCATCGGGTTGAAGTCTCCCGACGCACCTGCGTACTGCACGAGGTCGGTGCGTGTGAGCTCATGTGTGAACTCCAAAGCGGCGTCGCCCTCGGTCACATCATCGAAGAAGAGCTTCTGCTCCCCCATCTGCGGTCCCCTCCCGTCTTCGGGTTGCGGCTGCAAGCCGCAGAGTACGCCTTCACTGGTCGCCGTCGCAGGCGACGACTCCTGCTCCGCCGGTCGGCAAGGCCGCCGGCTACACCTACGCTCCGGGGCGTGCGGCGAGCCCGTGATTCGGTGATCGAGCCGATGCCGACGCGCATTCGCGGCGCGTTGCCATGGGTGGGGGCTGGCATCGGACTGCTGCGCGACCCGACCGCGTTCTTCGAGCGCGCCCGGCAGCGGCATGGCGACACGTTCGTCGTCGACGCATTCGGCTTCCGCCTGTTCTGCGTCTTCTCGGCCGGCGGCCTGCGCCGCCTGTACGAAGTCGCTGAGCGCGAGGCGAGCTTCGGTCTCGCCACCTACCGATTGATCGGGTTCAAGCTGCCGCCCGAGCTGCTCGCCGGACGACGGAACACGCCACACCATCTCTTTGGCAACCAGCGCGTCGAGGGCTACCTCGGCAACCTCGAAGCTGCCGTTGCCCACGAGATCGACGCCCTTGGTGACGCAGGCTCGTTCGAGGCCTTCACGGAAGCCAAACGCCTCGGCCATCGGTTGGGCCTCGCGTCGTGGGCCGGAGTCGAGGCCGCGTCGCCCCAGCATCTCGACCGCCTGATCCCCATGCTTGACGCGATCGACTCCAGTGAGGCGTTTGTGCGCCCCGCCCAGGCGTTCCGCACCTGGGCAACCCGCCGGTCACGAGAACGGCGCGCAATGCATGGCGTCGAGCGCGTGATTGCCGAGATCTGGGCCGGTCGCGAGCGTACCGGCGTGCGGCGCGGCGACTTCTTGGACCAGCTCGTGGAGTCGTACGACGACCTGCCGCGTGACGCCGCTCTCATCGGTGTGGCACGCGACGTGATCATGCTCCACAGCGGCGCGCAGTCGAACCTCTACGCCGCGCTCGCGTGGACGTTGCTGCACGTGGCCGCGCAGCCCGATCTCGTCGAGCGCGTCCGTGGCGGTGATGATGCACTGCTGGAGCAGTGCGCGAATGAGTCGATCCGCATGGCGCAACGATCGATCACCCTGCGCGAGGTCCTGACACCCATCGAAGTTGACGACGGGCACCACACCTACACGCTGGGTATCGGAACATTCCTCACGACCATGCTGAGCGTGAACAACTGCACCGCCGCACCAGGCCTCGACCGCTTCGATCCCACGCACTACGACGACCGGCGTCGGCTCGTTCCTGAGGTTGCGGTCGCGACAAAGGAGCTGGTGAGCACGTTCGGTCACGGGCCGCACTCGTGCCCAGCCGCGCGGTTCTCGATCTCGGCGATCCGCATCGCGTTGCGGACGTTGCTCGACACGTACGACCTCACGGTCCTCGATGATCCGCTTCCACGGAGACGCCAGATCGGAGGGGTCTCGCGTGCGCAGCGACCGGTACGCATAGCGTTCCGCCGGCGGAACGGGAGTGGGGCATGAAGTCGGCACGCGCGTAGCCTCACCGGCCGTGCCGGTCGACCTCACTGCGCTGCTCGATCCCGCGCATGCCGCGGTCGTCACCATGGAGCTCCAGCGCGGGGTCGTCGGTGACCTCTCGCCGATGCGCGAGCTCGCGGACGCGGCAGCGGCGCGCAACGTCATCGAACACGCCACGCGCGTCGTGCGCGCTGCTCGCACTGCTGGCGTGCGCGTTGTCCACTGCCTTGCCGAGCACGACGAGTCATCACCGCGCAACTCGCCGCTGCTGCGCGCGCTCGCCAAGCAGGGAGCCAACCTTCCGCCGGGCTCTGACATCGCCGCGCTCGTCCCTGAGCTCGGCCCTGAGCCGAGTGACCTGATCTCAGGTCGGCGCCACGGCCTCACACCGTTCCCCGGCACCGATCTCGACGACATCCTCCGTGCGCACGGCGTGAAGACCGTCGTCGCGATGGGCGTGTCCCTGAATGTCGGCGTTGCGGGACTCGTCATGGTCGCGGTCGACCTGGGATACGAGGTAGTGGTGGTCACCGACGCGGTCGTCGGGCTCCCGGTCGAGTACGGCGACGAGGTGCTCAAGCACACGATCCCTGCGCTTGCGACTCGGGCGTCGAGCGACCAGATCGTGGCAGTGTGGACCCCGTGACGATCGCAGCCGGACTCGACTGGACCAACCTGCTGGCCGACAAGGTCGCGCTCATCACCGGCGCCGCGTCCGGGCAAGGCCGGGCCGCCGCGCTGCTCTTCGGTGCGCAAGGCGCCAAGGTCGTCGTCGCCGATTTCAACGACGAGGGCGCGGCCGAGACCGTGAAGATGCTCGAGGAGCAGGACTCCGAGGGCATCGTCGTGCACGCCGACGTGTCCAAGCGCGGCGATGTCGATGTGATGGTCGACACCGCGATGGAGCGCTACGGACGTCTCGACGTGCTCTACAACAACGCGGCGGTGCAGATGTCGGGCCGCCTCGTGGACTGCACCGAAGAGGAGTGGGACCTTACGATCGCGACGAACCTCTCCGCGATCTTCTGGGCCTGCCGCAAGGCGCTCCCCCACCTGATCGAGGGTGACGGTGGCAGCATCATCAACACGGCGTCCACGCTCGGGCTGATCGGCTCCGAGGGCTTCGCGGCGTACGGGGCGGCCAAGGCCGGCCTCGCGGTGCTGACCAAGCAGATCGCCATCGAGTACGGACCGCAGGTGCGTGCGAACGTGATCGCGCCCGGATCGATCGACACGCCGCGGTTCCGCAAGGTCCTCGACAAGACGCCGGGCGCGGAGAAGTTCGTCGAGCAGCTCAAGAAGGGCATCCCGGTGCGTCGCTTGGGTGAGGCGAACGACGTGGCGTGCATCGCGCTGTTCCTCGCGAGCGACATGTCGGCGTACGTGTCGGGCGCGGTGATCCCGGCCGACGGAGGGTTGGCGGTGTACCGATGATGCGAAGCGAACGCAGCGGTTGGAGCGTCAGCGGAAGTAGCGCAGTGGGAGCGGAGCATTCGAGATGACGATGCTCGAGGATCGCGTGGCGATCGTCGTCGGAGGCGCATCGGGTCTCGGCGACGCCATCGCGCGGAGGTTCGCCAAGGAAGGGGCCACCGTCGTCGTTGCCGACATCGACGAGCCCGGCGCCAAGGTCGTTGCCGACGCGATCGTCGCCGACGGCGGCAATGGCATCGCCGTGCCGTGCGACGTGACCAAGTCGGCCGACGTGAACGCGATGGTCGAGGAAGCCGCGAGCATCGGCCCACGCATCGGCGTGCTGGTGTGCTCGGCCGCGGTCGAGAGCCTCGTACCGATCGTCGACCTCTCCGACGAGGACTGGCAACGCGTGCTCGACATCGACCTCAAGGGACCGTTCCTTTGCATGAAGGCGGCGATCCCGCACATGGTGAAGGGTGGCGGCGGCTCCGTCATCAACATGGGATCGACGCTCGGGTTGATCGTGGCGCCGGGGCACCCCGCGTACTGCGCGGCCAAAGGCGGCCTCGTGAACCTCACCAAGCAGGCGGCGATCGAGCACGCACCGGACAAGGTGCGCATCAACATGATTGCTCCGTCGGCCACGACGACCGGGTTGTTCATGAAGCACTCGGCGCAAGCGCCGGATCCCGAGAAGCTGCGCGCGCAGATCGGCGCGATGAACCCGATGAAGCGTCTGGGTGACCCCGAGGAGGTCTGCGACGCGGCGGTGTTCCTCGCGTCGGACATGTCGACCTATCTCAGCGGCTCCGTCCTCCCGCTCGACGGCGGGATGGCAGCACGCCGCATCGTCTGACTGGAGGGGGTCGAGATGAAGAACGGCATGCAGATCCTCGACGCCGACGGGCACGTCGTCGAGGCTGGCGAGGTGTTCAACGACTTCATCCCGCGCGGCGTGCAGATCTACGAGCTCCCCGAGACGACGCCATGGCAGATGGTGGGCGACATCGAGAAGCTGCGCGACCAGCTCGACCACGGCTTCGACGCACCCTCATATCTACGCGCGCTCGATGCGCAGGGCATCGACGCCGCGGTCCTGTACCCATCGATCGGTTTGTTCGTGCCCTACATGCCCGAGCTCGATGCCGACGCGTCTCTCGCGTCGTGCCGCTCGTACAACGACTGGATCGCGGGCTACTGCGCGACCGATCGGAAGCGACTCGCAGCGGTCGGCACCGTGCCGCTCGATCCGAACGCCGCGGCCGAAGAAGCCCGCCGATGCGCGGAGCTCGACCTCCTCGGTGTGACCGTACGGCCCAACCACCTCGCGGACGAGTACCTCGATTCGCAGTCCTGGGCCCCGCTGTACCACGCACTCGAAGAGACCGGCGGAGTGCTCGCGCTCCACGAGGCACTCGGGGTGCGACGCGGGCACACCATCGGTTCGGATCGGTTCAACGGCTTCGGTGCTCGTCACGCGTGCTCACACGCGCTCGAGATGATGACCGCCGCGGTTGCGATCCTCCTCGGCGGCGTGTGCGAGCGGCACCCGGAGCTCCAGGTCGCCTTCCTCGAGTGCGGCACGGGCTGGCTCCCCTACTGGCTTGCCCGACTCGACGATCACTACGAATGGATGCAAGACACCGAGTGCGCCGAGCTCACGATGAAGCCGAGCGAGTACTTCGCCCGCCAATGCGTGATCTCGTCGGACCCCGAGGACGTGCTTGCCCCCTTCGTGACCGAACAGGTGGGCGCTGACCACGTTCTCTGGGCGAGCGACTTCCCGCACCCGGATGCCGCGTATCCCGACGCCGTCGACGAGTTCTTCGAGAAGACCGAAGACATGGCAGACGCCGACAAGCGCGCCGTGATGTGGAACACGCCGCTGACGTTCTACCGGCTGGAAGACCGCTTCGTTGCCTGACGCACCGCCAGCTTCACCTGCTTCACCATGTCGCGGATGATGCGACGGTTCGCGACCAAGTTGCCGTGTGAGCATGGTGACTCGTCGACATCGTCAACGATCTCGGTCAGCTCGGTACCGCACTCGACCACGAACGACTCTTCACCGGGGCTCTCGTCCGCAGTTGCCGAGCCCACGGTCGCAACAAGATCACCGATCGATTCGGTGGTGCCCACCCCAAACACGCTGAGCCGCACCTGGAGATCGCCCGCGATCGGATGGACCACGACGTCGGCGCCCCACGCCGGGAGTGCTCCGAGCTGGCCCGAGCCAGGAGCCATCGCCGCGGTTGCCGGCGCGTTCGCTGCGTCGAGCAGCTCGCACAGCAGCCGGTCGCTCTTCTTGGGCTTGTCGCTGCAGGCCTCGCCCGCGCCGTTGATGACCGTCTGGATGACGAACGCCGACAGCCGGTCGTTCGCGTAGGTGAGCAGGAGGACACCGCGCGACGGGGTGCCGATGATGACGGCTCGCGACAGCGAGTCCGATACCGCGCGCCCATCGATCACCTCGCCCTGGGCCAGCCGGGTTGCAAGCCCACCCATCGAGTGTGCGACCACCATTACCTTGCGCCCTGAGCTCTCGGCGAGACACACGATCGACTGAGCGAGCGCGGGACCGATCGCCTGGTTCGTGACCCACTCGTCCGACGTCGCCGAGTAGTCGAACATGTAGACGGTCACGCCGTCCAGAGCCGCGATCGATTCCAACATCGAGGGTTGGCCGTCGTCAGCCCTCGTGAGCAGCTCTCGGCGGAAGTTGCCCGGCTCTCCGAAGAACCCGTGCACCAGCAAGACGGGTGTGCGCCCGCGACCGTCGGACTCAGGCGCGCGGCCTGCGCCCTCGCATCGTTTCGGTAGCCGACCGTCGCCCGCGGTCGCCGGAGCGACGGTGCCGAACAGGACGATCACGCATGCAATGACCCCCAGTGATCGCCGCATGAGTCAGAGCGTACGATCCACCGTCGATGAGCGGCCTGCTGGACGGGATGAAGGTGCTGGACCCGTCGTGGTGGCGACCGATGCCGCACGCGACGCAGATCCTCGCCGACCTTGGCGCGCAGGTGTTGAAGATCGAGCCGCCCGGCGGCGATCCCATGCGCGCCTACCCCGACATCTTCGCCAGCCTCGCCCGCCACAAGCGCAGCATCGTGCTCGACCTCAAGTCCGAAGACGGACGCGCTCGCGCGCTCGAGCTGGCGGCCGAGGCCGACGTGTTCTGCGAAGCGTGGCGGCCGGGCGTTGCCGAGCGACTCGGCATCGGGTACGACGCGCTGCGCGCGATCAACCCCGGCATCATCTACTGCTCGATCTCCGGATACGGCCAGACGGGTCCGTGGCGCGACCTTGCGGGCCACGACCTCAACTACCAGGCGCTCGGCGGTGCGGTCGCGCCGCGGCCGCACGACTCACACGATCCCGAGATCCCACGCCTGCCCGCGGCCGACCTCGAAGCCGGCACGCTCGCTGCGCTCCTCGTCTGCGCGGCGTGGGGTCGACGTCACCTGTCGGGCGAGGGCGAGCGCATCGACGTCGCCATGGCCGACGCCATCGCGTGGTGGATCGGCCCGAACAGCGGCGTGCGCGTGGAAGGCGCAGAAGAGACCAAGGGCGGCCATCCCGCCTACGGGGTGTTTCGCGCTGCTGATGACCGGTTCATCGCACTTGCGCCGCTCGGCGAACAACATCTCTACGACGGCATCTGCAAGGCGCTCGCACTCGACGATCTCGTGGGGATCCCATTCCTCGAGCGGCTCGGGCGCACCGAGGAGATCAACGCCGCCGTCGCCAGGGCGATCAAGAAGATCAACGCCGACGACGCGTTCGACCGGCTGCGGGCCACGGGCGCGCCGGTGTCGCTGGTGCTCACCCCCGAAGAGATGGTGGTGCACCCGCAGATCCAGGCCCGAGGCATCGTCGCCGACGCGAGCGGCACCGATGTGATCGCGTTCCCAGGGATCCTCGCGGCCAACCCCGCACTCCGCGACGGCCCACTCCCGAACGTCGGCGAGCACACCGCAGGGTTCGCCGACTAGTTCAACCGCTCCAGCCGGGGACGAGGTTGCGCTCGCGGCAGAAGTCTTGGGCTTCGATGTTCTGACCGTTCATCGATTCGGCTTCGGGATCGGTGACCAACCACGCCGCGACCGCCCCGACGACATCGGGTGGCGCGCCCTGCGAAGCGTCGAAGCCGAACTCCGCCATGTCCATCGCCATGCGCTCAGTCGCGACGAAGCCGGGCTGGATGTTGTGCGCACGGATGCCCTGCCCGCCGAGCTCGACCCCAAGGATGCCGGCGATGCGATGGAAGCCACCCTTCGACACGCCGTAGCCCATACCCCACCCACCGTCGCCGGCCGGGCCTGGCGGGTCGCCGTAGCCCGCCCCTGACGTGATGTTGATGATCACGCCCTTGCCTCGCTCGAGCATCTGCGGGATCACGCGCTGCGACAGCACCATCGGCGCGATCACGTTGGCTTCGATCTGCTGCTCGAGCAGCTCGATCGGCGTGTCCATGAAGAGGTCCATGTGCCCGGGACCGATGTAGCGACCGTTGTTCACGAGGACGTCGATCGCGCCCCACTCACCAAGCACGCGCTCGACTGCTGCCTCGAGCGATCCCCGATCGAGCAAGTCCATGTAGACGGGCATCGCACGTTGGCCACGCTCCTCGACGAGCGCGGCCGTTGTCTCGAGGCTGCCTGGAAGCGGGCGCGTGTCCGACTTCTTCAGTGTGGACGAGTGCTCGCGCGCCTCACCCTCGACCATCGTGCGGGCACCGAGCGCCACGTCGCAACCCGCTTCGGCAAGATAGAGCGCGCACGACTTGCCGATCCCGCGACTCGCTCCGGTGATCAGTGCGACGGGCATGTCCCCGACGCTACCGCTCGTCGCGGTGCGCTACCCCGCCGTCGCCGGCTGAGCTTGCACCGCAGTCGCGCTGGCGCTGCACGCCGTCGTGACCGTGACAGCGTTCGACGGCCGCGGCGGAGCGCTTGCACCCGACCCGTTGATGGCCTGCACCGTGTACGTGTAGATGCCGGGTGGCGGACACTCGTGCCCCCCTGTTCCCACGGCCCACACCGCGTCCGCGCGTTGGCAACCGATCTAGTGAGGTCGCCGAAGCCCACGTGCATTCTCGATGTCGGAGCTACGACACCGGGTGGGAGCGTTGAGAGGGTTGCAGCGCATTGGGCGGTCGTTCGGCAAGACCACTTGGTACTCAGAGATGGAGAGGTCGGGCACCAAGTAGTCAGTGCTCACGATCTGCGCGCCGCTCTCGATGGCGGCGCGGCTGCGGCGGTAGTCCTCGGCCTCCACCTCGCGGCCGTCGGCATCGGCTCGGGTGCGGACGATGAAGCCCTTGTCCACGAGGTCACCGATCGCGGACCGGCTGGGCTGATCGTGCTCGATGAACGCGGCCGACGGCGCGTTCTCGTATGCGGGCACGAACATGGGCCTGCCCTCCAGCGAGGGATGCCCGACGACGTAGAGCCGTCGCAGCGCGATGCGGTTGAGCACGAAGACGAACTTCCCCCGCACGTCTTCGAGCCGCGGCCAACCGCGATGGACGACCGCGTTGCGCAACGTCAGCGCATCCCCGCGCACGTCGTCGGGCGTGACGAGGTTGTCGGGACCCATGGCCGAGCGGATGACCGTGTCGAGACGGTCGAACGCTCGAAGATCCCATTCGTCTCGCACGGGATCGAAGAGGAAGCTCGGATCCTTCGCCTCGATCAGCACGAAGATCGGAAGGTGGCCGGGGTGCGCGTCCGACCATTCCTCGAGCTCGCCTAGGCACGTCGCGAGCGGGGTGCAGTTCGATCGATCGTCGACGAACGGATCGTGCTGCACCGGGAACTGTGGGACGTTGGCAACGTCGAGCTCGATGCTGCGAACGCCCGCGTCGAGCTGCTCGGCCAGTGGCGGGTGGGCATAGTCGGTCCACGCTCCTGGGATCTCGACTGACGGGCGCCGGTGGTAGCTGTTGTGCGTTCCGATGACCTGGACGTGGTTCAGTCGCAGGACGTCGTCGAGGGGATACGCAGGCTTGACTCGGAGCTGCGCGCGCTCGTTGCCGCCGCCACATGCGGCGGCCAACGCAACGATCAGCAAGATGTATGCCGACTGCGCTCGCCGCGTCCTCATGTGACCGACCCCTTGCCCGACTTTCCTCGTGCCGGTGTCGAACGTAGCGGCGGGGTCGATTGATTCCGCGTCAGGTGATGAGGGTTGTCTCCTCGGCGTTGATCATCCTGGCGGTCAGGTCGACATCTTCGCCGCTACCGCCTTGGCGAAGCGGGCCGCGGCGCCTGGCGCGTGATCAACGAAGAACGACGGCTCGGTGAGCTCGACCTCGCTGACGACGGGCTGACCATCGTCGCTCGGAACGAGGTCGATGCGCGCATACAAGAGGTCTTTCGCGCACGCGTGCACCACCCGGTCCGCGAGGTCGCGCTGCTCGACGGTCGGCTCCCGCGGCGAGATCGCCTCCGGCGCGTAGAGGCCGTCGACCGGCGATGCGCCCGCCTTTGTGAGAATCGGGCCCTTCCCGAACGCATGGCTGAGCTCCCCGGCGAAGTACACCATCCCCGTTTCGCCGTACGTCTCGATCGCGCTCACGTAGGACTGGACCATCACCGCTCGTCCTTGGTCGAGCAGCGTTGCGAGGTGCCGGCGCGCGTCATCGATGGACGCGTGCCGCAGGGCGTCGACCGAGCTGGCGCCGCGCACCGGCTTGACGACGATGTCGCCGTCCATCGGTTCGAGCTCCGACGCTGATGTTCCGGGCTCGAAGAACTGGGTGGGGATGACCGCGATGCCGTGGTCGTCGGTCAGCGACCGGAGGTAGTGCTTGTCCATGTTCCATCGCAGGACGTCAAGAGGGTTCAGCAGCGTGACGACCTTCGCCGTGGCGTCGATCCACTCCAGGAACTCGTCGTAGCGATCCACGTAGTCCCAAGTGGATCGCAGCACCGCGAGATCGAGCCCCGCCCAGTCGACCGCATCATCGTCCCAACACCGACTCTTTACATCGATGCCCTCAGCACGAACGGCATCGAGCAACGGCTGGAGATCGATGTCCTCATCGACGATCTTGGCGGTGACGAGCGCGACGCGGCTCATCGATAGCTGCTGATGTCCGTCACCTGGCTGCCTTCGCTGTCCGCGATGTGGCGCCAGATGTCGGGCTGCGAGCCGTCGACGTCGGTGAACCCGTACTCCTTGGCCAGCTGTCCCGAGCTCAGCGACGGCTGGTTCCAGCGCGCGCGGTCGTCATCGAGTGCGAGAGCCGCGACCGTCAATGCCGAGGTCATCGTGCTCGTCGCCTTCGACCCGCCGATGACCGTCCGTCGACGCGGCATCCTTCAAATCAAGCACCTCCGGACCGAGCTCGAAGCCAAGGCGCGCGAGCTCGCCGGTAAGTCGGTGGCACTGCTCGAAATGCTGGGCCGCAGCGCGCGCGGCATCGTTGTGCTCGTCGCGGCTCAGGGATACTCGGCCGACGTCGCACAGGCACGGCGGCGGAACCCTGACATCGACTTCGTGATCCCCGACGCGGGCGGACCCGACGATGTGCTCGACCGTCTCGTCTTCACCGCCGACCTCGGCGACGACGAAGACCGCTACGAATCAGCCTGGGACGAAGTCAAGGGTGCCTGATGACGAGAGCACGTCATTCCAAGTGCGCCGAGCGGCCTAGAGTCCAAGTTCCCGACGGTGCAACGTCGAGCCGAGATCCGATCGAGACGAAGTGGATCGCACGATGACCCAACCCACCGATCACTCCCCTGCATTCGATCCCGATGAAGTGCGCGCCAAGTACCAGCAGGAGCGCGCCCGGCGGGTGTTCGAGGGGCGCGGCGCGATCCAGGATCTCCGGACGGACGCCAGGTTCGCCGACTACGTGCGCGACCCGTGGACACCGTTCGTAGAGCGCGAGTCCATCTCCGATGACGTGGACGTCGCGGTGGTGGGCGCGGGAATGGCCGGCGTCGTCCTCGGCGCGAAGCTGCGCGATGCTGGCGTGAAGCGGGTTCGGCTCATCGACAAGGCCGGCGGGGTCGGGGGCACGTGGTACTGGAACCGCTATCCCGGGTTGTACTGCGACGTCGAGTCGTACATCTACATGCCGATGCTGGAGGAGATGGACTACATCCCTTCGTCGCGCTACGCGACCGGTCACGAGATCCGCCGGCATCTCGACGCGATCGCGCACAAGTACGACCTGGTCGACGACGCGCTGTTCCACACCGGCGTGGAGTCGAGCGAGTGGGACGAAGGTCTCGCGCGTTGGGTGCTGCGGACCGACCGGGGCGACGAGATCCGGGCTCGGTACCTCGTGCACGCGGTCGGGATCCTCAACCTCATGAAGCTGCCGCGCCTGCTCGGCATGGACGACTTCGAGGGCGCGGCGTTCCACACCGCGCGCTGGGACTACGAGTACACCGGGGGCGGTCCCGACGACGCGCACCTCACCAAGCTCGCCGACAAGGTCGTCGGCGTGATCGGGACCGGAGGAAGCGCGATCCAATGTGTCCCGGCACTCGCCGAGTCGGCCAAGCACGTGTACGTGTTCCAGCGCACCCCGTCAGCCATCGGCTTCCGGGGCAACCGGCCGACCGACGAGCACTTCGCCGACCACCTGTACCCCGGCTGGCAGAAGGACCGAATGGAGAACTTCTCCGCCACGCTCATCGGGCGCAACCAGGGCAACGACATCGTCGACGACGGGTGGACCCACCACGTGGCCGCGGTGAACAACCCACCGGTCACGCCCGACATGCCGCTCGAAGAGGTCCTTCGCGTCGCGGAGCAGATCGACTACGGGATCATGGAGGAGCACCGTGCGCGCGTCGACGAGATCGTCGCCGATCCCGCGGTCGCCGAGGCCCTCAAGCCCTATTACCGCTACATGTGCAAGCGGCCCCTCTTCCACGACGAGTACCTCGCGACCTTCAACCGCTCCAACGTCACGCTCGTCGACTGCCCGCACGGGGTCGAGCGAGTGACTGAGCACAGCGCATGGGTCGGCGACACCGAGTACGAGGTCGATTGCATCGTGTGGGCGACCGGCTTCGAGGCCGAGGTCACACCCTTCGCCCGACGCTCGGGACATCCGATCGTCGGCCGCGACGGCATCACGATCGAGGAGAAGTGGAAGGACGGCGTCAAGAGCCTCCACGGGATCGTGACGCGGGGCTTCCCCAACATGTTCGTGATGCCGGCGCCGGCGCAGCAGTCGGTCACGACCGTCAACTACACCCACCTGGCGGTGATCGGAGCCGAGCACATCGCGGCCACCATCGCCGCGCTCACCGAGCGCGGCGTAAAGGTGTTCGACGTCGACCAGGAGGCCGAGAAGACCTGGACAGAGACGATCGTCAGCTTCTGGCGCGACCCCACCGCGTTCATGGCGGCGTGCACCCCGTCGCGCCTCAACTACGAGGGACACCCCGAGATGGCGAACGCTCGCAACGGCTCGTACGGCGGTGGCCATGGCGACTTCATCGGGTACCAGGAGCTCCTCGAGAAGTTCCGGACCGACTTCGACGGTCTCGAGCTCGACGAGGCGCCGGAGTCGTCATGAGTCCGTTGGGGAGCACGCCCGGCGTCGCGGTGGTGACGGGCGGCGCCCTCGGGATCGGCGCGGCGATCGCAGAGGAGCTCGGTCGCCAGGGTTACTACGTCGTGACCGTGGACCCGGGCGTCGCCGTCGACGGCTCGGCCCAACCTGACGACACGGAGCCGACCACGGCGCAGCGGATCATCGACGCCGGAGGGAACGCCCGGGCGTCGAACATCTCGGTGACCGACGAGGAGGCGGTGCGGGCCTTGTTCGCCGGGCTCGTCGAGGAGTTCGGCGCGCTCGACACGATCGTGAACGTCGCGGGGATCACCCGTCCAACGGGCTTCGCGTCCGGGCTCGACGAAGACTGGGCCGCAGTGCTCGACGTGCACCTCAACGGGTACCTCAACGTGCTGCGGGCTGCCCTGCCCATCATGGTCACCGCTGGGTACGGCCGGATCCTCGGCGTCACGTCGGGGTCGGGCTGGCGACCGGCCGACGCCGGCGCGTACAGCTGCGCCAAGCGCGCGGTGGCTGCACTCACCTGGCAGCTCGGCCAGGCCGCGCCGATCGGCGTGAGCATCAATGCGCTGTCCCCGATCGCGGCGACGCGGATGGTGCTCCAGGCGCTGGCCCGCCTGGCCCCGGCTGGGGGCGAGGCCGGCCGCACCGCGGCCTCCGGCGGCGTCTCGCTCGCCATGGGCGTCCCGCCACCCGAGCACCTTGGGCCGATCGGCGCCTATCTCGCGGGTGCGCCCTTCGCGGCCTGGTGCCGCGGCCAGGTGATGTTCTCGAACGGCTCGGAGGTGTCGTGGGTGGTGCCGCCGCGTCTCCTCGAGGTCGTCCCGACCGAAGGCGCCGGGTCGCTCTCGCAGGTGCTCGAACAGCTCGGCCCATCCGTGCTCGCGCCGGCGGAGGTCGCGCAGGCGACCAACGGCGGCGGGAACCCGCGCGCCGTCGCGGTCAACGACGTGCCCGCAGCTGAGGCAGACCCCACGTCCAACGTCGGGCGCGCGGTCGTCGTCACTGACATCCCCGCGTGGGACACAGCGATTGGCACGGCGCTCGCGGCGCGCGGCGTCGAGTGCATCAGCGTGAGCCCGGCGCCGGACGCCGTGCACGCACCCAAGGGGTTCGAGACGACCGCGGAGCGGCTGGCCGCGGTGACTCGCGACAAGGGACCGCTCGACGCCGTGATCGTGGCCCTCGCCGGCGGCGGCGTCACCACGACCGCGGGCTCGCCTGGCGCGGCCGACTGGCAACGCATCCTCGACGAGCACTCCGGGATCACCGAGCACATCCGCGCCGACGCCGAATGGACGCGCGCGGTGGCCAACCACGCCGCCGAGACCGACCGGCCGATGCGGGTCGTCACGATCAGCGACGCCACGACGTGCGGGGGTACGAGCCGGGCCCAGGCCGCGGCGCAGCTCAGCCGGGCCGCGCACCTCGCCACGTCCGATCGTGTCGACGCGTTCGCGATCGGCGTCCAGAGCACGCTCGAGTCGGTGCGTCAGGCCGTCGCCGACGTCGCCGCGTACCTGGTGACGAGCGCTGACTCAAACTCGCTGTCAGGCGCGGAGCTCGTCGCCGACGCAGGGTGGTTCGGCCTGCGCACCCATCCACAGCCGGCCGGGACGATCACCTTCGACGGCCCGGCCGTCCCGGACTGGCTCGACGCAGCGCTGCGCGGCATGGTCGCGGGCGAGCCGCGCTAGCGCGACCCCGAGGAGGACCGATGGCCAATTCGATCGATCGCATCGTCGACGCGCACATCCACCTGTGGGACCCGGCACGCGCCGACTGGTACCCGTACCTCGCCGGGCAACGCGAGCTCGACATGGGCGACATCTCGGGAATGGTCCGCAAGTTCGACCAGCCGACCTACTTCTCAGAGTCGTCGGGCTGGAACGTCGTGAAGTTCGTGCACGTCGCCGCGGCATCGGCGCCGACGCACACGGCGGACGAGACACGCGAGCTGGACGAGATGGCGCAGGCCACCGGGCACCCCGATGCGATCATCGGCGGGCTCGTGCCCGAAGACCCGGTCGCCGACACGGTGGCCCTGCTCGACGCACAGATGAACTCGCCGCGGTTCCGGGGGATCCGCCCGATGGGGCCGTGCCCGGGCGGCGTTCCCGCCGCCGAGGTGCTGCGGGCGCTGCAGGAGCGCGATCTGGTGTTCGAGCTGATGGTCCACCCCGACGAGCTCGCGACCGCGGCCGCGTCGCTCGCCGACTGGGGTGACCTGACGATCGTGGTCGAGCACGCCGGCTGGCCGCGGACCAACACGAGCGAAGAGCTCGCGCTCTGGAAGACCGGGATCTCGGCGCTCGCATCGCTGGGCGACAACGTCCACTGCAAGGTGTCCGGGCTAGCCATGCCATTGCACTCGATGGACGCCGAGGTACTGCGACCATGGATCGAGCACTGCCTCGAAGCGTTCGGTGTTGACCGGTGCTTCTTCGCGAGCAACTTCCCGGTCGACGGCATGCACGGGACCTTCGACCAGCTCTATTCCGGCTACGACGCCGTCACCGCCGACCTCGATGCCGGCGCGCGCGACCAGCTCTTCGCGAGCAACGCCGAGCGGCTCTATCGCTGCTGACGAGGGCGCCGGATCGGGCTAGCGGTACTCGGCGATGTCGCCGGTCTGGCCCCGCTCGTTACTTCCAACGGAAATCCGTTGGGAAAACCGTCGTCGCGCGAGAGCACCCGTTGGCAGGAAATCGGGTGTGACCCGCCCGAACGTTGGAGGCGGCGGCGGGAATCGAACCCGCGTCCAGGGTTTTGCAGACCCTTGCCTGAGCCACTCGGCTACGCCGCCGGAACCGTCGAGGTTACTTGGCGGGGCGTCGGGCGACTCCGATGATGTGCGGCGCGACTGGAGCCATGAAGATCGACGGCCGGAACGAGAAGCGGCGCATGTGCTCGATCTCGTAGCCAGCGCGCGTGATCTCTGACGCAGTGTCGCGACTGGTGTGACATCCACCCGCCATGTGTGGCCACGCGACATCGAGCGCGCGTTGGAGCGCACCGGGCACTGCGCGCTCTGACCGCACGTGCTCGTAGAAGCACAGCTCTCCGCCAGGCTTCATCACGCGGCAGATCTCGGCGAGCGCGCCCGGAAGGTCACGAATCGAGCAGAGCACGAGTGACGCGACTGCGGCGTCGAAGGTGGCGTCCTCAGCCGGTAGCGCGCTTGCGACGCCGTCGACGACCGTCACCGGCACCGGCGCGTCTTTCGCTGCCTTCTCGGCTGACCTCCGCAGACTCGGCTCGGGCTCTACGGCGAGCACCTCGGTCACCGTCGACGGGTACCGGCCGAAGTTGAGTCCCGTGCCGGCGCCGACCTCGATCACCCGGCCGGTGAGGTCCGCCAGCATCTCGTCGCGATGCTCGCCCGCGCCGGCCTTGTCCATCTGCGGCGCAAACCGCTGGTAGATGCGCGCGAAGCGGGGATGGCACACCTGCTCTGCCGGCACACCCAGAGGGTAAGCCGCCTACGATCCACGCCGTGGGTCTCGGGGGGAAGCGCACCGCGGGCAGCCTGATCGTGCTCGCCGTGCTCGCCACGTGCTTGGTGCCGGCGTCGACGGTGCTCGCCGCGCGCCGCGCGGTCGACTCCCCCGCCGACGAGTGCGACTGGCCGATGTGGGGACGGGTCATCGAGCGCAGCTTCGCCACCGAGTGCCCCGGCCTTGACGCGTCGAGCGCCAGGGATCTGCGACGGATCTGGTTCTTCAACACTCATGACGTGGTGACCGCCACGCCCGCCGTCGTCGACAACACCGTCTACGTCGGCGACTGGGCTGGCCGCTTCTACGCACTCAAGCGATCCAACGGCAAGAAGCGCTGGGTCTACAAGACCACGCCGCACCCGCGCGTGTACGCGGGTCAGATCGTGTCGTCGGCTGCGGTCGAGGTCGTCGACGACGTGCGCACGGTGTTCTTCGGTGGCGGGAAGTCGCTCTACGCGCTGCGGGCCAAGGACGGCAAGCTCACGTGGCAGCACGAGATCGGAGCGCCGGGCGACGGCGCCGACTACTCCGAGATCGAGTCGTCACCGGTCGTGGTGGAGAACCTCGTCATCGTCGGCTGGGACGTGCACAACGACCCGAGCGGTCGTCCGGCCGGCGTGCTCGCTGTCGATGCCGCGACCGGTGACGAGGTGTGGACGACCGTGCTCGCGCCTACCGAGGGCGAAGGCGCGACCGGCAGCGGGTGTGCCGACGTGTGGGGGTCGCCGACCGTCGACCTCGAGCTGCGCCTCGTGTTCGTCGGCACTGGCAACTGCGTGACCGACGACGGGTGGGGCCGCTTCGCCGAGGCGATGGTCGCGTTGAACCTGGACGACGGCTCGGTCGCGTGGTCGTACCAGCCGCACGAGGAGAACCAAGACGACTTCGACTTCGCCGGCGCGCCGAACCTGTTCGAGGCGAACGGTCGCGCACTCGTCGGCCTGGGCAACAAGGACGGCGTCTACTACGCGGTCGATCGCGCCACGGGCGAGCTGGTGTGGAGCACCAAAGCCGCCGAGCCCGGCCTTCCCGAGCCGGGGAGCAACTTCTCGACCGGTGGGTTCATCGGCCCGACCGCCTTCGCCGACGGCGTCATTGCCGGCGGCACCGCGGTGGGCGGTTCGCCGTTCCTGCACGCGATGGACTCGACGACCGGCGAGATCATCTGGCAACAAGACGAGGCCGCTGCGACGTATGGCGCCGCGGCCGTCGCCAACGGCGTGCTCATCAGCGGCGGGACTGACTTCACCATCCGCGCACTCGAGCTGGCGACCGGCGACGTGCTGTGGAGCGAAGAGGTGAGCGGCGCAGTGTCGGGAGGCGCGGCGATCGTCGACGACGACGTGGTCGCAGTCGCGGGGATCCGCGAACCCGGTCTGGACAACCGCAGCCGCACGAGCGGCGTGTACCTGTTCTCCCCGACCGGGAAGCCAGTCACGAGCACGACCCAGGACACCAAGGCCGGGCCGACTGCGACCACGCTCAAGGGTGCCGTGCCCCAATGCGTGAGTGCGCCGTGCAACGTCAGCTTCGACTTGAAGGAGCCGCCCGCGGGCTCGTCACCCACGGCCACCTTCCACATGACGCTCGATCCCTGGAAGATCACGATCAAGACCACCGGCCTCGGCGACCCGGAGAGCTGGTTGCGCGCCGGCAGCCCCGCCGCCGCCGACGGCGCGACGCGCTTCGGCGTGTTCATCTCCGAGAGCGACGACCAGCCCCAGGGTGGCCTGCTGTGCGTGCTCGACGACTCCGGCTCGTGCGACTCGTCGGCGCTGCCGCGCCCAGGCGCCGCGTACAGCCGCATCTCGATCCTCGCGATCACCGATTCCGACGCGCTCCCCGAGATCGCACAGGGCTTCGACCGTCTCGTCACCACCAAGTCGTTCAGCCCGGCGTTCGTGCCGACCGCCGGCAAGAGCAAGAAGGACAAGGAGAAGCAATGAAGCGTGCAGTGCTGATGCTCGTGCTCACGACGGCGTTGGTCACCGCTCTCGCCGTGTCGCCGGCGTGGTCGGGACAGGACGACCCCGGTGCGGGCGTGATCGTGCTCAACGGTCAAGGCAACGACCTCGACGCCTACACCGGCAACGAGCCGTTCAAGCACCAGCTCGTGATCCAGAACCACAGCGAGGATCCGAACGGCCGTGACATCAACGCGCAGATCTGCTTCTTCCCCGACGGCAAGACGTTCATCGCCGGCGAAGACACCGGCCAGCCCGATCCGGTCCAGGGATGGGGCATCTTCAAGATGAAGGGCACGAAGGTCGGCAAGCTCAAGACCAAGCAGATCGGCAAGCTCCAGCCGACCTACCAAGGCGCGAGCGACAACGCCGAGAACTACGGCTGCGGGATCCTCTCCGACGGCCGGGTCGTGACCAGCGACATCGGCAACCAGGCCAGCGGGCCCGAGAACGGTCAGCTCATCATCTGGTTCCCGCCGTTCACCGCGGGCTTCGAGGAGCTCGACGACGGATCGAACGGCACGAACGGCGACGTGCCGTTCTGCAAGCTCGACATCGCGATCGGCACCGCGGGCAGCATCCAGATCGACGACGAGGACCGCATCCTCATTTCTTCGGCGCGCGGCGCGACCACCGGCGTAACTCGGTACACGGGACCGTTCCCGACATCGGACGACGCCGAAGGCGGGTGCGGCCAGACCGACAGCACCGGCGCGCCGATGGCCGACAGCGTCACCAAGGAGAAGTTCATCACCACCGAGAACGAGCTCGCGACGCCCAACGGCCTGGCGCCGACCGGTGACGGCGGCTGGTACGTGGCGAGCGTGGCCAACGGCCTGATCAACGAGTACGACGCCGACGGGCAGTTCGTGCGCACGATCCTGCGTCCACCCGCGGGCGAGGGGCTCGGTCCGGAGCGCATCTCGACCGGGACGCCCCTCGGCATGGGAGTCGCGCCCGACGGCACCATCTACTTCGCCGACATCGGCATCGTGATCGACGGCACCCGCATCGGTCCGGGCGACGGCACGGGCCGGGTCTTCCGGATCACGTTCGTCGACGGTGAGCCGCAACCGCCCGAGGTGATGGCCGACGGTCTCGCCTTCCCCGACGGCATCGGCATCTACGTCCCGAAGAAGAAGTAGGCGCCCCGACGGCGCATCGGACCAAATAGGAAGGGGGCACGGGCGCCGGTAGCATCGGGTCCCGTGACCCCCGGGGTGCAGCTCCTGGCTGTCGGCGCGGCCGCGCCCGCGTGGCGCCTCCGAGCTGCTGATGCCGCCGCGGCCTGGGGCCGCAAGGGCGGCAAGGGTCAGTCCGCGGTCTGCGCCCCTGATGAAGACGTCCTTACCCTCGCGGCTGAGGCCGCAGGTCGGGCGCTCGCCGCCTCCGAGCTCCAGACCGACATCGTCGACGGGTTGTGGTGGGGCACCTCTCGCCCACCGTTCGCCGAAGGCCCGAGCCATGCCGTGCTGGCACGAGCAATCGGACTCTCACACCGTTCGAGCGGCGCGCTGTGCTCCGGTTCCCCGCACTCGGGCATGGAGGCGCTCCTCGGCGCGGCCGACGCGATCGGGGCCGGTTCGGCACGCGTGGCGCTCGTGGTGGTGTCGGATGCGATCGTCCCCGGCCTGGGCACACCGTACGAGGCACGCGCCGGAGCGGGCGCGGCAGCCGTCGTGCTCGTGTCGCACGGTGGCGACGCATCGATCGGCGCACGCGTCACTCGCACGTTTCCCTTCCTCGACCGGTACCGCGGCGACAACGAAGCCGGCACCCGCGACCTCTACGACGCCCGCTTGTTCCGTGAGGAGGTGTTCGTGCCGACCATGCGTGAGCTCGGCGAGCAGCTCGCCGCGCTCGACGTGCGCGCCTGGTCGCTCCCCGACCCCGACGGGCGATTGGGCGGCGTCGTCGCGAAGCAGATCGGCGCCGCGGCACCCGCATCCGACGCGGTGTACACCGAGCTCGGCGACACCGGTGCTGCGGCCGCCATCCTGGGCGGCATCGGCGCCCTCGACGCAGCCGGAACCGTCGCGATGGTCGGTTGGGGTGGCGGACGCGCCACCGGTCTCGAGGTCAACGTGAAGTCACCGGTACGTGGCGCAGCGACCGTCGCGCACACGATCACCGCCGGGAAGCCGGTCGCGTATGCGGAGGTGCTGCGCGCCCGCAACCAGCTGGTCGCTTCGGGTGAGACGGTGCAGATGGCCGTACCCCCCGAGAGCGCGCAGTTCGTGCGCGGCGCCGACGAGATGCTCGGTCTCATGGGCGCCCGCTGCGTCGACTGCGGCACGATCAACACGCCCCCGTCTATCCACCCCCATTGCACGTCGTGCGGGAGCGCCAAGTTCGTGCTCACACCGCTCGCCCGGCGTGGTCGCGTCCACACCTACGTGGTCAACCACACCATGCCCGCACCGTTCGTCGCACCGCTGCCCCTCGCGATCATCGATCTCGACGACGGCGCGCGGGTGATGCTCCAGGTGGTGGGCGACGGTTCCGACCTCGAGGTCGGCAGCGACGTCGAGCTCGTGCTGCGCAAGTACGCACACGAGCGCGGCGTGCCGGTGTACGGCTACAAGGCGCGTCGCGCCGGGAGCCCGATCGAGGTCGACGGCGACGCCGAAGGGATGGGATAGATGGCCTGGAACCGAGTCGCCGTCGTCGGCGCCGGCCTCATCAAGTTCGGGGAGCTGTTCGAGCAGAGCTACGAGCAGATGGCCGCTGACGCGTTCTCGGCCGCGACCGACAACGTCGACCTCGGCTTCGAGCCCGCACAGGTCGAAGCCGCGATCGTCGCCACCCAGCGCGGCACGCTGTGGGGACAAGAAGGCATCGGTGGCAACACGATCCCCTCGGCCATCGGGCTCTCTGGCATCCCGTGCACGCGCGTCGAGAATGCCTGCCCCTCAGGGTCCGACGCCTTCCGCATCGGGGCGATGGCCGTCGCAAGTGGTGTCCACGACGTCGTGCTCGTCATCGGCGTCGAGAAGATGCGCGACAAGTCGACCGAAGAAGGTCTGCTCTCGCGGGCCGCGTCGGGGCACCCGATCTTCACCAGGGGCGAGACCGCCCCCGTGCTCTTCGCACCGTTCGCGACCCGTCACATGCACGACTTCGGTACGACGCGAGAGATGCTGGCGTCGGTGGCGGTCAAGAACCACCACAACGGTGCGCTCGATCCGTACGCGCACTTCCAGAACGAGATCACGATCGAGGACGTCATCAACTCGGTGCCGGTGTGCCACCCACTTCACCTGCTCGACTGCTGCCCGCAGACCGACGGCGCCGCGGCCGCGATCCTCGTGAGCGCCGAGCGCGCCGAGCAGTTCACCGACAAGCCGGTGTACGTGGCTGGCTTCGGTGTCGCGACCGACCACCCGTACCTGCACGAGAAGACGAGTTACAACTCGCTGAAGGCCACGCAGATGGCCGCCGAACGCGCGTACGAGATGGCCGGCATCGAGCCGTCACAGGTCGACATGGCCGAGGTCCACGACTGCTTCACGATCACCGAGATCCTCGACATCGAGGACCTCGGGTTCGTCGACAAGGGCAAGGGCGGCGTGGCGTCGCTGGACGGCGAGACTTCGCTCACGGGTCGCATCCCGATCAACACCTCCGGCGGGCTGCTCGCCAAAGGGCACCCGATCGGCGCAACGGGAGTCGCGCAGCTCACCGAGTGCTGGTGGCAGCTGCGCGGTGAGGCAGAAGCGCGACAGGTCGAGATGCGCAACGGGTACGCGCTCCAGCACAACGTCGGTGGACGCGGCTCCGGCGTCTCGGTGGTGAACATCCTCACCAACCAGAAGCCCTGACCGGTCTACGCCCGTGACCATTCGCTACGAGGTCGGCGCCGACCGCGTCGGCCGCATCACGCTCGACCGACCAGAAGCGAAGAACGCGCTCACGGTCGAGATGCGCGACGCCATCGTCGACGCCGTTCGATCAGCTCGGGGTGACAACAACGTCCGTGCGCTGCTCGTCACGGGTGCCGGTGACGCGTTCTGCGCGGGCATGGACCTCAGCGCGTCGACGCTGGCCAACGTGTCGGAACCCGGCTTCAACAACCGCACCACGGCAGAGGCGCTGCGCATCGGTGTGCAGACGTTCATCCGCGAGCTGTGGGAGCTCGACAAGCCGACCGTCGCGGCGGTGAACGGCGCCGCGGTGGGCCCGGGCGCGCACCTCGCGCTCGCCTGCGACTTCGTGCTCGTGCACGACGAGACCCGCTTCCTGTGGTCGTTCTCGAAGATCGGGCTCGTCGCCGATGCGGGCGGCGCCTACCTCTTGCCGCGCCTCGTCGGGCTGCCGCGCGCGAAGGCGATGATCCTGCTCGGTGAGGGGGCGAAGGGCGCCGAGGCGGTCGAGCTCGGGCTGGCCTACAAGTGCGTCGCGCCCGACGAGCTCGCCGCCGCGGCCGAAGCGCTGGCGGCGCGCCTCGCCAGCGGGCCGACGCGCGCCCTCGGGCTCTCCAAGCAGCTGTTGAACGCCACCTTCGAGACCGACCTGGCACACTCGCTCGACCTCGAAGGCTCCTTCCAGGCCCTCGCCGCCACCTCGGCCGACCTGGCCGAAGGCATGGCCGCGTTCAAGGAGAAGCGCGACGCCCGATTCTCGGGTGGGTGACACCGGCGGCTGCTCCTGCGGGTGCTCGGCACAGCCCCCACCGCAGCCTGAAGCGGACCCCGCCCCAAGAGCGTGGATTCCGTCGCCGCGTCGGGGGTCGACAACGGATTGCTGACGGCACGCGCTCCTGAACGGCGAATACCGTGCCGCCAGCGACGATTGGACCGGGGGACGGTGAGCGCAGCGACAGGGATCCGCACGTCCGAAGCCGACCAGACGGCCAGCGCGTCCGCGCGGTCGTCGACAGCGGCGGTCCACCTCGACCACGTCAGCAAGCAGTTCGGCAAGGTCATGGCCGTCGACGACGTCGATCTCGAGATCCGAGAAGGCGAGTTCTTCTCGCTGCTCGGACCCTCCGGCTCCGGCAAGACCACGTGCCTGCGCATGATCGCCGGGTTCGAGAAGCCGACGGCCGGGCGCGTCCTGCTCCGCGGCGAGGACGTGACCCGACGCGCGCCGTACGAGCGGGACGTGAACACGGTGTTCCAGGACTACGCGCTGTTCCCGCACATGGACGTCCGACGCAACGTCGGCTACGGCATGCTCGTCAGGCGGGTTCCGAGCGCCGAGCGGGACGAACGCGTCCATGATGCGCTGTGCATGGTGCACCTCGACGCCTTCGCCATCGCAAGCCGTCCGAGCTCTCAGGTGGGCAACGGCAACGGGTTGCGCTCGCTCGAGCGCTGGTGAACCGGCCGAGCCTGCTCCTCCTCGACGAGCCCCTGGGCGCACTCGACCTCAAGCTGCGCCAGGCGATGCAGGTCGAGTTGAAGTCGATCCAGCGAGAGGTGGGCATCACCTTCATCTACGTCACCCATGACCAAGAAGAGGCGCTCACGATGAGCGATCGCTGGCGGTGTTCAACGAGGGGCGCATCGCGCAGATCGGCACCCCGGCGGAGGTCTACGAGCACCCGCTGACATCCTTCATCGCGGGGTTCGTCGTCGGCATCTGCAAGTGGTGTCACCCGATGTACGAGCCCCATGGCCCCTACGGCTCGTCGGCGATCCCGAGCAACCCGACGGACTGCACCTCGTGCACCGCGACGAGCTCGCCCGAGGACCCTGAGCCCATCGGTCGACGCCTGGCCGGAACACCGACGGCGGTGGTCACCGTCACTGCTTGCCCACCAGCTCGTTGAAAACTTCAGAGCGACACGCGGGCGCGCGGTGCCCACGCCGCACCGGTTGCGATCGCACCCGAGCGCGGATTCACCTCGCGCGGCGTCCGTCGATAGTCTCTGACGTCCACGTCAGGAACGACAGCGGAGCCGCGGGCGCAGCGACCGCAGGTCCGAGACACAGAGGAATGGGATCAGGAATGGCACTGTTCGACGGCAAGGTTGCGATCGTCACCGGTGCGGGCCGAGGGCTCGGGCGCGAGGAAGCACTGCTGCTCGCGAAGCAGGGCGCGGCGGTCGTCGTGAACGACGTGGGCGGGAGCCGAGATGGCGAAGGTGCCGACAAGGCTCCTGCACAGGAGGTCGTCGACGAGATCGAGCGGGCTGGCGGCAAGGCGGTCGCCAACTTCGACGACATCTCCACCTGGAAGGGCGGCGAGTCGATCGTCAACCAGGCGATCGAGGAGCTCGGCGGGCTCGACATCCTCATCAACAACGCCGGGATCCTCAGGGACAAGATGAGCTTCAACATGACCGAGGAGGAGTGGGACGCGGTCATCCAGGTCCACCTCAAGGGCCACTTCTGCCCGAGCCGGTTCGCCGGTGCCTACTGGCGGCAGAAGAGCAAGGACAGCGACGGCGCGTCGGTGAACGCCAAGATCGTCAACACGTCCTCCGAGGCAGGCCTCTACGGCAACGCGGGTCAGCTGAACTACGCGGCCGCAAAGGCCGGCATCGCGGCCATGACGATCGTGCTGGCCCGCGAGCTCGAGCGCTTCGGCGTCCGTGCGAACGCGATCGCACCGGTTGCGCTCACGCGGCTGACCGAGGACCTGATGGGCGGCCAGGCCGACGAGAAGATGCGCGCCGCGCTCGACCCTTCCAACGTCGCCGCGGGCGTGGCCTGGCTGGCCTCTGATCTGTCCGAGGGAGTCAACGGTCAGGTGCTCAAGATCCAAGGCGGCCTCCTGCAGATCGTGCAGGGCTGGCGGCCGATCTCGAACGTCAAGAGCGATGGCTCGTGGACGATCGAATCGATCGACGCCGTCAAGGACGAGCTCCTCGCAGGCGGCGACCCCGGCATCCCGCCGTTCTTGCTCGCTGCTCCCTAAGCCCTCGCGAAGAACCGATGCACCTCGCCTGGGGCGAAGAAGAGGTCACGTTCCACGAGGAGCTCTGCGCGTTCCTCGACGAGCACACGCCGCCCGAGTTCGAGCGCGGCTTCGATTACGCAGGAGAAGCCGGCGACACCGACGAGTCGGGTGAGGTTGTTCCGGCTTGGGCGCGCGCGTGGCAAGCCACGCTGTTCGATCACGGCTGGATGATCCCGGCGTACCCACCGGAGCTCGGTGGCCGCAACGCCACGCTCGTGCAGACGCTCGTGTACCTCGAGGAGCTGGCCCGCCGACGCGTGCTCCGCTCGTTCCACTACCCCGGCTACGGGATCGTGTCGCCGAGCCTGCTCGAGTTCGGCAACGACGAGCAGAAGAGGCTCGTGCCCGCAGCCGTGCGTGGCGACACCATCTGGTGCATCGGGATGAGCGAGCCGAACGCGGGGTCCGACCTCGCCGGCCTCCAGACCCGTGCCACACGCGACGGCGACCGCTTCATCATCAACGGCCAGAAGGTGTGGACCAGCTACGCGATGGTCGCCCAGAAGTGCTTCGTGTACGTGCGCACTGATCCCGACGCGCCGAAGCACAAGGGCATCAGCCTCCTCATCGTCGACATGGACACGCCGGGCATCGAGGTTCGGCCACTTCGCCACCTGAGCCGGGCCGCGCACTTCGCCGAGGTGTTCTTCACCGACGTGGAGGTTCCGGCCGAGAACATCGTGGGTGAGGTGAACGACGGCTGGCGCATCACCCAGGGGTCGCTCGCGCACGAACGCGCCGGGTTGTGGGTCGAAGGCGTCTGCCGACTCGACGCGACCGTGAGCGGGTTGATCGAGGTTGCCCGCCGTCGTGGGCTCGACCAGGACGCCGCCGTCCGGCGCGACATCGCCACCATGTACGAGCAGGCATCGTCGCTCCGGGCGCTCGGCTACAAGGGCTTCGCGTCGTTCGCGCAGGGCTCGTCGGCGCCCGAGCACTCATACATGAAGATGGCTACGTCCGAGATCGGCAAGGCCGCGTGCGAGTACGGCATGCAGCTCCAAGGTGCATACGGGCTCGTGGCGGATCCCGAACGAGGCGAAGAGAACGGCCGCTGGACGAACTACTTCTTCATGAGCTTCGCCAACACGATCGCGGGCGGCTCATCGGAGATCCAACGCAACATCATCGCCCAGCGCGTCCTCGGGCTCCCCCGTTCATGATCACTCGCGCCGCGCGGCGATCGGAGCGACGCAGGAGCGGAGATCGCTCGCCAGCGAGCGAGCGCCCGCGGGCGGGGTATCCCCGCACGCAGCGAGCGAGCGCGTAGAGAAGATGGACTTCTCGTTGTCAGATGATCAGGTCCTCTTGCGCGACACCGCGCGCACGATGCTCGCCAAGGAGTGCCCAGCCTCCCTGGTACGGGCGCATGTCGATGACGTGACGGTGGCCGATGCGCTCTGGAGCAAGCTGAGCGACTTCACCGCGCTCGGTGACGGACCCGCGTCGGACCTGTTCCTGTTCGTCGAGGAGACCGGCTACGTCGCCGCGCCGGGTGTGTTCTTCCCAACCGTCGCGATGTTCGCTCCGTTGCTCCAGGCGCTCGATCACGAGCTGCTGCCGAGCGTCCTGGCTGGTGAGGCCACCGGAACGGTCGCGCTGGCCGGCGCCGACGGTCACTTCGTGCCCAACGACGAGCCAGTGAAGACCTTTGTGCCCGAGGCCGACCGGGTCGACTGGGTCGCGGTGGTCGACACCGGACCGAAGGTGCGCATCATCCCGGCCGGAGACGTCGCCCTCCGCCAGACGCGCCTCGTCGACTTCTCGCGACGTCACTTCGAGGTGGACACGGCCAACGTGAAAAGCGACACCTTGGCACTCGATCCTGCGGCGTTCGACGACGTCGTCGCCCACACGACGGGCGCGCTCGCGGCGGAGATGGTCGGGACGTCGCGTCGCCTGCTCGACATGGCGATCGCCTACGCCAAGGAGCGAATCCAGTTCGACGTGCCGATCGGCTCGTTCCAGGCGATCCAGCACCGGTTGGCCGAGTGCTCACTCGCCGTGGAGCGCTCCATCGCGGCGGTCCAGTACGCGGGCATGACCCTCGACGCCAGTGATGCCGAGCGCTTCCGCGCCGTCCATGTGGCCAAGGCCGCGGCCGGCACCGCGGCGATGCGCGCCACCAAGGACGCCGCGCAGGTACACGGCGGCATCGGGTACACGTGGGAGCACGATCTCCACCTGTACTTCCGTCGAGCGCTCGCGTCCGAGTACTGGCTCGGCACGGCGCGCTGGCACCATGACCGGCTCGCCGAGCTGCTGTTCGAGCGGTGATCAAATGCGCGTGGTGCGGCCCTCCCAGAACTTGTCGCGCAGCAAGCGCTTCAGCACCTTGCCGTTGGGCTGACGCGGCAGCTCGTCGACGAGCTCGATGTCCTTCGGCACCTTGAAGTCGGCCAGGTGCTCGACGCAGTGCGCGCGCAGCTCGTGGGGCGTCGTCGGCACTCCCGACAAGGAGGCGCGCACCTCCACGACCGCGTGCAGCTGCTCGCCGAGCCGATCGTCGGGAACGCCGAAGACGGCACAGTCCACGACCGCGGGGTGCGTGTAGAGCACCTCTTCGATCTCGCGCGGGTAGATGTTCACCCCGCCGCGGATCACCATGTCGGACGCCCGATCGGTGAGGAACAGGTAACCGGCGTCGTCGAGGTAGCCCACGTCTCCGACGGTGAAGCCCTGGTCGCGCCAGGCCTCGGCGGTCTTGTTCGGGTCGTCGTGGTAGTGGAACCGCGATTCGCCCGGCGGGCGGATGTAGACGATGCCCTGCTCCCCTGTCGGGACCGGCGTGCCTTCGTCGTCGAGGATGTGCACCTCGACGCCCGGCCACGGCGTGCCGACGCTTCCCGGTCGCTCGAGCCACTCGGCCGACGTGATGCGGGTCGCGCCACCTTCGCTCGCGCCGTAGAGCTCGGAGATCTCACACGGGAGCGCTTCGATGATCTTGCGCTTGACCGGAATCGGGCATGGCGCGCCCGCATGCACGAGCAGGCGCAAGGACGAGAGGTCACGGCCGGCACGCTCCGCTTCAGGTACTTCGAGGATGCGGATGAAGTGGGCCGGCACCATGAAGCTGCAGGTGACGCGGTGCTGCTCGACAAGCCGCAGCCACTCCGACGCGTCGAACATCGCCAGGATGACGGTCGGCGCGCCGACGTAGAGCGCGGCCATCGTCCAGCCTCCAGGACCGGCGTGGTACGCGGGACCCGAGCAGATGTAGACGTCGTCGGAGGTCCAGCTCCAGAGCGCGACCTGGCCCTCGATCATCGCCGCAGCCGCTGATGGCGCAAGCGCGGCCAAACCGTGGATCACACCCTTGGGTCGACCGGTCGTGCCCGAGGTGTAGAAGACGGGAGCGATGAGCGCCTCCACCTCTCTCTCCAATGGCGCCTGCGGCGCCTTGTCGATCGCCTCCTCGTAGTCGCGCCCGCCGCCCTGCCCGACGATGATCGCTTCGGCGCCCGTTGCCTCGAGGGCGGGTTGGTGTTGCGGCGCGAGATCTCGATGCGAGACGAGCGCCTTCGCACCCGAGTCCTCGAGGATGTATGCGAGCTCGTCGGACTTGAGGTGCCAGTTCACGAGCACGACGGACGCGCCGATCTTGCTGGCAGCGAGCCATGTCTCGAAGAACTCGATCGAGTTCGGGAGCATGATCGCGACCCGGTCTTCAGCGGCAACCCCGAGCGCGGCAAGGGCGTGCGCGAGACGGGTCGAGCGCGCATCCAGCTCGCCGTAGGTACGGGTCTCGTCGTCGCTGTAGAACGCCACCCGATCGGGTTCGGTCCGAGTCCAGGTGGCGATGCCGCGCGGAGCCTGCTGTGAGGTGGGCGGCGCCATCACGCGGCTCGCTCGTGGATCTCGGCCGCGGCACGGACGCCCGGCTCGATGGCACCTTGGATCCAAGCGTGCGCGAGGGAGGCGTGCTCGCCGGCGAAGTGCACGCGACCCTCCGGCGCGACGATCGCGTCATACAGCAGTGTCTGCTGGCCCGGATCGAACAGCGCGAACGCCCCACCGGCGAACTCGTCGTCGTGCCACATCTTCGATGCGCCGACCTCGAACTCGTCAGCGGCTTGCGGGTGGATACGGGTCACGTCCTCGAGCGCTTGCACGATTCGATCCTCCGCCGACAACGACCCCCACCGCTGCGCGTCCTCACTCCACGTATAGCTCGCGAGCATCACACCCCGTCCGGTCGGACGACCGTGGTCGGGGTAGTACACGTTGCGCACGGCGAGGTCGGTCACGGTGCCGCCGCCCACGATGCCGTCGTCGTCTTCCCAGAAGCGGCGGCGGAACTGGAGGAAGACCTTCGCCGACGCGTCGTAGTGCAGTTGGCGGATCGCGCGCTGCTTGAGTCGTGAGAACGGCGTGAGCACGTCGACGTGACGCAGCACCGGGAACGGTGTGGTGAGGATCGCGTAGTCACCGGTCACCGAGAACTTCCCAGCGGCGGTCTTGTAGTGCACGGTGACGTCGTTCGTCGACTGATCGAGCGCGACCATCTTCGACCCGAAGCGGATGCGGTCACTCAGCTCGGGAAGGAACGCACGCGGGAGCATGTCGGTCCCGCCATCGAGGTAGACGAGGTCGGTGTAGTAGCCACCGAGCTCTTCACGGAGAAGCTCGAGGAACGAGGAGTTCATGAGCGCCTCCTGGTTGAACAGAAGACCGAACATCTCGATTGCGCCCTCGGACCAGTTGCGCATCTCGAGGAACTCGCGTACCGCGCACTGGTCGTACTCCGCGGCGATGGCGAGCCACGCGTCGTCGCCCTCGTCCTTCAACCGGGCGGCAAAGGATTCGAGCTCGGTGCTCCAGAGCTGCGACGGCGGCATCCGCTCGTGATCGACGACCTCGAACCCGAGCGCAGTCGGGTCGCCCGCGACATCGGAGTGCTTCACCTTCCTGCCGCAGAAGTAGCAGTAGGCCTCGGGGTTGTCCATGGTGAACGGCCGCGTCGCGAGGCCGTACCGCTCGATCAGCGCCATCGTCAGCCGGTGCGAGCGCGGGATGCGCATCGCACCCGCCTCGGCCCACAGCCCGGGTGCGAACGGCTCGCGCAGGGTGAGCACTCGCCCACCGACCCGTTGCTGCGCTTCGATCAACGACCGGGTCATGCCCGGCTCGCAAGAGCTCCGAGGCGGCCACGAGACCTGCCATGCCAGCGCCGACCACGATCACGCGTTTGGGCTCCGCGGCTCGCGGCTGGAGCCCACGTTCGAGCACCCCAAGGTGCTCGTCAACGGTGCGGGGAACGCTCATCGCGTGGGCACGCTATACGGTCCCCCCATGCATCACTTCGACGACATCGCCGAGCGCGCGACGACGGCGTGCCTCGACTACGCCCTGGAGCGTTTGCGCGACGACCCGGCACCGCTCGATCGCTCCGTCCCGTACGACGAGCTTGCGCGCGCCGCGGGCCAGAACATCACGGCGGCGGGTCGTGCACCGGAGGAGGTGCTGCGCGTCTTCAAAGAGGTGCTTGCCCGTGCGTGCCTGTCGACCGACAGTCCTCGCTTCCTGGCCTTCATCCCGGCGGCGCCAACAAAGGCTGCGCTCGTCTTCGACACCGTGGTCGGTGCCTCTTCGATGTGCGCGACGTCCTGGCTCGAGGCATCAGGCGCCGTGTACGCCGAGAACGAGGCGCTGCGGTACGTCGCCGACCTCGCGGGCATGGGTCCGGAGGCCGGGGGCTGCTTCGTGTCCGGTGGATCGGCTGGCAACCTGTCGGCGCTCGTCGCCGCACGCGACACCGCGGCCCGAGCGCGCGGTTCGCGCCCCGATCGCTGGCGCGTCGCAGTGGGCGAGGAGTCGCACTCCTCGATCCAGAGCGCCCTGCGCGTGATTGACTGCGATCCACTTGTCATTCCGTCAGGTCCGGCCGATCGAATGACTGGTGACTCTCTGCGTGCGGTGCTCAACAGCGATCCGGATCCGTCGTCGATCTGTGCGGTCGCCGCGACGGCAGGTACCACCAACGCCGGCATCATCGACGACCTCGCCGGACTCTCCGCCGTCGCACGCGACCGGGACATCTGGTTCCACGTCGACGCGGCGTACGGCGGTGCGGCGATGGCTGCACCGAGCGTGCGCGACAGGTTCGCAGGGATCGCAGCGGCTGACTCGCTCGTGGTCGACCCACACAAGTGGCTGTTCGCGCCGTTCGACTCGTGCGCGCTGCTCTACCGCGAACCCGAGCTTGCCCAAGCCGTGCATGCCCAGCACGCGTCATACCTGGAGCCGATGCGCCTCGCCGGCGAGTGGAACCCGGCCGACTACGCCTACCACCTGAGTCGTCGCGCCCGCGGCTTGCCGTTCTGGTACTCGCTTGCCGTGTACGGCACCGACGCGTACGCCGCCGCGATCGAGCAGGTGCTGGGGACGACGCAGGCCGCGGCCCGGCGCATCGACGAGGTGGACCACGTCTCGCTGATTCGCGACCCCGAGCTCTCGGTCGTGCTGTTCCGGCGACCTGGATGGTCAGATGCCGACTACTTCGAGTGGTCGCAGTGCTTGTTGCGTGAGCAGGTCGCGTTCATCCTGCCGACGAGCTGGCGGGGCGAGATCGTCGCTCGCGCTGTCTTCCTCAACCCGAACACCACGCTCGAGATCTTCGATGAGGTGCTCGAGACGATGAGGTGAGCCAGGTTCCGTGGTCGATGCCGGGTGAGTTCACCGAGCACGAGCGCACCCTCGTGGCGTGGCCTGCACGCGAGGCGCTCTGGGGCGGCCAGCTCGACCGCGCCAAGCACTGCCACGCCAATGTGATCCGCGCCGTGGCCCGCTTCGAGCCGGTGATGGTGGTCGCGAACCTCGGCGCGGGCCGGGAAGCCGCAGCTGCAGTCGACCACGGTCACGCACGTGACGTGGAGGTGATGGAAGCACCGATCGACGACTCCTGGATCCGCGACAACGGTCCGATCTTCGTCTGCACTGCCGATGACACCCGCGCCGGGGTCGACTTCCGCTTCAACGGATGGGGTGAGAAGTACGCGCCCTACGACAAGGACGACGCGCTCGGCGCGCGCCTGTGCGAGCGCCTCGGCCTGCCCAGGCACATGTCGCCCCTCGTCCTCGAAGGTGGAGCGATCGCCGTGGACGGTGCGGGCATGCTCGTGACCACCGAGCAGTGCCTGCTGCATCCCACCCGCAACCCGGGTCTCGGCAAGCAGGAGATCGAGGACGAGCTCCGCCGCATGCTCGGGGTGGAGCGCATCGTGTGGCTCGAGCGCGGACTGGTCGAGGATCGCGACACCGATGGCCACGTCGACAACCTGTGCGCGTTCATCGCGCCCGGCGTCGCGCTGGTGCAGGGCACGAGCGATCCCGCCAACCCGAACGCGGCAATCCTCGCTGCCAACCGTGCGTGCCTGGATGCGGCCGGCATCGAGACGATCGTGGTCGAGGTGCTGCCGTACGACCGCGTCGGTGGTCGTGAGGTGGTCGTGCCCCCGCTCAACCTCTACTTCGTGAACGGCGGCGTGCTCGTGCCCGTCGCCGACGGGGATCCCGAGGCCGCTCGCGTCGCGGCCGAGCGGATCAGTGCGGCGATCCCCGATCGACAGGTCGAGCCCGTTCCCGCATCCGTCCTCGCCTACGGCGGCGGAGGGGTCCACTGCATCACGCAACAGGTCCCTGTCTGACGCTCACCCACGGGTTTTCGGCACGTTGAGCGGGCTATAGGACCGCTGAGCGTGCCGAAAAGCCAGACTGACGTCGTGCGCGTGATCCGAGCAGGTGAGATCTTGGCGTCGCCGGCGCGGGTGGATGCGTCGACGCGGGCACCGATGCGGGTGGGCCTCGTGCAGCACCGCTGGCACCCCGATCCCGCGGAGCACCGCGGCGCCCTGGGCGACGGCGTGCGCCTCGCGGCCAGCGAAGGCGCGCAGCTGATCTGCCTGATGGAGCTCACGCTCTCGCCCTACTTCGCCGTCGACCCGCACGGGCCGGGCGCGACCGTGCTCGGAGTGCACGTCGAGCCCGAGTCGCTGCCCGGAGGAGCGACGTCGGAGTTCGCGGCGGAGCTCGCGGCCGAGACCGGCGTGCCGGTGCACGCGTCGTTGTACGAGCGCGCCGACGACGGAGGGCTCGGGTACAACACCGCGATCTGTGTGTCACCGACGGGTGAGCTGCTCGCCCGCACCCGCAAGATGCATCTCCCGATCACCGAGGGCTACTTCGAGGACCGATGGTTCCGGCCCGGCGATGGGAGCTACACGCCGGTGCAGCTCGACGATGCGCGTGTCGGCTTCCCGACCTGCTGGGACCAATGGTTCCCCGAGGTCGCGCGCGCCTATTCGCTCGCGGGTGCCGACATGATCGTGTACCCCACTGCGATCGGCTCTGAGCCCGACCATCCCGACTTCGACACACAGCCGCTCTGGGAACAGGTCATCGTCGCGAACGGGATCGCGAACGGCACGTTCATGGTGGTGGTGAACCGCGTCGGCGAAGAGGGACCGCTGCGGTTCTACGGCTCGTCGTTCGTGAGCGATCCCTACGGGCGTGTGCTCGTACGCGCGCCGCGCGACGAACCGTGCGTGCTGATTGCCGACCTCGATCTCGATCAGCGCAAGGACTGGCTCTCGCTCTTCCCGTTCCTGAAGACGCGACGGCCCGACAGCTACGGATCGCTGACGGAGGTTCCTACTTCGAGCGCAGTGCGCCGGGGTCGTCGAGCCAGCGGTTGAGCGCGGCGGTGCGGGCGTTGCGGCACACGAGGACGTGCTCGATGGCCCGGCGCACCCGGCGCTGCTGGCCGGCGGTGCTCACGACCTGACGCAGGAGGGTGTCGGCCATGCGGCCGTGGTCCTCTTCGGCGTAGGCGTGCACCTTGAAGTTCTCGACTTCGATGCCGTAGTGGTCGCGCATGCCCTCGTACATCATCTTGGCGTAGTTGGTGGAGGCGGCGAACCGCTCGCCGGCCCATCCGAACGCGGCCAGACCTTCTTCATACGAACGACGCATGTAGTAGTTGGTGGTGAACACCGCACCGATCGTCTCCGGCATCGGGCGGTAGCTGACGAGCTCGTCGTCGGTGATGCCGAGCTGCCGCGCCCAGCTCACCTTCATGTCGACGTGGTTCTCGTCGCCGGTGTAGCCCGTCTCGTCGGCGAGGTTCTGGAGCCAGTGGAGGAAGTGCTGGCTCGTGCCGAGCTGGAGCGAGTCGACGTCGGGCGCGAGGCTCGTGAGCGTGCCGAACTCGGTCGTGAACCACTTGCCGAGGAAGTAGTACTCCTTGGCCAGTCGCTTCAGCAGATCTTCCGAGAGGGTGCCGTCGGCGACGCGCTCCCACACGACGTTCTTCTCGGTCGCGATCTCGGCCTGGAGGGCTTCGAGGCTCGCCATGTACTCGTCGACCGGGAGGCCGGGCACGCCCTCTTGGTTCGCACCGACGATGTCCTTGAACTCACGGTGCTCCGACATGCTGCTGGCGACCTCCGGCCTCACGGGCTGCTCCGGACAGGGCCAGGATACGATGAGGTGACACGGGTGTCAGATTCGCGGGCGCACCCCGTCGCGCGGACAGGTGAGACGATGAAGACAAGGGTCGTGGGCATCGGTGCGGGGATGGTGCTCGTCTCGTTGCTGGCCGCGGCGGTGCCGGCGGCTGCAGGCAGCAAGCCGCTGAAGCCGAAGAAGTGGGCCGCGTCGTTCTGCGCCACGATCATCGACGTCAGGGATGATGTGACCGAGATCCAGAACGAGTCACTCGACCTCGCGGGTGGTCTCGAGGACGCGATCGCGTCCGATCCCAACGCGATCTTCGCCTACCTCAACGGTGTCGCTTCCGGCCTCGAGGATGCGGCCGAGGTGGTGACCGAAGCGGCGGAAGACATTCAGAGCCTCCGACCTCCGAAGGTCAAGGGCGGCGGCGAGATCAAGGAGATCATCGACGATCTCTTCGGGGGCGGGCTCGAGCTCATCTCCACTGAGTTCCAGACCGCCGCGAACGACCTCGCGGCGATCGACGACGCCACCGACGACCCGTCATTCGATCCCGACGACATCCTGCTCCGTGCCCTCGAACGGTCGCGCGCCTGCCGACCGATCGCGGGGTAGCAGCCCAACCGCGTCGAGTCTGGCGTGGCGATCTGGCTGACGGAGCACGAGCACGCGGTGGTCGCCGCAGCCGCGGACCGCGTGATCCCTCCCGTCGGCGGGCATCCCGGTGGTGGGGCACTTGGAGTGGCTGACTTCATCGACTCGCTGCTTGGTGCCTTTGTCTTCGACCCGCCGCGCATCTGGGCCGGCGGACCGTTCTCGGGGCGCGCCGGCGGTACGGCGAGCTTCGATGAGTTCTTGCCCCTCAACTCACTCGAGGAGCTCGCCTGGCGCACCCGTATCGAGGGGTCGAAGGGCATGGTCGAGCGCGAGCGCAACGGCGCGGTGATCGGATGGCAGCAGCAGTACCGCAACGGCATCGCCGCGCTCGGACGCGACTTCTGTGACATCTCGGGCAGGGAGCAAGACGCGCGGCTCAATGGCGATCCTGCGTTCAAGAACCTCCTCTACACGCACGCGTGCGAAGGCGCGTATGGTGCGCCCGAGTACGGCGGGAACCGTGAGATGCGCGGGTGGGGGGCCATCCAATACCAAGGTGACGTGCAGCCACGCGGCTACACCGACAGGGAGGTCGAAGGTCGTGAGTGAGGAGCTCGCCTCTTCACGGCGATCGAGTTCACTGCGATCAAGTTCCGCTGTGCATGACTGACACCGACTGCGATGCGGTGGTCGTCGGCACCGGCCCGGCCGGTGCCACCTGCGCCGAGGTGCTCACGGCCGCGGGATGGTCCGTGATCATGCTCGAGAAGGGCCGGAACCACCTCCTGTCGCTCGACGCGCCATTCAACCCACTCGGTCATGTCAGCAACGACGAGCTCAAGCTCGTCTTCCGCCACTTCCTCGGTCCCGATCCGTGGTTGGAGCCGCGGACGTTCCGAAGCTCCGAAGACGACGGCGACCGCATCTACACGGGTGACGTGAACAACCTCCCGTCGACGGTCGGTGGTGGTGGGATGCACGCAGACGGCAAGGTTCCTCGCTTCCGCGAGATCGACTTCCGGCTCGCGTCGGAGCTGGGGCCCGTCGACGGTGCCGACGTCGTCGACTGGCCACTCGACTACGACGAGCTGGAGCCGTACTACGCCGAAGCCGAGCGCGTCGTCGGCGTCGCGGGCGATGCCGCGGTCAACCCCTATGCGGCGTGGCGATCCGGTCCGTACCCGATGCCCCCCGGCCCCGACATGTTCTGTGCAGTGCTGACGTCCGAAGCTGCAACTCGGCTCGGCTACCACCCGTATCGCGCGCCCACCGCCGTGAACAGCGTCGAGTACGACGGTCGACCCGCGTGCAACAACTGCGGGTTCTGCGGTTACTTCGGCTGCCCGATCGATGCGAAGGGTGATCCGGTCGCGCCGTTGCGCCATGCGCTGCGGACCGGACGGTGTGAGATCAGACCCGAGTCGTACGTGACCGAAGTTCTCCTTGACGAGACCGGTCGGCGCGCCCGGGGCGTGCGCTACGTCGGTGTCGACGGCACCGTGCACGAGCTCAGTGCGCGCCACGTGATCCTCGGTGCGGGTGCTTTCGAGACGCCGCGCCTGCTGTTGCGGTCAGAGATCGGCAACTCCGATGTCGTGGGTCGGTTCCTGATGTACCACTTCCAGACGTTCGCGCTGGGTGTCTTCCCGTTCCGCTTGCACGCACACCGAGGGCGCTCGGTCACGCACCTCATGGACGATCCGATCATCCCCGACGCCGACGCGCAGGCCGCCGCTCGCGGCGCGGGTCTGCCGTGGATGCGCGGCGGGATCGTCGAGCACGGCGGTGCGTCGCACCCGATCACCGAGGCGATCCACCTTCCACCGGGCGAGGACCACACGCGGCTGATGATGGCGTCGCCGATGCGCGATCGAATGGCCGCGTTCACGATGCAGGGTGAAGACCTGCCCCAGGCAACGAACCGCATCGACCTCGATCCATCGGTGACGGATGCGTGGGGCCTACCTGCGGGACGCGTCACCTACCGTCCGCATCGCCACGAGCTGGTGTGCGCGCAGCACTGGGCACCGAGGCTCGAGACAGTGATGAAGGAGGCGGGCGCGCGTCACACGTTCTGGGCCACGTCTCCCCCACTTCCCGAGCAGGAGGCCCGTCGGCGCGCGGCCAACCCAAGCCCGATGTCGCGCCACGTGATGGGCACCGCTCGCATGGGTGACGATCCGCGCACGAGCGTGTGCGACCGGTGGCAGCGACTGCACGACGTGGAGAACGTGCTCGTGGCCGACTCATCGGTCTTCCCGACGAGCGCGGGCTACGGACCCACCCTCACGATCGTTGCGCTTGCCATCCGGGCTGCCCGAGCGCTCGCCGACCTCGAACCCCTGCGCTCCCAGCGCCCCACCGGCTCCTAACCTGTCGCCGGTGCACAAGGTCCTCCGCCGATTCCTCTACGCAGCCGCGATCGCGGCCGTGATCACAGCGGCGTCCGCGGCCGGCCTCACCCAGGGCGTACTTGACGGGTTCCAGCGCCGAGCATCCGACGCTCTGTTCCCATCGGCGCCAACGGACAACCGCGTCATCGTCGTCGCGATCGACCGCAAGACCATCAATCTCCTGGGGCAAGTGTCGCCGCGGCGCGCAGATCAAGCGACGATCGGTCGCCAGCTGACCGCGGCCGGCGCCGCGGTCGTGGTCTGAGATGTCGTCTTCGCGGATGCCCGTCCCGAGGAGGACCCGGAGCTCATCGAGGCCCTGGAGGGATTGCCAGCACCGGTGATCGGAGCGTCCTACCAATCCACTCATCCGGCTACCGACGACTCGGTGCTCGACGTCGAGCTCGATCTCGGCCCGCAGTCGTATTTCATCGAAGCCGGGAACACCGTCGTCGGGCACGTCAACGTCACGAACGATCCTTCCGACGGCGTGGTGCGCTCGGTGCCGCTGGTGTTCGACGACGGTCGGAACTTCATCCCGGCGCTTTCACTCGCGGCACTACGGGCCTACCTCGGCCAGAGCGGTCCGCTGACACGCATCACGGACGACGGTGTGCAGGTTGGCGATCGGTTCATCCCCACAGGGCGTCGACATTCGTTCCGCGTCAACTTCGCCGCTGGACTCGAAGAGGTCGACAAGGAACGCGCCGTCATCTCGGCAGCCGACGTGATCACCGGGAACGTCAACCCCGATCGCTTCCGGAACAAGATCGTCATCATCGGTGCCACCGAGACCCTCGCTGGTGACACCCTGCTGGCACCTGTCGACAAGTCGAACACCTACCCCGGTGTCCTCATCCACGCGAACGCCTTGAACACCATGCTGACCCGCTCGTATCTCGAGAACGTGTCCGACACCGAGAACACGATCGTCGTCGCATTGCTCGCGCTGATCGTCGCGCTGTCGGTGCTGTTCCTCCCGGTGTGGCTGTCGGTCATCTTCGTGTTCCTCTTGATCGGGATCCCTTCGCTCCTTCCCGGCATATTCCTGCTGGTCACGTTCGAGCGGTTCGACAGTGGCGACATCATGAACATCGTCTATCCGCAGATCGCGATCATCGCCGCGTTCGTGGCCGGACTCGCAGTGCGGTACCTCACGGAGACTCGCCAACGGCGCCGCGTGTCGTCACTCTTCGCGCAGTACGTTCCTGAGGCGGTCGCGAAGCAGCTCGAGCAGTCCGGTGCGCTCGAAGAGCACATCGAGGGCGAACGAGTCGACGTCGGGCTGTTCTTCTGCGACCTGCGTGGCTTCACGTCCTTGTCGGCGACGCTCGAGCCGCAAGACGTGCGGGCCATGCTCAACAAGTTCTATGACCTGCTCACTGAGATCATCCACAGCCATCACGGCACCGTGCTCAAGTTCGTGGGCGACGAGGTGTTCGCCGTGTTCGGCGCTCCCCTGCCGTGCGAGAACAACGCGCAGGCCACGCTCGACTGCGCGATCGAGATCCAGAGCCGTGCGACCGAGCTCGACGCCGAGCTCGCGAGCTTGAAGATCCCGCCGGTGAAGTTCGGCATCGGCATGAACGCGGGTCCGGTCGTCGCTGCGCACATCGGCGGTGGGCGGCGCCGCCAGTACGACATCGTGGGCGACACGGTGAACCTCGGGAGCCGGCTGTGCAGCCAGGCCGGCAAAGGCGAGATCGTGCTCCCGGAGTCGATGATCGGGCGGCTCACCAACACACCGGAGATGGAGTCCATGGGTGCCGTGCAGCTCAAGGGCCTCGAAGAGCCGGTACCGCTCTACAAGGTCGTGGTCGGCGAGTCCGAGCCCCGTCAGCCCGCCCCCGCTCCCGTGCCCGGCGCCTGACGACGAGGTCCCCCACTCCCGCAGCCCGTGCTGTCAGAGTGCCTCGAGTGCGGGGGCACCGAGCGGGCGAAGTTTCTGCAAGGTCCGACTGCTTGGGCCCTCTCCTTCCCAACGGCCGGCGGATGCCGGCTCGACACAAGGGAGATGAGCAGTGACCATCAGCATTCGGAACCTCGTGATCGGGGCCATCCTCCTCATCGTGATCGCGGCCGGCGCTGGGATCGCGCTGAGCAGCGGCGGCGATGACGACCAGGCAGCCACCGACGCGACCACCACGACGCTGGCGTCCGACGACACGTCGGCCGAAGCGTCCGAGAGCGGCGGGTCTGGCGGCTCGGGCGGAGCTGGCTCGACCGGCGGCTCCGGTGGAGGCGACCAGGGCGGCGGGAACCAGGGCGGCGGGGACGGCAACGCTACGGCACCCGAAGACGACGACGGCGAGGAAGCTCCGCCCGAGCCGGCGCCAACGGTCGCGTTGATCAACCAGCGCTGCAGCGGCGGCAAGCTGATCGCCAGCATCACCGCGAGCGCGTCGAACGCCTACCGCAAGGGCGTGCAGTCGGTGAGCATGAGCCGCAAGAACGACGAGAACGCCGACATCTCCGCGAACGCGGTCACGTGGCTGGGTCCGGAAACCGGCGCCGGCGACGTGTGGGACGGCACGTTGAACTACGGCAACAACTTCGGCAAGGTGCTGCGCGTGGTGGCGACGAGCGACTCCGGGCAGTCGACCACCAAGGAGTTCGCCATCAGCGTGCCCTGCTGATTGCAGAGACGGGTCCGCCGGTCCTCAGGGTCGGCGGACCCGTCGAGTCTCTACTTCGAGGTCTGCGCCTTGCGTTCTTCGAACTCGCGAATGGCGCTTTCAGGCACTACGACAGCACCGCCCCGCTTCCCGGCGCGCAACTCGCCGCGCTCAATCAGCCCATAGACGGCAATGCCGTCCATCGCGAGGCGGCGGGCGACCTCGGGCACACGAAACACCTGTTCCTCCATCGACTCCAGCCTAGGCACTCAAAGGTCCTCCAGATCCGGCAGGAACTTTCCAACGATGATCGCGACCGCGGTGCCAAGCTGATCCAGAAGAGCGGCTGCATGCGGAAGCGCAACCACCGCGTCATCAAGCGCAAAGAGCACGATGGTCGCCTCCTCCCGCGTGAGGACGATCTCGTCTGGAAGCGGATCACGATGCATCAAACCGATGTGACCCGTGCTCTCGGACTTGGTTACGCGGTGTCGACTTCCCGTTGGTAGCGCCCCACCAGCTTCGCCTTCGCCGGCACGGTGCCTTTGATCGCGGACCGCAGGTCGTCGATCGTGGAGATCCTGCCTTCGAGCTCGATGGGGGTATCGACCGCGTACAACGTGAGCTTGTAGCGGTGCGTCTCGCCAGCGGGCGGACACGGACCGAAGTAGGGCGGCTCACCTTCGATGACGCCCGCGGGCAGCTCCGCTTCGGGGAGCGCGCCGGAGGTCGGGTCGATTCCCCACGCCACCCAATGCGTGAAGGTTCCACCGGGCGCGTCGGGATCCTCCATCGTGAGCGCCATCTCGATCGCGCCCTTGGGAGCACCCGTCCACTCGAGTGGCGGGTTCTCGCTCGCGCCATCGCACGTAAACCCGTCCGGAATCTCCCCGCGGTGTTCGAACGCCGGGCTCGTGAGCCTCAGCTTCGACTTCGCCGCGGCCGCACTCGCGGGCACACCCAGGATGATCAGGCTCACGATCGCCAACGCCACCCCGCGCCGCACGACGCAACGGTAGGCCGATGTGGGTCGAGAGGAAAGCGCGACCCCGTCAGTGCGGGGCGCGCGCGTCGGGATCTGAGGCGATGCGTCGCACTGAAGGGGGAAGTCGTCCGGCCGCGAGGTCGGCCAGGGTGACGTGCTCGAGGACGGATCGAAGGCTGGCGCGCACCGCGATCCACACGTCGGGCAGAGCGACGGCGGCGCCCGTGGCCGCCAGCCGCTCGGGTCGCACCCCCTGCACCGCCGCGAGCGGTCCTTCCACCGCCCGGATCACGTCGGCCAGCGTGACCTCCCGCGCGGGACGGGCCAGGCGATAGCCGCCCTCGGGCCCCCGCTGGGTCTGCACGATCCCGGCGTGGCGCAGCTCGCGCAGGATGTTCTCCAGGAACCGCAACGGCACGTCCTGGGCCGCCGCGAGCTCCTCGCCCTTGATCGGATCCTCACCCGGCGCGGCGGCAAGCTCAGCCAGCGCCCTGATCGCGTAGTCGACCTTCGCCGTGATCCGCATCGCTCCGAGTCTCCCCGACTTGCCGGGCCGACCTATACTACACTAAGTTTATCGACAATATCGTGAATCGGGAGGAGGCCCACCCACCGTGGATGACGTCGTCGTCGTCGCCATCGCCGGCTTCTGCGCCTCGATGGTCGACGGCGCGCTCGGGATGGGGTTCGGACCGACGTCCACGAGCATCCTGCTGAGCCAGGGCTTGTCCCCCGCTACCGTCTCCACGACGGTCAACCTGGCCAAGGTCGCGACCGGCTTCGCGGCGGGCGTGTCGCACTGGCGGTTCAACAACATCGATCGGCGGCTGGTCGTGCGGCTGGCGATCCCCGGTGCGATCGGCGCGCTCATCGGAGTGACGGTCTTGGCCAGCGTCGACGGCGACGACCTCAAGCCCTACCTCGCCGGCTTGCTGCTGATCGTCGGCATCCGGATCCTGTTTCGCTTCAGCCGTCCGCTCCCGCTCGCGCCGGACACCGCTGAGGTCGCGAGCGACGAGGTGCCGCCGACGTTCGACGAGAAGGGCGTCGAGATCGCCGCGACCGCTGGCGGCATCACCAACGGCATGGTCGGAGCGTGGGGCCCGGTGGTCACGCCATACCTGCTGCACCGCGGGCTCTCGCCCCGGTTCGCGGTCGGGTCGGTGAACACCGCCGAGGTGGCGGTCGCCGTCGTGGCCGCGGGGTCGTTGGTCGCCTCGCTCGGCGGCGACGGGCTCGATGCCGAGGTCGTGCTCGCAATGCTCGCTGGCGGTGTGCTCGCCGCTCCCCTTGCGGCCTATGTGGTGCGCTTCCTCCCGGCCCGCCTGCTCGGCCTCGCAGTTGCCGCACTGCTGCTGATCACGAACATCCGAGAGCTGGTCGGCTCATGGGACATGCACGACTTCCACTGGGTGTACTACGCGGTCGCACTCGTGCTCATCGCGCTGGCGGGACTGCGTCCGAGGATCGGTCGCGCGCTCGCGGGACGTCGCGCGACTAGCTGAGCGAGAAGCCGAACACCTCGGCCGCGTTGCCGCCGACGATCGCGTGCACGTCGACGTCGCTCACCCCTTCGAACTGCTTGGCCGCGTACTCCTGGGATGCGGGCCACGTGCCTTCGGGGTGCGGGTAGTCGTTGCCCCACATGAGGGTCTCGGTGCCGGTGATGTGCCGGTTGTTCACCGCGACCGGGTCGTACATGAACGTCGCCGCCGCCTGACGCTGGATGAGCTCGCTCGGCTTCAGCGACAGCTTGGGCCGCGCCCAGTGCAGGTGGTCCTGGTAGATGGAGTCGGCCTGGGTCATGATCCACCCGAGCCACGAAGCCCCGGTCTCGACGGTCACGATCTTGATGCCGGGAAACCGGTCGAGCGCGCCACCCGCCGCGAAGTTGAGGATCACTCGCGGTCCGTCGAGCTGCGCTCCCAGCAGGTAGTTGATGACGGCACCGCCGTTGCCGCGCACGACGCGGGGTTCGTGACCGGTGCCGGAGTGGAACGTGAGCGGGAGCCCGAGGTCTTCGGCCACGGCCCAGAAGCGGTCGTACTCCGGGTCGTTGTACTCCCGCTGGAGCACCCGGGCAGGGAGGAACAGCGAGCGGAAGCCCCGCTCGGCCAGCGACTTGGCCTCGACGATCGCCGCGTCGATGTCGAGCATCGGCACGAGACCGACCGCGAGGAGCCGGTGCTCCGTCCCGAACACCTCTGCGGCCCACGAGTTGTACGCGCGGCAGAGCGCGAGCTGGAACGGCGCGTCCTCGGGCGAGAAGCACGCCTGGAGCGCGAAGGTCGGGAAGATGACCTCGGCGCTGACGCCGTCCTTCTCCTGGTCTCGGATCCGGTCCGCGGCATCGCAGTCGCCGACGATCGCGACCTCGCGCTCGGACGCCGGCATCAGCCGGCGTGGGCTCATGCCCTCGACCAGCAGCGTGCGCCACTCACCCACCGTCTCGATGCGCGGGACTCGGTCTCGGAATTCGGCGTCGACGCGCTCGGCGTAGAGCTCGATCGGCTCGGTGACGTGCGCGTCGGTCGAGATGAAGGTGGCGTTCCGGTAGGTCTCGATCATCGCCTTCGACCCCACGGTCACGCCCGGAGTGTACGCCCGACCCCGCGAGCACCCGGCCGATCGCCCTAGCCCGGTGGGCCGGTGGGCGTGCCGGGTGGTGGCCCACCCGGCGTCCCGGGCGGTGGTCCGGTCGACGGGGTAACCGGCGGACCCGAGGGCGTGTTGGGCGGTGGCCCGCCGGGCGTGTCGGCCGGTGGTCCGGTCGACGGGGTGACCGGCGGACCCGACGGCGTGCCGGCCGGGCGGCCGGGCTCGTCGTCGCCCTCGCGCGGCGCCTCGCCGTCGGTCGGAGCCTCATCGGCCGGTTCGGGGAGGTCGACGCCAAGCGGCCGGACGAGATCGGCGAGCCCCGACTGGAGCGGACCGGGAAGCGCCCCGGCGGTGCCGAGACACCAGCGCGCGCCTAGGCCGCGAGGCTCACGGCCGAGTCAGGTGGTGTCACACCGCAGTGGGAGAATCGGAGCATGGCAATCGAAGCCGTGCTGCTCGACTTCTATGGAACGTTGGCCCGCGCCACCCGTTGGGTGTCGGTCGACGAGGTGCTTGCCGAGCACGGTGTCGAGCTCGCCGAAGAGATCCGCCGCCGTTTCTGGCAAGGCGAGCTCGACGGGATCGAGCACCTCGAGCAGTCTCGGAGCCGCGAGCACTACATGGCGTGGCAGCAAGAACGCCTGCTCGCCATGCTGTCCGAGACCGACCTGCACCACGGTGAGTACGAGCTGGTGCGCGAGAAGCTGCGCGCCGGCAACGAGCAACGCACCATCGAGGCCTACGACGAAGTCCCCGAGGTGCTCGCGAAGCTCCGTGGCTGCGGACTCCAGCTCGCGATCTGCTCGAACTGGGACTGGGATCTCGCCGAGGCCGTCGAGGAAGCCGGCCTGACTGACGCGTTCGACGTGATCGTGTCATCGGCCTGGGCTGGTGCCCGCAAGCCGCATCCGCGCATCTTCGAGCATACGCTCGCCAAGATCGGTGTATTACCAGGTGAAGTGGTGTTCGTTGGCGACACCTGGGGTCCCGATGTGATCGGTCCCCGGGCGTACGGGATGCGACCGGTGTACCTTCGCCGGGAAGGGCACTGGCCCGACGACACCGCGCCCGATGACCTCACGGAGGAAGGCGTTGTCATCGGCCCCGACCTGCACACCGTCTTCGAGGAGCTCGGATGACCACCACGTTCGACACGTTCAGTCACGCCAAGAGCGTGTTGCGCAAGGGCGTGAAGCCGAACCCGGCGCTCGCGTACTCGCCGTACACGAAGAAGGACAGGCTGATCCGTCGCTTCTTGTGAGCGACCGCGCCGACCGGTTGCCCGATGGTTGGGGCGCTTCGACGCCCCGCACCGACACGCTGACGCGCGAGTACGTCGAGGCGTACGCCGACCCTGTGTGAAGGCCTGGGTCGGAGCACCGACAGCGCCACGGTGCGGACCGACGACTTCGTCGCTGTCGACATGCACGTCGCGTTCCCGTTCTTCAACATCGCGGTGCCGCTGCGCCCGGTCGTCGACGCCAGCGACCCGATGCTGGAAGCAATCAGCGAGTTCTTCGAGCCCGATGATGACGACACGCCGTTCCTCGTCTACAGCGCGACGCCGATGCCGTGGATCGCCGACCGGGGCTGGACGCTCATGGGTCATCCCCCGTTCATGCTGCGTCCCGCGGACCCGGCGGAGGTGCCCACACCTGACGGCCTCGAGATCGTGGAGGTTCGGGACGCGGTCGCGCTCGAGCAGTTCGACGCCACCATGGTCGAGGCGTACCCGGTGCCCGAGCTGGCGGGCCGGCGCACGTTCCGCCCGGGCCTCCTCGACCTCGAGGGTTGGCACATGTTCCTCGGCATCCTCGACGGTAAGCCGGTCGGCACCGCGGCCGCGCACGTCACGAGCACGCTCGTGGACGTGGAGTGGATCTCGACGCACCCGAGGGCGCGCGGCAAGCGCATCGGGGAAGCGCTCACCTGGGCCGCGACGCTGGCGACCCCGAGCTGCCCGCCATGTTGATCGCGAGCGACCCCGGGCAACCGGTCTACGAGCGGATGGGCTACCTGCGGCTGTCGCGGTTCACCCTGTGGGTAGGTGCTCGCAAGCCCTAGCCGACCTTCGGCTTCCTGTCCGCTACGACCCTTTGTCCCCATAGGCGCGCAGCTCCACGGTGTTGCCGTCGGGATCCCTCACGTAGAGGGAGGTCGCGTAGCCCTGAGCGCCGAACAAGTGGTCCGTCGGACCCTCACCGACAACCTCGAAGCGGCCACTCGCGGCGAGCGCGGCGAGATCCGTCGGCTCGATGACCAAGCACACATGCTCCATGTTCGTGCCCGTGCGCTCGGCCGGGAAGAGATCGATGATCGTGGTGGCGTCGACGCGCACCGACGGGAAGAACGTCTCGCCGCGCCTCCACTCGTCGACCCTCACCGGCTCAAGGCCGAGCTCGTCGCAGTACCACGCCAGCGATCGTTCGACGTCCGCGCAGTTCAGCACGATGTGGTCGAGTCCAACGACGCGGGGCATCAGCCGCGTGGGAGGCCGAGGATGCGCTCGGCGATGATGTTCTTCTGGACTTCTGACGTGCCACCGGCGATGGACGCGGCCTTGCTCCAGAGCCATTGACGCTGCCAGCGCCCGTCGTCGGGAAGATCGTGCGCACCGCGCCACAGCGGTGACGCGTCCTGGCACAGCTCCAGCGCGCGGGCCGACAGGTTCTGGGTCATGTCGGTCCACGCGAGCTTGACCCACGACGACTCGGGACCGGGCTCCTCGCCCCGGGCCAGGCGCGACAACGTGCGCCAGTTGTGCAATCGCAGCACCCGCAGCTCCACGAACGACTGTGCCAACCCGTCGCTCGCCTCCACGTCGTCGAGCAGGCCATCGCGACGCGCAAGGGCGTACAGGTCGTCGAGGTATACCTCGTGGACAACTTGCTCCTTGAACGGGAAGGCCGTCCCGCGCTCGTGGGCCAGCGTCGTGTTGGCGACAGCCCACCCCTGGTCGAGCCCGCCCACCAGGTGCTCGCTGGGGACGAACACCTCATCGAAGAACACCTCGTTGAACTCGGCCTCGCCGGTGATCTGGACCAGCGGCCGAACTTCGATGCCGTCAGCCTCCATGTCGATCACGAGGTACGAGATGCCACGGTGCTTCGGCTGCTCAGGGTTGGTGCGCGCGAGGCAGATGCCCCATCGAGCGAACTGTGCGTAGCTCGACCACACCTTCTGTCCGCTCAGGACCCATCCGCCTTCGACAGGGGTGGCCTTGGTGGAGAGCGCCGCGAGATCCGAGCCGGCGTCGGGTTCACTGAAGAGCTGGCACCAGATCTCCTCGGCATTGAGGATCGTCGGGAGCCAGCGCAGCTTCTGCTCGTCGGTGCCGTGCGCAAGGAGTGTGGGGCCAGCGAGGTTGATGCCGACGCGGTTCACTGGCTGGAGGGCGCGTGAGCGGGCGTACTCCATGTTGTAGATCGCGACCTGGATGGGAGACGCGCCGCGGCCGCCGTACTCGTACGGCCAGTGGATGCCGATCCATCGTTCTGCGGCGAGCTTCGCCTGCCAGCGGCGCCCCCACTCGATCTCCTCGTCGAGCGACGCGAAGCCAGGCGGAAGATCGAGGTTCGCGGCGAGCCAGCCGCGGATCTCCTCCGCGAACGCGCGCTCATCGTCGGTGAAGCTCAGGTCCAACCTGACTGCTCCGCCTACAGGTCCCAGAACCGTGCGCGGCCGTGCTTGTCGAACGACTTGCGGAGCTCCGTCTCGTCGCTCGCCGTGAACGGGTGGTACTCGTCCTCTCCACGGTTCCGTACGAGCACCGCGTCGCCACCGATGCGATCCGACCGGAACTTCTGGTGCACGAGCGTGCGCTTGATGATCTTGTTCGTGCCGGTCGTCGGCGGGTCCTGCATCACGCGCACGTAGCGCGGCCGCCACTTGGGGCCGATCGCGTCCTGCGCGTCGATCCACTTCGAGAAGTCCGCGGCGTCGAGCCCCGCGCCATCCCGGAGCACCAGCCCCGCCATCACCTGGTCGCCCGCCTGGTCGTCGGGGACCCCGTAGACCGCCGCGAGCACGACATCGGGGTGCTGGGAGATCGTGTTCTCGATCGGCTGCGCCGGGAAGTTCTCGCCGTCGACCCGAAGCCAGTCGGCGTTGCGACCGGCGAAGTACAGGTAGCGGTCATCGTCGAGGTACCCGAGGTCACCGGTCCAGTACCAGCCGAAGCGCAGCGTCTTGGTGTTCGCCTCGTCGTTGTTGTAGTAGCCCTCGAACGGCCCGGCGCCCGCTGTGTTCACGATCTCGCCGACACACTCTTCGGCGTTCGTGAGCCGCCCGTCGGCGTCGAACTTCGCGCGCGGGAGCTCCTTGCCGTCCTCGTCGACGATCTGCACGTTCTCGGCAACCTGCCCCAGCGCGCCCGACCGCTCTTCGGCGTCGCGATTCACCGCGACACCGCCCTCGGTCGCGCCGTACGCATCGATCACCTCGACGCCGAAGCGCTCTGAGAATGTGTCCACGATCTCCGGTGAACCCTCGTTGCCGAACGCGACGCGCAACGAGTTGTCGGCATCGTCGGGATGCTCGGGCGTCGACAGGATGTACGCGAGCGGCTTGCCGGTGTAGTTGAAGTAGGTGGAGCCGTACTGACCGATGTCGGCGAGCCACTGCGACGCACTGAACTTGCGGGCGAGCCCGACCGACGCGCCGAGCACGATCGATGGCGCCCAGCCGACCATCAGCGCATTCGAGTGGAACAACGGCATGCAGATGTAGCCGACGTCGTCGGCAGTGAGATCCATGATGATCGTCATCCGGGTCCCGGTGACGAGGAACCGCCGTTGCGTGCAGATGACCGCCTTCGGCGCATCCGAGGTGCCGGACGTGAAGATCAGTCCCCAGAGGGTGTCGGGACCCGGCTCGATGCCCAGGTCCGTGGTCGCGACCGCGGCGAGCGCGTCGTCGAGGTCGGCGCCGAGCGCGGCGTCCGGGTCGCCCGGATCGGGGTGCCGGTGCGTCACGAGCATCTCGGGCAGACCCTTCGCGATCGGCTCGAGCAGCTGAGCATGCCGCGGCTCGGTGACGACAAGACCGCAGTGCGTGTGCTCGATGTCGCGCAGCAAGTGCTCGTCACGTCGGGTGTGGTTCACGCCAACAACGGCAGATCCTGAGAGCGCCGCGCCACCGAGCGCGAAGAGGTAGTCGGGTGTGTTGTCGAGCAGCACGCCCACATGGAGCGCGCCGGACGGCGAAGCCTTGGTCTTCGCACGGTCGAGGAAGAGGTTCGCCCAGCGCATCGACTCCGCGACGTACTCGGAGTGGCTCCACACGCGGTCGCCGAACTTGACCGCCGGTCGGTCCTTCAGATCCGGATCGGTCGCGTTGCGTCGCAGGATCTCGGCCGCGTCAGCGGCCGGCATGGGCGCCTCACCGGGCGCCGGCACGGCGCGATCCCGCAGCTTCTCCGCTGACACGGACGTCAGGCTACCGGGAGGGTGTCAGACGGGTTCAACGACCACGACCGGGATCTCCCGCTCGGTCGCCTTCGCGTAGTCGGCGTACGTGTCGTACACGTCGACGAACTTCTGGTACAGCTGTTCACGCTCGGAACCCGTGGTGATGCGCGCGCGACCGTTGATCGTCTTGCTGCGGTCACGCACCGTCACGTTCGGGTCCGCGACGAGGTTGTGGTACCAGTGCGGGTGGTCGTCGTGGCCGCCGTTCGATCCAGCGAACACGTAAGCGTCGCCCTGCTTCACGGTGAGGAGCGGCCACGTGCGCTCCTTGCCGCTCTTGCGGCCCTTTGTGGTGAGCAGCACGACCGGCGCGCCGTGGAACTTCGACGCGACCCGTCCACCGGTGAGCTTGTAGAAGCCACGGTTCAAGGCGGAGAAGAAGCGGATGAACCCCTTGGGCTGCTGCACCATGCGGTTCTTGTTCTCGGCCATCGCCGCTGACTCTACGCCGAGGGCTCCGGGCGACTCGAAGGTGCAGGAGGCGACGGTTGGAATCGTGTGAGAGGCTGACCGGCGGCCGAATGGCGCGTGCACCCACACGCGTGGACGCGGAGAGGAGCACAGCATGGGACTGCTCGACAAGGCCAAAGACGCAGCCAAGACCGTCGGCGAGAAGGCGAAGGAAGGCGTCGCCGCCGGCCAGGAGAAGATCGGCGACATGAAGGCGAAGAAGCGCGTCGGCGATCTCAAGGAAGAGCTTGGCGGCATCGTGTTCGCCCAGCGCACCGGTGCGGCGGCCGCCGACGCCGAGACCGAGATCACGCGCCTCGTCGGCGAGATCCAGAAGGCCGAAGCCGAGCTCGTCGACTGACGTTCACCCCGAGGTTCGGATCCTCGACATCGTCGTGCGTCCCAACGAGCTGACAGCCGACCTCTACTTCCTGCGCACGGACTGACCTCGGCGCACCCTTCGGGGGCGCTCGTAGACTCCGCGGCCATGGAAGATCGGAACACTGCCGCGCTGTACCTCGAGATGGCAGACGCGCTCGCGCCTGACGAATACGCCGCGAAGCGCGTCGACGAGGTGCTCGCGCTCCCGGGTGTCGATCGCGCGACGTGGTGGACGAACCTCAAGCGCGACCGCGACGACCTCCCCCGCGTGCTCCCCGAGTTCGACACCCTCGGCGTGTACGAGACGACCGCCGACTTCGCGCCACCCGACACCCCCGACGGCATCACCGGCCATCACTTCAACCGCTACCCGCGCCCCGGGCAGGGACGGCTGACCGGCAAGCCAACGGTCGGGCTGTCGCTCGTGCTGATCAGCCCGTCGACGCCTGACCAGGCGCAGGCGCTGCGCGACTGGGGTGACTTCGTGCACATCTCATGGATCGCGGCGGTCGGCGTGCCTGGTTACTCGATGATCACGCCGTACGAGAACGTCAAGGGAGCGGGCGTGCACGACGACGAGCCGCGCTACATGCACTTCTACGAGATGGACACCGAAGACGCCGAGCACACGTTCAAGATCATGACGCCGCTCGTGGAAGGCCGCTTCGGCGTGCAGGGAACCAAGGAGTTCCAGTACTGGGGCTGGCACGACGCGTTGCGCATCATGTACGTGAACAGCTTCCGGCGCGTGGGCGCACGCGAACGGGTGTGAGCGACTTCTTCGATCTCGTCCACCGCCAGCGTGCGCATCGCAGCTTCACCAGCGAACCCGTCGACGACGCCACCATCGGGAAGCTGCTCGACGCGGCGGTTCACGCGCCCAGCGCAGAGAACCGACAGCCGTGGGAGTTCGTCGTCGTCCGTGACGACGCGCAAAGGACGACGCTCCTCGACTTCGCCGAGAAGGCATGGGAAGCCGGCGGTCGTGCGTTCGCCGAGGCGCGCCTGACGCCAGGACTCATGGCCGACGTCGAGCAAGGGATCGGTGGCGGCGGCTACCGCGACGCGCCGGTGCTGATCGTCGTGTGCGCCGACGTCGACCGCGGCCTCGAGGTGACGGTCCCGTCGTCGATCTTCCCGGCGACCCAGAACCTGCTGCTGGCCGCGACCGCGCTCGGACTCGCGTCGGCGCTCACCACCATCTCCATGGGGTTCACGACCGAGCTCCAGCACCTGCTCGATCTCCCGGCACACGTCATCCCCCAAGCGGTGATCCCCATCGGCCATCCGGCGAAGCCCCTTGGTCCCGCCCGACGGGAGCCGTTCGAGCAGCACACCCACCGCGACCGCTACGGGCACGCCTGGTAGATCGCCGGAGATTTTTTCGGGAGATCTCGGAACTTGCGTCTGACCAGCACACACGCAGGGCCTGTTCGGCCGCGTGGCTTGACAGGGCGAACGTACGTTCGGTATGGTGATGGCAACTTCCCCAATTTGATGTTGGAGGCCTTCGGGAAGGGAGGCCGACCCCGGTTGGAGGAAGTCGTGCTGTCCAAGGTTCAGCGATCTGTCGACGACTTGAAGGCCGAGATGACCGGCCTCGACGCGTCGCGCTTCGACGGACCCGGCGCTCGGGCGCTCATGGAGGCGGGCGCCGAGCTCGAGCGGATCGGCGGGGCGATCAAGACGCTGATGGCGGGGCGAGTCGACGAGCTGGGCGCGCACCGGGGTTCGTTCCGTAGCGCTGCCCACTACCTCGCCAAGGTGTCGGGCACGAGCGTGGGCGCGGCCGTGCAGATCATCGAGACCGCACACCAGGTGCAACAGCTGCCCGCAACCGATGCGGCATTGCGCGCCGGTGCGCTCTCGGGCGCACAGGTGCAGGAAGTCGCCGCTGCAGCAAGCGCGGATCCGTCAGCCGAAGCGCTGATGTTGAGCCGGGCCGACACCGATGGCCTCAAAGGGCTCAAGGCTGAAGCCAAGCGAGCGATCGCGGCTGCTTCGTCGGACGCCGACAAGGTGTACGAGCGGATCTACCGAGAGCGCTCGTGGCGACACTGGCGCGACTGGGACGGTGCCGGTCGCATCGACATCCGCGGTCCCGTCGACCTCACGACGCGGATCGCGAATGCGCTGGCACCGTACGAGGCCGAGCTCTGGGAGCAGGTCAAGGATCACGATCCCGAGGATCGGGAGCCTCAGGCCGCGCTCATGTTCGACGCGATGGTTGCGCTCGCCGACGCGTCGACCGGTGAGATGCCGAAGGGTTCCGGGCCGATGCCCACCGTGACGGTGCGTGTCGACCATGCCGCGTTCGTGCGTGGCGACACCGACCTCGGCGAGGTCTGTGAGATCGTCGGAGTCGGCCCGATCCCGGTCTCGGTCGCCCAGCGCCTTGCCGAAGACGCGTTCCTCAAGGCGCTCATCGCGGCGGGCACCGACGTGCTCGCGGTATCGCACCTCGGCCGCACCATCCCCGCGCCGCTCCGGACTGCCCTCGACGACCTCTACCCCGAGTGTGCGATCGAGGGTTGCCATGCCACATGGGGCTTGGAGATCGATCACAACCAACCACTCGAGGCCGGCGGTCTGACTGAGCTCCTCAACCTGAACGCACTCTGCCGATGGCACCACCAGTACAAGCACCGCTACGACTTACGGCTGATCGGCGAAGGCACGCGTCAGCAGTTCGTCCCCGCGGCCGAATGGTTGCCCCCACCCGATGACCGCCGATGTTCCGAGCCGCTGGCGGCGGCATGACGAGGTGCAGTGCAGCGACCCGTTCAGGGTTTGACCTTCACCGTGGCGCCGTCGTTCGCCGACGACTCGCGAATGGCGTCGAGCACACGCATCTCGGCCAGACCATCGTGGAACGTGGGGATCGCGACGGCGCTCTCGGCCTCGCGTCCGTCGACGCCAGCGCGCAGGATCTCGCACAGCCGAGTGAACGGACCGAGCTCGAGGTGCGTGTACCGGTGGCGCGGGTCGTCGCTCTCGGCCGGCGCTGGTGGGAGCGCCAGATCGTCGGGCACCGCAAGCTCGCGGACGCCGTCTCGATCTCCGAGCATCACCGTCGCACCCTCGTGCCAGAGCGTTCCTTCGGTCCCGGCGACCCGGGTGATGCCGGCCATCGGACCCCAGTTCGCCGCGGTCTGCTGGAGCACGCCTTCCACACCGGATGCGAGACGGAACCGGATCGTGAAGGTGTCCTCGGCCACGCCAGCTCGCTGCGAGGTGATGCTCAGCCGCGCGCTCACCGACTCGAACTCGCCGAGCCACACACGCACCATGTCGACGATGTGCGACCCCGAGGCTCCCAGCCACCCGCCACCCGAGCCCGCGTCGAACCACCACGGCGGGACCTTGGCGTCGGGATCAGCGGCCAACGGCACGTACGACACGAGGGTGACGAGGCGCGGATCACCGATGAGCCCCTCGGCGATCGCGCGCGCGGTGAGTGCGCGCTCCGGCGCCCACCGGAACTCGTGGCCCACGAGGTGTGTCACACCCGCCGCTTCCGCAGCCGCGAGCATCGCGGCGGCATCGGTCGCGTCCATCGAGAACGGCTTCTCGCAGAGCACGTGCTTGCCGGCCTCGGCCGCGGCGACGGCCAGCTCGGCATGGGTGTGGGGCGGGGTTGCGATGGTGACGGCCTCGACTCCCGGGAGCGCGAGCGCCTCGTCGAGATCCGTCAGGCCGGCAGGCACGCCCAGTCGTTCGGCGCGACGCCCCGTGCGCTCAGCGTCTCGGCCGACCAGCGCTTCCACGGTGAAGCCCGCCGCGCGCAGCGCGGGCGCGTGCACACGAACCCCAAAGCCCGTTCCCACCACCACCGCGCCCGGCCCGGTGGGCACTGGTCAGTAGCCCTCGTCGACGTCGATCACTCCGACGAGCGGCTCACCGTCCACGAAGCGGCGCAGGTTCGACGCGAACGACTCGAACATTCGCCCGGTGGCGCGCGGCGACGCCCACGACACGTGGGCGCTGAGACGCACACCCGGGTGCGAGTACATCCAATGGTCTTCCGGCAACGGCTCGGGGTCGACGGTGTCCAGACTCGCGACCGCGACACGCCCGTCGTCGAGCGCGGCGAGCAGCGCGTCCTGGTCGATCAGGCTTCCCCGAGCGATGTTCACGATGTGGACGCCCGGCTTCACCTTCGCGAGGGCATCGGCATCGAGCAGGTGCTTCGTGGCTGCGGTGCCGGGCGCCGCAAGCACGAGATGATCGGCAGTCGCCAGCAGGTCATCGAGTTCGCTGACGAGCTCGATGCGAGCGTCGTCGGGCGGCGTGGTGGTCCGACGCATGGCCCGGACCGTCATCTCGAACGCAAGCGCGCGCGTCGCGATGGCCATGCCGATGCCACCCAGGCCCACGAGGCCCAGCGTCTGACCGGCGAGCTCCCCGAGCTGCGCGAGGTTCCAGTGCTCGGGCGGCGCCGAGAGCCACGTCTTCGGGAACTGCTTCTCGAACGCGAGCATCGACGCGAGCACGAACTCCGCGATCGGGATCGCTCCGACGCCGCGCGCGCACGTGACCGTGCGACCTTCCAAGAGACTGCGGGGCCACGCGTCGATCCCGGTGCCGGGCAGATGCATCCACTTCACGCCCATCTCGTCGAGGCGATCGGTGCCGCCGGCGAGAAGCGGATGGCTGTGCCACGCGGCGTAGAGCACCTCTCCCTTGAGATCGTCGGGCAGCGGACCGTCCTCGATCTCCCAGGGGACAGCCACGATCTCGGCATCGGGGACCGCGGCGCGCGCCGCCTCGGCGGCCTGGTCGCCCATCATGTTGAGGACGCGAACAGGGACCGTGAGAGTGCTCCGCTACGCCGTGACGAACTCGGGCAACGTGCGTCCCGGGCGACCGTCGCTGATGCCGACGAGGTAGGAGGCGAGCCACAGCTTGAGCAACGCGTTCGAGGTAGCGGCCTTGCGGCCCATGCCGACGTTGCGCTCCGCGGCGGCTTGCACGGTGCCGAGCGCGGTTGCTTGCACGGTCTCGAGGAACGCCGACGAGATGTCGAGCAGGTGCTCGTACGCCTCCTGCGAGAAGCCCTGTACGTTCAGCAGACCGTCCCACACCATCCGCCCACGTTCGATGCCCGCGGACTGAAGCGGCGGGATCGCCTCGGCAAGGTTCCCGTACGCACCCATTGGCAGCTCGTCGGCGGGGTTCGCAGTCGCGAACACCCGATCGAACAGGGTGACGGGCACGTCCGAGAACAACAAGCGCGTCATCACGAGGTCATTCGCGCCCTGTCTGTTCGCGTACCGCTCGGCGAGCTCATCGAGCAGCGCCTCGTCCTGCTCCATCGTCGTGCCGTCGAAGAACGGGTAGTCGGGAACGACGACCGAGATCTCACCGCCACCAGCGCCCGCGGTCGCAACCATCGACGACAGCACGCTCGGAGCCAGTGCGGCACCCGCCGTGAGTCCAGCGCCGCGAACGAGCAGCTCCCGGCGTGACAACCCCACCACGGTGGCAGAATAACAGGGTGGAGTACCGGCTGTTCGACGCCGACAACCACTACTACGAGCCGCGCGATTGCTTCACGCGCCACATCGACCCGGCGATGCGCGATCGGACCGTACGGGTCGCGCCAGGATCGGATGGCCGGGAACGGGTCCTCGTCGACGACCGCGAGTTCACGTTCCTGAACGACCCGTTCAATCAGCACGTCACCAAGCCTGGTGCCCTGCGCGACATGCTGCGCGCACTGAGCAGTGGCAACTTCCACGAGTCAGACGCGGTCGAGCCGATCCAGCCGGCGTACGTGGAGCGCGACGCCCGTATGGGGTGCATGGACGCTCAAGGTGTCGAGAAGATCCTCCTGTTCCCCACGCTCGCGGTGTGCGTGGAGCACTTCATGAAGCACGACCCGGCGCTGCTGTACGCGAGCTTTCACGCGTTCAACCTCTGGCTGGACGAGGACTGGGGCTTCGCGTTCGCCGACCGCATCCACGCGGTCCCGTTGCTGTCGCTGCGCGACCGGGACAAGGCGGTGGCCGAGCTCGAGTTCGTGCTCGACCGAGGCGCGCGCGTCGTTGGACTGCGCCCGGGCCCCGCGTACGGGCGATCGCTGGCCGATCCGCACTTCGATCCGTTCTGGGCGCGGATCAACGAGGCGGGTGTGCCGGTCGCGTTCCACATCGGCGAGTCGGGGTACAACGAGATGACGGCACCGTTCTGGGGTGAAGAGCCGAACCCGTCATCACACCAGCAATCGGCATTCCAGTGGACGACGACCTACGGCGACCGCCCGATCATGGACACCTTCGCCGCGCTGGTGCTGCACAACTTGTTCGGGCGGTTCCCGAACGTGCGCTGCCTGAGCGTCGAGAACGGCTCGCTCTGGGTGCCGTACCTGCTCAAGGTGATGAACAAGATGAACGGCATGGGTCGCAACGGACCATGGCTCGGCGGGCGCGTGACGGAGCGGCCGAGCGACATCTTCAAGCGACACGTGTACGTCTCCCCATACCACGAGGAGGACGTCGTGGGGCTCGTCGAAGCGATCGGTGCCAACAAGGTCCTCTTCGGCTCGGACTATCCCCACCCCGAGGGGTTGGCCGATCCCGTGGCGTTCGCGGAGCGGTTGCACGGGCTTCCCGACCTCGATGTGCGGTGCGTCATGCGCGACAACCTGAAGGGGCTGCTGGACACGATCGACGTCAGATGAGCGCGTCGCTCGCGGGGCGCGTGGCGCTCGTCACCGGCGCGGCCGGGGCTGGCATCGGAAAGG
>VGBR01000005.1 GCA_016870355.1 Actinomycetota bacterium | reverse complement strand
CCGAGTACCGCGGCACCCACGAGCTCCTGATCAACCTTGTGCTGCGCGACCTGCGTGGTCGCTACAAGCGCTCGGTGCTCGGATGGACATGGTCGCTCATGAACCCGCTCGCGACGATCCTCATCTACTGGGTCGTGTTCTCGTCGTTCCTCAAGGTCGAGGCCCCGACCGGTGATCCGAGCGAGCTGAAGAGCTTCGTGCTGTTCCTCGTGTGCGGCCTGCTCCCATACCGCTTCCTCTCCGAGTCGATGAACGCATCGGTGGAGTCGCTGCTCAGCAACTCGAACCTCGTGAAGAAGGTGTACTTCCCGCGCGAGCTGCTGGTGGTGTCGTCGGTCGGGGCTCTCTTGGTCACGTTCGTCATCGAGCTTGGCGTGTTCAGCCTCGTGCTCCTGGCCTTTGGGAACATGACGCTTCCGTGGCTGCCGCTGGTGCTCGTGCTCGTGGCGATCGAGGTGGCCTTCGCGCTCGGGATCGCGCTCGTGCTGGCGCCTCTCAACGTGTACCTGCGCGACACCAAGCACTTCGTCGGGATCTTCCTCCAGCTGCTCTTCTACTCGGCGCCGATCGTGTACCCGATCTCGCTGGTGGCCAAGGATGCCAACGTGCTCGGCGTGGATCTGCCGTTGCGAGATCTCTACGAGCTGAATCCGCTCGTGTCGCTGGTCGACTCCTTCCGAGCGGTCCTCTACGACCTTCGGTTCCCGGACACCGGTGACCTCCTCTATCTCTCGGGGTGGGCGCTCGTCCTCCTCGTCTTCGGGCACTGGCTGTTTGGCCGGCTCGATCGGCGGCTCGCGGAGGAAGTGTGACCGCGGCGATCGTCATCGAAGACGTCTCCAAGAGGTACCGGCTGTACCACGAGCGCAATCAGACGTTGAAAGGCGCGCTGATGCGACGCGGCCGCTCCCGGTACGACGAGTTCTGGGCGCTGCGCGACGTGTCGATCGAGATCGAAGAGGGCTCGACGTTCGGGCTCATCGGCGAGAACGGCTCGGGGAAGAGCACGCTGCTGAAGTGCATCGCGAGGATCCTTCGCCCTGACGCCGGTCGCATCGCCGTCGCGGGCAAGCTCTCGGCGCTGCTCGAGCTCGGTGCTGGGTTCCACCAAGAGCTCACTGGTCGCGAGAACGTGTACCTGAACGGCGCGATCCTCGGTCTGTCGAAGAAGGACATCGACTCGCGCTTCGACGAGATCATCGACTTCGCCGGTCTCGAGCAGTTCGTCGACAGCCCGGTGAAGAACTACTCGTCGGGCATGTACGTACGTCTCGGGTTCTCGGTAGCGATCAACGTCGAACCCGACATCCTCTTGATCGACGAGATCCTCGCCGTGGGTGATGCCGAGTTCCAGTACAAGTGCGAGCGAAAGTTTGAGGACTTGAAGAAGGCAGGCAAGACGATCGTGATCGTCTCGCACGCGATCGAGTCGATCCGTCAGTTCTGCGATCGCGTGGCGTTGCTCGACCACGGTCGCGTTCGGTCACTTGGTCCCGCGAACGACGTGGCGAGCGACTACCTCGAGGGCGTTCACCTCAAGAGCCGCGAGGAGAGCCGGAGCGGGAGCGGTGAGATCCAGATTCAGCGCGTCGTCCTGCTCGACGAAGCGGGGAACCCGATCACCCGTGCGCGCACCGGCCAGCCCGTCACCTTTCGCCTGGTGTTCTCGGCGAACCAGCCGATCGAGCAACCGTGCTTCGGCTTCAGCCTCCGACGCATCGACGGCGTTGGCGTCACCGCTCCCAACACCCACGATTACGGCGTCATCCCGGACAAGGTCGAAGGGCATGGTCACGTCGACTACCGCGTGCCGTCGTTGCCCCTGCTCGCTGGCACGTACGACGTGGCCGTGTCGATCGAGGACCAGGCGCGGACGCTCCAATACGACGGCCGGGTCGTCGCGCTCCGCTTCGACGTGGAGTGGCAGGGCGGTCCGTCGGAATGGCTGGGCGTGGTGACGTTCGGCGGCTCGTGGGACATCGTCGACAACGAGCCGCCTTCGTGACCGCGGACGGCGTCGACGCCCGACCGATCCGCGGGCGGGTCGTCAGCGTGGTGATCGCCGCCGGTGACGACCCCGACGCCGCGGTCGACGCGGCGGAGCGCGTGCACCATCTCGACTGGCCCCACGACCTCCTCGACGTGGTGATCGTTGGGCCGCGTCGACCGATCGCGGCGGGCGCCAAGGCGCGGGGACTCGAGGTGCGTGCCATCCGTGCGGCGGACGAGGTGCCACTGCCGCAGGCCCGAAACCTCGGTGCGCACGCCGCACGGGGAGAGTGGTTGGCCTTCCTCGATCGTGACGCACAGCCGGACCCGCTCTGGGTGCGCAGTGCTCTGCGAGCGATGCGCAGCGACTCCGGTGCGGCCGCCGTCGCGAGCAAGGTCGTCGATGTTGACGGACGCATCTCGTTCGTTGGCGGTGCGCTCAATTCGACGGGTGAGCCCGTCTTCCCACATGCTGGCGATGCTGATTCGGGCGCGTACGACACGAGCGTTCCCGTGTTGTTCCCGTCGCCGTGGGCGATCGTCATGGAGACAAAGGCGTTCCGGTGGGTGCGCGGCTTCGATATCCGGCACTGCCGCGGCATCGAGCATGCCGACCTCGGTTGGAGGTTGTGGCTCGCTGGCCTCGGAGTGCGGTACACGGGAGCGTCATTCGTCACGCTCAGGTCGAGTGCACCGGCCCCACCGCCCATCGCCAGCGACGCTCGAGCCGAGATGTTGGTGAAGAACGTCGATGACTCCAACCTGGTCGCGATGGGTCTCGGTGGTGGCGACCGGACGCCGAGCCTCATCGCCGAGCGGGAACGGGTGCAGGCGATGCGACAACTGCCCGATCTTCAGGTGCTCCCACTGGCGCAGCTCGACCTCTCGACGCGACGACGGGTGCTGGTCGTCACCCCCGACGTTCTCCAGCCGAAGATGGCGGGCCCTGCGATCCGGGCGTTCCGCATGGCGCTTGCACTCTCGGCCGAGCACGACGTCGAGCTCGTGAGCACGGTCGGTTGCGACTTCTCGCACCCAGCGTTCCCGACGTCACACGTGACCGACCCCGAGCTGCGCCACGCGGTAGATCGGGCGGAGATCGTGGTCATCCAGGGTCATGTCATCGATCATCACCCCTGGCTCCGCAAGACCGATCGGCTGCTCGTGGCCGACATCTATGACCCATTCCATCTGGAGGTGCTCGAGTACGCCCGAGACCTGTCGCCGAACGATCGACGTGTCACGACGCGCCTCACCATCGAGACGTTGAACGAGCAACTGGCACGGGGCGACTTCTTCCTGTGCGCCAGCGAGAAGCAACGCGACTTCTGGCTTGGTCAACTCGCCGCGGTCGGCCGGATCAACCCATCCACCTATGACCAGCACGAGAACCTCAACTCACTCATCGCGATCGCGCCGTTCGGGGTCGATGAGGAGCCACCCACCCACACCAATGCCGTCTTGCGTGGTGTGCAGCCTGGAATTGGAGACGGCGACAAGATCATCCTGTGGGGTGGTGGCGTCTACAACTGGTTCGATCCGCTGACCCTGGTGCACGCCGTTGACAAGCTCAGAAGCCGGCTGCCAAACGTTCGCCTGTACTTCATGGGCATGACTCATCCGAATCCGCGCGTCCCGGCGATGCGCATGGCGTTCGAGACTCAGAAGCTCGCGAAGGAGCTCGACCTCGTCGGCACCCACGTCTTCTTCAACGAGGGATGGGTCGACTATGACGATCGCCAGAACTACCTCCTCGAAGCCGACGTTGGTGTGAGCACCCACTTCGAGCACATCGAGACGGCGTACTCGTTCCGTACCCGGATCCTCGACTACCTCTGGGCGTCGCTCCCAGTCGTCGCGAGCGATGGCGACGGGTTCGCCGAGGTGATCAGGCGACACGGTCTCGGGCTCGTCGTGCCGCCAGAGGACGTCGACGCACTGGAGCAGGCCCTGTATTCGTTGCTTGCTGACGACGACCGCAGGCAGGCATGCCAGGGCGCCATCCGGTCGTACGTCCCGGAGGTGCACTGGGGCAAGGCGCTTGCGCCGCTGCTCGAGTTCTGCCGGAAGCCGGCGCGGGCGCCCGACCTCGTGGACCCCCGGCAGCGCTCCATGATCGGTGATCCCCTTGCGCAGGCGATGTGGGGCAAGCGGGGTTGGAAGCACACTGCGCGCGTCGTCGTAGACCACGTGCGCCACTTCGAGCTCGGAGGCCTCTTCCGCAAGGTCCGCATGCGCATCCGCACCAAGCTCCACCCCCACACCGCTGGCCCCGGCGCAAGAACCGACACGTTCTAGGTCCGGCGATCCCTCCGGCGTGATCGAAGCATGCCGGGGGCACGTACGAGGAATGCGCCGTACGCGCGGAGGCGGCGCCACACGAGCACGGGTCGTGGGCGGCGGCCGTGGAGCAATCGGCTGAACACATCGCGCCGCGCGTACGACGCGGTCACAAGTGGATGTCGGAGCACGGCCCGCCAGGCCATCCCAGGTGTTGCGTGACGCGTCAGTACCAACAGCCGATTGCGTTCCTCGTGGTGCATCTTCAATGCCGAACCTTCGCCGGTCGACGCGGCGTGGAGGTGGTGCACCACCGATGTCGGCACGTAGCGGTACCGCCAGCGCTTGGCGCCCCGCCATGCGTGTTCGAGGTCCTCGTAATAGAGGAAGAGCCGCTCGTCCATCGGTCCGACGTCGTCCACGTACTCGCGTCGGAGCACGACCGCAGCGCCGCACCATGCGAACACGTCTTCGGGCGCATCGAAGCGCCCGTCGTCGGGTTCGAGGTAGCCACGGTCGGCACCGTGACCGTCGGTGGTGAGGAACGATCCCGCGTTGTTCATGATCGTGCGCGCGGTACCGGTCGCGGCGATCGCCACCCATGTGGGTTCACGGCCCACATCGACCGCGGTCGTGCCGGCATCGGTCGAGAAGCTGGCCGTGACCGGAGCCGGTGCCGCAACGCGCAGCTCGACCATGCCTCCGCTGTCGGCCGGCGCCAACAGCGTGCCGTCCGAATGCGTCCATTGACCCGGCGGCCATGTGCCCTCCGCTGGCTCGATCCCCCACCACCCGCGCACGAGCTGCGTGCGGGGCCACACGTCGCGACCGTCGACGCGCGCGCCGCTCACCCAGATCCCGACGTCGCGTCCGGCCCGGCGCACCGTGGGCACGTGTACCGAGACCTCCTGAAAGGTCCCGTCCAGCAGGATCTTCGGGCACGCTGCGCCGGTCGCGGGATCGGATTCGAGCGCCCCGACGAGGGGCTGAAGCCAACCCGGTGTCACCGTCGCGTCGTTGTTCACCAGCGCGACGTAGGCGGTGTCGCCGAGGTCTTGGAACCCGAGGTTGCACCCACCGGCAAAGCCGCGGTTCGTCGCGCTGCGTACAACACGGATACCTGGCAGGTCGCGTTCGACCTCTTCGGCGAGGCCGTCGTCCGACGCGTTGTCGACCAGCACGATCTGTAGCCGGTCCGCGGGCCAATCCGTGGTCCTCAACGCGTCGATGCACGCCCGCGTCATGTGACCGCCGTTGTGGTTGACCACGACCGCGCGAACCAGAGGTGCTTCTGGCATCGAGCCTCAGGTGAGCTCGGCGACGAGGCGGTCGAGCGGCTCGCGGAAGTGAGAAAGGAGCGGAAGGCCCGCACTTCGAAGAGCCGCGTTCTCGAGCACCGAGTTCGCGGGCCGCGGTGCCGGTCGCGGCATCTCAGCGGTCGTGATCGGATCGACCCGCGTCGGGTCGAGCCCTGCTGAGTCGAGGACCGCTTGCGCGAACTCGAACCAGCTCACCGCGCCCTGGTTCGTCACGTGATAGGTGCCGGTCCGACGATCGGAGACGAGGCGGTGGACCATCGTCGCCGCGTCGTCGGCAAACGTCGGGTGACCGATCTGGTCGGCGACGAATCGCAAGCGGTCATGCGTGCGCGCCAGCTCGAGGATGGTCTTGACCATGTTGCGGCCGTGCCGGCCACACACCCACGACACCCGGACGACGAGCGACTGGTCGTACGCGGCAACTTCGTGCTCGCCGGCCAATTTGGAGCTGCCGTACACCGACAGCGGGTTCGTCGTGTCGGTCTCGATGTAGGGATCCGGCTTTCTGCCGTCGAACACGTAGTCGGTCGAGAGGTACGTCAGATGGGCGCCAGCGCTGGCCGCTGCTTCGGTGACGTGGCGGGTCCCTACGCCGTTGATGGTCAGCGCTCGCTCGGGGTCACTCTCACAGTCGTCGACCGCCGTCCAGGCCGCGGCGTGCACCACGACGTCAGGTTGCGCTGCGTTGATCGCCGCATGCACTGCATCGCGGTCTGTGATCTCGAGGTCGGCATGCGTTGCCGCGGTGACGTCGTCGGACGCGAAGACCGCTTGAAGCTCGTTTCCGATCTGGCCGCCCGCGCCGGTCACGAAGACCCGCATCGCTCACGAGCCCCGTTGCTTCAGTGGCTCCCACCACCAGGCGTTGTCGCGATACCAGGCGACCGTGGCTCCGATCGCCTCGCGGAAGTCGTGTTGGGGTGACCACCCGAGTGCACGCACTCGGTCGGTAGTGATCGAGTACCGACGGTCGTGGCCGAGCCGGTCTTCGACGTACTCGATCATCGAGTCGTCGTGCCCGAGGATCTCGAGGATCGTGTCGGTGATCACGCGGTTCGTGAGCTCGTTGCCACCACCGACGTTGTAGATCTCGCCCACCGTGCCCTTGCGAAGCACCAAGTCCACCCCTGCGCAGTTGTCTTCGACGTAGCACCAGTCGCGCACGTTGAGACCGTCGCCGTAGAGCGGGACCTTCTTGCCTTCGAGGAGGTTGGTGACGAACAACGGGATGAGCTTCTCGGGGAACTGGTACGGCCCGAAGTTGTTCGACGATCGGGTGACGAGCACAGGGACGTCGTAGGTGACGTGGTACGACAGCGCGATCAGGTCGGCGGCCGCCTTGGACGCGGAGTATGGCGATCGCGGTCCGAGCGCATCCGTCTCGCTGAACGAGCCGTCCTCGATCGATCCGTACACCTCGTCGGTCGACACCTGGAGGAAGCGCTCGACTCCGATCGTGCGCGCCACGTCGCACATGACGTTGGTGCCGTCACAGTTGGTGTGCACGAACTCATCGGGCGAGGCGATCGAGCGGTCGACGTGGCTCTCGGCGGCGAAGTGCAGCACGGCATCGTGGCCCTTCATCGCCGCGGTCACGGCGTCGCGATCGGTGATGTCGCCCTTCACGAACGCGAATCGAGGGTCATCGTCGAGCCCACGCAGGTTGTCGAGGTTCCCGGCATAGGTGAGCGCGTCGAACACGGTCACGGAGTCGTCGGACGACCCGAGCACATGGCGCACGTAGTTCGAGCCGATGAAGCCGGCACCGCCGGTGACGAAGAGCTTCATGTGCGCAGACCCCAATGCGGCTGACGGCCTGCGGGGAGCTCGTTGCGACCGGGGTTCTGCTGGTCGCGGTCGGAGAGGATCGGGTCGGCAACACCCCAGTCGGCTTGGACCGCCGGATCGTTCCACGCGACGCCGAGCTCATCCTCGGGGTTGTAGTAGCCGTCGACCAGGTAGGTGATGGTCATGTCGGTCAGCGACGCGAAGCCGTGCGCGACTCCCGGAGGGATGTACACGCCGCGATGGTCGTGCGTGCCGTCTTCCCGGGTGCCGAGATCGACGGTGAGCGTGGCGCCATCAGTGGGGGAGCCAGTGCGCAGATCGTGGAGCACCACCCGTGCCCGACCGGTGGGCACGTACCAGTAGTCGGCCTGGTGCAGGTGGTAGTGCAGTCCGACGACGCATCCGGCCTGACGGTCGGCGCGGTTCGCCTGGATCATCTCGCGCCCTTGCGGGATCCACTCGCGGCGATACGTCTCGACGAACACGCCGCGCTCGTCACCGTGCAGCTTGGGATCGATCACGTACACGCCCGCGATGACATCGGACGCTTCGACGGACGCCATCACTCAAGTTTCTACTCCAGATTGGGTCTTTCGCCAGGGTCGTTCGGCTCCAATGCCCATGGGAGCCTGTGCCAGTATCCGTTGGTGGAGATCGCGTGGGCCGACGGGCGGGTCGACCTGCGGTGTCCTGTGTGCACACGCACGAAGTCGCAGCGACTGATCGCACGCGTCCCGGTCGAGTGGCAGTCACCGCAGGTCGAGATCGCCCGCTGCGCGGACTGCAACGCGGTCGTGCTCGGCGCGCAGCTGCCACCGTCGTGGTACACCGACGCCGACTGGGACATCTACGTCGAGCAGATCGCGGGGATCGAAGCAATTGCCGACATGCTCGTGCAATCGGGGATGCGCCGCGGTGCGCGCATGCTCGACGTGGGCTGTGGCTACGGCTTCGCCCTCGACGTCGCCCGGTTCCTGTTCGACGCTGAGGGCATCGGCCTCGATCCGTCAGTCGCCGCGGAGCGCGGTCGTCGTGAGCTGGATCTCGACATCCGCCCGGGCACGCTCGACGACGCCTTCCCGGTCGACGAGCACTTCGACGTCATCTTCTCGTCGGAGGTGATCGAGCACGTCGCCGACCCCCACGAATACCTCGCGGCGATGCGCCTTCGTCTGAGCCCTGACGGCATCGTCGTGCTCACCACGCCCGACGCGTCGGTGGTCGAGCCCGACACCCCATGGACGCTGTTGTACCCGGTGCTCTCGGTCGGGTTGCACGAGTTCCTCGTCGACGCATCGGGTCTCGAGCGGCTCCTCACCGATGCCGGCTTCGCTGCGAAGGTCTGGCCCGTCGGCCCGAGCCTGCACGCCGTCGCCTCGCTTGATCCCGCGGCGCTCAACAAGGTGCGACCTGACGAACGCGCCGCGCTCGGCGACCTCATCCGCTACTGCGAGACCCGCGCGGCTCGTGCGGAACCCGGATCCGCACTCGCGTTGGGTATGGCGATGCGCCAGCTGAAGTGGATGGTCAGGGACGGGGACTTCGGACGCGTCGCTGATTGCCTTCCCCTCCTCCGCGACGCTGTGCAGCGCCGTCATTCGATCGATATCGATGCTCCGCTCTCGGTCGTTGGAGATCCTGAGGTGGCGGCGGTGATGACTGGGATCTTCCACAATCTCGGCGCGGTGCACCTCTGGCACGAACGCCGACCCAAGCCTGCGGCCGCGTGCTTCACGGCTGCAGCGTGGTGCGGTCGCGCGCAGTGGGACCGCTACGGCCACTACGCGGATCCCGAGACACCGATCTACGAAGCGCTCGCGCGCACCGAGCTCGCGGTCGTCATGGTGCAGACCGCGCCCAAGCGAGTGGACGCCGAGCTCGACGCACTCGATGAAGCCGTCGCCCGCGGGGCCGGTACCGACGCGCTCGCAGCTGAGGCGCATCGTCGGGTCGACGCCGAGCGACGGATGTACGGCTCGCGTGCGCGACGTGCCTATCGCCGCGCCCGCCGCGCGGCCGGCAAGGTGAAGCGCAAGCTCCGCCGCCTGCGTTCCTGAATTATCCGTTCCTTGATCTTGGGCACGGTCCTCGATGGCTACTCGAGGTCGATGCTGGAGTGGTCGCCGAGCATGAGACGCAACGCTCGCGGGAGCTGACCGCTGCGGGTGAGCTCGACGTACCGACCGACGAGCGAGTCAGCAAGTCCGGGCACGCCGACGATGTTCGTGTGCTCCAACACCACCGAGTGATCGATCTCCGACGCGCGGATCTCGCAGTCGTTGCCGATGGAGGTGAACGGACCGACGTAGCTGTCGATCACGCGGGTGCGCTCGCCGACGATCGCCGGACCGCGGATCCGCGACCCAATGACCTGCGCGTCCTTCTCGATGACGACGTTGCCTTCGATCGTGGATCCCTCGTCGACGGAACCGTGGTTCGCTGGCTCCAACCGGTTGAGCAGGAGCCGGTTGCTCTCGAGCAGCGGGTCCTTCTTGCCGGTGTCGAGCCACCACCCGCTCAGCACGTCGTGAAGCACCGTGTGACCGTGGTCGAGCAACCACTGGATCGCGTCGGTGATCTCGAGCTCGCCTCGACCTGACGGCTCGATCGCGCGCACGGCCATGTGGATGTGCCGGTCGAAGAGGTAGACGCCGACCAGCGCGAGATCCGATGGTGGGTCTTCAGGCTTCTCGACGAGACGGACCACATGACCGACGTCGTCGACCTCGGCGACACCGAACTGACGGGGGTCGTCGACCGGGGCGAGGAGGATCTGCGCGGAAGGCGCATGGTCGCCTCCCGCGGCGCGGGCGTGCTCGAAGCGGTCGACGAAGTCAGAGAGGCCCTGTTCGAGGAGGTTGTCGCCCAGATACATCACGAAGTCGTCATCACCCAGGAAGTCCCGTGCGATCAAGACGCAATGGGCGAGGCCCTCGGGGGCAGCTTGAGGGATGTAGGTGACGGTTGCGCCCCAACGTGAGCCATCGCCGACCGCATCCATGATCTCGTTGGCGGTGTCGCCGACGATGATGCCGAGGTCGGTGATGCCGGCCGCCACCATGTCCTCGATGCCGTAGAAGAGGATCGGCTTGTTGGCCACCGGCACGAGCTGCTTCGCGCTCGTGTGGGTGATGGGACGCAGCCGCGTCCCGGCACCGCCGCAGAGGATGAGGCCCTTCATGGCGATCGAATCGTAGGGGAGGTCAGGCGATGAAGTACTTGGCCTCGGGGTGCGGAACGATGATGGCCGAGGTCGTCTGCTCGGGCTCCAGCTGGAACTCCTCGGTGAGGTGCACGCCGATGCGGTCGAGGTCGAGCAGCTCGTCGAGCTTCGCCTGGTCCTCGAGGTTCGGGCACGCGGGGTAGCCCCACGAGTACCGCGAGCCGCGGTACTGCTGACGGAACAGGCCGGCGAGCGTCGGACCGTCTTGGTCGACGAAGCCCCACTCGTCGCGGATGCGCCAGTGCCAGTACTCGGCGAGCGCCTCGGTCATCTCGACCGACAGCCCGTGCAGGAACAGGTACTCCTGGTACCGATCCTCGGCGAACAGCTCACGCTCCCGCTCTGTGGCGCGCGCACCCATCGTCACGACGTGGAACGCCGCGTAGTCGGGATCGCCGGAGTCGGCAGGCCGGAAGAAGTCGGCGATGCACAGCCGGCGATCTTTGCCCTGCCGTGGGAACGTGAAGCGGAGTCGCTCGGTCGCGCGGTCGGTGTCGGTCCACACGATGAGGTCGTTGCCCTCTGAGCTCACCGGGAAGTAGCCCCACACGACGGCGGGCACGAGCACACCCTCGGCTTGCGCGACCGCGAGCTGCTCGCGCAGCTGCGGCCGGATCCGGGTCTTGAACTCCTCATCGTTCTCGTTGAGCTTCTTGTCCGGCCGGAACTGCCACTGGTTGCGGAACAACGCCGTCTCGTTGATGTAGGCGGCGATGTCCTCGAGCGCGATCCCCTTGGCGACCCGGGCTCCGACGAACGGTGGCGCGAACACCTCGACATCGGTCGCGACGTCCGAGCGCGCGGTGTCGACTTCCCCATCGTCGTCATCGGTCGGCTGGCGGCGCGCCGGGAGCTCACGGCCGGTGAGCTCGCGGCCGAACTCTGGGTCGAGCACCCCGGTGCGCTTGGCATCCATCAGCGCGTCCATCGTGCGCAACCCTTCGAATGCGTCCTTGCCGTAGAAGAGCCGGCCTTCGTAGACCTGGCGGAGGTCGCGCTCGACGTAGCTGCGCGTGAGGGCGGCGCCTCCGAGCAGCACCGGCGTCTCGCTGAGGCCGAGCGTGTTCATCTCTTCGAGGTTCTCGCGCATGATGAGCGTGCTCTTCACGAGCAAGCCGCTCATGCCAACCGCGTCAGCCTCCACTTCCTTCGCCTTGTCGACGAAGGCTTGGAGCGGTGCCTTGATCCCGATGTTGTGGACCTCGTAGCCGTTGTTGGTGAGAATGATGTCGACGAGGTTCTTGCCGATGTCGTGCACATCACCCTTCACGGTGCCGATGACGAGCGTTCCCTTCCCACCACTGTCCGACTTCTCCATGTGCGGTTCGAGGTGAGCGACCGCGGCCTTCATCGTCTCCGCGCTCTGGAGCACGAAGGGGAGCTGCATCTCGCCGGACGCGAAGAGATCGCCAACCACCTTCATGCCGTCGAGGAGTACGTCGTTGACGATGTTGAGTGCCGCGAGCTCTTTCAGCTGCTCGTCGAGGTCAGCTTCGAGCCCGTCGCGTTCGCCGTCGATGATGCGGTGCTTGAGCCGCTCGCCGACCGGCCAGGCCGATCGGTCTTCGCGCTCCACCTTGTCGGCCTCCACGTCCTCGAACGCGGCCATGAGCTGGTGCAGCGGGTCGTAGTCGGCGCGGCGCCGGTCGTACACGAGATCGAGCGTCATCTCACGCACGTCGTCGGGGATCTTGTGCATCGGCATGATGCGCGCCGCGTGCACGATCGCCGAGTCGAGCCCGGCTTCCACGCACTCGTGCAGGAACACACTGTTGATCACGTGGCGGAGCGCGGGCTTGAGGCCGAAGCTCACGTTCGACACACCGAGGATCGTCGACGCGCCCGGCAGCTCGGCCTTCACGCGGCGAATCGCCTCGATCGTCTCGATGCCGTCCTTGCGCAGATCCTCTTGTCCGGAACCGAGGGGGAACGTGAGACAGTCGAAGATGAGGTCGGTCGCCTCGAGCCCGTACTGCTGCACGGCGATGTCGTGGATGCGCTTGCAGATCTGGAACTTCCAGTCGGCGGTGCGCGCTTGGCCTTCTTCGTCGATCGCGAGGCAGATCACCGCCGCGCCGTACTCGCGGGCGAGGGTGAACACCTTGTCGAGGCGTGAGCCCGGGCCTTCGCCGTCCTCGAGGTTGGCCGAGTTGAGGATGGCTTTCCCACCAGAGTGCTGGAGGCCGGCTTCCATGACCGGGGGCTCGGTGGAGTCGAACACGAGCGGGAGCGGGGCTTGGGTCGCGAAGCGCGACGCGAGCTCCTCCATGTCGGCGACGCCGTCGCGGCCGACATAGTCGACGCACACGTCGAGGATGTGTGCGCCCTCCTTCACTTGCTCGCGTGCCATCTGCACGCACGTGTCCCAATCGGTCTCGAGCATCGCCTCGCGGAACTTCTTGGACCCGTTCGCGTTCGTGCGCTCACCGATGATGAGGATCGAGGTGTCCTGTTGGAACGGCACGTGCGAGTACACCGACGATGCACCAGGCTCGTGCACCGGGTTGCGCGGCGTCGGCGTGCGGCCCGAGACGCGTTCGACGACCTGGCGCAGGTGCTCGGGCGTCGTGCCGCAACAACCGCCCACGAGGTTGACGCCGAGCTCGCTGGTGAAGCGGTCGTGCGCGTCGGCGAGCTCTTCGGGCGTGAGGTCGTAGTGGGTGTGCCCCTCGACGATCGACGGGAGGCCCGCGTTCGGGAGGCACGACAGGAACGGCCGCGCGTGCTGGGAGAGGTAGCGCATGTGCTCGACCATCTCGGCGGGACCGGTCGCGCAGTTCAGGCCGATCACATCGGGGCGCAGCGCGTCGATCACAGTCAGCGCGGCACCGATCTCGGAGCCAAGGAGCAAGCGTCCGGTGGTCTCCACCGTGACCTGCACGATGAGCGGCACCTCGCGTCCAGCGTCGGCCATCGCGCGCCGAGCCGCGATGACGGCGGCCTTGCCCTGGAGAAGGTCCTGGACGGTCTCGATGATCAGCGCGTCGACGCCACCTTCGAGCAGTGCCGCCATCTGGGGGAGGTACGAGTCGCGCAGCGCGGCGAACGCGATGTGCCCCAGCGACGGGAGCTTCGTGCCAGGCCCGACCGAGCCAACGACCCAGCGCGGCCGATCCGGCGTGGTGAAGTCGGACGCGACCTCTTTGGCGATCTGAGCGGCCTTCACGTTGATGTCGTGCGTCTTCTCGGGGATCTGGTACTCGTCGAGCACGATCGGGAACGCGCCGAAGGTCGCGGTCTCGACCGCGTCGACACCCACCTCGAAGAACGACGCGTGCATCTCGCGCACGAGATCGGGCTGGGTGAGCACGAGGTGCTCGTTGCACCCTTCGAGCGCCGCGCCGCCAAAGGCTTCGGCGTCGAGGTCGTGGCCCTGCATCCACGTGCCGAAAGCGCCGTCGAGCACCAGCACGCGCTCGCGTAGATGCTCCAAGAAGTCGGCCATGACTCATCAAGAGTACCGGAGCCCCTCGTAGAATCGGCCGAAGATGATTTCTTTCAGTGCGACAACCCAGGACGTCGCGAAGGTGCGCGCCGATCTCCTTGCCGTCCCGTTCTTTGCCGACCGGGTGCCAGGACCGGGTGGTGACATCGTCGAAAAGGCGTTCGGCGGGGGCCTGAAGACGTTCCTCGAGGGTGCGGGCTTCAGCGGCAAGCCCGGCGAGACGATCGTCGTGCCACTGAACGGGAAGACCGCGGCGAAGAACGCCGTCCTCATCGGTCTTGGTGCGCGTGATGAGGTTGACGCGGCCACGCTGCGCCGGGCGGGTGCTGCGCTGGCGCGCCGTGCCGCGAAGGCGAGTTCGATCGTCACGACCGTCGCCGGCGCGGCCGACAACGGACTCACCGCCGAGGCCGCCGCCGGAGCGTTCGCCGAAGGCGTGATCCTCGGCTCGTACAAGTTCCTCGAGTACAAGTCCGAAGGGGAGCAGACGAAGCTGCGCAAGGTGTCGCTCGCCAGTACCGGCGGCGCGAAGGTGCAAGCAGCGTTGAAGCGCGCGCAAGTGATCACCGAAGCGGTGGCGTGGGCGCGCGACATGGTGAACGAGCCGGCCGGCGCGAAGTCGCCGACCGAGTTCGCGGCCGCCGCCCGTCGGCTTCTTACAGGCAAGGGCGTGCGCGTCACGATCCTCAACGAGGCCCAGATGCGCACGCAGAAGATGGGTGGGGTGCTCGGCGTCGGGCAGGGATCGGTGCGCCCGCCGCGGTTCGTGAAGGTCGTCTACGAACCGACAGGAAAGAAGGCGCGGGGCACGCTCGCTCTCGTCGGCAAGGGCGTGATCTTCGACTCCGGTGGCTTGTCGATCAAGCCTGCGCAGGGCATGGAGACGATGAAGACCGACATGTCCGGTGCGGCCGCGGTGCTTGCCACCATGGCGACGTTGCGCGCGCTCGGCGTGAAGCACCGAGTCGTCGCGTACGCGCCGATGGTGGAGAACATGCCGAGCGGCAACGCGATCCGCCCGGGCGACGTGCTGAAGATGCGCAACGGCAAGACGGTGGAGGTGCTCAACACCGACGCCGAGGGCCGCTTGATCCTCGCCGATGCCCTCGCGCTGGCTGTGACCGACGGTTCCGACGCGATGGTTGACCTCGCCACGCTCACTGGTGCGTGCGTGGTCGCGCTCGGCGAGAAGGTCGCCGGTCTGATGGGCAACGACAGCGGCTGGGTCGATCAGGTCCGGTCCGCGTCGGACCGCGCGGGTGAGCCGACGTGGCCGTTGCCACTGCCCGACGAGTACCGCAAGCTGCTCGAGTCCGAAGTGGCCGATCTGCGCAACATCGGGACGAGCGGCATGGGTGGCGCGCTCACCGCCGGCATCTTCCTCGAAGCGTTCGTCGACGAGGTTCCATGGGCGCACCTCGACATCGCCGGTCCAGCACGAGCGGGCAGCGACGACGGCGAGCTCACCAAGGGCGGCACCGGCTTCGGCGTCAGGACGTTGGTGGAGCTGGTGGAGCACTTCGACCCTCCGGCGCCGAAGCCGAAGAAGCCGAAGAAGTCAGCACGGAAGCCGCCAAAGAAGTCAGCACGGAAGCCGCCAAAGAAGTCAACGAAGTCCACACGCACGTCTCGAACGTCGTCGACCACGGCCTAGAACCCCCGTTCTGGCGTCGCTGACATACCCATATGGTCTGCGATCGACGCCAGAACGCAGGTCAAGGGTTGCGCGTGAGGCGAAGGATCTCGTTCGAGACGCGGAGACCGCCGGTGCGGATGTCCTGGGGGGTGATGCCGATGGGTCGCCACCCCAGGGCGACGAGTGCGTTGCGCCTCGGATTGTCTCGATCGAGGGCGAGCTTCCCAGTGTGCTCCTGATAGCTCTCGTACTCCATGGCGATCTTCCATTCGGGGTACGCGAAGTCCACCCGAGCGACGAAGCGCGATCCGTCCAGGATGCGGTGCTGCGTGACGGGTCGCGGCAGACCATTTCGACGCAACATCTGCAGGACCCGTGTCTCGGTCTCGCTGTCCGTCGGAACGTGCTTCGATCCTCGCTCGTCGAGGAGCTTCCGCAGAACTCCGACACCGTTGCGGCCCCGTTTCCCGAGCCGGCGGACCGTCTGCTCGAGTGACGCGAACGTGAAGAGCTCGCGTCGTAGGCCGTTCTCCAACGCGAGCTCGACCACGGACGACCGGCAGACGGCGCCCAGGTCGAGCAGTGTCCGCTCGGGGCTGGTTGCCGGGATCGAGTCCATCGTGGTGCGGTCAACACTGTCGAAGCGTTTCGTCTCGTGCACCACGATGCCGTCGTGGCGGGCTCGTCGCCATCGAGGACAGGTGATCTCGACCGGATGTCTCATCCCTCCGGGGAGGTTCCAGAGCCATGCTGCCGATCGGTGTGACGCCACCGCCCGAATGCCTCCTGCCCAGCACGCGGCCAGGACGTTGCCTTCCCAGGTGATCGGTGCGGCGGCAAACCGATACGCGAACTCGTGAACTCGGATCCACGTGCTGTCGCGAAGCCGGCACATGATCTGCCGCTCCGACAGCCCGTACTCCTGCGCCGCCCGCCGCGTGAAGATGCCGTGGTGCCGCGCGGCGAATGCGGCGAGCAGCTGGTCAGGCGTGGGCACGCAGCGCTTGACACTGCAACGCCGCGCGTGTGATCACCGCGATCTGGCGTCGATGACGTACGTGTGCGGTCTGCTATCGACGCCAGAACGGGTGTGTGTGTGTCAGTCAGTGAGGCAGGCAGAGGTCGTCGTACTCGGCGATGACGATCGGTGGAGCGTTGTCGCCGCACGCGGGGCACTCGGGGTCGCGACGCACCTTGAACGTGCGGAAGCTGGTCTCGAGCGCGTCGTACGCGAGGAGCCGCCCCACGAGCGGGTCACCGAGGTCGAGCAGCAGCTTGATGGCCTCGAGCGCTTGGAGTGATCCGACGATGCCGGGCAGCACGCCCAGCACACCGGCCTCCGCGCAGCTCGGCGCGAGCTCCGGCGGCGGCGGCTCGGGGAGCAGGCAGCGGTAGCACGGCCCCTCGTACGGCTTGAACACCGTGACCTGGCCCTCGAAGCGGAAGATCGAGCCGTGCACGACGGGGACGCGCTCGAGCAACGACGCGTCGTTCAGCAGATAGCGGGTCGGGAAGTTGTCGGTGCCGTCGACTACGACGTCGTAGCCGCTGATGATCTCGCGCACGTTGTCGGCGCCGAAGCGCACGTCGTAGGTGACGACGTCGACGTCGGGGTTGAGCTGGGTGAGCGTCTTCTTGGCCGAGTCGACCTTGCGCTCACCGACGCGATCCATGTTGTGGAGGATCTGGCGCTGGAGGTTGGACTCGTCGACGACGTCCATGTCGACGATGCCGAGCGTGCCGACGCCCGCGGCCGCGAGGTACAGCGCGGCTGGAGATCCGAGCCCACCTGCTCCGAGCAGCAGCACGCGCGACTCGAGGAGCTTCTGCTGGCCGGCCTCACCGACCTCCGGCAGCAGCAGGTGCCGGTGGTACCGGTTGCGCTGCTCGGGGTTCATGACGGCCGGGGTGATCCACGGTCGGCCCTCGTTCTTCCAGCGGCCGAAGCCACCGGCCATCGACACGACGTCGGAGTAGCCGAGCTGCTGGAGCGTGTCGGCGCCGAACGCGGTGCGGATGCCGCTGGCGCAGAACAGCACGATCGGCGTGTCCTTGTCGGTGACCTGCTGCTCGATCTTGCTCTCGAGGTGACCCCGCGGGATGAACACGGCGCCGGGGATCGTGCCCTGCTCGAACTCGTCGAGCTCGCGGATGTCGACGAAGGTGGCGTCGGTGAGGCGCGGCTCAGCGTCCGCGGGCTCGATCTCGCGGATGCGCTGACGGGTTTCGGCGAGCAGCTCTCGGAAGCCGGCCATCGACGGCCTTTCGTGGGTGCCGAGCGGGGGACCGTAAGATCTTCGGGGAAAATCCTACCCGACGGGTCGTTTATTCCCAACCCCCGAGATTCTGTGCGCCGGCCCGGGATTTTGGGTACGGTTAGTACACGCCCGAAACGACAATCAAGGATTTCGCATGCCTTGTCGTCGCACACCCCTAGTCGCACTCGTCATCTCCTGCCTGCTCCTGACCGGCGCACTCGTCACGCCGTCGGGCGCGGCAGTGGCCGCCGGCGCAGAGTCCCAGGTGACGTTGTTCCCGGTGTGGGTCGCCGAGACGCCGGACGGATCGGTCGGCGGTGCGAACCCGGTGCGCATCCGGCTGCGTTCATCGGGTGGTGACGAGTTCCGCGTCGGCTTCACCGAGGACGAGGTCGCCGGCACCGGCGACCAGTGGCGCGCCGCTGGATGGAACGCGGCGACGGTGGCGACCCTGCTCACCGGAGCGCCACTCGGCGGCAACGAGATCACCTTCGACCTCTACGGTCGCATCGACGGCCCCAGCGCCGGCGGGCTGATGACCGTCGGGACGATCGCATTGCTGCGCGGCGACAAGGTCAAGAAGGACATCACCATGACGGGGACGATCAACCCCGACGGGACGATCGGGCCGGTGGGCGGGATCCCCTACAAGGTGGATGGTGTCGTCGAGGTCGGCAAGACGCGCATGCTCATCCCGCTGGGCCAGCGCAACAGCACCGACGACCTCGGCAACCTCGTCGACGTCGTCGACTACGGGCAGTCTGTCGGCGTCGAGGTCATCGAGGTCGCCGACATCTACGAGGCCTACGAGCTGTTCACCGGCGAGCAGCTCCGGCGCCCGTCGGCCGGTGGCGGCATGCAGCTCAGCCCGGATGCCTACGACACGCTCGAAGGGTTCGTCGAGGCGTGGCTCAGTGACTTCGACGCGTCGGTGTCGCAGTGGGACGTGCTCGATCCCGAAGTGCAGGAGATCTTCCTCGAGGGTCTCGCCGCCGAGGCGAACACGGCGCAGGAGCGGGCGTTCTCGCTGAGCCAGCAAGGGCTCCAGGCCGGTGCGTACAGCTCGGCGTTGGAAGCGGCCGCGTTCGCACGAGCCGCGGTGGTCTCTGGCACCGCGGCCCAGATCTACTTCACCCAGGGCATCGACGCGTTCGTCGCCCAGATCAGCGCGAGCGCGTCGGTCGAAGACGACGTCGATGCGCTCATCGAGGAGCTCAAGACGCTCCGGCCGCGGACGCTCGGCCAGGTCAGCACGCTCATCGATGCCTACGGCTATGCGTTCGACGCATACGCGGTGTCGCAGTTCGCGCAGGATCAGTTCGCGACGGCGGACGAGCTGTATCAGTCCGGCGACGTCGAAGGATCGCTCGACCCCGCGATCATCGGGGCGCAGTTCTACAGCATCGTCGGCACGCAAGTTGATGCTGCCTACCAGCTGCTCAATCTCGGTTCGGGTGGCGCACGGCTGAAGAACGAGGTCGATCCCTCCGCGGCCGCGGACTTCTTCCGCAAGGCGGCGGAGGCGAACATGCAGGCCTTCGACACGATCATCGTCGAATCGAAGGCGGAGGACTTGGGGGTGTCGTCGGATCAGGTGCGGGCGTTCCTGTACGAGCAGGACTTCGATTACACGCTCGCCCAGGCCGGCTTCAACCTCGTCGAGGACCAAAGGCTGGAGGAGGTGCTGGGTGGTGGCCGCAACGCCGCGTTCGGCGACCTCGGCGGCTCGATCGCGCTGTACGTGCGCGCGAATGGTCTGATCAACAAGTACTACGCGCTCATCCGCGCGGACTGCCTCGATGAGACGTTCGAGCCGGTGTGCGTGCAAAACGAGCGTGCGCTCGCGTCGGCGCTGGACTTCGCGGAGGGGCAGGTCGAGGGCGGCGTGGGCATCCTTCTCGAGCGCAACGTGGACCCGACGAACGAGGTGGGTGCCTACGAGGTCGCGGGCATCGACCGCGAGGGCGACATCGCCGACAAGCTCGACGCGCTGGAGGGCTACCTCGCCGCGTTCATCAAGGCGCGAGTGCTCGCCTATCTCGGCGGCTTCGAGACCGCCGGCCTCGAATAGCTAGATCTTCTCGATCAGCTCGGGGAGCACGTCCCCGAGCTGGTCGCGGAAGACGGCGTCGGCGATCTGGTCGAACGGCGTCTCCTGTGCGTTCATGACGACGAGTCGAGCGCCGCGTCCGAGCGCGACCTCAGGGAGACCGGCCGCCGGGTAGACGGTGAGCGACGTGCCGATCGCGAGGAACACGTCACTCGACGCCGCGGCGGTCTGTGCGCGCTGGAGGTCTTCGGGCACGAGGTTCTCGCCGAAGGAGATCGTGGCCGACTTCAAGATCCCGCCGCACTCTGGGCAGTCGGGATCGTCTTCACCGGCCTTCACCCGCTCGAGCGCGACCTCCATCTCGTCGCGCCAGTCGCAGGTGAGGCACTTCACCTGGTGCACGTTGCCGTGGATCTCGATGATCTTCTCGGGTGACGTGCCGGCTGCGTGGTGCAGCCGGTCGACGTTCTGGGTGACGAGCGTGTGCAGTGACGCCTTCTTCTCCAGCTCGGCGAGTGCTCGGTGCCCGGCGTTGGGCTCGGCGCTCCAGTAGCCGGGGCTGTTGATGCGGTTCTGCCATGACTGCTTCCGCACCTCGGGATCGGACAGGTAGTACTGGAGGGTCGCGGTCTTCTCGGCGGCGGGGTTCTTCGTCCACACTCCCTGCGGCCCGCGGAAGTCGGGGATCCCCGACTCGGTCGAGATCCCTGCACCCGTCAGGATCACGATCGCCTCGGCGTCCCGCAGCCAGCTCGCTACTTCTTCGACATCACCAGCCATCGGGTCGGAGGCTACCGATCCTGGTCAGCACCCCCGACCGGTTCGAGTCCCGCGGCGGCGGCCGCGTCGCGGTGTCGTTGCCAGGCCCAGCGCGCCGCGTCGTGGCACACCGTGGGGTGGTAGCCGGTCGAGAACAGGACGCGCTCGACGTGATCGAAGTCGTCGCCTTGCTCGAGGAGCGCGAGCGCCATGCGCCGCGCGCGCCGGCGCGCCTCGGCGTGTGGCGGCTCCGCGAGCGACGCCTCCGCCCACCGCGCGTGCTCGGTCTGGAGCGGTGCAGGCAGTCGCCGCACATGACGGTGTGGCAGCGGCGGGAGGTTCTGGCGTACGGCAACCGTCCCACGCCCATCGGAGCACGCGAGGTCGAACGACTCGAGCCGAGTGAGGCTGCGCACGATCGGCGAGCTGTTCCCGGCGCGTTCGCCGAGCCCGAGAGCTTGAGACGCCTCGGCGACGGGCAGCTCGATCGACCCCGCTTGCTGCTCGAAGCGCGACGCGAGGTGACGCAGCAGGAGCAGCGCGGTCGGCCCGAGCGTGGGGAGCCAGAACGTCTCGGCGTACACCGAACGCGGATCGTGACCGACCGTGTCGATGACCGGGTCAGGCCAGGGCTGGATGGTGAGGGACGTGGGCACAGTGCCTCCGGGAGTGGCGAGTGCCCACCGGACCCGTAAGCGGCGCGCCCGTGACTGCGTCCTCTTGTCGAACACGCGGTGGGAAGGCCCGCCGACGTCGTGTCCTTGGGAGGGCTGATGAACAAGCGGATCCTGGCGACGACGACTGCCGCCGCCCTCGCGACCACCGTCTGGGCCGGCGTCGCCCACGCGGGCTTCAACCCGATCGTCACCGGCGTCGCGACGTGCAACACCACCACGGGGCAGTACGACGTTGCGTGGACGCGTCACCGACGTGATCGGCATCCCGCCGTTCACGATTACCAACCCTGGCGTCGTGACCGAGACGCGGGTGGCGCGACGAGCAACGTCACGTTCGCTCCGACCACCGTGCCCACGAGTGGGAGCGCAACGGCATCGGGTCCGGTGTCCGGGACGACCACCTCGGCGCAGATCGACGTGTTCGCGAACGGTGCACCACGAACCTTCGTCATCGGCAGCGCGGATGGGCTGCTCGGTACCTGCGTCGTGTCATCGACTCCCGGGTCGCCTCCACCGGCAAGCGGTCCGGCAAGTGGCCCCGCGAGTGGGGTCGCGGTTGGCACAGCATCCAGGCCGATCGTGGCGCAGGCGCGGACGGTGGGGTAGGTGCCGGCCTGCGGCGAGCGGGCTCAGCTCGTCGCGGGTTCGGTGAACCCGTGGAGATCGGGCCGCCCGCCCCACATCGACGGGTCCTGCGGACGGCCGAACAGGAACCCTTGGCCGTACTCGCAACCGAGCGCACGGAGCTCGTTGAGCTGCTCCGTCGTCTCGACCCCTTCGCCGACCGCACGCATCCCGAGTGAGTGGGCGAGGTTGACGACCGCCGCGCAGATCGCGCTGTCCTCGGCATCCCGTCCGAGCCCGTCGACGAACGCTCGGTCGATCTTCAGCGAGCTCACGGGGAAGCGCTTGAGGTAGGCCATCGACGAGTAGCCAGTGCCGAAGTCGTCGACGGCGAGGTGCACGCCCAGCTCGCGGAGTGCGCGAAGCGACGAGATCGTCGCTTCGGCGTCGTGCATGAGGGCGCTCTCGGTGAGCTCGAGCCACATCCGGTCCGGTCGCACGCCGGTGGCGGCCAGGATGTGCGCGAACTCGTCGACGAGTCCGGGCTCGGCGAGCTGGCGCGCCGCAAGGTTGACGCTCATCGACAGGTCGGCCCCTCGTTGGTGCCACCGCACCAGCTGCTTGCAGGCGGTCTCCAGCACCCACGCCCCGATGGGGACGACGAGGCCGGTCTCCTCGGCGAGGTCGATGAACTCGCCGGGGCCGACGAGACCTCGCTCCGGGTGCTCCCACCGAATCAAGGCTTCGAAGCCGGTGACGTTCGCGTCCTCCAGACGGACGATCGGCTGGTAGTGCAGATGGAGCTCGTCGCGGTCGAGCGCCCGCCGCAGATCGTTGGCGGTGCGGAAGTGGCGGACGGCCTGGGTGTGCTCCGCGGTCTCGAAGCACTCGGTCCGATCGCGTCCCGACTCCTTGGCTCGGTACATGGCCGCGTCGGCATTGCGGAGCAGCGTCTCGGGCGTGTCGAGGTCGACGCCGGCCATCGCGATGCCGACGCTGGCCGTCACGAACACCTCGCCTTCGGCGAGCAGCACCGGCTTCGAGATCGCGTCCACGAGCCGCGCGGCGACCGCGCGCGCACCTGACTCGTCGCCGACGTTCGCGCAGAGCACGGTGAACTCGTCGCCCTCAAAGCGCGCCACCATGTCGTTCGGCCGCGTGGTGGCACGCAAGCGGTCGGCGATCGTCATGAGCAACCGGTCGCCCGCGGGGTGACCGAGGCTGTCGTTGACTGCCTTGAAGCGATCGAGGTCGATGAACAGTACGGCGACGCGCGGGTCGGAGTCGTCGCGCATCGCGAGCTTCAGCTGGTCGAGGAACATGGAACGGTTCGGAAGACCGGTCAACGGATCGTGCGCAGCGTGGTGTGCGAGCAGCCGGTCGTGCTCGCGGTGCGCGCTCGTGTCCTCCATCTGGATCACCAGATAGATCGGACCGCCGTCGTGTGCGCGCACGACCGATGCCGACACCAGAACTGCAAGCGGCCGGCCGTCGGCGTGTACGAGCCGGGCGTCGGAGCGATCGCCGACGCCGTATCCCGCCGCCGCGGTGGAGAGCGCGCTGGTGACGGCATCACGGTCTTCGTGGTGCGCGAGTGCGGCGAGCGACACGTTCTCGAGGCTGCCCTCGGACATGCCGAGCATCTGCGAGAGGGAGCGGTTCGCGCGCAGGATGCGACCGTCGAGTGAGGTGAGCGTCATCCCCATCGGGGAGTCGTCGAACGTCGCGTGGAACCGGGCGCGCACTTCTACGAGCGCCGACTCCACGATGCGGCGGTCGGTCACGTCGGTCGCGGTCACCACGGCGCCGCGAACCGCGCCATCGCCGAGCCGGTTCGTCACCACCACCTCGACCGTGCGCCAGCCAGCGTCCTGGTGCTGGACCCGCAGCTCGACCCGCTCGCTCCCACCGGGGCGTTCGAGACACGCGCGCGCGGTGGCGACGGCGCGGGCCTGGTCCGAGGTATGGACGATCTCGATCGGCGTCGACCCGAGGAGCGCTGAGATCGGTCGACCGAGGAGCCGCTCGGTTGCCGGGTTCGCGTAGGTGATCCGCCCCTGCTCGTCGAGCAGCGCAACCGCGTCCGTGGTGTCGCTCAGCAGGGCGTGCAGGCGCGCTTCGCTGCTGCGCAACCGAAGCCCCGCGCGCTCGTCGGAGCGCCGGTGCTTCCGCCCGGACAGCTCGGTCCCCATCCCGGACGGGTATCGACCGTTCACTGCCTCGCTCTGAAGCCACCCCGGCCGTCGTTGGCGGTCACTCCGGGGCTTTTCGGCACGCTGGTTGTTGCCTGGCAACAATCAGCGTGCCCAATTCCCCTTTTCTAGGAAGGTCAGCCGTGGAAGGTGTCGAGGATCTGCGCGGCGGCGACGGTTGGGGGGATGCGGCCGGCCTCGACGTCGGCTTCGAGGCGGGCCGCGGCCGCGGCCGCGGCCGGATCGCCCTGCAGGCGTTCCAGCAGCCCGGCCGAGAGCTCGCCCCACATCCAGGCCGTCGCTTGCTCGGCGCGCCGCTGTTCGAGCGCGCCCGCGCTGTCCAGCACTTGGTGGTGCTCCTCGATGCTGGCCCAGCAGTCATCGATGCCTCGCCCTTCGAGCGCGGAGCAGAGCACGACCTTCGGTTCCCACGGGGGCGTCTTCGGACGGATGAGTCGAAGCGCGTTCGCGTAGTCAGACGCGGTCACGGTCGCGGTCGCGGCGAGATCACCGTCGGCCTTGTTCACGACGACGATGTCGGCGAGCTCCATGATCCCGCGCTTGATGCCCTGGAGCTCGTCCCCGGCACCGGGCGCGATCAGCAAGAGGAAGCAGTCGACCATCCCTTCGACCGCGACCTCCGACTGGCCGACACCAACCGTCTCCACCAGCACGACGTCGAATCCGGCGGCTTCGCACACGAGAAGCGCTTCCCGTGTTCGCCGCGCGACCCCGCCCAACGTCCCGCCAGTCGGTGACGGCCGCACGAACGCCTCGGCTCGTCGCGTCAGCTCACCCATCCGTGTCTTGTCACCGAGGATCGAACCGCCGCTGCGCGTGCTCGACGGGTCGACCGCGAGCACCGCCACGGTCTTGCCCGAGTCGACGAGGCGCAACCCCAATGCCTCGATCAACGTCGACTTCCCGGACCCCGGCGCGCCCGAGATTCCGACTCGGATCGCGCTGCCGGTGCGCGGCATCACCTGGGTGAGGAGCGCCTCCGCGTCAGCGCGATGGTCCGCGCGGGTCGACTCGACCAATGTGATCGCTCGCGCGAGCGCCCGGCGATCACCGTTCGCGATCTGCGCCGCGAGCTCGCTCAACCGCGTCCTAGTGGTGACGCGGTATCGCGGCGAGAACGCGCGCGGCGGCCGTCGCGATGTGGGTGCCGGGGCCGAACACCTCGGCGACGCCCGCGTCGTGCAGGAACTCGTAGTCCGCCGGTGGGATCACACCACCCACGACGACGACGATCTCGTCGCCACCAAGCTTGCGCAGCTGCGCGATCAGCTCCGGCACGAGCGTCTTGTGGCCGGCGGCCTGGCTGCTCACGCCGACGACGTGCACATCGTTCTCGACCGCGTCGCGCGCGGCTTCCTCGGGTGTCTGGAACAGCTCGCCGGCGTCGACGTCGAAGCCGAGGTCGGCGAACGCGGTCGCGATCACCTTCGCGCCGCGGTCATGACCGTCCTGGCCGAGCTTGACCACGAGCATGCGGGGCTGACGGCCCTCGGCCTTGGCGAACTCCTTGACCTCACCCCGTGCCGTGTCCCACTCGGCGTCGCCTTCGGCCGCGTCGGCGTACACGCCACTGATCGTACGGACGGTCGCTCGATGACGGGTGAACACCTGCTCGAGCGTGTCGGAGATCTCGCCCACGGTTGCGCGGGCCCGAGTGGCGTCGATGGTCAGCTCGAGCAGGTTGCCGTTGCCCTGAGCGCCCTCGGCCAACCGTTCCAGCGCCTCCTGGCAGGCCTGCGCATCGCGGGTCGAACGCACCTTCTCCAGCCGTGCGATCTGCGACTCCCGCACCGCGGTGTTGTCGACCTCGCGGATGTCGACGGGCGGCTCTTGCTGCTCGGGTCGACTCCGCTGCGCGCTCCCGGCCGTCCGGCCAGCGCTCCGCTGCGTCTCCTCGGCCAGGCGGTACTTGTTGACGCCGACGATCACCTCGTCGCCGCGGTCGATCCGGGCCTGGCGGCGGGCAGCCGCCTCCTCGATGCGCAGCTTCGGCATGCCCGACTCGACCGCCTTGGTCATGCCGCCGAGCGTCTCGACCTCCTGGATGAGGTCCCACGCCCCATTCGCCACCGACTCGGTGAGCGCCTCGACGTAATAGGAGCCGCCCAGCGGGTCGACCACATGGGTGACGCCCGACTCCTCGGCGAGGATCAGCTGGGTGTTGCGGGCGATGCGCGCGGCAAAGTCGCTTGGCAACGCAAGCGCCTCGTCGAACGAGTTCGTGTGCAGGCTCTGAGTACCACCGAGCACGGCCGCGAGCGCCTCGACGGTCGTCCGCACGATGTTGTTGTACGGGTCCTGCTCGGTGAGCGACACGCCCGACGTCTGGCAGTGCGTGCGCAGCATCAGCGACCCTGGCTTCTTCGCACCGGCCTCGCGCATCACCCGCGACCACAGCAGGCGCGCCGCGCGCAGCTTGGCGACCTCCATGAAGAGGTTCATCCCGATGCCGAAGAAGAACGACAGGCGTCCGGCGAACGCGTCGACGTCCATCCCGCGGTCGCGCACCGTGCGGACGTATTCGAGTCCGTCGGCGATCGTGAAGCCGAGCTCCTGCACCGCCGTCGCGCCCGCTTCGAGCATGTGGTAGCCGGAGATCGAGATCGAGTTGAACTTCGGCATGTGCTTCGCCGTGTACTCGATGATGTCGGCGACGATCCGCATGCTCGGTTCGGGCGGGTAGATGTAGGTGTTGCGGACCATGAACTCCTTGAGGATGTCGTTCTGGATGGTCCCGGCCAGCTGCTCCTGGCTGACGCCTTGCTCCTCTGCGGCGACGATGTAGCCCGCGAGCACGGGGAGCACCGCGCCGTTCATCGTGTGCGACACCGTCATCTGGTCGAGCGGGATCCCGTCGAAGAGGATCTTCATGTCCTCGACGGAGTCGATCGCCACCCCCGCCTTGCCGACGTCGCCGACGACGCGCGGATGGTCGCTGTCGTAGCCACGGTGGGTCGCGAGGTCGAACGCGACCGACAGACCCATCTGCCCGCCCGCGAGGTTCTGGCGGTAGAAGGCGTTCGACTCCTCCGCGGTGGAGAACCCGGCGTACTGGCGGATGGTCCACGGCCGGTTCGCGTACATCGTGGCCCGCACGCCCCGTACGAACGGCTCGATGCCGGGCAAGCCCCCGACGGTCTCGAGGCCCTCGAGGTCCTCGGCGGTGTAGAGCGGCTGGACCGGGATCCCCTCAGGGGTCTCCCACGTCAGGCGGTCGAGGTCGCCCTTGGCCTCCTTGGCCGCCAACTCCTGCCAGCCCGCGAGCCTCGCCATGCCTCAACGGTAGAGGGGGTCCTGGCCGCCCGGCGACCCGGGACCCCCTGGTCCCGGAAGGCTTGCCTCCATGGTCGCCCTCGCAAGCTTCGGGCTCGTGCGGGGACGAGCGGCAGAGCCGTCGCCCCCTCGGGGCCGATCATGGGGCTGATGTGGGTCAAGTCAACCCTGGATCGGGCCGAGAACACGCGCGAGACTGCTGGGGCGGGCGGTCGGTAGGGACTCCATCTCCAGCCCATCTACGAACTGAGGACGCCCCCCATGCGCCGTCTGCTCCTGCTGCCCGCTGCTCTTCTCGTGCTGCTGGGCGGCCCTGTGCTCGCCGTCGAGAGCACGGCCGCGCCGCCACCGACCACCGAAGAAGTCCCGGTCGCGCCCGCCGACCAGACGGTCGCGACGGGGTGGCAGTCGGCGCCCACCCCGATCGACGCCAACCTCGTGGGCGTCTCGTGGGAGGGCGACAGCTCGGCCGAGTTCACCGTCGAGGTGCAGCGCGCGAACGGCACGTGGACCAAGGCGACCGCCGTCGAAGGCGACTCCGACAGCCAGGTCGACGAGGGCACCCGCGACGCGGTCGGTGCCGCGACGACCGAAGGCACTGCGACCGACCCGATCTGGGTCGGCGACGACGCGACCGCAGTGCGCGTCACGCTCGCCGACGGAACCGCCGCGAACGTGACCGTCGAAGCGGTCGACTCCTCCCCAGCCGACCCACCTGCTGGCTCGGCTGCCGCGTTTGGCGGCTTCGTGCCCGCGATCGACGGTCCGGGTCGCTACTTGTTCGCCGGCGCGCTGTTCGCGTCCGCCGTGCTGCTCGGCGCGATCGCGCTCGGTTGGTCGCCATGGCGAAGCCTGCGCGTTCGACGCGCGCTGATCATCGGCTGCGCGGTTGGTCTCGTCGCGGTGGGTTGCCGTCCGGCTCCGCCAGCAAACGGCAGCACGATGCCGCCGATCTACGTTCGCTCGACCTGGTCGGCCGCACCGTTCGGCACCGGGCCCGTCACGTGCGACGCGCCGCAGATGGCCGACGGTGGCCTGCGCTTCGCGGTCGTGCACCACACCGCGGGAAGCAACAACTACTCGCCGCAGCAGAGCGCGGCGATCGTGCGCGGCATCCAGTCGTACCACATGAACACGAATGGCTACTGCGACATCGCGTACCACTTCCTCATCGACAAGTACGGCCAGATCTTCGAAGGCCGCGACGGCGGGATGCTGAACCCAGTCATCGGCGGACACGCCGGCGGGTTCAACACCGGCTCGGTGGGTGTCGCGCTGCTTGGCGACTTCACGAGCATCAAGCCGAGCGACGCGCAGTGGAAGGCGCTCGTGCACCTGCTGCGCTGGCGGCTGAGCCAGGCCTACGTGAACCCGGCGGCCGGCTTCTGGCAGACCGTGGCGAGCTCACCGTGCAACTGCCAGAACTGGCCGGTGGGCACGTCGGTGTACCTGCCGAACGCGATCGTGACGCACCGCGACGTCGACCAGACCGGGTGCCCGGGCAACGCGTTCTACACCGAGCTCGCGACGCTGCGGAGCCAGGTGCAGTCGGGTCTCGTCTATCCGCCGACAACGACCACGAGCAGCACGACCGTCACCACACTCGGGAGCGGCGCGACATCGGCATCGACGACGACCTCGACCGGTCCACCGGCGAGCACCACTACCAGCAGCTCGCCCTGACCCGGGCGGTCAGCTCGCCTTGCGCAACCTGCCGTCGGGAGGCGTCGCCTCGGCGAGCGCTTGACGGGCCGCCGCGACGCCCTCCCGGCCGACCCGGCGGACCTTGGTGTCGAGGTGCCAGTCGGCACCCCAGGTGACCCGTCGAGCGGCGCGGCCCTTCACGCGCCGAGCCGAAGGACGCCGGCGTGCTGCCGGACCCTGCTCAGTGGAGGAGGTCTTCGGGGCGTCGACGAGGCGGAGCTGCGTGTGCACACCATGAGTATCCCCGGGGGGTATGACAGTCATTCCCGGGTGTGACATGCGGCACCAAGATGCAGGTCAGGAGGCAGATTTGGCGCCTCTCTGCCGCCTGGATCGGGGTGGATCGAGGGGTCAGACCATCAAGGGGACGGTCGCGGCCACGATGGCATCGCTGAAGCGGCGGACCCCCGAGGAGTACATCGGGCACTGGCTCACAGACACCGGGCAGAAGTGCCCGCCAGGGTTCGCGGCGGTGCCCTCACGCACCTGGATGAGGCCGTTCACACACCCCATCGCCAGCGTCTCGTCGGGGAGGCACGGCATCTCGAACCCGTAGATGCTCGGCGGCGGCGGGTCACCGAGATCCGTGCACGGCCAGGATCCTTCGGCCTGGACCATCACTTCGTCCATCGCGGCCAGGACGCTCGAGCCCACGCTCATCGGGGGGAGCGTCGCCGCTCCTTCAACCTCCGGCGGGGCCGTGGTGACGGTGGTCGACGCCGTCGAGGTCGTCGTGGTCGTCGGCTCCGACGGGGGTGTGCCCGTCGACACGAGGAACGTCTCTGATGGCGCAGCGCTGAACGTCGCGCCCCACGCATTCGCCGCCTGTTGGTAGATGCCATCGAGCGGTGCCGGTGGCGCGCTGCACACGCCGCGGGGCGCGCTCGCGAAGAGCACCTTCACGCCCCGCGCCGCCCAGATCGACGCGGCCTCGTTCGCGGCACTGGAGTACAGGGAGTACCACCCTGGTGACATCGCGGGGTGCGCACCCGAACCCATGCATGGCGTGAGGCTGTTGCCCACGAACTCGATCACCACGACCTTGGCGTTGAGGTCGCCGTCGCCGCGCATGGAGTCGAGCCAGTCGCACAGCGCGGTGCCCCCGAACGACCTCGTCACGACCTCCCAGCCCGGGCGTTGGGCGGTGATGCCGTTGGTGATGGCTCCGCTGGAGCTGCTGAGCAGGGAGTCGCCGTAGAAGATGACGGTCGGAGGAGACGGCGGTGGCGGCACACACGCGCTCGCGACCAGCGCGATGGCGACAACCGCGCACGCGAGCATCGCTCGCCGCCGGAGATGAGAACCTCGATGCACCCGCTGCTCCTCGAACTGCCCGGCCCAAAGTGTCTCATATGAGTCGGCGCGCACAGGGATCTCCTTGATGGGTTCTCACCGTCCGACGCACGACGCTGATCCGGCGTTGACAGCCCGCTCCTAGACTTTCGGAGTGCGTTCCGCCCCGACCGCCAACCTCGACCAGGCCGCCAGCACGCCGATGCGGCCCGAGGCGCTCGAGGCGATGACCCCCTTCCTCGCCGGCAGCTACGGGAACCCGTCGGGCGGCCACGCCGCGGCCCGAGCCGCCAAGACCGCGCTCGAGATCGCCCGCGAGGAGGTCGCCGCCGCGCTCGGTGGCCAGCCCGACGAGCTCGTGTTCACGGCCGGCGGCACCGAGTCCGACAACCTGGCGGTGCTCGGCGCGGCACGGGCGGCGCGCGCGGCCGACCGTGGCGACGGGGTCGTGACCACTGCCTTCGAGCACAAGGGCGTGCTGGCCCCGTGTGACCGGCTCGAGCGCGAAGGGCTTCGTGTGCAGCGGGTTCCGGTGTCCGCGGGCGGTGTCGTCGATCTGGACGCGCTCGTCGAGACGCTCGACGAGCGCACCGTCGTGGTCTCGGTGATGCTCGTCAACAACGAGGTCGGCACGATCCAGCCGCTGGACGAGGTCGTGCGGCTGGTTCGGGCCCATGCTCCGAACGCCGTCGTGCACACCGATGCCGTGCAGGGGGTGCCGTGGCTCGACGTCGCGACCGCGGCCGCGGCCGTCGACCTCGTCACGATCTCGGCCCACAAGTTCGGTGGGCCCAAGGGCGCCGGTGCGCTGCTCGTGCGCAACAAGGTGCCGCTCGAGTCGCTCATCGAGGGTGGTGGACAGGAGCGAGGGCTGCGTGCTGGGACGGTCAACGTTGCGGGTGCGGTCGCGACGGCCGCGGCGTTGCGCGTCACGGTGGCGACCCGCGATGAGGAGCTGACGCGAGTTGCCGGGCTCCGCGACCGTCTCGCCGGCGGGATCACCGCAGCCATCCCCGACTGCTCGTTCAACGGCGATGCGGCGCGCAAGGTCGAAGGCAACCTCCATGTCGCATTCGGCGGGGTCGAAGCCGAGACGTTGCTCGTCGCGCTCGATCGACGCGGGGTGCTCGCGGCAGCGGGATCGTCGTGTTCGTCGGGGGCAACGGAGCCCTCACACGTCCTCGCGGCGATGGGCGTACCGCGCGACCAGGCGTTGGCATCGATCCGTCTGAGCCTCGGCTTCGCGTCGACCGATGCCGACGTCGATCACGCGCTCGCCGTCATCCCCGACGTGGTCGCGCAGCTTCGTCACGAGGGGCGGCGCCCGAGCAGAGCGAGGGAGCTCGCAGGAGCGGCGAGCGTCCCGAAGGGCGGCGCCGGGAACCCCGGCGACGAGCGAGCGCGACCGGAATGATGAACGTCCTCGTGGCGATGAGCGGTGGCGTCGACTCGTCCGTCGCAGCCGCGCTGCTGCGCGACCAGGGTCATGACGTGACCGGGGTGACGCTGCGACTGTGGGGTGGTCAGATCGACTCCGGGTGCTGCTCGGTCGGTGACGTCGAAGATGCCCGGCGGGTGGCTGCGCAGCTCGACGTCCCCCACTATGTGTTCAACCTGGCCGAGCAGTTCGACGACAGCGTGGTCGGGCCGTACGTCGAGGCGCATGCACAGGGCCAGACACCCAACCCCTGCGTCGAGTGCAACCGGTCGATCAAGTTCGGCGTGCTGCTCGGACGCGCCGCCGCGCTCGGCTTCGACGCAGTGGCGACCGGTCACCACGCCCGCGTGCGCCGCGCGCGCGATGGTGACCTCCGGCTGCTCCGCGGCGTCGACGCTGCCAAGGACCAGTCATACGTCCTCTACATGCTCGGCCAGCACGAGCTCGCCCGCGTGATGCTCCCGATCGGTGAGCTCACGAAGGCCGAGGTGCGAGCGCACGCGACCCGGCTCGGCCTTCGGACCGCCAGCAAGCCCGAGAGCATGGACGTCTGCTTCGTCGCTCGCGACGAGCGGCGCCGGTTCCTCGACGATCGTGCACCCGGTCGACCGGGTGACGTCGTCGACATGGGCGGGCGCCTCGTCGCACACCACAACGGGATCGCCCACTTCACGGTCGGGCAGCGGCGGGGCCTCGGTGTCGCAGCCGGCGAGCGGCGCTACGTCGTCGATGTCGACGCGGTGAGCGCGACGGTGACGATCGGACGCCGAGAGGATCTGCTGCGCACCGAGATCCCGGTGCGCGATCTCGTGTGGGTCGGCGCGCCAGCACGCGGCCGCGACCTCACCGTGCAGGTGCGGGCGCACGGGCAGCCGGCTCCCGGCCGCGTCGTCGCACCCGATCGGATCGTGATGCACGAGCCGCATCCACGTGTCGCGTCCGGCCAAGTCGTCGCCCTCTACGACCGCGACGAGCTCGTAGGCGGCGGCATCGCCGCCTAGAGACCCCAACCCAAGGTTTTTCGGCACGCTCAACAACACATAGTTGGGTTGAACGTGCCGAAAATCCGTGGGGTGGGGCTACCGGGCTTCGACGGGAACGCGGCGGGCAGCTGAGTGGAGCATCTGGTCGCGGTGCACGACAGCGATGAGCAGTCGGTGGACGGCGACGTTCGCGCTCGATCGTCGTCCGCGGCTTCGCTGGAGGATCTCGACGTCCTCGCCGAGGTCGAGGAGCACCGTGCCCGCGACCGCGCCCAGACGGAGATCGACGGCATCGTGGGGTGCTGATGTACCGGACGAGAGCGGGCGAAGCGCGCGCACCTGTCGGCGCACGAACAGCACCGGGTCTGACAGCGTCATCGGGTCGACGATCACGACGCCAGCCGGCACGACGACGAGCCACCGCAGAGAGAGCGCGTGCAGCGCGCGCCCCGCGAACACCGCCACGGGAACCCCGAGCACCAAGGCGATCACGCCACCGAGCACCTGCTCGTCAGCGAGCAACAGCGGACCGGTGGCGAGCCCGCCGATCGCCAGCAACCGGGCGACGGGTATCGGTCCGATGAAAAGCGCCGGTGGCGCGCGCAACGGAAAGCGGTCTTCGTCGCCGTAGGCGATCCCGTTCGCCGCGGCGCGGGCGACGCCGGCTGAGGACACCAGCAGCATCACGATCACCGTCGCGGCGATCGCGCCCCAACTCTCAGCACCAGTGGTCTGATCCGCGACGCGGGCGCCGATCGCGAGCAGCGCGAAGCACGGCGCGACCGCGCGCAGCAACGTGAGCCCCATCGGATGCGGAGCGAGCACGGCCACGGCACCGGCACCCCACGCGATGAACAACCCCACAGCCGCCGCGACGCGCGGCGCATCGGCGAACGTCGAGATCGCGTCGCTCGCGGCTGGACCCGCAGTGAGTGGCAGCGTGATCCATCCCGAGCGCAACAGCCACACGCTGACCTTGACCGGCATCGCCGTAGTCTGGCCTCGGGGAGCTCCGAGGATCCGACGATCGGGTCATGGCTCGGACGGAACCCGTGAGCATCCCGGTGTCGAGCACGGCGTTTCGGAACGGAGTGTCACACGGGATCGGTAGCCTCGATCGCGATGGCTGCCCCTGATCCCGCCGAGCGCGTCGAGCAGCTGCGCGCCGAGATCGAGTACCACAATGAGCGCTACTTCCTCGACGACGCGCCTGAGATCGCCGACGCGGAGTACGACGCGCTCATGCGCGAGCTGCGTGAGCTCGAAGCCGCGCACCCTGAGCTCGTCACGCCCAGCTCATTGACGCAGCGACCGGGCGGCGCCGCGACCACCACCTTTGCTCCGGTCTCGCATGTGGCGCCGATGCTCTCGCTCGACAACGCGTTCTCCCGCGAGGAGCTCGATGCGTGGCACGACCGGATCGTGAAGCTCGTGCCGGGCCCGATCGTGTTCGTCGCCGAGCCAAAGCTCGACGGCCTGGCGATCTCGCTGCTCTACGAGGGTGGTCGCCTCACGCGGGCGGCGACGCGCGGCGATGGGGTCACCGGTGAGGACGTCACCCCGAATGTGGCCACGATCGCGGCGATCCCGGAAAGGCTGACTGGAAAGGCGGTGCCGGACCGTCTCGAGGTGCGTGGCGAGATCTTCATGCCCTTGGCGTCGTTCGAGGAGCTGAACCGTCGCCAGGGTGAGGCTGACGATCGGCTGTTCGCGAATCCGCGCAACGCGGCCGCGGGCAGTCTCAGGCAGAAGGATGCGAAGGTCACCGCGTCGCGCGATCTCGACTTCTTTGCCTATCAGCTCGGAGTGCAAGAGGGTGGGCCGAAGCTTCGCTCGCACCACGAGACGCTCGCGTGGATCGCCGAGCTCGGGCTCCCGGTGAACGAGCACACCGAGCAGCTCGATGCGATCGACGGCGTCTACGACTTCTGCGCGCGCATGCTCGACCATCGCCATTCGTTCGGATATGAGATCGACGGCACGGTGGTGAAGGTCGACGACCTTGGTCAGCGCGACGAGATGGGCACCACCAGTCGCGCGCCGCGGTGGGCAATCGCGTACAAGTTTCCCCCGGAGGAGAAGACCACGGTCTTGCGTGGCATCTTCGTGAGCATCGGGCGCACCGGTCGCGCCACTCCGTTCGCGCAGCTCGAGCCTGTGTTCGTCGGCGGCTCCACCGTGGGTCTGGCCACCCTCCACAACCAAGACGAGGTCGCGCGCAAGGACGTCCGCCTTGGCGACACGGTGATCGTGCGCAAAGCGGGCGACGTGATCCCCGAGGTCGTGGGCCCGGTGCTCGCGAAGCGCAAGAAGGGCGCGCGCAAGTGGGTGTTCCCCAAGGAATGCCCGGCGTGCGGCGCCACGCTCGTGCGCCTCGAAGGCGAGGCCGACCACCACTGCGTCAACGTCGAGTGCCCCGAGCAGCGTGTGCAGCGCATCGTGTACTTCGCAGGCCGCGGCGCGATGGACATCGAAGGTCTCGGCGAAGAGCGGGTCCGTCAGTTCGTCGACGCCGGGCTGCTCGCTGACGTCGCCGACATCTACGCGCTGACCGTTGAGGGCCTCGTGCCGCTGGAGCGGATGGCTCAGAAGTCCGCCGAGAACCTCGTGGCCGGCATCGAGGCGTCGAAGGCGCGCGGGTTGGCGCGCGTGCTCGTCGGTCTCAACATCCGTCACCTCGGCCCCACGGCTGCGCAAGCGGTCGCGCGCGCGAAAGGCGACCTCGCGGCGATCGAAGTCGCGCCGGTGGAAGAGCTGACCGCGGTCGATGGCGTCGGGCCGGTCATCGCGCAGAGCGTCCAGCGCTTCTTCTCGATCGCCGACAACCGCGCCCTCGTCGACAAGCTGCGTGCGGCGGGCGTCGACCTCACGTCGTCGACGGCCGCGCCCGCGGCGGAAGGTCCGCTGCTCGGCATGACGTTCGTGCTCACCGGCGGACTCGAAGCGCTGTCGCGCGAGCAGGCCCAAGCCGAGATCGAAGCGCGCGGCGGCAAGGTGACGTCGTCGGTGTCGAAGAAGACGAGCTACGTAGTCGTCGGCGAGAACCCGGGCTCGAAGCTCGCGAAGGCCGAGTCGCTCAAGGTCACCATCCTCGACGAAGCCGCGTTCGTCGACCTCCTCGACAACGGCCCGTCAGGAGACTGAGCGGAACGTCCAGGTGTAGGACTCGGGGTTCGCCGGACGTTCCTTGCCGCGCTCCCAGAACAGCACCGTCACGGTGTGCGTCCCCGGCTCGAATCGCACGATCTCCTTCCCCGGGCCCGGACGGAAGCTGACCTGCCCGAGCGCGACTACTCGATCGGTCTGGTCCTCGGGGACCTCGACGCCATCGATCACCAGGACGCCCGTGAGGTTGACCCGCAGGTCGGCGGTGATGGCGTCCTGGAGGATCTCGGCCGGCCCCGGCACCACGGTCTCGACGGCGGGAATCGGGTCTTCGGCCTCAGTGGTGGTGACTGCGGAGTCGATGGCAATCGCCGCCATGCTCAGGGCGGCCGCGAGGATGGCGACGACGATCACGACTCGCCACGGATGCCGCATGCGTCGTTGAGCGTAGTGAGGGCCTGCCACAACCTCTCTACGGGGGTGGCGCGGCGCGGCGGATGGTGCCTCGTAGCCTGGTACGCCACATGGCCAACACTGCCCTCGTTGACCTCGTTGGTCGCGTCCTGGCAGGGCGCTACCGCCTCCTGGCGCCCATCGGCGCCGGGGGGAGCGGTCGCGTCTACGTCGCCGACGACATCCGCCTGCGGCGGCGGGTGGCCGTGAAGGTCCTGCACAGCGGGCTCGCGGACGACGCCGGTTTCCTGCGCCGGTTCCGGGCCGAGGCCCAGATCGCCGCCGCGCTCCATCACCCCCACGTGATGGCGGTCTACGACTGGGGCGAGGACGACGGCGTCCCCTTCATGGTGCTGGAGCTGCTGAAGGGCGGCTCGTTGCGGGGGCTCCTCGACACTGGCGCCCGGCTCACCCCGGAACAAGCCGCCCATGTCGGGCGGCAGGTCGCGGCCGCACTCCGGTACGCCCACGCCCGCGGTCTGGTGCACCGCGACGTGAAGCCAGCGAACCTCTTGTTCGACGAGCACGGGATCGTGCGGGTCGCCGACTTTGGCCTCGCTCGCGCGCTGGCCGAAGCATCGTGGACCGAGCCGAGCGGCACGGTGCTCGGCACGGCTCGCTACGCGGCACCCGAGCAGGCCGAAGAAGGGCGACTCGACGGCCGTGCCGACTTGTACGCGCTCGGCCTGGTGCTCGTCGAAGCGTGCACGGGCACCGTGCCCGGTGTGGCCGACACCGCGTTCGGCACGATCGCGAGCCGAGCGTCGCGCGGCATCCAGCCACCGTTCGAGATGGGACCGCTCGCGCAAGTGGTCGCGCGCGCTGGCCGCCCCGACCCGAGCGAGCGCTACGCCAATGCGGCCGACATGGGCACAGCGCTCGCCCGCGCCGCCCGCCAGCTTCCGACGCCGGCGGCACTGCCGATCGCCGGCCTGGGCGGCGACCTCGACGACATGAATCCGACGCGCATCGCACGGATGCGAACCGGCAAGCCGTCGTCGGATCCGTCGAATGACGACACGGTGAACGAGGCCGAAGCGCCGCTCGAGATCCATGGTGGCGAGCCACTCCATGTCGTCATGCGCAAGAGCGCGATCCCAGTCGTGGTCGGGATCGCGATTGCGGCGATGCTCATCGCGCCCGCGGCGTTGTTCCTCTCTACCGGTGCCGGCGCCAGCGTCGACGCGCCAGCGCTCGTTGGAGTGGATCGCGAGGAAGCCGCGTCATTGGCCACCGAAAAGGGCTTGCTCATGAAGGTCGTCGAGCGCCGCACGTCGGACGACCCGCGCGGCCTGGTGATCGAGCAGCAGCCCGGACCCGGCGCGTTCTTGGACGAAGGCGACGAGATCACGGTCGTGGTGTCGCGTGGCCCACCTCCAATCCCGATCCCCGATGTTGCAGGCCTGCCCGTCGCCGATGCGACCGTGCTGCTCGAGCAGTCGGGCTTTGTCGTCGCAGTCACGCCCGTGCATCACGAGGAGATCGCGAAGGACATCGCGCTCAGCACGAACCCGCCCGTCGGCACGAAGTGGCGTCCCGACAAGCGGGTCGAGCTCGTCGTCAGCAATGGTCCCAAGCCGGTCGCGGTTCCCGACGTTGCCGGCAAGACCTATGAGGAGGCGGTTGCGATCCTGGCGTCGGTGCGATTCACCGCGGTGCGTGAAGACGCCTTCAGCGACTCCGTGCCCGCGGGCGTCGTGATCGGGACGAAGCCGGCGGTCGGCGAGCTGGCGCCGCGTGACTCGCAGGTCACGGTCGTCGTGAGCAAGGGGCCTGAGCTCATCACGGTTCCGAACGTCGTGGGCATGACGGTCGAGGCCGCGAGCGCCGTGGTGCGCGATCTCGGTTTGGTGCCCGACGTCGAGAACTACGCGCCCGGTGCCCCGGTTCGGGCGCAGGCACCTACTGGCGGCAACGTCGTCCCCAAGGGCTCCAAAGTCACCCTCTACCTTTAGCTCGCTCCCTGCGACGCAGGGTACCTGCGCCGCGGACGGTCGCTCCCTGGCGAGTGCCTCCGCTCCGCTTCGGCACCGCGCGCGATGGACTGCCTACGATCGCTGCGCCGCAGCGAAGGAGCGCATGAATGGGGACGTTGGACGGGCGAGTTGCCATCATCACGGGTGCGGGGCGTGGGCTCGGGCGCGAGCACGCGCTGCTGTTCGCCGCCGAAGGCGCCAAGGTCGTCGTGAACGACCTCGGTGGTGACATCCACGGTGAGGGAGAAGACCGCGCCCCGGCACAGCAGGTCGTTGACGAGATCAAGGCCATGGGCGGTGAAGCGGTTGCGAACACCGACAGCGTCACTGACTGGGACGGCTCCAAGGCACTCATCGATCTCGCGATCGAGACGTTCGGGGACCTCCACGTGCTGGTGAACAACGCCGGCATCCTGCGCGACCGCATGCTCGTGAACATGAGTGAAGAGGACTGGGACTCGGTCATCGAGGTGCACCTGCGCGGCCACTTCTGCCCGACGCGCCACGCAGCCGAGTACTGGCGCGGACAGGTGAAGGCCGAGAAGACGGTCAACGCGGCGCTCGTTCACACATCATCCACGTCGGGTGTGCTCGGCAACGCGGGACAGACGAACTACGGCGCAGCCAAGGCCGGCATCGCCACGTTCTCGGCGATCTGCGCGATGGAGCTCGGGCGCTACGGCGTGCGGTCCAACGCGATCACGCCGATGGCGCGCACGCGCCTGACTGAGCAGACGCCGGGCATGGAAGACATGGTCAAGGCGCCCGAGGACGCGTCGAAGTTCGACATGTGGGACCCGGCGAACGTCTCGCCGATGGTCGCCTACCTCTCGACCGCCGACTGCCCGTTCACCGGCGACACTTTCTTCGTCGAAGGTGACCGCGTGGTCCGCTATCAGCCGTACTCGATGGCGGAGAGGATCGTGAACAAGGGCGAGCGCTGGTCGGTCGAGCAGCTCGCGAAGGCCGCGTCGGGCCTGCAGCCCAAGACGCGACGCGGAGGTCCCGACGAGATCGCCATCGCTTTGAAGGACTGAGCCCTGAAAGACTGATCGCGACCACTATTGGGGGCGACATGAGCATCTTCGGGAACACGCCGGACTTCCTGCTGATCGTGGTCGGGATCCTGGTGATCATTGCGGCGATCCTGATCCTCGTCGCGGGTCGCCGCGACGACGATGTCGGCGGAACCCGCACGCAGACGCGCTACGTCGGGACCATCACGATCCTCACGTTGTTCGTCACGTTGCTCGCCTTCTACAGCGTCGTGCGGGCGTTGACGCAGTTCATCGTCGACGGCCACGACGACAACTCGCTCTACCGCGACGCGCTCGACAACGGGTTGCTGATGATCGCGGCTGGCATCGTGTTCGTGTTCCACTACCGACGGTCCGAAGCGCTCGCACCGGCCGGAAAGCTCGCCTGCGGCGCGACCGGTGCTGTTGCGCGCGCCGCGCACTACGGCATCTGCTTTGTAGCCGCAGTGCTCGCGCTCACCGCGGCGGCGAAGGCCGTCTACGGCATCTTCCAGATCATCGCCCCCGGCGTGTTCGGCGGCAGCGGCTCGGCGCTGCCTGGCGGATTCGACGTGCCGCCGGCACTCGAAGCGATCGTTGGAGAGTCAGGCTTCGAGGTCGGTGGCGTCGACGGCGACGTGGCGCGCCAGCAAGGCATCGCCGACCTGTTGTCGTACGGCTCGCTCGCCTTGGCGTCCGTTGTGATCTTCCTGCGGTCCTGGAACGCCGTCCCCGAGAACCGGTAGCGCGGGGAGCGAGGCTCCCTATTCAGTGACGCCTTGGATGGCCTCGAGGAGGGCCTCGTTGGCTGTCGCGGGGTTCGCCGCGGCCTGCGCCGCCATCATCTTGGCGAGGTCGCCCTGGATGCGGAGCTTTCCGGCGAGGAACGCCTGCATCGCGGCGTTGGGGTCACCGGAGGTGAACATCTCCTTCGCCGTCTCGTAATCGGTGGTCACTGTTGCGTCGGCGTCGGACGCGTGCCCGATGCCGACGTGCCCGCGCCCGCCGCGTGACGACATGTGCAGGTGACGCTCGGCGCCGAACGGTGAATCAGTCACGACGATGTTCGTGACCATGTCGACGCCCGGGGGCGCCTCCGGACTGTGCTCTTCGACGAGCTTCTCCACGATCGCGAACCACTCGTCAGACAAGAAGGCGTGCTTGGCCAAAGGAAGGTCCTCCGTTCGGGATCGGATCGTAGACTCGGCGCCGTGACGCCCCGAATCACGCGAGACGACGTGGAGCACGTCGCGCGGCTGGCGCGACTGTCGCTCACCGACGACGAGGCCGAGCGGATGGTGGGTGAGCTCTCGGGGATCCTCGAACACGTCGAAGACTTGGCTGCGATCGATCTCGACGGCGTTCCGCCGACCGCGCACCCGCTTCCGCTGGTGAACGTGCTCCGCGCTGATGAGGTCGGCCCGACGCTGGACCGCGAGGAAGTCCTTGCCGCGGCGCCCGACGCGGCAGATGGACGCTTCCGGGTGCCGCGCATCCTCGACGCACCGTGACCCAGACCGCGCTCGACATCGCTGCCGATGTGCGCGCCCGCCGACGGTCGGCGCGGGAAGTCGTCGACGAGCACCTCGCCACCATCGAGGCACGCGAGGGTGAGGTCCACGCGTTCAACGCCGTACTCGCCGAGGAAGCCCGCCGCACCGCAGACGCGGTCGACGGTTCGATCGCGGCGGGCGACGATCCGGGGCCGCTGGCCGGAGTCCCGGTGGTGGTCAAGGACAACATGTGCACTCGCGGGATCCCGACCACGTGCGGGTCGCGGATCCTCGAAGGTTGGCGCCCACCCTACGACGCCACGGTCGTCGAGCGCCTGCGCGAAGCCGGCGCGGTGCTCGTTGGCAAGACGAACCTCGACGAGTTCGCGATGGGCTCGTCCACCGAGAACTCGGCGTTCGGTCCCACGGGCAACCCGCACGACCTTGCGCGTGTGCCGGGCGGATCGAGTGGGGGCTCCGCCGCCGCAGTCGCGGCCGGGTTTGCACCGCTCGCGCTCGGGTCGGACACGGGGGGATCGATCCGTCAGCCGGCAGCGCTGTGCGGCGTCGTCGGCGTGAAGCCGACCTACGGGCTCGTGTCGCGGTACGGCTTGGTGGCGTTCGCAAGCAGCCTCGACCAGATCGGCCCGTTCGCGAGCACGGTCGCCGACGCGGCCGCCGCACTTGATGCCATCGCCGTGCCCGACCCGCGCGATTCCACCTGCATCCCCGACGCGCGGCCCGCATACGTGGAGGCGCTCCAAACGGGGGCGGACGGACTTCGAGTGGGAATCGTCGAGGAGCTCACGGAGGCTGACGGGGTAGAGCCTGAGGTTCGCAACGCGGTCGAGCGCGCCGCGTCGGTGCTCGAAGCCGGCGGCGCACACGTCGATCGGGTATCGGTGCCGAGCGCGGTCTACGGGATCTCGGCGTACTACCTCATCGCACCGGCGGAGGCGTCGTCGAACCTCGCGCGCTACGACGGTGTGCGTTACGGCCTCCGGGTCGAGGGTGAGGACGTCGGCACGATGAACGCACGCACACGCGCGGCGGGCTTCGGCGACGAGGTGAAGCGTCGCATCATGCTGGGCACGTACGCGCTCTCCGCCGGGTACTTCGACGCCTACTACGGCAAGGCGCAGAAGGTCCGCACGCTGATCATCCGTGACTTCGCACGCGCGTACGAGACGCACAACGTGCTGCTCGCGCCCACTACTCCAACGGTGGCGTTCAAGCTCGGCGAGAAGACCTCTGATCCGCTGGCGATGTACCTGTCCGACGTATGCACGGTGCCGAGCAGCCTCGCCGGTCACCCGGCGATGAGCGTGCCGTTCGGTACGGGCGCCGACAACCTCCCGGTCGGCGTGCAGGTGCTCGCACCGCCGCTCGCCGAAGTGATCATGCTGCGCACCGCACAGGCGCTCGAGGAGTCGGTGCGATGAGAGCGCCCGATCTCGCGCCCACGTTTCCCGACCGGTGCCGCGTCGCGTTCTTGAACATCATCGGGCCGTTCGTGCTGCAACGCTGCGGTCACTTCGTGCAATGGGAAGCGGCCGACGTGCTCAACACTTCATTGCGCTGGGTGTGCGGTGACCTGCTGGCCGCACAGGGGAGCAGATCGTGAGCGTCTACGAAGCGGTGATCGGTCTCGAGTTACACGTGGAGCTCGCGACGGCCACGAAGCTCTTCTGCTCGTGCCCGAATGAGTTCGGGGCCGAGCCCAACACGAACGTGTGCCCGGTGTGTCTCGGCTTGCCGGGGTCGCTGCCGGTGCTCAACGCACGCGCCGTCGAACTCGCGTTGCGGCTCGCGGAAGCGCTCGACTTCGACGTGCCGGACCGTTCGATCTTCGCGAGGAAGAACTACTTCTACCCCGACATGCCCAAGGACTTTCAGATCAGTCAGTACGAGTCGCCGATCCTGTCCGACGGTCGCCTGGAAGTTGATGGCGCGACCGTTGGCATCGAGCGTGCGCACCTCGAGGAAGACACCGGGAAGACCGTGCACATGGGCGGCGGCGGTCGCATCCACGATGCTGAGCACTCGCTCGTGGACTACAACCGCGCCGGCGTGCCGCTCATGGAGATCGTGAGTCGGCCCGACATCCGATCTGCCGAGCAGGCCCGCGCTTACGTCACCGAGCTGCGCGGTGTGCTCAAGGCGATCGGGCTCTCCGACGTGAAGATGGAAGAGGGCTCGATGCGGGTCGACGCCAACGTGTCGGTGCGGGAGGCCGGAGCGGCCGAGTTCGGGACCAAAGTCGAGATCAAGAACATGAACTCGCTGCGCTCCCTTGGCCGCGCCATCGAGCACGAGATCGAACGGCAGTCGGCGATGCTCGACGCGGGCGAGCGCATCATCCAGGAGACCCGTCACTGGAACGAGGATGACGGCACGACGCACGGCATGCGCACGAAGGAAGGGTCGAGCGACTACCGCTACTTCCCGGAACCTGACCTCACCCCGGTCGCGCCGACGGATGAGCAGCGCGCGGCAGTGCGAGGTGCGTTGCCGGAGCTCCCCGCACAGCAACGGTCCCGGTTGGTCGCTCTTGGTGTTCCCGAGGCAGCCGCCCGCACGATCGTGGAGGCCGAGCTGACGACGTACACAACCAGCGCGACGGTGTCGACCGCTACAACCGCGGACGTTGCGAACTGGGTCCAGGGCGAAGTGCTGGCACGCGTGAACGCCGAGGATGCCGATCCCGAGGAGAAGCTCCCCGCCGCGCGACTCGGAGAGCTGGTCGATCTCGTGGCGGAAGGAACGATCTCCCGTGCACAAGCCAAGGAAGTGTTCGACCAGGTGTGGGGAACTTCGAAGGTCCCTCGTGAAGTCGTGAAGGATCAGGGTCTCGCGCAGGTGAGCGACGAGGGTGAGCTCGCGAAGGTGATCGACGACATCATCACGGCGAACCCGAAGGAGTCAGACGCGTACCGCGCGGGTGACGACAAGGCGCGGGGCAAGCTCCAAGGCTTCTTCATCGGACAGGCAATGAAGGCAACCGGCGGCAAAGCCAACGGCCAGCTCCTCAAGAAGCTCCTCGACGACCGCCTCGGGTAGCCGCCGCCCCTCTGCACTTTGGGGACGGATTTGGTCGCTCTTGCGACCTTCAACGTCCCCAGAGTGCAGACAGGGTTAGGCGAGGACGACGGTGTGTGCGTCCTCTACGTCGGCGAGGTGTGACCAGGAGAGGCCGGTGTTGCCGCTGACGTAGACCGCGCCGCCTTGATCGACGAGCACCGCGTCTTCGCCGGACGCGTCGAGCGCGCCGGTGTCGATGTTGCCTGCGAGCTCGTCGGGGAGGCCGTCAACACAGCGCTCCAGGGGTTCGTCGGTCCCGAGCACCCACCGATACACCGCGCCTTCGCGAGCGAACGGTCCGTCCGACACGCTCACGAGCACACCCTCGCTCGTGAATGCCACCGCGCGTGCGTAGGTCGTGTGAAGGCCGTCGTTGTGCTCGGTCCACGTGACGCCGCCGTCGGTGCTCCAGAAGAAGCCGGCGCCCGCGGCCGCGACGACGAGCGCCTCGTCGGAGGGATGGCCGCGCACCTCGTGCACATCGACTTCGGGGTCGATCGTCGGCAACCACGTCGCACCGCCATCGGTCGAGCGCGGGATCCCACCGACGTGGACGTTGGCGAGCACCGCACCTGCGTCGGCCGTGGCCGCCAGCGACCGAACGTACGGGTCTCCGCTCGGGACGGCGTGCCAGTTCTCGCGGCCCTGGACTTCATCGAACCCAGATACCGCTTCGGCAGCGTCCGTCGAGATCCGCAGAAGTTGGCCATCGCGGACACCCGCGAGCGCACCGTCGGCGAACGGCAGCACCGCGGTGAGCTCGCCGTCGACCTCTGCAACTTCGTGCCAGACCTCGTCGTCACCCCGGCGCAGCAAGCGCCCGCCACCGACGATGGCCCAACATCCACGGGTGCTGCGCGCGAGCCGAGACACGTCGCCACTGTCGAGCTCGAAGTGCGCGTGGCCGTCCGCATCGAGCGCAGTGATGCCGTTGGACGTGCCGACGAGCGCGAAGGCCATGCGGTCAGGGTAACGCCGGCCGGTACGATCGAAGGCGAGTGAACGCGCCGCAGGTACCCTGCGGCGCACGAGCCGGGGCCCGAGCGGCCCGGCGCGCAGCGCCGAGAGCGGGAAGTTGGACATGGCCGACATGAAGCCTCGCAGTCGAGACGTCACCGACGGGATGGAGCGAGCCGGTGCGCGAGCCATGCTGCGCGCAGTCGGCATGACCGACGACGATTGGGACAAGCCGCAGGTCGGTGTCGCCTCGAGCTGGAACGAGGTCACGCCTTGCAACATGCCGCTCGACCGTCTCGCCAAGAGGGCGAAAGAGGGAGTGCGTGACGCGGGAGGCTTTCCCCTCGAGTTCGTGACCATTGCGATCAGCGACGGCATCTCGATGGGCCACGAGGGAATGCGGGGGTCACTCCCGTCCCGCGAGATCATCGCCGACTCGGTGGAGTGCGTGATGCACTCGGAGCGGCTCGACGCGATGGTCACGTTCGCCGGGTGCGACAAGAGCCTGCCCGGGATGATGATGGCCGCAGCCCGACTGAACCTGCCGTCAGTGTTCGTGTACGGCGGGACGATCCTCCCCGGCCAGTACAAGAATCAGGCACTCGATGTCGTGAGCGTCTTCGAGGGGATCGGTGCCTGCGCGGCGGGCACGTTGACCGAGAACGAGCTCGGTGAGATCGAGAAGCGCGCGTGTCCCACCGAAGGGTCGTGCGCCGGGATGTTCACCGCGAACACGATGGCCGCCGCCGGCGAGGCGCTCGGCCTCTCGCTGCTTGGTAGCTCGTCCGCCCCAGCTGTCGACTCGCGCCGCGACGAGTTCGCGTTCGAGAGCGGACGCGCCGTCGTGCACCAGCTAGAGCTGGGCATCCGACCGCGACAGATCCTCACGAAGGAAGCGTTCGAGAACGCGATCGCAGTGGGCATGGCGCTCGGCGGCTCGACGAACCTCGTGTTGCACTTGCTCGCGATCGCGTTCGAAGCGGGCGTGGAGCTGGAGCTCGACGACTTCAACCGCGTCGGCGCGAAGGTGCCGCACATCGCCGACATGAAGCCGCACGGCAAGTACCACATGGTCGATCTCGACCGCATCGGTGGCGTGCCCACCGTGATGGCAGAGCTGCTCGATGCCGGCTTGCTGCACGGCGACTGCCTCACGATCACCGGAAAGACGATCGCCGAAGAACTGGCAACGCTGGATGCACCGCCACCCGACGGCTCGATCGTGCATCCGCTCTCTGATTCGATCCATGGCCAGGGTGGGATCGCGATCCTCACCGGGTCCCTCGCTCCGAACGGCAGCGTCGTGAAGGTTGCTGGGATGGATGCGCTCAAGTTCGAGGGGCGCGCTCGCGTCTTCGATGGCGAAGATGCGGCGCTCGAAGCCGTGTTGGCGCGGAAGATCGACGCGGGCGACGTCGTGGTGATCCGCTACGAGGGACCCAAGGGCGGACCGGGGATGCGGGAGATGCTGGCGACGACGGGCGCCATCAAGGGCATCGGCCGCGGTGAGGACGTCGCGCTCGTGACCGACGGCCGCTTCTCCGGTGGCACACAAGGCTTCTGCGTGGGGCACGTCGCACCCGAAGCCGTCGACGGCGGACCCATCGCGTTCGTGGAGGAAGGGGATCGAATCGCCATCGATGCCGTGAGCCACACGATCGATCTCTTGGTCGACGAGAAGACGCTCGCCGCGCGCCGCAAGGGCTGGAAGCCGCGCAAGCCGCGATACACGAGCGGATTCATCGCGAAGTACGCGCGTCTCGCGCAGGGTGCCGAGACCGGCGCGATCACGAACGTCTCCTCCTAGCCCCCTTGCCGGAGCTGCTCGAGGTCGAGGCGGCGCGAACGCTCGTCGAAGCACTGGCGCTGAACCGACCGATCGCGGCCGTGCGCGCACCAGACACGTGGTACCTGAAGCGCGGCCTGACGCCACGGGCAGTGCGCAAGGCGCTACCTGGCCGTCGCCTCACCACGGCCCGCCGACGCGGGAAGCTGCTCCTGGTCGATACGAGCGGCGAGCGAAGCGAGCTCGCCGGAGCAGCGAGCGTCCGCGGGGCGGGTAACCCGCCCCGCAGCGAGTGCGACCAGAGTGCCGGCCCGACCATCGGGTTGCACTTGGGCATGAGTGGGCGAGTGCTCATCGACGGCGAGGCCGCGGGAGACCCGCTGCTCTACGCGAGCAACCGCGAGAACGTGCAGTGGCACCGATTCATCATCGAGTTCGCCGACGGCGGCCGCCTCGCGATGCGTGATCCACGGCGCCTCGGCGCGGTCGAGCTCGACCCAGACGAAGACCGATTGGGCGTCGACGCGTTGGAGCTCGCGCTCCCGTACCTGCGCTCGGTCGTCTCGCGCAGTCGCGCACCATTGAAGGCGGTGCTGATGGACCAGTCGCGCATCGCCGGTCTCGGCAACCTGCTCGTCGATGAGGCGCTGTGGCGAGCAGGGCTCGATCCAGCACGCCCGGCCGAGTCGCTCGATGCCGGCGAACAGGTGCGGCTCCGGCGCGCGATCGCCACCACGTTGCGAGTGCTCGGTCGTCGTGGCGGGTCGCACACCGGCGACCTGATGGTGGCTCGACTACCCGGCGGCCTCTGCCCGAAGGACGGTGTCGCCCTCCTCCGCCGAACCGTTGGTGGCCGCACCACCTACAGCTGCCCGCGCCATCAGCTCTGACGGCACGCCATGGCCGGCGGCTTCAGTGAGGCGGAGGATGCCGATGTGCTGGCCGAAGTGGTCGGCGAGCGCGGTCAGCTGCTCGACCTGGGCGGACGGCGGCTGTTCCTCGACCGCGTGCACGGCGTGCAGCACCCCGAGTGCGCGCCCCGTGACCGACACCGGTGCGCAGACGCAGCCGACGCGACCGATCGGCCGGTCGGGGAGCCATGGACACGCGTCGATCGACTCGGAGTCAGCGAACACCTGCACCGCACCGCGGCGGGTTGCCGGACAGCGCGCAGGGTCTTGGACCTGGCAGCCGGGAGCCTCGCGACCGGTCACCAGCCTCCGCTCGAATGCCTGGTCGCGGTCGCCGGCGAGCAGGAGCTCGGTCGGTGCGTCGCCGGTCACGATGCGCATCGCGTAGGCGGTCGTCGAGAGGAGATCGGGTTCGTTGTCGCAGAGATCGAGACCTGTGGCCAGTTGACGTTCGAAGTTGCGTCGCTCGGTCTCTCTGCGGAACGACGCTTCTCGGTCGGCGCTGGCGCGGCGCCGCGCGTGCATCGCGTGCTCGAACGGGCGCACGATCGTGGCGCCGATGAGCGCGACCGCGACGATGCCGAGCACAACTGCTTCGGCGAAGTCACCCCAGAAGCCGCGCACGCGCACCACACCATCGATCTGAGGAAACGCCAGCTCCGTGACGCCCGCACCGATCAGGTTGGTGAACCCAACCAGCACGAACCCGCCAACACTCGTCCCGCGCGAGGCAGCCCGCACCTGATCCCGAGCCTTCGCCCGGTCGGCATCAGTGACGATGATCTGTGGCGTCTCTCCCATTGCGAGGACCTCAGCGGTTGGACCCCTACCCGTCCAGATCATCGGCCTCCTGCCACCAGTCCTGGAGAGCGCAACAACGGGGGTTTGCGAGGGCCGGTGACGGCCCGAGCCAAGGCGTGCCCTCGCCCACAACGTCCGGCGCGCAGCCGTGAGCACAGCCAACGCGATACCCCTTGCGCTCCCGGGCGGGATCCGTCACACTGTCCGCCGATGCACGCCGCCTACCTCCTCGTAGTCGTTACGTAGCGCACGCCGCCTCCAGACGCGCGTGCGCTCCCGCCCCTCGCACAGCGAGGGGTTTTTCATATCCCGAGCCCTTTTCCACCCCACCGAGTCACCACTGAGAGAGAGAGACCGAGATGCAGCTGACCGGAGCCCAAGCCCTCATCAAGAGCCTCGAGCAAGAGGCCGTGGAGGTCATGTTCGGCCTGCCCGGAGGGGCGATCCTCCCGGTCTACGACCCGCTCATCGACTCGTCGATCCGCCACATCCTTGTGCGCCACGAGCAGGGCGCCGGCCACATGGCCGAGGGCTATGCGCATGCGACGGGGCGTCCCGGCGTGGCGATGGTCACGAGCGGGCCGGCGGCGACGAACATCGTCACGCCCCTCTGCGACGCCTACATGGACTCGATCCCGATCGTGGTGATCACCGGCCAGGTGCCCTACGCCAACATCGGCACCGACGCCTTCCAAGAGTGCGACACCGTCGGCATCACGATGCCGGTCACCAAGCACAACTGGCTCGTGACCGACTCGCAGGACATCCCGCGCATCGTGCGCGAGGCGTTCCACGTGGCGACGACCGGCCGGCCCGGTCCGGTGCTCGTGGACGTGCCCAAGGACATCGCGAACCAGACGATGGACTGGTACTGGCCCGACAGCATCGACCTGCCTGGCTACAAGCCCACGACCAAGGGCCACTCGAAGCAGATCAAGGACGCGGCGCGACTGATGTCGCAGTCGAAGCGGCCCGTGATCTACGCGGGCGGTGGGATCCTCAAGGCGCGCGCAGCCGAGGCGCTCAAGGAGCTCGTCGAGCTCACCGGCTTCCCGGTGGTGACGACGCTGATGGCGCGGGGCGCGTTCCCCGACGACCACGAGCTGTGCCTCGGCATGCCGGGGATGCACGGGAACTACACCGCGGTCACGTCGATGCAGCAAGCCGACCTCCTCATCGCGCTCGGCTCCCGTTTCGACGACCGGGTGACGGGCAAAGTCGGTGCGTTCGCGCCCGAGGCCAAGATCATCCACGTCGACATCGACCCCGCCGAGCTCGGCAAGGTGCGCCGACCCGACGTGCCGATCGTGGGCGACTGTCGGCGCGTGATCGAGGAGCTCGTGAAGGCGGTCAGCTCCGACAAGGCCAAGCACGAGGACGACGAAGCGGCGTGGCCGTCCCTCGACGAGTGGCACACACGTCTGAAGGAGTGGCAGCGCGACTTCCCGCTCGTGTATGAGCAGACCGAAGGCGGTCCGTTGAAGCCGCAGTTCTGCGTGGACCAGCTGCGCGACCACACTCCCGACGACACGATCGTGGTGTCGGGCGTGGGGCAGCACCAGATGTGGGCGAGCCAGCGCTGGAAGTTCAACCACCCGTATACGTTCGTGAACTCCGGTGGACTCGGCACCATGGGCTTCGCAGTGCCGGCGGCCATCGGCGCCAAGGTCGGCTGTCCCTCCCGCATGGTGTGGGCGATCGACGGTGACGGGTGCTTCCAGATGACCGCGCAGGAGCTCGTGACCGCGGCGTCGGAGCGCATCCCGATCAAGGTCGCGATCCTGAACAACGCGTACCTGGGCATGGTGCGCCAGTGGCAGGAGCTCTTCTACGAGGAGCGCTACAGCGAGGTGTACCTCTCGCCGGACCTGCCTGACTACGTGAAGTGGGCCGAGGCGATGGGGTGCGAGGGCATCCGCGTCGACCACGCCGAAGAGGTGGAGCCGGCGATCGAGAAGGCCAACGCGATCGACGACCGCCCGGTGGTCATCGACTTCCGAACCGACTATCGGGAGAAGGTGTACCCGATGGTGCCCGCCGGTCACTCGAACGACGAGATCATCCTCGATCCCGCGCACGACTCGTTTGGAGAGCGGTAGGAGATGCAGCGCAGGCGTGGCCGGAGGCCGGGACGCCGGAGCGGAATCGACCAGGAAAGGTGACCATGGCAGCCACCGGCGACATCCAACATCACATCTACTCGATCACCGTCGAGAACAAGTTCGGCGTGCTCAGCCGCGTCGCGGGGCTCTTCGCGCGGCGCGGGTTCAACATCGTGTCGTTGGCGGTGAGCCCGACCGAGGACGAGCGCTTCAGTCGCATGACGATCGTGGTCGACGCGGCGTCGGCGCCGCTGGAGCAGGTCACCAAGCAGCTCCACAAGCTGATCCCGGTCATCAAGGTCATGGAGCTGCACCCAGACGACGCGGTGGAGCGCGAGCTCATGCTGGTGACGGTCAAGGCTGAAGTCGACACGCGCTCGCAGATCACCGAGCTCGCATCGATCTTCGAGGCCCGCATCGAAGATGTCGGGTTCGAGGCGATCACGATCCAGGTGGCTGGTCGCCCCGACAAGCTCGACGCGATCACCGACCTGCTCACGCCGTTCGGCATCGTCGAGCTCCAGCGCACCGGCCAGATCGCCTTGCCGAAGCTGAGCCGCAGTCAGCAGCGCCTCCGCGCGGTGAAGACTCGGGGCGCGTGACCGCAGCCGAGCGCGAGCCCTTCCCTGTACCGCCGGACGCGCTGATCCGTCGGGTCGGGAACTTCCCTCCGTCGGCGAGCGAGACGCGCGCGGCCTGGCTCGAAACAGGTCGCTTCAAACGCGAGAACCTCTTGAAGAACCTTCCCGCCGACTGGTCGTTCGACGGCAAGACCGTGCTGGACTTCGGCTGTGGTGCCGGCCGCGTCATGCGTCACTTCGCTGAGGAAGCCGGGCGCACGGAGGCGTTCATCGGCTGCGACGTGCACGATGAGAGCGTCGCGTGGGTGCACGCGCACATGTGTCCACCGTTCGAGGTGTTGCACTGCGGGGCCGTTCCGCCACTTCCCCTGGCGGACTCGAGTGTCGACCTCGTTCATGCGGCGTCGGTGTTCACGCACCTCACCGACACCGCGGCGGCATGGTTGCTCGAGCTCCGCCGCGTGCTCCGACCAGGTGGGATCCTCTACGCGACCTATCAGGGATCCGGGTACTGGGAGATGCGGGGCGACGCGCACGAGCTCCCGGATCTGGAGCTGGTGGGGCGCACCGTGTGGGGGCACGGCAAGAGCTCGGTTGACACCGGTGTCGACGAGCCGTCGCCTACGCGTTGGCAGTTCGCGAGGTCGTCGAGCGTCTCGGGCTCGGGCCGTGCGTCCAGATCCGACCGGTGGTCGAGGATCACCTTCCTTGGTATGTCGCCGCGGATGCCTTCGTGCTCTGCTCCGACGTGGAGTCCCTGCCCCGGACGTTGCTCGAAGCCATGGCGTTCGGTCTTCCGGTTGCAGTGTCCGCCGTCTGGGGCAACCCCGAGGTGGTGCGCGATGACGAGAACGGATTGCTGTTCGAGCCGCGTGACCTCGGTGCGCTGGGTGGTGCGCTCCAGCGTCTGCTCACGCTCACGCCAGCGGACCGCGCCCGACTCGGAGATGCGGCGCGCCGCACGGTGCAGGAGACCCACAACTCCTCTGGCTACATCGATGCGTATCGGCGGATGCTGCCGAGGCTGGCGGCCGACCCCACGTTGTCGGCGATGGAGCTCTTCCAGGTCGATCCGGCGGAACAACTGCCCTGAGTAATCTGATCGATGACACCAACACGAGAAGGACACGCAACGATGCCCGCGACCATCTATTACGACGCCGACGCCGACCTCGATCTGCTCGAGGGCCGGAAGGTCGCCGTGCTCGGGTACGGCTCACAGGGCCACGCGCACGCCTTGAACCTCAAGGAGTCCGGCGTCGACGTGCGCGTGGGGTTGCGCGAGGGCTCCCGGTCGTGGGAGAAGGCCGAGAACGCCGGCTTGCGGGTGCTCCCGACCGCGGCGGCGTGCAAGGAAGCCGACGTGATCATGGTGCTGCTGCCTGACACCGAGCAGGCGCGCATCTATCGAGAGGACATCGAGCCCAACCTCGACGACCGCGACTCATTGGCGTTCGCGCACGGGTTCAACATCCACTTCGGTCAGATCAAGCCACCCAAGGGCGTCGACGTGTGGATGATCGCCCCGAAGGGACCTGGTCACCTCGTGCGCCGCACGTTCGAGGAGGGTGGCGGTGTGCCGTCGCTCGTCGCGGTGTCGGCCGACGAGACGGGCAAGGCCAAGCAGACCGCGCTCGCCTACGCCAAGGCGATTGGCTCGACGCGCGCGGGCGTGCTCGACACGACGTTCGAAGAGGAGACCGAGACCGACCTCTTCGGTGAGCAGGTGGTGCTGTGCGGTGGGCTCACCGAGCTCATCAAGGCGAGCTACGAGACGCTCGTGCGCGCGGGTTACCAGCCGGAGTCGGCGTACTTCGAGACGCTGCACGAGGTGAAGCTGATCGTCGACCTCATCTACGAGGGTGGGATCGCGAACATGCGGTACTCGATCTCCGACACGGCCGAGTACGGCGACATGACGCGTGGTCCGCGCATCATCACCGACGAGACCCGCGCCGAGATGCAGCGCATCCTCGACGAGATCCAGAGCGGCAAGTTCGCGCAGGAGTGGATCCTCGAGAACCAAGCCGGGCGCCCCGTGTTCAACGCGCTGCGCAAGCAGTCGCACGAGCACCCGATCGAAGAGGTCGGCGATCGCCTCCGCTCGATGATGCCCTGGATCGGTGCGGGCAAGGCCAGGCCTCAGGACGTCTCCGGCGGCTGACGCAGGTCATCTCCCGTTCTGACGGCGGTTGGTCGACCGGTATCGGACTCCACGGTCTGCCTCGGCAGCATCAGCGTCGGGAGCGTCGACGAAGCCGAAGACGGAGCGCGCCTCGGGGTCGAACCAGTCGCTGAGGTAGTTCACCCCGTACTTCGACTGGATCGCCACGTCTTGAACGTGCGCGGCCGCAAGCTCCTCAGGCGTCGCTTCGACGTTGTCGTGGCGGTCGAGGAAGTACGGCACAAGCGCTCCTGCTCGACGTGGAAGCGTACTGGCCTCAATATCCTCTCTTCATGGACGAAGGGCTGACAGTCGCCGCGGCCGCGGCGGGCTACTTCGTCGGCACGTTCCCCACTGCGGACCTCGTCGCCCGGATCGCGACTCGCGGTCGCGTGGACTTGCGGACGGCAGGGAGCGGAAACCCCGGCGGACTCAACGCGATGCACGTGGTCGGCGCGAAGTGGGGCGTGCTGGTGATCGTCGTCGACATCATCAAGGGTGTCGTCGCCGGTCTCGTCGGGTGGCTGATCGGTGACGAGCCCGGTGCGTACGCGGGTGCGACGGCGGGGATCGCGGGTCACATCTTCCCGGTGTGGTCGCGCTTTCGTGGCGGCAAGGGCGTGGCAACGTCCGGTGGTGCTGTGCTGGTCGTGTTCCCGATCTACTTCCCCATCGACGCTGCGGTGGCTGCTATCGGCGCGCTGTCCACCCGAAACACCGACCTCGCGATCTTCATCAGCGCGCCCATCTGGGTGGGGGCAGCGCTCGCGTGGTGGCTCGCGGATCTGCCGAACCTGTAGGGTCCAGAGCCCACGGTCGGGCTGCCGATCTCGGCTTCGATCAGTGCGGCGATGATCGTCGGGAAGTTCATTGCAACGCTGCGGTGCCGGGGCGTTCTGTCTGGCGAACCCTCGGCTGCTCAGTCGTCGAGCTCGAGCGTGGCCTCGCGGGCGACGACGAAGAAGTCATGGCCCGGGAGGCCAGCCTCGTCGATGAGCTCGACCTCGCGTCCGTCGTCGGCGAAGACGAGCGTGCGGCCGTCGGCTACGGCACCGAAGATCACGTCTTCGAACTCGACTTCGAACAGCGCTCCGCGCGCCGGGTCGGTGCACTCCTCGGACTCGACACCGCCGCCGTCCCAACGGAGGCAGCCGGTCCACTCGCCGTCCTTCGCCTCGGCGAACAGCTCCCATTCGCCGTAGGTGTCGCCGGTGCCGATGGACTGGAATCCGTCGGCGGGCCCGCCACCGCACGCGACTAGCGCCGTCGCAAGCACCACCCCGAGCCCGACCCGCGTGACCATCTGCCTCCAGCCGTCACACCTCATGGCGCATCACTGTAGACCTGCTTTTTTCGGAAGAATTTCTTGAGCCGACTATTTGCGCAGGTGAGAGCCCTATACGGCCCCCGCCGAGACGCGTCCCGGGCTTGACAGGGCGAACAGGTGTTCGCAGAGTGGTGGCAACTTCCCCAGTTGATGTTGGAGGCCCTCGGGAAGGGGGGCCGGCCCTGATTGGAGGAAGTCGTGCCGTCGAAGGTCCGCCAGGCGATCGAGCTGATGCGGGAGCATCTCGCCGAGGTCGATCACGGTGTGCTCGATGGCGCGGGTGCACGGCGGCATCTGGTGGAGTCGGCCGACCTCGAGCGCTTGGCGGCGGCGAGCAAGATGCTGGCCGCGGGGAGGGTCGATGAGCTCGGTGCGCACGACGGCTCCTACCGGAGCACCGCGCACTACCTGGCGAAGATGTCTGGCACGAGTGTGGGTGCGGCGGCGCAGGTGATCGATACCGCGCACCAGGTTGAACAGCTCTCTGAGACCGAAGCCGCGTTGCGTGACGGTCGACTGTCCGGCGCGCAGGCGAAAGAGGTTGGCGCGGCAGCCAGCGCCGACCCGTCGGCGGAATCGCTCCTGCTGCGTCGCGCCGAGACCGATGGGCTCAAGGGTCTCAAAGCAGAGTCCAAGCGGGTGGTCGCCGCCGCTGCCATCGACGCCGACACCACGTACGACCGGATCTACGGCGAGCGTTCGTGGCGGCATTGGCAGGACTGGGACGGCACCGGCCGCATCGACATTCGTGGCCCGATCGACCTCACTACCCGTATCGCCAACTCCTTGGCGGCCTACGAAGCCGAGCTCTTCGCTCGGGTGAAGGATCAGGACCCGGCCGAACGCGAGCCGCACCGCGCGCTGATGTTCGACGCAGCGCTCGCACAAGCCGAAGCCTGCACCGGTGAGATGCCCGCGGGCTCGGGGCCGATGCCGGTGGTGACGGTGCGGATCGACCACGCCGCGTTCCTGCGTGGCGACACCAAGCCGGGCGAAGTCTGCGAGATCGCCGGAGTCGGGCCGATTCCGGTCTCCGTCGCTCGGTGTCTTGCCGAGGACGCGTTCATGAAGGCGCTCATCACCAACGGCACCGACGTCCTCGCGATCTCTCATCTCGGACGCACGATCTCCACTCACCTGCGCAGCGCGATCGACGATCTGTACCCGGAGTGCGCAGTCGCTGGCTGCAACGCGGCCTGGGGCCTCGATGTCGACCACAACGTGCCACTCGAGTTCGGCGGTCGTACGGAGCTCGACAACCTTCAGAAGCTCTGTCGCTTCCATCACCACTACAAGCACCGACATGACCTGCGCTTGCTCGGCGTTGGCACTCAGAAGACGTTCGTGCCCGCCTTGGAATGGCTCCCTGCGGATCGAGATCGACGAACGCTCGAGCCGCTGGCGGCGGCGTGACGACGAGATCCGAGGCCGACATCTCAGCTTGGAGTGTCGTAGCCATGGTGGAGAATGCCTCGTGATGGCGACCATCGCCTCTCCGCGGCTTCCCCTTGTCGACCTACCCGGCGCGCCCGCGGGCTTCCACCCGGCGGTGGCCACCTGGTTCGCGCGGCGGTTCCCGAACGGCCCGACAGCACCACAGCGCGACGGATGGCCGCGCATCGCTGCGCGTGCCGACACCCTGATCGCCGCGCCCACGGGCTCGGGCAAGACGCTTTCCGCATTCCTCGTCGCGATCGATCGCCTGTACTGCGCGCACCAAGCCGGTGAAGACGTGCACCACGTCGCGCGCGTCGTCTACGTGTCTCCGCTGAAGGCGCTGGCCGTCGACATCGCCGAGAACCTGGAACGGCCGCTGGCGGAGATCGCCGCCGTCGCCGCGGAGATGGGGCTCGACGCGCCGAGCTTGGAGGTGGCGGTGCGCACGGGCGACACCACGAGTTCGCAACGCGCCGCGATGCTGCGCCGCCCGCCGAGCTTCGTGGTGACGACGCCGGAGTCGCTCTACCTGTTGGTCACCGCGGCCAAGAGCCGCGAGATCCTCCGCACCGTCGACACAGTGATCATCGACGAGATCCATGCGGTCGCGCGCGACAAGCGCGGCGCGCACCTCGCGCTCACGATGGAGCGGCTCGAAGCGCTCTGCGACGAGCGCCCGAGTCGCATCGGGTTGTCGGCTACGCAGCGGCCCATCGAGACGGTGGCGCGGCTGCTGGTCGGTGATCGCCGGCTCCCGGAGATCGTCGACTCGGGTCACCAGCGTGATCTCGATCTTGCGCTCGAGCTCCCCGAAGGTGAGCTCGAAGCGGTGTCGTCGCACGAGCAGATGTCCGACGTGCTCGATCGCATCGCGGCGCACGTTGCACAGCACCGCACGACGCTCGTGTTCGTCAACACCCGTCGACTCGCCGAACGGCTCGCGCACCACCTCGGGGAGCGCCTGGGCGACCAACCCGAGGGTGGGCTGGTGGCCGCGCACCACGGCAGCCTCTCGAAGGACCGCCGCTACCGGATCGAGTCCCGGCTGCGCGCTGGTGATCTGAAGTGCCTCGTCGCCACCGCATCGCTGGAGCTCGGCATCGACATCGGACCGGTCGAGCTGGTGTGTCAGGTCGGCTCACCGCGCAGCATCGCCACGTTCCTGCAACGGGTGGGTCGTTCGAACCACACCCGCGCGGGAACGCCGAAGGGTCGGCTCTATCCACTTACTCGTGACGAGCTCGTCGAGTGCACCGCGCTGCTCGCGGCCGTGCGCGCCGGTCGGCTCGACGCGATCCACCCGTCACGGCTTCCGCTCGACATCGCCGCGCAGCAGATCGTCGCTGAAGTCGCCGCGCAGGAGTGGCGTACCGACGACCTGTTCGATCTCGTGCGGCGGGCCGCGCCCTACATGGACATGACCCGCGCCGAGTTCGACGAGGTGATCACGCTGGTCGCCGACGGGATCCGCACGCCGCGCGGGCTGCGGGGTGCCTACATCCATCACGACGCGGTGAACGGAGAGGTGCGGGGGCGCAAGGCAGCGCGGCTTGCGGCGCTCACGTCGGGAGGAGCGATCCCCGAGACCGGCGACTACCGGGTGGTGGCCGAGCCCGACGACACCTTCATCGGCACCGTCAACGAGGACTGGGCCATCGAGTCGATGGCGGGCGACATCTTCCTGCTCGGCACCCACTCGTGGCAGGTGCGCAAGGTCGAGCCCGGCGTGATGCGCGTCCGCGATGCCGCGGGCGCGCCACCCACGATCCCGTTCTGGCTCGGCGAAGCCCCCGCGCGCACCGCCGAGCTCTCGGCCGAGGTGTCGGCACTGCGAGCACGGGTCGACGAGCTGCTCGAAGCCGGCGATCCCGACGCGGCACGTGCCCACATCGTCGAGGTTGCGGGCGTCGACGCCGAAGTCGCCGCGATGATCGTCGACTACCTCGCAGTTGGCCGGGCCGCGCTCGGCGCGATGCCTACCCAGGATCTCCTCGTGCTGGAGCGGTTCTTCGACGAGACCGGCGGCATGCAGCTCGTCGTCCACTCGCCGCACGGCGGGCGCATCAACCGCGCGCTCGGCCTCGCGCTGCGCAAGAAGTTCTGCCGAACCTTCAACTTCGAGCTCCAGGCCGCGGCCAACGACGACGCCGTCGTGTTGTCGCTCGGGCCGCATCACAGCTTCCCGCTTGCTGAGGTGCCCCGCTACCTCGCGAGCAAGACGGTCGAGGACACGCTGCGGCACGCGGTGCTCGACTCGCCGATGTTCCAGTCACGCTGGCGCTGGAACCTGAACCGCGCGCTCATGGTCCTGCGCTTCCGCAACGGTCGTCGCAACCCGCCGCCGATCCAGCGCATGGAGAGCGACGACCTGATGGCCGCGGTCTTCCCGCAAGCGGCCGCGTGCGCCGAGAACGTCACCGGCCCGATCGAGATCCCTGATCACGTGCTCGTGCGCCAGACCATCACCGACACGCTGCATGAGGCGCTCGATGTCGAGGGCGTGTGCGATCTGCTCGCAGGCATCGAGCAGGAGCAGGTTGCCGTGCACTGCGTCGAGACGACCGAACCGTCGGTGCTCGCGCACGAGATCCTCACCGCCCGGCCCTATGCCTTCCTCGACGACGAGGGAGAGGTGCAGAACCGGCGCACGAACGCGGTCACGCTCCGACGCGGGCTGGCCGTCGACCTCAGCGCCATCGGTGCGCTCGAGCCCGAGGCGATCGAGCGAGTTCACACCGAGGTGGCGCCTGATCCTGAGACCGCCGACGACCTCCACGACTTGCTCTCGAGCCTGGTCGTCACCCGTGCCCGCGACGAGTGGCGCCCTCGATGGGACGAGCTGGTGGCGCGCAACCGCGGGCAGGTCCTGCGCGATGAGAGCAGCGAGCTGTGGTGCACGACCGAGCAACGCGCCGATGCGGAGCAGGCGCTCGCCGGTGCTGACGAGGCGGTTGCCGCCGTGTTGCGCGGCCACCTGGAGATCTCTGGTGTCATCACCCCCGAAGTGCTCCACGCGATGACCGCGCTGCCGATGACGCGCGTCGCCACTGGGTTGGCGATGCTCGAGCGCGAAGGCTTCGCGCTCCAGGGCCGCTACTCGCCCGGCGCCGATCACGCCGCAAGTGAGATGCAGTGGGTGTCGCGCCGATTGCTGGCCCGCATGCACTCCTACTCGCGGCGCAGCCGACGCGAGTCGGTGCAGGCGGTCACTGCCCAGGACTTCATGCGCTTCCTGCTTCGCTGGCAGCACGTCGCGCCGGGCACGCAGCTTGCTGGTGAGGCGGGTCTCGTCGAGGCGATCGATCAGCTCCAGGGCTACGAGGGCGCGGCGGTCGCATGGGAGTCGGAGCTGTTCGCCCGCCGCGTGCGCGGCTACCAAGCCGGGTTGCTCGACCGGCTGTGTCACGACGGGCAGGTGGCGTGGCTGCGCCTCACGCCGCGTGCCGGTGACGACGCCCGGATCACCCCCGGCGCGCCGTCGAAGGCGACGCCGATCTCGGTCGTGCTGCGCGACGACCTGCCGTGGCTCCTCACCGCGGCGCGGGACGCGGGTGAGCCGGTCGAGCCGCCGGTCGGCGTGACTGCCGAGGTCATCGAGGTGCTCCGCGAGCGTGGCGCCTGCTTCGCAGGAGAGCTCGCAGTCGCGACGAACCAGCTGCCCGACACCATCGACCGCGCGCTGTGGGACGGCGTGGCGCGCGGCTTGCTCACGTCCGACGGTTTCGGCGCGATCAGGGGACGGCTCGCGGGGAACGGTCGCCGCCGCGAGGTCGCGCGGCTGTCGCGCCTGCGCCGTGAGCCGGTGCGGGTGGTCGGCGCCGGGCGGTGGTCGCTCGTCGCGGCCCTCGCTCATCCCATGGCGGAAGAGATCGATCGCGAGGAGCTCGCCGAGGCCGTCGCCGAGCTGTTGCTGCACCGCTGGGGAGTCGTCTTCCGTGATCTCGCGGTTCGCGACTCCAGCATCTGCGGCGGGGGCAGGTTCCCGTGGCGCGACGTGCAACGGGCGCTGCGCCGGCTCGAGGATCGTGGGCTCGTGAGGGGCGGCCGCTTCGTGGCCGGGATGACGGGGGAGCAGTACGCCCTGCCCGCCGCGATCGAGCAGCTCGGGCAGGTTCGCCGCAGCCCCCGCAACGGCGAGCGGGTGGTGGTCAACGCCACCGATCCGCTCAACCTGGTGGGCGTGATCGTGCCCGGCACCACCGTGACAGCCATCCGCACCAAGACGGTCACGTACGTCGACGGGGTCCCCGAGGATGCGGTGACGCCCTTCTCCTAGAGGCAGGAGTCCTCGAGGCAGGAGTCCTAGAGGCAGGAGTCCTAGAGGCAGGAGTCCTAGAGGCAGGAGTCCTAGAGACAGGAGTCCTAGAGACAGGTCGACTCGATCCTCGAGCTCGGTCGCCGTCTCGATCTTGTCACGGTCGCAGAAGGAGTCGAGACGGCGAGTCAACTAAAGCGCCTCCACGCCGCCGGCTGTCTCTTCGCTCAAGGTCACCGCTTCGGGACGGCGCTGTCGCCTCCCGACATGGAAGCGCACCTGGAGCGACGCGGCGGACGGATCGCGCTCAGCGCGAGCGCGCCAGCGTCTGACGCCAACCTGATGGCCGAGTACACCTAGTCCGTCAACCCGTCGACGATCGTCCTGGCCCATCCCACGTCGGGCTTCGGAGCGCGGCGATCGGCGAGCGAATCGGGCACCTCGATCTCGAGGCGCACCAACGCGCCACCAAGGGTCTTGCCGAGGCTGTCGGCGCGCAGACTGCGCGGTCCGCCGCCGCCAAGAGCGCCGTGCAGCACGAAGTTGAGCGCCAGCACGTTGGGTACCTCGTAGCGCAGCACGCCTCCCGTCACCATGGCGCCGAAGTGTGCCTTCACCCGCTCGGCGGTGACTTCGCGCACGATCACCTCGTAGACCGCATCGTCGTCAGCGAACACCGCGATGTTGGCGATGTCGCCCTTGTCGCCCGCGCGATACCCGCAGAGCTCGTGGAGTCGAAGGCGAGTCACCTCAGGTCTCCTCGATCGTGACGGCAACGTGCGGATCCACGTGCGTCTTCTCCACCAGCGTGGGCCAGAGCCCAAGCAGCTCAGTCGGACGGCCGGCACCACGCCCCATGCCAGTCATTCCTGCGGGAGGCGCGGACAACGTCAGCGGCACCAGCTCGCGTCCGACCAGTCCGGCCGTCAGCGGATCCGCGCAGCGCCACGCGATCCGCGCCACGCAGTCGGGCGGCTCGGCGTCGTGCTCTGAAGTGGCGTTCGGAACCGTCGGGCCACCCAGGGCATCGACACCCCACATCTCGACGCACCACTCGTCCACGTCGAGCCCAGCCTGCTCCACTCGCTTCGCGAAGATCGCGGCGGCGGCAGTCGCCTTCTCGTGCGCTTCGGGCCAGGAGAACGCGATCCGTGCTTCGCCGGCCCATCCGACGGAGTGCGCGAGCAGCGCCTTATAGGTATCGGTCGCAGGCCTCCCGCGCACGTCGGTCACTCGCACGCGATCGTCACCGAGGTCCTCGAAGTGTGTGCTCGTGAAGTCTGCGACGACATCGGGCGAGAGGTACGCGGTCGGGTCGTGCACCTCGTAGAGCAGTTGATGCCGCACCGTGTCGAAGCTCACTCGTCCGCCCGAGGCCTTGGGCTTGGTGATGACGGCGGTGCTGTCGGCGTCGACCTCGGCGATCGGATACGGCAGATCCCAAGGACGCGGGACGTCCCACCACTGCCGGCTCAGGTTGCCGCCAGCGCTCTGGCCCGAGCACTCCAGCAGGTGACCCACCAACGTGCCGGCCGCGATGCGATCCCAGTCATCCCATGCCCACCCGTGTTCATGGACCAACGGAGCGAGGAAGAGCGCCGCGTCAGCCACCCGTCCGGTGATCACGACGTCGGCGTCCTGCGCGAGCGCGTCGACGATCGGACGCGCGCCGAGATAGGCCGACGCGAACAGGGTCGGTGCTGGGAAGTCGGTGTAGGGAGCATCGGTGTCGAGATGTGCGAGCGGGGTCGTTGCAGCGATCGCGTCGAGCCGTGGCATCAGGTCGTCACCGGTGACCGTTGCGACCTTCAGGCCGTGCAACCCGAGGTCGCGCGCGGTGCCGATCGCCGCGCGCGCCGCCGCGGTCGGGTTGATGCCTCCCGCGTTGGTGATGATCTTCGTGCGACCGGCCGCGACCGCAGGAAGCGCGGCGGCCATGTACGCCGGCAGGTCGCGGGTGTACCCGCGGGCTTCATCTTTCTGGCGGTCCTTCTGGAGGATCGCGAGGGTCAGCTCCGCGAGCGCCTCGAGGCACAGGTAGTCAACGCCTTCCTCCTCGGCGAGGAGCGCATCGAGTGCCTTGGGAGTGTCGCCGTAGAACCCCTGGCCGCCGGCGACCCTGATCATGGGTGGTGTCGAGTCAAGCGTGCACGGGCGGACGGCGGTCGACCCAAGGCTGCGCCGTCTCGAGCTGGGTGGCCACGCGCAGCAGCACGTCCTCGCGCGCGTACGGCGCCACGAGCTGTACGCCGATGGGAAGCCCCGTCTCGGTCCAAGCCAGCGGCACCGACATCGCCGGTTGACCAGTGACGTTGAACGGCGCGCAGTAGGCCGCGAACGCGGTGGCGCGCACCATGCCTCGCTCGATGTCGTCCTTGGTGCTCACGCAGTCGCCGATGACCGGTGGTGGTTCCGCCATCGTCGGTGTGAGCAAGAGGTCGAACCCAGTACTGCCGTCGACCGGTTCCCACCACGACGCCATCCGACGTGACCAGTTGTGCGCGCCATTGACTGCGTCGAGGTACTGGATCCCGGTGACGGCTTGTCCCTGCTCGTAGTACAGCCACGTCAGCGGCTCGACGTCATCGGGCCCGACCGTCGTGCCCGTCAACGCCTCGAGCTCGCGCAAGTCCGCGACGACGTGGGTCGTGAGGAGCGAGAAGAACAGTGCGAACAGCTCGACTTCGTCGAGCGCGGCTGGCGACGCCTCTTCGACGGTGTGCCCGAGCGACTCCAGCGTGCGTGCGGCATCTTCCGCGGCGGCCGCGCACGCCGCGGTCGTCTCGGTGAGTCCCATGGGCGCGGCCGTGCGGATGCCGATCCGGAGCCGTCCTGGATCCGCGCCGACCTCGGCGAGGAACGGACGCGCCGGGGGAGGCGCGAAGTACGGATCGCCCGGCATCGGGCCCTGCAGCGCGTCGAGCACGGCGGCGCTGTCGCGCACCGAGCGGGTGACGACGTGGCGCTGCACGAGCCCCGCCCAGGCCTCACCGATGTCTGGGCCGAGAGACACGCGACCTCTGGTTGGCTTCAGGCCGACGAGCCCGCACGCGCTCGATGGGATGCGGATCGAACCTCCGCCGTCGCCGGCGTGCCCGACGGGCACCATGCCCGACGCGACCGCGGCCGCACTGCCGCCGCTCGAACCGCCGGTGCTGTGATCGGTGTTCCACGGGTTGCGCGCCGGGCCGTACGCGACCGACTCGGTGGTGGGCATGAGCCCAAGCTCGGGCGTGTTCGTCTTGCCCACGAACACGAAGCCCGCGGCGCGCAGCTTTGAGAAGAGATGCGAGTCGCGGTCGGCGACGTGTCCGACCCGCTTCAGCAGCTGGTTCCCCCCGTGATACGGATCACCCGTCGATGTGCCATCGAGGTCCTTGATGACCATGGGCACGCCCTGGAACGGGCCGTCGACGGCGCCCGGTGCGGTCGCGCGGGCCTTGTCGAACAACGGATGGATGACCGCATTGAGCTCGTCGTTCACCTTCTCGATGCGGTTGATCGCGGTCTCGACGAGCTCGAGTGGTGTGACGTCGCCATCGCGCACGAGCGCGGCCTGGGCCGTGGCGTCGAGGGTTGAGAGCTCAGTGCCCATGGGTCGGCAGGGTACTCCCCAGGCGACGCGCAGCTCCCGGTGTCACCAGCCGCGCAGGTCGACGGTCCACGTCTCGGCGACGTCTTCGCCGACGAGCACGTGCATGTGCTCGTGGTACGCGATCGTGGGGTCGATGTGCGCGGGCCACACCCGCAACCGATCGCCCACGTTGGGAAGCTCACCACCGACGGAGAACACGGTGTGCTCGTCGGAGCAGTACCAGACCGTCGCCCCATCGATCTCTGGCGTGCCGTGGTCCATGCCGAGTGACTTCAGCCCGCAGTTCGCGACCGCGAAGCCTTCGCGCTGGTTGACCGAGATCACGGTGGCAAGCACGAACAACGCGCGTCGAAACGGGAGATCGGGAAGCCGTGCGTAGTGCGTGTCCATCAACGCGTACGAACCGGCTTGGATCTCGGTCCCGAAGTGGTTGCAGTCGTAGGTGCCGGTACCTCCTACGGAGATGACGTCGCCACCGACCGCGAGGTGCGCGCGAGCGAGGTGCGCCATGCATTCCGCGGTCTGCTCTTCGCGCGCGGCGCGGTCCACCATGTCGACGAGGTGACCCTCGTACCCCATGACGCCGCGCACATCGAGACCACGAGCGCGCGCGTGGTCGGCGATCCGGCCCGCATCTTCGGGGAGGCAACCGCAACGAGGCATTCCCACGTTCACGTCGACCAGGCACTCGCGGATGCCCGCATCGGCCGCAGCATCGGCGGTCACCTCGGAGTCGACCGCGATCGTGACCCTGCCATCCACACCTGCGAGCGCCGCGAGCTGCTCGGAATCGAGCACCTCGTTGGCGAGGAGGAGGTCGTCGCCGAGTCCGGCGCGCGCCAGGCCGATGATCTCGCGTGCGGTCGCGCACGTGAAGCCGACGTGCCCGATCGCGCGCTGGCGGTGCGCGAGTGCCGTCGTCTTGTGCGCCTTGATGTGGGGACGACACCGGGCGCCCGGCAGCGCGGTGGCCATTGTGGTGAGGTTGTGCTCGAGCGTGTCGCCATCGACGACGAGCGCGGGCGTGGTGAGGTCTTCAAGTGACGCCATGGGGGTGGGAGCATGGCACGCAGCGACGGCTTTGCCGATCGCTTCGGGACGAGAGCCCGCAGCTTGCGAGGGCGACCAATGGAGGCGCACGCATGGCGCAGCCCGCGGAGGAGCGACCGCCGACCGAGCGCGATTGGCACTCCGATGAGCTGCCAGCCACGCCGCAGCGCGACTTCCTGATCCCGGCCGAGCGATGGATCGAGGCGCCGGCCACGTTGCACGCGCTGGGCGCGGACCTCGGCATCGACCTGGTGGCCTACAAGCGTCGGATCGAGCGCTTCCTGCTGTGGCGGGCCGGGCCGGCCCGAGGTGCGGACGCGCGTTACATGGCAGTGGATGCCGGGGATCTCTCGGTGCAGTACGTGTTCCGGATCTTCCCTGACGGCACCGGCGCGGGCACGGGTCCCGACGGCCAGCAGCACACAAGGTTCCGCACCTGGAAGGAGTCTCTCCGCGACGCGTAGATCCTGGTCGCGCTCGCTCGGCGCCCGGATACCGGGCGCCGCCCTTCGGGACGCTCGGCTGCTCCGGCGAGCTCGCTCGCTTCGCTCACTCGCCGCTCCGTGTCACTCGCGGGTGACGTCTTTGGGGTCTTTGTCGTCGCGGAGGCCTAGGAAGACGGGTTGACGGAGGATGCCGTCGTCGGTCCACTCGGTGAACCTCACCTGTGCGACGCAGTCGGGCTCGACCCACACGGCGTCTGTGAGCTTGGGCGCGGGATCGAACGGGCTCGTGGCGCGCCGACGCAACTGCTGCTGCATCACGTCGCGTTGGTCATCTTTGAATCCTGATCCCACTCGGCCCGCGTACTCGAGCCTGCCGCCGGGCTCGTCGTAGTACCCGACGAGCACGGAGCCGAGGGTCGTCGACAGCCGTCCCGATCCCGGCAGCCATCCGCCGATCACAAGCTCCTGAACCTTCGAGAGCTTGACCTTCCGCCAGTTCGGCGAGCGCTTCCCCGGCAGGTATGGCGAGTCGACGCGCTTGCACACGACGCCCTCGAAGCCGAGCTCGTCGGCGGCTGCGTGCGTGGCTGCACCATCTCCGATCGTCGCGGGCGACGTCTGCCACCGATCACCGGAGAGTGCGAGCCGCTCGACGAGCTTGCGTCGCTCGTGCCACGGGAGCGCGGTCACATCACGGGCCGTCGAGCTCGAGCACGTCGAAGCAGACGAACACCGCTGGGCCTTCGTGCTGCTGGATCGCCTGGAAGCTTGCGCGACCGTTCGCATCGAGCACGACGAGCTCGCCGTCGAGGATGGCGTCGACGCCCACCGCTGCTGGCAGCCCGGCCAGCTCGGGGAAGCGGGCGGTGAAGTCGTTGCCGCGGCGGGATGCCAGGCGGAGCTCGCCGCCGGCCAGCTTGGCGATGGCGCGCTAGCCGTCCCACTTCATCTCGTAGGCCCACCCACCATCTTCTGGGGGCAGGTCGGCGGCGGCCACCGCCAGCATCGGAAGGGGCAGCGCCCCCGACTTGGCCGCCATCGTGGCCGAGCGTACCGTAGGAGTGATCACTCCCACGATCGTCACTCCGAAGAGCGAGGAGCAGCCCCATGGCAAAGCGTCCGTCCGTCGCCCTCGACGCTGCCGGCAACGTACGCGCCATCCGGCCCGGAGCCGAATGGAAGCCGGGGGACGTCGACTTCTCCGACATCCGCTACGAGACCGCGTCGCTAGAAGGCGGCGCGATCGCCAAGATCACGATCTGCCGGCCGGAGGTGCGCAACGCGTTCCGGCCTCGCACGCTCTTCGAGCTCCAGGCCGGGTTCGAACGCGCCCGCAACGACCCCGAGGTGGGGGTGATCATCCTCACGGGTGAAGGCCCCGAAGCGTTCTGCTCGGGCGGCGATCAACGCATCCGCGGCGATGACGGGTACGTGGGCGACGACGGAGTCGGGCGCCTCAACGTGCTCGACCTCCAGGTGCAGATCCGTCGACTCCCGAAGCCCGTTGTCGCGATGGTCGCAGGCTTCGCGATCGGCGGCGGTCATGTTTTGCACGTCGTCTGTGACCTCACGGTTGCCGCCGACAACGCGCGCTTCGGTCAGACCGGACCGAAGGTGGGCTCGTTCGACGGTGGGTACGGCTCGGGACTGCTCGCGCGCATGGTGGGCCAGAAGAAGGCGCGCGAGATCTGGTACCTGTGCGACGAGTACGACGCGGAGGAAGCCGAGCGCATGGGTCTCGTCAACCGCGTCGTGCCACTCGAGGACCTCGAGGTGGAGACGGTCGCGTGGTGCACGCGCATGCTGGCGCATAGCCCGCTCGCGCTGCGCATGCTCAAGGCGTCAATGAACGCCACCGACGATGGGCTTGCCGGTCTCCAGCAGCTCGCGGGCGACGCCACGCTCCTCTATTACATGAGTGAAGAGGCGCAAGAGGGCAAGCAGGCGTACCTCGAGAAGCGCCGCCCCGAGTTCGATCGGTTCCCGAAGCGACCTTGACGCGCAGCGTGCGGAGCGAGTGGAGCGAGCGCCCGCGAACGGAAGCAGCGGAGCGGGAGCGAAGCAAGGGGTGACGCGTCCAACAGAGTGGCTTCAGGGCGCGCGCCCGCGCACGCTCGGTGCTGCCGTGTCGCCGGTGGTCGTCGGCACCGCGGTCGCGTACGCCGAGGTCGCCCACGTGGGGTGGGAGCGCGCGGTGCTCGCGCTGGTGGTCGCGCTCGGGCTCCAGGTCGGCGTGAACTACGCCAACGACTACTCCGACGGCGTGCGCGGCACCGACCGTGACCGACGGGGACCGTTGCGGCTCACGGCGTCGGGGCTCGCAACTCCGGAAGCGGTGCGACGCGCGTCCGCACTTGCGATCGCGATCTCGGCACTCGCTGGGCTCGCGCTCGCCATGATCGTGACGCCATGGCTCTTGCTCGTTGGCTCACTCGCTATCGCCGCCGCTGTCTTCTACACCGGCGGCCCTAAGCCCTACGGCTACCACGGGCTCGGCGAGCTCATGGTGCTCGTCTTCTTCGGGTTCGTCGCCACCGCGGGCTCGACCTTCGTGCAGCTGGAGCGCATCCCCGAACCGGCATGGTGGGCGTCGCTCACCGTGGGTCTGCTTGCCTGCGCCATCCTCGTGGCGAACAACTTGCGCGACGTCGAGACCGATCGCGCGGCCGGCAAGCGCACGCTCGCCGCTCGCCTCGGTGTCGATCACACCCGGTCGCTGTACCTGGGGTGCGTCGCGGTCGCCTTTGGGGCGGTGTTCCCCGTCGCCGTTGACCACCACGGTGCGTTCGCGGCGTTGCTGGCGCTGCCGTTGGCGATCGAACCGGCACGGCTAGTGATCACTGCGACCACGCCTCTTGTTCTCGTGCGAGCACTGGTGACGACGGCGCGCCTCCAGCTCGCCACCGCACTCCTGCTCGGAGTCGGGCTGTGGCTGTCCTGACCGAGCACCGCCTCCTGGTCGGCGACCGTGCGGTCACGCTGCTGGAAGGTGGCGCGGGTTGGGGGGAGTGCTCGCTGCTCGACGACTACCCGTGTGATCCCGCGATGGCGAGGCAGGCGGCCGAGGAGGCCGCAAGCGTGGGCTGGCCGGCTGCGTTGCGCGACACCGTGGCCGTCAACGCTCTCGTGACAGATGCTTCGTTCGACGCGGCTGATCTCGACGGGTTCGACACCGTGAAGGTGAAGTTGCGCGCATTGGCCGACGTCGACCTCGTTGCTCGCGTGCGTGACACGGTCGGACCGAAGGTGTCGCTGCGGGTCGACGCCAACGGCGCATGGGATCTCGAAACCGCCTCCGCAGTCATCGCGCGGCTCGCGGCGCTGGATGTCGACCTGGTCGAGCAACCGGTGGCTTCGCTCGATGACCTCGCGCGCTTGCGACGTGACGTGTCCGTTCCGCTCGCCGCGGACGAGTGCGTGCGGACCATCGCCGATGCTCAGCGGTTGCGATCCCTCGATGCGGCCGACGCTGTCGTGCTGAAGGTGCAGCCTCTTGGTGGCGTTCGAGCCGCGCTCGCCGTCGCTGATGCGGCCGGTGTCCCTGCGATTCCCACCTCGATGATGGAGACGTCGGTCGGCATCGCGGCGGGTCTCGCACTTGCCGCGGCATTGCCCGAGCTTCCGTACGCGTGTGGCCTCGGTACAGCCGCGTTGCTCACCCACGATGTGACGCGCGAGCCGTTGATCCCCGAACGCGGAGTCCTGCGCGTTCGCGCCGTCGTGCCCGACCGCGGTTTCTTGGAGCGTTACTCGCTCTCGAGCCAGGAGGTCACGACTTGAGCAACCTCCGAAGGACGTTCGAGGTGCAACGCGTGTCCGGCCTTCTCGATGGTCGCCACCGTCGCGTTCGCGCCGATCGCCGCGCCGGCTCGTTCGGCCATCTCGCTGTAAGTGCGGTCCCATTGTCCGGCGACCAGAAGTACGGGCATCTCGAGGCGGCTGAGCGCGCCCCACATCGACTCGTGCGCGGCCGACCCGAGCGAACGCAGCTGGTGGGCCAGCGCGTGCACCGTGTTGCGGCGCCGGTCGTCGGCCATCGCGGCTTCCTTCGGCAACGTCTCGAACAACCGCTGCGCGAGCCAATGGTCGATGAACTTCTCGACCCCGTCACGCTCCAGATCCTGGACACGTCGCTCGTCGAGTGCCCGGCGCGCCTGGCGCTCGTTCGCACCTTCGATCCCGGGCGATGCACTGAGCAGCACGAGGCGCTCGACGACATCGGGGCGGTCGAGCGCGAGCCGCAAGCAGAGTCGTCCACCCATCGAATAGCCGACCCAGGTACCTGCTCCTCCCCGCATCCCGAGCGTCTGCGCGGTCGCGGCGAAGTCGAGCCCATCGGGCAGCTCGATCGCCTGCACGTCCCAGTCGCGGGGCAGGCGCGCCTCCATCGGCTCCCACGACCGGATCGTCTGGGTGAAGCCGTGCACCAGGCGCAACCGCATCAGGGAATCCTCCCATGATGAACCCGCCGGCCTACGACGCAAACACTTCGCTGGCCCGCGCGTTGGTGGATGAGCTGGTGCGGGGCGGGGTGACCGAGGCGTGCATCGCGCCCGGGTCCCGGTCGACGCCGGTCGCGCTCGCGCTCGCACACGACGATCGGATCCGGGTCCACGTGCACATCGACGAGCGATCGGCGTCGTTCTTCGCGCTGGGGACGGCGCGCGTCACCAAGCGACCGGCGCTGGTGCTCACGACGTCGGGGACGGCCGCAGCGAACTTGCACCCCGCGGTGCTCGAGGCGCACCACGGTCGCGTGCCGTTGGTCGTGTGCACGGCCGACCGGCCGCCTGAGCTCCGTGACACCGGTGCGGGGCAGACGATCGATCAACGCGGTCTGTTCGGCAAGGCGGTGCGGTGGGAAGCCGACCCGGGGCCACCCGACGATCGACCCGACGTTGCTGCGCACTGGCGGTCGATCTCGGCCCGAGCGGCTGCGACGGCGATCGGTCCACCCTCGGGGCCGGTGCACCTCAACCTTGCCTTCCGCGAGCCGTTGGTCCCGACCGGCGCGCCACTGGTGCCGGCACCCGGACGCGCCGATGGCGCACCCTGGGTGAAGGTGTCCGTGCCGTCGCGCGCACCGACGGCGGAGACCGTCACGCGTGTCGTCAACGCGGTGAGCGGGACGGAGCGCGGCGTGCTGGTGGCCGGTTGGGGCGCGCAGGTGACGTCCGTCACGGCGGCGCGCTTCGCGATCGCCGCGGGCTGGCCGGTTGTCGCGGATCCGCTGTCAGGACTGCGCACTGGAGCTCTTGCGCTGTCGACCTACGACGCGTTGCTGCGCACACCGGAGTTCGCTGACACCCATCGTCCGGACCTCGCAGTGCGCGTGGGCGCGCCAACGACGGGCAAGGTCGCCAATGGGTGGCTTGCAGCTGTGCCGCAGTGGATCGTCGATCCCGATCAAGCGTGGCTCGATCCACACCGAGCGTCGTCGGAGCTGCTCGCGTGCGATGCCGAGCTCTTGCTCGCGGCAGTGGTCGACGCACTTGGTGCCCCGCGCGAGACGGTGTGGGTCGAGCGATGGCGTGAGGCAGAGCGTCTCGCGCGGTCTGCGCTCGACATGATGCTCGACGACCTAGAGGATCCGTTCGAAGGTTGCATCGCGCGCGATGTCGTCGCGGGCCTGCCTGACGGATCGCACCTGGTTGTCGCATCGAGCATGCCCGTCCGTGATGTCGAGTCGTTTTCCGCGCCGCGTGACGGCATTCGCTTTGTGGCCAATCGAGGCGTGAACGGCATCGATGGGTTCACCTCAACCGCGCTCGGAGTTGGTGCGGTGGCGGACGGCCCCGTCGTGGCACTGCTCGGCGACCTCTGCTTCCTGCACGACGCGAACGGTCTGCTCGGTGCGAACGAGCGCGGCATCGATGTGACGCTCGTGGTGGTGGACAACGACGGGGGCGGGATCTTCTCGTTCCTCCCGCAGGCCGACGAGCCTCAGCACTTCGAGACGCTCTTCGGCACGCCCCACGGCATGGACCTTGCCGCGGTCGCGGCCGTACACGGTGTGCCGTGCAGCGAAGTGGAGAAGTCAGGCGATCTGATCCCCGCGATGCACGACTCGATCGAAGCGGGCGGCGTGCGCGTCGTGCTCGTCCGCACCAACCGCGCCGACAACGTCACCGCCCACCGCGAAGCCTGGACCGCCGTCGCCAACGCGATCGCCTGACCCCCGAGAGGAATCAGGGCCGAACGAGGGCGCGGAGCATGGGGTCGAGCTTTGCTTCGGTCTCTCGCCACTCTTGCTCGGGGTCGGAGCCGGCGACGATGCCAGCACCGGCGTGGAGTCGTGCCCGCGCACCGTCGATCGACGCACCGCGAAGTGCGACTGCCCACTCACCGTCGCCGCGTGCGTCGACCCATCCGACGGGACCTGCGTACCGACCGCGCTCGGCACCTTCGAGGCGAGCGATCAGCTCCAACGCACCGTCGGTTGGTGCACCCCCGACTGCAGGGGTCGGGTGCAGCGCGCGTGCCATAGCGAGCGCGTCCGGGGCGGGGTCGGCGAGCGTGCCGTGGATCGGCGTCGCTAGGTGCGCGACGTCGGCGAACTCATCGACCTCCGGCGCGGCCGCGGCGTCGACCTCGGTGCACGACCGGTGCAGCGTCGAGACGATCGCATCGACGACGATCCGGTGCTCCCACGCGTCCTTCGCGGAGCCGCGCAGCGCATCCAGTGCGCCGCTGCCTGCCGGTGCGGTTCCCGCCATCGGTCTCGAGACGACGTGTCGTCCGAAGCGGGCGACCAGGAGTTCGGGGGTCGCGCCGAACATCCCGTCCGCGCCGTACACGAAGCAGCCCGGTTGCTGAAGGCGCAGGCGTGCCAGCAACAGCTGTGGATCGAACGGTCGGTCGCCTTCCACCTCGACCGCTCGCGCCAGCACGACCTTGTCGACTTCACCACCGTCAATCGCGGCAAGCACCTCGGCAATGGCGGCGCTCCACTCCTCTCGTGAGCAGAGCGCGGCGACGCTGAAGCGAGTCGGTTCGTCAGCAGTCGATGGGTTCGAGCGCGCCGGTGTCCCGACCTCGGTCACCCACCCGCGACCGTCACTGGTCCGTCCCACGATCCGGCTCGGGACGACGAGCTCGGCCGGTTCGTTGGGATCGAAGTGCAGCGCGCCGATCGCCCGCGGTCCGGCACCCGGGAGCGCGGGATCAGCGTCGTGCTCGATGGCGGCGAGTGCGACCACTGCGTCTTGGGCTGCGACCCGCGCGGCGACACCAGCAGTGACGAACTCGGCGCCGTCGTGGAGCCACGCGGTGCCGTCCTCGCCGAACGCCGCGAGCACGTCTGCTGGTGGATCGACCTCCCGGGTGACCGCCCGCAGATCGGAGAGCGCGACCGTTGCCGTCATGAGCGCGTGCCCGACAGGAGCTGCACCGAACCACCCATGAACGTGGTGCGGTCGACGGCCGTGAACCCCGCGGCTTCCAACGCGGCGACGAGCTCGCTCGGTCCGGGCAGGTATGCCGTCGACTTGGGGAGGTATCGGTAGGCCTCCACGTCACGTGACAGCACTCGACCGAGCAGCGGCACGGCACCGCGGAACCAGAGCGTGTTCCCCGCCCGCAGCACCGGATTGGCTGGCACCGCTGCGTCGAGGGCGACGAATCGGCCACCCGGTCTGAGCGCCCGCGCGCACGCGTCGAGCACCGCGCCGAGATCGACGAAGTTGCGCAGCGCGAAGCCAGTGATGACGCCGTCGAACGCGCCACCGGGCGTGGGGAGGTGCAACGCGTCGCCGCGAACGAGCGGTGCTGCGGTGTGGGCCTGGCGGAGCATGCCGGCCGAGAAGTCGAGGCCGATCGCTGTGTGGCCCGCCGCCGCGAGATCGTCGCAGAGATCGCCGGTGCCGCACGCGACATCGAGGACGCGCGCGCCCGGCGCAAGCGCCAGTGCGCTTACAGCCCGCCGCCGCCAACGGCGGTCCTGGCCGAGCGAGATGATCCGATTCATCCGGTCGTAGCCCGGCGCGACGCGGTCGAACATCTCCTCGACGGCACGCCGCTTGTCCGCACCTTCGGGGAGCGCGCCGTCGCGTCCGAGCACCTGTGTGCGCGAGGTCATTGCGCCGTGCCCCATTCGGGTTCGGCGCGGGCGGCTGCGAGCTCCTCGGGCCCGCCGACCGATTCGAGGTGCTCCGTTGCCACCTCGAGCAGCACAGACCGGAAGTGCTGCGCGATGAGGCTCGTTGCTGTCGGCAAGAGCGTGCGGAACGCGTCGACGAGGCGTCGCGCCTTCTCGTCGTCCGGCAGGTCGGCGGTGCGCAACGGCTCGCGCACGTGGTCATCGAACATGCGAACCGCGTCTTCTGCGATTGCTCGCGTCATCTCGTGATGGCGGCTGGCGAGCGCCAGGAGCTCTGGCAACGGGAACCCCGCTTCGAGCAAGCGCAAGCCTGCGGTCACCAGCTCGACGTCAGACGACGCGAACACGTCGACTCCGTCGCGCGCCTGTGCGGTCAGCAGTCCCTCCTTCGCCACCGCTTCCAGGATCGACTCCGGGACACCGGCGCGCTCGGACAGCTCGGCCAGCGTCAACAGCTCGCCATCGTCCTCACCGAGTGGCTCACCGCGCTGCGCGCCTGCGACCGCCGCGACGAGTGGCTCGTCCGCAGGATCGAGCTCGCCTTCGAGCAGGCGCCGGATCACCGCGAGGTTGAAGCCCCTCCCCTGGAGCTCGCGGATGCGCGCCAATCGCTCCACATGATCCGGGCCATACAAGGCCACACGCCCGTCCCGCACCGGCGGCGGCAGCAATCGGCGCTTCTGGTAGAAGCGAATCGTGTCCACCGAGAGCCCGCTCTGAGCAGAAAGCTCCTCGACCCGCAACCCGTCCGGCATCCCCCGGATTGTAGGAGTGATCACTCCCATAGTCTTGGTCGCACTCGCTCGGGCGCCGGGGTACCCGGCGCCGCCCTTCGGGCCGCTCGCCGCTCCCGGCGACCTCCCTCCGCTTCGCTCCGGTCGCCGCAGTCCTAGGCGGGCGGATCTCCCCACTTCGGGGCACGCTTCTCGACGAAGGCGGTGGCGCCTTCGATCGCGTCGCCGCTGGAGAAGAGCTCGCGGCTCAGCTCGTTGGTGCGCTCCCATCCCTCGGCCTCGGTGAGGTTGGCCGCGTCCTTCACGAGGCGACGGCCGATGCGCACCGCAGTTGGTGAGCTCTCGTTGATGGCGTCGGCGAGCGCGAGGGCTTCGTCGAGCACGTTGGCTTCAGGCACCACTCGATTCACGAGACCGAGCTCGTAGGCGCGGGCAACCGGCATCTGCTCGCCCAGCATCACGAGCTCGAGCGCGGTGGCGAGGGCGACGCGCTTCGCGAGCCGGATCGGTCCTCCGGCCGCAGCGAGCAGGCCGCGCTTGGCTTCGGGCAACCCGAAAGTTGCGGTGTCAGCCGCGACGACGAGGTCGCACGCCAGCACGAGCTCGAACCCACCGGCGAGGGCTGGGCCGTTGACGGCGGCGATGATCGGCTTCGGGAAGTCGCGTTGCGCGAAGCCGCCGAAGCCACCCTTCTTGGTGGTGATCTCGAGGCCCCGTCCTTGTGCGACGACCTTGAGGTCGGCGCCGGCGCAGAAGATGGGACCGGTGCCGGTGATGACGACGGTCCACACGTCTCGTTGTTGCTCGATGTCATCGAGCGCGTGCTCAATGGCGAGTGAGAGCTCGGGGCTCATCGCGTTCCGCGCTTCCGGCCGATTGAGGCGCAGGATCTCGGTTCGGCCCCGTCGTTCCCGCACAAGGATGTCGTCGCTCATGGCGGCAGAGTAGATGGACTTCCCCGTCGAGCGTGTTGGGCTACTCCGTGGCGGCGATGGGTGCAGTGTCGGCACGTGGCGCGATGTCGCCGAGATCGCGGTCGAACCCCGGGCGCGTGGTGCGCACGAGGAAGAGCGCGGCCGCCAGGATCACCGCCGCGCCAGCCGTCGTGGCGCGCTCGCCGATCTCGTCGGCCAACGCCCCCTGGGTGAGGAGCCCGAGCGGGTAGAGCGTGCCGAGGAGCACCATCAGCCCGCTCATGATCCGTCCCCGCATCTCCGGCGGCGCGCGGAGCTGGGCGATGGTGGTGAACGACGACAGGCAACCCAAGTAGAGGAAGCCGACCGCGAAGATCGCGACGGCCGCGAGCTCGAGCGTCGGTGCGATCGCGTAGAGCACCAGCGCGGCCGGCAGCAGCGTGAGCGCGCCGAGCACTACCCGACGATTGCCGAAGCGAGCCGCCAGCCCGCCGAGAAGCAAGGCCATGAGCACGGCACCGATCCCTTGGGCAGTCACGAGTACTGACGTGCCCGTCCTGCCCTCGTGGAAGATCTTCTTCGCAACCGCGGGGACGAGGCCGATGAACGGCGCGGCCAGGAGCGCGTTGAGCGCGAGATAGGCCATCACCGCGCGGATGCCGGACTCGCGCATCGCGTACCCGATTCCGGCTTTGATCGCGGTGGGGATGGATTCGCCTTCCTTCGGCTTCGGTACGGGGAGCCTGAGCGGTGCAATGGCGATGATCACTGCGATGAAGCTGACCGTGTTGATCGCGAAGGCCCACTCGTAGCCCCCGGCGGCGATCACCAGCCCCGCGAGCGCGGGTCCGACCACGCGGCCGAGGTTCCACTGCGCCGCGCCGAGCGCGGCTGCCGCCGTGAGCTCTTCGCGGGGCACGAGGTCCGGCATCATCGATTGGTACGACGGGAAGCCGAGTGCGCCCGCGCAGCCAGACGCCAGCACGATCAGCGTGACGGCCCAGGGTTCAGCCGCATCGAGAGCGGCCAGTGTGGTGAGCACGCCAGCCAGCACGGTCTGCACCAGTGTGGCCCCGAGGAGCATGCGGCGGCGCGGGATGCGATCGGCGAGCGCGCCACCGATTGGTCCGAGGAACGCGTTCGGAACGAACCCCGCGGCCGCCACGAGCGTCGCCCACACCGCGAGACCGGTGACCTCGGTGACGAGGATGCCGACCGCGACGGTCTCCATCCAGGTGCCGATGTTCGAGCAGAACGCACCGGTCCACAGAGCCGCGTATGGCCGGTGCCGGAGTGGAGCCAGTGACCGGGGGAGCGCCACGCGGCGCTACTCGAGGAGGTCGTTCGCGGGGGGAGTGAAGATCGCGGTCGAGACGACGAGCTGCTCGGGCTCGAACGGTCCGTCCCAGTCCATGGCGCGCAGCTGCGCAACGCTGCGCCGGCCGGTCGCCGCACGCAACACCTCGAAGCGATCGGCGCGCAGCCGAGTCGTCGGCTCGCCTGCTCCGATCTGCTTCTCACCTGCTTCGGTCTCGAGCACGACTGTGCCCTTGCCGTCGGCGCTGATCCGCTCGCTCAGCCGGTCGGTGATCCAGTTGAACGAGACGTCGGTGGCGTCGGAGTCGCGACTACCGGGCTCTCCGAGCGCGCCTCGGATGTCGTGCTCGTGCGTCCACGCGTCGAAGAGCATCTGACCGACGGCGATCTCCGGGAACGCTTGCATCTGCGGGGCGATCGCTTCCGCGTGTTCCTGCCAGTCGGCAAGCACCTTGGCGACCGGCCACTCGCGCCGCATCTGCACCTGCACGTCGGTCCAGTCGTCGGTGCCGACACCTTCGAGTCGCCCGTTCGCGATGTCATCACACACGCCGGCGTAGTGCGCGAGCACATCACGCACGCGCCATTCCGGTGTGGCCGGCGCGCGCTGGTCGAGGTCTTCGTCGGAGCGATCCTGCACGAGCGCAGTCACCCGTTCTCGAATGCCGCGATACGCGTCGGCGTAGTTCGGGCGCTCGCTCATGAGTCGAAGCGCGCCACGCCAATCGGGCACGCGAGACCGGTTCCGCCGAGTCCGCAATAGCCGCCAGGGTTCTTCCCGAGGTACTGCTGGTGGTAGTCCTCGGCGTAATAGAAGGGTGTGGCGTCGACGATCTCCGTGGTGATCGCGCCGAGGCCGGCGCGGTCGAGCACCTCTTGGTACATGTCGCGCGACCACTCCGCGATCTTGCGCTGCGCGTCGTCGAACACGTAGATGCCCGAGCGGTACTGCGTGCCGACGTCGTTGCCCTGACGCATGCCCTGGGTGGGGTCGTGGCTCTCCCAGAAGACGCGCAGCATGTCCTCGTAGCTCGTGCGCGCGGGGTCGAACACCACCAGCACGACTTCGTTGTGGCCGGTTCTTCCGCTGCACACCTCTTCATAGGAGGGATTGGGGGTGAAGCCACCCGAATAGCCAACGGCGGTCGTGAACACGCCCTCGGTCTCCCAGAACTTTCGCTCCGCGCCCCAGAAGCACCCCATGCCCACGATCAGCTGCTCGAACCCGTCGGGGAACGGAGGCCTCAAGGGTGTGCCGAGCACGAAGTGCTGCGGCGGGACGGGCATCTCCCGGTCGCGCCCCGGCAGGGCCTCGGCTTCGGTAGGCATTCGTGTCGATCCCATGTGAATCACGGTAACGCTCACAAGCGCGGCACCGGAGCGAAGCGGAGGTGCTCGCCGGAGCGGCGAACGGCCCGAAGGGCGGGCGCAGGTGTCGCGGTGGCTTTGCCGCCGCGACGCCGGTGGAGACCGAGCCTGCGGAGTCGCCCAGAGAGGCAGGTACCCTGCGCCCAAGCGAGTGCGACAAGGGAAGATGCATGCCCACCAAAGACGGTCTCGTGGGTCCGTTCCCCGAAGGTGCCGACCCCGATGAGTACGACCGGCTCCGCCGGCGTGTGCTCTGGGCGATGCCGTCGGGCCTCTACGTGATCGGCTCGACTGACGGCGCACAACGGCTCAATGGGATGACCGCGAACTGGGTCACCCAGCTGTCGTTCGATCCGAAGTGGGTCGGGGTGAGCGTCGAGCGCGAGGCGCTCACGCACGAGCTCATCGCCGCTGGCGGCTGCTTCGCCGTCTCACTGATCGATCGGGAGGACCGCGTGATCGTGCGCAAGTTCACGAAGCCAGTCGACGTCGACCTCGCTGCCAAGACGCTCAACGACTTTTCCTACGTCGAGCGCGCGACCGGCGCCCCAGTGCTCGCGCAGGCGGTCGCGTTCGTCGACTGCGAGCTGCGCCAGCAGGTCGAGGCGGGCAATCACACGCTGTTCGTCGGTGAAGTCGTCGACGCTGGCTTCCTCAAGGACGAGGACACCCCCGTCCTCCGCATGGAGGACACGCGCATGAACTACGGCGGCTGAACGCCGAAGAGGCCGGACGCGAAACGACGGCCGACCTGGCGGTCGACCGTCGCCTCGGCGATCCGGGCTGGGCTGGATCAGGTCTTGCCGGTGAGGCGATCCCAGAGGCTGGGCTTCGCCGGACCCGCCGCCGGTGCCATCGGAGTCGAAGGCGTCGGAGTCAACGGGATGGCGCTGCGCGTCGGCGCAGCCTTGCGCTTGGCAGGGCGTCGCGCCGCGGACTTCCGCTTCGTGGTCCGCTTCGCCGCCTTGCGCTTCGCAGGCTTCCTCGCCGCGGCCTTCTTGGTGCTGGCGCGTTTGGTCGCCTTGCGCTTGGCTGGCTTCTTGGGCGCAGCCTTGCGCTTGGTAGTGCGACGCTTTGCAGGCGCCTTGCGCCGCGCGGGCTTCCTGGCCGCGGCCTTCTTGGTGGTACGACGCTTGGTCGTCGCCTTGCGCTTGGTGGTGCGACGCTTCGTCGCCTTGCGCTTCGCCGGCATGGAATGCCCCCTCGCTCACGCGCCGAACTGGCGTAGCGAAGAATATCCTGGCATGCCGCGCCTCATCTTCGGTTGGACCCTCCACGGTTTACGCTCGCACCGTGACCACGCTCCGTGGGACCGACGACGACGCACGGGCGGCATCGCGCGGTCTCCTACACCGGTGGCGCGTCGCGCTCGCCACCGGGAACGCGCCCGCGGGCGAGCTCGACGTCGTGACCCGCTGGCTCGTTCTGTCGCGCGCATCGGTGCTGCCGATGACGGTGACCGCGGCGTTCGTTGCCGGGCTCCTCGCGTGGTGGAACGCCGACGACGTCGACGTCGGGCTCTGGGCACTGGCCAGTGTCGGCATCGTGCTCGCCCATGTGGCGAACAACCTCATGAACGACCTCTTCGACCTCGAGGTCGGGACCGACGCCGACGACTACCCACGCGCGCTCTACGCGCCGCACCCCGTGCTCTCGGGCATGGTCAGCCGCCGCGGACTCGCGGTGCGGGCACTGATCGTGAACGTGATCGACCTTGCGATCCTCGTGGTGCTCGCGCTCGAGCGGGGATGGGCGATCGTCGGCTTCGCGCTCGGAGGCTTTTTGCTGTCGGCCGCCTACACCGCGCCGCCATTGCGCCTGAAGAAGCGCGGACTCGGCGAGCCCACGGTCCTGGTCGTCTGGGGACCGCTGATGGTCGGTGGCACCTACTACGCCGCGGTCGGCGACGTGCCGTGGGAAGTGCTCGTCGCGTCCATCCCGTATGCCCTGCTGTGCACGGCCGTGCTGATGGGGAAGCACATCGACAAGATCCCGTGGGATGCGCCCGACGGCACCCGCACCCTCCCGGTGCTCCTTGGCGAGCAGCGGGCTCGGCTGCTGACGCAGGGCCTGATGGTGGCCTTCTACCCGCTGGTCGGTGTCGTCGTCGCGATCGGCGCGATGCCCATCCTGTCACTCGTGTGCCTTGTCGGGCTCACGCGGCTGGCCAGGGTGTGGCGCGCGTTCTCGGTGCCCAAGCCGGACGCGCCACCCGACGGCTTCCCGATCTGGCCGCTCTGGTTCGCAGCGCTCGCGTTCGTGCACACGCGCGTCGCGGGTGCACTGCTGGTGGTGGGCATGCTCGTGGGGGCCGCGGTAGACGTGTGACGACGGGCCCGCTGACCCTTCCACAAGGGGTCAGGAGTATCGTCTTTGCGTGCGTCGGGGGATCCTGATCGTCTCGGCGTCGATGGGCGCCGGGCACAACGGCGCGGCCTATGAGCTCGAGCGCCGTCTTCGCGCGCGCGGTCACGAGGTCAAGGTCGTCGACTTCCTCGCGATGCTCCCGTTCGGCATCGGGCGATGGCTTCGCTGGACCTACCACTTCCAGCTGAACCGACTGCCGTCCACCTACGACGCGTCGTACCGGATGTTCAGTCGCCGATTGGGTCGCATCATCCGCCGACCGCTCGCTCGTGTGACGAGCTGGTTCGGTCGACGCGCCTTCAAGCGCGCGCTACGGGACGCGCGGCCCGACGCCGTTGTGTCCACCTACTGGCTCGCGTCGCTCATGCTCGGGTTCCTGCGCAGCCAGGGTTCCCTGCGAGTCCCGGTCGCCAGCTATCTGTGCGACTTCGGAGTCCATCCGCTCTGGGTGCACCCCGGCGTCGACCTCAACCTGACCGTCAGTCCGGGCTCGGCGGAAGCGGCGGACGTACTCGGCAGTCGCAAGACGCGCGCGTCGGGCCCGCTCGTCTCGGAGCGCTTCCGAGCACAACCCAAAGCGCGAGCGGCGATGCGCGATCGACTTGGCATCACCGACGACGAACGCGCGGTCCTCGTGGTCGCGGGGTCGTGGGGTGTCGGGCACGTCCCGAGCACGGTCGAGGCGATCAGGCGCTGTGGTGCGCGTTACCACCCGATCACGGTGTGTGGACGCGACGAGCGACTCGAAGCCACGTTGCGCGCGCAGAACCTCGGCGGCACGGTCATCGGATGGACGAACGAGATGCCCGAGCTCATGGCCGCGGCAGACGCGAGCGTGGAGAACGCTGGCGGGCTGACCGCGATGGAGGCGTTCGCAGCGGGGCTCCCTGTCATCACGTTCCACCCGATCGCTGGTCACGGCAAGGACAACGCCAGCTGCATGTCGCGCGCCGGTGTCAACCGGTATGCGCACGACGGCTACGAGTTTGCCCGCGATCTCGCGGAAGCCACCACCCCGGGACCAGAACGGGACGCGCTGGTCGCCGCTGGTCACGCGCTGTTCGCGTCCGATCCGGCCGACCACGCGCTCGAGCTCGCCGCCCACACTCCAGCGCACGCACTCCTCACGCCGCTCCGTGCGAAGCCCAGTCGCCGCCGGTTCGTCTTCGGCTTCGCCGCCCTGTTTGGTCTGTACTTCGCACTCACGATCGGCGCGTACAGCGTTGCTGCGCTGGGTGTGGGTGTCGCCAAGCCGCCGAAGCACGCCGTCGACACCGTGTACCTCGGCGTGCGCGTCAACAGTCAGGAGCTCTACAGCGCGGAGGTCACCGACGCGATCGGTGCTGCCGACGCCACGCTCGTGGTCAGCGGGCGCGTGGCTCGCGATGCCGGTCCGCGTGTGCAAGAGCTCGCGGCCGCTGGCCTCGATCTCGCCAACGGCGGCTGGGGTGGCAGCTCGTTCCTGCGGTGGAACCGAGCTCAGGACGACTGCGACAAGTCGTGGCGTGTGATCGCGGCCACGTCGGGTGAACGGATGCAAGAGTTCGTCCCTGGCCGCTCGTTCGACGCGTTCGACCAGCTCTACTGCCGAACCGGCAACGACAAGCAGCGACTCGTGCGTGCGAACGAGCAGTTCCGCCCGGGCAAGCAGCCCAAGCTCGAGGACCGCAACATCTATCTCCTCGACGGCCGGCACCGCGATCCGGCTGAGGTCGCCGCTTCGCTCAGCGAGTTCGTGGCGCGGGCCGAAGCGCGGGGGCTCCAGGTCCGGCCACTCGAGGAGCTGCGCTGAGCATCGCGGTGGTGGCGTCGGCGTCAGTTGCCGGCGTCGCAGGCATCGGAGCACTCGTGCACGTCGGTCCCGGGCTTCCCGGGCTCTATCCCGTGGGGATGCACGTCGTGCCGTCGTTGCACGGCCGGGGTCGGCACGGCCACGTCGCGCTCACGTTCGACGACGGTCCCGATCCCGACTCCACGCCCGCCTTCCTCACCGAGCTGAACCGGTTGGGATGGACGGCGACCTTCTTCATGCTGGGATCGCTGGCGAGACGGTCACCTTCACTCGCGGCTGAAGTGGCCGCGGCAGGTCACGAGATCGCAGTGCATGGCGATGAGCACCGGAACATGATGCGACGCACACCGTGGGCCGCCGCGGCCGACATCCGCCGCGCGCGCGACACGCTCGCCGAGCTGACGGGCGCGTCGCCAGCGTTCTTCCGCCCACCATTCGGGACGCTCGCCTTCGGCGCACTGCGGGGGGCACGCTGCGCCGGCTTGCGAACGGTGCTCTGGACGAACTGGGGCCGCGACTGGCGGAGCGACGCAACGGCCGACTCGGTGGCCGACGAGATCATGCGACGCAAGGTCGACGGAGGGACGGTGCTACTCCACGACTCCGACTGTCAATCCGACTCCGAGTCGTGGCGCAGCGCGCTCGGTGCGCTGCCGTTGCTCGCGGAGCGTCTCGCGGCACTCGATCTCGAGGTCGGTCCGTTGCGCGACCACGGATTGCGCGGCGCGCCCGTGACCGCGGGTGTCTGATACCGCGCTCGCCGTCGTCCTCGCCCTTGCGGGCGGCCTTTGTTACTCGATCGCAGCCGTGCTCCAGCAGCGCGCCGCAGCGGAGCAGCCACCTGAGCTGTCGCTCTCCTTGCGACTCATCGGTCGCCTCGTACGGCGACCGTTGTGGTTGCTCGGCATCGTGTTCGACATCGCGGCATACGGGCTCGAAGCCGCCGCGTTGGGGGTCGGCTCGATAGTCGTGGTTGGCCCGGTGCTCGTGAGCAGCCTGCTGTTCGCGATCCCGCTCGCCACCGTCGGCCGCCCGGCGCGTGTGACCCGACGTGAGATGGTTCCTGCGGCCCTCATCGTCGGTGGTCTCGCTGTGTTCATCGGGATCGGCGATCCTCGCGGTGACGCGTCGACTGCGTCGGGAACCCAATGGGCTCTGGCCAGTGTGTGCATCGCCTTGCTCGCGGGCGCGGCGGTGGCCGTCGGTCGACGTGCTCGTGACGCGTCAGAGCGCGCGCTGATGTTCGGACTTGCGACAGGAACGCTGTACGCGCTCACCGCGGTGCTCACCAAGGCGACGGTCGATCTGTTCGATCACGGCGTGCTCGACACGTTCACGCATTGGCAGCCGTACGCCCTCGTGGCGGTGTCGATCGCCGGACTCGTGCTCAACCAGAGCGCGTTCCAGGCAGGCCACCTCGCAGCTTCGCTCCCGACGATCGCGGTCACGAACCCGGTGCTCAGCGCCGCGCTCGGCGTGGCGTTGTTCGGTGAGCGCTTCGGTGCCTCCGAGCCGTTGGAGGTCGCGGCAACAGCCGTGGCCGTCATCGTGATGGTGATGGCAACCCTGCGCCTCGCCCGGTCGCCCCTTGTGCTGTCCCAACACCGGGCCGCGACGCCCGACTCGTCAGCTCAGGTCTGAAGATCGAGGACTGCGTCGGCGACCCGGGCCAGCTCTTCGTCCCAGCTCTTTGGCTCGGCGAGTGGCACGAGCACGAGCTTCGAGAACCCGACGTCGACGTACTCGGTGAGACGCGTGCGCAGCGCGTCGAGACCCACGGGCACGAGATCCGAGGCGTCGAGGCCGGGCCGGATCGCCGCGAGCCGCTCGCGCAGCGCGTCGGGGATGTCTTCGTGCGAGTACGTGACCATTGCACCGAAGTGCTCGGGGTCAATTGCGCGATCTTCAGCCGCGGCGGCTTCCTCGATGACGGGACGACCCTCGGCGCAATCCGCGGGGGTGAAGAAGCTCGCGAGCCACCCGTCGCCGAGGCGACCGCACCGCCGTAGCTCGCTCGGCGCGCGACCGCCGAGCCACACGTCGATGGAGCCCTGCATCGGCTTGGGATGGACGGTGAGCGCGTCGTACTGGAACCACTTGCCGTCGTGATGCACCTCATCCTCGGCCCAGAGGCGGCGAATCAGGGGAAGCGCCTCGTCGAAGATCGACGCTCGGTCCTCGCGCGCCACGCCGAATGCTTGGTGCTCCGCCGCGATCGGATTGCCGAGTCCGAAAGCGGGGAGTGCGCGGCCAACCGACAAGCGATCGAGGCTGGCCCACTCCTTGGCGACCAGCGCGGGGTTGCGGCCGGGCAGCACCTGGACGCTCGTGCCCAGCTTGAGCCGAGTGGTGCGACCCGCCGCGAACGAAAGTCCGATGACGGGATCGAGTGCTTCGCCGGCCACGCGCTCCGACAACCAGAGCGAGTCGAGGCCGTTCCCTTCGAGCGCGTCGACGAGCTCGCCGAAACGCGCCTCGTCGCGCAGCCCAGCGATCCCGAGCCCGAATCCGATCCTGACCTTCATCCCACTCGATGGGACTCGTGCTTGCGCAGCTCTCGACGGGCGATCTGCATCTTGTGCACCTCGTCGGGACCGTCGACGAGGTGCAGCGTGCGCGCGTACGTGTACATCTGAGCGAGCGGCCAATCCTCGGACAGTCCCGCGCCGCCGAACACCTGGATCGCACGGTCCACGACCGTGGTGGCCATCCGGGCGGCGACGACCTTGATCGCCGCGATCTCGAAGCGCGCGCCCTTGTTGCCAACGGTGTCCATGAGCCATGCCGCCTTCATGGTGAGCAGTCGAGCCTGTTCGATGGCGATCCGGCTCTCGGCGATGTGGTCCTGCACCACTCCTTGCTCGGCGAGCGGCTTCCCGAAGGCGATGCGCTGCTGCGCCCGCTGGCACATCAGCTCGAGCGCGCGTTCGGCGACCCCAACCGCGCGCATGCAGTGGTGGATGCGACCCGGCCCGAGTCGGGCCTGCGCGATGGCAAAGCCGCCACCTTCCTCACCGAGCAGGTAGTCGCCGGGGATCCGCACGTTCTCGAACAGCGTCTCGCAATGCCCGCCACCGCCGTCGTGACCGAGGACGGGCAGTGTCCTCACCACTCGGAAGCCGGGGGCGTCGAACGGCACGACCACCATGGAATGGCGGTGGTACGGGTCGGCGTCGGGGTCGGACACGCCCATCACGACGGCGACCTGGCATCGAGGCGATGCCGCGCCGCTCGTCCACCACTTGTGCGCGTTGACGACGTAGCCATCACCATCACGCTCGATGCGGCTCGAGATGTTTGTGGCGTCACTGCTAGCGACCCACGGTTCGGTCATCGCGAAGCAGGAGCGGATCTCGCCCGCGAGCAACGGCGTGAGGAACTGCTCCTGCACGAGCGGGGTGCCGAACTTCGCGAGCACCTCCATGTTGCCGGTGTCGGGTGCCGAGCAGTTCGTGGCTTCAGCCGCGAGCGCACTGCGCCCCATGAGCTCGCACAGCGGCGCGTACTCGAGGTTGGTGAGACCAACGCCGTGCTTGTCGTCGGGGAAGAAGAGGTTCCAGAGGTCGCGGCTGCGGGCGTCGGCCTTCAGCTCCTCCATGATGGGCGGGTGGAAGTGCGGGTCGCCCGACTCTTCTACCTGCTCGCGGTACACGGCCGTCGCGGGCTCGACCACGGTGTCGATGAAGTCCGACAGCTGTTCGCGCAGCTGCTCGCAGCGGCCGCCGAGAGCGAAGTCCACGCCGGCACGATAATGAACTCTCTCTATGAGGTCACTTTCGTGGGCTCAACAGGCGCAGGTGACGGACCCATTTTGCGTTGGCCACCAGAATGGCATCGGTAGCCTCCGCGGGGTGGAGCTGCACGAGTCGGACGTCGCGGCCGATCCGATGGTCGAGGTGGGGCGCTGGATCGACGCCGCGCAGGACGAAGGCGTCGCTGATTGGGACGCGATGGTCGTCGCGACCGCAGACGCATCGGGCGCACCGTCCGCGCGAGTGGTGCTGCTGCGAGGACACGACGAACGTGGTTTCTGCTTCTACACGAGCTACGAGAGTGAGAAAGGTCGCAACCTGGCCGAGAACCCGCGAGCTGCGGTCGTGCTCCACTTTCGTGAGCAAGGCCGTCAGGTGCGCGCGAAGGGTGCCGTCGTGCGGATGAGCGCGGAGGAATCGACGCCCTATTGGCGGAATCGCCCCGCGGCGAGCCGTCTCAGTGCCTGGGCGTCACGCCAGAGCGAGATGATTTCCGACCGTGGCGCGCTCGAGGCCGCAGTCGACGAAGCGCGGGAGCGTTTCGGCGACGGCGAGATCCCGTTGCCGCCCTTCTGGGGCGGCTATCGACTCGAGCCCGACGAGGTTGAGCTCTGGCAGCACCGTGACGATCGCCTCCACGACCGCCTCCGTTACCGCCGAACATCGGACGGTTGGCTCATCGAACGCCTCCAGCCCTGACCCCAGGTTTTTCGGCACGCTGAACCCAACGATGTGTTGTTGAACGTGCCGAAAATCCTGGGCGCCCAGTCCAGGGCGCGGCGGATCAACTCAGCAGGAGGTGGTCTGGACGATGAAAGAACCCGACGATGAACTTGTGTTGCCCACCGAGTCCGCCGCAGTCACGGTCCACGAGATCGTTCCAAGTCCGTTCCAGCTGATCGAGGCTGTGTAGCTGTTGCCACCGCTCGGGCTCATCGCCTGTGAGCCCGGTGACGTCATGTTGGGACCACTCGCAGTCAGGGTCACCGATGCGACGCTGGACGGATCTGTCGCGGTTGCGCTGATGGGGTTCGACCCGGAGAACGTGCTGTAGCAGTCGTCTCCCTGCACCGCGGACAGCAATGGTCCTGTGGTGTCAGGTGGCGGCGCCACGGGGGCCACCGGAGCGTCGGTCGTCGTGGTCGTGGGTGCGGTGCTCGTGGTGGGCGCGGCCGTTGTGGTGGTGACGTCGCGCCTTGCACTCGCGACCTCAGGTTCACCACCGCCTCGTCCCCGCGGCTCGGCCACGATGACCGCGGGAATGAGGAAGAGCGCGGCCGCAGCCGCGGCGAGGAGCGGTCGCCGGCGGCGGTTCACGATCATCGGTGGCGGGAATCCGCCGCGCGCCGATGGGTGGCGCCACGCACCGGCCGGCCGAACGTTCGAGATGGTGCGGACGCGATCGAGCGTCTGGTCGCGCAGCACCATCGGCGCCGGCACGAGCGGTGCGGCGGCAAGCAGCGACAGCGGGCTGAGCAGCGTCTTGCGCTTCTCCGAGCAGACCTGGCAGCCGTCGACATGGCGCGCGACGCGCTTGCGCCACACGGGCGAGAACGTGCCGTCCCAGTCCGAGAGCACGGCTTGCAGCTGTTCGCAGTCCTCCCGACCCAGCCGCGCCACGAGCAGTGCACCGAGCGCGCGCTCGACCTGGTCGCGGAGGCGACTCATCAACACATAGGCCTGGCTGGCGGTGGTGCCGATCGCGTCAGCGAGCTCCTGGCCATCGAGCCCCTGGCGGAGGTGCAGGTCGAGCAGCACCCGGTCCCGGTCGGACAATCCGGCGGCCGCGTCCCACACGATGGCGCCCGCGTCGCGCCTGCTCACGACATCCTCGGGGCTAGCGGTCGCAGCGGCGACGTCGACGCCCGCGTCCTCGGTCGGCGTCGCCCGACCTCGAGCCTTGGCGCGACGGAGCGCCTCATGGCGCGCGATCGCGAACAGCCAGGGGCGCAGCTTGCTCGGGTCGCGGAGCTGGCCCAGCCGCTGTGCCGCCAGCACGAACGTGTCCTGCATGGCGTCGGCCGCGTCGTGCCGATCGCGCAGCACCGAGTGGCAGAAGTCGTGGAGGCGGTCCGCGTACCGGTCGTAGATCGCCGCGAAGGCGGCCTGATCGCCCGACCGAGCAGCGTCGACCAGCTCGGCGTCGCCTGCGGTGACGTCGTCTGGCATGACTCGATGGTAGAAGGGCAGTGAGGCGGCGCTGGGCCAGCGATGCGCACGCAGGAGAGAGACGCGGCTGGCGCGCGATCTTGCGAAAAGATTCACCGCGATGACGACATCGGCCGGGGTGCTGCTCGGGCTCGCGGCGGTCGCCGCACTGGGCGACTGGGTCGCGGTCTCCCGCGAGCACACCCGCCTCGAACATGTGTGCAAGCCGTTGGCCCTGGCGTTGCTCGTCGGCGTCGCCGCCACGCTCGATCCGGCGTCGTCCGACCAACGCACGGCCTTCGTGATCGCCCTCGTCTTGTCGCTGATCGGTGACGTCGCCTTGATGTTGCCGAGCGATCGCTTCGTCGTCGGTCTCGGGGCGTTCCTCCTCGGCCACCTCGCGTACATCGTTGGCTTCGGCCTGCTCGGTGGCGACGCGCCTGACTACCTGCTCGGCGCGGTGATCGTCAGCGTCCCGGCCGTGCTCCTCGCTCGTCGATACGTGCGCGCGCTCGCCAGCACGGGTCGACGGGAGCTGATCCCACCAGTGGTGCTGTACGTGGCGGCGATCGGCGCGATGGTCGCGAGTGCGATCGCCGTCGGCAATGAGTGGGCGGTCATCGGCGCCACGCTGTTCTTGGTGTCCGACACGTTGATCGCGGAAACACGCTTCGGAGGCGGATCCAGGCCTTACGTGGGGCCGCGGCCGCATGGTCGCGTGGCGATCATGGTCACGTACCACCTTGCGCAGGCCGCGCTCGTGGTTTCCTTGCTCCCCTAGATCAGGAGGTCCCTGCGCGCATGCGACGCTCGATCGACGACGCCACCGACGACCACCCTTCCGATGAGGACGACCGACCGCCCGCGTCCTGGGCGATCGCGGTGTCCGATGACTGCGAGGCGTGCGGTGACGACGCGCTGCGCGTCGTGCTCACCCTCGAAGAGGTCGGCCGCTCGGGCGCCGGGCTCGTCGCGCACCTCGCACCCGACACCGCCCGTCGCCTCCGCGCCGCGATCGCAGCCGCACTCCGAGAGATCGGCGAAGACGCCTGACCTGGCGCGCTCGCTCGGCGCCGGGATACCCGGCGCCCTTCGGGACGCTCGCCAGCGCCTGCGAGCACCTGCGCTCCTGCAGAGCTGCGTTGCCGCTGTGGAAACTAGAGAAGCAACGGAGCGGGGGAGCGGGACTCTGCGCCGCGGTGACCGGCGATCTGGTCGATCGAGACCATCGCGATCCGGTGACGCTCCGCGAATGCCACGAGCACCTCGCCACTCGCAGCGTCGCCGTCGTCGTCGAGCACCTCGCAGGTGATGCCCACTGGCGGAAGCCCCGCGAGCAGTGCGAGGTCGACGGCCGCTTCGGTGTGACCGCGCCGCTCGAGCGTGCCCCCGGGCGCGGCGCGCAGCGGAAACACGTGACCAGGGCAACGGAACTCGCTGCGCTTGGCATCCCGGTCGACGACCCGCCGGATGGTGAGCGCACGATCGGCGGCGCTGATCCCACTGCCGGCTTCGACGTGGTCGATCGGCACCGTGAAGGGGGTGTCGCACCCAGCTTCATCAGGAGCGACCATCGGCGCGAGCGCCAGCGCGTCGATGACCTCAGGCGCGGCGGGCATGCAGACGAGACCGCGCGCCCACTTCAACATGAAGTTCAGCGCGTCGGCAGTCACCCAGCTCGCCGCCATTTGGAGGTCGCCCTCGTTCTCGCGGTCCTCGTCGTCGACGACAAGGACCATCTCGCCGCGACGGATCCGCTTGAGTGCTTCTTCGATGGGGGTGAGCTGCATGTGGGGTTCCTCTTCCTTGGTCGCGTTCACTCGGCACCCGGAACCGACCTTATGGTCGACTCCGCAGGCTCCGTCTCATGTGTGCCGGGCGGCAGAGCCACTCGGCACACGGCGCCGCCCTTCGGGCCGTTCACCGCTCCCGCGAGCTCGCTTCGCTCGCCGCCTTGCCGCGGGAGCGTGACCACCATGCGGCAGCCGTGCGGCTCACGTTGTTCCGGATGGATGTCGCCGCCGTGGAGGTCGACGATCCAGCGCGCGATCGCAAGGCCGAGGCCCGCGCCGCCGTTGGTCGATGACCGCGCCGCGTCGGCTCTGTAGAAGCGCTCGAACACACGAGTGCGATCGGCGTCGGGGATTCCCGGCCCCTCGTCGATCACCTCGATCGTGACGCCGTGATCGGTTCGCGATGCGCGCACCTCGACCACACCGCCATTCGGGGTGAAGCGGACCGCGTTCTCGAGCAGGTTGGCCACCACCTGGTGCACGCGCTCCGGGTCGCCATCGGCTGTGAGGTCGGTCGGCTCAACGCTCACTTCCACGTCGACCTTGGGTGCGTTGAGTTGCTGCTCGCGCACGGCGTGCTCGATGAGCGGCTCGACGCGGAACTCTTCGCGGGCCAGCGGCACCACGCCCGCCTCGAGTCGCGACAGGTCGAGCAGCTGCTGCACGAGCCGACCGAGCCGCTCGACCTGGGCGAGCATCGTGCGGAAGGTCTCTTGCTCCGGTGTGGCGACGCCGTCGACGAGGTTCTCCAGCGCGAGCTGAAGCGCGGCGATTGGCGTGCGCAACTCGTGCGACACGTTGGCCACGAGGTCACGTCGAACGCGGTCGGTCTCGGCGAGCTCCGCCGCCATCTCGTTGAACGCGGCGGCCAGCGTGCCCACCTCATCGTGCGACGACGTAATCACTTGGCGCGAGTAATCGCCATGGGCCATGGCGTCGGCCGCGGCTGCCATCTCGCGAAGCGGGCGAGTCATGTCACGCGAGAGGAAGTACACGAGCGTCATCGCGACGAGCGCGGCGAGCGCGCCACTGATCGATGGCCACAAGCCCACGGTGACGCCCAGCCAGAACACCAAGACCGTGGCCGCGACCGCGCCGACGATCAAGAAGCCCAGCTTCAGCTTGATCGATGGCATCGCGTCGAGCGGCCGACGCATGTCGATCTGACGCAGGTGCGTCCTCTGCACGAGGAGGCGAAGGTTCATTCGGGATCACCTGCGGCGTATCCGACACCGTGGACGGTTCGGATGGTGTCGGCGCCCAGCTTTCTGCGCAGCGCGCGCACATGCGAGTCGACGGTGCGGGCACCCGAGCCGTCGCGGTAGCCCCACACCTCGCCGAGCAGCTGCTCGCGGGTGAGCACTCGACCCGGACGCTTGGCGAGGAACGTGAGCAGGTCGAACTCGGTCGGGGTCAGATGGATCTCGTCTTCAGACTGCGTGACCTTGCGGGTCTCGACGTCGATGTCGATGTCGCGCAGATGCAAGGCGCCGCTATCGCCCCGGTCCGGTACGCGGTCGACTCGCCGCAGCAGCGCCTGGACGCGCGCCGTGAGCTCCCGAGTGCTGAACGGTTTGGTGATGTAGTCGTCGGCGCCCACTGCGAGCCCGACGACCAGGTCGGTCTCGGAGTCGCGGGCCGTGAGCATCAACACGGGCACCGGGCGCTCGCGTTGGATCTGCTTGCAGACCTCGAGGCCGTCGAGACCGGGGAGCATCAGATCCAGGATCACCAAGTCGGGGCGCAGCCGCGCGCACATCTCGACGCCGCCGGGTCCGTCTCCGACGATCTCGACCGCGTAGCCCTCGCTGCGCAACCGCGCCGCGACTGCTTCGGCGATCGTCACCTCGTCCTCGATCACGAGGATCGTGCGCGTCGGCGTCGACGCAGGTGTCACCGGCAGGGCAGTTGCGGGCACGAGTCCATCGTACGGAGCCGGTGTGCGGGAGTCCTGCCGAAGATGTGCGGATTCAGTGCAGGCTCAGCGATCGAGCTCGACGACCCCGTCGGGGTCGATCACCAGGCCGACCTGCGTACCGACGGCGGGCGGCTCGGCACCGCGGATCGAGACATCCAGAGCGTCACGCGACCCCTCGAGCTCGATGAGGACGCGGAAGTGATCGCGACGAAACGCGCGGCTGACGACGGTGCCGCGGAGCGAGCCATCAGCGGTGAGCGTCACCGCGTCCGGGCGAACCGCGCTTGGCTTCGAGCCGAGGGCGTAGGTGACGTTCCACCCGAGGAACCGCGCCACGAGCTCGGACTCCGGCCGGCGCCACACATCCGCGGGCGGCCCGACCTGTTCCACGCGACCGCGATGCATGACCGCCACGCGGTCTCCGAGGGCGAAGGCTTCATCGTGGTCGTGGGTGACGAGGAGGACGGCGATCTGCAACCGGTCGAACAACATCTTGAGCTCGACGGTGAGCTCCTCGCGCAACGCACGATCGAGCGCACCGAGCGGCTCGTCGAGCAGCAGGAGGCTTGGCGCGGGCGCGAGGGCGCGCGCGAGTGCGACCCGTTGTTGCTCCCCGCCTGAGAGCTGGCGGACGCCGCGGTGCTCGTAGCCGGACAGTCCGACCATCTCCAGCACCTCGTGGACGCGCGCCTCGATCTCGTCGCGAGGCAGGCGGCGCATCCGTAGGCCGAAAGCGACGTTCCCCCGGACGTCTCGATGGGGGAACAAGGAGTGATCCTGGAACATCAACCCGACGTCGCGACGGTGAGGGGGCGTGGTGGCGAGATCGACACCATCGCGCGCGATGGTCCCGGCCGCGAGTGGCTCGAGTCCGGCGATCGCGCGCAACAAGGTTGACTTCCCGCTGCCGCTCGCCCCAAGCATGCACACGACCTCGTCGTCGCCGACCGAGAGATCGAGCGCGTCGAGCGCGACTGTGTCGCCGAAGTGCACCGTGATGCCACGAACGTCGAGCATCAGAACGTCCCCACTTCACCCACTCGGACCCGCTCGATCGCCAGGACTGCCGCCGTGGCCAAGATCATGAGGATCGCGCCCGCGGCCATCGCCACGCCGAAGTTCTCTGCGCCCTGTGTTCCCAACAACCGGAAGATGACGACCGGCAAGGTCGGCGAGTCCGGTCGGGCGACCGACACGAACGCAGTCGCGCCGAACTCGCCGAGTGAGACCGCGAACGCGAAGCCGGCGGCCACGAGCATGCCCCGGCTCGCGATCGGCAGGTCGATCTCGCGCCAGACGGCCCGCGGCGACGCGCCGAGCACCGCGGCGGCTTGGCGCATCCGCGGATCGACCGATTGCAGCACGGGCACGACCACGAACACCACGAACGGGATCGCGATGAGCGCGTGGGCGATCGGAACGATCGCCCACGACGCGCGCAGGTCCAGGATGCCTTCGTCGAACGAGATCAGGAACCCGAACCCCACGGTGACGGCCGAGACGCCCAGCGGGAGCGCCAACGCCAAGTCGAGTGCGGCGCCGAGGCGGGAGCGAGCGATCGCGAACGCGGCGGCACCGCCGACGACTACCGCGATCCCGACCGTCGCGAGCGCGTAGAGCACCGAGTTGCGAATTGCTTCCAACGGCGACACGAACAGCACGCTCCCAGCGTGCACGTCACCAAGACCGCGGTAGAAGTCGAGACCCAATCCGTCTGGAGTGTCGAACGAGCGCACCACGAGGACCATCAGCGGCACCGCGAGGAAGATCGCCGTGGAAGCCAACACGACGGCAACGATCGTGCGATCGGCACGCGTCGTTGGTCGGCGAGTGATCTCGTTGGCCGAAGCGAGGGAGAGCGCGGCGCAGTGGCGGCGGCCGAACCACCACATGACGGTCAACAGGGCGATGACCGCGAGAAGTTGGACAATCGACAGTGCTGCGCCCGTGCGTAGGTCGAGGAGGTTGAAGCTGTACCGGTAGATCTCGGTCTCGAGCGTGGCCCGTCGCGATCCGCCGAGAATCAGGATCACGCCGATCGACGTGAACGAGAACAGGTACACGATCGATGCCGCAGCTGCGATCGCGGGCCGCAACGCAGGCAAGGTGACCTGCATGAATGCGCGCAGCGGGCCCGCACCCAGCACGCGCGCGGCTTCTTCCTGACGCGGATCGAGGTGAGTCCACAGTCCACCGACCACGCGCACCACGACCGCGTAGTTGAAGAAGGCGTGAGCGAGCAGCACGGCGAGCAACGACTCCTCGAACCCGAGCGCCCGGAATGCCGACGCGACGAGCACGCTCGGCAGCACGAAGGGAACGGTCATCAGCGCCCGGGCAAGTGTGCGACCACGAAAGCGGTACCGCGCGATGACGTAGGCCGCGGGCATCGCGAGGACGAGGGTCAGCAGGGTCGAGACTGCGGCCTGCCACACCGTGAACCAGAGGACACCACGCAGGTCATCGCGTCCGAACACGTCGCCAACCGGAGAGAGGTCGAGATCACCTCCGGGCCATAACCCGCGACCGAGGATCGAACCAACCGGGTACGCGAAGAACAGCCCGAAGTACGCAAGCGGGAGTCCAAACAAAAGGATGCGCCCCGCGCCTCCCCGGAGCCTCAGCGCAACACGATGGCGGTCCACTGACGGATCCACTTCTCGCGGCTCTTCTCGATCGCTTCAGGTGGGATCGACAGCCCTGGCTGCGTGGGGAGATCCGCGTGCTCGACGAACAGCTGCGGTAGCTCCGCGCCCTCCCTCACGGGGAACACGTACATCTGCTCGGGCATGTCCTCCTGGAACTCCTCGGACAGCAGGAAATCGACGAATTGCCGGGCGGCCTTGCGGTGCTCGGTGCCCTTCAGCACGCCTGCGAACTCGATCTGCTCGAAGCACGTTCCGTCGAGGACCGCGGCGCGCGCCGGTCCGCCGTCCTCGGGCACGGTTGCCACTGGGCTCGACGCGTACGACACGACGATGGGCCGATCACCGTTCTCGCTGACGGCCGTGAAGCGCTCGTACCAAGCCTGCTCCCAACCGTCGACGACAGCGACGTCGTTCTCGCGAAGAGCAGTCCAGAAGGTTCGCCAGTCCATCGCCCCCAACGAACGAGTCGCGAGCATGAAGGCGAGCCCGGGAGATGACGTCGCCGGGTTCTCCACCACCGTCAGCCCGCGGTAGGCGTCCTCGCTGAGTGACGTGATCCCCCCAGGGGGATCGATGTTGTGTTCGGCGAACCATTGTGTGTCGTAGTTGACGCAGACATCGGCGCGATCGATCGGCGTCACGCGATGGCGGTCGTCGAGCTGATGGCTGGACGGCACGAACGCGAGCTCCGGGGATTCGTATGGCTCGAAGATGCCATGGTCGAGCGCACGCGACAGGAACGTGTTGTCGACGCCGTAGAGCACATCGCCGAGCGGATGATCCTTGGTGAGGATCGCCTGGTTCACCACCTGTCCCGCGTCACCACCACGGAGGACCTTGACGCGGATGTCCGTATCCTGCTTGAACGCGCGCAGCACCGACTTCGACGCGTTGAACGAGTCATGCGTGACCAGCGTGATCGTGACCGGTTCATCGGCATGGCTTGGTCCGACGAGCCAGGCCCCCGAGAGCAGCAGCGCGCACAGCACGACGATCAACCGGCGGAGGTTCATGAGCCCATCTCGTCGTCGAGCGCGTTCGGCTGCACCGCGAGCACGGTTCCGACGCGGACCGTCACCGCTGCGGTCGGTACGGCGTGCTCGTTGCTGACACCGCGCGTCGATCCGGGGAGCAGCACCTCGTCGTCGAGCGGATAGCGCAGCCCGCTCGTCGCGACCCCGCGGGCTGGCCCACCAACCGCGAGCAGCGTGCACAACGAACCGACCCGCCCGCGGATCTCGGTGTGCTCACGCACCACCGTCACGCGTGCGCGTCCGATCCACGCCACGATCTCGGCATCCCCCCAACGCGCCGAGCCGAGCACGAGGGCGTTGGCAAGGAAGTGGTCGAGGCGGCCTCCATACCCCCCCACCACGGTGATGCGCTGCGCGCCCCGCGCCCGCGCCGCATCGAGCGCGAGCTCGAAGTCGGTTGCGTCCTTCTCGACGGGATGGCGCTCAACCACAGCGCCCGCGGCCTTTGCGGCGGCGAGCGCGTCGGGATCCACCGAGTCGAGGTCGCCGACGACGAGGTCGACGGTGCGACCAAGCGCGTGCGCGTGCTCGAGGCCCGAATCGGCGGCGACGACGAACGCGTCCGACGGGAGCAGTGGCGCCAGCTCGGCCGGCACGGCATCGCCGCCCGTGAGCACCAGCGCATCGGGCCCCGTCACTTCCCCTCCCTTCGCCGGCATTACCCCGGAGCAGGTTCGGAGGGTCGGCGACGCTGGATGCGCTCGTCGCGCTTCCTGGTCGCCCTCTCAGCCCGGCTGTCCCGAGCTCCCCTTGGGATCGCGCGCCGCGACATGACGCCGTGACGTGTGACGATGCTACCCGTGGCGAGTGAAGTCGTAGTCCTTCGACATGGCGCGACCGAATGGAGCGCGAACGGCCGCCATACCAGTCACACCGATCTTCCCCTCACGCCCGAAGGTCGGCTGGAGACCGAGCAGCTCCGCGGCCGCATCGCGGACCGAGAGTTCGCGTTGGTCCTCACGAGTCCGCTCCGTCGAGCGCGGGACACAGCGGCGATCTGTGGTCTGGGTGAGCAAGCGGCCGTCGATGAGCTGCTGCGGGAGTGGGACTACGGGGAGTACGAAGGGGTCACCACGGTCGAGATCCGCAAGACGATCCCCGGCTGGACCGTGTGGTCCGGTTCGTGCCCCGGTGGCGAGAGCGCCGACGACGTGTCGCGTCGAGCCGATGCCGTGATCGCGCGCACCGACGAGATCGACGGCGCCGTCGCGGTGTTCAGCCACGGACACTTCTCGCGCGTGCTCGTGGCACGTTGGCTTGGTCTCCCGGCGATCGACGGTCGCCTTTTCGCGATGCACACCGCTACCGTGAACGTCCTCGGCTACGAACGGGAGCAACGCGTGCTCTCGACGTTGAATGGGTGAGCTAGTGGACAAGCTGATTGAAGACCACGCCAAGGCTCGCCGTGACTTCACCAAGCTCGCGGAGTCGGTCCAGCAGTGGGACGGCCAGTCGCCGTGCTCGGAGTGGGACGGACGCGGCGTGGTCGAGCACGTGATCGGCTTCCACGAGATGCTGTTCCTGAAGCCGCTTGGCGTGAAGGCCGATCGCCCTCGTGACGACCCGGTCGCGCGATGGAAGGCAACCGACGCCGCCCTCGATCAGGCGCTGACCGATGCGTCGCTCGACCAAGAAGTGAACGGGCCGATGGGCGAGACGACACCGCGCAAGCTGCTTCTCGCGCTCACGGCTGATGTGCTCATGCATACCTGGGATCTGGCTCGTGCCGCCGGTCTCGACATCGAGCTCGATCCCGACCTCTCCGCGTCTGCACTCGCGATGGGTCAGAAGAACGCCGCGATGCTTGAGAAGTCAGGGATGTTCGGTACGCCGGTCGCGGTGCCCGACGACGCGCCAGTGCAAGACCGGATGCTGGGCCAGTTCGGCCGAGATCCCGCCTGGACCCGGCCCGACTAGCGGTAGTTGCCGGTGTGGCCGAGGCTGTAACGGCCCGGCTGCGGGAAGTACGCCAGGCCGTGTGGACCGCCACCCACAGGGACCTTCGAGAGCAGCTGCCCGGCCACCGTGTCGAACACGTAGACGACGTCGTGGTACCGGCCGCTCACCCAGAACTGGGTGCCGTCGGCTGACACCCCGCCCATGTCGGGGCTGCCGCCACCGGGGATGGTCCACGTTGCGACGACGGCGTTCGTCGCGAAGTCGATCACGCTGACGGTCCCCGCGTCGCGGTTCGTCACATAGAGCTGGGTCGCGTCGCGGCTCGGGTACAGGCCGTGCGCACCGCCGCCCGTCGGGATGAATGTCACCTCTGTCATCGCGACCGGATCGATCACCGACACCCCGCCGCCCTGCTTCACGTGGTTCGCCACGTACATGCGTGACCCGTCGGGTGAGAGCCGCACATCGATGGGCTCACCGGTCACCTCGACTTCGCCCGTGTACGTGAGGGTGGCGAGGTCGATGCGCACCACCCATCCCGAGAACTCGCAGCTCGCGATCATCGTGGTGCCGTCGAGCGTGAAGTCGGCGTGGTTGACACCGCGATGCGGAATCTCGACCGACGTCACGAGCTCCCACGTCAGCGGATCGCGGAAGTCGATCTGGCTGTTGCGTTCGGCCATCACCGCGGCGTAGCGGCCGCCAGGTGTGAAGTAGAGGTTGTACGGGTCATCGACCGGGAACGACGCGCCCGGCTGACCCGTGCGCGGGTCGATCGGTGTCAGCGTGTTTCCCGTGTTGTTGTTCACGTACAGCGTCTGGAGGTCGTACGACGGGACCACGTGCTGCGGCAGCCCACCGACCGGAAAGGTGTCGACAACCTGGAGCGTGGCGGGATCGATGACCGTGACGCTGTTGTGGTGCCCGTTCGGCACGTACACGCGCGGCGGTACGTCCGCCACCAACTCCGCCAGCATGCCCGCACGCGTAAACTCGTAGGCATTGGGAGGCGGCCGCGCGGTCGTCGTGGAGACGACGGTCGAGCTCGTGGTCGTCGAGCGCTCGCCGCCCGCTCGTTCATCTCCGCCGCAGGCTGAGGTCACCACCAGCGCACACGTGGCGAACAACCCAAGCAACCGTCGCATCCCCCCATTGTCACTCGCGTAGCGTCGGTGATCGTGACGTCGGTGACCGGTCAGATGTTGAGCCGTGGTCACGAACAAGTCGTGTACGTCGCCGATGCTCCCTCGGGTTTGCGCGCCATCATCGCGGTGCACTCCACCGCACTCGGCCCTTCGCTCGGCGGTGTGCGCTTCTGGCACTACGCCAACGAGGACGACGCGCTGGTCGACGTGCTCCGACTGTCGGAGGCGATGTCGCTGAAGGCATCGATCTCCGGACTGGACCAGGGGGGCGGTAAGGCGGTGGTGCTCGTCGACGCGCCCGACGCGCCGCACACCGATCCGATGCTGCGGGCATTGGGACGGGCGATCAACGAGCTCGGTGGTCGTTACTTGGCGGCTGAAGACGTGGGCGCAACCCAACGCGACATGGACGTGATCGCCCAGGAGACACCATGGGTCACGGGCGTCGATCCCGCGAACGGTGGCTCGGGCGACCCGTCGCCCCTCACGGCACTGGGCGTGCTCGCTGGGATGCGTGCCGTCGCGCAGGAGCTCGATGGCGCGGCCTCGGTCGCTGGCTGGCGGGTTGCGGTCCAAGGGGCTGGTCATGTCGGCGCGCAGCTCGTCGCTGATCTGATCGACGCCGGCGCGCAGGTCGTGCTGGCCGACATCGACCAGGACCGCGCGGCTCACGTCGCCGCCGATCACGGCGCCGAGGTCGTCGGTCCCGACGAGATCCTCGAGGTCGAATGCGACGTGCTCGCCCCGTGCGCGCTTGGCGCAGTCCTGAACACCGACACGATCCCGCGTCTTCGATGCCGCGCCGTGTGCGGCGCGGCCAACAACCAGCTTGCGGATGAGGGCAGCGACGACGCGCTCCTTGACGCAGGCATCCTCTACGCGCCTGACTTCGTGGTGAACGCTGGCGGGATCATCAACATCGCCGAAGAGTTCGTGGGCTACTCCCGGGCGCGCGCCGAGGAGCGCGTGGCTCGGATCGAGCAGACCACCGCGAGCGTGCTCGACCGGGCGCAGACGGAGCGTCGAGCGCCCGGGAGGGTCGCGACCGACATGGCCCGTGAGCGGATCGAGCGAGACGGCGATGGTCGGCGCTGGCACCCCGGCGACGCCGCCGCGTGGACGAACGGCGAGCCGCTGCGCTCGTTGCGCCCGTGATGAGCGACGACAGCGCGCGCTGGGTCGACGACGACCAAGGGGTGCTCGACGTCGTCGCGGCGTTGCGGTCCGAGCCCGAGTACGGGCTCGACACCGAGTTCGTCGCTGAGCGCACGTATCACCCTCGGTTGTGCCTCGTGCAGATCTCGTGGCCGGGCGGCGTTGCGCTCGTCGACGCGCTCGCGTGCGACGTCGAGCCGCTGCGAGAGGTGCTCGAAGGACCCGGCACGATGGTCACCCACGCGGGCGGCGCAGATCTTCCGATTCTCGAGCGAGCGTGCGGCGCCCGTCCGCACGCGCTGTTCGACACCCAGCTCGCCGCGGGCTTCGTCGGGCTCGGTCTCCCGTCTCTGCTGTCGCTCGTGTCGAACTTGATCGGTGTACGGCTCGACAAGAAGGAGCAGCTCGCTGACTGGACGCGGCGGCCACTCAGCGCGGGAGCGCGTCGGTATGCCGCCAGCGATGTGGAGCATCTGCTTCCTCTCACCGCCGCGCTACGGGAACGGCTCGCAGAGCTGGGGCGCACCGAATGGGCCGACGCCGAAGCCGACGTGTTGCGCACGACCGCCACGCGCGACCCCGACCCGGACACGGCGTGGTGGCGCATCAAGGGATCGCGAAGCCTGCGGGGCGAGCACGCGACCGTGGCGCAAGCCGTCGCGGCATGGCGTGAACGGCGCGCGCAGGAGACCGATCGTCCCACGCGCTTCGTGCTGTCGGAGCTCGTCCTCGCGGGCGTGGCGGCGCGGCCGCCGCGAACCGCGCGCGAGCTTCAGGATCTCCGCGGCGCTGAATCGCTGCCCAAGGCCGTCGTGAACGCCGTGCTGGAAGCCGTCGCGGCGGGCCGTGAGATGCCTCGCGCCGAGCTGCGCCTCCCGCCCAAGCACGACGACGACGCGGCACTCGATGCGTCGGTCGCGCTGCTGGCGGCGTGGACGGCGCAGGTGGCGGCCGGCGAGCGAATCGAGGCTCGGCTGCTCGCCACTCGGGACGACGTCCGCGCCTTGGTGAACGGGCGCCCGAGCCGCCTCGACGATGGTTGGCGGGCCGAGATGGCGGGGGACGGGATCCGTGACCTGGTCGCGGGTCGGGGGTTGCTGCGCCTCGTGGACCGTGGCCGCCGGGTCCAGCTGGAGCCCAGCCCTGAGCCGGTTGACTGACCCAATCGGGCTCGGAAAGAGGCATCCGCAGGGCTCCGCGGGCAAAGATGTCGCCCGTGGAGGATGGGGATTCTGTGGTGACCCACGGCTCGGCCGGGCTCACGAGGCGTGAACGACGCCTGGCGGCCACTCGCGCCCACCGTCGCCGCGGGCTGACTGGCTGGTTCGGCTACGGCGGCGGTGTCGCCGGGCTGATCGTGGTCACGGCGTTCTTCGCGCTCGGAGCGGCTCCATCACCGACTCCCGCGCCCGTCGCGCGGACCTCCACGCCTGGGCCGCCGCCGGCCGCGTCCGTCTCGGAGGTGACGCCGACCACGCAGGTCGAACAGGTCACGCCGAGCAACCCGGCGATGCCGAGCTCGGTGGCAACCAGCTCGACCACCATCACCGCGCCGCCGGTCGTCGTCGCGGCCGCGACACCAGAGACGTCTACACCCACGCCGTGACACGTGGCGCGCATCGGACTGGATGAAGCCGTCCGAGATCGCCGCACTGCTGCGGCCGCGGCGCCCGGTCTTTCGGCCAACTGCGCGTCGACTCGCGCGCAGTCGCACGGTCGACGACCTGCGTCGCATCGCCCGACGTCGCCTCCCGCGTCCGGTGTTCGACTACATCGACGGTGGTGCTGAGGACGAGCTGACCCTGCGCGCGAACACCGGCGCGTTCGATGATCTCGTGCTGCTCCCACGCGTGTTGCGCGACGTCGACGACGTCGACCTCACTACGGCGATTCTCGGAAGTGAGTCGGCGCTCCCGATCGCGCTCGCGCCGACCGGTTTCACCCGCATGGTCCACCACGAAGGTGAGCTGGCAGTCGCGCGCGCGGCGGCGCGTGCCGGCGTTCCCTACACGCTCTCGACCATGGGCACTCGTTCGATCGAGCGCGTGGCCGCCGAGACCGATGGCGCGCAGTGGTTCCAGCTCTACGTGTGGCGCGACCGTGGGTTGGCCAGGGAGCTGATCGCTCGGGCCAAAGAGGCGGGGTACGCCGCGCTCGTGCTCACCGTCGACGTGCCAGTCCCCGGTGCGCGCGAGCGCGACCTGCGAAACGGGTTCACGATTCCTCCCAGCCTCGGGCTGCGGACCTTCTTCGAAGGGGCGAAGCACCCACACTGGTGGTGGAGGTTCCTGACGCGCGACGTCATGAGCTTCGAGAGCGTGAGCGACCGGGCCGCGTCGCCGTCGGGGGTCATGCAGTTCCTCGCCGAGCAGTTCGACCCGTCGGTCACGTGGGACGACCTCGACTGGATGCGACAGGCGTGGGACGGACCGTTCGTGCTCAAGGGTGTCGTGCACCCCGATGACGCGCGCCAGGCCGTCGACCTCGGCGTCACCGGGATCGTGGTCTCCAACCACGGCGGGCGGCAGCTCGACCGGGGTCCGGCGACCATCGACGCGCTGCCGGGGGTCGTCGACGCAGTCGGCGACCGGCTCGAGGTGCTCTTCGACTCGGGGATCCGACGAGGCCGCGACATCGTGACCGCGCTCGCGCTCGGCGCGCGGGCGTGCATGATCGGGCGCGCCTACCTGTACGGCCTGGCCACGGCCGGGGAGCAAGGCGTTGACCACGCGATCGCGTTGCTGACGGCAGAGCTCCGACGCTCGATGCAGCTCGTCGGAGCGCGCACCGTCTCGGAGCTCGAGCCGTCGATGGTCATCCGCCGGTCTCGAGCGTGACCCCCACCAAGCTCGCCGTCGACGAAGAGGCGCTCGTCGCGTGCGTCGCCTGCGGCCTCTGTCTGCCGCACTGCCCTACATACCGAGTGACTGGTGACGAGACGGCGTCGCCTCGTGGCCGAATCGCGGCGATGCGCGCCGCGCACACGGGGGTCGTCGGACTGCGCGGCGAGTTCACCGAGTACATGGACCTCTGCGTGCAGTGCCGGGCCTGCGAGGCCGTGTGCCCGTCCTCGGTGCCGTTCGGTCAGTTGATGGAGGGAACGCGCGAGACGCTCGCGATCGAGACCCGCTTCGTACCATGGTGGCAACGCGCCGCGTATCGGGTGCTTCCACGTCACCGGTTGCTCGTCGCGTTGTCGCGAGTGGGCGCGGTGCTGCAACGCGTGCGACTGGTTCCACGCCGACTTGGCCTGCCCAAGCTTGCACTGCGTGCGCCGCGCTTGCAGGCCACCGGATCGGACGTGTGGCTCTTCACCGGTTGCGTGATGGACGCCTGGTCGCGCGATGTGCACGCGGCAGTGATCCGAGTTCTCGGCGCCGCTGAAGTAGGTGTGGCCCTGCCCGACGCTCGTGGCGCGGGTTGCTGCGGTGCGTTGCATGGGCACGCAGGCCTCGAATCCGACGCTCGCTCGCTCGCGCTCCGGGTGATGCGCGCGTTCCCGGGCGACGCGCCGATCCTCGTCGACTCGGCCGGTTGTGGCGCCATGTTGAAGGACTACGGGCATCTGGTGGGCGCACCCGAGGCGGGCGCCTTCGCGGCCAGGGTGCTCGACGTGCACGAGTTCCTCGCCGCACACCTCGACCGGCTGCCGACGCCCACGCGCCGCTTCGAGGAGCCGGTTGCACTGCACGATGCCTGTCATCTCCGTCACGTGCAGAAGGCACACGGCGCCGTGCGAACAGTCCTGGCACCATTTGCCGAGGTGCGCGAGCTCGACGACGAAGGGCTCTGCTGTGGAGCGGGCGGCGCCTACGCCGCGCTGCACCCCGACATGGCGGCGCAGATTCGCGCGCGCAAGATCGACGCGATCGCACGCGCGGGGACGTCAGTGGTCGCCAGCGCCAATCCCGGCTGCACCTTCCACCTCGCCGCAGCAGGCTTGGACGTCAGACACCCGTTCGAGATCATCGACGACGTGCTCACGTCGTCCTGACTCGCTCTTCGCCCCCGAACGCGGCGTGCTACGCCGCGTTCGTATGGCCTCGAGGTGGTCGCAACCCCCAGGTGCTGTCGCCGTGGTCGATGATCTCGTAGCCGCGGTACGTGACCAGATCATGGTGCTCATCGCAAAGGTCACCGAGGATCTCGTACGTCGTGAGGTGATGCTCGGCGAACAGCTGCGTGTGATGACGCTCGAGCCCCAGGCTGTGGTCGCAGCCGCGAACCTTGCAGGTTCCGCCGTCGCGCTCATCGATCGCGATCTTCAGCGCGTTCGGGACGTGGCGCGTGGTCGACACGACGCTCTGGACATCCATGCCATCGGTGATCACATCAAGCTCGCGAGCCACTGCTCGGGAGACGCTGCGTGCGAGACCTGCCGCCAGCCGCCCGTGGTAGCCGCACGGCGGGCGTGGAGCATCGTGATGGTCTCCACCAGCTTCTTGACCGCGGCACCGTCTTGTGCGCGTCGTGCGGCGTCGACACCCGAGTACGTGTTGGGGTCGAGGTTCGCCGCGTACTCGCGCAGCTCTTCGGCCATGCGCGCCAACGTGCTCATGTCGTCAGTGTGCCAGGGAGGTGTGACAGTCGCTGTCGAGGTGCGAGCACACGCGTCGTCGCTAGGTCGCGCCACCCATCGTGGTTGCCGCGCGTTCGACGGCGCGGATGATGCCTTGGTAGCCGGTGCAGCGGCAGAGGTTGCCGGAGAGCGCTTCGACGATCTCGTCGCGTGACGGCCTCGGATTGTCTTCGAGGAACGCGTGCACCGACACGACGAAGCCGGGGGTGCAGAAACCGCACTGAAGGCCGTGCTCCTCGCGGAAGGCCTCTTGGACCGGGGTGAGCTCACCGTTCTTGGCGAGACCTTCGACGGTCGTGACCTCGGCGCCTTCGGCTTGCACTGCGAACATCAAGCACGACCGAACCGCGACACCGTCGAGCATCACCGTGCAGGCGCCGCACACGCCGTGCTCGCACCCGAGGTGCGTGCCCGTGAGCGCGCAGTCCTCGCGCAGGTAGTCGGCGAGCGTCTTGCGGGGCTCGACGATGTGACGGTGGCGTTCACCGTTCACGCTCATCGTGACGGGGAGCTCAGCCACCGGCTCGCTCCAGCGCCGTGCGCAGCGCGCGTTTCACCACGTGCGCTCCCACGCTGCTGCGGTACTCCGTCGACGCGTGGATGTCGGCGGGCGGGTCGAGGTCTGCGACCGCTAGTCGGCCGATCTCGGTGAGCTCGTCGTCGGTCGGTGCGGTGCCGACGAGCGCCTGCTCAGCCGCAGCGGCGCGCAACGGAGTGCCGCCCATGCCGAGCAACCCGATTGCCGCGCGCGTGACCTTGCTGGAGCCGTCGAGCTCGACCCCGCAGACGACACCCACCAGCGCGAAGTCGCCGAGCCGGCGCGCCACCTCATCCACGGCGAACCCAGCGCCGTCGGCCCACACGGGGAAGTGCACGGCGGTGAGCAGCTCGTCGTCACCAACCACCGTCGTCCAGGTGCCCTCGAAGAACTCCGAGGCACTGACGGTGCGGGTCCCCGACGCCGACGCGATGTCGAGCTGGGCGTCGAGCGTCAGTACAACGGCCGGGAGCTCGCCCGCAGGGTCGGCGTGCGCAATCGAACCGCCGACCGTGCCGCGGTTGCGGATCTGGAAGTGGCCGATGAGTGGGGTAGCAAGCCCGAGCAAGGGCACGGCCGCAGCGTCGGGTGAGCGCTCGAGGTCGGCCTGGCGAGTCATCGTGCCCACCGTGACGGTGCCGTTGTGCCGTTCGATGCCCGCGAGCTCGGGTACCCGGTTGAGGTCCACGAGGTGACCGAACCGAGTGAGACGCAGGGCAAGCATGGGCACGAGGCTTTGGCCACCCGCGAGCGGCTTGGCCTCGTCGCCGTGCTCAGCGAGGACCGCGAGCGCGTCCGCGGTAGTCGCGGGCGCGTGGTACTCGAAAGGCGCCGGCTTCACGGGGCGGCACGGTAGCGCAAGCGGCGGCTTTGCCGACCGCTTGCGCATAGGCGTCGCTTGCGACGCCGACGATGGAGCCGCAAGCGGCGGCTTTGCCGACCGCTTGCGCATAGGCGTCGCTTGCGACGCCGACAATGCAGCCGCATAGCGTGTCTCCGGGCAGCGATTGGGAGCGAAGCGGAGCCCTGGTCAGACGACCGGGAGGGCGCAGCGGAGCGACCCATGGAGGAGGAGCGCGGGTGCAGGGAGTGGTGGTGGCGACCGACCTGTCGGAGACCGCCGCGCGCGCGGTGCAATGGGCGACCGATCTGGCGAACGCGTTCGGTGCCGAGCTCGTGCTCGTGCAGGTGATGCCGGCGGACCCCGAGCCGGGCACCGAAGGTCTCCCGGAGATGAAGCCGCGCGCTGACCTCGCGTCGATTGAGCTGTCGCGCGAGGTGCAAGCGCTCGCGGGCAGCAAGGGCAAGGCACGGGTCGTGGTGGACGACGATCCGGCCGTCGCAATCTTGCGCGTCGCCGAAGAGGAGCAGGCCGACATCGTCGTGGTCGGCAACGCCGGCATGGCGGGACGGAAGAAGTTCCTGCTCGCGAACGTGCCGAACCGCATCACCCACCTCGCGCGCTGCACAGTCATCGTCGTCAACACCTCGGGCGAGCTCACCCGCGGCGGTGCCCGCATGCCGATCATCGACCTGCACGAGCCTCAGGAGGTCGAAGACCCGCTCCTCATGAGCCGCGCCGGCACGAGCGCCAAGGTCGCGACGAAGCACGGGCTCCAGGAGGTGTGGTCGCGCATCGGTCATCGCGGCGAAGAGCGCGACGCGCGTGAGAGCGCTCGTCGGCTCCGCAGCGCGCTCGAGGAGCTTGGCCCGACGTTCTGCAAGCTCGGGCAGATCCTCTCGACCCGTCCCGACCTCGTACCGGCGGAAGTGATCGACGAGCCGTCCACGTTGCGCGACCAGGTCCCTCCCCTCACCGAGGAGCAAGTTGTCGAGGTGATGGAGCAAGCGCTGGGCGTGCCGTGGGAAGACGTCTTCGAGACCATCGACCATCAGCCGCTCGCGTGCGGCACGATCGCCCAGGTGCACCGCGCGACCCTCGCGAACGGCGAGCGCGTGGTGGTGAAGGTGCAACGCCCGACCGCGCGCGAAGAGATCACGCGTGACCTCGGCCTGCTCGAGGTGTTCGCGCAGAAGAGCGCGGCGCGCCCCGCGCTGAGTCAGATCTTCGATCCCGCCGCCGCCGTCGAACACCTGTCGGACTCGCTGCAGCGCGAGCTCGACTTTCGCCTCGAAGCCGCCAACATCCAGCGCATGGATGCGCTGCGTCGAGGCGTACCCACGCCTCGACGTGCCCGACGTGTACACAGAACTCTCCACCGATCGCCTTCTCGTGATGGAAGAGGTGCAGGGCGGGCCGATGAAGAGCGCGCCCGAAGGGCGCGAGCGCAAGGAGGCGGCGAAGCAGCTGCTCGAGTCGTATTACCGGCAGATCCTCACTGAGGGCTTCTTCCACGCCGACCCGCACCCAGGGAACCTGAAGTGGTGGGACGGCAAGATCTACTTCCTCGACTTCGGGATGGTCGGCGAGGCCGGGCCGAACCTGCGCGACGGCCTCATGCTCATGCTGCTGGCGTTCTGGCGCGAGGACAACGAGTTCCTCGCCGACGTCACCCTCATGATCTCAGGAGAAGAAGAGCGTTTGAACCTCGACCTCACCGGCTACCGCGAGGAGATCGGCTCACTCGTCACGCGATACCGGCACTTGCCCCTGCGCGAGATCCAGCTCGGCCCGATGCTCCAGGACATCACGACGATCTCGATCCGCCACGGGATCTCACTCCCGGCGCCGCTCGTGCTCACCGGCAAAGCGCTTGCCCAGGTGCAGCTCGCCACCGCGGAGCTCGATCCCGAGCTCGATCCGTTCTCGGTGGCGGGCAGCTTCATGGCCAAGTCGGCGTTCGACCGGCTGCGTTCGATCGCCGACCCGCAGACGGTCATGTACGAGTCGCAGAAGATCAAGGTTCGCCTCGGCCGCCTCATCGAGTCGTTCGAGCGCCTCACTGGCGCGCGTCCCGGTCCGAAGCTCCAGGTGCACTTCCGCGGCGTGGAGGGCATCGAGGCCGGGGTGCGGCGCGCGAGCCGACGGGTCGCGCTGGCTGTCGTTGCCGCAGGTGCGTTCCTCGCGACCGGTGTCACCGCGGATTCGAACACCGTTGCGGAATGGGTGCCGATCGTGCTCGGCTCGGTGTCAGGCGGACTGACGCTCGGGCTGCTGCTCGACATCGCGCGGCCCGGTCACTAGCCAGCGCTCGCGATCCGCTCCTTCTTGTCGCTGTCGTTCACGATGAACCCCATCACCATGCCCATCACGATCCGGTCGACGGGTCGTGCGACGCGGCGGAAGCGATTGCCCACACACGGAGCGTAGCTACGATCCGGCGGTATGGAGGTTGGGGACCGGCTCGCGCTCGGGCGACTCGTCAAGGAGTACGCGCACCACGTGGACCGGCGCGAGCCTGAGGCTGTCGCGGCGCTGTTCTGTGAAGACGGCGTGCTCGCGATCTACGAAGGCGATCCCGAGGTCGTTGCGCCGGATCGCGTGCGCACGGGGCGCCGAGAGATCGCAGCCACGATGGCGGGCCTGACGAAGTACGAGGTAACGACCCACTTCCTCGGCCAGCAGATGGTGGACGTCGAGGGCGACACCGCGACCGGTGAGACCTATTGCATGGCGCACCACATCTCCGAAGCCAACGGCGCGCGCCGAGACAAGGTGATGGCGATCCGCTACCTCGATCGCTACCGACGGGTCGGGAGCGAGTGGAAGATCGAGGAACGGCGGCTCGCGATCGACTGGACCGACGACCGCGAGCTGCCGCCTCGAGTGTGATCTGTAGAGGTGACTAGCGCTTGCGAGCCTTCTTCGCCGGCGCCTTCTTGGCCGGCGCCGAGGGCGTCGAGCTCTTGCCGAACCCGGACCTGAAGGACGCCATCGGCGACGGGCCCTTCCTCGCCGCGGGTCGCTTCGCCGTGCTCGGCCTCGAGCCAAGCGCCTTGCCGAAGCCACTGAGGAAGGCGGCTCCTCCGGATGGCAGAGGCAGGGTCGCCTTCTCCCCGTGCATCACCTGATGCGCGAGCGCACCAATCAACGCACCGACCATCGGGAACACCAAGAACACCCAGAGGTCGTCCGACGCTCCTGACTTGGCGAAGATCGCGGTCGCGATGCTGCGAGCCGGGTTCACCGACGTGTTATCCACCGGGATGCTGATCATGTGGACCAACGCGAGCGTGAAGCCGATCGGGATCGCAGCGAAGCCAGCAGGCACTGCCGCCGACTTCGTGACCCCGAGCACCACGAGCACAAGCAACGCTGTCAGCGCGACCTCGGCGACGATCACACCAGCGAGTCGGTAGAACGGCGCGTCGTACTGGTTGGACGCCGCAGTGAACAGCTCGGCGCGATTGCCGGTCTCGCCGAAGCGCAGGACGGCCCAGATCACGCCGCCGCCGACCGCCGCACCAACTACTTGTGCACCGGCGTACCAGAGCGCGTCGACGCCCTTCATCCGCTTGGTGACCCACATCGCGAAGGTCACTGCTGGGTTGATGTGGCAGCCGGACACGTGGCCGACCAGGTAGACCGCGATCAGCAGGCTCAGCCCGAACGCCAGTGCGACGCCGAGCGTGCCGATGCCGCCACCGAGGATGGCCGGGCCAGGCCCGCCGATGATGAGGATCGCCGTGCCGACGGCTTCGGCCAACAGGACCGGGTTACGTTGCGACATGCCGCCCCCCCCCCTTTCATGGGGCGCGGCCGGCGGCCGCGCCGGGTGACCACAACGTCGCCGAAAGGGTAAGGCTGCGCGACCTCAGGGTCGCGGATGGGCAAGCGTCAGCAGGAAGTCACCGTTGGCGTCGGTCCAGGCGTCCTCGGTCACGAAGCGGCTCGCCGAGAGCTCCTCGCGCACCTGCTCGGGAGTGAACTTCGCCGAGATCTCGGTGAGGAGGTCTTCGCCGGCGGCGAACGACACCTCGAGATCGAGCGCTCCGAGCGTGACGTGCTGCGGGTTCCGGGCTCGGAGCCGCATCTCGATCCAGCGTTCCCTCTCGTTCCAGCACGCGACGTGGTCGAACGCGGCCGCGTCGAAGTCGCCGTCGAGCTCGCGGTTCACCACTTCGAGCACGTTCCGGTTGAACGCCGCGGTCACACCGCGGGAGTCGTCGTAGGCCGCCAGCAGCCGCGCGCGGTCCTTCACGAGGTCGGTCCCGATGAGCAGCCGCTCGTCCGGCGTCATCGTCGATGCGAGCGCGTCGAAGAAGCGCTTCCTCGCCTCGGGTGCGAGGTTGCCGATCGTGCTCCCGAGGAACGCAACAATTCGACGTCCGTCGGCTGGGATGTCGACAAGATGGCGGTGGAAATCGCCGACTACTGCGTGAACCCCGACCTCATACTGCGTCGCGATGTCGGTCGCGGCCTCTCGCAGGATCTCCTCGCTGACGTCGAAGGGTACGAACCGCCGCAAGGACCCGACACTGCGCATCGCGTCGAGCAGCATCCGTGTCTTCTCCGACGTCCCCGAGCCGAGCTCGACGAGGGTGTCGGCGCGAGTCCGTGCCGCGATCTCGTCGGCACGCGCGGCGAGGATCGAGTGCTCGGCTCGGGTGAGGTAGTACTCGGGCAACCGGGTGATCTCGTCGAAGAGCAGGCTGCCGCGCTCGTCGTAGAACCACACGGGTGGGAGCGACTTCGGCGTCGCCGTCAGGCCGGCCCGTACGTCGGCTTCGAGTGCGGCGGCGCGCTCGCCCGAGAGCAGGTGCACGTCCACGAGCACCGCCGCGGTCACTGTCGGGCTCCGGCGTCGACGTCGCGGGCGAGGCGAACACCCGAGAACGCCCAGCGGGCGCTCGGTGGGAAGAAGTTCCGGTACGTACCGCGCACGTGGCCAGCGGGGGTCACACAGCTCCCGCCCCGCAGGACGTGCTGGTTGACCATGAACTTCCCGTTGTACTCACCGACCGCACCGGCGGCCGGTCGGAAGCCCGGATACGGGAGGTAGGCCGAGGCCGTCCACTCCCAGACGTCGCCGAAGAGCCCGAGCTGCCCCTCAGGTGTGGCGCGCGGGTGGAGCACCTCGAGGTCGAGGAAGTTGCCCGTGGCCGGCTGGTCCGCGGCCACCGCCTCCCATTCGGTCTCGGTGGGGAGCCGCGCACCCTTCCAGCGCGCGTACGCGTCGGCCTCGTAGTAGTTGACGTGGCAGACGGGCTGCGCGCCGTCGATCGGCCGCGGACCCGCGAGCGTCACATCGCGCCAGTCGGTGCCGTCGTGTCGCCACGAGAGGGGCGCGTTCCAACCCTCGGCCTGCACGATGGCCCACCCGTCGGACAGCCAGAGCTCGGGACGGTGGTACGCACCGTCGTTCACGAACTCGAGCCACTCGGCGCACGTGACGGCGCGGTCAGCCAACGCGAACGGCGCGAGGAGCACCGAGTGACGCGGGCCTTCGTTGTCGAAGGCGAACCCCGAGCCGTCGTGCCCGATCTCGACGATGCCGCCGGGGTGCTCGACCCACCCCTGGGCCCGCGCGGGCTCCGGCGCGTGCGGGCTCTGCCGGTACGCCGGCTCGAGGGGGGTGCACGACAGGACGTGCTTGATGTCCATCAGCACGAGCTCTTGGTGCTGCTGCTCGTGATGCAGGCCGAGCTCGATGAGCCCCGCGACCTCGGGCGCGGATGTGCTGCCCAAGAAGGTGGACATGGCGGCGTCGACGTAGGCCCGGTAGTCGCCCACCTCCGTCGCACTCGGTCGCGAGAGGAGGCCACGCTCGGGCCGAGGATGACGGCTCCCGACGGACTCGTAGTACGAGTTGAAGAGGTAGCAGTACTGAGGGTGGAAGGGCTCGTAGCCGGGAACGTTCGGCTGGAGCACGAAGGTCTCGAAGAACCAGGTCGTGTGCGCCCGGTGCCACTTCGTGGGGCTCACGTCGGGCATCGACTGGATCGTTTGGTCCTCGGGAGAGAGAGGAGCGGCGAGGGTCTCGGTGAGCGCGCGGATCCGTCGGTAGTCGTCGACGAGCGAGCTCGCACTCGTCGTCGGTGCCGTGGCGGTCACAGGGCTCAGCCGTGCCCGAAGCGCGAGGCGACCCAGTCGTCGTCACGCCACGGTGCGAGCCAGGGGCACACGCTGCTGGGAGGCCGAGGGCTGGCCGCCCTCGTCCCCAAGGGACCTGCTGGCATCTCGAGCCTTTCGTTCGGTGTGGTTCGACGGTAGGACCGCGGGGCGTCCCCACGGACATGTCCGCTCCGGGAAGCGGCCACCGTCAGAGAACTACCCTGCGCGGGTTCAACAGTCCTCGATGCCTCGCGACATCACATGTGCGCCCCCGGCAGGATTCGAACCTGCGACACACGGTTTAGGAAACCGTTGCTCTCTCCCCTGAGCTACGGGGGCAGGGGCTCTGCCAGGCCCGTGTAACGGTAGTTGAGCCGATTCCGACTTCGGCCGACGTCGGTGGCGAGGAGGTCACGTCGCCAGAACGGCAATCGGCGACTCATCGAGGTCGGGAGGAGGCGTTCGAGCTGCTCGTTCGTCATGGCCACCACGCTAGGGAGGTCCGCTGGTAGCAGCCTCACGAGCACCTGCGAGCCGGCTGCCAATCGCTCGGCCCCGGTGCCGTACCGCCGCCGCGTGGCAGCATGAGCCGTCGTACGAGAGGAGCCGTCAATGCCCATCAACCCCGACGCCGTCGGCACCACCAGTGATCCCGGTGAGGCCACCTGGGATTCCAAGGACTGCTTGCTCTACGCACTCGGTGTGGGCGCGGGGATGACGGACCCCACCGGCTTCGAGCTCGAGTTCACCACCGAGAACTCCGAGGGCGTCACGCAGAAGGCGCTGCCCACGCTGCCGGTCGTCCTGGCGCCCAAGAGCAAGGGCGGCGGGGGCGCCAGCAACCCGATGTCGAAGATCGGTGAGTTCAGCTGGGCGAACCTCGTGCACGGCGAGCAGAGCATCACGCTGCACAAGCCGCTGCCGGTCGAGGGCAAGGCGACGATGACGGGCAAGATCGCCGCCATCTACGACAAGGGCAAGGCTGCGGTGGTCGTGCTCGAGAACGAGGCGATCGACGACACCGACGGCAAGCCGCTCTTCACCACGACGATGTCGGCATTCATCAAGGGTGAAGGCGGTTGGGGCGGCGACCGTGGACCGAGCGGCCCGCGCAACGTCGCGCCCGAGCGCGAGCCCGACGAAGTCGTGCGCTACACGACCCGCACCGATCAGGCGCTGCTCTATCGCTTGAACGGCGATCGCAACCCACTGCACTCCGACCCGTCGTTCGCGAAGCTCGCCGGGTTCGACAAGCCGATCCTCCACGGGCTGTGCACGTTCGGTTTTACCGGTCGTGCGCTGCTCCACGCGGTGTGCGACAGCGACCCGGCCAAGTTCAAGCACATCGAAGGTCGCTTCTCCACGCCCGTGATGCCGGGCGAGTCACTCGACGTGAAGATCTGGGTCGACGGCAACGAGGCGATCTACCAGACCTGGGTCGACGATCACATCGTCCTCGACAGCGGCAAGCTGTTGTTCGGGTAGTCGATTCGCAGAGCTCCCTCGTCCGAGCAACTCTCTCCCGCGGAGGATGAGGACTCACTCCACCATGTCGACGCGTCAGCAGGGAGAAGGACAGTCGCGTCTCGAGCGCTACCTCGAGACGTCTTCGTCAGCGACGTTCGCGCTCTTGGGTCTCATCACCTTCATCGGCTTGCTCGTACGGCTGCCGTCGTTCAACGACTCGCCATTCGGCGACGAGATCTCGACGTATTTCATCGTCGATGGCCACAGCCTGGGTCGCGTGCTCGATCTCGTGCGCAGCGACCAGGAGTCGACACCGCCGTTGTTCTTCATCCTCGCGTGGGCAACCAAGGGAATCCTCGGAAGCACGCGTTGGGCACCAGCCGTGTCGCGTGGTGGGTGGCCTATGGGCTGTGCACTGCGGCGGCCGCGTACACGCATTACACCGTCGTCTACTTCCTCGCCGTTCAGTTCGCCTGAGCGTTCTGGTTCCGACCGGACGTCGGCTGACGCGTTCGCGAGCAGGGCGTCCTCCACGAACGAGCCTTCGTCGAGGAGCAGCGCGAGCCGGTCGCGCACGAACAGCTTGTTCTCGCTCTTGAGCTTCTCGGCGCCGCGCTCGAGGTTGCCCCGCTCGGCGCGCTCGCGCGCCTTGCGGACGGAATCCTCGCTCATGGGACCGGCAAGTTGTAGAGCTTCGCGGCGTTGCCGGCGAAGATCGCTCGCTTCTGCGCGTCGGTGATGTCCTCGCGATCCGCGAGGATCTTCACGCTGTTCGGGAACGCGCAATCCCAGTGGCAGTAGTCGGAGGCGTAGCAGATGATCTCGTCGCCGAGCGCGGCCGACACGATCGGCACGGACTTCTCTTCCGGCTCACACGACAGGTAGCCGCGCCCGAGGAAGTAGGACGACGGCGGCGCGTCGATCTGTGGCGCCTGCTCCGGCATGAGCTCCCAGTGCTCGTCGAGACGTTCCAACCAGAACGGCAGCCACCCCGCACCTGCCTCGAGCAGCGCAATCCGCAGACCCGGGAAGCGTGCCATCACGCCGCCGACGGTGAAGCTCGTGAGCGCGAGCATCGCACCGAACGGGTGCGTGATCGCGTGCTTCTCCAAGCGCGTCTCGAACCGGTCGATCGCGACCGGCACCTGACCTGGTGCCTGACCGCCCCCGTGCACACATACGGGCACGTTCAGGCGCTCGGCGACCGACCAGACCACATCGAACGACGGATGGTCGAGGTTGCGGTCGAGGATGTGCTGCGCGGTCACCATCCCGACGAAGCCGTGCTCGGTGACGCACCGCTCGAGCTCCTCGGCCGCCGCGGTCGGCTCCATCATCGGCAGCTTCGCCACCAGCTTCAGCCGGTCGGGTGCGAACGCGGCGTACTCGGCGCGGGCGTCGTTGAGCGTGCGACACAGCTGAGCCGCGAACTTCGCGTCGCCGAGCGCCCACTCCTCGCCGGAGCCGGGCGGGAACATCACCGTGACGTCGATCCCTTCGAGGTCCATGTCCTCGAGCCGGGCGGCTGGCTCCGACATCCCGAGGCGCATCTCGGGCTCGAAGTCCAGCTCGTCGTCGCTCATCTGCTGCTCGCGCGGGTTGGCATCGCTGATGTGCATGCCCCCGCCGGGAAGGTTCGTGTAGGTCGCCTTCATCGAGCGGATGTACTCGATCATCTGGGTCTTGTTCGCGTCGGGGATGCGACTGCGCCACTTCGCCGGCTCGCCGCCGTGCCCGTCGGCGTCGATCACCGGGTAGCCGTATCCACCCACGCGGCCCATCATGGCAGTCGGGCGGATCGGTACGCTTCTGGCCATGGAGTTCAACCCCTTCTCGCCGGAGTTCTACGACGACCCGTACGACATGTACCGCTGGTTGCGTGACGAGGCGCCGACGTACCACAACGAGCAGTACAACTTCTGGGCGTTGTCACGCTTCTCCGACGTCGTCGACGCCAGTCGCGACTGGAAGACGTTCTCGAGCGAGCACGGGCTGACGATCGACCAGCTCAACGACCCCGACAACGCGATGAAGCACTCCAGCATCATCATGATGGACCCTCCTGCGCACGACCGGATGCGCAAGCTGGTGAGCCGTGTGTTCACACCGCGGGCGATCGGGAGGCTCGAACCGATGGTGCGCGAGGTGATCACCGAGTTCCTCTCGCCCTTGGAGGGGGCACGCGAGTTCGACCTCGTCGCCGACTTCTCCGCGCCGTTCCCGGTAGAGATCATCTCGAGGATCCTCGGCGTGCCGAAGGAAGACCGCCAGCAGATCCGGCTGTGGACCGACGACATGCTGCACCGCGACGAGGACGACCACCGCCCCACACAAGCAGGCATGGAAGCCGGGCTCCACCAGCTTCTCTACTTCCTCGAGCTCATCAAAGAGAAGCGCGCGAAGCCCGCCGACGACATGCTGAGCCGTCTCACCGAGGTCGAGGTCGCCGACGACGATGGCAACCTCAACAAGCTCACCGACGAGGAGATCGCGGGGTTCGGCACCTTGATCGCGGCGGCGGGCAGCGAGACGGTCACCAAGCAAGTTGGCAACGGCGTGGTGCTGTTCGCGCGGAACCCCGACGAGTGGAAGAAGCTGCTCGCCGACCGGGCGAAGGCGGTCAATGCGGTCGAAGAGGTGCTGCGCTACTGGGCGCCGTCGCAGTACCAAGGTCGTTTCAGTCACGCCGACTCTGAGTGGCACGGCGTCACGATCCCGGCGGGTTCGCCGGTGCTGTTGCTCACGGGCGCAGCGAACCGTGACGAACGCGAGTACGAAGACCCCGACCGGTTCGACATCGACCGGGAGATCGGCCTCGGACTGGGGCTCGGGCACGGCATCCACTCATGCCTCGGAGCGGCAGTCGCGCGCCTCGAGAGCCGCGTCGCCTTCGAGGAGATCGCGGAGCGTTGGCCCGAGTACGAGGTCGACGAGGGCGGGCTCAAGCGCGTGCACATGTCGAACGTCGCGGGCTTCTCGAACGTCCCCGTGGCGGTCGCAGCCTGAACCTCGACGTCCTCGACGTCGGCGCGTGCGAGGCGATCGCCGCGCTTTGTGCTCGCGGTGTTGTTGAAGAGCAACCCCCTACGGCAGCGGAGCTCGCCGGCACGTTGTTCATGGAGCAACAGCCCGCGATCGTGCGCGGCGATCCCGATGTGGGCGTCGTCGCGACGGTCGCCGGTGAGGGCGTCGGCTACCTCCGACTCCTCGTTGTCGACCCGGCGCATCGGGGCCGCGGCCTCGGACACGAGCTGCTCGACACGGCCGAGCGTGAGCTTCAAGGCTGCGGCACGATCCAGACCGGCGCTGATCCTCCCTACTACCTGTGGCCGGGAGTGCCCGCGAGCGAGACCGCGTTCCTCTCGCTCCTCGAACGCCGTAAGTACACGCGCGGCGAAGCGAACTTCCACATGGGCATCGACCTGCGCACGATTCCCGATGACGTTGGCGGCTACGAGGCCGCGACGAGCGCGATGCGCGGCGAGCTGGCCGACTGGATGGACTCGCACTGGGTCAACTGGACCCCCGAGGTGCTCCGCGCGCTCGACAATGGCACGTTGCTGGTGACCCGTGGCGATGACGGGATTCGCGGCTTCTGTGCGTACGACGTGAACCGACGCGGGCTGCTCGGTCCCGTCGGGGCGCGTCCTGATCTCATCGGCCAGGGCGTCGCGTGGCCGCTGCTTGTCGGCGCGCTCCACCGCATGCGTGACGACGGGCAGGAACGCATGGAGGTCTCGTGGGTCGGACCCGTCGTGCCCTACGCCCGCGCCGGTGCGATCGTGAGCCGCGTGTTCTTCGTGTACCGCAAGACGCTCTCGTGAACCTCCTCCCGCAACCCCGCTCGATCGAAGTCGGCGTCGGCTCGGTGCCGATCCGAGAGCCGGAGGTACGCCGAGATCGGTCGCTGGATGCTGAGGGGTACGAGCTCGTCGTTGCCGGTGATGAGATCACGCTCAGCGCGGCCGATGAGGCGGGCGAGTTCTACGGACGGGCCACGCTTGCGCAGCTCGCTCGGCAGCCCGGTGGCGTGCCGGTGTGCACAATCCGCGACTGGCCCGATCTGCCGGTGCGCGGCGTGATGCTCGACGTCTCGCGCGACAAGGTGCCGACGCTGGTGACGCTGAAGGATCTGATCGCGCGACTCGCGTCGTGGAAGATCAACCAGGTCCAGCTCTACCTCGAGCACACGTTCGCGTACGAGGGTCACGACGAGGTGTGGCGCGACGCCAGCCCGTTCACAGCGGACGAGATCCGCGAGCTCGACGCGTGGTGCCGCGAGCACTTTGTCGAGCTGGTTCCGAACCAGAACTGTCTCGGCCACATGGGCCGCTGGTTGCGTCACGACCGGTATCGCCCGCTCGCGATCACGCCCGACGGGTTCACCGACTTCATGGGGCGACAGCGAGGCCCGATGACCCTCGAGCCGTCGAACCCCGGTTCGCTTGCTCTCGTGCGCGACCTTCTCGCGCAGTTGCTTCCTTGCTTCACCAGCAGCCGAGTGCACGTCGGGCTCGATGAGCCGTGGGAGCTCCCCGATGAGCGCATCGGCGACTACCTCGACTGGGTCGAGACGTTGTGCGCCGTGCCAGAGCTCGACGGTCGACAGATCCTGGTGTGGGGCGACATCGTCTCCGGACGCGCGGATCGACTCACGCGCATCCCTGAGCACGTCACCGTCTGCGAGTGGGGCTACGAAGACTGGACGCCCTTCGAAGAGAAGGCTGCGATCTACTCCGAGACCGATACGAAGTTCTGGAACTGCCCGGGCACCTCCAGCTGGACGACGATCCTCGGCCGCACCACCAACATGAAGGGTGATTGCGTCGCCGCGGCGGAAGCGTTGCTCGGTCACGGCGGCACGGGGTTCCTCAACACCGACTGGGGCGACCAGGGCCATCTCCAGTATCTGCCGATCAGTGAGCCGGGCTTCGCGTACGGCGCGGCGGTGTCGTGGTGCCTGGAGACGAACCGTGATGTCGATCTCGCCGCCGCGCTCGACGCGCACGCGTTCGCTGATGAGGTGGGAGCACTCGGTGCAGTGCTCCTCGACCTCGGCGACGTCTACCTCTCGACTGAGGTGCAGGTGCCGAACATGTCCGCGCTCGTGCTTCCGCTCTACTTCCCGCAGCTCGAGATCGGGCCAGAAAAGAAGCAGCTCAACTTCACGGACGACGAGCTGTCCCGAGCGGAGTCGGCGCTCGCGGACGCGTCGGAGCGGCTGGACGACGCTCGATCACGGCGCATGGACGATGTGTTGGTGCGTGAGGAGCTCCGCAATTCCATCGCACTCATGCAGCTGTTGTGCCGCGACGGCCACGCACGGCTCGCAACGGATGGCTCGCTCGGTTCAATTCCCGAGTCGACTCGTCGCGCCTTCGCTACCGAGCTCAACGACATCATCGGCGCGCACCGCGAGCTCTGGCTCGCACGCAACCGCCCCGGCGGCCTCGAAGACAGCGTCTCGTGGCTCGCACACCTACGCAACTGCTACGAGACCGGCGTCACCCCACCCGATTGGGGCGCCCACGACGTCGGTTGACACCGGATTCTCGGCACGCTGAGTTGCTCTTCGTGACTCTCCGCGTGCCGAAGAACCTGGGCTTAGCGCAGGACGTCGGCGAGGGTGTCGACGAGGGTGGCGATCTGGTCGTCGGTGATGACGAGCGGCGGGCAGTAGGCGAGCGTGTTCGCACCGATGGCGCGGGCGATGACGCCGCGTTCGAGCAAGCCGTCGCGCAGCACGTTCGCGTCTTGGGACTCGTGCAACCCCGCGGCCCACACTCCGCCGTCACCGCGCGCCTCGAGCAGGAGCCCGTCATCGGCGAGTGAGCGGAGGCCTCCACCGAGTCGGTCGGCGATCGCACCCGCGCGTGACAAGAGGTTCTCGCGCTCGATGATGTCGAGGTTGGCGAGCGCGGCCGCGCACACCGTTGGGTGACCGGAGTACGTGTGGCCGTGGCGCAGCATGTACGCGGCGTCACTCTCCAGCGGATCGAGCACCGCACGCCCGACGATCACGCCGCCGAGCGGCAGGTATCCCGACGTCACGGCCTTTGCGAACGTGATGAGGTCGGGGGTCACGCCGTAACGGATCGCGCCGAACCACTCACCCAAACGACCGCACGCCGTGATCACCTCGTCGAACACCAGGAACGCGCCGTGTTGGTCACAGAGGCGACGCAACCCTTCGAGGTAGCCGTCCGGCGGCGGGTACACGCCGCCCGCGCCTTGCACCGGTTCGACGAGGACAGCCGCGACTTCATCCCCGCGCTCGGCCATGAACAACGCAACGGCTTCCAGGTCGTCGGCAGGAAGATTGATCATCCCTTCGACGAACGGTCCGTAGCCCTCTTGGTTCAAGGGGAGACCCTGCGCGGACAGACCGCCATAGGTGACGCCGTGGTACGCCCGCGAGCGGCTGATCACGAGAGTCCGTGCCGAGCGACCGGCCTGCGCGTGGGCGACGCGAGCGAGCTTGATCGCCGAGTCCACGGCCTCGGAACCCGAGCTGGTCAGGAACACCCGTGCGCCGTCGATCGGGGAGAGGCTGGCGACTCGCTCCGCCACCTGATCCGCCGGCTCGTTCGTGAACGGCTCGAAGCAGTGGTACGCCGCGATACGGCCCATCTGTTCGGTGACCGCATCGATGATCTCGCGCCGACCATGTCCGATGTTCGTGTACCAGAGGCTGCCCATGCCGTCGATGTAAGTGCGCCCAGTGCTGTCCTCGACGATCGCGCCGTCACCGCGGACGATCGAGATGAACTCGTCGCGCGCGGGGCGCGCGTAGGGATGCAGGAACGTCGGTGGCACGCGCTCGCTCAAAGCTTCCAGCCGGCAGCCTTGCGCTCCGCGCAGGTAGGGCAGATCGGGTAGCGGGACGGGTCGCGCGTCGGCACCCACTTCTTGCCGCAGAGGGCAGTGATCGCTTCGCCGGTCACGAGCGCACGCGTGATGTCGGCTTTCCGGCAGTAGTGCGCGAACCGATCGTGGTCGCCGCCGTCGGTGTCGACCGTCTCCGGTGACTGAACCGGTGTGGTGGTCGTCGTCGTGGGCGTCGTCACGGCAAGGGAGCGTACGCTGCCCTTCGCACTGCACTGAAGGGGAATGCGAGGCCCGACTGGCCTGGTGCCGAAGGCACCACGAGCGGGAGTGATGCATGAAGGCACTGTTGTACGGGGTGGCGCCGGAGCCGTGGCCCGAGCCGACTGGCAAGGACGCCGACAACCCGCTGTTGAAGGGTCTCGCGCACACGCCCATGCAGCTCGTCGACATGGACGACCCCGAACCACTCCTTCCGGACTGGGTGGTCACCAAGCCGCGCCTCACCGGCATCTGCGGATCCGACTCCAAGCAGGTGTTCATGGACTGGGGCAACGTCGGTGGCGAAGACAACCCGATGAAGGCGTTCTTCTCGCTCCCGCAGGTGCTCGGACACGAAGTCGTCGCCGACGTGGTCGCGCTCGGTCCCGAAGCCGAGGGACTGGAGGTCGGCGACCGGGTGGTGCTCAACCCATGGCTCTCGTGTGGACCGCGCGGCGTCGACCCGATCTGCCCCGCGTGCGAGATCGGCGACTACAGCCTGTGCTGGAACTTCTCGGTGGGCCCGATCAAGCCGGGCATCCACATCGGCACGTCGGCGTCAGGCAACGGCGGCTACGCCGAGCTCATGCCCGCGCACGACTCGCAGCTCTTCAAGGTGCCAGACAACGTGCCCGACGAGCTCGCGGTGTTCGCCGATCCGTTCACGGTCAGCCTGCACGCGATCACCCGCCACCCACCGACGCCGGGCGGCAAGGTGATGGTGTACGGCGCGGGCGCGCTCGGCACGTGCGCAACCGCGATCCTCCGTTCGCTCTACCCCGACGTCGAGGTGCTAGTCGTCGCGCGCTTCGAGGCCCAGGCCGAGATGGCGCGCAAGCTCGGCGCGACCGTCATCGGTCACACGCCGGCTCGGCAGGTGATCGAAGAGGCGGCTGCCTGGTCGGGCGGCGTGCTGCAAGACAGCGACGGCCTCCCGATGGCGTATCCCGGTGGGATCGACGTCGTCTACGACACCATCGGGAAGCAGGAGACCTTCGAGGTCGGGGCGCGGGTCTGCAGGGCGCGCGGCACGCTCGTGAAGGCTGGGGTGCACGGCGCGACGTTCTGGGAGGACACACCGCTCTACTTCAAGGAGCTGTCCTTCGTCGGCTCGAACGCGTTCGGGTTCGAAGAGGTCGACGGAGTGCGCAAGCACGGCATCTCGCACTACCTCGATCTGGCATCGAGTGGGAAGGTCGACCTCACAGGGATGCTCACCCATCAGTTCCGGCTCGACGAGTGGCGAGACGCGTTCGGCGCACTAGCCACCCAAGACGACTCGGGCGCGATCAAGGTCGCGTTCGACTTCCGCTGATTCCAGGAGGATCAAGCAGAGATGCCAGACCATTCGATCACGCTCGACACCAGCGACGGCCCGATGGAGGTCTACGAGGCGACGCCCGACGGAGACGCGCGCGGCGCGGTCATCGCGATCCAAGAGGCGTTCGGGGTGAACGACCACATCAAGGACGTCACCCGTCGGGCCGCGGCAGCCGGCTACCACGCCGTCGCACCCGCGCTGTTCCACCGCGGCGGTGGGGGCACCGCGGGCTACGAGGAGTACGAGAAGATGTTCTCGCTCTTCGAAGGCGTGACCGACGAGGCGGTGCTCGTCGACGTCGACGCGACGCTCGATCACCTGCGCGGCGCCGGCTTCTCCGATGAACAGATCGGCATCGTCGGGTTCTGCTTCGGTGGACGGGCCACGTTCCTCGTGGCCGCCCGTCGCTCGATCGGGGCCGCCGTCGGCTTCTACGGCGGCGGCATCGCGTCGAAGGGCATGCTCCCGTTCGACCCACTCATCGACGAGGCAGCTTCGCTGAAGACCCCCTGGCTCGGGCTGTTCGGCGATGCCGACACCGGCATCCCGATCGAGGACGTCGAGCAGCTGCGGGAGGCCCTGAAGCCCGCGGCCGTGGCCACCGACATCGTCCGCTACGAAGGCGCCGAGCACGGCTTTTACTGCGATGCCCGGGCGTCGTACCACCCCGAGGCAGCCAAGGACGCCTGGGGACGGGCGTTGGAGTGGTTCGGCAGCCACCTCTCCTAGGGCGCTTCCTTCCCCACGCAAGCACCCTCCGCGCGCATCAGCGTCCTCACTTGCCCACTCTCGGTGGTCTGCGGGAGACTGCCCGTGGGGCTACCGCGGGAGGAGCGGGAGTGGGCATTCATGAGGACGTCTCGTTGAGGCACGCGATGAAGCACGCGGGTACGCCCGCGGTCCGAACGAGGTGGAACTGGTTGCGCTGGACCCGGTGGCCGTTCACCTCGCTCGTGATCGGCGTGGCTGCGCTGGCCGTGACGCTCGATGTGGTCACCGCGTGGGCAGGGATCTCGTTCGGATCACTCGGGCGGGTGCCGCTCTCCCCGGCGATGCCGCTCGGGTTGCTGTTCGCGTGGATGATCGGTCTGAACCGGCTCGGCTTCGACCGCGCCAACCGACGCGCATGGCGGGAGTTCCTCGTGATCGGTGGGGGCGTCATGGTCTACGCGTTCGTGTCGTACGCGACGAAAGTCGGCGGGTGGGACGAGGCAACGGGCCTGCTGCTCGCCGCGCTCGGTGAGGAGCTTGTCTACCGCCTCGCCGTCATCGTCGTCGTTGGCGCGGCGATCACTCGGATGCTCGGACGCGACTGGTGTAACGCAAGCGAATGGGGTCTCGCGCCAGGACTCGCTGCGCTGGTCATCGGCAGCCTTGTGTTCAGCGCACTGCCCGGCCACATCGCCCAGATGAGCGACGCGTTGACCGCCCTTCCGTTCGCGAGCCTCGGGATGGTGCTCGGCTACGCGGTGCTACGTACCGGCGCGCTCGTGCCGGCAACGATCGTGCACGCACTGCTGAACATCGTCACCCTGTCGGTGCTGGCGGGGCACATGTCGGTCGCGGCCCGCAACGCCTTGTCGGCGGCCGCACTCTTCGCGCTGGTGACGGGCACGATCGTCGCCGGGCTGCGGTTGGGCGTGCTGCGCCGCATGCCGGTCGAGGTCGACCTCACCGCGCCGGTCAGAGTCGAGCCCACCGCCTAGCTGCTCGACACCGCGGGCCGCCCGGCCCGCGCCACCTCCATGGGTCGGCCTTGCAAGCTGCGGCCTCCACGCTCCGACGGTCGGCAAAGCCGCCGCCTACGCTTGGCTCCCAATGCGCGCGCTTACTCCGTTCACGCGCGACGCCCACCGCGAGTCCGGTGAGGTCGTCAGAGAGTTCGACCTGCGGTCGGCCGCGATCGTCATCGGCGCCTTCATCGGCGCGGCGTTCCTGATCTTCTTCCTGGCCGCGTTCCTGCCCTGGCTCCTCGCCAACGGGATGACCGCGGCGGTCGAGGGTCTCATGCGCCAGGTCGGGGAGAGCGACTTCCAGGCTGACGACCTCGCTGACTGGTTCTACGTGTTGCTGATCGGCGCGCTGTTCACCGCGTTCATCGTGGCGCTCGCGGTCGGACTGCTGGCCCTGTACAACCTCATCTCGAATCGGACCGGCGTGAACCTCGAAGTGATCCAAGACCAACAGCTCGCCAGCGCGCCCGACCGCCCGGCGATCGCGGAGCCGGTGGAGAACGACGACGACCTCAGCTTCGACGAGCTCTACACCGAGGCCAAGCGCAAGGGCATCGCCGGTCGATCATCGATGTCGAAGAGCGAGCTCCAGGCTGCGCTCAAGCCCAAGCGTCGCCGCGCGACCACCCGCACCCGGCGGACATAGAGTCGCTGCGCAACCGGTCACTGCTCCTCGTCCTCAGCGGCGGGTTGCCCGCGCTCGAGGCGCTGCTCGTCGTTCTCATCGGTCCGCCCGCCGCGGCCGCGCTGTCACCGCAAGTCGTCGCGTTCGCGCCGTTCGGCGTGTTCCACGACCTTCGCTGGTTGCTCGTGTACCACTCCTCGTGGATCGGCTTCGTCGCGCTCGCGTTGGCGCTCGTCGGCGCGCGCGCGGTGCTCGACGCCGCGCTCGTGCGAGCCGCGTGGCCGATCGATGTCGACGTTCCGGTCTGGCGCCATCAGCTCCGCCAGAGCCTTGCCTTTACGGGTGCACAAGCGGTGCTGATGGTGCCCTTCGCAGCCTTGACGGTGTCGATGGCCGTCACGTCGCTCTCGTGGCTCTTCTTCGTTGCGGTGCCCGTGGTGCTCATGCTCGGTGCGCTGCTGCACCACGGAGTCGTGACACGCTCGTGGTGGCGCGATCCGCCGACGCGCGCGAGCACGCGCTCGTTCCTGTGGACGTTCGTCGCCTTGACCGTGAGCGGGGGAGCGATCGCGGCCGCACCGACGTGGCTGCGTCCAGTGCTGGCCGGCGTCATCGGCGCCTCCGCGGTGACGTACTACCGCGTGCGGATCGTGCACCACCTCGCCCGCCGTCCGCCGGTCGCGCCGCGTCGCCGCCCGTTCGCGCTGGTCGGGATCGCCGGCATCGTGGCGATCGTCGTCGTGGGCACCGTGGCGGGCTTCTCGATCGCCATCGCAGTCGAAGCTGGTCGCACTGACCTGCCCCGGGCGGATGCCGACGCCTCGGGTCCGCCGGTCCTCATCGTGAAGGGCTTCAACTCGCGTTGGGATGGCGTCACGCGCCAGTGGCTCGATGGCGACTACAGGATCGAGCGCTTCTCGTACCGCGGCCTAGGTCGCGACGGTGAGCCGCGTGCCTATGCACGAGTCGACACACATCGATCGGTGCGCGCCTTGGCGCGCGAGTTGGGACGCCAGGTGCGCGCTCTGGAGCAGGACGCTGGCGAGCCGGTGAGCATCGTTGCCGAGAGCCAAGGCGCGCTCATCGCACAGGCCTACGTTGCGGGCACGCCCGATGCGCCGGTTCGCGCGCTCGTGCTGCTCAGTCCCCTCGTCGAGCCCGGCCGCGTGCACTATCCGCACCCCGGCGACGAGGGCTGGGGGGTCGCAACGGGCGCCGTGCTCGACGGCATCTCGAGTGCGCTCGCGTGGATCAGCCCGGTCGACGTGTCGACAGGAACGCCGCTCTTCCGATCGATCGTCGGTCAGGAACCAGCGTTGCGTCGGTTGCTCGCGTGTCCACCACCGTCGATGCCGTCATTCGCGGTGCTTCCGCTCGATTCGGGCGTTGCGGCGCCGGCACCGTTCGACATCGGCTATCGCCACGCCTTCGTGCCCGCGTTTCACGGTGGTCTGCTCGGTGACGGCACTACGCAGCGGATGATCCGTGCCGTGGTCGATGGTCGGCGCGCGGACGGCTCCTACTTCTGGGGGTTCACCGCGGGAGCAGTGAGCTACGGCGCCGCCGCGTGGCAGGCACCCAGCCTCGTCACCTCACTCGAGACGCGATGGAACGCCGACCTCAACGACCGGGGTTGCAACGCCGTCCGCACCAACCTCGAGCGCTGGCTCGCGTAGCTCTCGGGCTTTTCGGCACGCTGACTGACTCCATGTGTCTGCCAGCGTGCCGGAAATCCTGGAGGACTGTCAGAAGAACAGGCGGCTGACCGCGTCGACGACGCATGCCGGCTTGTCGCTGCCCTCGACCTCGACCGTGTTGCGCGTCACGACCTGCACGCCGCCGGGCACGTCGTCGACCTCCAGGATCTCGCAGCCCATGCGGATGCGTGAACCCACCTGTACCGGTGCCGGGAACCTCACCTTGTTCGCTCCGTAGTTGATGCCTGCGGATGCGTTCGGCACGGCGAGCAGCTCAGGAAGAAAGAGGTTGGTGATCGACAGCGTGAGATAGCCGTGGGCGATCGTCGCGCCGAACGGGCCACTCTTCGCTCGCTCGGGATCCACATGGATCCACTGGTGGTCGCCCGTCGCATCAGCGAACTTGTCAATGCGCTCCTGGTCGATCGTCGTCCACTCGCTGTAGCCGAGGTGCTGACCAACTGCCGCCTTGAGTGCGTCTGCGTCATCAAATTCCATCAAGCGATCGTAATGAAGAACCAGTCGTACGATGTCGGGATGCCGCGCCGCGACCGAAGCGAAGCAAAGGGAGCTCGCCCAGGGAGCGAACGACCGCGGGCTGGGTATCCCGGCCCGCAGAGAGCGACCGAGAACTGATGGACCTGCGGTGGTCAGCCGAGGACGAAGCGTTCCGGCATGAGGCGCGGGAATGGCTCACTGATGCGCTGGCGGGGGAGTTCGCTGGCGTGCGCGGCCGCGGCGGTCCGGGCGACGAGCATGCGCTGTTCGAGGAGCGACTCGAGTGGGAGCGCGCCCTCGGTGCCGCCGGCTGGACGTGCGTCGCGTGGCCGAAGGAGTACGGCGGCCGCGGGCTGTCGCTCACCCAGCAAGTGATCTTCTACGAGGAGTACGCGCGTGCGCAGGGCCCTGGGCGCGTCGGCATCGTGGGCGAGGGTCTCCTTGGTCCGACGATCATCCACTTCGGGTCCGACGCGCAGAAGCAGCGCTTCCTTCCTGCCATCGCGAGCGGCACCGAGCTGTGGTGCCAGGGCTACTCGGAGCCCGACGCCGGTTCGGACCTCGCGAACGTGGCGACCCGAGCCGAGCTCGATGGCGACGAGTGGGTGATCCACGGACAGAAGGTCTGGACATCGCTGGCGCATTGGTCCGATTGGTGCTTCGTCCTCTGCCGCACTGACCGGGACGCCCCGAAGCACAAGGGCATCTCGTACCTCTTGGTGCCGATGCGGCAGGACGGGATCGAGATCCGCCCGATTCAACAGGTGACGGGCACCTCGGAGTTCAACGAGGTGTTCTTCGAAGGCGCGCGCACATCAGCGGAGAACGTGGTCGGAGCCGTCAACGAGGGCTGGAAGGTCGCGATGGGCACGCTCGCGTTCGAGCGCGGCGCACTCACGCTCGGTCAGCAGCTGAACTTCGAGAACGAGCTCACTGCGATCCGTGAGATCGCCACGAAGAACGGTCGACTCGAAGATCCCATCGTGCGCCAACGGTTGGCCGAAGCGACGATCGGGTTGCGCATCATGCGCTTCAATGCGTTGCGCGCCCTCGAGCCGTTGTCGCGCGCGGAGATGACCCCACTGACCGCGGTGCACAAGCTGTACTGGGCCACGTTCCACCGCTCGCTCGGTGAGCTTGCGCTCGACGTGTTGGGGCCAGACGGCGAGATCGCTGGCGAGGGTCCCTACGATCTGTCAACCTTCCAGCGCATGTTCCTCTACACCCGCGCCGACACCATCTATGGCGGCTCGAACGAGATCCAGCGCAACATCATCGGTGAGCGCGCCCTAGGACTGCCGAAGGAGCCGGTGTGACAACGATCGAGCCACCCTCGGCGCGAGACCTCCTTGACGGCAAGGTCGTCGTGGTCACCGCCGCGGCCGGCACCGGGATCGGCTTCGCGACGGCCACCCGCTGCGCACTCGAAGGCGCGACCGTCGTCGTCAGCGATCACCACGAACGTCGTCTGGGTGAAGCCGCCGAGCAGCTCGGCGAGACCTGCGGGACCGTGCCTCTCTCCGTCGTGTGCGACGTCCGTGACGACGACCAGGTCGGTCGCCTCCTCAGCAAGGCCATCGCGGCGCACGAGCGAGTCGACGTGATGGTGAACAACGCGGGGCTCGGCGGCACGGCTGACCTCGTCGATATGACCGACGACGAGTGGAGCGCGGTGCTCGACGTGACCCTCAACGGCACGTTCCATTGCACTCGGGCCGCGATGCGTCACATGCTGCCGCGTGGTTCCGGCGCGATCGTCAACAACGCGTCGGTGCTCGGGTGGCGCGCGCAAGCGGGCCAAGCGCACTACGCTGCCGCGAAGGCAGGCGTGATGGCGCTCACCCGTTGCGCTGCGCTCGAAGCCGCGCCGCACGGTGTGCGGGTGAACGCGGTCGCGCCGAGCCTCGCGATGCATCCCTTCTTGGCGAAGACCACCACTGACGAGCTGCTCGCCGAGCTCACCGAGCGCGAAGCGTTCGGACGGGCCGCGGAACCGTGGGAGGTCGCGAACGTGATCGTGTTCCTGGCGAGCGACTACTCCTCCTACATGACCGGCGAGGTCATCTCGGTGAGCAGCCAGCATCCATAACCACCATCCGTAGATCGGCCATGGTGGGAGGACCAGACTGGTCCTCGTGAGTGCCTGGCTCGTGCCCGTGTCGCGTCATCTCCGGTTCGCGCAGACGAACGGCCGCACGATCGAGAACTCGTTCGTCAAGCTGCAGGACGCGGCACTCACTGATCGGCTCGCCCGGGCGATCTGTGAGGTGCGCGGCACGCTCGTCGACGTTGCCGCCGGCGATCAGATGTGGTTCTACACCGACGATCTCGAGGCCGGCGTCGTCGCGGTAGGCCGCGCCCGTCGTCCAACGAAGTCGGCGAGGCCAACGGTCACCGTCACGATCGATCGTGCCCGCACGCGCGTGCTCGCCGCCGATCCACTTCCAGCCGTCTCCATTCGGCGCTGGGTGCCAGAGCTGCGCCAAGGCGCGGTGTCACTCGACTACCGCCCGCGGGCGCTCAAGGTGCTGGAGGCGTGGCAGCGCGAACGCGCCGATCGCGATGCCGAGATGCTCGGCGGTCTCAACGTCACCGCGTGGCGGTCTGCGATCAAGGGTGGGGGCGCACGCCAGCCGGCACGGGACGAAGTGCTTGGTCCCATCGCCCGGCTGCTGCGATCGCAGGACTTCGCCGTCGGTGTGCACGCTGGCGAAGGGACCGAGCCGTGGTTGGTCGCCCGCCGCGTCCGCGATGTGGTCATTATCGACGTGCAACGAACGAAGGGTGTGAGCGCTCGCGCTACCGCGCTCAGCTCCATCGGCGCGCTTCGCGAGCTCAAGTGGCGCATCGAGCGAGAGTCGGTGCGGGAGCTGTGGCTCCGCGGCAGCCTCTGGATGGCGTTCGTGCACAAGCCCAACGAGGATCTCGTCTCGTTCCTCGAGGATGAGGAAGTGCTCGTGAGCTGGCAGCAACGCAACGGGGCTGTCGAGTTCACCGACCGCTCCAAGCAACGGTGGTACCAGTACCTCGGAGTTCGCTAGTTCTGCCAGCTTCCTGGGTCGACTCCGCAGGCTCGGTCTCCTGCCGGCGAACGGTCGGCAAAGCCGCCGCTCGGCTACTACCGCTCTGGGTTCGCAGCGTCGATGTACGCCGGCTTCTCCCCGCCGCCGTGCACGAGGATCTGCGTGCCTGTGATGTACCGCGCGAGCGACGACGCCGCGAAGAGGCACACGTCCGCAACGTCGGCCGGCTCCGCCATGCGCCCGAGAGCGATTGTCTTGCCTACCGCAGCGATTCCTTCCTCGTCGCCGTAGTAGAAGTGCGCTTGCTCGGTCACGATTGGTCCCGCCGTCACACAGACGACGCGCACCTTGGGCGCGAACGACACGCCCATCGTCTCGGTCAGGTTGAGCAGCCCGGCTTTCGCGATCCCGTACGCCGCACTCTCCGGGTTCGCGCGAAGGCCGCTCACGCTCCCGATGTTGAGGATGACGCCGCCTTCGGGTTGGTCCTGCATGACGGCGTTGGCCCGCTGGGAGAACACCATCGGCGCCATGAGGTTGAGGTTCACGATGGCGGTCGAGAACTTCAGAGATGCGGTCGCCGTGTCGGCAGGCGGTGAGCCGCCAGCGTTGTTGACGAGGATGTCGATGCGACCGAAGCGCTCGGTCGTTGCCGCGATCACGGTGTCGATCTGGTCGGGTTCGCGCACATCGGCGGCGACGAACACGGCATCGCGGCCTTCCGCCGACGGGAGCGACTCGGGCTCGTTGCGACAGCAGACGACGACGTCGGCACCGGCACCGAGGAACCGCTCGGCGATGCCGCGACCGATACCGCGACAACCACCCGTGACGATCACCACCTTGTCAGCGAAGTCGAGCGGGTTCTCGGTCGCCATCGGCACCGAACATATCTGATGAGGTGTCAGGTACGCTCCGCGCCGTGATCCAGTCGTCCGTGCGCGACCACATCGCCGAGGTGATCATCGACAACCCGCCGGTGAACGCGCTCCCCGTCGCCGGCTTCCGGGAGCTCGCGACGACGATCCGCAAGCTCGGAAGCGATCCCGACGTTCACGTGATGATCATCGGCGCGAACCCCAAGCTGCGCGGGTTCCAGGTCGGCGTCGACATCAAGGAGCTGGCTGCCGACAGCACGAAGAAGTCGTTGCTCGAGGTCAGCAAGGGCTGTTGGGACACGTTCGCCGCGATCTACGACTGCGAGGTGCCCGTCATCGCGGCCGTCCACGGTTATTGCCTCGGCAGCGGCGTGTCGATCGCCGGCAACGCCGACATCGTGGTAGCTGCTGACGACGCCCAGTTCGGCGTGCCCGAGGTCGACCGCGGCGCGCTGGGAGTGGGGACGCACCTGGCGCGGTTCGTGCCCCAGCACAAGCTGCGGATGATGTTCTTCGCCGGGCAGATGGTCTCGGCCGCGGAGCTGCTCTCGTACGGAACGGTTGAGCGGGTCGTCCCGCGTGCCGAGCTGATGGATGCCGCCCGCGAGATTGCTCAGACGATCGCCGCGAAGAGCCCACTCGTGATCCGTCGGGCCAAGGAGTCACTCAACGTCATCGAGCCGGTCGACGTGAAGCGCGCGTACCGCTTCGAGCAAGGCTTCACCTACGAGCTCCAGCTCTGGGGCGACTCCGACGAGCTGCGGCAGGCGTTCGTCGACAAGCGCGACGCCGACCTGCGGTCCAATGAGGAGCTGAGCGGAGCCGTGGTCGGAGACCGGGACGGCGGAGCGGAGCGACCCGAGGAGGAGGAGCTGAAGTGAGCAAGCCGCGCGTGCCCGTCGTCGAGGGCATGTTCCGTGAGGACGCGGAGGGCACGGGCCGACTGCTCGGTGGGAAGTGCCCTGCGTGTGGCGGGTTCTTCTTCCCGAAGCAGTGGTCGTTCTGCGCCAACTCCGCGTGCGATGGGACCGAGCTCGAAGACGTCGAGCTCTCGGACCGGGGCACACTCTGGTCGTTCACCGACAACCGTTACGCACCCCCCGCGCCGTATCCCGCGCGTGAACCGTTCGAGCCGTATGCGGTCGCGGCCGTCGAGCTCGCCGACGAGAAGATGGTGGTGCTCGGCCAGGTTGCACGCGGCACCGACATCGGGGCCCTAGCGCTTGGTGCAGAGATGCAGCTCGTCGTCGAGCCGCTTTACGAGACCGACGACGAAGTGCGCACGGTCTGGAAGTGGAGCGTCAGCAATGGGTGATGTCGTCGTCCTTGGCGCGGGCATGCACCCGTGGGGCAAGTGGGGTCGCAGCTTCGTGGAGTACGGCGCCGTGGCCGCGCGGGCAGCGCTCGCCGATGCGGGGCTCGAGTGGGGCGACGTGCAGTACCTCGCCGCGGGCAACACGATGCGCAACGGCTACCCGGGCTACGTGTCGGGCGCGACCTTTGCGCAGGCACTCGGGTGGCGGGGGATCCCCGTGTCGTCGTCGTACGCCGCGTGCGCGTCGGGCGCGGTGGCGATCGACGCCGCGCGGGCCCGCATCCAGTCCGGGCAGGCCGACGTCGCGATCGTGGTCGGCGCCGACACCGCGCCGCAGGGCTTCTTCGGTCCGCTGCCAGGGGATCGACCCCAGGACCCTGACTGGCTGCGCTTCCACGTCCTCGGTGCGACGAACCCCACGTACTTCGGGTTGTACGCGCGGCGACGGATGGAGCTCTACGGCGCCACCGCAAAGGACTTCGCTGCCGTGAAGGTGAAGAACAGCCGCCACGGCCTGCACAACGCGAACGCTCGCTACCGCAAGGAGTTCACCGAAGACGAGATCGCCGAATCACCCGTCGTCGCCGATCCATTGCGGCTGGTCGACATCTGCGCGACCAGCGACGGCGCGGCGGCGCTCGTCATCGCGAGCGCAGAGTTCGCGGCCCGTCACCAGGACACGGCGCGCCACGTGCGGATCGCAGCGGTATCGACGGTCACGCCCACGTACCCGAACACCTACCTTGACATGCCCGACATCGCGACCGACTCGGCGGTCGGTGCAGCGCTGCCCGAGCGATCGTTCCGAGACTCGATCGCGCACGCCGCCTACGAGGAAGCAGGGATCGGACCCGATGACCTCAGCTGCGCCGAGGTGTACGACCTGTCGACCGCGCTCGAGCTCGACTGGTACGAGAACATCGGTCTGTGCGCGCCCGGTGAGGCTGAGTCGCTCCTGCACTCGGGCGCGACGACGCTCGGCGGACGCATCCCGGTGAATCCGAGCGGCGGACTCGCGTGCTTCGGCGAAGCGATCCCCGCGCAGGCCATCGCCCAGGTGTGCGAGCTCGTCACCCAGCTGCGCGGCGAGGCGGGGGAGCGCCAGGTCGAGGGCGCGACCACCGGGCTCACGATCAACCAGGGCTTGTTCGGCCACGGCTCCAGCGTCATCGTTACTCGCTGAGGGGCGCAACGAGCTTCTTGGACAGCTCGCCGAGGATGCGCTTGCTCGACTCGAGGTCGGTTCCCCAGGCCGCGACGATCCATCGGGAGACTCCGAGGTCCGCGTAGCGCTTCACGGTGTCGAGCTTGTTGCCGCGGTTGTAGGTGATCTCGATCGAATCGGGATCGCGGTCGGCCTCCTGTGCAGCCGCCCGCATCTCCTCGTGTCGCGCCTCGAAGTTGGCGTCGTCGAGACCGATCGGGAACCAGCCGTCACCGACGCGACCTGCGCGTCTCGCGGCCGCCGAGCTGTGACCGCCGACGTGGATCGGTGGCCCGCCCGCCTGTGCGGGCTTCGGATAGCTCTTCGCGCGATCGAAGTGCGTGAACTCGCCGTGGAATGTGGCTTCGGACTCGCGCCACAGCGCGCGCATCACGTCGATGGACTCGTCGGTGCGCTTGCCCCGGTCCTCGAACTTCGTGCCGACGGCTTCCGCCTCCTCTCGCAGCCAGCCAACGCCGATGCCGAGCTCGAGGCGTCCGCCCGACAGCGCATCGACCGTCGCGCACTCCTTGGCGCAGATCACCGGGCTACGCTGAGGAAGGATCAGCACGCCGGTCCCGAGTCGCAACCGCTCCGTGACCCCGGCGAGGAAGGCAAGCAGGGTCAACGGTTCAGGCATGTCGTCGTCCTCGATGCCGATCCGACCTTCCGCGTTGTACGGGTACTTCGAGTCGTAGCCGGCCGGGATCACCGCGTGCTCGAACACCCAGATCGATTCGAATCCTTCTTCTTCAGCCGTCCGCGCGTACTCGCCGATCAGATCGGGCGTCGAGAGGAAGCGTTCGTGCGCTGGTGGCATCACCGCGAATCGCATGACGTCGCACGCTACCGGGCAACACCAATCGTGGGGCGGCTCCGGTAGGGTGCCGCACCGCATGGCCGACAAGCGCTTGACCGAAGAAGACGTCGTCGCCGAACTGCGTGACGGGATGACGATCGGCATCGGCGGCTGGGGATCGCGTCGCAAGCCGATGTCGGTCGTGCGCGCCATCCTGCGGTCGTCACTGAAAGACCTCACGGTCGTCAGCTACGGCGGACCCGACGTCGGGATGCTCTGTGCCGCGGGCAAGGTACGCAAAGCGGTCTACGGCTTCGTGTCCCTCGACACGATCCCGCTCGAACCTCACTTCCGCAACGCGCGCCAGAACGGCACGATCGAGGCGATGGAGCTCGACGAGGGGATGCTCCAGCTGGGGTTGCGCGCCGCAGCGTGGCGCGTGTCATTCCTCCCGTGTCGCGCAGGGTTGGGCTCGGCGATCATGGAGATCAATCCCGACATCAAGACGGTCACCTCTCCGTACGACGGCCAGGAGCTCGTCGCGATGCCCGCGCTGCCGCTGGATGTCGCGCTCTTGCACGCGAACCGGGCCGACGAGCGGGGCAATGCTCAGTACCTCGGTCCTGACTGGTACTTTGACGACTTGTTCGCGATGGCGGCCGAGCGGACGTTCGTGTCGTGCGAGGAGGTCGTCGATCCCGACGGGTTCGCGCGCAATGGCTCGGCCGAGACGATCAGGATCAGCCGCCTGTGGACCGATGGCGTGATCGAGGCGCCATTCGGTGCGCACTTCACACACTGCGTGCCGGACTACGGGCGCGACGAAGCGCTGCAGCGTGAGTACGCCGCGACGGCCAAAGACGAAGACGCGTGGAACGCGTTCCGCGCGAAGTGGATCGACGTGCCCGAGGCCGACTACCGGAGGTTTGCTGAGTCATCGCTGCGGAGTGAACGAAGCGGATGAAGCGAGCGGAGCGAGCGGAAGTAGCGAAGTGGGAGCGGAGCAAACGGTCATGAGCGACGCGACGCTGGCCGAGATCTGTGTGGTTGCGTGCGCGGAGTCGTGGCGCGGTGACGGCGAGGTACTCGCGAGTCCGATCGGTGTCATCCCGACGCTCGGGTCACGCCTCGCCGCACTCACCTTCGAACCCGACCTCGTCTACACGGACGGCGACGCGTTCCAGCTCGGCGCGCCGCTGCCGTCCGACGCGCCCGCCGATGCCTCCAAGGTCGTCGAGGCATGGATGCCGTTCGGGAAGATGTTCGACGTCGTGTGGTCGGGGAAGCGCCACGTGATGATGGGTGCGACACAGATCGACCAGTTCGGCAACCAGAACATCGCGTGCATCGGACCGTGGTCGAAGCCCAAGGCACAGCTGCTCGGAGTGCGGGGTGCACCCGGGAACACCGTGAACCATCCGACGAGCTTCTGGGTCGGGCAGCACTCCACTCGAGTCTTCGTCCCAGCCGTCGACTGCGTGTCGGGTGTCGGCTACGACCGCGCGGCCGCGGCCGGTGTGGCAGCCACGCAGTTCCATGCCGTCCGTCACGTCGTCACCAACCTCGCGGTGCTCGACTTCGAAACCCCCGACCACTCCATGCGCATCCGTTCGCTGCACCCGGGGGTGACGGTCGACGCCGTGCAAGATGCCACCGGATTCCCCTTGGTCGTGCCGGCTGACGTGCCCGAAACCCGCGCGCCGACCGACGAGGACCTCCGTCTCGTGCGGGAGGTGCTCGACCCCAACGGCCTCCGTGACGCCGAGGTGGGGGGATGACGCACACCGCGCTTCACACACCGCTGTGTGATCTCTTCGGTGTCGAGCACCCGATCGTGCAGACCGGGATGGGATGGGTTGCGGGTCCGCGTCTGGTGCAAGCGACCAGCAACGCCGGCGGGATGGGGATCCTCGCCGGCGCCACGCTGACGTTCGAACAGCTCGAGCCCGCCGTCAACGAGATCAAGGAGCGCACCGACAAGCCCTTCGGCGTGAACCTCCGCGCCGACGCCCCCGACCTCGAAGACCGATGCGACATCCTCATCAACCGAGGTGTCCGCGTCGCGAGCTTCGCGAGCCCGCCTGCAGGGACCGTCGTCAAGAAGCTGAAGGACGCGGGCTTGGTCGTGATCCCCACAATCGGTGCACGCCGGCACGCGGAGAAGGTCGCCGCGCTCGGCGTCGACGCGGTGATCGCTCAAGGAGCCGAAGGTGGCGGTCACACCGGTGTCGTGCCGACAACTCTCCTGCTGCCCGAGGTCGTCGACACCGTCGACATCCCGGTCGTCGCGGCCGGCGGCTTCTTCGACGGGCGTGGGCTCGTCGCCGCGCTCGCGTACGGCGCAGCCGGCATCGCGATGGGCACTCGATTCCTGCTCACGCAGGAGAGTCGGGTTCCCGACGACGTGAAGTCGGTGTACCTCGACACACCTGTGACCGGCACGGTGGTGACGAAGTCGATCGACGGCGCGCCGCTGCGCGTCATCCGTACCAAGGTCATCGACCGGCTCGAGGGCGCGGGACGGCTCCTCGCATTCCCGCGCGCGGCCATCAACGCGCTGCGGTTCCGCAAGCTCACCGGTACTTCGTTGCGCGACCTGCTCCGTGAGGGGGTGGCGATGAAGCGCAGTCAGGACCTCACCTACGGGCAGATGATGATGGCGGCCAACGCGCCGATGCTCACGAAGGCGTCGATGGTCGACGGCCATCTCGAGACCGGGATCCTGCCCACCGGGATGGGCGTCGGCGTGATCGACGAGCTACCGACGGTCGCGGAGCTCATCGAGCGGATCATCGCCGAGGCCGACGAGACCCTCGATCGCCTTGGGAACTGACGTGCGCTGCGAGCGGAGCGTCAGCGGAAGCAGCGGAGCGGGAGCAGCGCGATGGTGATGGTTCACGGTGACGTCTCGCCCGGCTTTGAGACGGTTGCCGCCGCGTTCGCGAACAACTTCGCCGAGCACGACGAGGTTGGCGCCGCCTGCTGCGTGTATCTCGACGGTGCGCCGGTCGTCGACATCTGGGGCGGCATGGCCGAGGTCGATCCGCCGCGGCCGTGGGCGCGGCACACGATCGTCATCCTCTACTCCTGCACCAAGGGTGCGACGGCGGTCATGGCGAACAAGCTCATCGAGGAAGGCCGCCTCGATCCCGAAGCGCCGATCGCGGAGTACTGGCCGGAGTTCGCGGCGAAGGGTAAGGCGACGATCCCGGTGAAGTGGGCCCTCTCGCACCGTGCTGGCCTCGCCGAGGTGCAGGGTGACCTCACGCTCGAAGACGTGGCCGCGTGGGATCCCGTCGTCGAGGCAATCGCCGCACAGCCTCCCGTGTGGGAGCCGGGGACGGCGCACGGCTACCACACCCGCGCGTACGGTTGGATTGTCGGCGAGATCATCCGCCGGATCACCGGCGTCAGCCCCGGCCGGTACTTCGCAGATGCAATCGCGACGCCGCTCGGTCTCGACTTCTACATCGGCGCGCCCGCCGAGCTCGACGCGCGGATCGCTCGCATGTACCCGGCAGTGCTCGACGCCGACGCGCAAGCACTCATGGACTCGGTGCTTGCGGACCAGTCGACGTTCATGGGTCGGGTGATGAGCGGCCCGTCCGGGTTGTTCGCGTACAACGACATGTGGAACACGCGTCTCATGCGAGGCGCGGAGATGCCGTCATCGAACGGACATGGCGATGCCCGATCACTGGCACGGATGTACGCCGCGTGCATCGGTGACGTCGACGGAGTTCGCCTGCTCAGCGACGAGACCGTGGCGCGCGCCAGCGAGGTGCTCTCCGATGGCCCCGATTGCGTGATCGGTCAGCCACTCACGATCGGGCTCGGCTTCATGCTCAGACCGACGTTCCCGGTCGGCGTCGGCCCGCGCACGTTCGGTCATTCCGGTGCTGGCGGCTCGACGGCGTTCGCAGACCCCGACCGCGGATTGACCTTCTGCTACGCGATGAACCAGATGAAGATGGCGATGGCGGCCGACCCGCGGTCGCAACCGCTCGTCACTGCGACCTACGAGTCACTCGGATGAGCATCACGCTGGACGAGGCGCGAACCCTCTACGAGCGGCGCCGCGTCGCGTGGCTGGCCGAGGACCTCGAGGGCTACCTCGCATGCTTCGCCGAGGATGTCGTGCTCGAGACTCCTACGCGCACCGTCCGAGGCCACGCTGAGTACGAATCGATGACGAAGATGTCGTTCGAGTGGGCGAAGCCGGTGTCGTTCGACTTCCACCATCTCGCCATCGGTGATGACGACGTCGTGATGTGCGACTGGACGATCACCGTCGCGCGCCGCGCCGACAACCAAGAGATCACCTGGTGCGGCATGAACGTCTGCCAACTCAAAGAAGGCGTCATCCAATGGTGGCGCGAGTACTACCAAGACCCCGAATCCCTCAAGCAAGCCGCCCGCGCCTAGCCAAGCCAGCCACACCCACGCTCTGCATTCTGGGGACGCCTAGGTCGCCATAGCGGCCCTGAGCGTCACAAGAATGCTGCGGACGGGTCGTGGTGGCGATGGTTCTCGACGATCGGATCGCTGAGGTAGCCGCCAGCCAGCACGCGGTCGTCTCCTATCAGCAGCTGCTGGCGGTGGGTGCGACGCCGTCGGCAATCAAGAACCGAGCGAAAGGGATGCTCGTCCGGATGCATGCGCAGATCTATCGGATCCGCGGTGCGCCGGTGACGACACGGACACGGGTCATGGCGATGGTGATGGCGGGTGGTGACGGAGCGTGCGCCTCACATCGGACGTCGGCGGCGCTCTCTGTCGTCCCGGGCTTCCAGCTCTCGTCGTACGACCTGACGGTTCCATACGGTAAGAGACCCCGTTTGGACTTCGCGAACGTCCATTTCTCGGCCACGCCCCCCGCGTGGCACCGCCGTGTCGTCGACGCGATCCCCGCGACCACCATCGCGCGGACCTTGTTCGACTTATGCGGCACGATCCATCCTCGGCGTGCCGAGCGTGCCCTCGACAACTCGCTCTCTCGCGGGCTCGTGACCATTCCGGCGTGCTGGCGAGTCTTCGCTGACCTGGCCGAGCGCGGCCGCAAGGGAACTGCGCTCATGCGCGAGCTGCTCCTCGCGCGCGGTGATGGGTATGTGGCGCCAGCGAGCGAACTTGAGGCGCGGCTCTTGGAAGTTCTTCGCGATGCTGGACTCCCGATGCCTGCGCGAGAGATCAACATCGGCGATGCCGACGGATGGGTCGGCCGGGTTGAGCTCGTGTACCGCAATGCACACGTACTCATCGAGGCGGACAGTCGTCGTCACCACACCGCGCTGTTGGACCGCGAAGCCGATCTCGCGCGCGACAATCGGTTCAGCTCGGATCGGTGGCACGTCTTGCGCTTCACCTGGGACCAGATCACGAAGCGGCCTGAGTACGTTGCCAGCACGGTCCGGCGTGCCCTCAAAGGATTCTTGTGACGCTCAGGTCGCTATGGCGACCCTGAGCGTCCCCAGAATGCGAAACGGGAGAGGGGGGTAGCGTCGGCGGTCTGTGGATCTGAGGTTTTCGGACGCGGAAGAGGCGTTTCGGGCTGAGTGTCGCGGTTGGCTCGAGGCGAACGTGCCGCGGGGGCTGGTCTCGGGTGACACGCGTGACGGGTTCGCGGCGCACCTCGAGTGGGAGCGCGCGCTGTTCGACGCGCGCTACGCCGTGGTGTCGTGGCCCGAGGAGTACGGCGGGCGCGACGCGTCAGCGATGGAATGGCTGATCTTCGAGGAGGAGTACTACCGGGCCGGCGGACCGCAGCGCGTCACCCAGAACGGGATCTTCTTGCTCGCGCCGACGGTGTTCGAGTTCGGCACGAAGGAGCAGCAGGACCGGATCCTCCCTCGCATGGCCGCGGCGGAAGACCTGTGGTGCCAGGGCTGGTCGGAGCCGAATGCCGGCAGCGACCTCGCAGGCATCCAGAGCAAGGCCGTGCGCGACGAGCAGGCCGGTGGGTGGCGGCTCACTGGCCAGAAGACCTGGACCACCCGCGGTGGGTTCTGCACGCACCTGTTCGGCCTGTTCCGCAGCGACCCCGAGGCGGATCGCCATCGCGGCCTCACCTACTTCCTCGTGCCGCTCGACGCGCCGGGCGTGACCGTGCGCGGGTTCGGTCGCCTCGACGGTGACGAGGGCTTCGCCGAAGTGTTCCTCGACGACGTGTTCGTGCCTGACGGCGACGTCCTGGGAGACGTGCACCAGGGCTGGGGCGTCGCGATGGCGACCACGAGCGCAGAGCGCGGACTGACACTCCGTAGCCCTGGCCGCTTCATGGCGACCGCGGCCCGACTGGTCGACCTCTACAAGACGCGAGGCGCTGATGACCCGCGTCTTGCCGACGAAGTCGTGCACGCGTTCATCGACGCCGAGGCGTACCGATGGCAGACGTTCCTCACCGTGACCCGAATGACCGACGGCGAGAACCTCGGTGCCGAATCGAGCCTCACCAAGGTGTTCTGGTCCGACCTCGACGTCCGCATGCACGAGGTCGCGATGGAGATCCTCGGTGCCGAGTTCGACCATGACGACAGTGACTGGCTGAAGGGCTACCAGTTCGCGCTCTCTGGTCCGATCTACGCCGGTACGAACGAGATTCAGCGCAACGTGATCGCGGAGCGCGTGCTCGGGCTCCCGCGCCAATAGCGATGCGCTTCGCGTTCACCGACGAGCAGCTCGCGTTTCGCGACGCCGCGCGAGACCTTCTCGCACGCGAGTGCCCACCCTCGTATGTGCGAAGCGCATGGACCGGCGATGGAGTCGACGCGCGGAAGGTGTGGTTCGCGCTGGCCGAGATGGGCGTGCTCGGGGCGTTGCTCGAAGCGAGCGCGGTCGATGTCATCCTCGTCATCGAGGAGACGGGGTACGCAGCCGTGCCGGAGCCGGTCGTCGAACATGCGATGGTCGGCGTACCGCTGCTACCGGACATCATCGATGGGCAGCACACGATCACTGCGTCTGACGATCCGAAGTGTGTGGTCCCCTTCGCAGACCGGGCCGATCGCTTCCTCCTGCTCGTGGACAAACGCCTCGTGCTGGTCGGGCAGCAAGGCGTGGTTGCACTTGACAACCTCGAATCAGTCGACGGCGCTCGTCGGTCGGCGATCGTGGACTACTCGCGAGTCGAGACGCAGTTCAGTGAACGTGAGACCACCCAAGCCTTCGATCGTGGTGCGCTGGGTACCGCGGCACAGCTGATCGGTCTGACTCGTCGGATGCTCGACATGACGGTCGAGTACGTGAAGGAGCGGCAGCAGTTTGGGGTGCCCATCGGTAGCTTCCAAGCGGTGAAGCATCACTTGGCCGATGCTCGTATCGCACTCGAGTTCGCGCGTCCGCTCGTGTACCGCGCCGCGTGGACGATGAGTGAAGGCGACCCCGACGCGTCGGTGCACGTGTCGATGGCCAAGGCGATGGCCGGCAACGCCGCGCTCCTGACCGCGCGCAAGGCGCTCCAGTGCCACGGCGCGATCGGCTACTCGTACGAGTACGACCTCCACCTCTTCATGAAGCGGGCCTGGGCACTCGCCGCGGCATGGGGCGACGCGGCCTTTCACCGGGCCAGCGTCGGGCGTGCCATCCTCTAGAGGCATCGAAAGGAACGCAATGCCTGAGGCCTACATCGTCGACGCTGTTCGGACGCCCGTCGGGAAGAAGGGCGGCGGCCTGTCGCAGGTGCACCCTGCGGACCTCGGTGCGCACGCGATCAAAGCGGTGGTCGAGCGCAACGACCTCGACCCGATGGCGGTCGAGGACGTGTTCCTCGGCGTCGTCGACCAGCTCGGCCCCCAGGCCGGCGACCTCGCGCGCACCGCTTGGCTTGCCGCCGGCTACCCCGAGGAAGTCCCCGGCACCACGATCGACCGACAGTGCGGATCGTCCCAGCAGGCGCTGCACTTCGCCGCGCAAGCCGTGATGAGCGGCACCAACGATGTGATCGTCGCCGGCGGCGTGCAGAACATGAGCATGATCCCGATCGCCTACGCGCTCACCGCCACCGAGCCACTCGGCATCAGTGACCCGTTCTCCGGTTCGAAGGGATGGGTCGCCCGCTACGGCACCCAAGAGGTGTCGCAGTTCCGCGGCGCCGAGCTCATCGCCGAGAAGTGGGGCATCTCCCGCGACGAGATGGAGCAGTTCGCGCTCGAGAGCCACGAGCGCGCCATCACCGCCCAAGACGAGCACCGGTTCAACAACGAGATCGTGCCGCTCAACGGCATCGAGGTCGACGAAGGCCCGCGTCGCGGCACGTCGCTCGAGAAGATGGCGCAGCTGCCCACGCTCGTCGAAGGCGGACGGCTCACGGCCGCCGTGTCGTCACAGCTCTCGGACGCAGCCACGGCCACGCTGGTCGCGTCTGAAGCCGCGGTGAAGACGCACGGGCTGAAGCCCCGTGCCCGCATCCACCACCTCTCCGTTCGTGGCGCCGACCCGATCTTCATGCTCACCGCACCGATCCCGGCGACGGCGTACGCGATGGAGAAGACCGGCATGTCGCTCGACGACATCGACCTCATCGAGATCAACGAAGCCTTCGCCTCCGTCGTGCTCGCGTGGCAGAAGGAGACCAGCGCTGACCTCGCCAAGGTGAACGTGAACGGCGGCGCGATCGCCCTCGGTCACCCGCTCGGCGCCACGGGTACCCGCCTCATGGCCACGCTCCTCAACGAGCTCGAGCGCACGGGCGGCCGTTACGGACTCCAGACGATGTGCGAAGGCGGCGGCCAGGCCAACGTCACGATCATCGAACGCCTGACGTAGTCACCACCCCGCGGCAACGATCTCCGCGAAGTCGTCGAGCACCGGCAGCACGCTGTCGGCGCCACCACCTGGCACGCGCAGCACCACCTCGTCGATGCCGAGCGACTCGTAGTACTCGAGCTTGCCGGCGTCAGGCAGCGTGCCGAACGGCACGACCCGCATCGACGACGAATCGCGGCCGACGGCTTCGCACGCATGGTGCAGGTCCGGGAGTGCGGCGCGGATGCCGGCACCACCGATCGGAAGCCACCCGTCGCAGTACTCGGCGATGTGAGCGAACATCTTCGGGCCGGGCGCACCACCGAGCATCACCGGCGGGCCACCGGCTTGCGCTGGCTTCGGCCACGACCACGACGACGAGAAGGAGACGTGCTCGCCGTCGAACGACGCCTCGTCCCTCGCCCAGAGCTCCTTCATCGCGAGCACGCGCTCACGGACGACGTCGCGTCGACTCGCGAACTCGATCCCGTGGTGCTCGAGCTCATCGCGGTTCCAACCGAAGCCAATTCCGAACTCGAAGCGACCACCTGAGATCTGATCGAGAGTGGCGATCTCCTTCGCGGTGACGAACGGGTCGCGCTGCGCGACGAGGCAGATGCCAGTGCCGAGTCGGATGGTCGTGGTCAGCGCCGCGGCCGCACTCAGCGCGACAAAGGGATCGACGGTGCGGCGGTACTCCTCGGGGAGCTCGCCGTCTCCGATCGGCGCCGGTGTGAGCCGACTCGTCGGAATGTGCGTGTGCTCGGGGATGTACAACGAGTGCAGTCCGCGCGCCTCGGCTTCGCGCGCGAGGTCGTGCACTGCCATCGTCTGATCGGTCGCGAACATGGTGATGCCGTACTTCACGCGGGTACCGTAACCCGCTCATGAGCATCTGCGACGGGCGTGTGGTGATCGTGACGGGCGCGGGACGCGGTCTCGGCCGCGAGCACGCGCTCGAGTTCGCGCGCCAAGGAGCCAAGGTCGTGGTGAACGACTTCGGTGTGCAGCTCGACGGCACCGAGCCGTCCAGCGCAGAAGCCAACGCCGTCGTCGAGGAGATCAAGCAGATCGGAAGCGACGCGGTCGCGAACGCCGACGACGTCGCGGACTGGGCGGGCGCCGAGCGATTGATCCGCACCGCGATCGACACCTTCGGCCGGCTCGACGTGCTCGTGAACAACGCGGGGATCGTCCGCGATCGCATGATCGTGAACACCGGCGAAGACGAATGGGACGCGGTGGTCCGTGTCCACATGAAGGGTCACTTCGCGACGGCCCACCACGCGGCCAACTACTGGCGTGAGCAGTCCAAGAACGGTGAGCAACCCGACGCGCGCATCATCAACACGAGCAGCGGTGCCGGTCTCCTCGGCAGCGTCGGCCAGTCGGCCTACAGCGCGGCCAAGGGTGGGATCGCCTCGCTCACTCTGGTGGAAGCCGCGGAGCTCGGCCGATACGGCGTCACCGCCAACGCGATCGCCCCATCCGCTCGCACGCGCATGACCGAGGATGCGTTCGTCGAGATGATGAAGAAGCCTGAGTCCGGCTTCGACGCGATGGATCCGACCAACGTGTCACCGCTTGTCGTCTGGCTCGGGAGCGCCGAGTCACGAGACGTCACAGGGCGCGTGTTCGAGCTCGAAGGCGGGATCGTCAGCGTCGCTGACGGTTGGCACCACGGGCCGCGCAAGGAGAAGGAGGGTCGCTGGGACCCGGCCGAGCTTGGCCCGGTGGTGAAGCAGCTTCTCGCCGAGGCGATCCCGCCCGACCCGGTCTACGGGACCTGAGCGCGCTCCAGCTCGAACATCGTGGTGAGCGCGATCGGGGTCGTGCGATGCACTCGAAGGCCGGCACGGGCGAACAACGCGTCGAACTCGGCACGCGTGCGCTCGCGACCGGCGCCGGTGTCGACGAGCATCTCGAGGTCGATCGTCTTCGCGAAGTGGTCGCCGTCGTGCTCCGGCATCACGAACTCGAGCACAAGGATCCGACCGTCGTCCACCATCGCTTCTCGGATGTTCGAGAGGAAGCGAACACACGAGTCGTCGTCCCAGTCGTGCACGATCGCTTGGAGCAGGTAGCGGTCGCAACCCTCGGGCACTGCGGCGAAGAAGTCGCCACCGATCACTTCGACGCGGTCGGTCACGCCGGCGCTGTCGAGCACCGGCTTGGACTTCGCGACCACCGACGGCAGGTCGAACAACACGCCGCGAAGGGACGGGTGAGCACCCAGGATCGCTGAGAGCAGTGTGCCCGTACCCCCGCCAACGTCGCACACTCGTGTGGCCGTGTCCCAGTCGTACTTGCGCGCCACGACTCCCATCTGCACCGCTGAGGTGGATTCCATCGCGGCGTCGAACACCGCGCCGGCGTCAGGGTTCTTCGCAGTGAGGTATTCCCAGAACGGCGCGCCCAGCGCAGCTTCGGCCGCACTCGTGCCCGAGCGCACCGAGTGGTCGAGGCGGTTCCAGATCGCGATGTGCCACTCAGAGCCGAAGAAGCGCACCCATGAGCGCGCCTAAGGGCCTTCGTCGGCGAGGAGTGCGGAACGGACGGTTGTTCGTGAAACGACCGTCGCGGGTGCGACGGAAGAAGCCGCGGCCGATGAGGTAGCGCAGCAATCGGGCCAGTGCGTCGCTGTCGGCACTGCACGCGTCAGCGAGCGCGTCTGCCGTCATGGGTCTCGACGCGAGATGGCTGGCCACGTCGAGCTCGGCCACCACCGCGAGCGCCTTCGTGTCGATGATGCCGAGCGACGCCTCGAGCAGGGCGACCTCAGCGGCAACCATCCCGCGGTGCAGCTTGGCGACGCTGTTGCGGAGCGCGAGCAGGGGACGGATCAACCATGCGGGCGGAACCCGCGGCGCCCGCGCCATGGCTTAGGTGAGCCGCTCGACGATCATCGCCATGCCCTGCCCTCCGCCGACGCACATCGTCTCGAGCCCGAAGCGACCGTCGCGGTCTTCGAGCCCGTTCAGCAGCGTGGCCATGATGCGAGCGCCGGTCATGCCGAACGGGTGGCCGAGCGCGATCGACCCGCCGTTCACGTTCAGCTTCTCCCAGGGCACGCCGAGGTGCTTGGCCGACGGGATCACCTGCGCGGCGAACGCTTCGTTGATCTCCACGAGATCGATCTCATCGATCTTCATGCCCGCCCGTGCGAGCGCCTGCTTGCTCGCCTCGATCGGACCGAGACCCATGATCTCCGGGTTCAACGCCGACACGCCGGACGACACGATGCGCGCGAGCGGTGTGACGCCGAGCTTCTCGGCGTGCGCATCGCTCATGACGACCGTTGCCGCGGCGCCGTCGTTCAACGGACACGCGTTGCCCGCCGTGATCGTGCCATCGGGGCGGAACACCGGCTTGAGCTCGGCGAGCTTCTCCTTGGTCGTGTCGGGCCGCGGACCGTCGTCGACCGAAACCGTGGTGCCGTCGGCCAGCGTCACCGGTGTGATCTCGCGCTCGAAGAACCCGTTCTTCTGCGCCTCGACCGCACGCTGTTGCGACAGCGCCGCGAACTCGTCCTGCTCCTCGCGGGACACGCTCTCGTGCTGAGCGACGTTCTCAGCGGTCTGACCCATCGCGATGTACACGTCGGGCACCGAGCCCGGCTCCCACTTCGCGCTTCCGGCCTCGGTGCGCGAGGCCGTGCGCGCCTCGGCCTCAGCGAAGAACGGGTTGTGCGGTCCAGTGTCGGACGCGCCCTGCGCGAACCGACTGACAGTCTCGACACCGCCGGCCACGAACACGTCACCCTCGCCGGCCTTGATCGCGTGCGCGGCCATGCGGATGGTCTGGAGCGACGACGAGCAGTAGCGGTTCACCGTCACGCCCGGCACGTCGACGCCGGCGAGGATCGCGGCGACGCGGGCGACGTTGTACCCGGCTTCGCCCGCGGGCTGGCCGCAGCCCCAGATGACGTCCTCGACGAGCGCGGCATCGAGGGCCGGCACCCGGTCGAGCACGGCTTTGATGATCCCGGCCGAGAGGTCATCGGGACGGGCGTCCACGAACGATCCCTTGTTGGCGCGCCCGATCGGGGTGCGGGTGGCGGCGACGATGACGGCTTCGGGCATGGCAGAAGGCTCCAGGAGTCCGGGATGTTGGCCGCCCTTTGTACCCGCGGCGGGCAGGCGTCGCCCAACGCGGGCTAGGAGCCGACGAGCTCCTCGCTGACGGCCCAGAGCCGCCGCGCGGCCTCGTCATCGTGCGCGGCCTTCGATGTCTCGGCCGCCGCGCGCTTGTAGAAGTAGAGGCCGGTCACCCCGTCGACGTCGGAGGACGACGACAGCCAGATCGGCGTGAGCGCGCCAGCCTCCTGGGAGATCGCGAACGGTCGAGCGATCGGCATCCCGAGCTTTCCCATGAGGCCGAGGTCGCCGTCCTTGCCGAACCGGCTCGTAACGAAGCCCGGATGCAACGAGTTGGCGGTGACGTCGGTTCGCTCCAGTCGCCGGGCGAGCTCGTTCGCGAAGTAGATGTTCGCGAGCTTCGACTTGCCGTACGCGTCGAACGCCCGATACCGATGCTCGGCTTGCAGATCGGAGAAGTCGAGACCCCGGCGCGCCGACTTGTGCGCGTGCGACGACACGACCACCACGCGGCTCGGCGCGCTCTGCCGCATCCGGTCGAGCAGCAAGGTCGTCAGCAGGAAGTGTCCCAGGTGGTTCACGCCGAACGTCGTCTCGAACCCCTCTTCGGTCTCGGTGCGCTTGGCGTTCACCTGCCCGGCGTTGAGCACCAACACGTCCAAGCGCGGCGCCAGCTGGAGCACGTCGGACGCACACGCTCGGATCGAGGCGAAGCTCGCGAGGTCGAGTGTGACGGCTTCGACCGCCTCGCTCCCGCTGCGAACCTTGATGTCCTCGACGGCAACAGCGCCCTTCGCGGCGTCTCGGGAGGTCACCAGGACCCGGGCCCCGAGCTTCGCCAGCCCCACCCCCGTCTCGAGCCCAATCCCCGCGTTCCCGCCGGTGATCAGCACGGTCTTGCCCTGCGCGCTCATGCCCGCAGGCTACGGCGAAGCCGATGCCCTCGGCGGTCGACGTTCTGACGCCAGAAGGGTGTGGGGCGCCGGCCCGAGCGCCGGTACCGTGCTGCCCGCATGCGACTCGGCTGCCCGTTCGTCCGGCTTCCCCTGGAGGTCGACGCGGCGCGCCTCGCCGCGGAGGTCGACGCGATCGAGGAGGCGGCCTGGCGGGACCACCCCGAAGGAGCTCCAATCCATCGTGGTCAGGTTCACCGGGTAGCGACCGCCCCCCACCCCCCCGAGCACGGAGCGTGAGACGATGGCCTGAGAATGGCGGAATTCCGGCAGACTTTGGCCCTCAACCTCACGAGCGACAGGCCGATCATCCTCACTGGATGACCAGTTTCCGCGCGACCCGACGGCTGACAGCCGGCCTCATTCTCACCCTCAGCGGCACCCTGGTGGCCGCGTGCGGGCCCCGGGTGGCGCCGCCGCCCACCACCACCCCGGCGGCCCCGGCGCCCTCAGCCGGTGTCCTGCCGATCGGCGGAGCGTCGCTCGCGACCCCGGCGCAGCTCGCCGCCTGGTTCTCGGGCCGCACCCCCCAGCCGAGCGGCACCTACGAGGCCTCGGTGCCGGTGGCGACCCTCGCGCAGTACTACCTCGAGGAAGGCGCTCAAGAGGGCATCCGCGGTGATGTCGCCTTCATCCAGTCCATCCTCGAGACGGGCTGGTTCCGCTTCGGCGGCGCCGTGTCGCCCGCGAACAACAACTTCGCCGGCATCGGCGCAATCGACAGCGGCGGCACCCCGGCCGCGTTCCCCACGGCACAGATCGGCGTCCGGGCGCAGATCCAGCACCTGCGCGCCTACGCCGACAGCACCGCGACGACCTGCACCGTGCCGCCATTGCACGCGGCGTGCGTCGACCCCCGCTTCCACTTCGTGACGCCGAAGGGCAAGGCGACCACCTGGAACCAGATGGGCAACGGAAACTGGGCGAGCTCCACCACGTACGCCAGCCGCATCATCCAGATGTACCGGGAGATGCTCGCCTACAACGGGATTCCCGCGCCGTTCTAAGTGCCGCTTCGTTCTTGACTCGAGGCGTCGTCGTACCGCCACCCACCGCGCCGCGGACACCACTGCACCCACGCTGACGATCGGGGCGCTCGTGGTCAACATGCCCGCTCAAGCGCAGCAGTGCATCACCTAGGGCTTCGGTCCCACGCGATCACCGAACGCACTGGTCGGTGATCACTCCCAAGGTTCGGCAGCACTTCGCCTCGGTATGACGTGATGTGCTCGTTCACAAGGATGTGGTCGATCTGACTGTGCGGGAACCGAGCCGGCCACGTTCGACCGCGCACCGTCCGTCGCCACCCGCGCAGGTACTGCACGACCCCCCGTCCCCAGAAGTTGCAGTCGCCGGCGATCACGGCCGGACCGTCGCTCGGCGCGGCCTTGGCCAGACGTCCGAGCTGGAGCATCGGGCCGTGCAGCAGCCGTGAGGTGAGGTGCACCGCGACCAGCTCCAACGGCGATCCATCCACTTCGACCTCGAGGTGCGGCGCGACCCGCTTCGGCGCGGGGTCACCGACCGTCGGCCCCAGCGCAATCGTGCCGATCTGCCGCATCGGGAGCTTCGTGAGCACCCCGACACCGATGGTGCCCTCGCCCTTCTTGGAGAAGTGTGGCCACTGCGTCGTGATCGTGGCGGTACCGATCAGCGTGTGGTGCACGGGGAGCCCCATCGCCTCGGCCGCATCGTCGATCGGGCCCCGGAGCCCGTCGGGTCGCCACAGCTCCTGGATCACGATCACGTCCGCGTCGAGACGCTGCAACGCCGCTTCGACGTCATACGGCGTGCGCGGCGGATGCGGCCGCATGCCGTAGTGGGTGTTGAAGGAGGCGATCGAGAGCTCGGGCATGGAGCCCGAACGGTAGGCGCCGCGCAGGTTTAGGTCGTATCGGAGCTGGGCAGGCGCACCACGAAGCGCGCGCCGCCGAGTGGCGCCTCGTCGATCGCGACTGCGCCACCGTGGCGGTCGACGATCGCCTTCACCATCGACAGACCCAGCCCCATCCCGCCCGCGTCGCGCACCCGCCCTTCGTCGAGACGGGTGAAGCGGTCGAACACGCGAGCGCGATCGCCTGGAGGCACGCCGGGACCGTCGTCATCGACGGAGAGCCACACCGATCCGTTCTGTGCCGCGACCGCAACCGCAACCTGCGACCGCGCGTGGCGGCACGCGTTGTCGAGCAGGTTGCGGACGACGCGCGCGAGCTGCGGCTCACTCCCGCGCACCCGTCCGGCCGACACTCGACTCGTGTCGACGGGGACGCGGCGTTCTCGTTGTGTCTCGCTCAGCACGACATCGTCCAGATCGACATCGACGCGTTCGATGTCGGCGCTCTCCTCGGCGCGCGCCAGCTCCAACAGCTCGGTGACGGCTTGCTCCAGGCGTGCGTCTTCTTCGAGCACGGCACCCGCGACGGCGGGCCAGTCGGCTTGCTCTCCGCGGCGCAGCGCGACCTCGAGCTGGGCACGGATCGCGGAAACCGGGCTGCGCAGCTCGTGCGACGCGTCCGACACGAAGCGCCGCTGACGCAACGACGACTCTTCCAGTCGGTCCAGCATCGAGTTCATCGTGCGGGCCAGTCGTCCCACTTCGTCGTCGGTGTCCGGTTCCGGCACGCGACGGTGGATCGTGCTCGCGGTGATCTCGGCCGCCTCCGATCGGATCGCCTCGACTGGTCGCAGCGCCCGCCCCGCGATCCACCACGTGAGCGCGCCAAGCACGAGCACCAGCACCGGCACGCCGATGACGAGCGCGTCGGTGATGCTCTTGACGGTGTCGTCCACTTCGGCCAGCGACCGTTCGGCGATGAGCGTCACCTTCTCGCCCGCGGCAGTCTCGATCGTGCGCCGCGCCTGCACGTAGGGCGTTGCGTTCGGACCGGTCGGCGGCGGGCCCGGTCGTTGCCCGTTGTTCGCCCCGGGGATCTGCACGTCGCCGCTGCCCGGCCCGACCGCACGAAACGTCGGCTGGTTGCCGGGACCGTTGGTCGGGATCCGGACCTGGTCGACGGGCGTGCCCGACTGCACCTGCTGCGCGAGCTGGTCGAGTGCCTCCTCGTTCGTCTCCTCGATCTCGTCGGTAAGGTTGCTGTGCACCGAAGTCACCAGCGCGAAGGACGCGAGCGTCAATGCGATCGCGAACAAGCCTGCGGCGGCGAGCGTGACGCGCAGCCGGACCGACCAGCGGCTCATGTCAGGTTGCGAAGCCTTCGGCGCACAATCGGTAGCCCGCGCCGCGCACGGTCTTGATCAACGCGGTGTCGAAAGGCTGGTCGAGCTTCTTACGCAAGTAGCCGATGTACACCTCGACGATGTTCGGGTCGCCGACGAAGTCCATGCCCCACACGTGGTCGAGGATCTCGGGCTTCGAGGCCACCGCCTCGTCGCGGCGCATCAGGAACTCGAGCAGCCCGAACTCTCGAGCGGTGAGCGCGACCTCCGTATCGCCGTGATGCACCTTGCGGCTTCCGGGATCAAGACGCAGCGGTCCGAGCTCGAGTACCGCCGGACGCGGCGGCGCACCACGACGGAACAGCGCGCGCAGACGCGCGAGGAGCACGACGAACGAGAACGGCTTCGATAAGAAGTCGTCGGCGCCGGTGTCGAGCGCCTCGGCCTCGTCCCACTCGCCGTCCTTGGCGGTGAGGATGAGGATCGGTGTCCACACGCCCTCGTCGCGCAACGTCTTGCACACTCGATAGCCGTTCATGCCAGGGAGCAGGACGTCGAGCACGATGGCGTCGTACGACCCTTCCCGCGCCCGCCAGAGCCCGTCGTTGCCGTCGTGCACCGCGTCGACGTCGAAGCCCTCGGCGCTGAGACCGTCGGTGATCGCCTCGGCGAGCCGGACTTCGTCCTCCACCACGAGCACGCGCATGGAGAGATTGTGCCTTCTCAACCTGAGAGCGAATCGCCGTTCCTGAGAACGCCCTCAGGCGCCGGTTCCTGCGGGTGGACTCAGCCCTCGGGCGGGCCGATCAGCTCCCAGAGGTTGCCGGCGGGATCCTTGGTGAACGCGTGCCGGTCGCCGTCGAAGGTGATCACCCGTGGCGCCTCGCCGCTCGCTTCGAGTCGGGCGAGGACCGTGTCGAGCTGTGCGCCGAGACGAACGGCCGTGTGCGCCCGGCCCGACGGCCGGTGCTCGGGGTCCACGGAGAGGTGCACCTGGTGACCGTCGTCGGCCTCGAACCAGCGCGGGTTCCCGAGCTTGGCAACATCGGGGCCGGGCTCGGCGGTGCGGTACCCGAGCAGGTCGACCAGCCACGTCGCTTCCGCGTCGGCACTGCCCTCGGGTACGCACAGGTTCACGTGGTGCATGGTGGGCACGCGGGGATCGTAGGTCGCGCCAGTAGGGTGCTGTGCGTGCCCGAGCCCGCGGTTCCCGTCACCGGTGACGCCGCGGCCGACGCGTTCCTCGTCGAGAACCCCTTCGCCCTCTTGCTCGGCATGCTCCTCGATCAGCAGGTGCCGATGGAGTGGGCATTCAAAGGTCCATACACGCTGAACGAGCGGCTGGGCGGTTCGCTCGATCCGAGGACGCTGGCAGCGATGTCGCCCGATGACGTCGAGGCCGTGTTCAAGGCGAAGCCGGCGCTGCACCGCTTCCCCGGCTCGATGGGCAAGCGCGCATACGCGCTCGCGCAAGCGATCGTCGACGACTACGGCGGCGACACCACCAAGGTCTGGCGCGAGGCCAAGAGCGGCCAAGCCCTCTACGAGCGCCTGCGCGCGCTCCCCGGCTTCGGCGAGGAGAAGTCGAAGATCTTCGTCGCGCTCCTCGCGAAGCGCCTCGGCGTCAAGCCGACGGGATGGGAAGCCGCCGCCGCACCGTTCTCCGACGCGACGCCGCGCTCGGTCGCCGACATCGACTCCCAGGAGACCCTCGCACAGGTGCGCGACTGGAAGCGCGCCCAGAAGAAGAAGGGCAAGACCAAAGCCGACTGACCCGAAGCGGGATCAGGACGTCCGGTAGATCTCGTCGTAGTTGTCGTACTCGGGCTCGCCGTGGATGATCTCTTGCAGCTTCTTGGCCCACAGCTGGGTATCTGGGCGATCGTTGTTCTTCATCGCCTCTTCGGCGGCCGACACGTCGGGGTCGACCACGCCGAACTCGGCCACGATCTTGTACTCGCCGGGCCGATCACGATGCGCGAGCACGTGGCTGCCCATGTACCCCATGATGTCGGCGGTTGCATGCATCTCGTCCCACTTCGCGGCGAGCTCGCCGAGCACCATGTGGTGCACGATGCGCTGGCGGTATCACGTCTCCTTGCCCGCGAGCACCGCGGCGAGCTCGTCGGGACCCAACGGCTCGAGGTCGCGGTAGTCGACGTCGACACCCGTGAGTGCGCTCGCGATCGCTTGCAAGAGCGCGGCTTGGGTGTCGGTGAGCCCATCCTCCGGCGCGACCGCCGTGGCGATGCCACGTGCGATCTGCACCACCTCGGCGGGATCGTCAGCCATGCCGCGCCCACTCTAGAAGTGTCGACGGAGGCCGTTTGCGGGGTACACTGATGGCTCGACGGGCACGCACACGTGCTCGTGGGTCTTTCTCGATTTCTCCGGAAAGTCCGGGCACGACGCGGGGACGACCCGGGGTCACGTCCATCTCCATCTACGGGACACGGCGTGGCTCGCCCAGACCACCGTTTGAGAAAGAGAGCACTTCCCCGTGACCAGCACCACCTTCGAGGCACTCGGTGTCTCGCGCGACATCGTCGACGCGCTCGCCCGAGACGGCATCGAGACGCCGTTCCCCATCCAAGCGCTCACGATCCGTGACGCGCTCGCCGGACGCGACATGTGCGGCAAGGCGAAGACCGGCTCGGGCAAGACGCTCGCGTTCGGCATCCCGCTGCTCGAGCGGGTCTCCAAGGCTCAGTCCCGCAAGCCCACCGGCCTCGTGCTCGTGCCCACTCGCGAGCTCGCGAACCAGGTGTTCGAAGTGCTGGCGCCCCTCGCGAAGCTCGTCGGTCGCCGCGTGAAGGCGGTCTATGGAGGCGTCGGGTTCGAGTCGCAGATCGACGCACTCAAGAAGGGTGCCGACATCATCGTCGGCACGCCCGGTCGTTTGATCGACCTCATGGAGCGCGGCGAGGTCTCGTTCGAGGCGATCGAGGTGCTCGTGCTCGACGAGGCCGACCGCATGGCCGACATGGGTTTCATGCCGCAGGTGCAGAAGATCCTCTACGGCATCAGGTCGGAGCACCAGACGATGCTCTTCTCGGCGACGCTCGACGGCGCGGTGAAGGTGGTCGTGAACCGGTACATGCAGGATCCCGTCTTCCACGAGGTGGAGTCGGACGAGCCCACGGTCGAGGAGATGGAGCACCGCTTCCTCTACGTGCACGAGATGGACAAGGTGAAGGTGCTCGCGGCCATCACCAAGGGTGCAGAACGGGTGCTCGTGTTCTGTGACACCAAGCGCGGGGCCGACAAGCTGGTGTCCAAGCTGCGGCGCGAAGACGTGAGGGCCGGGGCGATCCACGGCGATCTCGGACAGGGTGCGCGCGAGAAGGCACTCGCCGACTTCATGGCCGGGAAGATCCCGGTGCTCGTCGCCACGGATGTGGCGGCTCGTGGCCTGCACATCGAAGGCATCGACGTCGTCGTCCACTGGGACCCGACCGATGATCACAAGAACTACCTCCACCGATCCGGACGCACGGCGCGCGCGGGCGAGTCGGGGGTGGCCGTCACGCTCATGCTCTGGAACCAGGAGAACGCCGTGCGAGTGGTGCAGCGCCGGCTCGGCCTCTCGATCCCGTGGGTCGAGGTCTTCTCGAACGACCCGCGGCTGACCGACCTGAAGGCCTGGGATCCCGCAGCGGAGGCCTCGGTCTCGGCTTGAATCCAGGCCGCGCCGAACCCACTCGGGAGTGGGCCTTCACCCGAGACTGAACCAGCGCGAACTCCACCGCTCCTCAAGGCCTCGCGTGCGAGGATTAGGCATGGCGCGGATCTCGGAACGGCTGCGCGTCTCGCGCAAGATCGGTGCGATCGCCGAGTCCGCGACGTTGGCCGTCGACGCCAAGGCCAAGGCGCTCAAGGCCGCGGGTGAGCACGTCATCAGCTTCGGCGCGGGGGAGCCCGACTTCCCGACTCCGCCGCACATCGTCGAGGCGGCGGTCGAGGCCTGCCGCGATCCCGGGAGCCACAAGTACACGCCCGCGGCCGGGCTCCCCGAGCTGCGCGAGGCGATCGCGGCGAAGACGGCGCGCGACTCCGACTTCGCGTGCGAGGCGTCGCGCGTGCTCGTGACCAACGGCGGGAAGCACGCTGTCTACAACACGTTCCAGGTGCTCCTCGACCCGGGCGACGAGGTGCTTGTCACCTCGCCGTACTGGACCACGTATCCCGAAGCCATCGCATTGGCCGACGGCGTGATGGTCGATGTGCCGACGACGGCCGAGATGGGCTTTCGCGCCTCGATCGACCAGCTCGAGTCGGCGTGCACCGACCGCACCAAGGCGATCCTGTTCGTCTCACCCAGCAACCCGACCGGCGCGGTCTACCCGCGTGAAGAGGTGGAGGCGATCGGTCGATGGGCGAACGAGCGGGACCTCTGGGTCGTCACCGACGAGATCTACGAGCACCTCACGTTCGGCGACCACAAGTTCTCGTCGATCCCGGGCGTCGTGCCCGAGATCACCGAGAACTGCGTCGTGGTGAACGGTGTCGCGAAGACCTACGCGATGACCGGATGGCGCGTCGGTTGGATGATTGGTCCGGCCGACATCATCGTCGCGGCTGGCAACCTCCAATCCCATTCCACGTCGAATGTCGCCAACGTGTCCCAGCGCGCCGCACTGGCGGCGGTGCGCGGTGACCTCGCCGCGGTCGGTGAGATGCGCGCCGCGTTCGAACGGCGCGGTCGGACGATGCACGAGATGCTCTCTTCAGTCCCTGGCGTCACGTGCATGGAGCCGCAGGGCGCGTTCTACTGCTTCCCTTCGCTCATCGGAGTGCTGGGACGCGAGATCGCGGACCGGAACGTGACCACCTCGCTCGAGCTCTGCGAGGTGCTCCTCGACGTGGCCAAGGTCGCCATCGTGCCCGGCGAGGCCTTCGGCGCGCCCGGATACGCGCGTCTGTCGTTCGCGTTGTCCGACGACGATCTCGTCGAAGGCTGCACGCGGATCATCGAACTCCTGGCGTGAGAGGTCGGGGCGTGTCATGACGGGCGCCTCTCGGGAGGTCACATGACCGCTCTCGATCGGGACCGACCTCGAGGCCGATCCCGCCCAGCTCGAGGCGCACCTGATCGACGTGGCAAAGATCGCCGTCAAGAAGCTGTAGGCCAAATACCCTCGACGCTGTGACCTCGCGCGTCCTCATCACCGAGCAGCTCGCCCCGCGTGGCCTCGACGCGCTGCGCGCGGCGGGGTTCGAGGTCGACGACCGGCTCGGGCTCTCACCCGAGGAGCTGCGCGAGGCGGTGGTCGGCGCCGCCGCGCTCGTGATCAGGAGCGCGACCCAGGTCGACGCCGACGTCCTCGAGGCGGGTCGCGATCTGGTGGTCGTGGGGCGGGCCGGCATCGGCCTCGACAACGTCGACGTCGACGCCGCGACCAAACGAGGCGTCATGGTCGTGAACGCACCGCAGTCGAACGTGCTCTCGGCCGCCGAGCACACGGTCGCGCTCGTGCTCGCACAGGCCCGCAACATCCCCAAGGCCGATGCCGACCTGCGCAGTGGCTCCTGGAACCGAACCCGATGGGAAGGCGTGGAGCTGCACGGCAAGACGCTCGGCATCATCGGTCTCGGTCGGGTCGGTGTGCTCGTCGCGCAACGTGCGCTCGCGTTCGGCATGAAGCTGCTCGCCTACGACCCGTACGTGAGCGCGGAGCGCGCGCGACAGCTCGGGATCGGGCTGGTCGGTGACCTCGAGGAGCTCGTGCGCGAGGCCGACTTCCTCACGCTCCACATCCCGAAGACGGCCGACACGGTCGGCCTGATCGGTCGGGAGCTGCTGGCCCACGCCAAGCCCACGTTGCGCATCGTGAACACGTCGCGTGGCGGGATCGTCGACGAGGCCGCGCTCGCCGATGCCGTGCGCGAAGGTCGGATCGCGGGAGCCGCGCTCGACGTCTTCGCCACCGAGCCGACCACCGAGTCACCGCTCTTCGACCTCGATTCCGTGGTCGTCACGCCCCATCTCGGCGCCTCGACGGTCGAGGCCCAGGACAAGGCGGGCGTGACGATCGCCGAGCAGGTGGTGCTCGCGCTCCGGGGCGAGTTCGTGCCCTATGCCGTGAACGTCGCCGCCACCGAGGCGAACGCGACGGTGCAGCCGTTCTTGCCACTTGCCGAGCGGCTCGGCCGCCTGTTCACCGCGCTCGCCGGTGGTTCGGTCGAGACGCTCGAGGTCTCGTACGAGGGTGAGATCGCCGACTACGACTGCCGGGTGCTGACCCTCTCGGTGCTCAAGGGTGCGCTGAGCGCAGTCACCGACGAGCCGGTGTCGTTCGTGAACGCTCCGCAGCTGGCGGACGCGCGAGGCATCACGGTGCGGGAATCCACGTCGTCGGCCGCGCTCGACTACGTGAACTTGGTGACGCTCCGAGGCCGCGCCGGCGACCGGGATGTGCACGTCGCAGGCACCTTGTTCGGCAAGCTGGCCCGTCCGCGCATCGTGGGCATCAACGACCACGTCGTCGACCTCCCACCGTCGAGCCACATGCTCGTGGTTCGCAACTCGGACACACCGGGGATGATCGGGAAGGTCGGCTCGATCTTGGGCGACGCGGGCGTCAACATCGCCGACATGGACGTCGGAAAGAATCCGGAAGGCGAGGCCGCGCTGATGGCGCTCTCGACGTACTCCGCGGTTCCCGACGCCGTCGTGAATCAGCTCCGCGCCACCGACGGCGTCCTCGACGCCCACGCCCTCGAGCTCGACTGACTCCACACTCCCACGGTTCTCGGCACGCTGAACCCACGTATTTGTTGTTGAACGTGCCGAGAACGCGGACGGGACTTGAGTTTTCGGCGGTGAGCGACGATGATGTCTGGACCATGACCAAGGAACTGCGCCTCACGATCAGCACGGGCCTGCTCCTTACCTAGACGCGAGCGCCAACCGGTGCTCGCGTCCGCCTCCTCGAGCCTTCGGGCCGGGGAGGTTTTTCGTTGCGAGGGACGAAATGAGAGCGAGAGGGACATGAGCGATCAGCACGTCAGGATCTTCGACACCACGCTGCGCGACGGCGAGCAGTCACCCGGCATCTCGTTGGACGTGGCGGAGAAGCTCGAGATCGCCGAACAGCTCGCGCGTCTCGGTGTCGACATCATCGAGGCCGGGTTCCCGATCGCCAGCCACGGCGACTTCGAGGCCGTCGAGGCCATCGCCAAGGCAGTGCGTGGCCCGGTGATCGCCGGGCTGTCCCGCACCGGGTTCAAGGACATCGACCGGGCGTGGGAGGCGGTGCAGCACGCCGAGAAGCCCCGCTTGCACGTGTTCATCGCGACCTCGCCCATCCACATGAAGAAGAAGCTGCGGATGACCGAGGACCAGGTGAAGGCCGAGGCCGCCGCCGGAGTGGCTCGGGCCGCCGGGTACACCGCCGACGTCGAGTTCTCGCCCGAGGACGGCAGCCGCTCCGACGTGGACTTCATGTGCGAGGTGCTCCAGCTCGCAGTCGACAACGGTGCGACGACGCTGAACATCCCTGACACCGTGGGCTACGGCGTGCCCGAGGAGTTCGGGCGGCTGATCGCCCACATCATCGAGACCGTGAAGGGTGACTACGTCGTGTCGACCCACTGCCACAACGATCTGGGTCTCGCGGTGGCGAACTCGCTCGCCGGCGTGGCTGCGGGCGCGCGGCAGGTGGAGTGCGCGATCAACGGGCTCGGCGAGCGCGCGGGCAACGCCGCGCTCGAGGAGATCGTCATGGCCATCAAGACCCGCAGCGACTTCTTCGGGATGGTCGAGACGCACGTGCGCACCGAGGAGCTCGCCCGCACTTCACGTCTCGTGTCGCGTCTCACGGGCTATCCGGTGCAGTACAACAAGGCCGTCGTCGGACGAAACGCGTTCGCGCACGAAGCCGGCATCCACCAGCACGGCGTGCTCGAGGACCGCGAGACCTACGAGATCATCGACGCGTCCACGGTCGGTCAGGAAGCGGCGCAGATCGTGCTGGGCAAGCACTCCGGGCGGCACGCGTTCGCCGACACGCTCACGAAGATGGGCCTGCACCTCCAGGGTGACTCGCTCAACGAGGCGTTCACCCGCTTCAAGGAGCTGGCCGACCGCAAGGTGGAGATCACCGAGGCCGACCTCGAAGCGCTCGTCGCCGAAGAGCTCGGCGCGGGGGCCGTCCACCGGTATTCGATCCTCAGCCTCGACGTGCACGGTGGCACCCTCAGCACACCCTCGGCCACGGTCGTGCTCGCCGATGGCAGCGATCGCGTCGAGGCCACCGCCGAGGGCAACGGGATGATCGACGCCGCGATCGGCGCGATCGCGACGGCCACCGGTGTCACCGGCACGTTGCTGGACTTCAAGGTCTCGTCGGTCACCAAAGGTGGTGACGCGTTGGGGGACGTGGTCGTGCAGCTCGATGCCGACGGGGCGAAGGTGTCTGGCCGGGGGTTGGCGACGGACGTGGTCGAGGCGTCGGCGCGCGCCTATCTCAACGCAGTGAACAAGCTCGTGCGCCTGCGTGATCGTGGTCCCCGAGAGCGCGCAGTAGGTCCATGACCTTGTCCATGGGCTCGCTCTCTGCGGGTCGGGAACCAACTCCAGGGTCGACGGCGCAGGCGCCGTCTCGTGATCACCGAGCGGCAGAGCCACTCGGTGACCGACCCGCGGCTGTTCGCTCCCCGTCTGTGAATCTGTGGACGGAGTCCGATCATGCGCAGCGGTACCTCGACCGGCGCACGAGCTATCCGCACCGCCAGGAGGGCTACGGCGTCGTCCTGGAGCTCATCACGCCCGCGCCGCACCGAGTGCTCGATCTCGGTTGTGGTGACGGCGAGGTGATCGGTCGGATCGTGGAGCACGCACCGGGTTCCGGGGGCATCGCATGCGACTTCTCACCCGAGATGCTCGAGCGTGCCCGCGCCCGCTTCGATGGTTCCGGCGTGCAGGTGGTCGAGCACGACCTGGAAGTGCCGATCCCGGACGACTGGGGGACGTTCGACGTCATCGCCTCGGCGTTCGCCATCCATCACCTCGTCGACGAGCGCAAGCAGCAGCTCTACCGAGAGGTGTTCGACCGTCTCGACCCGGGCGGCATCTTCCTCAACCTTGAGCACGTCGACTCGCCGACGCCGGAGCTCCATGAAGCGTTCCTCGTCGCGATCGGCACAGCCATCGAGTTCGACGACCCCTCGAACAAGCTCGTCTCGGTCGAGACGCAGCTCGGGTGGCTCCGCGACATCGGCTTCGAGCAGGTCGACTGCCTGTGGAAGTGGCGCGAGATGGCGCTGCTCACGGGGATCAGGGCTTCGGGCGCCTGATCCGACGCGTGCCGGTGCTTGTCGCGGGCGCGACGACGAACACCAGCGCCCCCACCGTCGCCGCGACGAGCGAGGCCAGCAGGATCGAGAGCTTGGCCGCATCGAGTCGCGCCGCTCCGAACGACAGGTTGGCGATGAAGAGCGACACCGTGAACCCCATCCCGGCGACGAACCCCACCCCGACGACATCGATGGTCCGCATGCCCGATGGGAGTCGGGCCCGGCGCGAGCGCAGCGCCAGCAATGTCGCCCCGACGATGCCCAACGGCTTGCCGATGACGAGCCCGAGCAGCACGCCGCCGGCCACCGCGGACGACGCGGCTCGGTCCAGCGATGCCGTCGACAGCGCGACGCCGGCATTCGCGAGCGCGAAGATCGGCACGATCACGAAGCTCGACCATGGGTGCAGCGCGCGCTCGATGCGCTCCAGGGGGCCCGCTTCGGAGCCGGGCTTCCCTGGCACCAGCAGTCCGAGGACGACTCCCGCGATCGTCGCGTGCACGCCCGCCTCGTGGACGCAGATCCACAAGGGGACACCGAGCGCGAGATACACCCATGGTCTGGTGATGCCAGCGCGCGAGCAGGCGGCGACGACCGCCGCCACTGCGATCGCGGCGAGCAGCCACCATGCGTGCAGGCCCTCCGAGTAGACGAGCGCGATCACCAGGATCGCCCCGATGTCGTCGACGATCGCCAGGGTGAGCAGGAACAGCTTGGCTCCCTTGGGCACGCGTGGGCCGAGGACAGCGAGCACGCCGACGGCGAAGGCGATGTCGGTGGCCATCGGGATCGCCCAGCCGCGCGCACCCTCACCGCCGGTGGTCATCGCGAGGTAGAGCGCCGCCGGCACGACCATCCCGCCGAACGCGGCGAACGTGGGCACTGCGGCGGTCTTCATGTCGCGCAGCTCCCCGTCGATGACCTCGCGCTTGATCTCGAGGCCGACCACGAAGAAGAAGACCGCCATCAGCGCGTCGGTGACCCAATGACGGAGATCGAGCGAGATCGACGCATCGCCGACGCCGAGCGTGAGGCCGCTCTCCCACACGTCGCGGTACGAGTCGGCGTCGGCGTTCGCCCACCCCACTGCCGCGAGCGCCGCGCCGAGCAGCACCCAACCCGAGAACACCTCGACGGAGACGAACTCGTTGCCGAACGGCGGCAGGAACCTGCCGATGCCGGGCAGCCGGAGCTCGTGACGACGGGTCAGGTCAGCCTCCGAAGGACGAGGACGGAGTTGCCGACCAGACTTCCCGGCGCGCCGACGCTCACCCTAGTGGCCGCGCCGGCTCCACGTGGTCGGCGATCGAGTGGTGCAGCCCGGCCATGCCGGCCAACGAGTACGCGACGAGCACGCAGGCGCGCGCCGCGCCGCCGCCCGCGGGGTCGAGGCGCTGATCGTCGATCGCGTACAGCACGTCGCTCACCAGCATCACCGCGATCGATCCGAACAACAGCAACATCGCGACGGTGCGCGTCCGCAACGCGAACAGCAACCGCACCGCGAGCGCGAGCAGCAGCACGTCGCCTCCGAGGTACGCGGTCGCAAAGCCTCGTTGCAACGAGGTCATGCCCGAGTCGATCGGCGACGCGGTCACGAGCACCAGCCACAGGACCAGCGTCGCCGCGACCGCCACGATCCACGCGTCGAGGACGGCGGAGCGATCCTTGAGCTTCGTGTGGGCCGCGGCCAGCGTCACGAGGCCGGCGGCGATCGCGGGGTACGACGCGAGATGGAACGCGTCGGCCATCGACGGGAACGCCGCCGAGCCGACCTGTCCGTAGGTCCACGCGGTGAGCTCGGCGAGGAAGGCGAAGCCGCCACCATGCTCGAGCGCTCTCAGGGCGTCACCGGGCGATGCCGACTGCCAGCGTGGCGGTGACGAGCAGCGCAAGGGTGGGCGCGCCGAGCAGGGTCCCGATCGCGGACGTGCGGCCGAAGGCCGCGCAGGCCGCGATCAGCCCTGCCGCGGCCGCGAAGGCGAGGCTCAGCCGGTCGCGACGCGCCCGATCCTCGGGTCGGCCTCCCATTCGAATCCCATCGGTTCGGGAACCAAGGGGACTTGATGGGGAATGGGGCTCAGGTCCCGGCGCCCACCCGTGGCAGCCAGCCGGCCCGCCGGGACTCATACGCGGCGATCTCCGCGTCGTGCGCCAGGGTGAGCGCGACGTCGTCGAGCCCCTGGACGAGTCGGTGGTGGTGGAAGTCGTCGAGGTGGAACGGCTCGTCGAGGTCGAGGGCCGGGACTGCAACGCGTCGGTCGACCACGTCGACCACGATCTCGATCGACGGATCGTCCTCGAGTGCGGCCATGATCCGGTCGACGATCTCGTGCGGCAGCTCGATGGGTACGAGCCCAATCTTCAAGCAGTTGTTGCGGAAGATGTCGGCGAAGCGCGGCGAGATGATCGCTTCGAAGCCGTAGTCCTCGAGTGCCCACGGCGCGTGCTCCCTCGACGATCCGATCCCGAAGTTGGGGCCGGCGACGAGCACGCGCACATCGTCACCTTGGTACTCGGCCCGGTTGAGCACGAAGTCGCTGCTCTCGCGCCACTCCGAGAACAGGCCCTCCCCGAAGCCGGTGCGCTCGACGCGCTTGAGCCAATCGCTCGGGATGATCTGGTCGGTGTCGACGTCGGACCGGTTCAACGGCACCGCCCGTCCGACGATCTCCTGCACGGGATCCGGCATTAGAGATCCTCCGGCGTCGTGAAGTGGCCGGCGATCGCGGTCGCGGCCGCGACCGCGGGGGAGACCAGGTGCGTCCTGCCTCCCTTTCCTTGGCGGCCTTCGAAGTTCCGGTTGCTCGTCGAGGCCGAACGCTCGCCTGGCGCGAGCTTGTCGGGGTTCATCGCCAAGCACATCGAGCAGCCCGATTCGCGCCATTCGAAGCCGGCTGCGATGAACACGTCGTCGAGCCCTTCGGCTTCGGCATCGGCCTTCACCTGTGACGAGCCGGGCACGACCATGGCGCGCACCCCGTCGCGCACCTTGCGGCCACGCACGACGTCGGCGGCCACGCGGAGGTCCTCGAGGCGAGAGTTGGTGCACGAGCCGATGAAGACCGTGTCGACGGTGATGTCCCGGATCGGCGTGCCGGCCTTCAGGCCCATGTAGCGGAGTGCGTGGGTGGCCGACTCACGTTGGCTGAGGTCGGGGAACGACTCGGGCTCGGGAACGACGTCGTCGATGCCGACGGTCTGCGCGGGGTTGGTGCCCCAGCTCACCGACGGGCGGATGGTCGCGGCATCGAGTTCGACCTCGGTGTCGAAACCCTGTCCGGCGTCGGTGCGCAGGGAGCGCCAGTCGTCGAGTGCCGCTTCCCATGCCTTGCCCGTCGGCGCGAAGGGTCGGCCCTCGAGCCACGAGAAGGTGGTGTCGTCGGGCGCGATCATGCCGGCGCGCGCGCCCGCCTCGATCGACATGTTGCACACCGTCATGCGGCCTTCCATCGAGAGGCCGCGGATCGCCGAGCCCCGGTACTCGAGGATGGAGCCGATGCCCCCGCCGGTCCCGATCCGGGCGATGATCGAGAGCACCACGTCCTTGGCGGTCACGCCGGGTGGCAGCTCGCCCTCCACGGTGACGGCCATGGTCTTGGGCCGGGCCTGGGGGAGGGTCTGCGTCGCGAGCACGTGCTCCACCTCGCTCGTGCCGATCCCGAAGGCCAGTGCACCGAACGCGCCGTGGGTCGAGGTGTGGCTGTCGCCGCAGACCACCGTCATCCCGGGCAGGGTGAGCCCCTGCTCGGGCCCGATCACGTGGACGATGCCACGGCGGGGGTCGCCCATCCCGTAGAAGCGGATGCCGAACTCCTCGCAGTTCTTGGCGAGGACGGCCATCTGTTGCGCCGAGATGGGATCGGGGTGCGCGAGGTCGACGTCGGTCGTGGGGTTGTTGTGGTCGATGGTGGCCACGGCGAGGTCGGGCCGGCGCACGCTGCGCCCGTGCATGCGGAGTCCGTCGAACGCCTGCGGCGAGGTGACCTCATGGACGAGGTGGAGATCCACATACAGAAGGTCTGGCTCGCCGTCGGCGCGCCGCACCACATGGCGCTCCCACACCTTGTCCGACAACGTCGCCACGACCGGATTGTGGCATGACCGTGACCATGACCATGCGCCGCCCCGATTCGCATTTCGGGGACGCTCAGGGTCGCTATGGCGACCTGAGCGTCCCCGAAAAAAAAGAACCGGGCTGGCGGCGGGAAACGGAGCGGGCGGCGCCACCGTCGATCCCGCCACCACCGCGGCGCAATGTCGACGGTGTGTTCGCTACCCAAGCGGCTTGACGCTCACCACCTCGACCTGGAACGTGCGCTTGGGCCCGTCGTAGCTCACAACCTCGCCGGGGGAGGCCCCCATGAGAGCCTGGCCGAGGGGAGAAGAAGTAGAGAGGACGTCGTAGGTGTCGTGGCGCTCCTCGATCGAGCCGACCAGGTACTGGGTGGTGGCGTCTTCGTCGTCCATCCTCACTTCTACGACCGTTCCCGGCGCGACGACGTCGCCCTCGGGGCCCTCCACCACCACGGCCGACCGCAGGAGCGCTTCGAGGTGGCGGATCCGAGCCTCGTTGTGGCCCTGTTCGTTCTTGGCCGCGTCGTAGTCGGCGTTCTCCCGGATGTCGCCGTGCTCCCGGGCCCGCTCGATCCACTGGGAGATCTCGTCGCGCCGCTCACCCGACCGCCACTCGGCCTCCGTCTTGAGGCGTTCGAACGCGTCGCGAGAGAGGTGCACCTCGTCCATCGAGGGAGCGTACTGCCGGGTGGCCCCAAACAACGTTGTTGACCTGCCTTGATGCGGCTGGGAGAATGGTCGGCCCATGGCGACACCACACGTCATCGTCATTCAGTAGCGGACGCCGGCCACCGGCGTTCGCCCTCGACCGTCCACCTCGGTGGGCGGTTTTTCATTGTCCGGAACCATCTAGAGGAGCACCTTGACCCATCGGATCGGGATCATCGGGGGCGACGGCGTCGGCCCCGAGGTTGTGGCCGAGGCCATGAAGGTGGTCGACGCGGCCGGTGTGGCTTACACGCCGGTGGTGTTCGACCTCGGCGGCGCGCGCTACCTGCGCGACGGCGAGGTGCTGCCCGATGCCGACCTCGAGGCCATCCGCGGTCTCGACGCGGTGATGTTGGGTGCGGTCGGCACGCCCGAGGTCGCCCCCGGGGTGCTCGAGCGCGGGCTGCTGCTCCGGCTCCGGTTCGAGCTCGACCTCTTCGTGAACCTGCGCCCGTTCGTCGCCGGCCCGAGCAGCCTGAACGACGGCGTCGACATGGTGGTGATCCGCGAGAACACCGAAGGCGTGTACGCGGGTGAGGGCGGCTTCCTCCGCAAGGGCACGCCGAATGAGATCGCGACCCAAGGGTCCGTGAACACGCGCCTCGGCGTCGAGCGCTGTGTGCGCTTCGCGTTCGAGCTGGCGGCGTCACGCGGTCGCAAGCACCTCACGCTCGTGCACAAGACGAATGTGCTCCAGTTCGCCGGCGACCTGTGGCAGCGCGTCTTCGACGAGGTGGCCGCCGAGTTCGGCAGCGTCGAGACGGCGTATCACCACGTCGACGCGGCGTGCATCTACTTGGTGCAGGACCCAGCGCGCTACGACGTCGTCGTCACCGACAACCTCTTCGGCGACATCCTCACCGACCTCGGCGGCGCGGTTTCGGGCGGGATCGGACGAGCGGCGTCGGCGAACCTCAACCCGACCCGCACCAGTCCGTCGGTGTTCGAGCCCGTCCACGGTTCGGCGCCCGACATCGCCGGGACGGGCAAGGCGGATCCGCGAGCGGCGATCGTGTCGGCCGCGATGATGATGGAGTTCCTCGGCAAGGAAGACGCCGCCCAGCGCGTCCGGGAGGCGATCGAGAAGACCGAAGACGTGACCGGTTCGACCAGCGAGATCGGCGACGCGATTGCCGAGCAGGTTCAGTAGCAGCAGCGACGAGAGCGGAGACCAACCAATGCCACTGGAGAAGACGAAGAAGATCTGGATGGACGGGACGCTCGTCGACTGGGACGACGCGAACGTCCACGTTCTGACGCACACGCTGCATTACGGCTCGGGAGTCTTCGAAGGCATCCGCGCCTACCCGACGTCTCGCGGTCCGGCCGTGTTCCGGCTCACCGACCACATCCGGCGCCTGCACGACTCCGCGGGTCTGTTGATGATGGACCTGCCGTACTCCGTCGAAGAGCTCGTCGAGGCCACGAAGGAGACCGTGCGGGTCAACGAGGTCGAGGGTTGCTACATCCGGCCGATCGCGTTCCTCGGCTACGGCGAGATGGGGCTCAACCCGTTGCCGTGCCCGGTGAAGGTGTCGATCGCGGTGTGGCCGTGGGGTACGTACCTCGGCGACGAGGGTGTGGCCAAGGGCGTCCGCATGAAGATCTCGACGTGGCGGCGCATGGACCCGAACATCAACCCGGTCGCGGCCAAGGGCACCGGCATCTACGTGAACTCGAGCTTGGCCAAGGTCGAGGCATTGAAGGGTGGCTACGACGAGGCCGTGCTCCTCAACACCAACGGCGAGGTGTCGGAGGCGACGGGCGAGAACCTCTTCGTCGTGACCGACGGTGTGCTGCGCACGCCGCCGCTGTCGTCGGGCGCCCTCGAAGGGATCACGCGCCACTCAGTGATGACAATCGCCCGCGACCTCGGGTACGAGGTGCGCGAAGACGTGCTGCTGCGCACCGATCTGTACCTCGCCGACGAGGCGTTCCTCACCGGCACCGCGGCCGAGGTTGTGCCGATCCGTGAGGTCGACGACCGGGTCATCGGCGACCCCGGCGAGATGACAAGAAAGATCCAGGAGACCTACTTCGCAACCGTCCACGGAGAGGTCGAGAAGTACGCGGACTGGCTGGAACACGCCCGTGGGTGATGTTGCCCTGCCCGCCCGGGTCGAGATCTATGACACGACGCTTCGTGATGGCGCGCAGCTCGAGGGGATCTCGCTGACCGTCGACGACAAGCTTCGGATCGCGGAGCAGCTCGACTGGTTGGGTGTGCACTTCATCGAGGCGGGATGGCCGGGCTCGAACCCGAAGGATGACGAGCTCTTCCAGCGGGCCGCGACCGAGCTGACGCTCGATACGAGCACACTCGTCGCGTTCGGTTCGACGCGTCGGCCGAAGGGCAAGGTCGACTCCGACGACACGCTGCGCCACCTGATCGACGCCAACACGTCGACGGTGTGCATCGTCGGGAAGTGCTGGGACTACCACGTCACCGAAGCGCTCGGGACCGACCTCGACGAGGGCGTTGCCATGGTCGGCGACTCGGTCGAGTTCCTCTCGGCGAACGGCCGCGAGGTGTTCTTCGACGCTGAGCACTTCTTCGACGGCTACCGCCGGTCACCCGAGTTCAGCTTGCGGGTGCTGGAGACGGCGGTCGAGAAGGGCGCAACACGACTCGTGCTGTGTGACACCAACGGCGGCACACTGCCCAGCGAGGTCGAGGAGACCGTGCGGGCCGTCGTCAGCTACTTCGATGGCGACGTCGGTGTGGCGGTGCACCTGCACGACGACGCCGGCACCGGCGTGGCGAACGCGCTGGCCGGTGTGCGCGGCGGCGCCATCCAGGTGCAAGGAACGATCAACGGCTACGGCGAGCGCACCGGGAACTGCAACCTCACCACGATCATCCCGAACCTCACCTTGAAGATGGGAGTCGAGACGATTCCCGCGGATCGCCTGGAGCGACTCACACCCGTCGCGCACCACGTCGCTGAGCTCGTGAACATGGCGCTGAACCCGCAGGCGCCGTACGTCGGCGAGTCGGCGTTCGCGCACAAGGCTGGCTTGCACACCAGCGCGATCGCGAAGCGACCGGACGCGTACGAGCATGTTCCACCCGACACGGTCGGCAACGGCACGCGGTTCGTCGTGTCGGAGCTGGCCGGCAAGTCGACGATCCTGCTCAAGGCCCAAGAGCTCGGACTCGAGCTCGACGGCCCGCAGGTGAACGACGTTGTCGACACGCTCAAGCGGATGGAGCACGAGGGGTACCACTTCGAGGTGGCCGACGCCTCGCTCGAGCTGCTGATGCGGCGGGTCGCCGGCTGGGAGCAGCCGTGGTTCACGGTCGAGTCGTTCCGCGTGATCACCGACGACCTCCAGACCGAGGACGCCGACTCAACGGCGGGGGGCGTGAGCACCGAAGCGACCATCAAGGTGCACGTGAACGGCGAGCGCACCGTCGCGACCGCCGAGGGCAACGGCCCGGTGAACGCGCTCGACTCGGCGCTGCGGGCCGCGTTGGGTGGGCAGTACGCAGCCCTCGACCGCGTGCACCTCACCGACTACAAGGTCCGAGTCCTCGACACCCAGAAGGGCACTGGCGCGGTGACGCGTGTGCTCATCGACTCGACGAACGGTGATCGCACCTGGTCGACGATCGGGGTGAGCGAGAACATCATCGAGGCGTCGTGGCAGGCGCTCTACGACTCGCTCGTCTACAGTCTGCTCCTCGCGGACGCGGCACCGGAGTGACCGGAGGTGTTCGCCGGCGCTGGCGAACGGCCGCGGCGCAGGTACCCTGCGCCGCAGTGAGCGCGCCATGAGTGTAGACCCGTTCGTCCATACTCGGATCGAAGACGTCCCGCGCCAGGAGCAGAACCTGGCGCCGGGTGTGCACCGACCGCCTGCCCGCCCGTGGTTCGCGGATCGCCCCGGTGACCTCCGCGGCCGTCAGCCCGAAGGCCCGATGCTCGGCGCTCCCGGTCCGAACATCGGGTACGCGCTGTCATTGGTAGCGCGCGCCCGTGATCGCATCGCGCTGGCTCCGTACGAGCACGGTGCCGATGCGGAGGCGGTGATCGGTGAGCTCGCCATGAAGCGAGCCGCGTCGTTCGGACGGGCGCCCGTGATCACCGACGTCGACGTGGCGATGCTGCTCCTCGGATACCAGGGTGGCATCGACCCCGAAGACGCGAAGTGGCGCGTCGGCGCCGTCGAAGGTGCGCACGAGAGCTACTCCCGGCGACGGGCATTGTGTGACGCGGTCGACATCGACGTGCTGCGCATGGCTCCCTCGGCGATCGTGCCGCAGGTGACCGAGCTCCGAGCCGCTGTCCGGGCCACCGCCACGTCGGGCTGACGCAAGTGAGCGCGTTCCTCCTGTCACCGGAGCATGAAGAGCTCCGAGTCGCGCTGCGCCGCTTCACCGAGGAGCAAGTGGCGCCCCATGCGGCTGAGGCCGACGAACGGGCCGAGTACCCGTGGAAGTCGTTCGAGGCGTACCGCGACTCCGGCTTCATCCGGCTGCCCTATTCCGAGGAGCACGGCGGCGACGGTGGCGACATGGTCGCCTACGCCATGCTCGTCGAAGAGGTTGCCCGCGTCTGCGCCTCGTCGTCGCTGTTCGTGTTGATCTCCCGGCTCGCATGTGAGCCGGTGCTGAAGCACGGCTCACCCGAGCTCGCGAGCCGGGTGATACCGAAGGTCGTGGCGGGCGAGTGGCAGGGGTCGTACTGCCTGTCCGAACCGCAGGCCGGGAGCGACGTCGCCGCGATGACGACCAAGGCGACCCGCGACGGAGATCACTACGTGCTCAACGGTCGCAAGGTGTGGATCACCAACGCCGGGGTCTCCGACTTCTACACGGTCTTCGCCAAGACCGATCTCGATGCCGAGCACCGCGGCATGAGCGTCTTCCTCGTCGAGAAGGACTTCCCCGGCTTCTCGATCGGCAAGATCGAGAACAAGATGGGTGTGCGCGGATCACCGACCGGCGAGATCCTCTTCGATGACGTGGCGGTCCCCGCCACAAACCTGATCGGCGACGAGGGTGCGGGCTTCGGGTACGCGATGGGTGCGCTGGACGGATCGCGCCCGATCGTTGGCGCCCAAGCCGTCGGCATCGCGCAGGGTGCGCTCGACGCCGCGCTTCGCTACGCCACCGAGCGCTCGCAGTTCGGCTCGCACGTCGCCGACTTCCAGGGGATCCAGTTCATGCTCGCTGAGATGGCGACGAAGCTCGAGGCGGCGCGTCTGCTCGTCTACAAGGCGTGCGCGCTCCTCGATGCCGGGGGTCAAGGCACCTCGAAGGCCTCGGCGATGGCGAAGTGGTTCGCCGCCGACACGGCCATGCAGGTGACGACCGACGCTGTGCAGATCCTCGGCGGTGTCGGCTACGTCCGCGACTTCCCGGTCGAACGGATGATGCGAGATGCCAAGGTGACCCAGATCTACGAAGGCACCAACCAGGTCCAACAGATCGTGATCGCCCGTCGACTGCTGGACGAGATCACCGGATCCTGATCGCCGCACGTACCCTTGTCCTGTGAGCGGGGTGCGAGTCCGGTTCTCGCCGGCACCGACCGGAGAGCTGCACGTCGGGTCAGCGAGAACCGCCCTCTTCAACTGGCTCTACGCCCGTCACCACGGCGGGGTGTTCGCACTCCGGATCGAGGACACCGACCGCGAGCGCTCTCGCACGGAGTGGGTCGAGCAGATCCCCGGCATCTTGCAGTGGCTCGGTCTCGACATCGACGAAGGACCGGTCCTCCAGAGTGAGCGCTTCGATGAGTACCGGGCCGCGGCCGACGGGTTGGTCGAGCGCGGCTTCGCGTACGAGTGCTTCTGCACACCTGGGGAGCTCGAGGCGAAGCATGAATCAGCCAAGAAGGCGGGGCGCACTCCGGGGTACGACGGCACGTGTCGTGACCTCACGGAGGAAGAGCGCGCGGCCAAGGCCGCTGAAGGTCGACCGCGGTCGATCCGCTTCCGGACGCCCGACGACGGGTCGAGCAGCTTCGTCGACGCGATCCGCGGCGAGGTCGCGGTCGAGTGGTCGACCATCTCCGACTTCGTGATCGTCCGCTCCGACGGCAACCCGATCTTCTTCCTTGCCAACGCGGTCGACGACCTCGCGATGGACATCACGCACGTGATCCGCGGTGAAGATCTTCTCGACTCGACTCACCGGGTGCTGGCACTGCGCCGCGCGCTGAGCGAGCGCGACGAACCGATCTATGCACACCTTCCGCTGATCCTCGCCCCCGACCGATCGAAGCTCTCCAAGCGTCACGGTGCTGTAGCACTCGAGGACTTCAGGGACGCGGGGTACCTGCCGGAGGCCATCTTGAACTACCTCTCGCTGCTCGGTTGGGGCGACGACGAGGGTCGCGAGGTCATGACGGCCGACGAGATCGTCGCCGCGTTCGATCTGGATGGGGTCACGCACGCCGCCGCGGCGTTCGACCACAAGAAGCTCGACTGGGTGAACGGCGAGTGGATGCGGCGGCTGACCTTGGATGACGTCGAGGTGCGGGCGCTTCCGTACGCCCAAGCGCGCTACGGGGCCGGCATCGATCGCGGGGTGTTCAAGGAGGCGCTGCGCATCGGTCAGGAACGGGCCGTCACGCTCGTCTCGCTCGTCGAGCAGATGGACTTTCTCTTCCTGGCCGACGAGAAGTTCACGGTCGACGAGGACTCCTGGGAGAAGTTGGCCGCGACTGAGCGTGCTGGTGAAGTCCTCGATGCCGTGGCGACGCACCTTGCGGACTGCGAGTGGACGTTGGAAGCCGTCGATCTCCGACCAGTCCTCGAGCCGCTCGGAGTGAAGCCGCGCAAGGCCTTGCCCGCGGTCTATACCGCCGTGGAAGGTCGGCACGCGGGCCTCCCGCTGTTCGACTCCATCCACTTGCTCGGGCGTGACCGCTCGCTCGCACGGGTGCACGCGGCCCGCCAGCGGCTCGGTGGAGAGGACACGCGGTGGCCCTGCCCATCTGGCTGACGTGGGCGCTTGTTCGGCGAGTGATCATCGTCGTCGGGCTGATCTTCGTCGGCTACTACCTCGTGACCTTCGGCCAGGTGGTCATGACCGCGGACGACGACGACCGCCGGACCTCCGACGCCATCATCGTGCTGGGCGCGGCGCAGTTCGACGGTCGGCCGAGCAACGTCTTCGCAGCCCGCCTCGACCATGCGTTCGCGCTGTGGAGCCAAGACGTCGCGCCACGGATCGTCGTGACCGGCGGGAAGCAGCCCGGGGACCGCTTCACCGAGGCGCAGGCCGGCTTCACGTACCTCCGCGACAAGGGCGTCCCCGAGGGAGACCTGCTGCTCGAGGTCGACAGTCACAACTCGGTCGAGTCGCTTCAAGCCTCTGCGCTCGTGCTCGAGCAACGAGGACTCAATCGGGTCACGCTCGTGTCGGATCCGTTCCACTCGCTGCGCGTCAAGCTCATCGCTGAGGAAGTCAGGCTCGACGCGGTGACGTCGCCGACACGCACAAGTCCGATCGAAGGCTTCGATGTGTGGAAGCGCTACGCGTCCGAAGCGCTGCGCGTGTCGGTCGGGCGCATCTTCGGCTTTGGTCGCTCGGTACGGGTGGGGGAGCTCGTACCGGGACTCGCTATTCTGGGCGCATTCGGGGGTGGTGTAATCGGTAACACTGCTGGTTCTGGTCCAGTCATTGAGGGTTCGAGTCCTTCCCCCCGAGCCCCCAAGCGTCGTCGAGTTCGTGCTCGCTGGCGCCGGATCCGGCCCCGTCGTCTAGTGGCCTAGGACGCCGCCCTCTCAAGGCGGAAACGGCAGTTCGAATCTGCTCGGGGCTGCAACTCGGGCGGGGGAGGCAGGCCTCCCCCGCCTGCCCCCTCCGGCGCGACTCGCGGTGGATCGATGTTGGATCCGGGCTGGCAAGCCGGCCCGGTGCGAACCGATGGCTTCGGTCACGAGTCGAAGATCACGCGCTGCTCACGCACGTCGTGCGCGCCTTCCGGGACGGCGCATGTCTGAAGTGGGCGCCGATTCCCCCGGGCGCCGCAACCAGGTCGAGCGGCATTGCAAAGAAATCCGGCTGGATATCCACCACTTTTGGGTTTGGGTGCTTTACCGTTTTCTTGTACGTGCGTGCGCGTTGTGTTGTGCGCGCGTTCGACAGTGAGGGGATGCCGGTCGCGCGTAGTCGTTTGGAAACGTGAATGCAAGCATCTACACGCAAATGCGTTGGAATGCTTGACACTTCCAGACGAATGCGTTCGACTTTGTTGAGCACGCACGACTTTTGGAGGCAAGCGTGAACAAGTCAGAGCTCATCGAAAAGGTTGCCGGCGAAGCTGGCCTTGCCAAGTCGGATGCAGAGAAGGCTGTCAACGCCTTCATTCACGTCATCGTCGCCACGGTTTCGGCTGACGAAAAGGTCATGCTGCCGGGGTTCGGCGCGTGGTCGCGTTCGGAACGCAAGGCGCGCACAGGGCGCAACCCGCGCACCGGTGAGCCCGTAGCGATCCCGGCCTCGAAGGCCGTCAAGTTCTCGGTGGGTGCCGACTTCAAGAAGAAGGTGAACACCTGAGACGGATCCGGTCTGCGTCGATCGGATTCGAGCAACACAGCACACAATCAATGGAAGGTAGGTGACCGTGCCTCCGGCAAAGAGACGCACCGCACGCAAGAGTGCGGCCAAGAGGACGGCGGCCCGTAAGCCGGCGAAGCGGCGTCGCAAAGCGACCGCCAAGAAGTCGACGGCACGGAAGACCACCCGTCGTCGGAAGACAACAGCTGCGAAGAAGGCCCCGGCCAAGCGGCGTCGGCGTAAGTCGACGGCGAAGAAGGCGGCTCCGGCCAAGAAGGCTCCGGCCAAGAAGCGGCGTCGGCGTAAGTCGACGGCGAAGAAGGCGGCTCCGGCCAAGAAGGCTCCGGCCAAGAAGCGGCGTCGGCGTAAGTCGACGGCGAAGAAGGCGGCTCCGGCCAAGAAGCGGCGTCGGCGTAAGTCGACGGCGAAGAAGGCGGCTCCGGCCAAGAAGCGGCGTCGGCGCAAGACGACCACCGCCAAGAAGGCGCCTGCGAAGCGGCGTCGCAAGCGCAGCCGCTAGACCTGCTCCACCTCTCCAAACCGGGGGGCCTTCGGGCCCCCCGGTTTCGTTTTCACGGGGGAGACAGGTGGGACGGGGGAGGGCCAGCCTCCCCCGTCGGCCCCCTCCGGCGCGGCCCAGGTTGCGGCGCTGTGGTTGAGGACCGGACAAGCCGGTCATCGGCGAACACCTGGCGTCGTCGTCCTAGAGCGGTTCGATCCGCTTGAAGGCCTCTGCGGAGGCGAGGCCGGCGTGCTGCCCGGCGGCGCGAGCTGCTTGCGCGATCTGCACTTTGAACGCCGCCCTTTGGTCGGCGGCTGCGGGCGAGTCCTCGTCGATGCCCATCGTCGACTTCCATTGGCTCTTGTGGGCCAGGAGCGCTTCGACCTTCTTCTCTAGGAAGGTCTCCGCGTCTTCGACATGGTCCTGTTCCTCTGCTTCGAAGAGCAAGAGCGTGGTCGGGCGATGAGGCTCGCCCTGGTTGGGGAAGAAGTGGGGATCGCGGGCGGCGACGATGGCGTTGATGGTGAGGTGGCCCGCAGCCGCGTGGTCGGGGTGCACTCGGTAGCGCTTCCACGGATCGTGCCCGAGGACGACGTCGGGCTTCGCCTCACGGATCACTGCGGAGAGGGCAGCACGCTGGTCGATGCCATCGACGAGCTCCCCGTCGACGAACTCGAGGAAGTGGACGGCTTTCACGCCGAGGACGTCCGCCGCGGCCTCCTGTTCGCGACGGCGCTCGGCGACGAGGTTGGCCAGATCGCGATCGGGATCCCAGGTCCCCTTCGAGCCGTCGGTCAGCACGCAGCAGTGAACTTCGGTTCCTGCCGATGCCCACTTGGCGAGGGTCGCACCACACCCAAACTCGATGTCGTCGAAGTGAGCGCCAACCGCGAGCGCTCGCGTTGGCGGCGTCAGGTTCTGCGACTCGATCACGTCGGGCTCGACGACCGCAGATGTTCGAGATCGTCGGGCACGTCGACGTCGATGGAGAGCTCCGGGTCGTGGATCACCACCGTGTTGAGGCCGAGCTGTTGCGCTTCGGCGACGTGCCGGGCGAAGGAGCCGGCGCCGTAGGCGAAGGTGAAGTCAACGGTCGTGGGGACCGACAGCACGTTCGTGCCGTCCTCGCGATGGCAGGGGACCATCGCGACGACATCTGCTCCGAAGTCCTCGGCCAGGGGTGCGAGTGACCGAGCGTGGGGGAGGTCGGCGTGCACGACGACCGCCCGCGTGAAGCCCCGAGCCCTGAGGTGCTCGACCCCTCCCGCCGCCGCTGCGTCGAGGGATCCCGCGTCATCGACGACCTCGACACCGCGCTCGACCGCCCAAGCACGAACTTCTGGAGCGCTCGAGACGACGATCACGGTGAGGGGTGCTGCCGCGTCGAGCACTCGATCGGCCATCAGTCGCAATGCTGTGGCGCGCGCGTCCTCATCGAGATGATCAGCGAGGCGAGCCTTCGCTCCGATGAAGGAACGGATCGGGATGACGACACCGACGCGCGGACTCCGCGCGACGTCTCCGCTCATGGGCTGCGTATGCTACCGGCCGTGAAGCGAGCGCAGCGAGCGGAACACGCGCAGCGAGCGAAGCGGATGGAGCGAAGCGGAAGTAGCGAAGCGGGAGCGGAGCAGTAGAGATGGAGCCTACGTACGCCTTTGCGCGCGGCGTGCTCATGGCTCCGACGCGACTCGCGCTCCGCTTCACGATCGAGGGCTTGCAGCGTGTGCCGGTGCACGGTCCCCTCATCCTCGCGAGCAACCACTCTTCGTACCTCGATCCGATGGTGCTTGGGCACCTTGCCCACCGCCGACACCGCCACGTGCGCTTCCTCGCCAAGAAGGAGCTGTTCGACAAGGCCGGCGTTGGCTTCGTGCTGCGCCACGCGCACCAGATCCCCGTGGCTCGCGAAACGTCCGAGGCGGCGGGTTCGCTCGACGCGGCCGTGCAGGCGCTGCGCGGTGGCGAGTGCATCTGCGTGTTTCCGGAGGGGACGATCTCGCTCGATCTCGACCCGATGGCCGGCAAGACGGGCACGGCGCGGCTTGCGGCGATGAGCGGCGTACCTGTCACCCCGGTCGGCATGTGGGGTGCGCACCGGATCCTGTTCAAAGGACGCAAGCCTCGATGGCGGGCAGGAGTCGCCGAGACCGTTGTCGTGGGTGAACGCGTGCGCGTGGGGCCCGACGAGGACATCTACGAGGCAACCGATCGGATCATGACCGCCATCGCCAAGTGTGTGGCGAGAGCCCGCGAGATCTACCCGCAGCAACCAAAGGAGGGCGAGGACAGATGGTGGGTGCGGTCGCCCGCAACTGCCGTCATGCGCCCGGCCGTGCGCAGCGCAACATGAAGACCTGCATGATCGGTGCCGGGTCGTGGGGCACCACGGTCGCGGCCGTCATGGCCGACAACGTCGATGTGACCCTCTGGGCGCGCGACGCAGATCTGGCCAAGCGGCTCGAGGCGACGCACGAGAACGATCGGTATCTCCCCGGCATCCAGATCTCGGAGCGGGTGCGCGCTACCAACGACCTTGCGGCGGTTTGCGCCGAATCCGAGGTGGTCGTGATCGCCGTACCGAGTCACGGATTTCGCGAGGTGCTCAGCGCTGCGGCGCCGTCGATTGCGCCGGATGTTCCGGTCGTCAGCCTCTCAAAGGGCGTGGAGCAAGAGACGTACCTGCGCATGACCGAGGTGGTGGCCGACGTGCTCGGGCGTAAGGACACCAGTCGCATCGGTGTGCTCACGGGACCGAACCTCGCTCAAGAGGTCGCAGAGGGTCAGCCGACCGCGTCAGTAGTGGCGATGACCGATGAGGACACAGCGCGCGAGCTCCAGAAGGTGTTCATGACCCGCACCTTCCGGGTGTACACGAACCCCGATGTCATCGGGTGTGAGATCGCCGGCGCACTGAAGAACGTCGTCGCGATCGGTGCTGGCATCGCGGCCGGGCTCGGGTACGGCGACAACACGAAGGCTGCACTGATCACGCGGGGGCTCGCAGAGCTGGCGCGGTTGGGCATCGCGCTCGGAGGGGACCCGCTCACGTTCTCGGGTCTCGCCGGGATGGGTGATCTCGTCGCGACGTGCGCGAGCGAGAAGAGCCGAAACCGACACGTGGGCTTCGAGCTCGGCAAGGGTCGGAAGATCGACGAGATCGTCGCGGAGATGAAGATGGTCGCCGAGGGTGTCAAGAGCACGCGATCGGTGCTCGAGCTCGCGGCCCGCGCCGGGGTCGAGATGCCGATCGCGGCCTTCGTCGGTGCGATCCTTTACGAAGGTGCCCGGGCCGCCGACATGGTGCCGGCACTCATGCTCCGGGAGGCCAAGCCCGAGCTCCACGGCATGCGCTAGGTGGTTCAGACCCTCGTTGGTGCGCTCGGGCACCGGCATCGAGCACTGGTCGACGAGCGGGGCCGCGTCGCGCCGACCGATGCCACATGGGAGCTGGGTTGGTGGATCGGCGCCGAGGATCGCTGGCACGTTCCCGAGCGGGAAGCGTCGGTCCGTCAGACGCTGATCGACGGCACACCAGTTGTGCAGACCGCGATGCGTGTGCCGAGTGGTGACGCGCTGCATCGGGTGTACGGCGTGGCCGGGGATGGCGATCCGATCGTGGTCGAGGTCGAGAACGCATCACCGGCGCCGTTTGTCGTCGCGCTCGTAGCATCCGGTGCGTCGGCGATCACGCTCGACGGCGCGGAGGTGTTCCTGGATGGGAGGTCGGCCGTCGTGTCGCCCCGGCCGCCATCGCGTTGGTCCTGCGGCGTCGGAGGGGTGGAGCTAGAAGTGATGTCGGGTGGCGCGCAGACCGGCGCGTTCCGGCCGATGCGCGATCGGGGAGCACGAATCGAGGCGGCCTTCCTGCATCCGGTGCCTCACCGCGCCACCGTGCGGCTTGTGCTGTCCGGCCGACGTGCCGGCGCACCCATCGACCTCGCGACCATACCGGATGCCGACTCGGTGGCGCGAGGTTGGCAGCGTCAGATCGACCGGGGCACGAGGTTCGAGGTTGCCGACGAATCACTGATGACCGCGGTCCGGTGCGCGCTCGGCGCCGCGTTGCTGTCGACTGCGGAACCGCGGGCAGTCGCGGCGCTTGAAGATTGGGGCTTTGACGACGAAGCAACCGCGGGATGGGCGATGTTGACCTGGCGGCAACGCCGCGCCGCGGCCCGTCGCTCGCCACACCAGATGTCGTGGTCCGACGTGACCGCGGCACGCGCCGAGGGCGGTGCGCCGTTCTTGCTCGCGTTGCGGTCCTTGCTCGTCTACGACGCCGACGGAGCGACCTCGATCCTTGCGGAATTGCCCAATGAGTGGCGGGGTGGACCGATCGATCTGCGCGGCGCACCGACGCGCCATGGTCCGGTGTCTTTCTCCGTTCGCTGGCACGGTGAACGAGCCGCGCTGCTCTGGGAGGTCCCGACGGGCGTGGCCCTTCGAGCACCCGGGCTGGATCCGGAGTGGTCAACCACCGAACCGACCGGCGAAGCGCTGCTTGGCTGACCAAACAAGGTCTTGACCTTCGTCAGTCCAGGCGCAACGTGGCGATCTCCCAGGGGTGCAGGTCGACGGTGCCTTCGAAGCGTGACACCGGGCGGCCCAACAGATCGATGATCCACCCCTGCACCGGGCCGTGGCGTTCGACCGTCGCGACGCTCGGCTCTGGTGACGCATTGAACACCCGCACGACGAGTCCGATTCCGTCACGAACGACGGCGCTCACCTGCGCGCCGTCGACTGACAGCTCCTGACCCGACGGCGGGCGATGCGCGCTGTCGACACCGTCGCCCCGCACGCGTTCGAGGGGAACCAGGAGCTCGTCGGCCGCGGCGTACAGATCGGCTGCACGCCAGTCGCCGCGGTGAGGCAGCACCGCGTAGTCGAACGACAGCACGCGTTGGAGTTGGGGTCCTTCGAGCTCGTCGGGCGGCCCCGCCGGGTTCGGACGAAGCGAGGGCTCGATGCGCGAGAGGTAGCCGGTGGCGCGGAGCATCGTGAGCGCGAGCTCGCGACCGTCGTCGACGACCTCGTACTCGAGAAGCCCGTCGTGCAGGACTGCGAGGCCCGCGGACCCGTCGGAGCAGTCAACGAAGCGGCGGGACACGAACGTGGGAAGTCCGAACTCGTGCGGTCCACCCTCGGCCTCGAGGCCACGGTGCACGACCGTGAACGCGCACTCCGCGTCCGATCCGTCGACCGCGGCGGGGAGCGGGAAGTGCGCGCGCAGTCGATGGTCGCGCGCACGATTGTCGAGCGTCGTGTGGACGCGGACGAAGCGCTCACCCGACCGGAGCTCGAGCTCGGTACGTACGTCGACCGGCACGGTGTTGTCGCTGCGCTCGGTGCACGCCTGGGCGTCGCCGACGGCTGCACGCGGCCATTCGTAGGTGCGCTCGATCAGCAGACGTGCGCGAAGCGGACCTGGTTCAAGCAGAGTGACCGTGACGCGCGTCGGAGCATCGACGAGACGGTCCTGTGCGGGCGGGGAGTAGCTGTAGGTGTCGCCGCCGTCGCCGCCATCGACGAGGCGATCGAGCCCATGCACGGTGACACCGTCATTCGTGGTGACGGAGAAGGTGCCGTCGGCCGGATCAACGACCACTTCGAGGTGTTCGTTCGCGATCGAATGGTCATCACCACGCAGGGCGGTGGACGGACCGTCGCCGTCAACCGCCCGGTAGGTGCGCCAGCCGAACCCCGGCACCGTGTCGGCGGCGAACACGAACTCGCGTGCGGGCGCTCTCACCTGTCGGAACCGCACAGTCGCGCCGGCTTGACCGAGGGCGAGGATCTCCTCGCGGGTCGCTTCGAGATCGAGGACGGCTTCACCTGCACGCGCCGCTTCGAACACGTACTCCCATTCGTTGTCGCCGGACTGGGTCGGTGTGACTCGTGCGATCTGGCTGCCCGCGAACTCAGGCCCGCGCATCATCTCGAGCACCCACCGCACCTTCTGACCGGTCACGACCTGGTGGAACCCGTCGCCGCCGACCGTGCGGAGCACCTGCGCCGGGCACGTCGCACCGTCATCGGTGACGAAGTGCAGCGGTCCCTCACCAGGCGCGAACCCGTAGACGAGCCCGCCCCGATCGTGCTGCGTGGAGTTCACGACGATCGTCGAGCCCGGTTCGCTGATCACTTCCGTCGCCAGTCGGCGCATCGCATCGCGAGCCAACGAGTCGCCGATGTGGCGCGCTTCTTGGTACCGGACGGTCACCGCGTCGACGACTTCGTCGTGACTGCACGCACACGACGAGTCGTGTGCGCTGTTGAGCACGAGATTGCTCCAGCCGACCTGCAGCAGTCGGGTGGGGTAGCGATCCGCCGCGAGGAACAGCGCGCTGATCGGCTCGGCCCGTCGCTCAAGTGCCCGTTCGGCTGCGGCACACGCTTGGTGGACGTCGACTCGGTTGGACGCCACCCCCATGAGCACGTTTGCTCGAGCACCGGAGCGCAGCTCACCGGACCAGGTGTTGATCCCGTCGACGGGCTGCGCGGGGAGGAACTCCGCGAGCGATGTCACCGCGAACCGGTAGCCGTCCTGAAGATCGTTCGCTTCGGCGACGACCCGACCGAGCCAGGGTTGCGGGAGCTGGTGGTCGGTGCCGTTCATGAGCAACATGCCGCCGCCATCGAGCCGCGCCGATCCGAGCTCTTGCTCGTAGCCGCGCGCTCGCGCGACAAGCGCCTTGGCGTCGTCGGGGAGGTCGCGGCCATTGGAGTACGAGCCGTAGAGGTACTCAGCCCGCACGCGTGAGCCGTCGGGTGCTGCCCACCAGAACGCCGTTTGATCGATCGCGGCAGGGACGCCGCGCCACACCACCGTGTGCTCAAGACCCGCGAGCTTCAGGATCTGCGGCATCTGCGCGATGTGCCCGAACATGTCGGGGAGGTAGCCGACGGGCATCGCACCACCGAGCTCCGCGGCGCGGGCGTTCCCCATCTGGAGGTCGCGCACGATGGTCTCGCCCGACACCATGAACTCGTCCATGAGGATCATCCACGGACCAACCTGCACCCGCCCGCTCGCGACCAGCCGACCGAGGCGACCGGCCGCCTCGGGCCGAATCTCCAGGTAGTCGTCGAGCACCGCGGTCTGCCCGTCGAGCAAGAACCGCGCGTACGAGAGGTCGCGTTCGAGGAGGTCGAGCAACGAGTCGAGCAATCCGACGAGCCGCACTCGGAACGACTGGAACGGCTCGTACCACTCTCGGTCCCAGTGCGTGTGCGGCACGATTGCCACGGTCACCGGCTCCATGCCCAAACCCTAGGGTTTCGGGATGAACCTGGATCTCGCGGCGACCGCGGTGTTCGTCGACTTCGACGGAACCGTCACGCAGGTCGACTCGGGTGTGCACCTGCTGGAGCGGCTGGCCGCGCCCGAATGGCGTGATCTGAGTGACGCATACGCGCGCGGCGAGATCGGCAGCCGCGAGTGCGTGCTCGACGAGTGGGACCTCCTCCCCAAGGACGAGGCGCAGCTGCGCACCGTAGCTCGCGAGGTGCAGATCGACCCCGGCTTTGTGCCGTTGCTCGAAGCGTTGCGGGGCGCGGGCGCCGAGGTGACAGTCGTATCCGACGGCTTCGGCTTCTACGCCGAGGAGGTCTGCCAGCCGCTCGGCTTGCGATTGCTGAGCAACCGCATCGATTGGGCGTCTGGCGAGCTCGAGTTCCCGCACGAGGACCGTTGCTGCCCGTGCTCGACGTGCGGCACCTGCAAGCAGGCGCCGATCAAAGACGCGCAACACGAGGGTCTCACGACCGTGCTGATCGGGGACGGCACGAGCGATCGCAAGGCCGCGCTGTTGGCCGACGTGGTGTTCGCCAAGGGTGCGCTCCAACGCTGGTGCGAGCTGAGCGGCGTCGCGCACACGCCGTTCGACACGCTCGCCGACGTGCACGCTGTGATTTTCGGCACGCTGAACAACGCAGAGTTGGGTTGAGCGTGCCGAAAAACCTGGGGTGGGGCCGTCCCCGTGACCCGGCGGGCGGACGGCTACGTTCGGCCGCGTGACCGCGACACCCACGCTCCGCCTCGAGCGACGCTGCTGGCAGGCGGGCGAGAAGGTGGTCGTGGGGATGGACGAGGTGGGCCGAGGCTCCTGGGCCGGCCCCGTGACCGTGGCCGCCGTCGTGCCGGCACCCGAGCACCTCAAGGGAGTGCGCGACTCCAAGCAGCTGCTCCGTGACGAGCGCACGCGCGTGGCCGCGAACGTGCGGGACTGGGCGCTGGCGGTCGGCGTCGGCCATGCATCACACGAGGAGTGCGATGCGCTCGGGATGACCGTCGCGCAGAAGGTCGCAGGCCACCGGGCGCTCCAGGAGCTCGCCGACCAGGGGTACGAGCCCGACCGCGTCATCCTCGATGGCAACCACGACTACCTCAAGCTCGGGAGTCGTTGCACCCTTGTGATCAAGGGCGATGCGTCGGTGCTGGCCGTTGCCGCCGCGTCGTGTGTGGCCAAGGTCACCCGCGACGCGATGATGCACGAGGAGGCCGAGCACTACCCGCCTTACGACTTCGAGTCGAACGTCGGCTACCCGTCGCCCGTCCACAAGGCGGCGCTGCGCGGCTACGGCCCGAGCGCCATCCACCGCCGCTCGTGGATCTTCATGGAGGGGCTGTGCTGGCCCGGCGTCCCTCCGCCCGCGGGCCGGTTGTTCGCCTAGTTTCGTTCGATGCCCAACCTCCCTGAGGTACATGCCAGCGCGCTCGACTTCACCCGCCCGAAGCTCGCGGCGGTCGCGGCCGACCAGTGGGGCCGTGACTCAGTGTGCGACGGCTGGACGGTGCGCGAGCTCGTGAACCACGTCGTGTCGGGGAACTTCTGGGCTGACGAGCTGATGGCCGGCAAGACCATCGAAGAGGTGGGTGACCGCCTCGATGGCGACGTGCTCGGCGACGACCCGGTGGCGGCGTACAACGCGTCGGCCACGGTCGCAGCGGCGGCGTTCAAGGCCGACGGTGCGATGGAGAAGCCCGCCGCCGTGTCCTACGGACCGGTTCCCGGCGAGGTCTACTGCGGCCACCGCTTCATCGACGTGCTCATCCACGGATGGGACGTGGCCGAGTCGACCGGTCAGGACACGAACCTGCCCGAGGCACTCGTCGAGGCGTGCTGGGAGGTGGTCGAGCCGCAAGCAGCCGAGCTCGACGGCACTGGCGCGTTCGGTTCGGACGTTGATGTGCCCGACGGAGCCGACCTCCAGACCCGGCTTCTCGCCGCGCTGGGCCGGCGGGGATAAGAGAGAAGGAAGAGGACTGAGGCGAACGACCGCGCCGCAGGTATCCTGCGGCGCAGTGAGCCGGGGCCCGAGCGGCCCGGCGCGACGCCAGGAGCGGAGAAGTGGGCCAGGAGATCACGGTCAACGCGCGGCAGGGCTCGTCACCGAGCGTCCGCATCTTCGACTGCAACCGGTCGCTGACGAGCATGGCCATCGAGCGGTATGCCTCGATGGCCGACGCCAAGGGCAGCCGTCCACCCGACGTGCTCGCGAACCGACTCCTCGGCCTGGGCGCGACGCGCGTGACCATCTATTCGAGTGATGTGACGGTCGAGGCGCCCGCGGAGAAGTGGGACGCGCTCGAACCGAAGGTCGTCGAGACGATCCAACGCCTCTTCGGGTTCTACGGCGACGACGCCGGCTGGTCCGACGAGAACCTCCGCGCCATGGGCGTCGAGCCCCTCCCCAGACCAGAACCCACCGCCTGACTCTCCATTTTGGAGACCGTGCCCCGTCGGATTGACGGGTGACAGCCTCCAGAACAGTGGTCTTGCGTACCGAACGTATGTTCGGTAGAACGGTGGGATGGGTCTGGCCCCGGTTCCTCGGAGAGATGAGGACGCTCGGGCGCGGTTGGAGGCGGTAGGGCGTCAGGCGGCGCCGGTCACACTGGCGCGGGATCGGGCGATCGTGGTGTCGGGTGAGCTGGGGAACGTGGTGCCCGGTGCGGCGCTCCAGCGCGGGGTCACGCTGACGGTCGCCGGCATGGTCGGGGCCGGCGCGACGTCGCTCGCGTTCGAGCTCGCGGCTGCGGTCACCGCTACCGGAGAGTGGGCAGCCGCCGTCGATCTCGACGGCACGCTCGGCGGGGAAGCTGCGGCCGCGGCTGGCGTCGCGCTGGAACGGTTCGCAGTAGTGCGGCGCGTGTCGACCGACCGTTGGACGACCGTGGTGGCAGCGTTGCTCGAAGGAGCGACGCTCGTCATGGCAGAGGTTCCCCGCCATGTGCGGGTTGGTGACGCGCGGCGTCTTGTGGCGCGTGCCCGTGAGCGCGGCAGCATCCTCGTCGCCCTCGAAACCGGCGCGCGCTGGCCAGTTGACGCAGTGCTACGGCTGCACGCGACGGGTGGCGCGTGGCATGGTCTCGCGCCGGGTGCAGGACTGCTCACTAATTGCGCTCGATCGGTGCGCGTCGAAGGCCAGGGTAAAGCGGCACAGACGCGGGTCGTCGCCCTGGCGGGGTAGTGGTCACGCGCACGTTCGCGCTGTGGTGCCCAGCGTGGGCAGTCGTGACCGCGTGCCGTACCGATCCCTCGCTCGTCGGTGCGCCGCTGGCGGTGGTCGAGCGCGGCGCACGCGGGCTTGTCGTGCGCGCCGCGTCCGTGGAGGCGCGCGCTGAGGGAGTGACGGTGGGCTTGCGGCGCCGGGAGGCAGAGTCGCGCTGCGCCGGGTTGGTCGTGGTCGATGCTGATCTCGCCGCCGAGGTCCGCACCTTCGAGACGGTGGCCCGTGCAACGGAGCCGATCACCCCGGGGGTTGTCCTCGAGCGACCGGGAGTGCTCACGTTCCCCACCCGCGGGCCGTCCCGCTACTTCGGTGGTGACGACGCGCTCGCGACACGAGTGCTCGACGCCGTCCGCGCCGCCGGTGTGATCGGCGCTCGTGCCGGTGTGGCCGACGGTCGCTTTGCGGCCCGCCTGGCAAGTCGGATCGCCGGTCCTGACAGTGCGCGCGTCATCGATCCCGACGTGTCACCCGCGTTCCTCGCACCCTGGCCCGTGCACGTCTTCCGTGACGTGGTCGAGCGTGGAGAAGACCTGGCATCCCTCCTCGTGCGGCTCGGCATCCCGACGTTGGGTGACGTCGCTGCGCTTCCTCCCGCAGCAGTGCTCGCTCGCTTCGGCACCGAAGGTGCGCTCGCGCACCGCTTGGCGCTCGGGCTCGACGAGGATGCCGCGCCACCGGTACCACCTCCGCCGGGTCTTGTGGAGACCTGCGAGCTCGATCCGCCGGCGACGCGTGTCGACGAGGCCGCCTTCGCGGCGAAGGGCCTCGCCGACCGTCTGCTGGAACGGCTCGAGGTGCTCGGACTTGCATGCACACAGGTAGTCGTAGAGGCCGAGACGGAGCACAACGAGCACCTGCTCCGATGCTGGCGCCATGAGGGCGCGCTCACCCCCGCCGCGCTCGTCGCGCGCGTGCGGTGGCAGCTCGACGGTTGGCTGACCGAGCACGGCGGTCTTTCCGGTGGGCTCACGCTCATCCGGTTGGCGCCCGATCGGGTGGTGCCGGCGACGGCGCGCCAGCTCGGGTTCTGGGGTGGTGACGCGGCCGCCCACGACCGGGCTGATCGCGCGCTCGCGCGCCTCCAGGGGATGCTCGGGCATGAGTCGGTGGTGACCGCAGTGATCGCGGGTGGTCGTGCGCCATCCGAGCGCGTGAATTGGGTGCCATGGGGTGAACCGCGCGATCGCGGGCTGACGGCCGGAGCCGAGGTTCCGGCGTGGCCGGGCGCGGTGCCAGGGCCATCCCCGGCGCGGGTGCACTCGCCGCCGCTCCCGATCGCGCTGCTCGATGCGGACGGCCAACCGGTCACTGTGTCGGGACGCGGAGAGGCGTCAGCCGCGCCCGCGGAGGTTCGTTGCGACGCGCTGCCCGGCGGTGGTGGCGCGGTCACTGCATGGGCCGGGCCGTGGGCGCACGATCTTCGTTGGTGGGAACAAGATGATGGTCGCTCGTCGCTGCATGTCACGCGTCGTCGGCGCGCGCTGTGGCAGGTCGTGATCGGTGAAGCGGACCACCAGGTCGCGTGTCTCGTCGTGCTCGAAGCCGGCCGAGCCGGCATCGAGGCCGTCTACGACTAACCGGTTACCACGCGCGCCGCTCCTTGACCGACCCCCGACCGCGCGATTAGCGCGGCCGATGGTCAGTGAAGGTGATCACCTGCTGGATGCCACTCGGGCGGTTCGAGTACTGCATCGTGAACGGCAGCAGACCCGGGACGAACTCGATGCGCTCGGCAGTCGCGTCGGCGCGCCACGCGCTCGGGTCGTCACCTTGAGCTGCCGCGAGCTCGTCACCGGCAGCTCGCAGCGCCTCCCACAGTGACTCGCGACACGCGTCGAGGTCACCCGCGCCGCAGTACTGCATCGTGAACGGGCCCTCCACGTCCTCGTCGAGCAACGTGCGCAGGTCCTTGTCCATGTAGCCGTGCCAGCCTTCGTACTGACCGCCAGGCGGCTGGTCGAAGCGGCTGATCACCTCGGCGAGGTTCTCCTTCAGATCACCGAGGACGGGATCGGCCCAGGCGTCGGCCAGCTTCGGCCACGCAGCATCCATGATCGCTGCGCCCGGATCGTCGATGAGCCCGTCCTGGTCGCGATCGAGCCGGCTGCCACCGGCCTCACGCCAGTCGTCAAGCAGCTGGAGCATCTGCTCCTCGCGCTCGCTCGGCGCGGGGCCGCCGCGCAGGACCTCGGCGAGCACCGGTTCCAGCTGCATGACGCGTACATCCTGGGTGGCACCAGCGTTCATGGCTGCAACGAGATCACCCAGTGTCAGGTCGTCGCCGTCACTGAGGTTGTCCGTGAGCAGCTCCACCCGTTGGATCGACCCAAGCGCCCAGTTCTCGTCCGCGGCGCGGTATCCGCCGATCGGCCGGTTGTTCCAGTTGATGATCTCGCCGTTCGGTGGGTTGATGCCGCGTGGGTGCTGCGCGAACCCAATGGTGTCGCCCCATTCGTAGTTGCCGCGCCCGTCGATGGGCAGCCCGGGGTCGACATCGCGCGGACGGATCGGCACCGCGCCGCTCGTGAACACCGCGATGTCCTGGTCGTCGATGTAGAACGAGTTGAACGTCTGCGGGGTTTGGTTGACCGACCGGAAGAAGTCGCGAGCGTTATCCACTTCACCAAGGGTCAGGTCGCGGAAGAGGAGCTGGTCGACCACATCGCGGCCGTAGCTCGCGCGCTTGCGAGTGACCGCGACCCGCTCCCCGTCGACGGTCGCGTAACCGATCACCGGACCGTGCACCGTGCGGAAGAAGGTGACGGGCTCCCCATCGAGGATGCCGGCGTCGAACTCCTCCATGTCCTCGCACTTGCCCTTGTACTCGTACTTCGTGTCGCTTCCTTCGCACAGGGTCTCGACGTACGTGTCGATGATGTCGAGCCCTGCGGATGTCAACGACCACGCGTAGTCCTCACTGCGACCGATGAGGATGTAGCCAGGCAGGGGCACGGTCGAAGCGCCGCGCGCGTGGATGCCCGGCCCGTTGAGGTCCATCTCGAGCAGGAAGCCCGGGTAGAAGTAGCCGATCTGCGGCCCCGCGACCATCAGCGGATGGCCGTTGGCTGAACGATCGGCCGACACGAGCAACGCGTTGCTGGCCTCTTGGCGATCCACGGCATCGACGGCCGTGAAGCTGCCGTCGTCGAGGATCATGTTGCCCTTCGTGCTCCGTGGCGCCGGCTGGAACTCGACGCTTCCGGGCACGCTCGCTGCGCTCTCGGGGTCGTACGACTCGCGCAGGTCCTCGAACACGGCGGTGCCGTCAATCTCGCCGAGCTCGGCGATCAGGGCGTCGAGGAACATCGAGCGGCTGGCCTCGCCGCCACCACCGTCACCGACGAATTGCCCCTTCACCGCGTTGAGCGCATAGATGTCGTTGCGGGTCCACGGCTCCGCGTCGCTACCTGACTGCTCGTAGTACGCGTTGATCCCGCTGATGAACGTGTCGATGTCGCGCAGCACGGCCTTGCCCTTGGCACCTTCGGCCTCCAGCGCCTTGGTCTGCTCTGCGATCTCCTGCTCGGTTTGGTCGCTCGGCTCGAACGTTGCCAAGTTGGCGATCAGGTCGATCGCACGCAGTCCGGGCGCGTCGATCGCCGCCACACGCGCGTTGTAGCGAGCTTGCTCGAGGAGCAGACCTCGGTCCTGGGCCGACACCCAGCCCGCGCCCTTGATGACGTCGTCGTACGTCTCGCCAGTGATGTGGGGCACGTTGTACTTGTCCCGCACGATCGTGATGCCGTCTGGCGTGTCTTCCTCTTCGACCAGTGGACCTTCGTCCTCGCTCGCGCCGAGCGCCTGCGACTTGAAGTACGTGGTGAGGTCGTCGTCGGTGACGTCATCGAACTGAGTTGTCAGGGCGTCGTACATCTGGGCCTGATCCGTCGCGCCTTCGGGCGGCGGAACAGCGCCGTATTGGCCGGACGGGAGGATGTTCAGTGCCGTGCCGGCGTAGTCCGTGCCCTCTTCCTCGGGCGACCCGCCTCTTGCCGGAGAAGGGAACGAGATCGCGAACGTGAGCACGGTCATCCCGATCAACACCCAACGACGCTTCACGCCGCTCCCCTCTGGTCCAGGAATCGGATGCCTATCAGACGCCCTCTCGCGGGGCCACCACGTCGATCGCCACCGGAAGTGAGCGTTGGCGCCAGATCGGCGCAGCGAACGACGACCTGCACCTCGCCGCTCGACGCGATGACCGGTGAGGTTCGTTGGGTGCACAAGGGTCGCGACATCGCGGGCACCAGCGGCGTGCCGGTGATCGTCGACGACCGAGTGCTCGCCGCGCGCACGCCGGGCTGGATCGCGGCGTACGCGCTTGGTGATGGCGAGCTGTTCGATGGTGGGGCCGTGGTCGCCGTGTCCGCAACGGGCCTCGTGCATCGACCCTGAGTGCCGAGGTGGTATCTGATCGGATACCATCTCGGCATGGAGGCCGCAGCCCTCATCCGGACAGCCCGTCAGCGTTCGGGGCTGTCGCTCCGTCGGCTCGCCCGGGCCGCGGGAACGTCCCACGCGACCGTTGTTGCGTACGAAGCGGGACGCAAGGAGCCGTCGTTGGTGACGCTTGCTCGCGTCGTCCGTGCCGCCGGGTTCACGCTCGAGATCGATCTCCTGCCAGCTGTCGACGACGCCGAAGCTCGAGGCCGTGAGCTCCTCGAGGTGCTCGAGCTCGCGGAGCAGTTCCCCGCCCGACACGAGCCAACGCTGCGCGCTCCGAAGTTCCAGCGCGCGCCATGACGCTGTCGCAGAAGATCATCGCCATCCACAAGGCGCTGGAAGGTGCCGACGTGCCGCACGCGTTCGGTGGGGCGCTGGCGCTCGCGTGGTGCACGGAACGCGCTCGCGGCACGATCGACATCGATCTCAACGTATTCGCGGATCGCGAGCACCTCGACAAGGTCATCGCCGCGATGCCAGCGGAAGTCAGGCGTGATCCGGCCGCGCTCGCGCACCTCGCACGTGACGGGCAGGCGCGCCTGTGGTGGGACCAGACACCGATCGATCTCTTCCTCAGCACCACTCCGTTCCATGACGAGGTGAGTCGCCGCGTACACGTCGAGCCGTTCGCTGGGTCACAAGTTCCGTTCGTGAGCTGCGTTGACCTCGCGGTGTTCAAAGCGTTCTTCGATCGCACTCGCGACTGGGCCGACCTCGAAGAGATGGCGCGGGCCGGGACGCTCGACCGCGAACGCGTACTTGGGGTGCTCGTCGACTACTTGGGTGGCGACGACCCTCGAATCGAAAGGCTGCGTGACCTGCGCTGACGTACCTGTCTAGGCCAGGCCCAAAGCCACGATGACCTTTGCTGCGACCGCGGCGGGCTCGCGGTCGACGCCGATGATGATCGCGTCGGTCGGGATCTCCAGGTCTTCAAGCTGTGACGGGAGCAGGCTCGCTGGTGCGTAGTGATCGCGCCGAGCCGAGATTCGCTCACGGAGCAGGTCCGGCGCACCGCTCAAAACCACGAACTGCACTCCCTCGATCCCGCGGGTGAGCTTCGTGCGATCCGTCTGCTTCAACGCGGAGCACGCCATCGCCACGTCCGTGTCGACATGCTCCTTGAGCTCTGCGTTGAGTTGCTTCAGCCAAGGCGCGCGGGCTTCGTCGTCGAGCGGCTCACCGCGGCGCATGTGCTCGATGTGCTTGGGATCATGGAAGTCGTCGGCATCGACGAACGGGATCCCGAGGTGATCGGCCACCAGACGACCGACCGTGGTCTTGCCGACGCCGGTCACTCCCATGAGCACGATGACGGCGGCCACCTCGAGAACGTATGGGCTGGCGCGCCCGAGCGGTGGCTCTTGCCGCCGCTTGATCTCCATGTCACGGAACACGCCGCCGGAGGGGGCTGGCGGGGGAGGCCTGCCTCCCCCGCCGAATCACTCCCCAGCGAGCGTCTTCTTCCGGTACACCTGGCGGTAGGTCCAGCCCGCACGGGTGATGGTCTCGCCGATGAGCTCCTTGAGCTCGTTGGTGTCGAGCATGTACTGACGCTCACGCTCAGGATTCAGCGGATCGGGCCCATGCGCCACGGGCTGACGTGCGCCCTCGCGCTCGAACTCGGGCTTCTTCGTGCTGAAGCCGCCGACCTTCGGCACGTTCCCGTTCCACCGGACCTGCACGTAGTGGTCCTTGGCGCGCACTTCGTGGGTCGCCTCGTCGAGCACCATGTGCAGCTCGGTGACCATGTTCGTGTGCGCGTTGCGGAACGACGTCCACCAGTGCGCATCCCGCACGCACCACCGCGCGAGCAGGTCGCCCTCCTTGCCGCCCTTGCCCTCGATGACCTCGAGCGGGAAGCGCAACCCGCCGTCGATCTTCAGGAGCTTCTTGCGCAGCTTCTCGGCCGGCACCGGCTCGACGCCGGCATCGGGCTCGCGCACGCCCTTGATGGTGTCGACAAGTCCAGTGCGCTTGATCCGCTTGAGCTGGTTGACCGTGTCGAGGATGTTCATGTCCGCCTCCGCGTGAGTGATCGGCCGTTGCGCAGAGAGGACGGCGGAGCGGTGCTCCGCTCACGGGCGCGCTTGACCTCTCGAACACCTGTTCGATACGGTGCTCGGCCCGGCCCTTCGGGGTCCTGGGTCCCGGCGGAGTGGGACCAGTGGTCGAGCATGCCTATGCGGAGCTGCACTGCCACACGAACTTCTCGTTCCTCGATGGTGCGAGCCATCCCGAGGAGCTGGTCGACGAGGCCGCGCGCCTTGGGCTCGCCGCGCTGGCCGTCACCGACCACAACGGCTTCTACGGGATCGTGCGCTTCGCGTTGGCCGCGGCCGCCGTGGGGATGCCCACCGTCTTCGGCGCCGAGCTCACCCTGGGGGCCGGGGGGGGAGCGAACGACTGCGAGACGGGTATCCCGTTTCGCAGCGAGCGAGCCAGTAGAGGTGTCGCCGATCCGCCCGGTGAGCATCTCGTCGTGCTCGCCGAGGGACCGCGCGGCCACGCGCGCCTTGCTCGCGCGATCAGCGCGGGGCAGATGGCGGGCGAGAAGAGCGCGCCGCGGTTCACCTTGACGGATCTCGCTGACGCGGCGAGCGCGGGAGTGCACCTCACCGCGAACCGACCGAGCTCTGGCAATGACGCTTGGTTCGTGCTCACTGGCTGCCGCAAAGGACCGCTTGCACGCGCGTTGCATGCCGACGGACCGGCAGCAGCCCGGCGTGCGCTCGCCGGGCTGGTTGACGGGTTCGGTCGCGACCGCGTGCTCGTGGAGCTCTGGGACCACGGGGATCCGCTCGATCGGCATCGCAACGACGCGCTGGCCGAGGTCGCCATCAGGACGGGTGTCGACGTGATCGCCACCAACAACGTTCACTACGCCACTGCACAGCAACGACCGTTGGCGAATGCGCTCGCAGCCATTCGGTCGCGGCGATCGCTGGATGAGATCGACGGGTGGCTGCCGGCGTCGTCATTCGCACACCTGCGCAGCCCGGCCGAGCAGCAGCGGCGCTTCGTGCGCTGGCCCGGCGCGGTGGAGCGCACCGTCGACATCGCGCAGCGCTGCGCGTTCGACCTACGGCTCGCGGCGCCGAACCTGCCCGACCTCGACGTGCCCGATGGGCACACCGACATGTCGTGGCTGCGGGAGCTGACGAAGCGCGGCGCGGCACACCGGTACCCACCGAGCCATCCGCAGCACACGCAGGCACAACAGCAGATAGCTCATGAGCTCGACGTGATCGAGCAGCTCGGGTTCCCCGGCTACTTCCTCTTGATCTTCGAGATCGTCGAGTTCTGCAAGGCCAACGACATCTACTGCCAGGGGCGAGGAAGCGCGGCGAACAGCGCCGTCTGCTACGCGCTCGGCATCACCAAGGCCGACGCGGTCGCGCTCGGATTGCTCTTCGAGCGGTTCCTGTCGCTCGAGCGCGACGGTCCGCCCGACATCGATCTCGACATCGAGCACCAACGACGAGAAGAGGTCATCCAGTACGTCTACGAGAAGTACGGGCGTGACCGCGCCGCGCAGGTCGCCAACGTCATCACCTACCGGCCGAAGTCGGCATTGCGGGAGATGGCCAAGGTCGCCGGGCTCTCGCCCGGCCACGCTGACGCACTCACCAAGTGGATCGACCGTTGGGGGAGGGATCACGGCGCGTTCGAGATGGCCAAGGAAGAAGGGGTGGCGGTGCCGGAGCTCGTGCTCGACCTCGCCACCCAGGTGCTCGACTTCCCGCGCCACCTCGGCATCCATTCCGGCGGCATGGTGATGGCCGACCGGCCGCTCGTGGAGTTCTGCCCTGTCGAGTGGGCCCGCATGGAGGACCGATCGGTGCTCCAGTGGGATAAAGACGACTGCGCGTCGGCCGGTCTCGTGAAGTTCGACCTGCTCGGGCTCGGGATGCTCACGATGCTGCACCTGGCCGTCGACCTCGTGCGCGAGCACGAAGGCATCGAGATCGACCTCGCCACCATCCCGCAGGAAGACGAGGTCTACGACTTGCTGTGCGCGGCCGACACCGTCGGCGTGTTCCAGGTGGAGAGCCGCGCGCAGATGGGCACGCTCCCGCGGCTGCGTCCGCGCTGGTTCTACGACCTTGTAGTGGAGGTTGCGCTCATCCGTCCCGGCCCGATCCAAGGCGGCTCGGTGCACCCCTATCTCCGACGACGCACCGGCGAGGAGCCCGTCACCTACCTGCACCCGATCCTCGAGCCGTGTCTGCGCAAGACGCTCGGCGTGCCGCTGTTCCAGGAGCAGCTCATGCAGATCGCCATCGATGCCGCCGGCTTCACGCCGGGTGAAGCCGACCAGCTGCGCCAGGCGATGGGATCGAAGCGGTCACGCCACCGCATGGCGGCCATGCACGACCGGCTGATGCAAGGCATGGCCGAACGCGGCATCGACCTCGACGCCGCCACCGAGATCGCGCACAAGCTCGAAGCGTTCGCGCAGTTCGGCTTCCCCGAAAGCCACTCGGTGAGCTTCGCCTACCTCGTGTACTCGAGCTCGTGGATGAAGCTGCACTACCCGGCCGAGTTCGTGTGCGCGTTGCTGAACGCGCAGCCGATGGGCTTCTACTCACCGCACACGCTCGTGCGCGATGCCGTGCGGCACGGCGTGCAGACCCTCGGCCCCGACGTGAACCTGTCCCGCCGCGACTGCACGCTCGAACCCCGGACGGCCGACGCCGGGCCGATCGGTCACCCGCGCAACGGTTGGCACGCCGACCCGTCCACCCGTGCGCTGCGCATCGGGCTTCGCTACGTGCGCGGGCTCTCGGATGCGTTGCTCGACCGCATCGACGAGACGTTCGACGTCCACGGGCCGTTCACCGGACTCGAAGACTTCACCCGGCGTACGAACGCGCCGAGCGACGCACTGGAGACGCTTGCCACCGCTGGCGCATTCGGGTCACTCGGCATCGAGCGCCGAGAGGCGCTGTGGGCCGCGGGCGCGCTGCGCGACGCCCGGCCCGGCACCCTGCCCGGCGTGGTGACCGGCACCGAGGCACCCGCGCTCCCAGGCATGGAGCCGATCGACGAGATCAACGCCGACCTGTGGTCGACCGGCCTTTCGCCGAACCAGCACCCCACGGAGTTCGTGCGCGAGGCGTTGGCCGCTCGCGGTGCTGTCACGGCTGAGGCACTGAGGGGGTTGCCTGATCGCAGCGTGGTGGAGGTCGGGGGAGTCGTCACGCACCGACAGCAACCGGAGACCTCGAAGGGAGTGGTGTTCATCAACCTCGAAGACGAGACCGGGCTCGTGAACGTGGTGTGCACCCCACCCGTGTGGAGACGCTTCCGCAAGGTGGCGCGCACGTCACCCGCGCTGCTCGTGCGCGGGATGCTCGAGCGCAGACAAGGCGTCATCAACCTCCTCGCGCATCGCATCGAGCCGCTCTCGCTCCGCCCCGCCACGCTCCTGAGATCTCGCGACTTCCACTGACCGAGGCGGAAGCCGATTGACCCGCTTCAACGAGAGCGGCGACACGTGACATCGCCGCGCTGCGGCACGCTCGCCACGGCGTTTGGGTGGTCAGCGAGTACCCTTGAGGTGACCGTGATGGAGCAAGAGACGATGAACGAACCTCCGAGTACGTACTCATGCTTGGCCGCCTCCGCCTCGTGCGGCGGTTCCTCGCGCTCGTTCGCGCGGACCCAGCCGGCATCCGCACTGGTTTCGTCGCGCATCTGCTCGCCACCACGACGGGTCTCGCAGCCGGGCTGACGCTCGGCGCGATCACTGACACCCTCGAGCAGCTTCCCGGTCTCCTCGTCCTCGTCCCGGCCGCGGTAGGGCTGCGGGGCAACGTCTTCGGTGCGCTCGGGAGTCGGCTCGGAACCCTCGTCGCCACCGGCCAGTTCCGGCTGTCGGCTCGCCGCGATACCGAAGTCGGGCAGAACCTCTGGGCCGCGCTCTCCTTGTCGCTCGGGGTCTCGTTGCTCCTCGCCGTCATCGCCAAGGGAGTGGCAGAAGCGTTCGGCGTTCGGAACGCAATCAGTCTCGAAGACATGGTCGCGGTGTCGATGGTCGCCGCGCTGCTGCCGAGCGTCGTGGTGCTCGCGATCACGCTGGGTGTTGCTGCACTGAGCGTGCGGCGCGAGTGGGACATCGACAACGTGAGCGTGCCGACGATCACCGCAGCCGGTGACGTCGTCACGCTGCCGAGCTTGTTCCTGGCGACCTACGTGGTGCTCGACATGCCCGGATGGCTTCCGGCAACCGTCGCAATCCTCGGAACGGTCGTTGCCGTCGGTGCCGTCGTCACCGCGCTGCGCACGCAGCTCCAGACCGTCCGTCGGATCGTGCGCGAGTCGTTGCCGTTCGTGATCATCGCCGCGACGATCAGCACGCTCGCGGGCGTCACGATCCAGTCGCGCATCGACTCGCTCGCGCGCGAACCGGCGCTCTTGATCGTCATCCCACCACTGCTCTCGCTCGCGGGTTCTCTCGCGGGGATCCTGTCGGCCCGGATCTCGACGAAGATGCACCTCGGTCTCGTCGATCCGTCGCGCCTTTCGCTTCGGCCGATCGCCGAGGACGTGACGCCGGTGTTCCTGGTCGCGATGCCAACGTTCCTCGTCCTCGGAGGCGCGGCTGATGTGCTGGCAGTCGTCGCCGACCTTCGCAGTCCGGGCGTGTTGGAGATGCTCGGGCTGATGATGCTCGCGGGGATGGTCGCGACCACGTTGGCGTGCTTCGTCGCGTACGTCGTCGGCGTGGTCACGTATCGCCTCGGGTGGGATCCCGACAACAACGGCATTCCCATGGTGTCGTCGGCGTCGGACTTCCTCGGGGCGGTTTCGCTGATGCTGTCGATTGCCATCCTCGGGCTCTCATGACTCTTGCGAAGCAGGCGAACGAACGACCGAGGCGCAGACATCGGGTGTGGCTTTGCCACCCCGATATCGGCGGAGACCGAGCCTGCGGAGTCGACCAGAGGTGCAGGTATCCTGCGCCTCAGAGAGTGAGCCAATAGGGACGATGGACGAAAAACCCCCACGGAATCTCAAGGCCATGCTCTCGGAGGCGAAGGACACCTCCGAAGTCATGGTCGACCTGGCGTACGCGGCACTCTTTTTCGCCGATGAGCACATGGCCGCCGAGGTGCATGAGCTCGAAGAGCGCCTGAGCGGACTGGTGCACGAGATGCGCGAGGTCTGTGTGCTCGCGGCCCGTTCGCCGCGCGACGCCGAAGAGATGTCGAGCGTCCTGCACGTCGTGGCCACCATCGAACGCGTCGCGAACGCGGCCGAAGGCATCGCCCGCATCGTCACCCGTCGCCTTGGAATCCCGGCTGCTCTGGTCGCCGACCTCGCGGCCGCCGAAGAGGTGTCGCACCGAGTGCGCGTACGTGAGGATTCGGGACTGTCGGGACGATCCCTCGCCGATCTCGAGCTTCCCGTCGAGACCGGGATGCGCGTCGTTGCGATCCGTCGGGGCAAGGAGTGGATCATCGACCCCGATGGTGACGAGGTGCTCGTCCCCGACGATGTGCTCATCCTGCGCGGCCCGCCCGCCGGGATCGCCGAGCTCCGAGAGCTGGCCGGCGCGCCGGAGTGGCGCCCGCCGTCGATCGAGGAAGACCCGACCATCACCGACCTCGACCGTGCCGTCGACGTGCTCGTCGAGATGAAGAACGTCTCCGAGGTGGCTGTCGGTCTGGCGTACTCGGCGTTGTTGTTCAACGACCAGAGCCTCGCGGCCGAGGTCACGCACCTCGAAGATCGGCTCGATGAGATGCGCGAACGGCTCGAGGTGTGGGTGCTGCGAAGTGCCGCCGACGAGGTGGATCCGTCACCGCTCCGGGGTCTGCTGCATCTAGGTGGTGCGGCGGAGGAGCTCGGCGACGCGGCGCAAGAGATGGTCTGGCTCGTCGAGGAAGGCGAGGAGATGCACCCGGTGCTGAAGATGGCGCTCGGCGAGAGCGACGAGGTGATCGCGTGGGTGCCCGTCGCCGCCGGGTCTGACCTCGACGGCAAGACGCTCGCGCAGGCGCGGCTCGAGGTGGAGACGGGCTTCTACCTGCTCGCGATCCGACGTGCCGGTCGCTACGTCTACCGCCCGCGCGGACACGCAAGCCTCCAAGCTGGTGACGAGCTCATCGCGAGCGGACCCGATGAGGGTCAAGCACTGCTCGCCGAACGGTGCGGGTATCACCTCCGCGAGGACGACGACACCGGCGAGATCGAGCTGGTTCCTGCTGGAAGTTCAGACTTCTGAAGAGTTTCACCACGTGACCGCGACAAAGGCGTCGCACGAGACCCCCGACGCCGGGCTTGCCTCTTCTGAGGTTGATGACCGCGTCGCGCGCGGTCTCACGAACCAGACGCGCGAGCGCACGAGCCGCACCTACGGCGAGATCGTCCGCGCGAACGTGTTCACGCGCTTCAACGCGATTCTCGGCGTGATGCTTGCGGTGATCCTGAGCGTCGGCGAGATCCAGGATGCGACCTTCGGTCTGATCCTGATCGCCAACTCCCTCATCGGGATCGTGCAAGAGGTCCGGGCCAAGCGAACCCTCGACAGCCTCGCGGTCACCGTCGCACCCCGACTCCATGTCGTGCGCGACGGGAGCAGCACGGACGTTCCCGTCGAGGAGATCGTGCTCGACGACCTCTGCGAGCTCCGGACCGGCGATCAGGTTCCGGTCGACGGTCAGGTGCGCTCAGTCGCGGGACTGGAGATCGACGAGTCGCTGCTCACTGGTGAATCCGACCCGGTCGCGAAGGAGCGCGGCGACGAGGTTCTCTCGGGCTCGTTCGTCGTGGCTGGATCGGGTCGCTTCCAGGCGACACAGGTTGGCGACGACGCCTACGCGCGCCGCTTGGCACTTGAAGCGCGCCGATTCACGCTCGTGAAGTCCGAGCTCGTGTCCGGCATCAACACGCTCTTGCGTTGCATCCAGTACGCGCTCTTCCCGGTCGCCGGACTGCTGCTCTGGCGGCAGCTCGACACCCACGACGTCGATGCCGCACTCACGGGTGTGGTCGCAGGTGTCGTCGGCATGGTTCCCGAAGGTCTCGTGCTGCTCACGAGCCTCGCGTTCGGCATCGCGAGCGTGACGTTGGCGCGCCGCAACGTGCTCGTGCAGGAGCTGCCGGCGGTCGAGGTGCTCGCGCGCGTGGACGTGGTCTGCCTCGACAAGACCGGAACGCTCACCGAGGGCGATGTGGTGTTCGACCGCCTCGAAGTGCTGGCGGAAGGCGAGGGTGACGTCGCGCGTGCCCTGGGAGCCCTCGCCGCCGACGAGAACCGCAACGCCACCCTCGGTGCGCTCGCGCTGGCATTCAGCGACCCGGGGTGGGAGCGCACGGCGGTCGTGCCGTTCTCGTCGGCCCGAAAGTGGAGCGCAGCCGAGTTTGGCGCACAAGGAACGTGGGTGTTCGGAGCGCCTGAGATGGTGCTCGCCGCGGACCCCGAGAGCGAGGCGCGTGCGCGGGCCGACCAGCTCGCGGCCGAGGGACATCGGGTGCTGGTGCTCGCTCGTTCGGCGTCAGGCCTCGAGCGCGAGACGCTTCCCGACGACCTCCAGGCGACCGCGCTGGTGTTGCTCGCAGAGAACGTCCGCTCTGATGCCGCCGAAACCCTCGCGTACTTCGCCGAACAAGGCGTGAGCCTCAAGGTCATCTCGGGCGACAACCCGCGCACCGTCGCGGCTGTCGCACGCACCGTCGGGCTTGCCGGTGCCGACTCCGTGATGGATGCCCGTGATCTGCCGGACGACGAGGACGCGCTGGCCGAGGTGCTCGAGCGCAACTCCGTGTTCGGCCGCGTCACGCCCCAGCAGAAGCGGGCGATGGTCGGAGCTCTCCAGTCCAAGGGCCACGTCGTCGCGATGACCGGCGACGGCGTGAACGACGCTTTGGCGCTCAAAGACGCGGACCTGGGCATCGCCATGGGTTCGGGCGCCGCTGCCACCCGCGCCGTCGCGCAGCTGGTGCTCCTCGACGGCCGGTTCTCCACCATGCCGGGCGTGGTCGCCGAGGGTCGTCGCGTCATCGCGAACATCGAGCGGTCGGCCAACCTGTTCGTGACCAAGACGGTCTACGCGATCCTGCTCGCGGTCGCCGTCGTCATCACCGGCTGGCGCTATCCGTTCCTTCCGCGCCATCTCACGATCGTGAGCACGTTCACCATCGGCGTCCCCGGGTTCTTCCTCGCGCTCGCGCCCAACCCGCGTCGCTACATCCCGGGCTTCCTCCAACGCGTCCTGCGCTTCTGCGTGCCCGCTGGCATCGTGGCGGGCGCGGCCTCTCTCGTGACGTACGCGATCGCGCGCTTCGAGGAGAACCTCTCGTTCCGTGAGTCGCGCACGACCACCACGCTCGTGCTGGTGGCGGTGGGGCTGTGGGTGCTCGTGATCCTGGCCCGCCCGTTCTCCCGTTGGAAGGCCGCGCTCGTGGGCGCGATGGTGGGTGCAGTCGCGCTCATCCTCGTCATCGAGCCGTTCCGCGACTTCTACGCGCTCGAGCTCCCGCAATGGCGGATCATCGGGCAAGGTGCATTGATCGCGGCCGGAGCGATGCTGGTGCTCGAGATCGGGTGGCGAGCGTCGCGCATCATCGGCTCCCGGCGAGCCGCGGCGGAGTGAGCGACCGCTAGATCTGCGTGCCGACGAGCTCGCCGATGAGGGCAGCGGCGCCCATCGCGATGCCGCCGCCGGCCAGCACTCGAGCGGCAGCCCGCGGCGCGGGTGCGCCACCGAGCCGACCGCTGACGGCGCCGGTCACGGCGAGCAGCACGAGTGCAGCCCCGGCGATCACCGCGAGGCGACCATCGGCTGGCGCCGCTGCCGCGACGGCAAGTGGGATGACCGCACCGGCCGCGAAGCTCGCGGCCGAGACGAACGCGGCCTGCAGCGGCCGCGCGCGCGTCGACTCGTGCATGCCCAGCTCGTCTCGCAGGTGTGCACCGAGTGGGTCCACCGCCGTGAGCTGCACCGCGACTTCGTGGGCGAGGTCGCGGTCAAGGCCTCGCTTGACGTAGATGTCGGTCAGCTCGTCGAGCTCGAGTCCCGGACTGCGTGACAGCTCGCCGCGCTCGCGCGCGATGTCGGCCCGTTCGGTGTCTCGCTGCGAGCTCACCGACACGTACTCGCCAGCCGCCATCGAGAGCGCGCCACCCACGAGCGCAGCGAGGCCGGCAACGATGATCGCGGTCCGACCGGCGGACGCTGCGGTCACTCCGATCAGGATGCTGGCGGTGGAGACGATCCCGTCGTTGGCGCCGAGCACCGCAGCGCGGAGCCAGCCGATGCGCCGGAAGCGGTGTCGCTCGCGATGGTGACGTCGGATCAGAGCCATTTTCGGCGCCGGAAGTAGAGGTACATCGGCCCGCCGAGCACCAGCACGACGCCGCCGATCCAGAGGAACCCTTCTTCCCAGGACACGTCGGGCGCGTCCCGGAAGTTCATGCCGAGGAACCCCGTGATGAGCGTGGCGATCAAAAGGAGGGCGCCCCACGACGCGATCTTCTGCTGTACGAGGCTCATCTGGTTCGAAGTGACCGCGAGGTCGGCGTCGCGGAGGCCGGTGAGGACGTCGCGCTGCGATTCGGCGAGGTCCGCGACTAGAAGGATGTGGTCATAGAGATCCTGGAAGTGCGCGAGCGCCACCGGACCGATGTTGGGGACGTCACGCCGCAGGAGCTGACCGATGACCTCTCGGAGGGGGAGCGCGGCGCGCCGGAAGCGCAGCAACGACTTGCTGGTGTCGAAGAGCTGGCGCGGTCGTCCGCGCCTGATCCGGTCGACATCGTCGTCCAGCACCACCTCTTGCAAGGCGTCGAGACGATCGTCCACCGCGTCGTTGACGAGCAAGTACCGGTCCACCACCATGTCGAGAAGCGCCCAGAGGAGGAAGCCTTCCTCAGTGGTTCCGTCCGCACCGCGTTGGCGTTCGAAGGTGCGTCGCACCGCGTCGATCGGTGGGTGCGGCTGTTGCTCTTCGCCGTTTTCCTGACAGACCGAGAGCAGCCAGCCATCGCCGAACACGAGGTCGATCTCGCGCATCGCAAGCTCGACGTTGGCCTCAAGATCGTCGAGATCGCCGCGGAGCTCGCAGTCATGGACCGCGATGTGGAAGTGGTCGCCATAGCGGTCGAGCTTCGTGCGGTGCTCGCCCTGCTGGAGGTCTTCGATCACGAACTTGCTGAGCCTCAGGTGTGCGCCGAGCAGCTCGAGCTCGTCGTCGCTGGCGTGTACACAGTCGATCCAGAGCAACGCATCCGAAGACGGTTGCGGCAACGCGGTGCCTTCGATCGCCTCCGGTTGGTCGGTGCCCTCGCGGTACCGCCAGGCGCGGATCACCGCGCGAGCCTACGGGAGGCCTCCTGGGAGCAGGTGCCCCGACCGCCGTCGCAGGTACGATCCCGCGGTGGCCGTCGATGCTCCCGAGGTGACCGCAGAGCAGCTGCGGGATCAGACGTTGGCGTGGTTGCACGAGCAGCTCCCGCCCGGCTGGATCGAAGCGATCGACTCCGACGATCGCGAGCGGTGGGGCGAGATGCGTGCCGCGATCGACTATGACGACTGGTGCACGCGCCTGGGTGAGGCGGGATACGCCACGCCCACCTGGCCGCAGGAGTACGGCGCCGGGTTGTCGTTGACACCGGGTCAGGCGAAGCACGTGAACGACGTGCTCAACCACTACAAGGCGCCGCGCCCGTTCAACATCATCGGCATCGGCATGGGTGGTCCCACGATCATCACGTGGGGCACCGAGGAGCAGAAGCACAAGTTCCTCCGCGGGTTGGCGACGAACGAAGAGATCTGGTGTCAGCTGTTCTCCGAGCCTGGTGCCGGCTCTGACGTTGCCGGTCTGTCGACCCGTGCTGTGCGCGACGGCGACGAGTGGATCGTCACCGGCCAGAAGGTGTGGACCACGGTCGCGCACATCGCTCGCTACGGGATGTTGGTGGCGCGCACCAATCCGGACGTGCCCAAGCACAAGGGTCTGTCCTACTTCGTGCTCGACATGCAGGCCCCAGGCGTTGACGTACGTCCGCTTGTGCAGATCACGGGTGATGCGGAGTTCAACGAGGTCTTCATGGAGGAGGTGCGCATCCCCGACTCGATGCGCGTCGGACCCGAAGGTGAGGGATGGCGCGTCGCCGTCACCACGCTGATGAACGAGCGGGTAGCGCTGTCGGGTGCGGGTTCCCTCGGTGGCGAAGCCGTCGGCGGGAGTGCGCTCGATCGGCTCCTGACTCGTCACGCTGACGTCACCGATCCGCGCATGCGCCAGCGGCTCGCGCAGGCCTACATCGAGAATCGACTGATCCGCCTCAACAACCAGCGCGCCGCCGACCGGCGGAAGTCGGGCGCCGAAGCTGGGCCCGAGGGCTCGATCACCAAGCTGATGCAAGCCGAGTACAACCAGCGGCTCCAGAAGCTGGCGATCGACCTCGAAGGTGCTCGGGGCATGGCCTGGGAGGGTCGCGAGCTGAGGCTCGCGGGCACCGAGGAGCGCGGGATGGCTTGGATGACGGCTGAGAGCGACGCATCACGCGACATCGCACGTGGCTTCCTGCGCGCGCAAGCGAACACGATCGAAGGCGGCACCTCCAACGTGATGCGCAACATCCTCGGTGAGCGGGTGCTCGGCCTTCCCAAGGAGCCCGACAGCTCACGCGAGCTGCCCTGGAAGGACGTGCCCCGCTCCGCGTGAAGCGATCCCTCCTGCGGTTCCTGCGCCGCCGCGGCGCCACGCACGCGGAGATCGACAACGCTGTCGAGCACGGATACCTGTCGTTGCTCGTGCTCGACCGGGCGATCCTTCCGGGAACGCGCCAGTACACGTTGGAGCAGCTCGCGCAGCGCGCCGGTGCCGATCTGGCGACCGCCAAGCTGTTGTGGCGTGCCATCGGGTTCCCCGATCTCGCCGACGACCTGCCCGTCTTCACCAACGCCGATGTCGACGCGTTGCGTGCGTTCGTCGATCGCATCCGCACCGGCTCGGTGTTCGACTGGACGCTCGATCGGGCGCTCGCGCAAGCGCGTGTCTTGAGCTCATCCCTGGCACGGGTGGCGGACTCGGAGACCGATGAGCTCGCCCGATCGTTCGAGCTGGCGATCGAAGCAGGTCTCGATGAGAAGCAGCTCTCGATTGCACTCGCCGAGCGGCTCGACTTCGACGGGATCGCGCAGCTCTTCGATCATGCGCACCGGCTCCAGCTCCGTGCTGCGATCTGGCGACGGCTCGCGGGTGTGGATCCATCCACACCGGGCACGGTCGCCGGCGCGGTCGGGTTCGTCGATCTCGTCGGCTTCACCGCGCTCGCAAAGGATCTCGAAGGTGAAGAGCTCGCGACGCTCGTTGCACGCTTCACCGACGTTGCCCACGATGCAGTCGTTGAGCAAGGCGGTCGGGTGGTCAAGACCATCGGCGACGAAGTGATGTTCGTCTCCGACACGGCCGGCGCGGCCGCGTCGATTGCCCTGACGCTGGCCGAGCGATCGGAGGCCGACGACGTCCTTCCCGCGGTGCGATCAGGCGTGAGTTTCGGGCAGCTGCTCGCGCGCGAGGGCGACTACTTCGGACCGGTCGTGAACCAGGCGAGTCGACTCACCGACATCGCACGACCGGGCCAGGTGCTCGTCTCTTCGGAGCTCGCGTCGGCGCTCGCTCCTGCCGCGGGCATCGCCGCGCGCCGTGACGGGTCGCGCAAGCTGCGGGACATCGGTCGCGTCGAGGTGTTCCGACTCGAGCGGGATTGAAGCGTCAGCCCTCGCAGACCGTCTTCGGGGCCGGCAGCTCGAGGTTCACGAGATAGTCGTTCACTGCGTCGTCGATGCACGCGACGCCGAGTCCGTACGCCGCGTGTCGGGCGGCATCAAGCGTCAGTAGGCGTGAGCCATCCAAGCGCTTCCGGAGGTCGATCGATCCGGCAGATGGCGTGACCGGATCGTCGGTGACGACTACCACGAGTACGGCGGGTGCCTCGGCCGTCCGGACATCGCCGAGGCGTTCTTCGGCGGAGGGAACCGGCAGGCGAGGATCACAACCAAGCGGAGAGCCAGCGAAGGCGCGACCGAAGATCGGATAGCGGTCGACGAAGTCGTCGAAGCGCGCGGCGAACTCCTCGAAGCTGACTCGCTCGAGGGGCTGATCGGCGCAGTTGATGACGCTGATCGCTTCCTGGATGTTGGTGTACGTCCCGTCGTCGCGCCGTCCGGCATAGAGGTCGCTGAGCCGTTGCAACAGCGCGCCGTCGGACTCGTGATCGGCCGCCCGCAGGGCCTCGGCCAGCGTCGGCCATGTCTCTTCTTGGTAGAGAGCGGCCAACATGGCGACGTACAGCTCGGTGATGCCCACGCTGCGGCCGTCGGAGCCGTCGATGCGCACGCCTCCCTCGAGCTCGTCTCGAAACTGAAGAAGTGCCTCGCGCGGGTGACCATCCGAGGAGTACGCGCACTCGGCATCCGCCGCGCACTCGTCGAGAAAGCGATTCAGTGTGCGCTCGAACCCGCGTGCGTTACCGCGCTGGCGTTGCTCGGCGGTCGTCGAGAGGTTGATTGCCGAATCGAGGACGAGCGCGCGTACGCGGTCGTGAAACTCCTGTGCGTAGACGGCACCGATGACCGTGCCGTACGAATACCCGAGGTAGGTGAGCTTGTCGTCACCGAGCGCGGCGCGCAGACGGTCGAGATCACGGGCAACGTTGCGCGTCCCTACGTGCGCCAGCCACTCGCCCTGGCGCTCGACGCACGCCCCGAACAGGTCGATCGAGAACGCCGTGCCGTCGTAGAACGACCGAAGCTCCGATTCGTCATCGGGCGTGACGTCTTCGGTCCACGCATCATCGAAGGTGCGATCGTCAATGCAGTCGATCGGGCGTGATCTGCCCGTCCCGCGCGGATCGAAGCTCACGAGATCGAAGCGCTCCCGCACGACCTCGGGCAGCGACGAGTAGGCCAACCGAAACGTCTCGGTGCCGGGATCGCCCGGCCCGCCATAGTTGACGACCAGGCTCCCGATCCGGTTCCCAGAGTCGGTCGCGGCGCGACGGATCAGGGCGATGGTGACCTGTTCGCCGTCGGGAACCGAGTAGTCGACCGGCACCTCGAGGGTGGCGCACTCGAAGCCGTCCCGACAGCCGCGCCACGTGAGCTCAGGAGTGACGGCCGTGCCGGCGCCCGCCGCGGGGATGGTCCCGATCAGGAGAAGGAGCGCGACGCACACACCCAACCCGGCGCGTCGCGGCACGCACGGACTGTAACGGAGCGATGAGTCGCGTCCTGCGCGGTACCCTGCATCGACATGGCGTTGTCGACCGAACCCCCCGTCGATCGCGATCGCAATCCCCTCTGCGTGCTGAGCGTGCATGCGCACCCCGACGACGAAGCGTCGAAGGGTGCGGCGACGATGGCGCGCTATCACGAAGAGGGGGTGCGCACCGTGCTCGTGTGCTGCACCGGCGGTGAGGCCGGTGACATCCTCAACCCCGCGGTCGATACGCCCGAGGTGCGCGCGAACCTCACCCAGGTGCGGCTCGACGAGCTCCAGGCCAGCGCGGATGCAATTGGGTACGACGTCGTGCACATGCTCGGGTACCACGACTCAGGGATGCCCGACACCGACGTGAACGCCCGGGCCGACAACTTCGCGAACGCCCCGCTCGAAGAGGCGATCGAGCGGCTGGTCCGGATCATCCGCGCCGAACGACCGCAGGTGATCGTGACCTACGCCGAGGACCGGCAGTTCTACCCGCACCCTGATCACATCCGAGTGCACGAGGTGTCGGTACCGGCTTTCACCGAGGCGGGTGATCCCGACTGTCATCCCGCGGCGGGTCCGCCGTGGCAGCCGTCGAAGATCTACTACACCGGGTTCTCACGTCGCCGAGTCCAGGCGCTCCACGACACTCACATTCGGCGAGGTGAGGAGAGCCCGTACGCGCAGTGGTTCGAGCGCGGGATGCCCGAGCACGACACTCAGTTCACGACCTTCGTCGACGTCGGCGAGTGGCTCCATCACCGCCGCGCCGCGTTGCTCGCGCACCGCACCCAGGTCGATCCGGAAGGGCATTGGATGCGGCTGCCCGACGACGTCATCCGCGAGGTGTTCCCCTGGGACGAGTACATCCTCGCCCGGTCCCTCGTCGGCGACGCGACTTCCAGCGATCCTGAGGACGACTTGTTTGCAGGCGTTCGAGCCAGTGAGGCCGTGCGCACACGATGACGAAAGGTGTTGGCTCGACGTGACCAAGTACTTGACCCAGGAGTGGCTCGACGAAGCGCGCGAGCTCGCCAAGGACCAACCCGAGCGCGCCGGCGCGTCCGCGACGATCCAGTACGTCGTGTCCGGAGGTCCCGACGGCGACGTGAAGTATTACTGGGTGCTCGAGAACGGAAAGCTGCTCAAGTCGCAGCTCGGCGACATCGCCGAGCCCGAGATCACGATGTCGCTCAGCTACGACGACTCAGTGAGCGTGCAGAACGGCGAGCTAGATCCGAACGCGGCCTTCATGCAGGGGCGCATGAAGGTGAGCGGCAACATGGGCAAGCTCATGCAGCTGCTCCCGCTCACGATGTCCCCCGAGTACAAAGCTCTCCAAGAAGAGATCCGCAAGATCACGGAGTACTAGGCGCGCTGGAGGTCGCGGAGCTCTCGGTAGCCGATGGGAGTGGCGCCGGCCTTGTCGATCAGGTCGGCGAGGTCGGTGCGCAGGAAGTCGTGGTCGGCGACTCGTTGCTCCCAGTCCGGGAACGACGCGCGCAGTTCGTCGGTGTCGACGGCCGGATGGACGTAGACCTCGGTCACGCCCGGTCGGAGGTCGGCGAGCGCTTCCTCGATGTGCGGTCGGGCGCCGACGCCGACGTAGAACACGAAGTGATCAGGGAACACGATTCCCTCGGACGCCGCGAGCTCTCGATATGGGAATCCGACGAGACGTTGCGCGCTCGCCGCTGCCATCCGCAGCGGAAGGCGAAGATCGACTGCGAGCTCGAGGTACACGTCGAAGAAGTCGGCCCGCAGCTGCAACATTCCCATGTGGCTGTCGAGGTGGGTTACGTCGAAGCCCCAGAGGACCGCTCGCTCCACCTGAGCCCGCAGCTCGCGACGGACTTCGTCGAGGTCGGCGTGATCCCACGTGTCATCGATGGTTCGGGGGAAGCCGCCGTCACCGTCGAGCAGGCTCGGCGCGTGGGTGATCGGCGCCCACCGATAGGTCTCCCACTCAGCGTTCAACGTGAGGTGAACTCCTACGTCCTCACCGTCACACTGCGCGGCCGCGTCGCGGGCCCACGGGCATGGCGTCATCACCGTCGCGCTGGTTGCTACGCCCGTGCGGAGAGCTTCGTAGGTCGCGACGTTCGCGGCGTGTGACGATCCGAGGTCGTCACAGTTGACGATGACCAGCTTCGCGTCGGGCTTGTGACCCAAGCGCTCCGCGAGGTCAGTCACGATCTCAGGAAAGGCGTTCGATGATGGTTCCGCTCCCGAGCCCGCCACCGCAGCACATCGTGATCAGTGCGTGGGTACCGTCGATGCGCTCCAGCTCGTGCAACGCAGTGGTGATCAAGCGCGCACCGGTCGCGCCGACCGGGTGACCGATGGCAATCGCGCCACCGTTGGGGTTCACCCGTTCCATGTCGGGGTGAAGCTCTCGCTCCCATGCGAGAACGATCGATGCGAACGCCTCGTTGATCTCGATTGTGTTCATGTCGTTGATCGACAAGCCGGTCCGTTCGAACAGTCGGTGGCTCGCGTCGATCGGACCTGTGAGCATCATCACCGGGTCGACGCCGACGAGGCACTGGTCGACCACGCGAGCACGCGCACGCAGCCCGAGCCCCTTTGCCTTCGCCGCCGACGTCATCAGCACTGCCGCAGCACCGTCGGTGATCTGTGACGACGAACCCGCCGTGTGCACACCGTCCTCGCGCGCGACGGGCTTCAACGCCGCGAGGGCTTCGAGTGACGTTTCGCGGAGGCCCTCATCGCAGGTGACCGCGTGGGTCGTTCCGGTGGGCTTGCCTTCGTCGTCGACGTCGGGTGCGTCGTACGGAAGGACCTCTCGTTCGAAGCGACCTTCATCCCACGCTCGCTGGGCTCGCGTCTGGGATTCGAGACCGAGCTGGTCACAGTCGGCGCGGGTGATGCCCCACTTGTCGGCGATGCGCTCGGCGGCTTCGAACTGCGTCGCGTACTCGTAGCGCTCGAAGTAGGTCGGGGAGAGCGGGCGCCCGGGACCGTTCTTCACCGCGACGCCGAGCGGGACGCGGCTCATCGATTCGACTCCGCAACCCATCGCGCTGTCGACGACGCCGCCCGCGATCAGCGCGGCGGCAAGGTTCGTTGCCTGTTGTGCCGACCCACACTGCGCGTCAACGGTGGTGCCAGCCACACCGAGCGGCAGCCCGGCACCGAGCCACGCCGTGCGACCAACGTCGAACGTCTGCTCACCGGTCTGACTTACGCATCCAGCAACGACCTGACCGACCGTACTCGGATCGATGCCAGAGCGCTCGACCGCGGCGCGCTGCACTGCTCCGAGCAGATCGGCAGGGTGCACGCTCGACAAGCCACCATTTCGTCGTCCGAGCGGCGATCGCACCGCCTCCACGATGACCACGTCGTTGTCGGCAAGCGTTGCCACGTGTGACCTCCGGATTCGACCACTGGACTGCGTGAGGCGGGGCGAAGGCTACCCCCGCTCGTACCTGCCGACTTGTGCGGACGCACCGGCCCTAATCTGTTCAGATGCGGCGCACTGCGGGGATCGTGGCACTCACCGGCATGCTCGTGTTCCTGAGCGCGTGTGGCGGTGACGACAAGAGTGTGAGCGCTAGCGGCACCACGACGACGGAAGCCGAGCGCACGACGACGAGCACGGGGCCGTGCACGCTCGCGGGCGCGACGCCTGACGCGAAGTCAGGGACAGGTCCTGACACCATCTCGCAGCACACTGACGTGCGCACCGGTCGGCAGCCGTGCGCCGATCGAGTGGTGTTCGAGTTCCGTGATGGCGCGGCGCCCGCCTTCGACATCGAGTACCGAACGGGTCCCTTCTCCTTCGGCGAGTCGGACATGCCCGTCGCAGTGCAAGGGACCGCATTCCTCGTGATCACCTTCCCGAGAGCGTCGGGTGTCGACCTCACTACCGCTGACGCGACGCAGACGTACACCGGGCCAGAGTCGATCGTGCCGACCGGCCTGACGCATGTCCGGGAAGTCCGCAGACTCGAAGACTTCGAAGCGGTGCTCGTCTGGGTGATCGGGCTCGACGGCATGCGGCCGTTCACCATGGGACAGCTGACCGGTCCACCACGGGTGTACATCGACATCGGCTGAGCTCCTCATGAAGTTCCAGCGATTTGTCGCGGCCCTCACGTTCGTCGTCCTCAGCGCGTGCGGTGGTGGCTCGACGGACAGCCAGGGATCGTCGGCCGCCGCGAACCGAGACGACACGCCGGAACCGACGGGGATCTCCGCGGATGACCCTGGCTGCCGCTACATCGTTGCGGGCACCAAGCCTCGCGCGACGAACCCCGGTGGCGCGGCGCAGTGGCTCAACACCGCGGTCGCCGAGACGTTCGCGTGCTACGACAAGGTCACCTTCACCTTCAGCAAAGACCTGCAGGCTCCGCCTCCGCCCGAAGCGCCGGAGCCGTTCACGTGCGTCCCGTCCTACACGGTCGAGTACCGCGAGCCGCCGTTCGAGCTGTACACCGAGCTTCCGTCGGAGGCGGATCCCGACGGCAAAGGTGTCTCGACGTCGACAGCGGGCTTCAAGGACGCGAACGCAATCCTCTACGTAGAGATGACTCCTGCGGTCTCGGTGAGTGAGAACTCGCTTCGACCGGAGCTCGCGTATCCAGGTAATCTTCGACTCACGTTCCCGGCGAGCGAGATGTACCACATCAACATCGTCGAATGGGTCAAGAACCTCCCCGAAGGTGAGCAGACGCCGGTGACCACGACAACCGTTGCTGGGGCGGTGCCGCTCCCTCAGCGGGTGGTGTGGCTCATCGGGATGGACGAGAAGCGACCGTTCACGACGGACTGCGCGTCGGGGCCGGCCCCCGGGTTGACGTGCCCGGCCGAAGACGTGCCGTGCTCGCACCTCAGCGTGTTGATCATGAGGTGATGCTCCGCGTCAGGAGCTCATCAGCACGATCTTGCCGAGCTTGCCGCCGGCAGCGAAGCGTTCGTAGGCCGACTCCGCGTCGGCCATCGGCACTTCGGCCGCGAGGGGAACCTGGAGCTCACCACGCTGGAGCAGCGGCAGGACCGAGCGCTCGAGTGCACGCGCCACGGCTGCCTTCTCCTCCAAGCTGCGAGCGCGCAGCGTCGAGCCCTGGATCCGCGCCCGCTTCCCCATGAGGGCGAGCAAGTTCATCTCGGTCGACGCACCACCACCGACACCGATCACCGAGATGCGCCCACCAATCGCGAGCGCATCGATGTTCGCGGCGATGTTCGGCGCGCCGACGAGCTCGAGGACGACGTCGAACGGTCCGCGATCGCCGAATGCATCGGGCGCCACGACCTCGACGTCTCCGCACGATCGACCGATCGTCGCGACCGCGTCACGAAGATCACTCGCACGCACCGTCGCCACCACCGATGCTCCGGCGCGCGCCGCGAGCTGGACACCGGCGATCCCGACCCCGCCGGCCGCGCCGTGAACGAGCACTCGCTCACCCATCGCGAGCCCGCACTGGATGAAGAGCGCGTCGTGCGCGGTGGCGAACACCTCGGGGAACCCACCGGCCTGCGGCCAACCGAGTCCTTCGGGTATGGCGAGCGCGTGGCGCTCGTGCACGACTGCGAGCTCGGCCTGACCGCCACCGGCGACCACCGCCATGACTCGGTCGCCCGGAGCGAAGTGTGTGACATCCCGTCCGATCGCGACCACTTCGCCAGCGAGCTCGAGTCCTGGGATGTCGGCCGGCGCGCCCGGCGGTGCGGGGTAGAGACCTCGGCGTTGCATCATGTCGGCGCCGTTGAGCCCGGCGGCGCGCACGGCGACGAGCAGCTCACCCGCCGCGGGCTCGGGGTCGGGGTGCTCGCGCCACTCGAGCGCACCGTCAACGATGGTCACTGCCCGCATCGCGCCGGAGGCTACCGACCGCGGCGCAGGCGTCGAAGTGGCTATGCCGCTTCGACGTCGGTGGAGACGGAGCCTGCGGAGTCGACCATGGAGGCAGGCGTCGAAGTGGCTATGCCGCTTCGACGTCGGTGGAGACGGAGCCTGCGGAGTCGACCATGGAGGCAGGTCCCCTGCGACGCAGGTAGCCGCAGCCCGTGCGGCTCGGCGCGTAGCGCCATCAGCGGGGAAGGGGAGGCTAGTGAGAGCGGGCGCTACGGTCGCCGTCGATGGCCCCCGACGGTGTCCTTGCCTTCGTCGATGACGATGGTGAAGAGGTCGTGCTCGACGCAGAAGAAGCGACTTCGCTGCTCGCGCTGACCAACGGCTTGGAGGCGGCCACGGTGTCGGCGTGCCCGCGGTGTCGCAGCCGAGTGCTCGCGTGCGTCGCTCTGGTTGACGTGCTCGAGGACGCGCCGCCACACCTGCGCGCCCGCGAGGTGATCGAGCTGGCTGAGGACGCCCCAACGCTTCACCTCTATGTGCAGGACCTCGCCGTGGACTGCGCGCACGCAGGCTGGCGCGACCCCGGTTCCGCGGAATGGGCCGAAGCGATCGACGACCTGATCGACGAGCCCCCGGCCTGGCGGTGAGGCCGAGCTAGCGCGGGATCGTCGGGCGCTTGAACTCGTTGAAGTCGGTCCAGTCGAGGAGCGCAAGCATCCGCTCGATGTCGCTGGGGTTCCCGCGGTCCATGAACCGAACGAACGCCGCGTGCTCACCTTCGATGAACGTCGGCACGCCGAACACCGCCCACCGATCCACGGCTTCGGTGTGCTCGGCGATGAGCACCTTGAGCGACCGATCGGTCCATGCCTCGCCTGCGACCGCGTCGACATCGAGGCCGCACGAGCTGACGGCGTCGCGGATCGCGGGTTCCTCGAGCGTCTTGCCTTGCTCGTGACGGATGCCGAAGAGCGCGAGGTGGACGTCGTGGAAGTGCTCCGAGAAGTGGTCGCGCACGGCGATGCCATAGAGAAGGCCGACGAGCCCGCCGGTCCATTGTTCGGGCGACCGTTCCCAGATCGGGGCTTCGCCTTCCGGGATGTGCACCTGATCGAGCGAGAACGCGTGCGCGCGGAAGTCGAGGTCGGCACCGCCGCGCACAGCCGCGAGCATCGAAGCGTGGCCGTTGTACGCGAAGGGGCAGCGGTAGTCGAACGTCACTGCGATCTGGCGGGTCACCGAGCCTCCTTCATACCTTCGAGCGCGCGGCCGAGCCGAGCACGAGTCCGAGCACTGCGCCCGCGGCAACATCCGAGGCGTGGTGCATGCGCGTGTACACGCGACTGGCCGCGACCAGAGCCGCGAGTGAGAAGTAGGCCGGGCCGGCGCGATTGCCCTTCGACAGCAGCACGGCACACATGAACGCGGTCGCCGCGTGCCCGGACGGGAACGACGACGTGATCGGTCGCCGCATCCCGTAGGGCAAGGGGTCGTCGTTCTCGAAGTGGTCGGGGGGCCGCATGCGCCGAAACAGCAACTTCACCAGACCGTTCGTGAGGGCCGACTCGATGCCAAGAGCGGTGCTGAACCGGAGCGCGTAGCCCGGCTCCCGCCGACGCAACGCGCGCACGGCACCGAGCGCGTGCCAGAGGAGGCCGTGATCGGCCGCGCTCGACAGTCCATAGAACAAGCGGTCAAGCCGTTCGCTGCGGTGCAGCTCCAGCCACTTGTCGACTGCGTCGTCGAGCGCGTGAACCGCATCGATGACGTCACCCATGGACAGAGAGCCTATGGGGATCAGGCCAGCGGCAGTGCTGGCTCGATCATGGTGCCCGGCCCCCTCAGCTCCTCGGCGTCGACGGGGTCACCACCGAACGCCGGGCAGTACGCCTTGAACGCGCACCAGTCGCAGAGCCGGCTGGGGCTCGGACGGAAGTCGTCGCGCGAGCACGACCGGCAGATCGCGTTCCAGAGTGCGGTGGTGCGACGTTGCACGCCACCCACCGACTGCTCAGTTGCTTCCGCGATGATCATCTCCGGCTTCTGGAGATAGAAGAGCTGGACGCGCACCGGACGGCGGCCGAGCATCCGCTCGCACAGCAGCGCATACGTGTGCACGCCGCTGAGGCTCTTGCCTTCCCACCGCTCCGAAGGCACGCCGCCGGTCTTGTAGTCGGTGACCACCAGCTCACCGTCGGCGTCGAGCTCGAGCCGGTCGATCACGCCTCGCAACCGTGCGTCGCCAATCGTCGCTTCGAGCTTGAGCTCGAGGCCGATCGGGTGCACGGTCGTGGGGTCTTCGAGCTCGAAGTAGCGCAGCACCAACGATTCCGCGTCGGCGTGGAACTGGGCCCATTCCTCAGCGGTGAGGTCGAGCTCGCTGAACTCGGGATCCTGGGCGAGCTCGGCCCGCGCCCGATCGAGATCAGCGAGCGCGGCATCGGGAGTGCGATCCGTGGGCGGGCGGCACATCAGCAGCTCGAGCGCGCGGTGCACCAAGGTCCCCCTGGACGCGGGCGCGGACGGCGGCTCCGGCAGGCGGTCGAGGTACGAGAACCGGAACGCGAGCGGGCACTCCTTGAACGCCGCGATCGACGACGGCGACAGTGAGTAGGGGAGTGCACGACCCATGGATCCAACATACGACAAGGGTGTGACAGCGGTGTGGACTCGCTCCTAGGGTGCCTGCATGAAGGTTGACAGCGGGATCCCCTCAGCGGGGGTACAGGAGATCGTGAAGGTGGCGACCGAGCTCGAGGGGCTCGGGTACGACGGGGGCTGGACCGCCGAGACCAACCACGACCCGTTCCTCCCGCTGGTCATCGCGGCGGAGCACACCGAGCGCCTCGAGCTCGGCACGAGCATCGCGGTGGCGTTCGCCCGGAACCCGATGACCTTGGCCAACATCGGCCACGACCTCCAGCTCCTCTCGCAGGGCCGGATGCGACTCGGCTTGGGGAGCCAGATCAAGGCGCACATCGAGAAGCGCTTCTCCATGCCGTGGTCGCATCCCGCGGCACGCATGCGAGAGCTGATCCTCGCGATGCGAGCGATCTGGGCGAACTGGAACGAGAACGAGAAGCTCGAGTTCCGCGGCGAGTTCTACACCCACACGTTGATGACGCCGTTCTTCAACCCGGGGCCAAGTCCATACGGGCCGCCGAGCGTGCAGCTTGCGGCCGTCGGCGAGCTCATGACCGAGGTCGCCGGTGAGGTCGCCGACGGTCTCATCCTCCATGGCTTCACGACCGAGAGCTATGTGCGCGAAGTCACGATGCCCGCGCTCGACCGCGGCTTCGCGAAGGGCGGCAAGTCACGCGCCGACTTCGAGATCTCTGGCCCGCTCTTCGTCGTCACCGGCACCAACGACCAGGAAGTTGAAGCGGCGCGCGAAGGGACGAAGCAGCAGATCGCGTTCTACGGCTCGACACCCGCGTATCGCGGTGTGCTCGAACACCACGGATGGGGCGCGGCGCAAGACGAGCTGAACATCCTCTCCAAGCAGGGCAAGTGGGTCGAGATGGGCAACCTCATCGACGACGACATGCTCGAAACCTTCGCAGTCATCGCAGAACCAGAAGACGTACCCAAGGCCCTACTCGCCCGCTTCGGCGACCTAGTAGACCGCCTCGCCTTCTACGCGCCGTACCAAAGCGACCCCGACCGCTGGAAGCAGGTCCTCGCCGGCTTCAAGCAATAGCCCCGACGGACGCGGCACTGGAGCGACCGGAGGGAGCGCAGGTGCTCGCCAGCGAGTGAACGGCCGCGGGCCGGGCATCCCGGCCCGCAGTGAACGAGCGAGTGTTACTGATTGGGATGAGGAGGCGCCGCGGTGCGCTCCTCGTGGTACTCCTCCTCCACGTTCACTGACCAGATGTCGTGGTTCGCGCCGAAGATGTTCTCTACGGAGAGCATGGCGGTGTACATGGAGTGGTCCTGGTTGTTGTAGCGGTGCATCCCATTGCGACCGACGGGATAGACGTTCGGTGCGTGCTCTTCGAGCCAGCTTGCGAGTGTCGCCACGTTCTCCTTGTAGGCGGCGTCGTAGAACGGGTACGCCTTGGGCATCCGCACCACGTAGCCCGACTCGACCCGTGACGGATCGGAGAGCAAGCCGATCTCGCACAGCTCGCGCTTGCCTTGCTCGATCAGGTCGGCATCGGCCTTGACCCACATGTCGTCGCCTTCGTTGACGAAGAACTCGAGGCCGAGGCACGTGCGCCCGTCCTTGACGAGGTACGGGGACCAGCTCCCGAAGTTCTGGATGCGCCCGACCTTCACCGACGCGTCGTTGATGTAGATCCAGTTGTCGGGGAAGCCGTCCGCTTCGGGGAGGACGAGCGCGACCGTGATGAAGTCGCGATAGCGCAGCGCGTCGGCTGCCTTGAGCACCTCGGGTGGGGGTGCCGGCTCCATCGATCGCAGCAGCTCACCGATCGGCATCGACGAGATGACCTCGGTGCACTGGTAGCGGGCGGGCACCCCGTCGGTCATCGCGGTGACGGCGACGGCCTTGCCGGCATCGTGCTCGACCTTGGTGACTTTGGCGTCGAAGACGACCTCGACACCCTTGGCCGTGACGAGCTCGGTGCACCGCTCCCACATCATCCCGGGTCCGTACTTCGGGTAGTTGAACTCTTCGATCAGGCTCGTCACCTGCTTCGCCTTGCTCGCCTTGCGGCGGATGCCCTTGGGCTTGAGGGCCTCCCACACGGCACGGAACAGCGACAGGTTCTTGATCCGCTGCGCGCCCCAGTCGGCCTGGACTTCGGTGCACGGCACACCCCAGACCTTCTCGCTCTGGGTCTTGAAGAAGTGCCGGTACAGCCGCCACCCGAACCGGGAGGCCACGAAGCCCTCGAGCGTGGACTTGTCCTCGGGCGGGTGCACGCGCACCCACAGGTATGACGCGACGCAACGCACGGCCTCGATGGGGCCGAGGTTGCGGAGCGCGTTCATGGCCGAGATCGGGTAGTCGTAGAACTTCCCGCGGTAGTAGATGCGGCTGAGACGCGGACGGCGAAGGAAGTCGTCGGGGCCGAGGATCTCGAACCACAGGTCTTCGACCGGCTGCACCTTCGTGAAGAAGCGGTGGCCGCCGATGTCGAAGCGCCAGCCGTCAGCCGTTGCAGTGCGGCTGATGCCACCGACGACGGTGTCAGCTTCGAGGATCGTGCTCGTCAGGCCGCGCTTGGTGAGTACGTATGCGGCGGTGAGGCCGGCTGGGCCCGCGCCGATGATGACGATTTCGTGATCGGTGGTGTCCACGGAGTCGGTCAGTCTAGGAGAGCGGCTTCCCGGACTCCCGAGAGCTGGCTATGGGAGGTTCGCTCGGATGAAGTCGTCGAGCGCGGGGCCTGACTCGTAGCTGCTGATGAGCGCGTAGCGCGTCGTGTCGCTCGGGTTGCAGACGACGTGCCACAACCGCTGCGTATCGACGAGGAACCGG